>NZ_QKTX01000047.1 GCF_003253485.1 Algoriphagus aquaeductus | reverse complement strand
GCCGTGTTCAAGTAATAAGTGCAACGGGTTTGTAAGATAATAATTTCTCTTTAGGAGTTAGGTAGTTGAATTTTCTAATAGGCCTGTTGTTGATTTTTTGTTCTATTTCTGCGATGGTTTGATCGGTGATTTCATTTAAGTCAGTTCCTTTAGGAAGGAATGCTCTGATGAGTCCTATTCGGTTTTCTACTGTTCCTTTGTCTTGAGAAGTATAGGGTCTGGTGAAGAAGGTTTTGATTCCATATTTGTCTCTTATTTCATGGTGCAAGGCGAAAGCCATATCGTTGTCGAATGTGCAGGTTTTGATCCAGCTGGGTCCGATCCACTCAATGCGCTGTTCGATTTTGGCCTTGACAAGCTCTGCTTCTTTTGAAGGGAGGAAGTCCATTGTCGTGATTAGAGTAGCTCTATCTGTCATGACTAGTAAGGCAGATTGGTGGTTTTTACCCATCATCAAATCTACTTCTATATCCCCTAATCGTTCCCTGTTTTGAACGATTTCAGGTCTTTGGTCGATCGGTACACGTTCTTTGATAACGCCTCTATTTTGCCTGTAATTGCCTCTTTTTTGTTTTCGTTTGCCGTGTCTGAGATGTTTGTACAGGCCTCTGTCCTGAATCAAACTCGAATGGCGGCTTTTCTTGGCTTTCCAAATCCAGTCATAAATGGTCTCATGGGATACGCCTTGCTGTTCTTGTTTTTCCCATTGGGCAGCGATGAGTTCCGGGCTGAGTTTGTCCTGTTCCAGCCACATTCTGGCTTGTTCTTTCAGGGCTTCAGTGAATCGGATTTTCTTTCGCTTGAGGCGATGGCGTTCATGAGTCCGATCTATAGCAATCTTGGCTGAATATACTTTGGCATGAGGTCCTCGCTTTCCGGTATTCCGCTTGAGTTCTCTGCTCACGGTGCTTTTATGGACCCCAATGAGCCTGGCTATCTCCACTTGCTTGGTTCCGGCTTTGTTTAAAATTTCGATTTGGTACCTTTGTTCTGGGCTGAGATGATTGAATTTCTGCATGACAACACTAATTTAGTTATTCAGCCTAAGGAAAGGAAGCCTAGGCTTCCTTTCCTTAAACCTTTAGTGTTGCATTTATAACTTGAATCTGGG
>NZ_QKTX01000046.1 GCF_003253485.1 Algoriphagus aquaeductus | reverse complement strand
AAAGTGAAGCCCCCTAAGTTGGAAAGATGCTCATTTGGGAGGATTTTGCGAGGCTTTCCTGGAGTTCTTTTTCCGGATTGTTGAGGAAATTGGTCAAGTGGACGTAGCTGGGCAGGTGGAATCTGACGATGGCTACCATGTTGGAAAAAGCCCAAGGTTTTTTGAGTTGCTTTCGTATTACTTCCATTAGCAACAAAGAGATCAGGGCACACCAAATCTGGATTTCTATCGCATTTTGATTGTCTCCCAAGAAGTATTTGAGCGGAAAGTTTTGCTTGAGTTTTTTGAACAGCAGCTCGATTTGCCAGCGGTGCTTGTAGATAGCGGCCACCGTGGATGCCTCCAGTTCCAGATTGTTGGTCAGGAAGATGAGCAGTTTTTGGTTCTTTTGGTCCCAGTACGCAATCCTGCGGAGTTTGAGCGGATGTTTTTTCTGGTCTATGGTGTACTGGACGGTGATGGTTTCGTCTTTGAGGATTTCATGGTCTCGGTCTTCTGGCAGTTCTATTTCTTCCAGGCTTTCAAACTTTGCATTGTTCTTCATTCTGGACACAAAGAAAATTCCTCTGTCAGTCCATTGGGCATACTGGTGATAGTCTGTGTATCCCTTGTCCATCACTAGATATGAACCTTCCGGCAGATGGAGATACTTGAGGAAGGTGTGGTCGTGACGGCTTCCTTCTGTAAATCTGACCAGGCAGGGCATCAGTTCAGCCGCATGAATCATCACGTGGGCTTTGATACCCCCTTTGCTCCTGCCATCTTTTCGGGGCCTTCCGGCCACCTTGAGGATATCTTTGAACAGGCTGATGACGGTCGAATCCACAATGAACAGTTTCTGAATCACTTCGATTTTGAGTCGGCTGTCCGGCAAAAGCCCCCTGTACTTCTCAAAAAGTGAAAGGTAGAGCTCCCTGAATACCTCGCTTGGCCGTCGCTTGTTCCCGTCAGAGATGGTGGACCTACGGGGTGCTTTGGGTATTCCGATATGAATGAGTCTGTTCTGCCAAGCCAAAAGACCCGTAGACAACTCCCTGAGCGAGGTGGCTCCGCTGAAAGAACAGTACAGCATCGTGACCAGATGCTGCCAGGTATCAAAGCTTTTGTAGTACCGATCTGATTGGTTTTTGGAAACCACTTTGGACACAATACCCTTATCGATCAAAGAAAGAAGTTGAGAAAAAATCGGCTGTCCGAAGAAATGTGTATTTTTCATCCGCTGTAATTTGAAGTTGTGGTAAACCTAAA
>NZ_QKTX01000045.1 GCF_003253485.1 Algoriphagus aquaeductus | reverse complement strand
GGATCAGTCTTACTATCTGGGGAGGTTAAAATTTTAGCCATAGATATTTGAGAGTCTAAAAAGGAAGAATTCAATATTTGAAACTCCTCTAAACTGTGTTCTGAAGGCTTTGATTTTTGCGTTGAATGATTCGGCCGAGGCGTTTGTGCTTCTGTTTTCGAAGAAGTTGAGGATGGTTTCATAGTGATTTTGGATGGTTCTGGATACCGTGTTGAAGGATTTAAATCCAGCTTGTTCCACTTCATTGTACCATAGAGCCAGTTTGGTAAAAGCTACTCCTTTGATTTTGCTAGTCTGATAGATTCGGGCAAGAGACCTGGACAGTTTATAGGCTTTTTCCAGATCGGGATACCTGTGAAAAAGTATTTCTGCCCGGTGAGCCTGGGAGGGAGTCCAAGAGTCCTCTCCCTTGAAAAGCAGGTATCTGCTTCGGGCAAGCAGTTGTTTTTCTGTGTCTCCGTTTTCGAGCCTATTGGAGATAAATGGCTTGCCGCACTCTTTGCTCAGCTCCATTTCTTTGTTTTCCTGTTCGATGGCTTCCCATCTGTGGGCAATTCTCATTTCCTGAACCGCCTCGTGTACGAGCTGCTGGACATGAAACCGGTCGGTAACCAACAGTGCTTTAGGAAAACTCCTGCGGACAATTCGTTCCATACTGGCTGCCATGTCAAGGGTCACTTCCTTGACTTTCTTTCGTTTGCCCTCAGGTAATTTTCTCAGCACATCAATTACCCGCTCACTGTCAGTTCCCTTAATCATAGCAACCAACGCTCCCTTTTTGCCTTTGGCGGCTTTATTGGTCAGTACGGTATAGAGCTCTCCCTGAGAAAGGGAAGTTTCATCAATGCTGAGGTGGGTGCCCAGATTTTCCGGAAAGAGAATCCAATCCTTGGCATGGGATTTCTGAGACCAAGTCTGAAAGTCACTGAGATGAAAAACATACTGATGTTCAAGGACCTTTCCATTCACATGGAAGTTTTCGGCAAGACTCTTACAACTTACAGGGGACGAGTCCAGTCGTTCCTTTTTAAAAAAAGCGCGAATTCCTGTGTCATTCGCGTGCCGTTAGCTACCAAATTCCAGTCCCTGCTTACATTCTTTCCCGTCTCTTCATTCAACCACTTTCTCCGCTTTATTTTCAGGAAACAAGCTTTACCCCTCAGGGGGAAATCCTGAATAGTAACTTCCTCAAAAAAACCTTTGGATGTGAGCTTCACTCCTTGAAGATGTTCAGGGTGAATATTGAGTTCTTCCAAATAAATCTGATAAGTATTGTCCTTTAGGACTGCTGAAGTAACCTTAAAAAATTCCAAAAGCCCCTGAGGCAAAACCAAACTGAGGTAATCCTTTTCTTCCAATTCTTTTTTTTAACAAAGAAACCACATTGACCTAAATCCCCCAACTTTTAGGACTGATCC
>NZ_QKTX01000044.1 GCF_003253485.1 Algoriphagus aquaeductus | reverse complement strand
TGACCTTCCCTAAATAGCGTTGACCGTTTGGTTCAACATTCATTAATAAATTCCATCGGGCATACATGAGCCAGAGGTTCTTCTCTTGGGCAAACTTCGAAGGGGCTCGACGCCCCTAAGAAGTTTTTCTTTCCTTCGGTATACACCTTCACCGTCGGTCTTTCTTGGGCGGGTAAATCTACCAGTTTTTGATAAAATCCCATGGGAGTACACTTCATTCCAAAGGCGCGGTGCAATCGTTTTGTGTTGTAACTGATGACCGCTTTTTCCACTTTTTTCTTTAGGTCTTTATAATCTTTGATCTTCCATCTTTTCAGGTATTCGTTTTTGATGATTCCGTTGATCCGTTCTGCGTAGGCATTTTCCCAAGCCACCAACCCCATGCTCACATGGATATTGTTGTCTTTGAGCAGTTGGGTGTATTCCCTGCTACTATACTGGGCACCTCTATCCGAATGGTGAATCAGGCCCCAGGGCAGAAAATCCAAGACCTTAAAGGCCATGTTCATGGCTTCCAGATTGCCTTCTGTTCGCATATGATCGTTGACCGAATAACCGACCACCAATCGGGTGTATACATCTATGATAAACACCAGATAGTAATGTCTGCCATCTAGGTAGAAATAGGTGATATCGCTTTGAATGACCTGAAATGGTCTGGTGACAACCATCCCTTCAATTAGGTTGGGATAAAAGCAGCCACCACTGTAAGTGGTTCTTTGATAGTTTCTTATCCGTTTCACACCATAACCAAGACTCAGGAAAATCTTGCAGAACTGATCCCTTCCCATCCACTTTGGGTTCAGGGTATAATACATCTTTTCGACCCCACACCCAGGATGCTCCTCTTTGAGCTGATCGGCCAAAACTACCAGCTCAGCAAGTTCCTGATCAAATCGATCCTGTCTTTGCTTGGCCTGTTTGACAGCTTGCTTGCTGACTCCAACAGTCCGATAAAGTTCATTGAGTGAATAGCTCATTGCTTTCCTGTTGGTTTGGAACCACCAGAGTGTGGGGTGTTGGAGTTTTTTTTAATGTCGATCGAATAGGTCTCCTTTGCCAGATCAATCATCTTTTCCAGATAATCAATCATAATCTGTTTCTGGCCAACGGCCCGCTCAAGCTCCTTGACCTTTTCTTCTAGTTCCTTCAACCGATTGGTTTGACTTTCTTTTAGCTCCACAATTCTGACATTCTTTTCGTTATAGGTAGAGTATTTGTAAATCCAGTTATAGATCAACTTGTTGGAAATGCCATAATATCGTTCCATTTGGGGAACTGACATGAGACCCTTTTCATACTCCTCTACCAATTTACGTTTGAATTCTTCCGAAAAAGTACGCTTCGATTTGATCCTTTTTCCCGTTTTTAGCATCTTGATTCAGATTTAAAAACGGTCAACCTATTTCAGGGAATGACA
>NZ_QKTX01000043.1 GCF_003253485.1 Algoriphagus aquaeductus | reverse complement strand
CAGGTGGGGTGTAAAATATTTGATTTGAAATTAAATATTTTACACCCCATTTTAGTATATTCCATAGTCTAAATTTATTGACCTATGGAAGATGATAGCACAAGTTGGAAAGAGAGAGCCATTTCCAGAAGACTGGAGAACAAAGAATTAAATAAACGACGCAAGGAACTCATTAAGAGTAGAGATGGATGGAAAGAAAAGTATATGGTTCAAAAGGAAAAAGCTGACAAACTCGAGCATGATCTGGAGTTAATCAAAAAAAAACTGAACGAGATTCTGTCGTATTAAAGGTTAATCTTTCACGTCCCAAAAGATACACCTATCCCCTGACAATTATTCATTTTTGTGTGGCATTGAAACTTTGCTCGTCGGTTAGTTTCAGAGCCTTGAACAAGGTGATCGTCTCCATGAATCTTTATTTTGATTGTTCGCTAAGGACTCCTTCACATGCCACCATATTGCTTTGGGTTAAAAAGTATGGATTCTTTCTGCTTTCCAAGCCTGTTCAAAAGGCTGACGATTGGGTCCTTATTATTGATGAAAGTGTGCAGTTTGGACAAAACAAGCTCCTGCTGGTTTATGGAATCAGACATTCGGACATCCCAATCAACAGAGGATTGATTTTCAGCGACCTGACTCCTTTAGTTTTGGCCTCAAAATCCAGCTGGACAGGTGATCTGATCGCACAGGAACTTGAGAAGCTGGAAGAATCCATTGGAACGATCAAGTATGCTGTCGCTGACCAGGGTAATTCCATCCGAAAAGCACTGAGAATCAAGGAAATTTTTCATGTTTATGATATCACCCACTGCATATCCATTATAGTCGAACGTGTTTATAAAAGTGACCCCGAGTTTATTGAATACACTAAAAAGCTTGCTCACCTAAGAGGGGCACAAGCCTTGGGTAAAAACTCCCACCTGCTTCCCCCTGCCCAGCGGGCCAATTCAAGATTTATGAATCTGAGACCCATTGCGGACTGGGGCATGTCTGTCCTACACTTCTTGGAACAGGCTCCACAAGCTTACTACCAAGAAGAACAAAACCATCTAAATTGGGTCTTGGGGCACCAGTACCTCATCCGGGAACTTAATCTGCTCAACCAATTCATAAACGCTGTCCAATTGATCCTAAAGACAAACGGACTGTCTGAAACATCCCTCAAAGATTGTGAAAAATTACTCAGTCAAAGCAAAAATCCCAGATTGCTGCTCGTCGAAGAAAATTTGATTGAATACCTAGGAGAAACTCTCAAAAACAGCCCTATGGATAAAAATGGCGCTATGCTTTGTTCATCTGACTGCATAGAATCCGCATTCGGGAAATACAAAAACTATATACAAGACAATCCCATGACTGGAATCACAAATCTTTCCCTAAGTTTGGCCGCATTCACAGGAAAGTTATCAAAGGAAGAAATTTCAGAAGCAATCCAGTCAACACGAGTAGAAAATGTGAAAAATTGGTCTGAAAAAAACATCGGGCAAACCACTCTTTCCAAGAGATTAAAAACCTTAAAGTGGGATGC
>NZ_QKTX01000042.1 GCF_003253485.1 Algoriphagus aquaeductus | reverse complement strand
AAAATCCTTCGTCCTCCCTCATTTTCCTCATTTTAACCCTATAAATACCCACTAGTTTTGTAGTGCGGGGAAATTCCCCAAAATTCCCTTTCTTAACACAACGAAGCTTTTGACAATCAGCCAGAGAAGTGCCAAGCGTTTACAAATCTTGGATTCTCAAATGCATAATAGCACTCTCCTCAAGGAAGCCTGTCCCGATGAGCGCAGTGATTTCGGGAAGGGGTGAGGTGAGGTAGTATTGCAAATCCCACCCAGTCCTAATGATGATTTGACTACTCCCAGACTGGGATTGTGATACATATCTGAAATTTTGAGTTATTTTCAAGTTCTCCCTTTTCCCCCTGTCTTTAACTCTGTAAATGGCAAAATTCCCTCCTGATGCTTATGCTCAATTAAAAGCCTATTTTTCTGAGGTTGCTCCTGTGAGTGATGCAGACTTCGAAGCGATCAAACCCCGTTTTTTGCCTGTTTATTTTCAAAAAAACCAATTTCTTCTGCGTCAGGGAGAAATTTGCTCATCCATTTACTTTGTGGTCAAAGGGTCCTTCCGGATTTTTCATGTCAATCAGGAAGGGATTGAACTGACCCGGTATTTTGCATTTGAAAATAAATTCGGGACCAATCTGACCAGTATGATCGAAGGAACCGAGTCCGTGGAGAATCTCCAGGCCATTGAGCCTTTGTACGTTTTTGAGGTTAAAAAGGCAGCTTTTTTCGAACTGGTAGAAACTTCTCCTCAAGTCAATAAAATTTACCGAAATATCCTTCAGAATGCCTACATCACCTCCCAACGTCGGATCTACGATCTTCAGGGGATGACTGCACTGGATCGCTTGAAGTGGCTGCTTGGGCAGTATCCTTTGATTTTGAGCCGGATACCCAGTCGCTTGGTCGCCTCCTATCTGGGAGTCACTCCCTATACCTTGAGCAGATTAAAAAACGGGCTTTAGCCTCAATTCCTTGCGCTAGAGCAAAACTTCGGGACATTCGCTGGTCTACTTTTGGATTACTTAAAATGTATTCCAATGGATTTAAAATCAGCTCCTTGTCCGTCTTTCTTGTTTTTCTTTCTCCTTGTTTCCTTCCTGACCTCTTTGCCGGGCCTATCCCAGGAAATTTCTCCCACCTCCACGGCCAAACCGGTTTCCAGTGGTCCTCCTATTCCCTTGGAATTGGTTTTTGGCCATGAGCAACTCAACTTTCAGCTGATAGTAAAGAAGAAATTTACCCCTATCAGTAAGTTTGACCTTTTGGTGATTTCTGTTTTTTCAGAAAACTGGAATAAGGAAAATCCCATAGGTAACTCAGTGATTATTCCTTTTCAGGTTAACTACAGCATCGGGAAGAAAGGGTTTGCGGTGGCTGCCGGTGGCGAAGGGAATTCAGTCGTGGGTTTTAGCCCATTGGCGGGGGTAGAGCATAGCTTTGCCAACCGAAAATGGCTTGCCATCACGGTACTGAATTTTCTGATCAACGAAGAGCGGGATGTAAAACTGTTTGGATTGTATGAGTTTAAGCCGCCGATCAATGAGACTTGGGCCTTATACAGCCGGATCCAATTTGTCTATAATCAGGGATTGGCAGAAAA
>NZ_QKTX01000041.1 GCF_003253485.1 Algoriphagus aquaeductus | reverse complement strand
TTTCCTGACTTCCGCGTTCTTTTCTTCGGTTTTTTGTAACTGATTGATATTTAATCTTGTATGATTTTGATTCGTTGATTTTGGGTGTCCCAGCCTTGGTTTTTTTTATTTTGGACCATGTTTATTCGGAAAAAACCCAATAAAAGCGGGCTGGTCAGTGTCCAGATTATTGACAAAAGCAAAGGCAAGTATAAGGTTGTAAAGACGGTAGGTTCGAGCAATGATCCTGATGAGATCGAGCGTCTTATGGTTCAGGCCAAGGATCAAGCCCGTCAGTTGGTGGGACTTCAGGAGATCGATTTTACCAACCATAGGGAGGTTTTTGAGCAGGTTTTATCCTCCATCACCTCACACAGACTTGTTGGGATCAAGTATGTGTTGGGGAAGATTTTCGATGAAATAGGTTTTGGACAGATTCAGGATGAGCTGTTCAGGGATTTGGTTTTGTACCGGTTGATTTATCCCAAAAGCAAACTCAAGACGACGGAGTTTCTGTACCGGTATGAGCAGAAGTCCTACTCGGAGGATCAGGTCTATCGGTTTATGGACAAACTCCACTCCAAGTACAAGGAAATCGTCCAGCACATCAGCTATACCCATACACTCCGGGTCTTGGGAGAAGAGATCCATGCGGTCTTTTACGATGTGACCACCTTATACTTTGAGATCGAAAGAGAGGACGAGGTCAGAAAGGCGGGGTTTTCGAAAGACGGCAAACACAAGCATCCACAGATCGTCCTTGGGCTGCTGGTCAGCAAAGACGCCTACCCGCTCGCTTATGACATTTTTGAGGGCAACAAGTACGAAGGAGATACGTTTCTGCCCATCCTGGAAGGCTTTCGAACCAAGTACGGTTTCCAAAAACTTACCGTAGTAGCTGATGCAGGGTTGCTTTCCAACCGCAACGTATCCGAACTCATAAAGAAGGGGTATGAATTTATTCTCGGTGCAAGGATAAAGAGTGAAAGCAATGAGGTAAAAGACAAGATACTCAACCTTGACTTCGGCAAAGAAAAGAAACATCTGATCGAAAAGGATGGGCTGAAACTAGTCGTTACCCATTCGGAGGATCGGGCAAAAAAGGACCGATATAACCGGGAGAAAGGTCTGGCAAGGCTTGAAAAACTCCTCAAGTCGGGAAAACTCACCAAGTCAAGTATCAACAACAAGGGATACAATAAATTCCTCAAAATGGAAGGGGAAGTGACTCTGGCAGTGGATTCCGAAAAAGTGACCCTTGACCAGAAGTGGGACGGGCTCAAAGGCTATCTGACCAACTCTACGATGACTGTAGCGGAAATATTGCAAAACTACCGACACCTCTGGCAGATCGAAAAAGCGTTTCGGGTAGCAAAAAGCGAACTGAAAATCAGACCGATATTCCATTTTAAACGAGAGCGGATAGAAGCTCACATCTGTCTGAATTTTACCGCTTACAAAGTCTACAAAGAGCTGGACAGACAGCTAAAAGAGAAAAAATCAGACTTCACCCCAGAGAAAGTGATCGAGATTATTCAGAATATCTATGAGATTACTGTGGTCACACCTAAACACGAAGTCTTAAGAAAAACCATGATCCTGACCGAAGAGCAGAAAATGATTCAGGACCTTTTCGGATTTTAATCCGGGTGTCCCAGCGCGGAAGTCAGG
>NZ_QKTX01000040.1 GCF_003253485.1 Algoriphagus aquaeductus | reverse complement strand
GAGGCTGTCTCATAAATAGGTTTTCTATTTATGGACAGCCGTTTTTGCGCAATAGAGCCCGATTTTAGATTTTCGGTCTCTATTTTTTTGACCAGAGGTCACTTTTTTGGATACGGAGTTGATTTTTTCTTTAGGCGTTCATGGGTATGCTTTTAAGCGTTTTTGAGGCTAAAAACTACCCCAAAGCAGGCTTACCCCGCCATTTTGGCCAGGTTGTGGGCAATGGCCAGCAGACCTGTTTCAATGGCTACTTTTTCGCTACCCCGGAGCATAAAGCGGCTTCTGCCCTTGTTGTATTTGAGGTGTCCGAAAACCGGTTCGACGTCTGTGGCCCGTTGCTTTCTTTTCTGAATACCCAGCTCTGAGGTTAGCCGTTCCTTTGCTTTGGCTTTCTGTTGCTTGAGTCTGGTGTTGACCTTGATGACTTTGTTTCCCTCCCCGGGATGGCAGGCAGCCGCAAGTGGGCACCTGGAACAGTTCTTGGCTCGGTAGTGGCTATAATGCTGAATAAATCCGGTTGATGTTTTACTGGTGCTTTTACCGCTTTTTTCCATCGGTTGTCCCATAGGACAGATGTAGCGGTCGTTTTTCGAGTCGTAATGCAGATTGTCGAGTAGTCCGTAGACTTTCTTCCCTTTGGATTCCTGTTGGAGTTCTTTGTGGAAGTAGTTGTACTTGACGAAGGCTTCGATCTGGTTTTCTTCCAGGAAGCAGTAGTTTTCCTCACTGCCGTATCCTGCATCGGCTGTGCAATTTGAGGGATAGAAACCGTAGAGCTGACAGTATTTTTCCAGATGAGGCTTGAGAGTCAACGTATCGGTAGGATTGGGATGCAGAGAGTAGTTGACCACAAACTGTCCGTGGGTACTGAGCTGAAGGTTGTAGGCGGGCTTGAGCTGTCCGTTTTTCATGTGGTCTTCCTTCATCCGCATGAAGGTGGCATCGGGATCGGTTTTGGAGTAGCTGTTCCGTCCTGCCAGTATCTGCTCTTTTTGGGCATATTCTTCCAGCTTGGCCGGCCAGTTCTTTTTAGCATAGTTTAGCTTTTGCTTCACTTTTTTGTCCACAGACTTGCCCTGCAGGGCCTGGTTGATCTTGTCCACGGTCTGGGACACTTTCTCAGGACTGGGATTGATAAAGTCCGGCTCTTGGCTGTCCAACTCTTGGGCGGCTACCGAACCTGCATATTCCCAGAGTTCCTTGAGCTGTTTGCTGATCCGTTCGGTGTTCTTTTTGATCGCCTTGCCCCAGACAAACGTGTAACGGTTGGCGTTGGCCTCGATCTTGGTGCCGTCGGTATAGACCTCTTTGATGTCCAGAAGCTCCGCTTCGTAAAGCAGCAGCACCACTTTGGAAAATATATCGTCGATGACCTGTTTGAGTCGCTCGGAGCGGAAGCGGTTGATCGTGTGGTGATCCGGACGCTGCATCCCAGAAAGCCACATGTACACGATGTTTTCCCGGGTAGCCTTTTCCAGTTTACGCGAGGAAAAGCAGTTTTCCAGATAACCGTAAACCAAAATCTTCAGCAGCATCCGGGGATGGTAGCTGCTGGCACCGTTTTGCGAGTAGTAGACAAAGACTGGGGAGAGATCAATCTGATCCATGACCGAATTGACGGTACGGGCAGGATGATGGGCTGGAATCAGTTCCTCCAAACTCGGCGGAAGAAGCATCAGCTGGTTGGGCGTGTAGTCTTTAAAGACTATATTCGAGTCTTGTTTTTGCACACCTCAAAATATCCATTTTGAGTTAAACAAGAAAGGCTAGCCGAGAAATCAGCTAGCCTTTAAACTATCTACTTTTGAGACAGCCTC
>NZ_QKTX01000039.1 GCF_003253485.1 Algoriphagus aquaeductus | reverse complement strand
ATGACAACACTAATTTAGTTATTCAGCCTAAGGAAAGGAAGCCTAGGCTTCCTTTCCTTAAACCTTTAGTGTTGCATTTATAACTTGAATCTGGGATTTGATAAACCAAGATAAGCATGAGATATATTATTTTAATTTTAAACAGGGTGTATTGGTTTCTAACATTAGTTAAGAATCCAAGTCCATTTCTAGGGGCAGTAATTTTAGTTACATTGTTGATAGGAGTGTCTATTCGAAATCTACTATTGGTCTTTTATTCCTTCAAGTCTGAACCAATGATTACGAATATTGGAATAGATTTCTTGATCTTAGTGGTTGTTTTCATTTTCATGTATTGGTTTTCCATGAAAAATAAAGAACTTATAGAAGCTGCTCGAGTTAACTATTCCAAATTTCAAAACTGGTTTGTTTGTTTTTTGTTTTTATTTACCATAGTATCTTTTATCCTCCTAGCAAATTTAAATCGGAAGAAAATATTTGATCAGATAGATTCAAGTTATTCTAATGATCCTCAAATAGAATCATTGGAAGGTGAAATCAGAAATTGGTTTAGGTAATTCACTTACAGTTCATTCTAATTAATTTCCTCTTCTTGGGTTTAGTAGAATTAAGATTAGGTATAGGTGCTATTGTTTGAAACAAGAGATTTTCAGAAGTTTTACACTACGACGGTTCTGATGTGTATGCAATTTAACAAGTCTGATATTGAAAATATTTAATTAAATTTAAAAAATTTATTGAAACTGGTTATTTTTCTCCTAATCAATATATCATTTCCTAATAGATATTTATAAATCGCACAATTATATTTACTTTAAAATTATTTTATAAAACTTAGATAATCATGAAAATTAAAATTCTACTCTTTTTATTTCTGAGCCTGATTTTTATTCAATCTTGCGAAGTTAATGAACTTGACCAAAATCCAATAGAGGAAATGGTTGGTAAAGGGGATCCTGAAAATCTTATGATTTTGGGTAATAAAAGAAGTAACCCTTTCACTATCGAAAATGCTAAATTGGCTATGCAGATTCTTGAAGCGAAATATCGAAAAGAAAATAGAAGGTTAGGATGTTCAAATTGCTCCACTAGCCTTAGTCCAACTCATAAATATGTTAAGTTTAAGCCTCAGAATTACGATCAACTTATTGCTTTGGAACAGACCGGGTATGATTTGTGGGATTATCCCCTGGACCAAGACATTCAATTTATTGGTGACTATTATCATGATCCTGCTGTAGGCGCAGATGGAATTACATATTTCTATACACTAATTCCTTTTCAATATTCAATAAATATTAATGTCCCTTATGACATTCTCTCCGATGTTTATTTGTACCACGAGGATGACGGAGATATCCAAGATGTAGACCCATGGACTCCCCGTCCAGGGTGCTATGACCCAAATAGTACTGATCCAAACTGTGCAATTGCAAGGGAAACTTTTGTAAATAATACCTTAAACGCAACAAAAACCCTTGATGATTTAGGTATAAACCGCAAGGAACTGTATAACTTAATGATGGAAATTTCCGGAAATGAAGATGAAGTTATTACAGATACAAATGCACGAATAAATTCAACAAATGTTGTGGCCGGGACTATTAAAGTGCGAGATAATTCAATTAATGCGGATGTGCCTTTAGGTGGAGTTTTGGTTAAAAGCAGAAGGTGGTTCAAACTTCGTAGAATATTAACCAGGCCAAATGGTCAGTATTCGATTTCTGTAAACTATCGAAAAAAAGCAATAGTATCTGTCCAGTTTTCTAATGGATCTACAAAAATTCGTGGGATCAACAATGTATGGAAATTTTGGCAATTTGTCATTCCAGTTAATAAAACGTTTGGAGAATTCAATACATCTGATTTAGCAAATGTTTCATACGCCGTGTTCAAGTAATAAGTGCAACGGGTTTGTAAGATAATAATTTCTCTTTAGGAGTTAGGTAGTTGAATTTTCTAATAGGCCTGTTGTTGATT
>NZ_QKTX01000038.1 GCF_003253485.1 Algoriphagus aquaeductus | reverse complement strand
GCCATTCAAACTCATTGATGTGGTTTCTTTTGCAACTGGCCATGAAGGAGTACATGGCGGCGGTCATTTCGGCGGCGTGATGTGATCCTGCAAACAGGTAGTTCTTCCTGCCGATGGCCAGGGGTCGGACGGCGTTTTCCACCAGATTGTTGTCGATTTCCATCTGCCCGTGCAGGGTATAGGCACTCAGTCCTGCCCATCGCGTGTAGGCATAGCCGATGGCTTTGCCCATGGGACTGACCGGCCGGTAGCTGTATCGGTTTTGCTCCAGCCACTTTTCCAGTTTTTCCAGAATCGGCTCGGCATACTTTTCCCTGGCCTGAGTTCGCTGTTCCCACGTAGATTTTTCAGCTCTCAACTTTTCCTCCAGCAGATAGAGTTTCTGGATTTCGTCCAGCACATAGTTGGCCTGCTTCTCATCGTCCTTGACCGCATGGACAAAGTACCTGCGGGCATGGGCCATACAGAAAGTCAGATGGATATGGGGATGGTTTTCAAACAGGGCATGATAGACCTTGTACCCATCGGTCTGGATGATGCCTTTGAAGTCTGCCAGCATGGCTTTGGGACCGGATTGATCCCGGCCTCGGCGGTAGTCAAACAGGACCAGCCGGTCTACCGGGGCATGGTAGAGCCACATGTATCCCTGATGGATTCCGTTTGGGTGGTCCCTGTCCAGGACTTTGATCGGGCTTTCGTCTACCTGGAGGTATTTTTGGTTGAGAACGATCATTCGATGAAGCTCCCAGAGCGGTATCAGCTGTTCCCATCCGGCCATGATCCAGTCAGAGGCGGTAGAGGCAGGAACCCGGACTCCCATTCTGGTAAACTGATCCAGCTGTCTGTGGAGCGGTTTGCCGTAGACGTACTTTTCGACCGTCATGTGGGCCACTACCGATTCGGAAGGGATGCCTTTCTCAATCACCCGGTCAGGGAGTGTTCCGATCAGAATGCCTTCTCCGTTGGGTCTGGCGTACTTGGGACGGATATAGCGCTTCACGTAGAAGGAAGCGGGAATGATCTCTAATACTTCGGTGACTTCTTCTCCGATTTTCACACAGTCCTGGATAGATTCGGAAGGCTCGATGACGATCTCTTCTCTTCGGAGCTCTTCGGGAAGCGGCATACGGCCGGTGCCTTTGGCTCTTTTCTTGGGAGTCGGCTTTGCGATCACTGCGGCAGCTTGGGAAAGCTCCTCCTGCTGGGCCCGGGTGGTACCGAGTTCAAAAAGTCCGAGTTGGTTTTCGCCCGCTTGGCTGTCGCGCTTTTCACTTTTGGCTCCGAAAAGCTGTCTTAAAAACTTGTCCAGTTCAAACTTCAGGTCAGAGATGATCTCTTCTTTTCTGGTCAGTTCCTGCTCTTTACAGAGCAGCAATTCTTCCTTCTCCGACAGGGTCAACAGGGTCTCTTCGTAGAGCTTTTTGTAGTCTTTTTCCCTGTCTTCCATGATGTGAAGATAGGTGAAAAAATGCCGTTCTGAGCATAATCAAGGCACTTTTTCCGAGAAAAAGACTGTCTTTTCTCACCCTCTTTTTAAGGGGTCATAGCGCTTTCTGTAGCTCACCGATTCGAGCTTTACCCCCTGTAAAAGCAGGGTCAGCTGACTGCTTGTGATGGCGCTTCCGCTCAGTCTTGGGCGTTCAAAAGTACCTCGCTCCAGCTTCTTGACATACATGGCAAACCCGTCTCTGTCCCATTGAAGCAAGCGGATCTGATTGGACCCCTTGCCCAAAAACAAAAAAACGTCTCCGCTCATGGGATCAAAGCCCAGCCGGTTACGAACCAGACCGGCCAGGGAGTTGATCCCAAACCGCATATCGGTGGGTTCCCCATACAGAAAGTACCGGGTAACGCTCGATAAGGCCAGCATTAGACAAGCAAGGCCTTGATCCGATCGGGATCCAAGGGCCCAAAAAGCTCCACACTGATTCCGCTTGGATAGGTGATTCTGGCTACCGGGGTAGGCAAGACAGGATCAGCAACTTCGATTCTGGAAAATCCAACCGGGGAATTGGAAGCGGGAAGATCGGTTGCAAACTTCTTGCTCCAGTAGTAAAAGCTCGCCTTGGAGATGCCCTCCCGATGGCAAAATGAAGCTTTACTCAGTCCGGATTGCTGCCAATTGGTAAACAGCTCTCGATAGGTGTCATGAATAGTCTTTTCCATCCCGCAACGTTAGTCCCCATTCCATTACCCTTCAAGATGTGGTTCTTCGGATGGATAC
>NZ_QKTX01000037.1 GCF_003253485.1 Algoriphagus aquaeductus | reverse complement strand
ACAGCTCTCGATAGGTGTCATGAATAGTCTTTTCCATCCCGCAACGTTAGTCCCCATTCCATTACCCTTCAAGATGTGGTTCTTCGGATGGATACGAAAAAAGTGAGAGAGTCAAGGAAAAAACAAATGAAGAATCCATGGAATATAATGCTTACGGACTCGATGAATCACTTAATGTTATCGGAAATGAACTCTTAATTACTTTTGGCAAAGTTAAAGAAGAGGATTTTCGAGTTTGTAGAACAATTGGTATTCCGTATCCAGCAGTTTCAATTCTTAGTGCTAGATTGAAAAATTAGGCTTTGATTATCATAGACATTAACTTACTCTTTAGCATCCCATTTCATTTTCCAAGCTGAAAATTCAGAAGGTCTGATCCGATACCGGACAAAATTCCCTTCATGTAAACCGAGTAGTTCAGTTTCTACTACTTCAGAGAATCTGGATTGGTCAGGTTCTGGTAATTTTTTGACTTCAGATTTTATTGCTTGGGATGCAGCTTCTTTATCCATTGCATTGCTCACGATGTGGCTGACGATCGCTCTTATTTCTTCTCGGTATTTCATTCGGAAAGGATCCGGTTCTCCGAGCGATTGACGAATTGCTGCATACCTCAAAGCTGACCGCTCATAAGCCCACAAAAAAACATCTTTGAATAACTCAATACGATTTAATTCATAGATACCAAGGAGTCCTTTGACATAGCTTTCTTCCGGCACATCTATAAATGAAAGAGGGGCAAGGTTGTGTTTGTTTAAAGGAATATTGGCCGCCAATCTAGATACTCGTTTATTAACGTCATCAAATGGTTGGAGATACGGCAATTGAACCAAAACAAAAAAAGCTTGCTCGAATGGATTTTGGATTTGGCTTGCTTTTGCAAGGATAAGATTGAAGGATTCTTCAATGAGTTGCGGAATTCCCAACGGAGTAAATACGGAATTGGTGATTCCTATACCAAATGTTCTAAGTCTACCTGATGCAGCCGGATTAGGCAACAGGTTGTTTGAAAGCAGGGCATGCAGATTTAGAAAGGTATAGCGATTGAAGCCTACCTCATTAGACGATTCTACCAAAAACTCAATGGCTTCCTTGTGGTTGAGAATCATCTGCGTTTCCATCGGAGATTTGTTCGCTGGGGTTTTTCCATTATGGATAAGCAACTCCGTATCCAACAGGGAATAGGTATTTCCTTCCAGTCTACTTGAGTTCCAGGAAAGGTCGATCAACAAACGATTCAATATTTCTCTGGCATAGGTTCCTGCTGGCTGTTCTCCATTCCTGGTATTTCCCCATTCAGCCAGTTTTTGTTTTTCTTCTTTGCTGAGAAAGCTGTCGAAGTTGGGGCGGTAATTTTCCAAGAAATCCCGTTCGTATCCGACAGGTTTTCGTTGTGCTTCAGGACGGGAGACCAATGCAAAAATCTCTTTCCCTTCCTGTGAAAGTGGAATTAAAGACTGATGTTCATTCTTAAATTTATTATTGTTGGTATTTTCCGGAGTATCCGGGCTATTTAGATAATATTTCGTGGCTCGAGCTTCTCCTTCGGTACGAATCACTCCATTTTCTTTGAGGGCTTTCAGTCGTCGTTGTAGAGCTCTCTTTTCGATTCGAAATGGTAGCAGGATTAGAAGTTGTTCTATTCCTATGCCAGCGGGAGATGATGAAATTATTTCATGAATTAGTTGTAGCTCATCTCGATTTTTCATGTTCCGCCCATTCGTATTGAGACAATATTAGAAGTAAAATGACGCAATAAAAAGAAAAGTGTCGCAATAATTGACGCAAAACCAGTAATCACGTCAATTTTGTCCTAGATGAAAGTTCAACTGCCGAGGATTTCTCGGTAGTTCAACAAGAGGGCAGGCGATTGTATGAGAGGTTTTTTATTTTTTGGGACGGAATTGGGCCAGGTTTGGTAGACTTCAATTACATGTTTGTCCCCTTATTCTCCTCCTCTTCAAAATATTTCGCATATCGTTCCAAGTCCTCCTCCATGCATAGGGGAAGGTAATTGAGCCGAAAGCGATTGAGGAGTTCTGCTCTTTTCTTTAGAATTGAGGCACGCTTGAGAAGGAATTTTTCTCGGTGAGACTGTTTCAAAAATTGGATTTTCCTTCTCAAACTTCTTTTTTCGTTCCTTTCCAGTTTCATTTTCATTAAAAATTCCCCATCATTTATTGTCCGCATCTAGCCTGTTTAAAAATCCGTCACCCTCTCGAATTCCGATTCTAAATTACCTCGCTTAGGCATAAAAAAAATGAGGCTGTCTCAAAAGTAGATAGTTTAAAGGCTAGCTGATTTCTCGGCTAGCCTTTCTTGTTTAACTCAAAATGGATATTTTGAGGTGTGCAAAA
>NZ_QKTX01000036.1 GCF_003253485.1 Algoriphagus aquaeductus | reverse complement strand
ACCTGTACTCCGGCGATGCACCAGCTCAACAGAAGGACAGAACTCCGGGTAGGCAAAACTTCCTACGGCTACACGGGCAGACAGAAAAAAGTGGATACGATGTAAGCAAGCAGACCGGGTATCCTGCCCGAAAAAGCACATCAACCAAAAAGGCCTCTGGGATATCCTCAGAGGCTTTTTTTTTCTTTTTCTGAGAATTGGGCTGTAATTAATTTGCTTTTAAAAATGTATTTCAAACAAAAAAAAATGTATTACAAATAAAATATTTGAAATAATTCTTGTTTGTGAAAAACAAAAAAATGTATTTTTATGACAAAAATTTATCTACAACACGTATCACTTGATTCTGATCGAAAAATCCGACACTTTTTGATCGGATATAAAGGTTGAAAAGTGGAAGGCGAATCTTAGTAAAGCAAAATTAAAGACTGCTAAAATCAAGTAGAAGCCTAGGAAAAGTTAAAAAATCAGTACCTGTGAAATGTTTACGAACTCGAAATTTTAAATTTTAATAAAATGGACAACATATTCAATTCTAAGACCAACCAACAAATATCTTCCTGTGAATTTTTTGAAGAGTCCAAAAAGAGTAGTGGAATTAGGAAATTTTTGCACAGGAGTTTGCTCTTTTTCATCTTCCTTGTTTTTCCGTTATTTGGCTACACCCAAAATTCTTCGGAACAGTTGCCTGCCGGTACGCTGGTTATTCCGATGGACAATCTTCTCCAGAACGGGACTGCGACCAATAGTAGTTCTTTCAATATTCGGGCTTATGGTCTTGCGGTTCGTTTATTGCACGCCGAAATTCCCTTGGTCTGGATCATAAATGATGCAAAAATTAAAGATGGTATCGACTTTAGTGCTTCTGCCCGTTTACGTTTTCCAACTACTGGTGCCTATGCCAATAGAGATTTTAGGTCTGGTCCTATTGCAATTTTTCCAGGATTTGAAGCGCAGGCCCAAGTTGTTATTGATGCGTTTAATTCACTCACTGGAACTCGAGTTAATGTTTTCGAACTCCAGTCCGCTACCACGGTAAAAGTGGCACAAACACTTCTGCACAAACCAAAAATTGCTTTGTTAAATGATGGAAGTGAAACGAATATTCATGAAGATATTTATAAGGCCGCTGGACTTTTAATTAATACGCATTATCAATTAACGACTGCAGACAACCTGTCTGGGAGTTCTTGTTTTACTGTTGCCACTGAACCTCATTCTGAATTTAATGATGCAAGCAAGGTTACGAAGGTTAGGAATTTCGTGTTGGATGGTGGGAATTTTTTAGCTCAATGCGCTGGTGTTCGTTCCTATCAGGGATTTGTTACTGGAAGAATTTTTGCAACCAATGGATTTGTAGATCACACTAGATTTAGAGATTTTGTTTATGATAATCATTTTGAGCCTTTTGCTCAATTTCACGGGATTTTGCGCAACCAAGGAGGTTCACTTCAGGATATGGGCTTTACTGCCGATCCTGCTGGTGGTACGCGGATTATTTTTTCACAAGATAAACCTAATCAATATAGATCATATGTTTCAAGGGCCAGTGGTGTTACCTCTTCAAAGGGAGGATTTATTCATTTTCTTGGTGGCCACGAGTTTAAAGGTACAAGTATAGAAGTAGTCAATGGACAGCGGATGTTATTAAATGCTGTTTTAAGATCGGCAGAGCGACCTCCCGTGTGTAATTTGGTTCTCCCAGAGCCTTCCATTGAGATTGTAAAGACTGCTAGTAAAGAAGTTTACAATCTGAATGATGTGATCACATACACTTTTACAGTAAAAAATACAGGGAATGTGGCACTAAACAATGTGACAGTTACCGACCCTTTATCAGGATTGTCCGCTATATCTCCCTCTAGTGTGGCCAGCCTTGCTGCAGGAGCTTCCACCACTTTTACAGCAACTTACACCATTAAACTGGCAGATATTAACACTGGCAGCGTGACTAATACGGCATCAGTAACAGGGAAACCTCAGGTAGGACCTGCGGTAACAGCTACAGCGACTAAGACGATCACAGCGGATCAGACACCTGCCTTGACGATTGAAAAGTCGATCACCTCAGGAGGCACGTACGATGCAGTAGGCGATGTGGTAGCGTACAGCTACCTGATCACCAACTCAGGCAATGTGACCTTGGCAGGACCGTTCACGGTGAGTGACGATAAGATTGCCAGCATCACGCCGGTTGACGGGCCATTGGCACCGGGCGAGAGCGTGACGGTAACGGCTACTTATACCATTACCCTGGCGGATCTGAATGCGGGCAGCGTGACCAACACGGCCTCTGCGAGCACGACATACAAGGAAGAGACAGTGACCTCGAATGAGGACAGTGCGACAGCAAATGCGACTCAGACACCTGCCTTGACGATTGAAAAGTCGATCACCTCAGGAGGCACGTACGATGCAGTAGGCGATGTGGTAGCGTACAGCTACCTGATCACCAACTCAGGCAATGTGACCTTGGCAGGACCGTTCACGGTGAGTGACGATAAGATTGCCAGCATCACGCCGGTTGACGGGCCATTGGCACCGGGCGAGAGCGTGACGGTAACGGCTACTTATACCATTACCCTGGCGGATCTGAATGCGGGCAGCGTGACCAACACGGCCTCTGCGAGCACGACATACAAGGAAGAGACAGTGACCTCGAATGAGGACAGTGCGACAGCAAATGCGACTCAGACACCTGCCTTGACGATTGAAAAAGAAGCAATAGAGCCTGCTGATTGCATTCTTGAAGGAGATCAGATCATGTATCGCCTTACAGTTACCAATACCGGAAATGTGACCCTTACAAATGTGGTAGTAACAGATTCTAAAATATCTGATGCACCAATTGAAGGTCCAATTAGTGGCGATACAAATTCTGACGGAATTCTGAGTCCTGGAGAAGAATGGATCTATGAGGTTTCTTACACAGTTACTGAGGAGGACATCAACAATGGACAAGTAATTAATACAGCTTCAGTAACTGCGAATTTTAAAGAGTCCGTATTGGATAAGCAATCCAACGAGGTAGTGGTTGATGTTGATAAAACTACAATGATCACAAATCAACCAGTTGGTGCAGTTTACTGTATCGATGAGGATGCAACAGCGCTTTCGGTGCTTGCTGATGGAGAAGGCACTCTTTCTTACCAGTGGTTTATCAATACAGAAAATAACAACACGACAGGAACTGCCATTCTTGGAGCGGACGCTTCTACCTACACTCCGGCAACAGATGAAGCAGGAATCTTCTACTACTATGTAGTGATAACAGGTGAGTGCGGAGAAGTGATAAGTGACCCTGTCGCAGTGGAAGTGATTCAAGTCCCTGCTCCAGTATTGGTTGATGTAATCCAACCTACCTGTGAGGTAGAAACCGGGACAATCATAGTGACCGAAATTGAGGGTGTTGAGTTCTCGATCGGTGGCGAATACCAGACCTCAGGTACATTCAGTGGTCTAGCACCAGGAGATTACATGGTAACAGCCCGATTTGTAGATGGAGAGTGCATCAGTGAAGGAACGCCGGTGACGGTAAATGATCAACCGCAAACTCCATCCGAGGCTGTGATTGCCGATGTGATCCAGCCTACCTGTGAGGTAGAAACCGGGACAATCATAGTGACCGAAATAGAGGGTGTTGAGTTCTCGATTGGTGGCGAATACCAGACCTCAGGTACATTCAGTGGTCTAGCACCAGGAGATTACATGGTAACAGCCCGATTTGTAGATGGAGAGTGCATCAGTGAAGGAACGCCGGTGACGGTAAATGATCAACCGCAAACTCCATCCGAGCCTGTGATTGCCGATGTGATCCAGCCTACCTGTGAGGTAGAGACCGGGACAATTATAGTGACCGAAATAGAGGGTGTTGAGTTCTCGATCGGTGGCGAATACCAGACCTCAGGTACATTCAGTGGTCTAGCACCAGGAGATTACATGGTAACAGCCCGATTTGTAGATGGAGAGTGTATCAGTGAAGGAACGCCGGTGACGGTAAATGATCAGCCACAAACTCCATCCGAGCCTGTGATTGCCGATGTGATCCAGCCTACCTGTGAGTTGGAAACCGGAACGATCAATGTAGCTGAAATTGAGGGTGTTGAGTTCTCGATTGGTGGGGAATACCAGACCTCAGGTACATTCAGTGGTCTAGCACCAGGAGATTACATGGTAACAGCCCGATTTGTAGACGGCGAGTGCATCAGTGAAGGAACAATTGTAACTATTAATCCACAGCCGGTAACACCAGCGGCCCCAGTTGCGAATGTGACACAGCCGACCTGTGATGTAGCGACTGGAACGATCACGGTAACACCGATTGCAGGAGTGACTTACTCGATAGACGGACAGAGCTACCAGGCGTCGAATGTATTTGCGGGAGTAGCACCGGGCAGCTACACGGTGACAGTACAGTCTGCAGCCGGTTGCGTGAGTGCAGGCACACCTGTAACGGTGAATCTACAGCCGGTAACACCAGCGGCACCAGTTGCGAATGTGACACAACCGACCTGTGATGTAGCGACTGGAACGATCACGGTAACACCGATTGCAGGAGTGACCTATTCGATCAACGGACAGAGCTACCAGGCATCGAATGTATTTGCGGGAGTAGTACCGGGCAACTACACGGTGACGGTACAATCGGCAGCCGGTTGCGTGAGTGCAGGCACTACGGTAACGGTGAATCCACAGCCTGCAACGCCATCATCTCCGGTGAGTGGTGGAGATCAGGTATCGTGTTCGAGTTCGGAGTTGAGCAGTCTGACTGCCACGGCGAGTGTTCCTTCGGGCTTC
>NZ_QKTX01000035.1:1776-4973 GCF_003253485.1 Algoriphagus aquaeductus | reverse complement strand
CTGAAGGCTTTGAATAATGTGGCGGCGACCTACTCTCCCGGGAGTAACCCCAGTACCATCGGCGCTGCAGGGCTTAACTTCTCTGTTCGGGATGGGAAGAGGTGGGACCCCTGCGCTAGGCCGCCTAAATCTTGCAAGACTTTTAGAGTCAAGAATCAAGAGATCAGAATTTTATGCTGTCTTGTTTCTCGCTTCTAGCGTCTTGTATCTAATATCTTATGTCTTTAACATATCTGGTAGAAACTGTAACAATCCGTAGGTAAGCTTTCGGGCAATTAGTACTGCTCAGCTATGCCATTGCTGACTTTACACCTGCAGCCTATCAACGTCATCGTCTCTGACGGCCCTATATGGAAGTCTCATCTTGAGGGGAGTTTCGCACTTAGATGCTTTCAGCGCTTATCTCTTCCCGACGTAGCTACCCGGCAGTGCAGTTGGCACCACAACCGGTACACCAGCGGTCAGTCCAACCCGGTCCTCTCGTACTAAGGTCAGGTCCTCGCAAACTTCCCACGCCCGCAACAGATAGGGACCGAACTGTCTCACGACGTTCTGAACCCAGCTCGCGTGCCACTTTAATCGGCGAACAGCCGAACCCTTGGGACCTTCTCCAGCCCCAGGATGTGACGAGCCGACATCGAGGTGCCAAACCTCCCCGTCGATATGAGCTCTTGGGGGAGATCAGCCTGTTATCCCCAGCGTACCTTTTATCCTTTGAGCGACGGCCCTTCCATTCAGAACCGCCGGATCACTATACCCGTGTTTCCACCCTGCTCGGCTTGTCGGCCTTACAGTCAAGCTCCCTTATGCTATTGCACTCCTCGTACGGTTACCAAGCGTACTGAGGGAACCTTTGGAAGCCTCCGTTATCCTTTTGGAGGCGACCACCCCAGTCAAACTACCCACCAAGCAATGTCTCCGCCTCGGCGGATTAGATACCAAGCAAACAAAGGGTGGTATTTCAACGGCGACTCCACAGACACTGGCGTGCCCGCTTCACTGTCTCCCACCTATCCTACACATCGTTTGCCCAGTACCAATGCTAAGCTGCAGTAAAGGTGCATGGGGTCTTTCCGTCCCGTTGCGGGTACACGGCATCTTCACCGTGACTACAATTTCACCGAGCTCATGGCTGAGACAGCGCCCAGATCGTTACACCATTCGTGCAGGTCGGAACTTACCCGACAAGGAATTTCGCTACCTTAGGACCGTTATAGTTACGGCCGCCGTTTACTGGGGCTTCGATTCAATGCGTCGCTTGCGCTAACATCCCCTCTTAACCTTCCAGCACCGGGCAGGTGTCAGGCCTTATACTTAGTCTTGAAACTTCGCAAAGCCATGTGTTTTTGTTAAACAGTCGCCTGGGCCTCTTCACTGCGGCCCCCTGTTACAGGGGCGCCCCTTCTCCCGAAGTTACAGGGCCATTTTGCCGAGTTCCTTAGCCATGATTCACTCGAGCACCTTAGGATTCTCTCCTCGACCACCTGTGTCGGTTTGCGGTACGGGTACTCATACGCTTAGCGCTAGAAGTTTTTCTTGGAAGCCCTTAGGATCACTATCCGATTGTCCGAAGACGCTCGGTACTGTCACGTTCGGCTAGGGCTACGCATTTAACTATAGCCCCAATACCTACACGCTTTAACCCGGTATTCCGTCACCGGGCGGATCTTTCATCACTCCGTCACTCCGTCACCTGTATGAATAGTATGGGAATATTAACCCATTGTCCATCGACTACCCCTCTCGGGTTCGCCTTAGGCCCCGACTAACCCTGATCCGATTAACGTTGATCAGGAAACCTGGGTCTTACGGTGGGCGGGTTTCTCGCCCGCCTTATCGTTACTTATGCCTACATTTGCTTTTCCAAAAGCTCCAGCACCCCTTACAGGATACCTTCGCCGCCGTTGGAATGCTCCCCTACCACTGCATTGCTGCAATCCTTCGCTTCGGTACTAGATTTGATGCCCGATTATTATCGACGCCCTGTCGCTCGACCAGTGAGCTGTTACGCACTCTTTAAAGGAATAGCTGCTTCCAAGCTAACCTCCTGGCTGTCTCTGCAACTGGACCACCTTTGTTCAACTTAATCTAGATTTGGGGACCTTAGCGGAAGGTCTGGGTTCTTTCCCTCTCGGACTGGGACCTTAGCACCCCAGCCCTCACTGCCGGTTCTATATGACGGCATTCGGAGTTCGTCAGGATTTGGTAGGATTTGACTCCCCCTAGTCCTATCGGTAGCTCTACCTCCGTCATACAATTCCCGACGCTGTTCCTAAAAACATTTCGGGGAGTACGAGCTATTTCTCAGTTTGATTAGCCTTTCACCCCTACCCACAGCTCATCCGGAAGCTTTTCAACGCTTATCAGTTCGGTCCTCCAGTTGGTTTTACCCAACCTTCAACCTGGCCATGGGTAGATCACTAAGTTTCGCGTCTACCCCCTCCGACTACATCGCCCTTTCAGACTCGCTTTCGCTCCGGGTACAGTACTTAATACCTTACCCTTGCCGGAGAGGAGTAACTCGTAGGCTCATTATGCAAAAGGCACGCCGTCACCCCACTAAAGGGCTCCGACCGCTTGTAAGCGCACGGTTTCAGGTTCTATTTCACCCTCCTATTCGGAGTACTTTTCACCTTTCCCTCACGGTACTAGTTCACTATCGGTCTCTCAGGAGTATTTAGCCTTACCGGATGGTGCCGGCAGTTTCAAACGGGATTCCTCCGGTCCCGCCCTACTCAGGATACCCGCCCAATTCACAACCCTTCCAATACGGGACTCTCACCCTCTATCGTCGGCCTTCCCATGCCGTTCTCGTCGGTTTGTAAATCTTTATGCAGGTCCTACAACCCCGGTCATGCCGTAACATAACCGGTTTGGGCTCCTCCGCTTTCGCTCGCCACTACTTACGGAATCATTATTATTTTCTCCTCCTATGGGTACTTAGATGTTTCAGTTCCCCACGTTCGCCTCTCTTTCGAGATCCCCGATAAATCGGGGGGGTTGCCCCATTCGGATATCTACGGATCAAATCGCATTGGCCAATCCCCGTAGCTTTTCGCAGCTTATCACGTCCTTCTTCGCCTCTGAGAGCCTAGGCATCCCCCGTGCGCCCTTATTCACTTACTTCTACTCTCGCTCACATTCTCATGTGAACCATTGTTACAGTCTCTACTTCAATATGTCAATGAACTTCTATC
>NZ_QKTX01000034.1 GCF_003253485.1 Algoriphagus aquaeductus | reverse complement strand
CTGTTTGGATTGTATGAGTTTAAGCCGCCGATCAATGAGACTTGGGCCTTATACAGCCGGATCCAATTTGTCTATAATCAGGGATTGGCAGAAAACCAACACAACCGATCCTTTCTATACCTGCGCTTGGGATTGAAAAAGGGGCCTTTGGGATTTGGATTAGGCGCAAATTGGGATCAATACGGACCTGAAAAAGTGGCTAAGGACAACTTTGGAGTGTACACCCGATGGGAGTTTTAGAACTAAGCGGGTGAGTAACTGAACCAATGCCAAGTGAATTTTGAAAGCGAACTTATACTCCCAGGATCGGTATCCCCCCTATACAGAAATTACAAAAGACTATCAGGGGAAGGATTTTGTTATTGTTGTAAAACAACCTTTAGATCACCGGGCCGATTTTCCCCGCTGGGTCCATCCCGTTGTTCGAGATTTGCAATCTCGAACTGGTTTCCCGGGATTTGCAATCCCTATTTCTAGGCTCGATATTCCCAAAGAGCGGCTTCTAAATTCACCCAATTCCAGAGCCTACTCGTGATCCCGTGGCCTTTGATACAGGCGGTTTTTTGAGCCGAAAGCAAGGCGTTTTCCTATTTATTCGTAAAAACAATGATGTGGGCGCGCGGGGAAGACACAGCAGCGGGCCAGCGTCCGGCCCTGTGCGGAAGGAGCTTTGCTGTGTCAAGGCTTTTCCTCCCCTGCATCCCGGCCCTTCGCTAGATTAGCCCACTGGGCTAATCATTTACGCTCAGTCCTTTTTTGGCCTCAAAAAGTGACAAAGGAAAAATCACCGAGTGATCTCAAAAGGGGAAAAAGGTTGACTTTCTTTAAAAAATCATAGTACCTGTCCGGTGTGCTGGGTGGGAGACACAACTCCCAAACCTCCTTACTTCCCAACTCCCAAACTCTCAAACTTTCCAAACCCCCCAAAACCCCTCACTTCCTACCCATTTTTTTTCATTTCAACCCGAAAAATACCCAGTGGTGGGTATTTTTTCTTCCCCAAAATTCCCTTTCTTAGCAAAACGAAGTTTTTGATGATTTGCGTGAGTGAACAAGTGGAAGATTCTATGGATACCAACGTTTGACTTTCCATCGCATGATCGTCTAAAAAAGCCAATTAGATCCCGATAGACCGGGATGGTAAGGATATTCAGGTAGAAGAAGGCTTCAATGTTTTTTTGTAAAAGATTTTAGCTTAGGGCCAGGAGCTGGAGATGACAAATCCCAGCCAGCCCATTCCATAAATTTACTAATCCAAACAAGGCTTCAATTAAAAGCAAAATTCCTTGTAAATAATTAACTATGGTTATAAATTTTCAAAAAACAGAAGTCCTAAAAATTAATTCCATTATTCCATTTCTATTCTGATTATTTCCATTCATGTTAATTTTTACCTTTTAAACATCAAACTCTATGATACAAATTGAAAAGATATTAGAACGAATCAAGAATGAAAGAAATATTACTTCAAGTGATACTTCGATTGACGCCCAGGGAAAAACAGGGTTTGAGTTTAAAATTGAAAATGGTCCCAAACATGCCGAAGGCTTTGTAAACATTGAAAATGAAAATGTTAATGTTTTGATCCATGACCATAACTACTCTCCTAAATACCTGAAAAATAAAATAAATAATATTCTTAATGTGCCATCCAATTTTTTATTTGGAGAAAATATAGCCATTGGGAAACTGATTTACCTGGATGGATTCGGTACAAACCCTTCAGATTACAAGGTCGGGAATCAATATATTATCAGAGAGAAAGCCGAAATTTTTGAACTGAAGAATGGAAATCGTAGATGCAATAGTTCTTCATTTCTTCCTAGATCTGTAAAAGCCAAGTTTGTCCAAAGATTTTCAGGCCCATGTATAAATCTCGCAGGGTATCCAACTGGCAGCACCGAAACTATTGTTTTTGAAATCGTTGAATTATTGTGAGAAAAATGAAATTAAATTTAGCGCCTTTACTTTTGCTAGTTATTGCGTCTTGTGCAAAGCCTTTAGTTACCAATAGTGATCGAGGAAAATTTGGGTATGAGACGTGGTACTATCCTTCAATTCCTGATTCACCAAATATCGATGATATTGTTAAAGTGAACGTTGCATTATTGCCATTGCCGGAGCCTCCAAAGCCTGCAACCGTAAATCCTAAAACTTTTTTCGATTTAAGGGACTCCATTCCTCATACTTTTCTTAAAGTTATTGGAGCCAAGGCAGACAGTATTCCGCAAATTATAAATGCAATTCAATCAGATTTGTCAAAGGTTCCTACTCCAAGACCTGTTACCTTAAATATAGTTGGGGGCAAAGTGTTTAGAAATGATGTGATAGATGAATTTAAGGTTAGATTGTTGATTTCTTCCGTCGCAAGATACTATTACGATAAAAGACTACTTCATTCCAATACACGGATTGGGCAATTGTCTACTACCATTGAATTGATTGGAGATAATTTTATCATCAAGACAATTGATAGACTCGAGAATGATTTGGAATTAATTGATCTTGGAACTTTAGATCGGAAAAATGAAGTAACATTCTCGAGCGATTTGAAAGGTGAAGTTGGAGCTGGAACAGATATTTCAGAAACAAACAGTAATTCAAACACTAATTCACAGGGTGGAGGTAGTCAAAATAATATCTCCAGCTCTGATCTAGACGGCTTAAATAGAGTTGAAAATACATCCTCAGCTGAAAATAAAGGAGAAGAAAAAACTTCGGAAGAAAGGAAAGTAGATATTTCCAAAAAAGCTGGGGTAACTGCTGCCTTGAAATATGAGAATTCAAGTACTATTAATGAGACTCTCAAACTTCAATACCAACGGATCAAGACTAGTTTTTCATTTTCTGAGAAAAGCTTGATCGTCACACAATCTTCGGCTCCTAATAGACCTATCAGTGAAAATGTTTTTGTTACACTTACCTTAAAAGCTAATGATCGCGGATCTGCTCAACGAGACTATCTTGATGCAGCACAATTATTCAAGAGTGGTTCAAGAGAAATTAATGACTTAAATAACTCTGGATTGCAATTGGTGAGTTTACGATACATACCATGCGATTTTGATAGGATAAAACTGTCAACTCAGGCTGAAGGAGTAATCCGTTCTGTTAAGAATCAGGTCAGAGGAAGAAATAGTGGAGAATTTGATGATAAGGTCATTTATTTACCGTTTCGAACGGGAGTGGATTCGGTCGATTTACCATCCTCGAGTTTGGATGGGTGTACCAAGCTTTATTCCATGAAGATGGTATTTAAAGATTCCTTAGGAAATCAGATTCCCTATGAAGTCCGATCGGCAATTCATGGAGATATTGAAAATTCTGAACTTTCAATTTTTCATCAGGACAACGTGTCTGATTTTAGAGAATGGTTTTTTAAAGCATTGAAAAATCCTGGACAAAATCTAATTTGGGACAGTCAAATATTGCTTTTATTGCAAAGGGAAGGTTCTACGGAGAAAAAAAACCTAACCAGTAGATCTATTCAAGATATTTCAGATTTAACTCCGTTTTTCCAAAGCCTTGTTTCCATAGAATTGATTCCATATTTCCCTGACAGGGGATCTAATATTATTCCATTTGCTTCGGGAAATCGGTAGTTATTGAAATAGCGTTTATTTATGTTGGTTCCTATTTTAATAATAAATGACCATTGCGGTAGGTTAATGAGAAAATTACCGCATTGAAATCGAACAAGAGACAATCCAACCAAAAATCATTCTTCAAACTATTAGGAGTCTCAGTTTTGGGCGGAGTGCCCGGTATTCAAGTTAAATGTTGCGATGACCTTTCTTGAATATGTTTCGAATCGGAGTCGTCAGTTTAGAGCGATAGGTACGGTTTGCCTAAAGCCTGAAAGGGTATCTTATTCCTAGAAATCTGTAGCCCAGTAGCAAAGCATATGGTGGGACTTGACCTCATCGCTAGGAAATGTCCTAAAAATCCCTTTCTTAGTATCAAAACTAAGCTGGGATAAAATATTTTCTATAGCCTAGCCCTATTCAATTTTAATGATCATTTTCATTGCTATGAATACTAAAGGTATAATTATTACAGGAATCCTTCAAATTCTGTTTTTTCTAATATTTTTTTCGTCCTGTACAGGGAAAGGCACCCTCGGCTACGAAGCGTCTAAACTTTCGCTAGAGGAGCAAGAAAAAATTGCACCAGTAACTTTTTTAGAGGTATCCGGGACTTTTAGAGAAAATCTAGTTGGAGAAACGGTGGTTGAAGGAAAGGTAAAAAGCACTGCATCAGTCGCTAAATATAAAGATCTGGTACTTTCAGTCATTTTTTATACGAAGACCAACACATATCTGGGAAGCGAAGATTTTGTTCTTTATGAATTCATTAATCCGGGTAGTGAGGTGGATTTTAAAATTAAAACGAATGCCCCTAATGGGACAGAACAGGTTGGATTAGAAATGAAAGAGGCAAGCTCCGTTGATTAGCACGTGAAATAGAGATTCAAACCTAGTTTTCATAAAGTGCTTAGATTACATAACGAATCCGGTTCCATTAATATCTTGACCAAATTCTGACAGTGATGAAAATTTACATAATTCCTTGTTCGGAGAGAGATATCAAGGAAAAATTCAGATCGGTATTTGCACCCTATTGAGTAATGTAGATTTTAAATTTTCTCATTGCTCACCATCTTCCCTGTGCGGTACTCCAAGACTATTCTTCTCACTTCATCATTCAAACTGGCCTCAAGGGTGATTTCTTTGGCTAATTGATTTTTCAGTTTGATGGAAGTGGTACAGCCTGGACAGGTGGACTTACCAAAAAAGTCCAGTGTATTGTAGGCCCATGGTTTACAGGCGCTGTAGTCAAACCCGGACACGCCATTTTCTGTCACATCCAAGAAAAAATCAACCTCAAAATAATAAACTCCGATTCTGGGGGATAGGGGAGATCTGCAATCCCATTTTTGAGAAACGGAGAAGTCTGTTGAAATGTATTGGGTATAGTTTTTTCCGCTTCTTCCCAGAGAACCGTTCATTTCCAGCAGGTACCCACCTCTCCAGGGCCTTGCCATTTCGAGGTAAATGATGTCATTCCGATGGAAATAGTCCGTGATAAGATACAGCTCATAGGTAGATTCCGATAGCCCCATAATGCTTAACGCGACCGATGGGTTGGAACTTTTTTCGGATTGCTCAGTATCCCTCCGACCAACCCCATATTGCAGAAAAAGTGATTTTTATTTAGGGCGGTATTTGGGCCAGTTGGATGGCAGGAGTTGGTAGAGGTTTTT
>NZ_QKTX01000033.1 GCF_003253485.1 Algoriphagus aquaeductus | reverse complement strand
TCCACTTTTTTCTGTCTGCCCGTGTAGCCGTAGGAAGTTTTGCCTACCCGGAGTTCTGTCCTTCTGTTGAGCTGGTGCATCGCCGGAGTACAGGTCACCGTGTTGCAGTCATGGATCGGACGGGTCTTGCCAAACCACTGAGACTCCAGCCGGTTGTCCTCGATCCCCCTGTTCTTCAGGTATTCCTTCACCGCCTGGGCTCTGCGCTCGGACAGCTTTTTGTTGTACTCCTCATTGCCACGCTGGTCGGTGTGACCCTCGATGTACAGCATCAGATTCGGCATCCGCTTCAGCATCACCGCCGTGCGCTCCAGCTCCTGCTTGTGCACACTTCTCAGCATCGCCTTGTCAAAGTCAAAGTAGATCGTCGGAATGTCGTTGATCTCCTCCTGGATCTTCTCGAAGATCTCCTCCGGCTCGCAGAAGTCTATGTCCTTCAGCTCCTGCGGGATCTCATACTGCTTGGTGGGATCAGGGAAGGCTTCAAGTACCAACTCGGATCTCCTGTTCAGCTGATGGTTCGGCTCCGAACACGGCTTGCCGTTGCCGCAGTCATTCACCAGCTGGCTCTCTCCAAACCACTCCAGACGTACCCGGTCCGCACTGATTCCCTTGCCCCCCAGGTATTCGGTCACCGCTTTCGCCCGGTTGTTGGACAGCCGGATGTTGTATTCATCGCTTGCTCTGGAGTCCGTATGGCTGGCCACCAACAGGTCCAGGAAGCTGTATTTCTGCATCAATTCGGCCAGCTTGTCCAAGGCCGGCATGGCGTCCCTGCGGATCACAAACTTGTCCAGATCGTAGTACACAATGTCCACATGCACCGGCAACTGATACGGAATCGGTCTGAGTACATACTCCCGCTTCAGCGTATCACCCGAAAACCCCTTGGTGCTGATATTCTCGTCAGTCAGGGTGAAGTATCCCGGCTTGGAGATGCTGATCCCAAAGTCACTCTCCGGCTCCAGCTGGGCGGTCAGCTCTCCCTTCCCGTTTCGGGCTGTGGGCACCTGGATCCCCTGGGTTTTGTCCCGGAAGGTGGCCAGGTAGCTCGAGGTAATCACCGCGCCGTTACAGTCCAGTACTCTGGCCAGGAACTGCTTGTACATTTCCTTGCCCATGTAGATATCATCCAGCCCTTTGCCGCCCTTCCGGTTGGAAGAGAGGTAGACGGTCTTGTCCTTGTCTTCACGGTAGGCAAAATCGTCCGCCGCCGAGTTGATCGGAGAGCCCATGTTTACCGCGCTGCCGATCGATGCCGCCGTGTAGGAAGCCTCGAAGATGTCCATGCCCCCCATTCCCGGATGCCCCGTGGATGAAAAATAAAACTTGTTGCCTTTACGGAACGGGTGGGATTCGTCTCCGGAAGTATTGACTCCGGGACCCAGGTTGACCGGGGTACCAAACACCATGTTCTCATCGTATTCCGAATAGTACAGGTCGTAGCCTCCCAATCCTCCCGGCATGTCCGAGGTAAAGTACAGTCTTCTGGTTTCCTCATCCACAAACGGATGCATCACCGCATATCCCAGGGAATCATTGAACGGAAAAGCGGTATATCCTTCCAGTGTACCGTCCGGGCCTACCTTGCTGTAGTATATCTCCGGCTGTACGGTGATGTTTCGGTTTTTCTTCACCTTGGTGATCGATCTTGTCACCGAGTAAAACAAAAGGTTGTCCTTTGCCCCATAGCTCGGGTCTGAGAAACCCAGAGAGCCCGGAACCTGTGACACCACACGGCTGATCTCGCCGCCTTTGTCCTGTCTGTAGACGGAAAAATATCCTCTGTCGGTCTGTCCGCTGGCTTCAGGACTGAAAAACTTGTTCCGCCCGTCGATCCGGATGCCCGGCATCTTTCTGCTCACGCTCCCGCCACGGTCAGAAACAAAATATCTGTTGCCTTCCGCTCCCATTTCCAATCCAAAGTCGGACTCGCTGCTGTTGAGCTCTTCCAGCCCCGTGATCTTCAGTTTTCTGGCTCCTTCCCGTGCATTGGTCCCGGATACACCCAAACTCTCCGCACTCAGCCCCTTGGCCTCGGTCAGCGATTTGGCCTCTCCGTAATTATCGGTCAGCAGTCCGGTTCTTAAGAGCTGTCGGTAGTCTTCCTCAGAGGCCTCTTCATAACCCACCGTGGTTTTCCACCAGGTATAGGCCTGATCATAATCCCTGATTTTGTCCTGTGCCATCGCCACTTTGCGGGAAGTTTCATAATTCGGCTTCTTTGCATAGGCCTCCCGGTAGATCTCCAAAGCATGGTGGTAGTTCATCAGGCCCATCTGCTCATCCGCATAACGAACCTTTGACTTCTGTGCCTGTACTCCCTGCACCAATCCGGCAGAAAGCAACGCAGCGATTCCCAATATTGTCAGTGTCTTTTTCATAATCAGAACCATCTTTGGTTTTTCATCTTAGCCGTACGGGGGATCATATAGAAACCCAGCGACAACTCATGCGAGTTATGCCGGTAATCCTGAAGGACGTTGAGGCTTTGGTCGTACGCATAACCCACCCGAAGACGGTCCGTCGCAAACACCTCGATCACCGCGGCCACTGCATTCCGGCTGGTAAGACGCTCATCCACCTCGGTCCACAGCTTCATGTTTGAACGATAAGAGGCCCCTACCCACAGACGCTCGAAAAACAGAAACATCCCGTTGATGTCGTAGTTGGTCGGTGCGCCCTTTACCTGCTTGATCAGAAAGCTCGGCTTAAACCCAACATTGTCGGAGATCGTCACCATCGCACCCGCTGTCAGGTAGTAATGAAAGTCATGGTAGGCAAGTGCCACATCTTCACGCTCCAGAGCGTTCTTTCCGATCATGTTGTACACACTGAAACCCGCATAGAACTTGTCGTTGTGAAAAAACAGACCCGTGTTCAGATTCGGCGTAAACATGTTGATCCTGCCTCCCGGAATCTCCGGATCATTCGGATCGTTCGGATCCAGCAAATCCCCGTCTATCATGTATTCGGAAACACCCACGCTTGCACCCAAACCCAAAAAGCTTTTTCTGCCCGTCTGGATACGATACGCATAGGTCAGCAATCCGCTGGTCGTACGCGCAGGACCCAGCTGATCACTCAGCAGCGATACCCCGAATCCCATCGTCCCCTCATTGGCACTCAGGTCGGCGGTCACCGTGAAGGTCTCCGGAGCGCCCGGAAAACTGATCCACTGGCTGCGGTACGTGCTCTGGATATACGGCTCCCCTTTGTAGCCCGCATATCCCGGATTCACATGAAGTCCGTTGAATATGTACTGGCTAAACTGCGGCAATTGCTGCCCAAAAGCTCCCCCGGTGGCCAGCATGGCCACCAGTGAGAGTATTCCTATCGATTTTAAAGTCCTTTTCATGGCACTTGATGATTAGTCTTTGATTACTTGGATCCATCCCTTGAACTCGGTAGTCTCTCCCGATGCTCCAGTCACCCGAAGCACATAGAAGTAAGTACCCGCTACCTGACCGGGAGCATCCCAGTCGTTGCCGTAGTTCGCACGCTCAAAGACGTGGTCTCCGTACCTGTTAAAGATCACGATGCTGTTGCCCGCATACTTGCCCAAGCCCTTGATCTCAAACCTGTCATTCTTGCCGTCTCCGTTCGGAGTGATCACGTTCGGTATCCTGAACGGCTGGATAACCGTCTGTGCAGAATCGGTATTGTCTCCCTCGTTGATGTCATCTTCGGAAGAACTCACCACTGCCGTGTTCACTACTGTTCCCGCAGCGCCTGCCTTCACTCTGATTCTCAGGGTCACCGAGGTGCCAGGTCCCATGAATGGTACAGTGAACCGGAGGTTGTTGCCCGTTACCGTAACCCCAACCTGTGACCCCGTCGTGTTGGCCGATACGGTATGGCTTTGGTAAGTCACTCCGCTCGGAAGGTTATCCACCACAACCACATTGGTCGCATCCGTTTGACCCACGTTTCTCACCACGATCTCGTAGTCGAACAGGTCGCCTTCAAACACATCGTCCGAAAGGGCTTCTTTGCTCACAGACAGATCCGCATCGTTGTTCAGAATCCTGAAGAAGACAAAGGCATCGTCACTGTTGCCCGGATTCACCGTCTCTCTCAGCACATACTGCAATGCGTAGTCTCTGATCTCATTCACTCCAGGAATCAGACTCAACACCCCGCTGTCATCAATCAGCAAACCGATGATGCCATCCAAGTCGGTGAATTCAAAATCCACATCCGAAGCATCAGGGCGCTGTCCGTTCAGACGGTCATTGTCCAGAATATTTCCGATCGGTCCGCCGTATCGCAGGAAGTAGCTGCCAAACTCGTCGTCGTTGGCTATAATCTCGTTCTTGCCTGTTCCGATGCTCACCGAATCCGTATCGCTCACTTCGTCTCCATCTGGCGTAGTCGCAACCACCGTCGCCACGTTGGTCAGGTTATCCAAGCCCATATCGGCAAGTGTCACCACATATTCGGTCTCGAACACCACTGACTCGCCCGGCAACAGTACCTCTACCGTCTCTTCCAGGCCGGTCAGCGGATCCTTCACCACTATGCCCGTCAGCGTAACATTACCCGTATTGCTCACCGTCAGCGTATAGGATACCGTCTCGCCGGCACCAAGAATCGTTGACTTGCTTGTCGTCTTCTCAATCTCAACAGACGGTGACTGCGTGATCGGTGTGGTGACTTCGTCCACATCGGTAGGATTGTCATCCCCCTCATTTGGACTTTCGCCCGTCGCCGTGGCCTCGTTCACCACCTGTCCCGCATCTACATCCTCCTGAGTCACCGGGTAGCTCACCTCGATCTGCTTGCTCTCGCCAGGAGCCAAAGTACCCACATTCACCACCGTGCCCGTCTTGCTGTCTACCACCGTCACGTTGTCCAAGGTCACATTGCCCGTGTTGGTCACTGTAATCGTGTAGTCTATCACTTGACCTGCCTCCGTGATCTCCGCATCATTGTCGGTAATCTCCACGTCGATCGCAGGATTTTGAACAGCTGTTACCAACGCCTGGTCTTCATCGCTTACAGCGGTCTGATCCGGTCCCTGTGCGGTTACGGTAGCCACGTTCGTGATCTGACCTCCGTCTACGTCCGCCTGGGTCACCGTATAGCTCGTTGTCAAAGCCTGACTTGACCCAGGGTTCAGCGTGCCGATGTTCTGGCTCAATCCAGTCAGTGGATCTACCACCGTTATATTGGACAGAACCGCGTTTCCTGAGTTGGTCACCGTCAAAGTGTAGGTAATTACATCCCCTGCCTCGTCCACACTGGACACGTTTGAGGTCTTCTCTATAGTTATGTCACAATTGAAAATCGTCAGTGTCACCGCTGTTCTGCTGTTGCTGCTACATCCTGTCTCGTTGTTCACCGCCTCCGCATAGTAGGTCACTGTACCCACTGAACTGATCGAAGGATTTTGAACTACTGTCCCTCCTACCGCAGCATTATACCAAACCACACTGAAGCCCGAAGGAACACTCGCCGTGGCAGTCAGACTGCTCAACTCCGAACTCGAACACGATACCTGATCTCCACCACTCACCGGAGATGATGGCG
>NZ_QKTX01000032.1 GCF_003253485.1 Algoriphagus aquaeductus | reverse complement strand
ATGACAACACTAATTTAGTTATTCAGCCTAAGGAAAGGAAGCCTAGGCTTCCTTTCCTTAAACCTTTAGTGTTGCATTTATAACTTGAATCTGGGTCTTTTCATTCCTTCGGGGAAATCCCCGGATGGTGACAGAGCGCAATTGGCAAAGGCTATGCCAAAATAAAATTTAAGCCATTTTAGAAAAAAGCAAATAAAAAACGGAGGTCTTCGCTACCTCCGTGTTCTACTTAGTTTTGAGCCGGTACAAAATCATCGGCAAGATTCTCAAAGAAGATCTTCCCGGATAATCTCAACAGCTCAATTTCCTGTTCCTTGATGTTATAGATCGAGGTGATGAGTCTGTTTTCAGCAGAAAGCAGGTTTACCTGAGCATCTCTAAACTCCAAATAGGAGGCGATCCCCAAACGGAATCTTTCAAGTGCAATCGAAGAGTTTTCCCTTGCTACTTGATAATTTTTTTCTTCGATCAAGAGCAGTTGACGGTTTTTCTGGTAGGTATTGAATGCCCTCTGAATATCCGACTGGAGTTGGATTTGAAATTGGTCCAAGGAATATTCCTGAATTTTTTGTTGAACCTTGGCATTTTGAATCCTTCTGTTCAGCGTAAGTCCATTGAATAGGTTGACCGTGATATTCCCGCCATAGTTAAACCCTTGTCTTTGGTTTTGGATCAAAAATCCGGCATCCGAATTCAGGGTATTGTTTAAATAGGATGCATTGAGATTGAGGGAAGGAAGTCGAGTCGCCTGAAGCTCTTTCATTTGAAGAAAGGCCACATTCTTTTGTCTTTGAGCAATCAAAAGTTGCTTATTTTCCAAGAATGCATTTTCAAGAAGAAACTCCAACTGAAGGGGTTCGGAAATAATGATGGTATCACTGACTGCATAGTCGTAATCGGGACCAACAGCCATCAGCTCGTTCAAATTGACCCGGGCATTGAGTATTATCTCTTCCTGGGTCAACAATAAACTGGAGTCTCCATTGTAATCCACTTGAGCAGAGAGAAAGTCTCTTTTTCCGGCCCCACCCAACTCATACTGAGCCTGCGCGATGTCGACTCGGGCTTTGCTCAACCTCAGGGTCTGCTTCAAAACCTGATAGCGTTGCAATTCAAGGATTAGGCGATAATAGGCAGTGGAAATTCCTGCTACGGTATTCTCTACCGCCACTTTAGCCTCCAATTCACTGATTTCAGACAACTGCCCCAATCTCCTCATGACAATCATGGATTCGGGCCGAAATCCATAAATCCCCACTATACTGAAATTTTCATTTCTGGTTTTGGCATCGTCAATCTGTCGTGGGGCCGGGTCATTGATGAATTTCTGCTCGACATCTTCTGTACTGAATGACCGAAGGTAGGTCGCATCTACCTGAGGCATAAACAAGTCACCTACCCCAATCTTTCGGTCTCCTTCCCTCAAGGCGACGTTTTGAACAGCAATTTTTATCTGGAGGTTATTTTCCAATCCAATTTGCAGGGCTTTTTCAAGGTCAAGAGAACCTTGTGCCCAGACATTCCAAGTGGGGATTTGAACGCACAAAAAGAGCGCAAAAACTAATTTCTTCATCAAATTCTGGCTAATCTTCCTTTTTTAGAAGTCAAGTAGGTATAAATGGCCGGGATAATAAACAGGGTAAGCACAGTGGCAAATGCCAACCCGCCAATGACAGCAGCTCCCATAGGCACTCTGCTTTCTGCACCCGCTCCCAAAGCCAGTGCAATAGGCAAAATCCCAAGAATCGTAGACAAACTTGTCATCAAAATAGGGCGGAAACGAGCTACAGCGGCACCGTAAATGGCCTCATCCACATCCATTCCCTGAGCTTTCCGCTGATTGGCAAATTCCACAATCAAAATCCCGTTTTTAGTCACCAAGCCGATCAGCATGATGATGCCGATCTGACTGAATATATTCAGGGTGAAATCGAATATCCAGAGTGTGCCCAATGCCCCGAATATCGCCAAAGGAACCGTAAACATGATCGTGAGGGGATCGGCGAAGCTTTCAAACTGAGCAGAAAGCACCAGATATATCAGGATCAAGGCGAAAATGAAGGCGAAAAGCAAACTGTTGGAACTCTCTCTAAATTCTTTTGAAGGACCGGAAACATCCGTGGAGAAGGACTCATCCAATACTTCTGCGGCGATTTTATCCATCTCATCCAAACCTGCACCGATTGTGTATCCCTCCGCCAGGTTTGCTGAAACCGTGGCACTTACAAATCGATTGAATCGATACAATTGAGGAGGCGTACTTTTTTCAACCACTTTGACTAGGTTGTCCAACTGCACCAATTGACCATTATCCCCTCTTACATAGAGCATTCTTAGGTTGATTGGCTCATTTCGATCTTCAAGTCTCATTTCACCTATTACCTGATACTGCTTTCCTCCTTGAATAAAATAGGCGAACCGCTGTCCTGAATAAGACAATTGCAGCGTTCGGGCGATTTCCTGCACCGAGACCCCCATATTTCTGGCTCTTTCCCGGTCGATTTCGATCTCCAATTCAGGTTTGGTAAACTTCAGGTTGATGTCTGTGAATATGAATGCCGGATTTTGGGATGCTTTTTCCAAGAAAGGAGGAATCACTTCCTTAAGCTTTTCCAAAGTAGGAGCTTGAATCACATATTGAACCGGCAATCCTCCCCGTCTGTCACCAATGGAAACCGGCTGTTGGGCAAAAGCCCTGACCGCGGTAATATCTCTGAGTTTAGCATTGATTCCGTTAAAAATCTCCTGCTGTGAACGAGTTCGCTGAGAAGCATCGGTCAGGAATAGTCTCACAAATCCCGAGTTGGTATTTGCTGTCCCAAATCCAGGTGAGGTAATACTGATGACGCCCGTTCTTTCAGTGGAAGGAATATCCTCCATCAGTTGATTTGCCACACTGTTGATCACATTATCCATGTAGGTAAATGTAGCCCCTTCGGGTCCTGTCATATTGATTCTGAGCTCTGAGCGATCCTCAATAGGCACCAACTCACTAGGAATGTTGGAAACAAACCAGTAAATCCCAAAGGCCATCAATCCGATAATCGGGAAAGCTATCCATCTGATTTTCATGAATTGGCTCAATGCCGAGTCATAGAGGTCATTCAACCACACAAAGAAAGGCTCGGTCAGGTTATAGAAGGCATTTTGTTTTTCCCTGTGCTTCAACATTTTGGCACTGAGCATCGGGGTCATCGTCAAGGCCACAAAAGAAGAAATGATCACCGAACCTGCCACTACAATTCCAAACTCCCGGAATAACCTACCAGTCGTCCCGGTAAGAAAAATTACAGGCAGAAATACTGCCGCCAAAGCTACTGTGGTAGCGATTACCGCAAAGAAAATCTCCTCTGCCCCTTTTGCTGCTGCTTCTAGCGGTTTTTCCCCCTTCTCTATTCGGGCATAGATATTTTCCAACACCACAATGGCATCATCCACTACCAGACCAATGGACAATACAATCCCCAGAAGGGTGAGAACATTGATGGAGAAGTCCATCAGGTACATGATGAAAAACACCCCAATCAGGGAAATTGGAATGGTCACTACGGGGATAAAGGTGGTCCTCCAATCTCTCAGGAACAAGAAAATGATGGCCACGACCAGAACAAAGGCGGTGATGATGGTTTCCTGTACTTCCTTGATCGAACTTCGGATATAGGTAGTACCATCAAATCCGATTTCTACTCCCACATCCTCCGGAAGGTCTTTGTTGATAAATTCCAACCTTCTGTAAAATTCATCTGCAATATCAATGTTATTGGACCCTGGAAGAGGAACCAAGACCACGGCTACCATTGGGACCCCATCTCTACGCAGTAAAGTCTTTTCATTCAAGGCAGAGAGCTCGGCTGTACCGATGTCCTGAAATCTGACAATGTTACTTTGGCTCTCCTTAATGATCAGGCTATTGAATTCCTGAGGTGTGCTCAATCGGCTTTTGGTACGTACAGAAAGCTCAATGCTTTGGCCTTCTATCCGACCTGATGGGAGCTCCACATTTTCACTCTGTACTTTGTTCAAGACATCCATTGGAGTAATCCCATAAGACGCCATTTTGAGTGGGTCCATCCGAAGTCGAATGGCATATTGCTTTTCCCCCCAGATTTGAACTCTACTTACTCCGGGAATTGTCTGAAGTCTCTCTTTAAAAACATTGTTGGCAATTTCGGAAAGCTCAAGCAAGCTTCTTTTCTCACTTTTTACATTGACTCCAACGATGGGTTGGGAGTCTGAATCAGCTTTAGAAACCACGGGCGGATCTGCATCCGGAGGCAGGTTACGCTGGGCGCCCGATACCTTGTCCCGAACATCATTGGCGGCTGCTTCCAAGTCTGCTCCTACTTCAAATTCCACCGTAATGTTGCTTCTCCCGTCTGAACTGGTAGAAGTCAAGGACTTGATGCCTTGAATCCCATTGATTTGCTCTTCCAGTGGCTCAGTGATTTGAGCCAAGATCACATCGGCATTGGCACCAACGTAGGAAGTACTGACGTTGATTACCGGCGGATCAACAGCCGGATATTCACGGACACCCAACAGTGATATCCCGATCCCGCCAAAGAGCAGAATTACAAGGGACATCACAATGGCCAATACTGGCCGGTTAATACTTAAACTGGAAAGACTGGACATGATTAATTCACTTGATTAGGTTGGATCGGCATTCCCTGCCTTACTTGCATCACACCTGTAGTAAGTACCATGTCACCTTCATTCAATCCTGACAAAATTTGGACATGAGTGTCTGTTCTGGTACCAATTTCAATCATCCGCTGCTCTGCCTTTCCATCTGCTCCGACTACAAAAACTTTGTAACCAGACAATTCAGGAATGACAGATTCTGCCGGAACCATCAACGCATCTTCTTTAACTTCCAATACAAATCTGATTTTCACGAACATTCCCGGGAGAAACTTCCCGCCCTTATTGGGACTTTCTGCTCTCAGCTTGATCGTACGCGTAGCCGCGTCAATCTGAGGTTCGAAGGCATACACTCTACCCTGAACTTCCTCAGCAGAAGACTCGCTACTGAAAAAAATCGGTGCTCCTACGGACACTTGGGAGGAATATCGCTCGGGAATAGAAAATTCGATTTTAATCGGATCAATATTCACAATACTCACAATCACATTGGCAGAGTTGATCACCGAACCCTCCGAAATTTGCCTCAACCCGAGAATCCCATTGAATGGGGCCCTTATGACTGTTTTTTGGAGTTGTGCCTCAACCAATTTAATGTCGGATAATGCGGTATTAAATTGATTCAACACAATGTCGTATTCTTCCTGAGAAATCGCTTCTCTTGCCAAAAGCTGCTTTTGGCGATTTTCTTGGGTCTCAAATAATTTTTGAGTGTATTGAAGACGTTGAAATTGAGCCTGTAATTCATCATCATTCAGATAAACCAAAGGTGTACCTTTGGTAACGTATTGACCTTCTTTGAAATTAATTCTTCTCACCAAACCCGAAATTTCCGGCTTCAAATCCACGGCTTCATTGGGAAGAATAGTCCCTGAAACCTGAAGCTGATTACTGAGGGCTTCTTTTTGAAGCTTGACTACAGATACCGGCAAGGGCTGACCTCCCCCTCCACCCGGTCCCCCACTCGAAGGTCCGGAAGAAGTAGATCCCCCACTGCCTCCTTGATTTCCAAATCTTGGATACAAAAAGGAAACTGCGATTATCAGAAGGATTCCTATGACAAGAATTACTTTAGTCTGCTTTTTCATCTGTTTATAATTTGTTTTTTATCTGCCAGATGGAATCTCGCTTGGTCTATAATCATCCCTTTGTGTGTCGCTTAGCGTCATGCTCGATTTCATGTGTGAATAATTGATTTTTCTATGGTCACATAGCCCGTCCCGATCTTAAATCGGGAGAATCTCGCATGGCTTATAGCCATCTCAGTTTGTTTCGCTTGGTTCATGCTCGATTTCATCTAGAGAAATAGGTCGGATTAATTTTGGTTTTTTAGAAAGGTTAAAGAGAGTTGATTGAATTGTTCGGGTTGCTCGACATTGACCACATGCCCACATTTTTTCAAAATTTGCAGAACAGCATTTTTATGCTCCTTGACCAGATTTTTAACGGGTTCCAAAAACATCACATCCTGGTCACCCATGACATACAAGGTGGGGATTCCCAAATCCTTTTCCTTGAAATATTTCAACAGCGGATTGATGTCTTTGGTCAGCTTAAACCAGCGAATAAATTCTTTTTGGCAAAGCTTCTGTGCTTCTGCTATGAAAAGATTTCTGGATTCGGCGTGCTGCTTTCTGGGCATGATTATGAATGCAAACAGCCGGTAGAGCCACATGTATGGAATAAAGCGCTTAAAGGCATTGCCTAGAAACACCAAAATTCTGCTTTGGGTAGTCAGCCTCGTGACAGCACCGGCCATGACCAAGGATTTGACTCTATTCGGCTCCATTTCTGCCAGCTGACGGGCCAAAATAGTACCTAAAGAGACACCCATGAAATGTGCGGGAGGAAGATTCAAATGATCCAAGACCTCAATGACGTCCTCTGTGACAGCCTCAAACGTATACTCTTGCTTCCAAATAGCCTGAGGCAGATCAATGGATTTGCCATGGCCTCGTAAGTCAATCAGCAAAAGATTGAAATCTTTTTGAAAATCGCGGAGTTGCTTATGCCAAACCGCAGAACTTCCCCCCGCGCCATGGATAAATACGATCCATTCGCCGCTGTTTGGATGTAAAAATTGCTTGTAGTATAACATAGGTGGAAAACCAAACCGGGAAGTCAAAGGTTGCCTAAATTCAAATTTAAAACAGCTTTTTCATGCTTTTTTAGGAAAACATACTGAAGGCAAATTCCTGCCACCAAAGGAAAATTAAAGGGATGCTAATGTCTCAGTTTGACTCAATAAAAGTTTTTGGGTTTAAACCGGTACGAAAATAGAAAAAATAACTAGGGGAAAATTGGAAGCCTTTTTTCCCTCAAACCTAGCTTTCGAGATCAAAAAAACTTGAATTTTACAGAATTCAAAAAGTACATTCTGATAATTTGCTTCTCAGCCAGCGGATCATGCACAAACCATCTTCTCCCGCTATTGGGACAGGAATATAAAACCTCGCCCCATAATGATACATGATCACCCCCAAGCCGCTTGTCTCTCGCCCTACATTCTTGCACTTCGCAAGATTAGCCCACTGAGCTAATCCTTAACGCTGAGTCCTCATTGTATTAGATGCGGATTTGCTCCCACCCTTCAAACTGGCCCCTTACTAAATAAGTCCACAGGATTGATTTTTAACGCTCGGTCCTCACCATATTGTTAAACTAGACCGATAGCTATCGGGGTCTCAAAAACTCCAATCTCCAAACTGTCTCCCTGCTGCACTTCCTGACTACGGGAGGGACCCAAAATCCGGCCTCGATCCGAATTGAATTAGGTAAAAAAAATATAGACCTAAGTGAACTTCAATTCGGATGGTCCACCTCTCCAAAGAGGGTAAATTTTACCTGCGATAATTGAACGAGGGTAAAAAATCGCAAAAATTACCCTTGTTGATTCTACGGGTTTAAACTTTCGTCACCTTTAGACGCAGTATTTATCACGATATCTCCTCCCCCCTCAACTCTCATTTTCCCAGCACCTATGAAGTCCCAGTAGGCACAGGGAAGAATTTGTTTGTATAGAAAGACAGATCAAGCGTCAGAAAAAGCTTTTGTCAAGCCTTTTAGCGAGAGCCCGGATTGCAGGGAAGGAATTCTACCTTAGTCCTAATTAATCTCCTTCCACACCCAGAAGGGGAAGCAATTTTGAAAATGCTTAAATACTATTTTACTACTCTGAAAGAGAAAAAAGGTCTAGCCCACCCCTCGCTACTTGTAAAATCAAAATTACTTGCCGTATGTTGATTAATTAAATGACTATTGATTTCTATACCGGAGTTAACCAAAAAGTAAGATGGACCAACCCCTGCTATAATTGTTTTATATCCTTTTGGAGGGTTAATAAGTTTGGCTGTACCAGATATTGAGGTAGTGCTAAATGAAAGATTATAGATACCAGAATCTAAAACAACAAATTTACTGGTTAACCGATATGCAGAATCCTTATTGATAAGGGTTAATTTACAACCAGCGGCGCTAAAGGGATTTATATCCCCTTCCACATTAATTATTTTCACTTTTCTTACGGCACCAGGTTGTTCGGCTAAATCTTTTGATTTTTCACTCAATTCCCGAATACTTAAAAAAGGATCGAAATCAAAGTTTTCAAATAGGTATTGAACGGAATTTTCCCGATCAGCCATGATCTCAGGGATTAAAATTTCAATTTTCAACGTATCTCCAATCTCAAAATTCTCCTTGGCTGGGGAAATTGTAACAGGAAAATTAAATTCTTTGGACAAATACAATGTGTCATCCTCACCACATGAAAATAATACGAAAGGAAGGAAGACAATTAGCCTCACATTTCGCCAAAAAGCAAATTTAGTAATCTTAATATCCATAACTCTGTATTAATTGATTAACTTGTAAGGATTGTAAATTGTTGTTTCTGCCCAATAAGTCTGTTTTGAATTGCGAAACAGATAACACCCCACCATTTAGACTTTCGAAGATCATATTTGGTGTATAAAGATTAGCATTATCAACCACTCCTGTAAATCCAGGTTCCCCAGTATCCGTAAGATCGTAATACAATCCACGCGGAATCCAATAATTTGATTGTGAAGTATCAGACGGTTTTTGATTTTCAAGATTCAAAATGAAATTGTCTTTTAGATTTTGGGCATTAGAATTCCCAGTAAAACTACCATAATACATACTCCCATAAAGTCCTCCCACATATGCTCCCCATGCTTCGGCCACTGCTATTCTCCCACTTCCGATTGAGTTTTTAGATCCATATCCACCGTTTGAAACGATATAGGAAATATAATCAGTCCAGTACCCATTCCCAACGAGAGTATGGTGGGTAGCATGACCCATTTCATGATAAATAGTTTCAATTATTGAAGCTGCAAACTGAGTTTGGGAGTTACTTGATCCGTATCTTAAAGTGATATCGGGGACAAGATTTTGCATTATTTGTTTAGCAGCAACACCGAGAGGGCCTGTAACACCGGCCAGATAAAAATCTAAGCCTAGAGAAACTATAGATGTATTAAATATAGTACGAAGCATTGGTGCAGAGGCAGTTTGGGTAATTCGTGAGGAAATCCAAACATTTAATGCTTCCGATGTATAATTAATTCCAAGTTGGCTATTTTTTAAACCTGCATCTCGGATTGTATTCCAAGTATGTGCGGCAACCCACTGAGTAGCTGCATTAGTATTGGGATTTGAATTGTATTGAAATGTGTACCCAGATTCAAGTTATAAATGCAACACTAAAGGTTTAAGGAAAGGAAGCCTAGGCTTCCTTTCCTTAGGCTGAATAACTAAATTAGTGTTGTCAT
>NZ_QKTX01000031.1 GCF_003253485.1 Algoriphagus aquaeductus | reverse complement strand
ACAGCTCTCGATAGGTGTCATGAATAGTCTTTTCCATCCCGCAACGTTAGTCCCCATTCCATTACCCTTCAAGATGTGGTTCTTCGGATGGATACATTGCTCACGGGTAATAACCTCAAATATCAATTTATCCAGCACCCGATGGCTGATAGCGGTAGGTTTGGAAACTGGCTGTTCGAACCTGTTCTCTAAATCAAGCTTGACTAAGTTTTCTTTGATAAGGGATCGGTCAGGCCTGAATGCTCCGAACCAGAATCGATTGGATGTACCTCCGTAGAGTAGCGTATTTCCATTTTTGTCCAGCTGGAAATACCTGAGGTAATTCAGGTTCTTGGTGACGATCGATTTACCGTAGATAGCCATGAGGCTATCCGTTTCCACTTGTTCAGGACTCGCTGGGATAGGATCAGGAATCGTACTGCAGGAAACAGCTAATCCGAGTAGGAGTAAAATAATGCCCAGTCGTGCCATAAAAAAATGAGTTTCACTAAGATAAAAAGATCGAATCAGATGAAAAATACCCACTAGTGGGTATTTTTTCTTTTAAGAAAATCACTTTCTTGCCATTACTAAATCTTTGGAAGTAAATGGTTATAAGTCAGTTATCAATTCAACCTAAAAAACTCATCTGGTTTGGGATACTGATTTTGATTTCCTCAGGGGACATTAGAAAACCAAATAGAATTTCTCAAATAGGCTTAATTACATATGAATAAGTTTGGTGGGATATGGACATACGAAAAAATTAAAATAGTAGAGAAGTATGCTCGCGCCTACTTGGAAATAATGAAAGACAGGCCTTACTGGAAGCTACTTTATTTTGATGGGTTTGCGGGATCTGGGGATATTGAAGTGGATGGAGTTCTTGACGAGAAGATAATTGAAGGTGCTGCCAAACGTATTATCTCAATCGAAGAACCTCGATTTTTTGACATCTATTATTTTGTTGAACTTGACAAGGCAAAAGCAGCGCGTCTTGAAAAAGGTTTAGAATCAATAAAAAGAAGTGGCGTTTATGTGGTTGCTGATGATTGTAACAAAAAGCTCTTGGATTTAGCCGAGTTTTTGAAGGGAAAAGGAAGAGCATATAAGGCCTTAGCATTTGTAGATCCCTGCGGTATGGAGGTAAACTGGGAATCCATTTCAGCTCTAAAGGATCTTTCTGTGGATTTATGGATTTTAGTTCCTACGGGATTAGGACCAAATCGATTGTTGGCTAGGTCAGGCAAAATTTCGGATTCATGGTTTCTTAAACTGGAGCGGTTTTTTGGGATTCCAAAGAACTTAATTGTTGAAACATTTTATTCAGTATCTGAATCGATTGACCTGTTCGGGAACAAAATGATAACTACCAGCAAGAATGTTAAAGCAGTAGATAAAATCAAAGTGCTTTACACCCAGAAGATTAAGGAGGTTTTCAAATTTGTTTCAAATCCTTATGAGCTTGAAAACTCAACACATTGTATTATGTATCATTTCTTTTTGGCATCAAACAATCAAACGGCGGTTAATATTGCCAACGATATTATCAAAAAGATGAAAAACGAGAAATATGGCACAAACTTCAATTGAATGGACCGAACTGACCTGGAATCCGGTCACGGGCTGCACCAAAATCTCCGCAGGCTGCAAATTCTGCTATGCCGAAGTCATGACCAAGCGCCTGAAGGCAATGGGAGTAGAGAAGTACCAAGCGGGATTCAAAAAGGTGCGAATCCATGAGGATGCCTTAGGGATTCCTTATACCTGGAAGAAATCCAAAGTGGTCTTTGTCAATTCCATGTCCGATCTGTTTCACAAGGATGTGCCGCTGGAATTTATCCAAAAGGTATTTCAGGTCATGAAGGACAATGGACAGCATGTCTTCCAAGTCCTGACCAAACGGGCAGATCGACTCGCCGAAATCAGCCATCTCCTGCCTTGGGCGCACAATATCTGGATGGGGGTCTCAGTCGAAGATGATCGGGTTCTGGATCGGATTGATTTTTTACGTCAGACCGGAGCGAAGGTCAAATTCCTCTCCTGTGAACCGCTGATAGGGCCATTACCAAATATGAACTTGGACGGAATCGACTGGGTCATCGTCGGAGGAGAGAGTGGACACAAACCTCGACCTATGGACCCGGAATGGGTCTTGGATATTCAGGAGCAATGCCAAGCCGCCAAAGTCGCTTTCTTTTTCAAACAGTGGGGTGGGAAAAACAAAAAGAAGGCAGGCAGAAAACTCAATGGGCAGACCTTTAATGAAATGCCTGACGTGGAGTTAGATAAATTTATTTAGGCAGGACAAATTTGCATGGTTAATTAAAATACAGGCAATTAAGGTCCATCATCAATAATCCTAATTGTTAAATATGGAAGAGCCAGAAACGATCAAAGTTTTCATTTCTTACAGCCAAACCAATTCAAATCATCAAGATTGGACTATCAGGCTTGCTAATCGCCTCCGACATGATGGTGTAGATGTTGTATTAGATAAATGGGATTTAAAGCCTGGCCATGACCTTCATAAGTTTATGGAGTCAATGGTTTCGGATGTTGCAATAAAAAAAGTACTTATAATATGTGATAAAACATATGTTGATAAAGCTAATGATAGAAGAGGAGGAGTAGGAACCGAAACGGAAATCATCACCCCGGGAATCTACAAAGCGAGTGATCAGGAAAAATTTATACCAATAGTTACAGAAAAAGATGAAGACGGAACCCCAATCCTGCCTGTATATCTCAAAACCAGGTTGTACTTTGATCTTTCTGATGAAAGCTCTTTTGAAAACAACTATGAAGAGTTGTTAAGGAACTTGTTCAACAGGCCATCCATTTCAAAGCCTGCTTTAGGTAATCCTCCTAAATACTTGTTTCAGGATGCTGTTAACACTTTTAAAACCTCTTTTTTAGTTAATAGGCTTGATAATCAAATGGAGCGTAATCCAGATAGGTTAAATGGTTTAATCCAAGAATTTCTTGATTGTGTTTTTGAAGAAATGAACCAATTTGAAATAGTAAGTAGCGGTTCATATAGGTCTGATGCAGGTAAAGCTCTCGTTAATTTCTCAAACCAATATACTCCTATCCGGAATGACTTTATATTGTTTTTCCAAAAACTCATTCGTTCTCAATTAAATTTTGATTTTGATATCATAATTTCTTTTTTCGAGAAAATGACAACTCTTTTGAATAGTAAGGGGAATGGCTCACACTACGCGTATCAATATGAGGGCTTTCTTTTGCCAATTCACGAATTTTTCCTTTACCTCGTAGCTTTGGGTTTAAAATATAGATCTTATGAATTCATAGAAAATCTATTTTCTGCATTATATTTTACAAGGGATAGGGAAAATTATCAAAATGAAGGGAGAGATTATACATATTTTATCTCAAGGTCAATTGAAGACTTAACCCAATATTACGTACATATTGAACAGCAAAGGTATACTTCCCCTCTAGGACATTTATTTACATCAAGGTTGATGAAAGAAGTTTCAAAACAAGAACTTGTAGAAGCTGACCTTCTTTGCCACTACATCGCAGTTTTAAAGAAAAAGTATTGGTTCCCCTATCTTTATATTTATTTTGAACAAGGAAACTATCGAGAAGTAGGAAGAATTGAAATATTGTATAGAATGATTTCTCGAAAGCATTTGGAAAAGGTAAAAAGGGTTTTTGGTTTTGAAACCATAGAAAGTTTTAAGCAAAGACTAATTGAACTAAAATCAAACCCAGATAGAAATCAACAATTTGGATTTTCTGATAGGTGGGATAGAATTTTGGCTATTTTTCAAGTTATCGACCCTGATAAAATTGGAAGTCAAAATTAAAAACACACAAGCTTGTCATTTTAATGAATAGAATTATTCCACTTACACCACCTTCCTCAAACAACTCTGCATCGAGTGTTCTAGGGTAGTGTATTGGATTTCGATTTCCTGTTCAAGTTGATCCCATAAGGCCGTTAAGTCATTGAATTTTTATTATAAGGCTTTTAGGGAATTGATAAATTGAAATCCAACTAGTATTGATTTTTATAGATGGAAAGTGACACCTTTCCACCTTTCCTCTTAATTAATTGGCAGATTCCCACATGGTTTCCTGAATGGATTTGGTATTCTTTTGGGTATTGGTTTTAGCCATTATTGGATAATCTTTTCTTTAAATCTAAGTGATTGGGCGATATTCGCCCCTATTTTCTTGATTGGCTGACCGGAATTGACCAGAATTTGCTTTCAAAGCCTGCAACTGATCCGTGTAGGTGAGTATTTTCTGGATTTTATCATTTAGCACGAGAAAAACCTCTATTCTTCCTCAATTTTTTCCTTTTGATACCAAAAATACCCACTTGTGGGTATTTTTTCCTCCCTAAAATTCCCTTTCTTAGCTTAACGAAGATTTTGATAATCAGCGAGAGTAACCGGGATAAGCCCTATGGATTTCTAGCCTTGGACTTTCTACTACACGATCGCCCTCTCCTGAAGGAGAGGGATGGGGTGAGGTAAATCAAAGCAGGTTCTCGGTGCTCCCGAAAAGCATCGGCAGGAAGTAGTTATTGCTGGCAGCATACAGGGTAGGAAAAGAGGTCAATTACAGATAGGTAAGGATAGTAGGGTAGGACGAGGCGTTGAGAAATCTTTTTGAAAAAGATTTTAGCCATGGGTCAGATTGTAGGCTGTGTAGGGTGAGGTAGAAGTAACGAAGCTTTTGATAACAATCGAGAGTAAGCGGGAGAAGTGCCAGGGGATTTCAAATCATGGATTTTCCACTGAATGATCGCCCTCTCTTTAAGGAGAGGGAGGGGTGAGGTAAATATGGAATACCGACTTCCCAAGGCTTCTCTTTTTTGGCCAGATTGCGTTTAAAACTCTTTACGTTGGTGGCAAGCCTAAGGCACGACCAAAGACCAAATAGACAAATCGAATGAAATGGAAAAAATAAACTTAATAAGAGAAGTAAGAGAACTGAAAACACATTTATCCTATTCTAAAAACATAGGATTCTTTTTTGGTGCAGGGACTTCTTGTGCATTAAAAATACCAAATGTTGAACAATTGACAGCAGGTATAGAAGCAGATCTAAAGGGAGCCAACAAAGACAACTTTCTTGCAATTAAAGAAGACTTAAAAACCATTATTACAGACCGAAATGTCAATATTGAAGACATATTAAATCATATTAGAAGGATTCGAGAGATTACAGGGGAAGTCAATACAAAAAGCTATCAAGACATAACAGGCGAATCAGCCAAAACCCTCGATATTGAAATTTGTAAAATAATTTATCAAATCATTGCTGCAAAAGAAGCGGTAGCCGATATAAGTCAAACAAAAAAGTTCTTTGCTTGGCTAAGTATGCTGAATAGAGACTTTTCAAAAGAAATATTCACAACAAATTACGACCTAATAATAGAGAAATCATTAGAAGCGAGCCAAATTCCCTATTTTGATGGATTTGTTGGTTCATTTGAACCTTTCTTTTGGCAAGAAAGTATTGATCAATTTGTCTCAAAAAATGACTTGACTCAAAATTGGATTAGACTTTGGAAAATTCACGGCTCATTGAGTTGGTTTTGGAAAATTGACCCAGCAACAAAGGCACAAAAAATCATTCGACAAGGGAAAATTGAGAAAATAGAAGATGAGAAAAATGAATTGGTAATTTACCCTTCAAAGGAAAAATACGATTCATCCAAGAAACAGCCGTTTATAGCTTATTTCGACAGATTGAAAAACTATTTACTTAGCGGGGAACTCCTTTTTATTTTCTCAGGCTATTCATTTTCCGACCAACATATAAACGAAATTATATTCAACTGTTTAAGGCAGAATAATAGATTAACTGCCTTGGTTTTCTTTTTCCAAGATGCTGAAGTAGAGAATTTGCATAAACTAATATCTTCATATATGAATCTCATAGTCTTTGGGCCAACAAAGGCTATTGTAAACGGCAATTTGGGAGAATGGCACTATTCAGCGGATGATTTGAAACTAAATGAAAAATCAGAAACTTATTGGGATTCCAAAACAAACACGTTCAAACTTGGTGACTTCAATGAACTTGTAAACTTTCTTGTTTCCAATTCAGGAAAAAGAGAAGCAATTGAAAACCTTACTAAATGAAAACCGAGATAACATATTTAGGTCACATAATACGGGTTGACTCGGGAACAATTGAAGTGGAAGTTTCAAACGACATACCATCAGCAGCTCCTATTATAAACGGTCGCCTTTATAAAATTGGACAAATCGGAACATTCGTAAAGATTCCGATTGGCAATATTACAATTTACGGTATTGTTTCATCAGTGAGTAATACTCCAAGCAAAACAGATGAAACGCTTCTAAAATATAGTTTTGGCTCAAGGTTTTTAACTGTTCAACTTGTTGGCGAAAAAGTTGGAGAAGATGATTTCGAAAAAGGTATTGGGACATACCCAACAATCAATGATGAAGTTCACATAGTTATTGAAAAAGACCTATTTGATATTTATGGCAAAAAAGATGCAGGTTCTATAGAAATCGGCAAACACTCATCTTCTGAAAATTTAAGCGTTTATGCAGATATACACAGATTAGTTTTGAGACACTGTGCAATTTTGGGTTCAACAGGTAGTGGTAAGTCTAATACAACAGTTAGTATTCTCAAAGCAATTTTGAATGGCTATCAAGGGTCAAGAATTATTCTTGTTGACCCTCACGGAGAATATTCTTCGGCTTTTCCTGAAGCCAAAGTTCTAAAAATTAATGACCCAGCCAATCCATTATTCATTCCTTTTTGGTTAATGTCCTTTGACGAGCTTGCATACTTTTTAGTAGGAGCAAAACCAACAGATGACCAAAAACCAGATTATCGTTTATTTCGAGAATTAGTTACAAATCTCAAAAAGGAGAATTGCAATCTAAAATCGGGTATAGTTAATCCCGACTTTGTTACAAGCGATTCGCCAATTCCTTTCAGTGCGAGAAAACTATGGTATGAAATGAATTGGTGGTTAAATGCTAGTTTTAATACTACAAAAAAGGATGAACAAAATTTGGCTACTTCAATCAAAGAAGGTGACGGAGATGCAGAAAGTCTAATTGGTGCAAAATTCACTTCACATCTTTCAACGAGCAACGACAAACCACCATATAAATCACAGCACCAAGAATTTTACTCTTACGAGAAGAAAATTTTATCAAGGCTCAAAGATTCACGATTTGATTTCCTTTTTAATCCAGGAGACTTCAAAGATGCTGATTCAGATAAGGATTTACATCATCTCTTAAATGAATGGATTGGAAGCGACAGTAAACTCTCAATATTAGATTTAAGCGGAGTTCCTTTTGAAGTCCTTGATATTACAGTTGGATTAATAACAAGATTCGTTTATGATAGTATGTTTTGGGGGCGGAATGAACCATATACAGGAAAAAACAGACCACTCCTTTTGGCTTATGAAGAAGCACACAACTATCTTAACAAAAATGACAATAACAGTTATTCAAAAGCAGCGGTAGAAAGAGTATTCAAAGAAGGAAGAAAGTTTGGTTTAGGGGCTTTAGTAATTTCCCAAAGACCATCAGAAATTTCAGAAACAATCTTAGCACAAGTGGGAACTTTCATTGCGTTACGATTAACTAATTCGGGTGACCAGTCAATAGTTAAATCCTCTGCACCCGACAACTTAAACAGCTTGATTGACCTACTCCCTTCGTTACGGACAGGTGAAGCGATAATAGTTGGAGAAGCAATTAAAATTCCCTCAAGAGTAAGACTTAAACTTAATGTTCCAAGACCAACAAGTGATGACCCAAAACTTGTTGAAAAATGGCAACAAGAACACCCGACAAATGAAGAAAATTATAAAACCGTTGTTACGAGAATAAGACAACAAAAATTTTAAATATGGACAGACAATACGTAGTATCATCAATGATAGCGAGTATTGGGTTTGACCCGAATACTTCGACACTTGAAATCGAATTCAAAAAAAACGGTGCAGTTTGGCAATATTACGACTTCCCAGAAAGCACTTATTATGAATTTATTGGAAGTGATTCAGTAGGTAAATTCTTCTTGGCTCACATTAAAGGACATTACTCAGAAAACCAAGTAGGATGACGAAAGACAGAAGGCCAGCACCCAACAACTAGGTTTCCGTTGCGTGCGCAGCACGAACAATGAAACCGCTGTGTGTGCCTTGAATGGTGGATATAGGTCATAACGATGACCGTTCCAACGGGTGAAAGTCCCTTAAGCGCGGAGGTAACGCCACGAAGCCAAGCAAGTGATAGGCTTAGATTTCGGCAGCAATCTTTTGCATGATAAGTCTATGCTTATTCGAACATTTGAAATTGATTCAACCTTAGGTACTTCTCGTACGAAGCCATTTACAAACATAAAGAGCTCCCGATAAGGATCGTGACAGGTTGTGTGAGATGAGAGTCTCACGCACAGCCAGTCCCGTTTTTACCGGAGTTCTTTGGGAAGGTAAGGATGAAATTCCCTCGACTGACCCAATTAGCACCAATACTAAAAAGACATCCAATGAAAGTGACAGAATATTTTATTGATAACATTTCTCCTCATATAATCGGATATGGAAAAGGAAAAGACTTAGTTAAACTTTTCAACCAGTTCGGTTTTAAAGACATCTACTCATCCGACAAAGGAGGACTTCCTTACATCGGTAAAAAGAATGGGCAACCACCAAGCAAAACAGAGTATGTCAAAGACAGACTAAATCGACTTTCAAGTAAAAATGATGGTTCGTTACGAGACTTACTAAACATTGTAATTAATAAAATGCCGGAAATAATTGACAACATACAAGGTCTTCTAAATGATGAAGGTTATGTAATTGAACAAAATGACGGGACTTACAATATTCAAGGCGGAGTAATAATGAAAGCTAAACCAGTAATCAATGAGGCCCATTTTCAAGAAATTCAGAATAGAATATTGACAGCTTTAGACAAGGCTAAAATTTCTATTTGGGTTGTTTATGCCTGGTTGACAAATAAGACACTTTATGCAAAATTACTTGATAAGCAAAATGAAGGTCTAGACGTTAGAGTTGCAATTTTTGATGATTCAATAAACGCAAAATATGGTGTTGACATAACCATGTTTCACAATCATTATTTTCTAAAAGGAACTAAAGGTGGTATAATGCATCATAAATTTTGCGTAATAGACAATCAAGTAGTCATAACAGGATCCTACAATTGGTCAAATAACGCAGAGTTTAGAAACGATGAAAATGTTACTGTAGAACACAACCCTGAACAAGCGACAAACTATTCGTTAGAATATAGGCGACTTGTCAAATAAGTACTGGTGCTAACAACTAGGCTTTCATTGCGTGCGAAGCGTGAAAAAGGAAAGCTCTGTGTCTGCCTTGAACTCTGAATATAGCTCAAAACGATTACTCTTCCAAAGGATGAAAGTACCTTAATCCTGGGAGTAATTATTCCTAAATTGGCCCTGGATGTTCCGGAGCATATTGACCCCCTAAGTCCGGAGGTCTTTCAGTTTCAAAAAGGGCCTTCAGGCTCTTGATTCTACTTACATTCCGGCGAATGTTGACCCCTTAAATCGGATTTCAACCTGGATTCCAGAGCATATTGGCCCCCTAAAGCTTGACTTTCGCGTGGATCTCCGGGGCTACTTAGGTAAAAGAGGAATAGGTGAGTTTGTGGAAAACTTTTTCCGATTCACCTTAAAAATACCCAGTTTTGGTATTTTTTAGTTCCAGATTTTTTCATTTCTTGAGAATCTAATTGACAGTTAGTCAATTGCCAATCCTTGACTGACCAAGAGATTCCAGCATTTCAGGGTTTTCTTGATTTTCCGCTTCTTCAAAATGATCCTGCTCCTGACTAGTGCAGCCCAGATTGGATTGGAATCTACAAGTCTACCACCTCACCCCCTCCCTCTCCATGTGGAGAGGGAGGGGGTGAGGTGGCAAAACCAATTACAAATTGGTATGGATATTAGAGTGAAGTTACAAACTCACTCAGTCCCTACGATAATTTGACTCCTCCCAGAGGGGGTCGTCCGCAATTTGCTGACCGTTGTGAGTCATGTTGAAAAACCTGCGTTTGCAAACCATAAATAAGAAATAATGAAAAAAGAAATAGAAAGTTTAATTCCACATAGATATCCATTCATTTTTGTAGATGAGATACTGAGCGCGAATAATGATTCAGTGGTCGGTTTAAAAACTTTTAATAAAGAGGATGACAAGATGCTTACGGGTAGTTTTCCTGATTACGAATATATTCCAGGAATGATTATTATTGAATCAATGGCACAGTGTGGTGGAGCAGGAATTAAGAAAGCAAAATTAGCAGATGGCTTTTTTGGGCTTGCTGCCATGAATGATGTTCAGTTCTTTAAAGGCGTGACCTATGGTGATCAAATTCGTTATGAGATAAAGAATATTAGGGTAAGTAATAGAATTATTAAACAATCTGGGATAGCCTATTTTGAAGGGGAGCCAATTGCTCAGGCTACTTGGACTTGTGGTAGAATAGATTAAAAAAACAACCGCTAACAACTAAGGTTTCGTGCGGCTTGCAAAGCCAAGCATGAAGGCGCTGCGCTTGGCTTGAATGTTGAATAAAGATCAATACGAAGACCGTTCCATTGGGTGAAGGACCCTTAGTGCGGGCGTAACGCCTCTAAACCAATCAAGTGATTGGCTTAGATTCTGGCAGTAATCTTTTGCATGATAAGTCTATGCTTCTTTGAGCATTGGAAATTGATTCAACCTTAGGTACTTTTAGTACCAAGCGATTAATAAACATGAAGAGCCGTGTGAGGTGAGAGTCTCACGCACAGCCTGTCCAGATCTTCGGGAGTTCTGTGGGAAGGTGAGGGTGAAATTCCCTTGCCTGACCCGATTAGGCACAATTTTAAAAACCCTAAAGACAATTTATGCTGCCATTCAAAATTTCGACAAAATGGATTACTATAGAAGTTTATAGACGAGGAATTGTATTTACTGTTGCATCAATTTTATTAACATCTGGAGTTACCTTATGCAATGAGAAGATTTTGATGGCATTAATTTCAATAATAAATAAACAGGTTTTTAATTCAGAGCCTAATAATTTAGCGCTTTTTATTGGGTTCACTTTAATAGTGATATCCTTATTACTCTTTTATTTATTGATTATAAATTGGAGAAAGGAAATCTATTCAAAAGTATTTCTTGAGATTAGAAAAGCTGTGGACAGTTTTGGCACTGCGTGGAGAACAAGAATTAGGTATGCATCATCAACATCCCTGCGTGAACTTCACACTCAGGCATATAATGATTATTTATCAGGATTTAATTTTTTACGTGACAATCAGACAATAATTGATGTTGAATGTTATGAAAAGGCATGGGAATTACTAAACAAAATAGGTGAAGAGATACTAGAGCTTGACACCTATATTAAAGTGCTTGAAAAAAAAGAAAATAACGAATCAATTAACTACGATCCTGAAAAAGCAAATAAAGAAAGTCAAAGATATGTTGATGTTATTATTCAATTATACAAAGAGTTTGTAATAATTATCAAAGAAAAAGAAAAGTATAGAATAAAATAAAATGACAGATTGGAGTAAAATATCACCTGACAGATTCGAACAGCTTTGTACTGAAATTATACAAAGCGAAGGCTTCTATAATATAAGACGACTTGGAAAAACAGGAGACCGAGGAAGAGATATTTTAGCACAAAAGCAGACGCAATTACTTTATGGTTCAAAAGAAACACAGAATTGGGTTATACAATGCAAAAGATATGTTAGCACTAATCTAACTTCAGCAGACATTGGCGAAGAGTTGAATAAAGTTAGAATGCATTCACCTGACTATTATGCAATAATTCTGACCAACACATTGAATCCAAATGTTCATGATTGGCTTGAGGGTGTAAAGAATCAGTATCCTTTCAAAATTTTGGTATTTGACGTTGACTGGCTGGAGGAGCAATTGAAACGACAACCAAGTCTTTATCAAAGTTATTTTGAAAACAAAGAACGGAATCCTTCCTTTCAATCCATACACCAGACAACAGATTTACAAGTTTACACAGCAGGTCAAATGCCCTCTGAAGCCATTAGAGGTGCTGTTACTTGGTGGAGAGCTCAATTAGAATCAGAATCCAAAAACTTAATCAAAAAGATTGGCTTCTATCACCCAGAATTTTCTGGTTGTGACCATACAGGAATTTATCTTTCCGAAACTGTTCAAGAGGACTTTAGAATGATTTCCCAATCAAATTTGATTGTTGCTTATCTAGAGCGTGACGAATTATATGGAACAATTGCAGAGATAATGATTGCTTATTCAATGAATAAACAAATTGCAATTTTCATAGACGAATCAATAAAAACAGAAATTAAATCAAGTGAACTTGAAGAAAATTCAGAAACGGTAAATTCGGACTATTATGCTGAGGTTTATCAAAAAGTTTTTAAAACAAATCATTCATGCCCTTGCGACTTAATGAACGAATTAGAACCAATTCATTTGAATAATTATTGGTTTATTATTCAATTTCTCAAACTTAGACAACCTGACGCACATATACAAATGACCAACAAAACAACAGTGACAAAGGATATGATTAAATACTTAAAGATATTTACGAAATAAAAACTGTGCCTAACAACTAGGTTTTCGTTGCGTGCGGAGCACGAACAATGAAACCGCTGTTGCACGAAACCGTGAAGTTCTTATGGGGATTGAGTCGGTAATTTTGGAGGGAAAGGATGTGTCCAATTAGATTGAAAAGTAAACCCTGCCATCAGATTTTGCCTCGAGTCAAAAAAGTTAGATTGTTTTCAGCCTTTCCAGACCTGTTTTGGAAGGGCTTTTTTGTGGCATGGGCATAGCTTCGCCAGCCCGATTAAAATCAGGAATTAAAATTGAGTGGGTACAGTAGAAAACACTGTCTTTGGAGGGCCTCGTTTAGGTAAGCGTTGGATGCTTACCATGCTCTCCTTGATAATCTCACCCCATACTGACCCACCGATTTCGGAGTAAACTGACCCACCTGTTTCAGTCGATATTGACCCAGGTGTTTCAGTGCATACTGACCCACCTATTTCAGTTGAAACTGACCCACCCTTCCGGTGATCTTTTCTGATTTCTTTGGATCTACAAACCCAAAATAACAATGGTTGCAAAATTTAAGACCATTTACAGAACCGGAACATTTGTATCCCTCCGACCAACCCCATATTGCAGAAAAAGTGATTTTTATTTAGGGCGGTATTTGGGCCAGTTGGATGGCAGGAGTTGGTAGAGGTTTT
>NZ_QKTX01000030.1 GCF_003253485.1 Algoriphagus aquaeductus | reverse complement strand
CTTATCGATCAAAGAAAGAAGTTGAGAAAAAATCGGCTGTCCGAAGAAATGTGTATTTTTCATCCGCTGTAATTTGAAGTTGTGGTAAACCTAAATTACAGCAAAAAGGGTAGGCTTCTGCTCAGAAGCTTACCCTAAATTTTAAAACCGTTTCTCGGACAGTAGTGTTTTAAAATCATTCAATTTTTCAATTCCCCCACATGACTTGGCAATTGATCAAAGACGCAATCCTCGGTAAAGAGCAGGATTTTACCCGACTATCGCTGAAGACGGCGATTTTTATTTTGGCTATTCCGATGATCTTGGAAATGATGATGGAATCAGCTTTTGCCGTCGTCGATATTTTCTTTGTGGCCAAGCTTGGTGAATACGCCATCGCTACCGTAGGATTGACCGAATCGGTCATCGTATTGACATATGCCATAGGCTTTGGGATAAGTATGGCCGCTACCGCTTTGATATCGAGGAGATTTGGAGAAAAGGAATACGAAGAGGCCGGAACAGCTACCTTTCAGCTTCTGTTGGTAGGAGGGGTGATTTCTGTGATTTTGGGAATTGGAGGCTGGGTCTTTGCTCCTGATTTGTTGAGGCTGATGGGTGCGGAAGAGCAAGTAGTGGCATCAGGCACCAATTATGCCCGAATTGTTTTTGCAGGCAACACCGCCATTATGCTACTCTTCCTGATCAACGGGGCATTTCGAGGAGCGGGTCAGGCACATCATGCCATGAGGTCCTTGTGGATAGCCAATGGATTGAATATTGTGCTGGATCCTATTTTTATTTTCGGAATTGGGTCTTGGGACGGCTTTGGTTTGGATGGAGCAGCCATTGCGACCACCTTAGGCAGGAGTATTGGCGTCGTCTACCAACTTTACCACCTGTTCAATGGAAAGCATCGCTTGCGAATTCTTCTACAAAATGTCCAGGTTAAGTGGCAAACTGTCCAGAAAATCATCGATTTGTCCATAGGAGGAATGGGGCAGTTCCTCATTGATTCCATGTCTTGGGTAGCTTTGACCCGGATGAATGCGGAGTTTGGTTCGGCCGCTTTGGCGGGTTACACCATTGCATTTCGGGTATTGATTTTTACCATTTTGCCTGCATGGGGCCTTTCGGGTGCTGCTGCCACTTTGGTAGGTCAAAATCTGGGTGCAAAAAAAATCAGACGGGCCGAACAGGCGGTTTGGCTGACTACCCGATACAATGTCATTTTTATGGCTTCTGTTACCGGGATTTACATTCTGTTTAGCAATCAACTGGCCGGATTTTTCACGGACTTGGAAGAGGTCAAAGGCGTTGCTGCTCAGGGACTTTGGGTGATTGCGTTGGGTTACGTCTTCTTTGCCGTAGGCATGGTTTTGACTCAGGCGTTCAATGGTGCCGGAGACACCAAAACACCAGCCTGGATCAACACTGGAGTGCTTTTGGGAATGGAAGTTCCTTTGGCTTATTTCCTCGCTTTTCCCATGGGGTTGAAATACCTGGGAATCTTTATTGCGATTGCATTTTGCCATTCTTTTCACGCGCTGGTTTCCTTGTATTTTTTCAGAAAAGGCAAGTGGAAAACGCAGGTGGTTTGATAAGTTATTGGATTTCAATAAGTTGTACTGTTTATTCAAAGAGTTCTCTTATTTCAATTAGCAAAAATTAAGACTTAATAGATCCTCTTTTAATTTAGTCTTTTCTCGAAATTCTCTTTGATTGATTTGGATTTTAGCTAAGATTATTCGTTGAAAACGTAACTTATTATTGAGTTTTATATCGTTTTTGGCGTTTAAGAAAGGTTGGCCAAATATAATTTGGCAATATGTTTGTCTTAAGTTGTCCTATGAGAAAGTTTTATCTTTTAAGTTTTCTGTTTAATCTTTTAATTCAATTTTCCTGGTCTCAGACGAAGAAAATCTATGAGGGGGATTATACCTTCTTGGGAAAGCCGGGAAAGGCAGAGTTTGAATACATCCTCAATTCTGCCTCCGAACAAGTAAAAGATGGCCGATTTTATTTTGAGCTATCCGAACGAAAAGACAATGGCCAAAGTGACTTTTTGAAAAGAACATATTCCGGTGCTTTTGTCATGAATTCTCGAAATGGGATTTGGGAAGTGATGGAGGAGAATCTCAGTGTGAAAATAAAAGACATAGTAGATCTTGATGTAAAAGCAGATCTATCCGGTGTCCAATCCAAAATTACTGCCCAATACAAAAATGGTTTGCCTGAAGGGAGTTGGACTTTCGAGCGCAACCTGATAGAAGGAGGGAATGTCAGCCAGTCGGTTCAGTCAGATCGGATTTTCTTTAAAAACGGAAAACTGTCTAATCGACTCGAGTTTAGAGTGATCAATGGAAAAACAGCTCAATTTGTAAGGGGTAGGTTAGCCGAAGGGGGAATCATGACCGGGGAGTGGACCTTGTCCTACACATCTGGGGACCGATTGATCAATGAAGTGAGAAATTATGAAAATGGATTTCTTTTGGGGGTTGTCAGGAGAGACCTGTTGACTGGAGAGGTATTGGATGAGGTGGTGTTTTTTGACACCATTGATAAGCTTAACGCCATTAGGAAGGGTACTCAGAAGGGGTTTAGGGTTGCAGATGAAAACTTTGATTTGGAATATACTGATGGGTTTTTGTCTGAAGATTCCAAGGCTCTGGTCCAAAAGGAAGGAAATGCCTTTCTTCAAAGATTTTTAACCAATCTGCTGGCTCATGATCCCGCTTTTTCGGATCAGGAAGGGAATGTGAAATCGCTTCCCATTCATACCAAGCGGATGGTGTATGAATTGTCGCGAGCCAATCAAAAAGCAGTGGAGGAGCTGCCGGATAAATTTCAAGAATTGAAGGATTTGTATGAGAAAGAATTGAATGATCCTGCCTTTAGGCTCAATAGGTATCAAAATGATTCTTTGGCTTTTGCTTTTAAATATTTTGAGTTGCAAAATGAAAAAATGGCCAGCCTTGATGAATTATTTTCACTGGTTGAGACCAAACAAATTCAGTATTACGATCTTGAAATTTTAGCTGAATCAGTTTCTTTCAATTTTCCAGATACTGAAGAAATCAGGGTGAAGCTTGATGAAGGCGAAAAATCCATGTCTTTCACCTATTCAAAGAAGGATTTCCAAGTGGATTTTTATTCTGCTCTAAATCAATCTTTAGACGAGATTCGGGAAAAGACTTTGGGGTTCTTGGCTTATGCAGACAAAGAACTCACCACGATCAGACAAAATGAAGAGCTCGTCAATTTGAGCAGGGAATTGGATTTGAAGCGGAAAGAAGTGATCCGCTTATATGAGGAGACCAAGGAAGATGGGTTAGTGGCGATAGCCGAAAAGTTAAAAGAGCGGTTTTTGATCAATCAAATGGAACTGGAAGAGTCAGCCTTGGCCAATTCGGGTGGATTTGAAGATCGAAAAGCGAATTATAATCGAATTGACCTGTTTTTGGAAACGATGGCCAAAGTGCATGAGCAACTTGGGGTATGGGTCGTTCAAAAAAATGAACTGGATCAAATCTATCAAGAAGAAACATTCAATCCTTTCACCTATAGTCGATACAATCAGCGGGTAAAACCAAGGTTATTTGAAACCTATGAAGAGTTGTTTGACTATTACTATGCTTCTTTTTTAGAAGAAGGCGACTTTTCTAATTTGACCAGTTGGATAGTAAATGTTCAAAAACTTGGGGATCGGATGCGAGAGCTTAGAAATGCCGAGACTAAAAAACTTGAAAGGTCTCTCAACAAAGCAAATACAATTTCAAAAATGGAGTCCCAGTTGGGCTTGTGAAATCAGGGATGACTATGGGATTTCAATCAAAAATTAAGCTGGTTTTGGTATTGTCAATGCTATTCTTCGGAATCGGCAAATCCAATGCCCAAAATGATGGGGCTTCACTTCCTGCCAAAACCAATTTGCCGGCAACGACTGAACTTTGGAATGGCTTTTATCTCAAATTGAGATTTTCAGACCGCTGGTGGTGGTATCAGGAAAATCACTATCGGAGGAGAAATAGCTTGGACAACCGCTCTGACTTTGTGGGCAGAATGAGTCAGTTTTACAACCGATTTGGAATGACTTACATGTTTACTGATCGGTTTGAAGTCACCTTTGGGCCTACACTGGTTTGGAACTATTCTCCCGATCCCGAAAATCCTGAGTTTGTAAATTCGGTCATGGAGCCCCGATTTTGGCATCAGTGGCTGTTTACAGACAATGTCGGCCGGGTGAAGGTCTTACATCAGTTTCGATTTGAGCATCGGTTTAAACGGGATAATGATATTGGGGCGGAGTATAAATTTACCAACCGATGGAGGTACAAAATCACGGCTTACATTCCACTCAATAAGCCAAAAATGGAAAATCACACGTTGTTTTTGGCTCCTTCCAATGAATTCTTTTTTGAATCCGGAAGGCATGTTCAGAATATTTTCGAGGAAAACCGGGTGTATACGGCGATTGGGTACACACACAATCAATTGATGCTTTTCGGAGGTCATATGTGGACCTATGGGCCCACCAGTACACCGGGCACCTATCGAAACAGGCACATTATCCGCCTAAACGTGATGTATAATTTTGATCTGAGAGGCAAGCGGAAGCCGATCACCCGTGATTTCCAATATTGATCTATGAAAAAGTGGCTAAAATTTATTCCCATACTCGTATTGTTTTGCCTGTTTCATTTTGGGGCATTTGGCCAGTACAAAGGTCAGTTTAGGGGTATCAGTGCCTACGAGTATGATTTTGGATCAAAATTGACTGGGTTTAATTTTGCAGGAGAGTACTTTCCTGCTCATTACCTGTCTTTTTCTCCATCCTATACGATCTTTTTCCCAGGTGATGGGAAATCCCTTGAGCTTGGACTCAACGGAAGATATTACCTGACCGAAAAAATGAAACAATGGTATGGGACGGTAGGATATGGATCACTCACCCGAATAGAGGAATTGGATGGAACCCGGAAAACCGTTTCTCACTTTGCCAACATCGGAATTGGCGGAATGATTAAATTCAGCGATGTGTTGGGAATTAATCCCGAATTAAGGCACCAATTTGGACAGCAAAACAACCTTGTCTTTAGAATAGGGGTGGTTTACTTTATTAACTGACCGTTTACCCCTTAATCTGCGATTGAGTAATTTTCTTGGGATATTCACTGGGTCGCTGTAATTGCAATCCTGCCCGGGAATAGAAATCAAAAGAGGTCAAAAGGCAAAGGAACGGAGATTCTGACCTTAAAAGTCCCTTAGAAGTAATAGATCGGATACGATCTTAAGCCACCCGTTTCTATTTATCCATAAATTTTTTTGCCAATCTATCAGATATTAGATTTCCAGAATTTTTAATTCAGATTTTCAATAAGTTCTTTTCCTTTTGGCAGGAAAGAAACAAGAAATAGAGTTTTCCTTTCTCGAATTCATATTCTATTTCGCTTTTTTATGAAATTTATATCCCATTCCTACCGAACCTATCCAAGTGTCGGAAGCCTCCTTGTGGAAAAAAGGAGCAAAAAACACCAGATTTTTATAATCTATTCGGGGAGCCACACCCAACCGGGCCCCAAGATTGCCATTCAATAAATAGAGAGAAGGAAATGCTCCAAGTCCTATTTTCAAATCCGGATTTAGGTTTAAAAACAAAGCTGGACCTCCCACATTCATGGAGTAAAAGTCTTTCCCAACCGAGAATCCAAGCATTCCTTCCAAACTGATAGCGAAGTCTTTTTTTTCTTCGGATGAAGGAACCGTTTGAGCAAAATTTTCTTCCATGCCTATCCAGAATAAGGCAATAAATAGGATGATAAATGGTTTCATGATTTATTGTTTAAATGGGAAATAAATATTTCTAAGTGAGAATGAACTCCATATAGCCTTAAGAATCCATAACCTTAAAATGCATAACGGAAAGTCATTCCATACGTCAAGGGATCTCCCAAAACCGCGGCATAATGTCCCGCATTCCCGGCAGCCGGCAGCAGTTGCTCATAATAGTTTTGGTTGAGTAGGTTTCTGGCCCAGACAAAGGCAGAAAACCCTTCTGTAACCCTAAAGCCTGTACGGGCATTGACCAAGGCATAGCCTTCCACATTCAAAAACCGGGATGGAGAAGGACTGGAAGAGAACTCTGACCTAAAAAAAAGGTCTGTGCCTAGGAAAAAGGTTCCTGTTTTTTTGAAAAACTTGGCAGGTTTTGCAAACTCACCCCCCAGACTGCCGGCCCATTTGGAAATGCCAGGAAGCCTTCCTCCCGAAATATCCTTGAAGGCAGATTCTCCCCCGGTTTCCTCCAAAGGAACGGGTGCATTGGGGAAGGAAACATAGATGGCATCAGTGTAAGCCAAAGCGGCATTGAGAGAGATGAAGGGACTGAGCCTTACATTTCCATCCAGTTCCAAACCGCTTACCCGTACTTCTTCTGCGTTAGCCAGATAGCCACGATTGACCCCCACCTCTGCGGTTTGCACCAAGGTCTGGTAATCTTGAATGTTGGTATTGAAAAAGGTGACATTGAGAGAAGATCCTTTGACCGGAGTAGTTTTTACTCCCAATTCGAAGTGCCTGACAAATTCCGGCTTCACCTCCGCAAGTTCCAAAAGGGGCTGACCATTGGCGGTGGGAAGTCCCCCGAGATTGATTCCCACAGGCTTGTAGCTGGTAGAGAAGGTTCCGAACGTGTTGATTTTATCATTGAACTGGTAGGTGAGGGTGGCCTGACCGGACCAGTTTTGGTCTTCTACATCTGCGACAAACTGTTGTGGGGCATATACCGAGCGCTTAATAGCCAGCAAGGCAGGATCAGTGGTTTGCAGTCCACCGTATGTCTCCCGATTGAAATCAACCGATTTCTGGTCGTAATTAAATCGGATTCCCGGCAGGAAATGGAGTTTTTCCGTGATGGCCCAATCAAGTTGTCCAAAAAGTGCCGCACCAACGGACTCCAGGGTCGAATAGGTTCTGATCCCATAACCATCCAATAAGCCCGGAGTGGCCCATAACGTACTGGTAGAACTCTGGGAAAACCGCCACTGTGCGGCGCCGGATTCTTCAGTATGGTAGGGGCTGGTTTTTAGATTTTGGCTGAGAAAAAATACCCCAAAGACACCGCTGAGCTTATTGGAGAAATCCCCTGCATACCGGATTTCCTGAGAAAACTGCTCATGTCGGGATGGAGCTTGAGATAGGGACAAAACGGGTAATCCGGTAAAATCCCGATCGTTGGAAGGACCCCAATTCCAGTATCTCCAAGCCGTGGTGGACGTCAGCGTTCCTTCTCCTATCTGAACATCTGCGTTGAGAGAAAGACCTCCCAAATCATTGTTGGATCTCCAAGGGGTGTCATGATCTACTTTCCGGTCAAAGGCATTTCGTGAAGGGAGTTGGTAGTTGAGATCTGAGATGATTTGTTCAAACCTTCTGTAAGGGGCGCGTTGGGTTTCTACCACTCCTGCCACTACCTGTGCGTATCCGTCAGGCCGCTGCGAAGTGGCGTCGCCTGCCAAAATGATCTCTACTTTACTTGAAGGATTGTAGAGTAATTGTCCACGAAAGCCAAGATTGTTCAGATCATTGATCATTTTGCCGGTTGCGATATTTTCAATCACTCCGTCTCGTTGGGTACCGGAAAAGGAAACTCGGGCCGCAAGATTTTTGGTAAGAGGACCGGTTATCGATGTTTTGGCTTGAATGAATCCATAATTCCCGTAGCTTAATTCCACGGTTCCTCCCGGGGTATAACTTGGCAGTCTGGTGGTGATATTGAATGCTCCGGCTGTGGTGTTTTTGCCAAACAGTGTACCTTGAGGTCCTCTCAAAACCTCTATTTGCTCGATATCGATAAAATCCAATGAGGTGGCTGCAGGCCTGGCATAATATACCCCGTCCACATAGAATCCCACCCCTGGATCGATTCCATCATTGGTCAAGCCAAAGGTCGATCCCAACCCACGGATATTGAGGGTTGTATTTCGTGGATTGGAGGAATAAAGCTGAACGGTTGGCACCAGTTCTTTGACGCGGTTCACATTGAAAGAGCCGGATTCTTCTATCCTTGGGCCACCGACTACGGAGATGGGAATAGGGACCTTCTGCACTTCTTCCGATCTGCGACGGGCTGTGATCAATACTTCCGACAGTTCGAGGTCGTCTTCCAATTGAATTATTAGTTTTTCGGTAGTGTGCTCTCTTAACTCTAGAATAGACTCCTTAAATCCCACAAAATTGATCTGGAGGATTATTGGAAAAGCTTTGGCATTTTCTAGCGTAAAAACTCCCTCTTCTCCTGTTATGGCAAATTGATTGGTGCTTTGGATGACCACAGTAGCACCGATTAGGGGCTCTTTTCTGCCATCGACGATTTTTCCTTTCAGTAAGGATTGGGAAATTAGGGGGGAGGAAAACCCTGTAAAAAGGAAAAAGGTAAGGATGAAGTTTTTCATAAATCAATAGGTAGGTTTGAAAGCATTCTAAATCTATTAATCCTATAAAAAAGATAGGAATTATAGGCAAAGGTAATTTTCATTTTTAATTTTCAACAGTTGGTAGGAGATTTTTTTGAAATAATTTTCAATGCCCGGACTTTTTTGGATTCCTTGGGTTCAAAAAAGAACGGGTAACCACAGTGTGAAAAATCTTTTTTGTACTTTCAGCATACAAAAAATAGACCCATTCATGCTGTCCAAAAAAGCCAAATACGCAATAAAAACGATACTTTTTCTCCAAGACCATCCGGAATTGGTTCCTATTTCGGCCAAAGCTATTGCGGACAGGGAGCATATCCCATACAAGTTTCTGGAGAATATTTTACGGGATCTCAAGTCTCATCAATTGGTCAAAAGTATCCGCGGGGCGGAGGGAGGCTATGCCTTGGCCAAAGATCCCTCTCAAATCAGCATCGCACAGGTGATGCGAGCGATGGATGGACCGATTGCGTTGATCCCCTGTATTTCTGAACGATTTTATGAATCTTGTGCCGAATGTGAGGATGAGGAAACCTGTCGGATCAGAAGGCTTTTTTCTGAGGTCCGGACTGAGATGGTGGAAATATTGGAAAGGCCGATAACCACCCTTGCCCAAGAGGCAAAAAAATAAAAGAGGCTGTCGTCCATTCAATGCTTCCATCTGTTTTGAAAAAACCGGAAGCAAACTTGAGTAAATGTTACCTGAGTTCTTTCCGATAGTTTGGGAACAAATGTGAAGGTGAGTTTGAGTGACAGCCCCTTTGAATTTGGGTTTATTTTATGCTTTTTTCAGGAGTGATCAGGTAGATCCGTTGCGTTTTGTAAGTGGCAAGCAAGGAACTGTTGTCAAAAGCTTCCACAAATTGGCTTTTGAGAAAATCCTGATCTCCATAAAATTCGGCTATTACGTCCAGGTTTTTATCCACCAAAATGATGCTTGGTTGGGGTTTGATTTTTTCGATTTTCACCTCGATTCCTTCCAAAAGTTCGGATTCAGAAGAAGGGATGGATTTGGAATATAGGTTTTCTGCCTTACTGAAAGGGGAGTAAGTCAAACCCAGCAATAAAATTCCAAAAGCGATAAATTTTTTGCCTGATTGAAGCTGCTTGTTCCACATAATAATTGAATTGGTTTAGTTAGGAATACTAACTATCCAAACGGAAGGCGAAGGATAAGGTTCTTCTTTAATATTCAAAAAATCAGAATTATGTATATAAAAAATGTTTATAATTTCTTATTTATTCTGATTTTTGATTCGATTGATCTAAAAACGGAAGAAAATTCCTTTATTTTCGAAGTTCACAAAAAGTATGGGATATAAATCAAAGCACCTACTGCCAAGGCTGTCAAAGCTGCGAAAGTAACAGCGCCTGAGGCTACGTCTTTGATTGTACCGATGTTTTGATGATACTCCGGGTGAATAAAATCACAGATTTTTTCAATGGCTGTATTGAGGCTTTCGGTCCCCAGTACCAACCCAATAGCCAAAATCTGCCAAATCCATTCCTCGCGGGAGATCCCAAAATAGAACCCCATTCCTGTAAACACTCCAGCGATGATCAATTGTGAAATAATCGCATGCTCGGTGCGAATCAAAAGAAAAAAGCCGGCAAATGCGTATTTGATGCTTTTGATCCTTCCTACGATAAAATTTTCCTTTTTCATTTGGGCAGGATTTTCATGCTTAAAATTCTTACTTCCACCACAGGACGATCCTGTCTGTTGGTCTCGACACCGGCCAAAGCATCAATTACTTCCAGTCCGCTGATGACCTCCCCAAACACGGTGTAGCTTTGATCCAAATGAGGAGTCCCTCCCAAGGCTTTATAGACTTCCCGATGGGCATCTGGGATGGTATAGCGATCAAACCTGCTGTAAGTTTTGGTGAGTTCATTCCATTGAGCGGAAAGGGTCTTTACCAATTCCTCATTCTTTTCTTTTCGCGCAGCGGCCAAGGAGTCTAGTAAGGGCTTGTTATCCGGATCATTGGTCGCAAAGTGACTTGCCAAAAACTGATTGATTCGATTTTCATTGTGTTGGAGCAGGCTGTCGTTTTGGACACGGCCTTGGACGATGTAAAACTGGGTGCTACTGGAAGCCCGATCTGGATTATTGGTTCTTGCGGCGCCTAGTGCTCCTTTTTTATGAAAAAGATGGGGATGAATTTCAGCTGGGATTCGATAACCCAGGTCAGAACCTCCAAGTGTATCAGTAAGGGTGGCGTTTTTGCTTCGGATGTCACCGGCCTGCACCATGAAGTTTCGGATGATGCGGTGAAATTGAAGACTGTCGTAGGTGCCTTCTTTTACCAATCTCAAAAAATTGTCCCGATGGAGCGGGGTTTCATCATAGAGTTGGACGATCAAGGTGCCAAAATTGGTCACCATTTCGATTTTTATGGGGTCGGATTCTTGAATTTCTGTAGAAATTGATCTTTCATTTGCGAGCAATACCAAGCTGGCAGTCCAGAAAAGCAAGGAAAGAAGGATGGGTTTGATCATTCTTTTTTTGATCAAATAAACCCAAAAAATCCAACTTATTCCAAGGCTTTCACTCTTCGATCTTTGTTAGTCGCGTCCTCTGTGATTGAATTGGTATTGGATGCTAAGGAGAAACTGACTGTTTTTGGTTTGTTCCATCATTCCTGGAAGTTGATTTGTTCTCCAGGAATACATCCCGTTGAATTGAATTTTTTCATTGGGAGAAGCTTTGATTTCGAAAAACTCACCCAAATTATTGACTCCGAATTTCAAATAATTTCCGCGGGGTAGTCCAAAGCCTGAACCAATGCCAAATTGGGACCTTAAACCCGGAAAAGGCGATGGAAAAACATTTGAAAATTGGTAATCGACAAAAAGGATCCTTTCTTTTCCAATCCTGGCGTAAGCACTTGGATAAATTCCCGCTTTGTTGGTGATGGAGGTGAAGTAGGGGCTCGTTTGTTCATTTTTAGTGGATACATCGCTCCAGTGGAATTTTCCAAAGTGCATTCCCACACCTGTAGCAAACCATTCCGATTCCCAAAGAACATAAGGTTGTACGTTGAAAGATTGGAAAGAATTGACAATCGTGGAGTCTACCATGGATTCGGTAAATTTCCCATAGCCCAAATTGGCACCATAGGTCAGCCAATTGTCCTTTTTTTGTTTTACCCGACCGACACCTAGCCCGGTATTCCAATAGCTGTATTCAAAATTTTGATAGCGAAGATTGGATGAACAACCATCAGGCGACCCGCTGGTTAGGTATTTGCCATAATTGTAAAAATTGCCTCCGCCATAGCCGATCTTGACAAAATCGTAAGACTGAGGCGCTATGGAGTCATTTGCACTGACCTCTTTCCAAGTTTGGCTCATCAAAAAGACCGGGATGAAAGTCAGACAAAGAAGTGCCCAGCGCATTTGAGCCTGGGTGTGCTTTTGAAACAAATAATATCCACAAACTCCCATGCAGGGAAAAAGTAAAAGGTTCATCACCAAAAGTTCTGTCGGACTCAGCCAGGATCTTCCGATCCAAGTGAGGATTACAGTGGAAAGTAAAACGGATGCGATGAGAATAGTTGAAGGTTCCTGAATGGGTCTTTGATTGATTTTTTTCTTTAGGGCTAATTCTCTAAGGACCAACACGCCTAAGAAAAGGATTCCAAAGCCCACAAGCAACCATTGCATGAGCTTGATTCCCCAAAAAATTTCTCCTCCGAACGCATGTGAAGCAGGATCTCTAAATGCCTCAATCCCACCTCTGATGATTGCCCAAAGTCCCAAGGAAAGCAAAAGCAGGTTGCCTTTGGATCGAAGTTTGGATCTGAAAAGCCAAACCAACAGCGCCACAGTAAGTCCATTTAAAGCCTCATAAATGGGGAAGGGGTGAATGGAAAGGGAGGGGCCAGATTCTACCCAGCCTTGCATGAAATAGTGATAGTGGGGAAGATTTCCAGCTGAATAGGTTACTCCCCAAGGCATTTCAGTCGGAGTCCCAAAGCAGCAACCTGCCAAAAGACATCCCATTCGTTGAATGGCGATCGATAGGGGGACAACAATCGCCAAGGTGTCCAGGCTTCCCCAGTCCAAGCGGAAAAGCCTAACCAATCCGATGAAGGTCAAGAGCCCCAGGATCAATCCACCTAAAATCACTTTTCCCTGGGCGGGAGGAAATGCCAGATTCTGCAGGAGATAGAGCCAATCCGAAAGGTTGAACGTGATGAGTTTGGTGCCGACGATAAAGGCCAGTCTCGAGGCCGTCAGTATCAGCAACCAACTGACCCAGGGATAGGCTCTTTTTTTGCCTTCAAAAAGTAACCAACAAGTCAAAAATGTAAATGCCAACAGGTAAAATACATCAAAATACCAGCCTCCCAGAGTTGGACTATGGTCAAATGTGGCTGAAACTTGCGCAGGGTTAATCAAATTGATCTCCATTTTTTCGTGCTTAGGTCTAGTCCAATTTAGAAAAGACACCTTTGAAATCAGATCATTTTCAGCGTGTTAGTTTAGGGAATAGTACTAAAAGAAAAATAATTTTTTGCGTAATGGTAGGATAAAGAATAATGATTGAGTTATCCGAAGGTTATCGGCTGGAATCTTTTGGATAAGTAGTGTTGAAAAAAACAAATGGTTTTCCTGATTTCCGTGGATTACTCTGAAGATTCCAATGAAAGAATATACCAAACCATGGCTTGTGCTTCTTCTTCCGAAAGTTTGGGATGGGCACCCATGACCGGGTATCCCCAAGTCCCGGAGCCTCCACTGATGATTTTTCTCCCCAAGAGCTCGATGTATTGTTTTTGGATAGGATATCGCTTGGCAATGGCGGAGAAGGAGGGGCCTTTGGCGGGATTGTCCATCCGGTGGCATTGTTAGCAGTCGTTGTAAGCGATCAAAACCTTACCTTTTTTAACTTTTTCCAGATCCATGTCCACATCTTCTCCTGGAATTTGGAATGCTCCGGATTTAATACTCTGATCTGTTGGCGAGGATTTTTCAGATTGAGACCTGGGATCACAGGAATGAAAAAGAACCGCAAGAAAAAGAAAAATCACTGCTTGGTTCATCTACTTCTAGTCGCGACCAAGCTGTCCAATAATTCTTTCCAGCCTTCATTTTCAATCAAATACAAGGTGAACCCGATCCCAATGATGATCAATGTACCACCAATCCAGGAGGCAGGGTGAATTTTCTTCATCGTAGCCAAATCATAAGCTCCCGGCACCAAAGCCATCATCATCCAGAGTGGAACGGAAAGGTATTCATTGACCTCCAGGCCTAAAACGATCCTTCCCAATCCGGGAAACATAGCCGCGACGCTTGCCAGTGTCATGAAGCGTTTGTGATAATCCGACCTGGTCCGGTACATTAATGCCAAGCCATACAGGATGGTGAAATTGAGAATAATAAAGGTATTGATGGTGGCAAATAATTGAGCGTCAGGCCTATGGTAGTGGGTCACTGTCATCGCAAGACCGCTGATGATTATCCCTACTGCCAGAAAAATACTTCCATATCCCAGACTTCGGTGCAGGTTGATTTTCCGGCTTTGGATCAAGCTGGATTGAATGACTATCAGCACATACCATGAAAACATAATTAGCCCATGGATCCAGACGATTGTACTGGCGGGAGGAAGTGATTCGGTGTTGGTCCAGGCATTTAACCCAAATCCAAGGCACACCAAAATCAGGATCAATAGGTTGAAATAAAGAAAGAATCTGGGGTAGGTGGTGGAAGTAACCATAGCGTGGGTGAGTTTGCGGGCGACTCTAAGTTAAGCGATTTATAGTCATGGACTTAAAGGTGTATTTGGGAAATTTTTCAAAAAAAAGCCGAGGTAACCCCCGGCTTTTTGCAGTGAATCGTATTTGTTTAGCTGTATATCCGCTTTCATACCCGTAGGCTTAGCTAGCTTATGAAATTTCTCAAAAAGGCAGAAATCGAGGATCTTTCGGTCGCCTGTGCTGAGCACAGTCGAAGCATCCGACCCATTAAACAAAGAGAATTTGGCAGGTGGTGCAATAGTGGGCAATCCTATTTGTTTATTTCTGCTGCTGTAAATAACTCACCAAGGAGGCAAGCTCTTCGAAGGAAAGGGAATTGGCCAATCCTGCAGGCATCATGGAGGTCTCCAGCTGTTTCCGGCTTTTGATGTTGCTTTTTACCAAGTTGGTCGCAGTACCTCCGATATCGCGAATAGTCAACTTGTCGGCCGATTCGGCAGTGACAAAGCCAGTAAAGCTTTTCCCGTCTTTAGTTTCCAGCAGTACCGTAGCAAATCCTTGCGAAATGGAAGCGTTGGGCTTCAGGATGGATTCCACGATTTGGTCTCGGCTCATGATTGAGCCGATTTGTCCCATAAAAGGACCTTTCATCGGTTGGCCTTTTTCAACCGTATGACAGGCCAAACAACCCTGACTGACAAAAAGCGCTTTTCCTTTGACGGGGTCACCTTTGATCTCGGCCACTCCTAAAATCACATCCTCTATCGAGGAGTTTCCGACTTGTCCTTTTTTGTTTTTGATCGACTCCAGGTCCACTTTTTCTTCTTCCTCACCTTCTGCCAATAGGGTGGTGCCCAGTTCCCCGATTCCCAGTCGGTTCCTGTCATTTAGCTCAGCGAAGAAAGATTGGAATTCTGCACCCTGATGGGATTGTTGAGCTACCAAAAACTCCTTGATCTTAGCGGAACCCTCCCATTCTTCTCCTTTGTAATAAGGTCCGTGCGTATCGGGTCTCGTGCCCCACCACCAGCTGGCATCATAGGGCGCTTCACGCTGAAAGGTTCTGGCAAGGGTAAAAAGGATATCTTTTTGCGTTTCAGGGTTGGATTTTGGAAAAGCCGCGATCAATCCATCCACAGCTTTGACGTCATGGATGTAGCGCAAGGCCCAAAGTGCCAGTTTAGCTTGTTCTGTTCCAATCGCCTCAATCAATTCCTCCACCGGGTTGATTTCAACCAAAGCTTTGACAGCCAGATGAGGCAAAATAATCTCCGAGTTGGGTGTGGCGTGTGGGCCTTCCGTTTGGTAGGCTGGGCTTTGGAAGGATTCTGGAACCTTGATTTTCAGCAGGCTTTGGGTGGCTTTGGGGTCGCCGATTCTACCCAAACCAACAATTGCAGCCGCCTGAACTCGGGGATTAGCGTCTTGGGTAGCCGCAATAAAGGCCTCCACAGGCACTTGAGCGAGACAGGATTTCCGGTCTGCCAAAGCCCTTAAGGCAAATTCACGCATTTTGTCCTCCCTGCTCAATTTCACAAGAGCTGGGACTCCATCTGCACAAGTAAGCTGTGCGAAAGTGTAGACAGCGGCCACTCGATTTTGGAGAGGTAGGGAGCGGTCTTCCGCCAAATGCAAGACCTCAGCCGATACTTCCTTGGCTTCCCGATGGAGAAGTTCCTGCTGAGCCGCGAGACGGGTGACTGCATTGGAGGTCTTGAGAAGCTGTACTAGCTCCAAGGGAGATGCATTTTTGAAATTTGGGGAAGGTTCTGGACTTAAATCCTTCGGAATCATCCGAATCACATAGCCTTTATCGGGATTGCCGCGATATCCCGCGCCATCCCAAGCGGATAAATAGAGAATACCGGAAGCGTCCAAATCCAAATCTGTGATCTGAGAAAGCTTGAGAAAATGTTCCTCTTGCTGCTGAAATCCGGGCCCTTCGATATTCACCCGGTGAACAAACAGCTCGCTTTTCCCCCAGTCAGCCATTAAGGGGGTGTGGTTATAGTCCACTGGCCATCGAGGATCATCCAAGAAATAGGAGCCTGTACCGGATCCACCCCCTACATCCACCAAGGCCGGGAGAATTTCTTCCGTGAAATTTTTGAACAGGCTGGGATAGCCGTATTCGCCTGTTTGATGGTAAGCAATGAAGCGTACATTCCAGCCTCCACCGTCATTGGTATTTCCTCGAGTGAAAATATTCATGAACGGATCTATGGCTACATCATAAATGTTCCTGGTTCCATGGGCATACACTTCCATTTCTGTACCGTCAGGTCTCACTCTCACGATACCGCCTCCCAGCATGGTCATCTTTTTTCCGCTTCGGTCTTCGGCCTCAAAAAAACCAAAATCTCCAACGGCAATGTAAATCCATCCGTCAATTCCCATTCGGATGCCATTGGTGCTGTGGTCGGTCCCTCTGGATCGGAGGGAGTTTTGGTTACTGATGTTTTTGATCAAGGGTTGTGAAGGTCCATCGGCGATCCCATCTCCATTTTTATCTTCAAAAACCACCAAATCCATGTTGTACGCCAAGCTGTCTGAGCCGAATACCGTATGAAGGACATAGACTTTATCTCCCATGGCGATGATTCCTCTGGGATTATCCACTTCTGCAAACACCGTATGGCTGTCCATTTCACCGTTCTGATCCTGATCCACCAGTCGGACGATTCTTCCTTTTCCGGGAGTTTTGCCCAATGATCCAATCATATCCACCCCGACAAAAACTTCCCCCGTAGCTGCTACTGCCAAGCAGGAGGGACTAGGGACCAAGTCAGGTCCTGCAAAATTGCTGATGATAAATTGGGTGGAGTCGATACCGGATTGACTGAAGTCAGGGCCTGCCGGATGATAAAAATCGGTGAGTTCCTGAAGGTCCACGGTTTTTGAAGGACTGAATTTGGAACAGGAACCTAGGGCAATCAGTACGAAAAGACTGAAAACCGAGAATTTAAACTGGGTCATGAGGGCTGGGGTAGGTTGAGATTTTTTTTGCGCCCCAAGATATCATTCTGAGCTTATTTTGCCATCCTTCTCTTTAGTTTACTTCATTGGAAGGCAGAATAAAGGATAAAAGGTGCATTTTTCTGTGGAGCGGAGTCCAAGGCGTCAAAGATTTCTCTGAGAGGTAACTTTTGTCAGGTTCTATTCTCCTCCAAGTAGTTATTTTTAGTCATGGACAGGAAAAAGCTTTGGATAACTTCCGCATTTTCGATTTCTATTTTGGCCGTGATGTGGTGTTTTTTGGATTTGCAAAAACCACCGACTGAGCACCCTGTTACGTCTGATTTGCCTGATTTAAAGCCGCAGACTGTCATTTTTGATACTCTAAGAAAAAATCCGATGGCAGAAGTGACCGGAATAAATGGGTTGGACAGTAATGATTTTCAAAAGAGGGTGAGGGCACTTGCCCATGACAGTATTCCCAAGCCATGGCAGGTGTTTTCCATCTATCCTGAAAATGGAGCTATACTTCCCTTTTATCGGATTGTGGCCATGTATGGGAATTTTTATTCCAAGCATATGGGAATTTTGGGTCGGATTCCAGAGGAGGAGCTTTTGGCACTTTATGAGGAGGAACTGAGGTCTTGGAATCAGGCCGATTCCTTGACACCTTCACTTCCGGCGGTCCATTATATTGCCATCACGGCTCAGAAAGATCCCGGAAAGGAAGGTTGGTATCGGCTCCGAATGCCTGAAAATCAGATCCAAAAAGCGATTCAACTCGGAAGGGCCTTGGATGGGATTACCTTTTTGGATGTTCAAGTCGGTCATAGCACGGTAGAAAAAGAAATTCCAACTTTGGAAAAATACCTCTTAGAAAAAGACGTGCATCTTGGCATCGATCCCGAGTGGTCCATGAAAGACGGAAGTGTGCCCGGCACCAAAATTGGAACCTTGGATGCTGCTGATATCAATTTTGCCATTGAATACCTGACCCATCTCGTCAAAGAAAACGGCTTGCCGCCAAAGGTTCTGGTGGTTCATCGGTTTACCAGAAATATGATCACCAACTATCAAGAGATCAAAGCCACTCCTCAGGTTCAGGTCGTGATCAATATGGACGGCTTTGGGTTTCCCGCTAAAAAGGTAGACAGCTATCGGGGATTTGTAGGAGGTATGCCGGTGCAGTTTACAGGGATCAAGCTATTCTACCTGAATGATAAGCTTACCCCTCCATACCGGCTGATGACTCCTGCTGAAATTCTGAAGTTGTATCCCAAACCGATTTATATTCAATACCAATAGGAAGATGTCTTTATGAACAGGTGGTTTATTACTCTTTTTTTAACACTTGGAACTGGGTTGGGATTCAGTCAGGAAATTTCCCTTCCGACGATTCCTGCCTTGAGTTACCACAATGTCCGGACTTTTACTTCTCAAGATCCAGCCTATTTTATTACTCCGGAGGAATTTGAAAAACAGGTAAAAAAACTGAAAGAGGCAGGTTTTCAAACTGTTTTGCCTAAAGATATTGAGGAAGGTTTTTTGGCAGGGAAAAAGAAAGAGTCAAAATCAGTGATGATTAGTTTTGATGATACAAGGGCTGATCATTATGCATCAGCCGCACCAATTTTGGAGAAATATGGCTTTCGGGGAGCGTTTTTCATTACGACCGTATCGATCGGTAAGCCTGGCTATATGAACAGGGAGCAGATCCGTGACCTGTCAGACCGTGGCCATGCCATCGGACTCCATACCTGGGATCATCAGGATCTGCGAAAAATCGCGGCAGATCAGTGGGAAATCCAGATAGATAGGCCCAAGGCTTTATTGGAAGAGATCACAGGTAAAAAAGTTACTTCTTTAGCTTATCCATTTGGTCTTTGGAATCCAGAAGTCATCCGTCAAATCAAAGCCAGAGGCTTTAAGTCCGCTTTTCAGTTGGGAGGGAAGGCTGATCCTAACGATCCGATTTACTCTTTACCCAGAATCTTGGTTCCGGGCAATTGGTCAGGAGATCGATTGCTGAAGGAGATCGAGAGCAGGTTTTGAATTCCTGTCCGAAGGCTGAATAAATGCTTCTTAATTCGATAGCTAAAAAATTGGCTCACAGTCTATTATACCGTGAGCCAAAATGGATAGAAGTCGTTAATTTTTTAACTCCATAATTATAGTGTCAATGACAGCCTTCTGCATGATCTATGATTTTGCCGTCCAAACTTAAATATTCACCCATGCAGTCGGCGGTCATACAGGAATGAACCGGAAGTATGCCCAGCAGGTCACCCACCTTTACATTCGCGAGCAGTTCATTGGAGGCTTTGATCACTCCATGTTCTTGGGAGATGCTTTTAAGAAAAGAACGATGAGAAGGAATGATCCAGCCATTTTCATTCAAAAGCACCACCTCTCCAAAGTTTTTGCTGCCGTCATCGTTGACCAAAACATCTTTGGCCAAATGGACGCCTCCACCATGGACGAGTATTTCCTTTCTTTCCAAACTGATATCCACCACCGGCACTGCAAGACAAACCGAAACATCCTCCTTGGCACAGCTTCCCAATTCGACTTGCATCAGGTCAAAAAAGACAAAATTTCCCGGGCCCAATTCATCCACATCTCCAAATTCTTCCATTACCGCACATCCTGGAGTATCTCCGATTCTGGTCACCAACTCAGGATAAGATTGTCGGTATTTACTTTTCAGTAGGTGTAGAGCTTCTCGGCTTTCTTCATGGATTTTGGATTTATCCACTCCATAATAGGTATGGCCGGGATGCAGATAGAAACCCTTGAAATGGAGATTTGGGGAGGTTTTTGCGATTTTTAGGATTTCATCTATCGTTTCAAAATCAGATATAGGAACGCCTGTTCGACCATAACCGGCGTCGATCTCAATAAAAAAACCGACAGCTTGGGCGAGTTGGTTTGCAAGGGCTTGTGCGGTGGAAGTATTTACAATCTGAACAGATAGGTTTTGGCTTTCGGCCAGGCGATTGAGACGGGAGATTTCACGGATATTGAAAGGAAAAGCGATGTGGATATTCTTCCAACCCTGACCGCAGAGATATTCGGCTAATTTGATGGAGGAGGCTGTAACTTCGCTGATCCCGTATTCCTGTGCCCATCGTCCGATTTCTCGGGATTGGGCGGTTTTCCAATGAGGAACTAGCTTTTTGCCATGTCGTTTGGCTTTATCTGCCATTCGCTGAAGGTTGGCCCGGGTGATTTTTTCGTCTATCAATAAAGTCGGAGAGGAGATTTGGTCTAAGTAGGACATAAGCTGGAATGAAAAGCTAGACTTGAGTTTGTTAAAATTTTTATGAAAGTAGGAAAGCCGACCCGATTTAGAAAGTTCCTTGGTTCGAAGCCTTCAAAAACAAATTTTGAAAGTGTTTCTTTGATCCAACAAAGGACTGATTTTATCTGTTTATAATTTTATTTTTATTGGTCAGACCTGCCTACCGGCCAGGCAGGTAGCCTGTCCCGATCTTTCATCGGGAGAATGCCCTGGATAATCATTGCCCTCCCGATCCGCCGCGGCGGACGAGACAAGTTGTGTGAGAAGCATTTTCTCATGGGCATTTCATCTGTTTATAATTTGATTTTTAATGGCCAGATAGCCTGTCCCGATCTTTCATCGGGAGAATGCCCCGGATAATCATTCCCCTGTGTGAGAAGCATTTACTCATGGGCATTTCATGAATTAAAATCTGATTTTTATCAGGTAATTTTTTGATCTAAGTGTGGGTATATTGATGGATTACTTCCCAACTTGATTGAGAAAAAAGGTATGCGGTATTTCAATCTGTCAGAGAGTGAATTTCTAAAAGAAGTGGGAGAGATTTCCCGCTTTACGGCTCGTTTTTTCAGAGAAGTATCCAAACCCAAACAGGAATGGGAGGAGTTTGTCAATCAATGCTATTGGATTGGGTATAAGACGCTTACTTTGGTGAGTATCACTGCCTTTATTATGGGCTTGGTGTTGACGATTCAGTCACGTCCGACTTTAGTCGAATTTGGCGCGGCTTCTCTTCTGCCGGCAATGGTTTCTGTATCCTTGGTGAGAGAGATTACCCCCGTGATCACTTCTCTGATTTGTGCAGGAAAGATCGGTTCGGGCATAGGCGCTGAGTTGGGTTCTATGCGAGTGACGGAACAGATCGATGCCATGGAGGTATCCGGGACCAATCCATTCAAATATTTGGTCGTAACCCGAGTGCTGGCTTCTACGGTAATGGTTCCGGTCCTTTCCTCACTTGCCATCGCCATATCACTGTATGGAGGATACTTGGGAGCGAATATTCGGGGTCAGGTGAGTTGGTCATTGTTTTGGTTTCAGGCCTATGATTCTCTTTCTTATGGGGATTTCATACCCGCCATGATCAAAACGATTTTCTTTGGGTTTGCGATCGGGATTGTGGGATGCTACAAAGGATACACTTCCCAAAAAGGTACTGAAGGCGTGGGGAGATCAGCCACGACTGCGGTCATTGTTGCTTCCCTTTTGGTTTTTGTCTTGGATTTGATAGCTGTCCAAATCACGGATTTATTGGGCTTGACTTAGATTCAAAATGGAAAGAAAAACCATCATCCAAGTCGAGGCGCTCCATAAATCATTTGTATCCATCCGAAGAACCACATCTTGAAGGGTAATGGAATGGGGACTAACGTTGCGGGATGGAAAAGACTATTCATGACACCTATCGAGAGCTGT
>NZ_QKTX01000029.1 GCF_003253485.1 Algoriphagus aquaeductus | reverse complement strand
ACAGCTCTCGATAGGTGTCATGAATAGTCTTTTCCATCCCGCAACGTTAGTCCCCATTCCATTACCCTTCAAGATGTGGTTCTTCGGATGGATACGAACATTTCACAACAAAGATCATATGGTTTTTTTATTCGTGCTATAGCCCGTAATTCTTATTATTTCCACCCAAAAACCTTCCCTTCTCCTTCATTTTTTTCACTTTTACCCATAAAAATACCCACTAGTGGGTATTTTTTCTTCCACATAATTCCCTTTCTTAGCACAACGAAGCTTTTGATAATCAGTGAGTGTAGGCAAGGGAATTGGCAAGGGATTACAAATTTTGGATTCTCCACTGCATGATCGCCCTCTCCTAAAGGAGACGAGGGACAAGGCGTTGAGAAATCTTTTTGAAAAAGATTTAAGCTTTGGGCCAGGATGCAAAGAGGGAAAATCCCATCCAGTCCAATGATTATTGGACTACTACCAGAAAGGGGTTTCACGTATTGCAAATACGCCTTCGGGAGTTCTAAGAGAAATATTGGGTGATTTTTTCTTTATTGACCCGATTATCATCAGTTTTTTTGCTTTGAGAATAAAGTCTTTTGTAGAAACTAAAAAGATTTACAGCTGATCAATAATTAAATTTGACGCATGTCACGATTTGTGCTAATAAAAAAATTACTATGAACTTAAATAATCCTATTTTAAAGAGAATGCATGCAATGTTACATAACATAACAAGAAACGTTGTTTTTTATTCATCAGATATGACTCCAATTGATCATCAGAGAAGGCTATTTGATTCAGAAATGAAAACAGTTCTTGGAATTCCTCAGGAAGTAAATAACATGTATGAATATATATTGTTTTTAGGTTCAGATTACTCAAGATTAAAAATGTTAACTATAGTTTCTGCTTGTACCGATGTGGAATTTTTATTCAAGCAATATATCGAGAATTATTTTGACACAAGTGCTAAGAAATCTAAAAATTTTTATCAAAGATTGGATGATGTAAACAATCAAATATTTGTTATTAAGGGTATTGATTTAAATGATTTTTCTTTTTTTAGTAGAATAAAATTAGCGTTTCAAGTTAGGCATATTTGTATACATAATATGGGATTTATTGATGAAGGATTTAATCAAAAAACTGGACTGGATCTACCGATTGATTCAAAATTTGACATCAATAACACTTTTATTAATGAAACTTTTGAAGCTATAGATCAATTAATCGGGTTTTTAGATTCGCTGTAAATACCGGCTACATCAAATACATACTCCTAGCTTGGGAAGCATAATTCGTCTTGATAATCATCTTGAAACATTAAAAGCGCTGTTGCAAAGCCTGTCGTGATTATTTCCGGAAAACCAGAGAGGCTCTTATGAGTATTGAATTGAGATTTATTTTGGATTGGTAGGGTCAAAAGGCTTAAAAAAATCTTTTTAAGATCATTAAGCAAGAAGAAAGTAATCCTTAAATAAGTCAAATATTTCTGGAGCCCTAGGCTATAACTTTATAGTAAAAGACCTTGCCGTTTGGGCTCTTTCGAGGTACTATAAAGAATTCTTCTTCAAGCAAAATCCGCTTAACGCTTTGTTCTAAAGCTGATTTTGTAAATTTTGATTGGAACTTTGGGCTTTGCCTAATTCTTTCTATTATTTCCTTCATTCTTCGTTCTGATTTAAAATAGTCGTCTTCCAACAACTGACTTTTTACAAATAGTTGAGCGTTGTGTTTTTCAGATTCGGATTTAAAGAGAGAGAAGTTTGATTTATTTTTTTCTTTGAAAATCAACAATTTATCCAAGCTGGAAATATGGTCTGTCATTTTTAGTGGCTTATCTGTTAGTTCATTTGAAGTAAGCCCAAAGGAATCGGCTATTTCAAGCACAATAGACGGTGAAATGTTAGAAAGCCTTAAAAGGGCCCTATTTACTGTCGCTTTGGAAATTGAGACAAATTCTGCCATTCCTTCAATGGTTAAGTCAGACTTTTCCATTAATAATTGAATGTTATTGGATAGAGTATTGGCTCTTTTAGTATCTAATTTGCTCATGATGAGCAAATCGATCAAAATTTTCTAGTACAATTTATATCAGAAAAGTTTTGAATTGTACTGAAAAGATTTAAATTTGAGTATTCAGACATCTGAATATTCTTGGTATTAATCAAAAGAGTCTCCATCACAAATTCCGACAAATTTGAAAAGGGGAGAGACGGTAGGTTAATGCCCAAGGGATTATTATGCGTACTTTCGTATGCACTATAGCTCTTGGGCCCTATCGATACTGTCCCTTAAGGCGTCGGAACCTTGTGATGCGGTAGAAGTAGGTGCCCAGGCTATGGTGCTCCATTTTATCGAAAAAGACTCGTTTTACCACTTTTCATTATGAAAACGAGCGTATTACATAAGTTGCTTTATCTAGCCCTAAGGGAGTGGGGGATCTCAGGATCCCTGTACCTCCCCATGCATCCGCTCAGGTATTACGGGTCATTCCGCTCTTGCCGGGTTCACCCCGGACCTATTAGACCACATTTTCTCAGTCCGCCTATGCCTCCAGCCGGGATCATCGCCTCCGATTGGCTCTATCCCCTGAAGCCAAAAAATCCTATCTGAAGATTCAGAACCGAATACACTTTTTCTCTCGGATTGCCCGACCAGGACCTTGTACCCTCCGGTTGGCATACCACCGATGATCCGGGAGTGATGTTACCGTCATTGCGAGAAGGTAGACGTAAGCTAAATGCTATCACGAATCCTTACACCGCCAGCCTGTCCCGATTATTTCGGGAAAGCAATCTCTTAAGGAAAACCGGTACTCCTCTTTGTGGACTGCTTCGCTCCGTGCCTCCGCTCGCACCTGTCCCGAAGAATTTCGGGAGTGACGAAAACCGATAAGCCCTTTCCACTGCAGGGAAATTTTCGCTTATCACCAAATCCTTTAATTATTAACCACTTACTGACCGATTTTCGGCAGAACGGGAGAGCTATGCCCACGTCATTGCGAAGGTTCATCGATAACCACGATGTATTTCCGAAGCGGGCGAACCTGAAGCAATCTCATAATTGGAGTGCAGTAATCAATTCGAGAGACTGCTTCGCTTCGTGCCTCAGCTCGCAGTGACGTCTCCGATCTTCTGTCTTCCGTCTCCGGTCTTCCAACTCATTACAAGCATGAAAAAAATCCTACTCACATGCTTCCTGGCACCACTATGCCTTTTCGGAAGCACCTCTTTCCTGAGTCTAGTTGCTCAGTCACCCGGGGCTGAACTTCTTTATAGGTCAGATAGCCCCAATCGGGGCGGGCCCTCCCGTCCCGATTCGTTCACTCCGCTCGATGATCTTGCGAAGTATTCCGATCAAGCCATCTACACCACCGATGGATCGGCCATTGACGGTGGACCCATACTTCGGTCATCGGACATCCGACATCGGACTGCTCTTTTGCCTCCCATCTCCCATCTTCCAGCTTCAAATAAGGAGACTGCTTCGCTTCGTGCCTTCGCTCGCAGTGACGACCCTTTACATTGGGAATCTGAGCTGAGCACAGTCAAAGCATCCGACACTTGTGCTGAGCTTTGTCGAAGCATCCAGCATCGGACATCCGACATCAAATTAAATTTTGGTTTAGTTGATAGCGACCAGGATATGAGGGTAGGGTTGGAGGTTTCAGGCCTTCAATCCCCCTCTGTCCCAGTCTTTACTGAACCCGTCCATTCAAGCCAGAAATCTCATAGTCAAAGTACAGAAGCCCAAAGTCTTGCTTCTAAAAACGGTTTAGTTGATCCCGACCAGGGCAATGAGGAAGGAAAGGAAGCATCAAACTTCCATTCCTCCTCGGTCCCAGTCTTCACGAACCCGACCCATTCAGGACGAGAGGTTAACCGCCAGCATACCGAAGCTCAAAGTCTTGCTTCTTGTGTCTCCTGTGCTGAGCGAAGTCGAAGCATGCGTCTAGCTTCTAAAAAATCCCCCTCTGTCCCAGTCTTTTCTAGCCAAATTAAACAGGAACTTACATGGCAGAACCCTTCGGTGACACGCTTTCACATCGAGCTGCCCAATACCACTGCACCTGATACCCTTCGACTCACTTATTGGGATCATTTTCTCAAAGAACACAGAGAAGTCACTCCGGGTACTTCCATCGACTTGATCGCGGACCGGGGATCCTTCTTCGAAGGCAATGCCGGATATAAGGTTTACCGATGGGAGATGGAAGGAATGGAGGCCACTCGGGTTTTCAGTATCCGAATGGGTTCACACCACCTGATCCGCTATTGGAATATACCTCCGGGAGCCCAGGTGAAAGTCAGAATGGAGCTCAATTCAGGAGTTACCTATTTCTGGGGACCCAGTTCCCGGTTTTTCAAGGCCCAGCAGGAAGTAGACCGACTGGCTTCCGAGCAATCCTGGCAGCAAAGTCCCCTGATGGTGACCAATAACCCGGAAAGGATGCTCTCTGATTCCCTGATCTCACACTATCATCAGAAATCCCTCAGTCTTCCTCAGGAGCTCTACCTACCGATGTTCTTTGTGGTCGGAGGAAAGTCGGACAGGGAATTGCTGGAAACCTACCTGTCCAAACCGCTGGAGGACTATCCCCTGATTCGGGAATTAGCTCCCTTGACCGAAGGGATGTCTGAAACCTCAAAAAACCTGCTGGTACAGCGGGCATATGGGGAGACGCTCCGTCAGCTTGTCTCCAAACTGAAGTTGGGCAGGTCATGGCTGAAAGAGGAGCCGTTTTCGACCGGGTTTGAGGCAATGCTGAGGGAACTGCCCATCCCAACCGCAGACCAGGAGCTTGACCCGGTGTTCCTGTCGGCCATTTATGAACTGGTATTACTCAAAGGAAGCATTGACCGGGTTCCCATCACCCGGATGTTGGAAAACTACCCAGCCACGGTGAGTGACCGGGTGCTGGGGCTTTACCTGTTGGATAATTTCAAAAGACTGGAGGAGCATCAAAACCAGTATCTGGCCGATGTCCTCAGGGAAGTGGAATTGCCCTGGGTTCAGGAACTGATTCTGGATCTAAAATCACGTTCACTGAGCGGAAATACCCTGATGGCCCCACCGCTTACCGATATGGAAGGAAATCCCTTTGATCTGGCCCGATTGGAGGGAAAAGCCATGGTGGTTTCCTTTTGGATTACCGGATGCAGGTTCTGTATGCGGTATTACCAAAACACACTCAAAGAAGTCTATGAACGCTGGTCAGACCGTGAGGAAGTGGCGTTTGTCTCGGTAAATGCAGATCCCAATTCCCAAAAATGGAAGGAATCGGTAGCCACGGAATTGTATTCCCACCCGAAGATGATTCAGCTTCATCAGGATGCGGGTTCCGGTATTCTGGCGGATTTTCGGATCAGCAGCTTTCCCCAGAAACTCCTCATCACTCCCGACCGGAAAATTTTCCTGCTCACGCTGACGCAGTACTCTCCCGATCAGCTTTCGGAAAAAATCGCCCAGCTCCTGGCTCAGCCTGAAATATCCCAAGAAACCAAAAACACCGGCTTCTAAAACAACCACAGCCTTGGGAAGCAGGTGAGCAAACCGAATGTCCGGTTGGATGAACTGCCTGCTTCACTTGGCCTACCAAAAAGACCCATTACTAACCTAAACCCAAACAAATGAAGAAGATATTCCTCACATTTCTGGCACTGCTTTGTGCCTCGCATCTGATTCTCGCCCAGGGTCAGACGGCTGTGCTGAAGGGCAAAGTAATTTCCAATGAGGATCAGAGCCCCCTGCCCGGAGCCCTGATTACCCTGGGGGAAAATTCCAAAATTGGGATAGCTGACGGAGAGGGAAGCTTTGCCATCGAAGCGGCTTTCGGTACCTACCAACTGCGGGTGACCTATCTGGGAATGATTCCCCTTGAATTGGAAGTGACGCTTCCCGTGCAGGACGAATTGCTGCTCAGTATGGACCCCGACATCCGTTCCCTTCATGAAGTGACGGTGATGTCGACCGGCTATCAGGATGTTCCCGCCGAACGGGTCACAGGGTCTTTTGTGGCTTTGGACAGGGATTTGATCAACCGTCGGGTAAGCTCAAACCTGCTGGACCGACTCGAAGATGTCACCCCGGGATTGATTTTCAACCGGGGACTCACCACCGGACGAAACACCCTGTCCATCCGTGGTAGATCCACTCTTTTTTCCAATACCCAGCCCTTGATAGTGGTAGACAATTTTCCCTATGATGGCCCCCTGGAATCGATCAATCCCAATGATATCGATCAGATTACCGTGCTGAAGGATGCCGCCGCCGCTTCTATTTGGGGGGCCAGAGCAGGCAATGGGGTGATCGTCATTACCACCAAAAACGGCGCGGTGGGTTCTCCGACAAGAGTAAGCTTCAATTCCAATGTCAACCTGTTTGAGGAGCGCGACCTGTTTTATGTGCCCCAGATGGACATGGGGGATTTTGTGGATATTCAGAAAAGCCTCTTTCAGACCAATTTTTACAGATCTCAGGAAATCAGTCCAAATCGGGCAGCACTGCCGCAGACAGTAGAAACCTGGATTGCCTTACGGGATGGAAAAATCACCGAGCAGGAAAGCAATGAAATTATCAATCGGCTGAAGAACCAGGATTTGAGAAGAGATTTGGAGACCTACTACTACCGCCCCCGGGTCAATCAACAGCATTCGCTGACAGTTTCGGGCGGGGGAAAAGACAATTCCTACCTGGTAAGCATGGGCTATGACAAGAATCTCCAGGATGTCTATGGCAATGAGGATGACCGCTGGACGGTGCAGGCAAAGAATACCTGGAATCTGCTCCAGAACAGACTCAACTGGAATGTCGGCTTTTACCTGAGTAAATCCACCAACCTGACCACCACCCAGGTTCCAAATGGAGAGCCCAATGCAAGGCTTGCCGATAACCAGGGTAATCCGCTTCAGATCTATACCAACCTTTCAGAGCGGTATCTCGGTACCGTGACCAATTTGGGGCTATTGGATTGGAGGAACATTCCCCTCGAGGAAATCGGGGTGCTGGATTTCCGAAGCAACCGGATGGACGGGAGATTTCAGACCGGACTCAGCTACAAGATACTGGATGGGCTTTCCGCTCAGGTGTCCTACCAGTATTGGATGAATCGGGGAAGAAACAGAGAGCATAATCCGGAATCCCTGTACTATGTCCGTGATCTGATCAACAGGTATACCCAGCTGGGGAACGGGGGAGTAGCAAACCGCCCCATTCCTTTGGGGGGAATTCTGGATTTGGAAGACAGCGACTCCTATTCCCATACCCTGAGAAGTATGCTGAGTTACCGCAAAGCATGGGGAAGGGACCATCAGGTTAACCTGATTGCCGGAACGGAAATCCGTGACCTGAGTGCAGAATCCAACTCCATGAGGTATTATGGATACAATGATCAGTTGGGAACCAGCCGGGCCATGGATTACCTGACACGCTATCCCTACGTGTACAATCCCACCGCTCTTTTCACCATTGATCCACGCCAGGCCCATACCGGTTCGGTGGATCGGTTTGTGTCGTACTATGCCAATGGTGGATACACCTACAAAAACAAGCTGGACCTTACGGCCAGTGTTCGAAAAGACCAGTCCAATTTCTTCGGAGTCGAAGCCAACCGGAGAGGAGTGCCGCTATGGTCAGCGGGGCTGGGCTGGACGATCAGCCAGGAAAGATTCGCGGGTTTTCTCAACGGGGCATTTCTGAAAGGAAAAGCCAGTTATGGATTTAGTGGAAACCTGGACAAGAACCTGTCCGGTTCCATGACTGCCAGCTATTTCAACTTCCCTTCCAACTCTTTTGTACCCAATATACCGGGTGCCAATATTGTCAATCCGCCCAATCCGGCCTTGACTTGGGAAAGAGTCCGAATCTGGAATACAGGGGTGGATTTTGAGTCCAAAGGCGGAAGACTCCGGGGATCACTGGAGGCTTACCAAAAAACCGGACTTGATTTGATCGGGCAATATGAACCCTCACTTTCTTCCGGATTTTTACGGGTCACTTCCAATTATGCCTCTACACAAACCAGAGGAGTGGATTTGACACTGGGCAAGGACTGGCTGAAAGGTTCCCTGAAATGGAAGACCGATTTCTTCTATTCCAAAGTAAAGGATGAGGTGAAAGTGCTGGATATCGAGTATAGTGCTTCCGCCCTGGTCGGCTCGTTTGCCAATGCCAATCCTGTTCCGGTCATCGGTAACCCACTATTCTCGATCTATTCGTATCCCTGGGGAGGATTGAATCCGGACACCGGCAATCCTGTCGGGTTTTTGGACGGAGAGCCTTCCGAGAATTATGCGGGGATTCTCTCTGCATCCAATCTGGGGAACCTTCAGTTTCACGGACCTGCCCGACCGACGGATTTTGGAGCACTGAGAAATACATTCTCATTCAATGGCTTGAGTCTGTCCTTCAACGTGTCTTATCGGTTTGGATATTATTACCGAAGATCAACGGTTGATTATTTCAATTTGCTCAGGGGGCAAATAGGGCACGGAGACTTCCATGCCCGATGGATGAAGCCGGGCGATGAATTGATTACCCAAGTACCTTCACTTCCCTCTACCGCAAATAATACCCGCCATTTGTTTTATGCCAATTCGGCGGTATTGGTGGAGAGGGGAGACCATATCCGCCTGCAGGACATCCGATTGGGATATACTTTGGATCAGGGCAAGCTGAGCTGGCTGCCGTTCAGGAGCAGTGAATTCTATGCTTATGCCAATAATCTGGGGATTTTATGGAAAGCATCCTCAGATCCCCTGGACCCGGATTTCAGGTCGGCCAGACCTGTACGGAGCCTGGCTCTTGGGCTGAAAATAGATTTCTGATTTCTTCCTTTCCTTAAATCCGGAGGGCAGTCTGCACGGAGAAATCACACAGACTGCGCCCCGGTTTCAATTCCTTATTCCACCTAAAACTGAAACAAAAATGAAAAATATACTTCCAGCCCTTGCTTGGCTGCTCTTGTGTCTGATGAACTTTTCCTGTGAGGGGTTTTTGGATGAGAAGCCTCAAAAATCCATTCTGGTACCCGAATCTGCCTTGGAATACCAGGCCATTTTGGACAATTATACCCGGGTGAATATCAGTGCCCCTTTGCCGTTTATTTATTCGGATGACTTTTGGACGACCGAAGCCAATCTCCTGAGACTGTCTCCCTGGCATCAACAGGCTTACCGGTGGAGTATGAATCCTTACAGTACCGGTGAAATCCCCGAAGATTACTTTAATGTTTATCGGAAAATATTCACTGCCAATGTGGTGCTGGATAAATTGGCCGAGAATCCCCGATGGTCAAAAAAGGACCTGGACGATCTGCGGGGGAAGGCGCTTTTTTGGAGGGCGCATGGGTATTTTGAGTTGGCAGTGTTGTTTTTGGATCATCCCAAATCAGCATCTTCCGAGGGGAGAAGAATACCCGCCAGACTATCCTCGGCTCTTAATGCCCCTGTAGGAACCCTAAACTCCCAGCAAGCCTTTGAATTGATCCTGAAGGATCTGGAAGCTGCCCTTCCCTTACTCGAACCTACTACCCAATATCCCACCCAGCCCAGTGTTTTTGCGGGATATGGGCTGCTCTCCCGGATTCATCTTTACCTGGGCAATTACGATCAGGCGATGGAGTATGGGCTGAAGGTCTTGGAAGGCAATTTCAAGTTGATGAATTATTCAAGTCTGAATATGAATCTGGCCTTTCCGATCCAGAATTTCAATGCTGAAATCATCCTGTTCACCACCATGGCTTCCATTTCCGTAGTGGCAGCAAATAATACGGCCTTTATTGAACCAAATCTGGCAAACAGCTACGAGGCTGCCGACCTGAGAAGGCGTCTTTTCTTTTCAAACTCTGCCGGATTTTTATCCTTTAAAGGAAATTACACCGGAAGGTCTGAAGTTTTTACCGGGGTGGCTTTGGATGAAGTTTTACTCAATCTGGCTGAGGCCAAGGTGAGAACAGGGAGCATCTCCCAAGGTATGGGGTATTTGAACCAGCTTTTGAGAAACCGAATCCAGAATTTTAAGGATTTGGAATTATCGGATCCAACTCTTGCTTTAGCCTCGGTTCTGGATCACAGAAGGAAATCGTTGGTATTTAGGGGGCTTCGCTGGATGGACTTGAAGCGGTTTGCTGCAAATGATTCCAAGGTGATGGTTTTGGAAAGGATGTCAGGAGGGGAGAAGGTGACTTTTGAAACCAGGCCTGAGCATATGCAGGTCTCTATTCCCAGCAATGAGATCAATTGAGGCATTAAAAAAGGCCGGGATTTTTTTCCCGGCCTAAATCCTATTGTGCAGGAGTAAGCCTGGTTGAGTTTTGCACAATGAATTTCAACCCTTGGGTTGGACCACCGATAGGATTTCCAACATCGAAAGGCGCGTCATACAGACAACCTTCCGGGTCAGATTGATCACACACATAGGTGTCATTATCCGGCTCAGTTTCCGTCACATCGTACCAAATGGTTCCATCCTTTCCAAACATGCCCGTTTGGGTCTTGGGGAAAGAAAACGCAACAGCAAATGCTGCTGCCAACACCAAGGCCAGTGCAGGGAGCAGCTTTAGAAATTTATTCATAGACATGTGCCCTTTTTTAACCGATCAAAAAGGGCCAAACCGTTTGGGTCCGTCAAAATCGACAGACGTGGTTAAAGCGCCTACTCTGAAAAGGGTTTTCGGCATCCCCCGGAGATCCATCGGTTTTGACTCACTTCCTACCTGAGCCACCAGGAAGAATGGATCCTTTTTCATTTTTCGCAGCCCCTTTCGCAACATTCCGGGCTGTTTGGGCCAGCATCCAGGGCTGGCCCTATTTCTTTCCTCAACCTTTGAGGTTTCAAAAACCTCGAAGATTTGAATTTTCGCAGTTCTTCGCGTTCCCGCGTTCCTCGACATTTGCAATGTCGAGGTCCTCTTATAGGATTTGCAATCCGACAACTCAGACGCCTCCTTTTTTCCCGCTGGGTAGGATTTTTAATCTCCACCGACTGAAAACTGCAAGGCCTACCCTCCCAAACCTCCTTTCCTCCCTGCATCCCAACTTCCTCCGCTGGGTCGGATTTGCAATCTGACCCTATTATCCTTGGGATTTGTAATCCCATATTCCTTTGGACCAAGCCTAACTTTCGGGGCTTTGAGTGTCCCCGTTTCGCCGCTGTGAGTGTCACCACTCACAGCTTTTATCGGCAACGGTTGCCCCGCTTTTCCAGAAGCTGGACCCTATCTGTCGCTCCTCCCGTGGTCTGTGTCCTCACAGACCACTTATTTTCTCCGTTGGGTCGCATTTGTAATTCGACCCTATTATTTCAAGATGTCCTCCTTCTCCGAAAGCTGGATCCCATCTGTCGACAACCCGACAACTGGATAACCTGACAACCCGATAACCCGACAACTGGATAACCCGACAACCCCCAAACCTCCTAACCCCCTTGCCTCCCAACTTCCAACCTCAACCCCACCACCGAAATCCCAATCAAGCCCAGATTTAGTATAAAGTGCTCTGCCCATCCAAGACTCTCAATGATTCCGGCACAATTGCAGGGTACCCGGGGAAATGCTCCCACCCAAATCAATCCCACATAGGTGATAAATACCGTCAGTAACAAAGTGCTGCCTAGGTATCCCCACCAGCGTGTGACAGAAAAGAGTAGGAGCGTGGCGATTAGCAACTCTATTCCTGGGATCAGAAATGCCAAGTATTCTTCCAGCCAGTTGGGCATGGGCTGATTGAGGAATGCTCTTCGGCTATCAGTATATCGAAGGATTTTATCTAATCCGGTATACGCCCATAAAAGAATAAGTAGGGTAGGAGGTAGCTTCTGCATTGTACTTTTGATTTATAGGTATTGCCATTATTTGATTACGGTTACGGTACTTTAAATTTCAGAGAAGAATTACCTCATTTGCCAGAATCCAACATCAACTGATCAAAAAACAGCATAGACAATCATCCAAACAACATGGGTAGATTTTTGGACATGCTGATGACTCTCTTTTTAAACAGTTTTATCAGGTTCAGTTAAGCATAAAGAATAAAAAAAATAGTAAAATTATTTTCTTTTTTATGGAACTTAACTATATTCATATCCCTTGCAAGGGGTTTTTAGAAATTTGATTTTCAGTATAAAGGTTGGGCAAATGCAACCATGAAATGGCTTTGCCTTTTTTGATCCATTACATTAATGCTGAACAATAGGATAATTATCTATGCTCAGGATATTATGATTTTCACTGGTCGAAGTAGATCTTATGCTTATAAAATTTTAAAGGAAGTTAAAACAGCGTTTGGCAAGTCAAAGCATAATCTTGTGACTATTCAAGAGTTCGCCGATTTTCATAGTATCCCAGTCCAAGAGTTACTGGATAGTTTGTTTAAGAAACAATAAAAAAGGATCTGAATGCTTCAGATCCTCGATTGGAGTTTCACTCCGCCGGATTGACGATCCGGAAATAGCCTTTGATCAGCTTTTTAATCGGATTTCAGTAAATTTCTTATTCGCATCTTGTCAATTTACAGATAGCTGAGATGCCAATAATTGAAGCGTATTTAAATACTTGTAATTGTTGTGGAGCATTCACTTGTAATGCTGGTGGTGAATACCCGACTTCCCTCCTTAATGCTTAAGGTTAGTTTTCGGATTTTGCTGTTTTGGAGTGCTTGCATGCACCGTACGCTTTCAGTTTTTTTTATCATAATTAAGTAATGTTTTGTGAAGGTGAAATCTATTCTAAGGCAATTCCTTAATCAAGAAAATGTCATCAACAGCAGCAATACAATCATAGATAGCCTTTATTCTACATTTGAAAAAAGGCCCGTTTTGGCTTTGTGGATATTTTGGACGGCATATCTTGGAATGGATGTTTTGGCCAGATTCGTTAATGGCTTAAACTTTTCTTCCTTCCAAATCATAGCTTTAAACTATTTCGCAGGAGGGCTTTTTAACCAATTCTGGTTCTTTGTCATCTTACCGAATCTGTATTTCAGGAAAAAGTGGATTACACAAGTACTCGTGTTTCTTGTGCTTTTTGGAGTGTTTATTTTTATAAAAGTTCATCTCTTAAGCAAATTCCAAATAGAATTTGTATTAGGGAAATTAATTACTTCCGAATTTTTAAGAGTTCTGATTTTCCAAATATTCACCTCTGCTATTTGGGGATTTTACATTTTCTGTGAGTCCCAAAGGGAGAAAAATAAACTTGAAATGGATTATGAAGTACTCCTGATTCAACACAAGTCACTCCAGCTTTCCTCACACTTTTTAAATAATTCATTGACTCAATTTGCCTCAGAAATTCTCCCCCTTTCCAAACCATTGTTCAATGATTTTTTGAGATTTTCAGATCTCATTTCTTATAGCTACAAAGAAACCCTAAGCCCAAATTTCCTCTTTGAAGAAATAAAGGCAATTGAAATATACATTGGGTTTCAAAGAAAAAAATTCGGGGAAAGGTTGCAATTCTTAATGTCAAATAAGGTGGATCCAGATTTGGGTAAGCAGCTGCCTCTTCCAAAATGGACAATGATGACCTTGGTGGAAAATATATTTAAACATGGAAATTGTTTTGTCCCAGACAATCCTTGTGTTCTTAATCTTGATTTACGGGAATCCAATAATAACAAAGTTCATTTCACTTTTTACTTAAAAAATTCTCGTGATCATAACGCAGTATTATTCTCAACAGGATTTGGTATCAATACAGTCAATAGAATCTTGAAATACCATTTTAAAGAGAAATACCATCTTCAGATTGAGAAAAATGAAAAGGAATTTCAACTAAAAATTGATATAGAATATGGAAGGATTATTACGAATAGGGCTTTTGGATGATGATGAAGGTGCACTTAAAGTGCTCACTGAACACATTTCCCAAATCCCTAATTATACTATTGTGTTTTCTACTGACAATCAATTATATGCGCTCGATGCAGTTTTTGAAAAGAAAATTGACATCCTGATTACGGATGTCTCAATGCCAGGTTTTTCTGGTTTAGAACTGGCAAAGCGCATTCTTCATCTAGACATTCCTCTAATTCTTTGTTCCGCTTATGATGAATACTGCTTAGAAGGGTATAAAGTGAATGCCATTTATTTCATAAGAAAAACCCCCCAGTTTTTGGATGTTTCAGAAGCACTTCAAAAAGCAAGACTTAAATTGGATAAATTTAAACCCGAACCTCCTCCTCCTCCAGCCGAAGAGGATGTAGTTGTAATCAAACTTCAAGGCGACTCCAAACAGGTCATATTGCGTACCCGGGAGATTCACTTTTTGGAACAACAGGAGGTCAGCACAATAATTACATTGGATTCCGGTGAGAAACTCAAAACCAGAAGTAGATTTTCTGTAACTCTGGAAAAAATAAAAAGACCTTTTATTTTTAGAACTCATCGGTCTTTTGCAGTGAATTATCTGAAAATCAAATCTTTTGATTCAGCTTCATGCTTAATGGTTAATGGACATATAATCCCAGTAGGAAAAGAATATCGAAAGACCTTTTCCAGCTATCTCGAATCAAAAACCTTTGCCTAACCCATTATATTGAAAACACAGCTTAATCTAAACCCAAAAGCATGGGGAGACAGAGGACCAATATTTTAAACAAACGGAATTCACTCCTTCAAAGACCATAAATCATTCTTCCTAAGCACTTATAAAGATGAAAATGAATCAGGTCCTCATGTTCCTTTCGTTCATTCAAAAAAAATCTATTAACCTGCATGTGGATATGGTTGATAATTAACCTTAATCCAGCCTCTTCACTTAATTGAAGATTTAAATGATCCAAAAATATTCCGGAATAATTGTTTATCCAGTTCACTTCATGTTTCTCAAGGGGACCTGAACTGCTTGATTCTTGCCAAATCCTCCTGACATTTTTAAGTTCTGAATTACCCAGGGCTTTAACCTTTGATCTCGAATACGTATAAACTCCTGCCATCAATGGATGATTGGAAACCAATGATCCCCATAATTTCATTAAAAGTGCGGCTTTAGCACATGAATGTGACCCAATTAACTGCTGGCCTTGGCAATCTTTTTGGTACATCAAATGGGTTGATTCTAAATAAAAAAGCATTTCTGATTTTCGATATTCTGTTCTTCCGTACTTTTTGATTTCAGGATAGTATGGCCGAATTTCAATTGAATGTACCCCATCCCTTGATTTTGGAATAATGAAATTCAACAAAAGGGTCTGTTGATTTTCTGTTAGATTCAAAAACCTGATCCTGACTTGATAAAGATTCTTGCTGGGATACACCAAAAAGTACCACAGGATTTTCTCTTCTTCCAAATAACTGAGAAGGGAATTATCAAACCAAAAAGTTAAATAATCAATCAAGTTTTCTTCATTCACACGAATCAAAAAATAAAGGCAATCCTCATCACAATGTTCAATTGAATTAATAAATCTATGGATGACGGGTTCAAATTTTGCCTTGCTCCCTCTAATTACAAACTGTGGATAGATTGGCTTCCCATTTTTCGAGAAAAATTCACTTTTGCCAAGCCAACTCGGGTCCATGATATTGATCTTTCCCCATTTATTTAGCTCTGACCATAAGATATTTAACTCCATTTCTTTATTCCAGTCCAATATCAACTCACGATCCAAATATCCGGCCGCTAAAGGACTAGGCACTTCTGATTTTTCAAGCCACTTTTTTAAATCAAGTTCAGTTGAAAAAAAGGCAGATCTTAAAACCCATTTTCGGTTTTGGAGAATAATATTTCCCCAGCTCAATCTGGGAATATAGCTGGTATCTAGCCTTCTGGATAAAGAAAATGGGAAAAACTTAAACTGCCTTTGATGTTCAAGTTCCCAAAGCAAACGCATAACCGGGTGACTGATCTCTCTTCCGTTTAAAGGGTGTGTGATGACAGGAACGATCGTTTTTTTTAGGGTTCTGTGAACCAAGAAAAATCTACCGTCAATTAGGCCTAATTCAATATCTTTTAATTGGATGGCATTAGGACTGCTGTCGGGTATCGGTGTAATATAATGAGCGAATATTGCCCTAGTCATGCAGATCGAATCTACTAATTCCGTCTCGAAAAGCCGAAGTTCGGCATAGATCACTTGCCGATCTTGAAAAATTTGGTCTTTAATTACAGTTTGATCTCTATATAAGGTTTCTTCTCGGTTAAATCTGCCGAAATAGACAAATGGACGATTGCATACAATGTTTTCTAGGTGGATTGTGCTATTACCTAATAGCTTAAAGACATATTGTAAATCAAAAATCTCAGAATTAATAGGCTCGGGTTTAAAATAGTACTCCAAATTAACATGTTCCGATTTCCAGAATTTTTCTGGCAATTCAATATTTATCCTTCCCTCATTTTCAATAATGCTTTTCTTTAAAAAACTGCCAGTCAGAAATTCATGATTCACAGAAAGCAGGGATAATGGGACAAATCGATCGTCAAACTTGTCCTCAAACCAATCTCGAAGTAATTCAACATAGGAGCTTGTCGTTGGACTGAACAATTTCCCGGCGGTTGCCTCAAAATCCTTAATGTCTTTTTGTAAGTGTCTTGGCAGTGAAATGGAATCTTCAAAAACTTGATCAACTTTGTTCTTTTGATTGGACCGAATTTGAGAAACCATATTCAGCTCGGAATTAATAATTCCTAATCCCAATAGTTTTTCCCAGATATCTCTTACTGTTTCAACACATGGATTTTCAAACCATCCTATAAATTTTTCAAAAGTCACTTCCTTTCCATCCTTTAATTTCTGAATCAGAAACTCAACAATTTCATTTTTTGGGACTTCAACAATCCCCCAATGATGGCCTTCTTGGAGATAGGTCAAGAAATGAAAATTACCCCACCTTTCATACTTGTCGTTAATCAAAAAGGAAGATCCATCTGTTTGGGCAATATTCACTTGTTCTTCATCCAGATATTTTAAAGAAATGATCCTTTCCAGATCTAATTGATATTTGGGAGAATCTTCAAAATCACCAATTCCTACTGCTGCAAATCGACCAAATGGAGTGGCTCGATATCTCCCTCTTAGAATATACTTAAACACCTTTTTTTTAACATAGGGATTAAGATTCCTGTACGGTTTGCCAGAGATTTCACTATAAAGACTTTTCGAAGAAACTGAAATTGCCTCCAACACATTTTCCCAATGATCTTCGATTTCATGCTCATTGGTAGGATCAAAATCAAATAATGGTACTCGAAATAGAACGCTCATGATTTTTTTTGGCCATTCTATTTTTATCGGTTTAAAAAATCAATGTAATGAAATGAACAACCCTAAAATCGATATAGACGCACCTAAAATTTAAGATCTTCCTTTGAATTTTGAACCCATCCCAAATCCTGCCAACCTAGACAGCTGCCTCAGTGGACAACCCGACAACCCGACAAGATTGATCCCCAAACTTCCATACTCCTCGCCAACTAGGTAGTCCCAACCAGTCCCACCTTGTCCCATAAAAACTTGAGGAAAATTAGTGGCTTCGCCGCCGTGATTGTCCACACATCGCCGCCGTGAGTGGTGACACTCACGGCAGGCAACTGTTGTCCTGCTTCTCCAGAAGCTGGACTCTATCTATCGACAACCCGACAACCCCCATACTTCCGGTGACTTCCCAACCCCCATACCCCCCTGCCTCTTTTCCATTGCGCTGGAATTGAGCTTGGTATTCCATTACATGACCCTACACCAGCGCTGTGGTCATCGTTAATTTCTGTAACCCCGGGTTCCACCCGGGGCTATTCACAGTTAGACCCCTTTGGGGTCAAATCAGACACAACCCTGTTGTCCTGCTTCTCCAGAAGCTGGACCTGATCTGTCGACACCCGGACAACCGGACAACATCTGATCCCTGTTACTCAAAAAAGCTTCAGCTTTTTTCCTTAGCGATCTTGAAAAGCTCAATCGAAGAATAAAGGAATGAAGTTCCGTAAGAGCTAAACCTCTGATCAACTTAAATCTTGGAGTTCTTTGCGGTAAAAAATACTCCCTCTGCTGGTGCCTACAGTCTCTAAACTGTACTATAAACCCGACAACCCGACACCCTGCCTCTCCAACAACCTACAACATCCCGTAATGGATTTGTAGACTCAATTCATTTGTTTTAAATTGAAGAACCATGAAGATATTTTTGATTTTATTTTTTGTAACCATGTCTTTTTGCTGCTTGGGTCAGGATTCCCTGGAGGATCATTCCAAAGTCAGTGAATTTTCCAAATCACTGGAACATTTGCTTCCTTTATTTACCATTCATGGCACCCCAAAATATCAAAATAGGGAGGATACCCTTATTGTTTTGATTAATCATGGCTATATCCTGGGGTTTTCACCTCGGTTCAATCAGCCGCTATGGGCGGCCTATCAAGTTTCCAAATCCAAAAAAGAGGTGGATTACGAACGCTATCCATTTTTTGTAGACGATATGCGCCTTAACCTCCAAAATAGAATCGGGACCCAAACGTTCGGAAATGGATATGATTTGGGTCACCTTGCACCTAATGCCGCAATCAACAAACAGTACGCTAAAATGTCCCAAATGGAGACTTTTCTGATGAGCAATATTTGTCCTCAAAAAGCAGAACTGAATAGGGGAGTCTGGCAAAAACTTGAAGAGGAAATTCTTAATAAATATCCATACAGCGACAGAGCCAACCAGAATAATCACCTTTGGGTCTTGGTAGGTCCAGTTTTTTCAGATAACCCTGAATTTATTATAAGACCAAACGGCTCCAAAATTGCAATTCCGGACGCCTTTTTTTGTATCCTCGCTAGGCCAAAAACATACCCTTTCGATTCCCCGGGAAACGCCGATTATTTGGCCTTTTTGTTTCCTCAAGAGGTGGCACGTAATCAAAAAATTACACGTCAATTTTTAACTAGCATCAATGAAATCGAAAGATTGACCAAACTTAATTTCTTTCCGAACCTAAGCCGATTAATGGAAGATCGGATTGAAAATACAGTGGCTTCCGACCTTTGGTAAGTCTATCGCTCTCTCAACAAGTTGTTCCGTTCCCCAAAAGCTGAACCCGATCTCTCGACAACCTGACAACCAGACAACTCGCCAACCAGACAACCGGACAACCAGACAACCAGACAACCCGACAACCGGACAACAAGACAACCGGACAACCAGCCATCCCCATACCCCCTTTCTTCCCATCAACCCACTACCAAAGCCATATCAAAGCTGCATCAAAGCTACATCAAAGCTACAGTAAAGCTGACTTTTAGGATGGCCCGCGATAGGGGTCAAGTCCACAGAATCTATAAAATCCATAAAATCCACGGAGTCTTTATTTTCTTCATTTTCTTTAGAATCCACAGATTCCATCAATTCTACATTCAGTTTGATTTTCAGTCTCTTGCATTCAGATTTGGCCATGTTTCACGCTAAAACAAACATGCAATGGCAAGACAATCAAGTTTTCTAAAACTCGAAGGAACCATCGGTGATGTGACCTTCTATAAAGGACGAACCGGTTTCAAAGCCCGCCAAAAAGGCGGTGTCTCCAAAAACAAAATCCTGAATGACCCTCGGTTCAGACGTACCCGCGAAAACCTCCAGGAATTCTCACGGGCTGCAAACGCCGCCAAATTCCTCAAAGATGCGTTCCGCGTCATCGCCCTCAAATCCAGCGACGGCAGTCTGCACAACAGACTGTACTCCATGGCTACCAAGGTGATCTACTCCGATGTCCAAAGCAATAGGGGAGAACGCAAATTCGAACTCGGAAACATGCAACTCATGAAAGGGTTCCAGTTTTCCAAGCAGTCCACCATCGAAAACACAATTTTCAAGCAACCGGCAATTGTGGATGGACCTGATCAGGTGACCGTTTCCTTCCCGGAAATGGTACCGGCAACTTTCCTGCGAACATTGGTCAATACGACCCATTACAGGATTTCGCTGATCCGGGCCAGCATCAACTTCGTGGAGGCAACCTACTCCGCAGATGCAGTGACCTCGGGCGAACTTCCAATCTCGGTCGAAGAACAACCGGCTTTGACACTCACACTGCCAAAGCCCGCCGCCCCGGATACACACCACTTCTTTGCACTCGCATTGGAGTACCTACAAGTGCTGGAAAACGGATCCAAGTATGACCTCTACGACCTTACGCAGAACCCCGCCACAATCCTGGTGGTATCCTGATAAAGCCATGAAGATCATCCTGGAAAGGGAATATTGGCCCACCAGTACCCATGGCAGCCTCTTGATTAATGATAAACTCATCTGCCATACCTTGGAAAGCCCCAAAATTCCCGGAGATCCAAAAAACTCCTGCCTTCCCGAAGGTTCATACCTTCTCCTGAAGGAGGATCAGATGCCCTTTCTATCACTAAAAAAAGACCATAAAGGAGACTTTCTCAGTATCCTGTGTCCTAAAGGTGCGGTTAGGGTGGATATGCCCCAAATGATTATTCCCGTCCAAAAAATTCAGTCTGAAGGCGTGGGAACCTGTTCCCCGAAGGCCTTCTACAAACTGATACAGGCCTTGACAAACGCGAATCAGCCTCAGGATACCTTTCGTCTGGAGATAAGGAGCTGTCCGGACAAAGCCCTGAACCTGGCCTGTTGCCAAATCGCATGGATGGATTAACCGTTTGGGCAGTTGGGGGAGGAGTCATCGCACTCCTCCTTTCTACCATCGCTTATTTCCTTAAGCTCCTGATCGAGGACCTAAGGCAGATGGGTAAAGAATTGGGCAAACTCAAGGAAGTGGTCGTTCGCCTCCAAAGCGAACAAGCGCTGATCAAAACCCTGCTCCAACAAGCAGCCGGCAGCAAAACCCGAAAAATCCCCCCGTGGCCCGAGTAAGCAAAATAGGTAATGAGTTGCCAGTCAGCCTCAAAGAGTGGTAACCGGGTAGCTAAATACAAGATGCAAGAGACAAGAAACAAGTTCCAAATCTCTAATTTCTTAATCTGCATATCCGCTTTCTAACCAGAAAGTTAAGTGAGCTTAAAAGTTTTCTAGAAAAGGTTGAAATCTGGAATGCTTCGGTCTTCGGTCATCGGTCTTCCGACCCATTAATCGAAGAGTATTTGGCTGGTGGTGTAATTGCAGACAATCATATCTCTTAATCCCTAATCTCTTAATCTCTAATCTCTTAATCTCTAATCTCTAATCTCTAATCTCTTAATCTCTAATCTCTTAATCTCTAATCTCTTAATCTCTAATCTCAAATCAAAACAATGAACACACTCCAAGAACTCCAATACCGGGCCGTTGCGCCCACGCCTCCTTTCTTCCAAAAGTTGAAGAGAGTGGGATTGATCATCGCAGCCGTAGGAATAGCCGTGGTCACCGCTCCGGGATTCGTTCCCGAACTGGTGCAGTCCATCGCAGGCTACGCCATCACGGCGGGAACTATCCTGGTCAGCATTTGTCAGTTGACCGTGGATGAAGCCCGACTCGAGGATAAGCTCCTCTCCGGCGTCAAGTACTAACCAAACAGTCCTTTTAACCTCAAAACCCGAGCGGGAGGTCCCACTCGGGTTTTTTTGTACCAAGCTTCATTGTCAATATATGCGAGGTTTGCAATACCATTAATAACCCTCCAAGGGTTTTCCTTGAATAGATTATGGACATCCTCATACCAGTAAGATCCTGATAGACCAATCCCTTGGAGGGTTTTGCTTTGAAGCACGAGATTTGTAATCTCGGCTGGGTCGGATTTGCAATCCGACCCTATTATCATTGGGATTTGTAATCCCACATTCCTTTGGTCCAAGTCTGACTTTCTCCAGAAGCTGGACCCCATCAGCCGACAACCCGACAACTCAACAACTGGACAACCTAACACCCGATGCTTCGACTAGGCTCAGCACTGGCAACAGGACAACCAGGGAACCTCCATACTTCCCAACTCCCATACCTCCCAACTCCCATACCTCCTTACTTCCCGACCTCGATCACCTCCGTATATATTCTCTCCAACTCACTCACCATCCGCCTCATGCTGAACTTTTCGATGACACGGTCTCTGGCAGCTTGAGCCATGCTTTTTTGAAGTTCTGGATTTTGTAATAGTTGAATACAATAGCCTTCAAGCTCTTCCCATTCCTCGATTTCAGTCAAAAAACCCTGCTTCCCATGTTGAATGACTTCCCCGATCCCTCCTGCACGGGTAGATACAATAGGTACTTCACAGGACATGGCCTCAAGCATGGCGATCGGTAAACCTTCAAATTCGGAGGTACTCAGGTAAATATCCATCAAACTGAGATAAGGGACCACATTTTTTTGAACCCCCACCCAATGGAAATTCTTTTCCAATCCTGATTTTTTGACTTGACTCAGAATTCTCTCCCTCCATTCTCCATCTCCAACAAGTAAAAAATGTGTTTCAGGACAGGTTTTCAGGATTCTCATAGCCAATTCTACCCATAGCCACAACCGCTTCTGTGATCGGAATACCGCTACTTTTCCAATCACACAGGCATTTTCCGGGATTCCAAGCCGTTCTCGTAGTGAAACCCCACCCAGAATCCCACTCCCCAATCTCCCAATCTCTATTCTCTCATTCTCTACGCTCTTCCTCCTAAACACCTCCGTATTCACCCCATTCTGTACCACGATCACTTTGAGTCTTCCTCCTCTTCGGTAGGGGTCCCAAATCGAATTAAGCCGCATCGACAAGGCCACTTCATTGGATACAGCAATAGCTACATCCTGATGTTTAAACGTAAAGCGATTCCCCAAATAAGAGATCTTGTTGTACCGCTCCCAAGTGTTATGTTCGGTGTAAACGATTGGGATTGCCAGTTCTTTCCCTACAAATCTGGCTAAAATTCCCGCCCATGGAAGATGCGCGTGGATAATGTCAAAGCCTTGCTCCAAGACAAAATGTTTGACTTTCTTAATTTTAAAAAAGAGCTCCAGGTTTTTGGCCGGAATCAAGTGGGTTTGGATACCGGCTGCCTGGAGTTCATCCAGAATATTTTGATCCTGATGATAGAAATAAAGACAATGAAACTCAAATTTGTTTTGATCATGGACCAAGGCTGTTTCGGGAATCAGTTTCTCAGCACCACCTCGCCCAAGACTTTTGATCAGGTGTAATACTTTAATTCGCTTTGGACAGGAATCAGATATCATTGGGAATTAAAAAAAGAGAGATAACAGGATTTTTTTAACCCCAAATTCTTTTTTATGATATTCAAATTGAAATAACTTTTTTGAATACTGAATTTTGTTTGAGTTGGCGCGGGGGCTGACACAGCAGCGAGCCAGCGTCCGGCTAGGTGCGGCTGGAGCTTTACTGTGTCTTGACCTTTTGGTTCTTTTGGGTCAAGCCAAAAGAACAAAGAGATAAGAGGTTTAAAATAACTTGGTAGATAATATGGAGGCATATCATGCGAAATTCTAACCCTTTCTGAATTCGAAAATAAATTTCTGAAAATTCAATATTTCAAAATCGAAAAGGAGTTTTTCTTGGGTAGTGCAAGTTCGGAAATTTTACCCTAAGACTTTTTATCGATTTCAGGATTGCTAATGAAACGTATTAAAAATGAGGTAAATGGATTTTACCCAGGAACATGATCAGACCTAAGAGGTTTTCAAAACCGGTCAGGCCTTAACTAAGTGGAATCTCTACTTTAGCCACTCTTTCTTTCACTCTCATTCCAAGATTTTCCATATTCAGACTCTCCATTCCATAAGTTTCCTTCATCCTTTTAAAGTGTGTCAGAATCTTTCGTAGCTCGACCATACAGGCACTGGGATTATTGCCAAAATTATGAGGATGCCACCACAGGTGATAGACTTCTCCCATTTGGGCAGCTTTTTCCATTTCGCTCAAAATCCTCCCCAATCTTACTGAGTTAAAAAGGAGATTTCCATTTGAATAGGGTCTAAGGATTCTGGAGGCAGGGATAATGATGGGATCTTTTGATGAATAGTGGACCGATTCAAGGGAATAGGAGGTTCTACTCCCAACCGGGAAAAAACAGTCAGCGGATCGAAACCATTTTTTGCTTTGATCTTCATGTTGGGTTTCCTGCCAAAACCAATTTTTGGGATTCCCCCTCACAAAATCGAAGCCTTCCTCTTTACAGATATCCAAATAGAGTTCATTCAGGTGATTTCTGGGGAATACAAGTGATTTTAACCGGACGCCAAACTTATCACCGGCAATTCGCTGACTTGCCTGAAGGTCTTCCCGAAACTGCTCGGGGCTTTGTCCACGCATCAGGGTGTAATAGTGTGCATACGAGTGCGACCCCAGTTCTTGGTAGGGCGTTTGGATGATTTGCTGGATAAGCTCAGGTGCAAAATGAACCTCAGGCCGTATTCCGTTTTCTTTCGCCCAATGATAGGCCGAGTACTTTTTTTCCCGGTAGGAGGGAAGAAAAGCTGGAGAATAAGCCTTCCATTCCTCCTCATTCTCTGCAAACAACATCCCCACGGTAGCCCATGTCACCTGTATCTGATTGCTGCTAAAAAGATCCAGCATCTCAGGAATGATCCTTCGGGTATTGGAAAAATAAGAAGGTTTATACCGCGTACCCACCTTGTCAAAAATCCCCCAAAGGAGTTCGAAGTCAAGACTAATGGTGAAGGTGCCGGGCATGAATTGGGAGAGAGTAATAGATTAAGTTTTTTTTAGAGATATAAGATATTCTCTTTTCAGGTAGAAAATATAGCCATTTAGAACTTTTATCGCTTCGAGCACTTGATTTCGGAGTTCTTGAAATAGTGGTTCTGAAAGGTAGTTTTCGTCTTTAGCTTCGATTAAATGATCCAGAAGTTCTGCCATAGATCCTCTGGAGTTGTAGTAAAACTTGTTTGAATCCAAATAATGAAATCGTCCCCAACCTTCGGCAATATTAGCGGTACAAGATCTTGCGGCCCTTCGAATTTGTGATTTTAATTCAAAGTTTTCGGAAGCGGGTAGTTTGGGTAAAAGTTCATTTTTCAACCTCTTTTTCAATTCATAAGCCTTTTGCCAACAAATCAAATTTTCAAAGCTTTCAGATCGTTCCATAGCTAAAAATTAGTTTCTTGAATGAAAATCTAAAACTAAATCTCATAATTCCCAATCTCTTAATCTCTAATCTCAAATCTCTCAATCTCTTATTCTCCCAATCTCTAATCTCCAATTCCCCCTTAACCTCCAAGCTTCAGCAGACAATCCGACAGCACGATCAATTCAAACCATTTGTTTTTCCTGCTCCGCCAACTCCCGATTCCTTCGTTCCTCCTCCACAATCCGGTTGTAAATCTCCGCCCGTTTTTTGATTCGATTGGTTTTTTCCCAGTCCATAAAGGCCACAATCACAAAAAGCATGTAGTACATGATTTGGGATTTTTGTCGAATGATAATTCCCAAGTTGGACATCACATAGGTCATGGATACCGAAATGGAAAAGAATACGATGGCGGACATCTTTACCATAGCCGGAGCCACCCGGATATAATCGATAAAACTCTTTTTAAAAATACGGCTGAACATGTAGATATATAGCGCATTTTCGAAGGAAACCGCTATGCCAAGAATGTTGGGAGAATCGATAAACAAAGGCCTAAACCAAAAGGTAAAAAGCTTCATGGGAAGGCTGTAGGAGGACATGTCCACCCCTGAACCGGAAGTCTGAAGCCGTTGAGCATTAAGTGCAGACTCCTCCTCAAAACTTGCAACTACATTATTGGGATCATAGCCCAGGTAAATCAAAAGCTTGTCGTAAACCAAAATACTGATTACAATACCGGCAAGTGCTGCCAGATACTTTTGGTAGGCAGGGACCTTTTCACGACCGAGGATAAATCCGACACCCATGCCGATCATGACAGCAAATAGGATGTGAGGACGAATCATATAGCACATAAAGGCACCCAATACGATGTGAAAAATCCGCTTCCCTGGCCAAGAAAGTCCATAGGTAAGGAATCCTAACCCGGCAAATATATAGGCACCTTTTCCAAGGGAAGCAGTCCAGAAGTGCATATTGGGCAGAAACATAAAGATCGTAATGGCATCCCAACCCTCAAATTTGGGATTGAATTTCAGGTTTTCCTTAAAAAAGCAGTAGAAATAGACAAAGCCCCAAAAACCCACCCAGGTGCTGAAAAACATCATCATGTCGTAATTGAACCCCAACCATTTAGCAAAAGGATAATTTACCCACTCGATAAAAAGTGTACCTGGCTCAAATGCGTCAAACCAGTTTTTATAATGCTTATAGCTTAAAAAATAGCTAACGGAGTCTGATCGGTTAAACTGGGCATAGGTCCAATATACCAGGCCAAAAAACATATGGTACCAGTACATCTGATTCAAAAGTCCCGCTTTCAGCCATTTATGTTCATTCTGGATGGCATTGAGCACCGGCTGGGAAGCAAAAAACAAAAAGAGGATCAGGAATACAGCGCCAAGCACAGGAGAGAATTTTAGGCTTAAAATAAGGGATTTTAAGGAAAAGTACTGGTATAAACCCCACTGAAAATTTCGGTTCCTCCGTTCCTCGACATTTGCAATGTCGAGGTCCTGTCATAGGATTTGCAATCCGACAACTCCGCTGCCTCCCTTTTTCGCCTTCGCCGCCGTGAGTCTTCTCACTTAATGCTCTTGGTGTCCTTCGCCGCCGTGAGTGTCATCACTCACGGCAACCTTCCAAGTTGTCCTGCTTCTCCAGAAGCTGGACCCTATCCTACAACAACCCGACAACTCGACAACAGGACAACCTGACAACCCGATGCTTCGACTAGGCTCAGCACTGGCAACAGGACAACGCGAAGCTGCCAACTCGACAACCACTTACTTCTTACAATTTACGACTAACGAAGGCCGCTTCGCCCACATGAGTGTCCCCATTCACGGCAAACTCCGCTGGGTCGAATTTGTAATTCGACCCTAATATCCCTAAGGATTTGTAATCCCAAAACACATCACTTCTCATCCAAAAATCCTTCGTCCTCCCTCATTTTCCTCATTTTAACCCTATAAATACCCACTAGTTTTGTAGTGCGGGGAAATTCCCCAAAATTCCCTTTCTTA
>NZ_QKTX01000028.1 GCF_003253485.1 Algoriphagus aquaeductus | reverse complement strand
CTGGTCAAAAAAATAGAGACCGAAAATCTAAAATCGGGCTCTATTGCGCAAAAACGGCTGTCCATAAATAGAAAACCTATTTATGAGACAGCCTCATTTTTAGGGAAATCTGCCAATTAAATTTTAGTTAAATCGAGTTTTTGGATCTAAGCCAGTAGTCAACTGAAAACTTCCCGCTGCCTGCCATTAGAATGCCCAAAAAAACGGCAAAATAAAGCAGTGGTAACTCTTTTTTAGCAAATGGATCGTCCCAATGAGCATAAAAGGCAGCAACCAACATGGTCATCATCAATGGAATAGTTGCCCAGCGGGCTTTAAATCCAATCATAACCAAACCAGAACAGAGGACCTCTGCGAAAATGGCCATTCCAAGACTGATTTCGGGTCCTAAGCCAAAGGGATCGGCAAATTTCACCGGGCCTTCACCCAAAAGCCTCCCGATTTTTGGAATGCCGTGGGTAAGCATCATTCCTCCCGCAAGTAGTCTGATGAGCAATAGGCCAAAATCATTTAATGATATAGTTTTCATGTTTGTGATGAATTTGAGCCGTGTTCAACTTATAAGTGCAACACCTAATTTTTGTTTGAGTTTTTGTATTGGACTAAGGTAATTAAACTTTCTAACGGGTCTGTTATTGATTTTAGCTTCGATTGCTTGTATTTGTTCTGTTGAGATTTCATTGAGGTCAGTTTTTTTAGGTAAGAAAGCTCTAATCAATCCTATTCTGTTTTCGACAGTTCCTTTATCCTGCGAAGTATACGGCCGAGTAAAGTAGGTTGGGATATTGTATTTGTCTCGAATCAAGTGATGGTTTGCAAAAGCCATGTCATTATCAAAGGTGATCGATTTGAAAAAGGAAGGCCCAATCCTTTCGATTCGCTTAGCTAATTTCTGTTCAATAGCATCAGCATTCTTACCGGATAATTTCTCCATAGTGGTAATCAGGGTAGCCCTATCTACCAAGACCAGAAGAGCAGACTGGTGGTTCTTACCCATCATCAGATCGACTTCTATATCGCCTATTCGCTCCCTTAGGGCTACAACAGCAGGTCGTTGTTCAATAGGCACTCTTTCCTTTATGATTCCTCTGGAATCTCTGTAATTGCCTCTTTTTCGCTTTCTTTTCCCATGGCGGAGGCATTTATAAAGCTCCCGATCTCTGGTCAATGACCAATGCTTACTTTTCTTGGCTTTCCAAATCCATTGATAAATGGTTTCATGGGACACGCCCGGGTTTCCATCCAATTCCCATTTGGCAGCAATCAATTCCGGACTCAGTTTTTCCTCCTTGAGCCAAACTCGAGCTTGTTCCTTTAGCTCAGCCTTGAAACGGATATTCTTGGGTTTAAGCTTATGCCGTTCATCGGTTCTGTTTTGAGCGACACGAGCGACATATTCACCCGCATTGCGCCCGCGTAGACCCGTGTTCCGACGAAGCTCCCGACAAATGGTGCTTTTATGAACTCCTAAAGCTCGGGCAATACCGGTCTGAGTCACCCCTTGTTTGATTAAAATTTCGATTTGGTACCTTTGCTCTGGGCTGAGATGATTGAATTTCTGCATGACAACACTAATTTAATTCTTCAGCCTAAGGAAGGAAGCCTAGGCTTCCTTCCTTAAACCTTTAGTGTTGCACTTATTACTTGAATCTGGGTGATATTGAATTTAATTCCAAGTCGCAGTGATCATCCTTTCTTTTCCATTAAGATCAGAATGGACGGTTACTCGGTCGTAACCTTGTTTTTCCAAAAGCTCCTTTATTTCCTTCGCGGCTTTTTCATAAATCTCAAAATACAGGCGCCCACCTTTTTTCAGCAGACTTTTTCCTTTTTCTCCAATCACCCTATAAAAAATCAAAGGGTCTTCGTCAGGCACAAAAAGTGCCAAATGAGGCTCAAAATCCACCACATTCCGGTGCATTTCGGATTGATCTTTTTGGGGGACATAGGGTGGATTTGAAACCAATACGTCCAATTCCGAAATGGCTGGATGGTCGGAAAGGATATCACAATTCAGGAAGTTAACTACCGCATGTAACTTTTTTGCATTTCTTCTCGCTACTTCCAATGCCCTCTCCGAGACATCCAAACCATATACTTTCGCTTCCTTCATTTCGAGAAAAAGTGTGATCGGAATACATCCTGTGCCTGTACCGATATCCAAAATCTTATTTCCTATTCCGGGATTTTCCTTGATAATCAGGTGTACCAGCTCCTCGGTTTCGTTTCTTGGGATTAAAGTTTCTTGGGTCACTTCAAATTCCCGACCGTAAAATGGGCCATGCCCAAGAATATATTGGATGGGTTCGCCTAATTTGAGTCGTTCAAAATCATGAATCAGCCCACTCGGTAAAGTGTCTTTTTCAAAAAATCGGACCATATCCACTCTTCGCAGTCCTAAATGATGCTCCAGCAACCAATTGACCAAGGTTTCAGCTTCCGAGCTAGGATAAATGTTAAGTTCTTGAATCCAAGCATTAACTAGGTCAGAATAAGTCATGGGTTGTAGCGAAGTGGGATGGGACAACGTAAAGGTAGAAACTCCATTTCCCATGCAAAAACTTATACTCATTCTTGCGGCATTTTTCATCTCACCCATAGTGGGACTCGCCCAGTCTAAGGTCTGGCTAGACCTGGATGGAGTATATTGGCAAAAATATGGCTTGGAAACATACGGGGATGTCAATAGCCTCTTTAGCGGCACGGTCAAATCTTGGCTCGGATTAAACATGGGAAAATCCTGGTCGATGGGCCTCATGGGTGATTATTCTTCCTATCGTTCTCAGGAGCAGGATTTTGCTGTGCAATTTCCCGTCTATGCACCCGCACGGGACGAAAATGGAAACCTTGTGGTAACTGGCTATCAATCTGAGATCTTTCAATTGGCCAGGAAAAATGAAGGTATGTCTTTTGGACTTTTCCTCAGAAAAGACATCGCTTTGGGTCAAAAGACCTCCCTAAATCTGAGCTTTTTTGGACTGGGTGGAGGAAAACAAAGCGGTCAGTTTGAGGTCTATCCGGGCGCTCTTCCTTCTTGGAGTTCTTATTATCCCTGTCTTAACTGCTTGAGTGTGGTTGCCGGTCCTTTTATTTCGGATTTCGAAGAATCCACTTGGAGATTCGGGATGGATTTGGGTTTTGCTTATGAGCTGAAGACTTGGCTTTCGCTCGGGCTTAGGGCCAATGCGCTCCAGTTTGTGAAGTCCAGCATTACTCCGATTACTAACAATCCTGCCGATAGCACTTGGATCCCCATTTATCAGTTGCCCTATGGGGACCGTCACGAATTTGGCTCCGGAGTAGCACGGGAGGGAGTTCGTTTTTCTGTGCAGTTTAGGCCATTTTAGTGCGGAAAAGGGAAGCTCAGCAAATCTCCCTACCTTTGTGTGAGAATCAGTCACCATGAAGTTACACAACAACACCATCCGCGGAGTGCATACCGCCTTGCAAGCTATTTTTGAAGAAGGTCAATACGCAGATAAAGTTATCGAGCGAACGCTCAAGTCCAATCCAAAATGGGGAGCAAAGGATAGATCATTCATTGCAGAGACGACCTATGAAATGGTGAGATGGTGGAGGCTGATCAGACACCTCAGCCCTTCCTCGAATTATTGGGATTTGTTTGGTACCTATTGGATCATGCAGGGAAATGCACTTCCGGATTGGGAGGAATTTGAGCGGCTTCACCCAGAAAAGATTAAAGGGAAATACGAGGCAATCACTGATCCAGGCCTGCTCGAATCCATTCCGGAGTGGCTTCAAAAGCTGGGATCCAAAGAATTGGGCGAAAAATGGGAGCCCGAAATCCATGCGCTCAATGAAGAGGCGGAAGTGGTGCTTCGGGTTAATACCTTAAAAACCACCCGGGAGAGGCTAAAAAACCGATTGGCTGAAGATGGAATTAATACCTACATCGTCAAGGGGTATCCGGATGCTTTGATTTTAGATGAGCGGCAGAATGTATTTCGACATCCAGCTTTTAAAGAAGGGCTTTTTGAGGTGCAGGATGCCAGTTCTCAGTTGGTTGCAGCGGCTTTGGCAGTAGAACCGGGCATGAGAGTCATCGATGCATGCGCTGGTGCGGGTGGGAAGTCCTTACATTTGGCTGCCTTGATGGAGAATAAAGGAAAAGTGATCTCCATGGATGTGGAGGAGTGGAAGCTGCAGCAAGCCAAACTCCGTGCTAGAAGAAATGGGGTGTCGATCTTTGAACCGAAAGTGATTGAGGGTACCAAAACCATTAAGCGCCTGAAGGAATCAGCAGATCGTTTATTATTGGATGTGCCTTGTTCAGGACTGGGAGTGCTACGCCGTAATCCCGATACCAAGTGGAAACTTTCGTTGGAATCCATAGAAAAAGTGCAGCAAACCCAACAGGAAATTCTCCAAACCTATCCTTCAATGCTGAAAAAAGGAGGGCAAATGGTCTATGCCACCTGTAGTATTTTGCCTTCAGAAAATGAACTTCAGGTTAAAAAATTTCTGGAAAGCGAAGCCGGAAAAGAATTTGAATTGATCGAGGATAAAAAAGTTCTGGCCCAAGAGAGTGGATTTGACGGGTTTTATATCGCCCGACTGAGGAAAAAATAATCTTGCATCTTCCTATAAATCAGCATTATATTCTTATTTTGAGGAAATTTTCCTCAGAATGGGTCTTGAAATTGTTTTTTCTATTGCCAATAGTACAGCGCTGATTTGCTGGCTTTTTCTCTTTGTCTTTTATCAAAAAAGATGGGTTTACCGTGGGCTCTTCTCCATTGTTTTTCCACTGATGGCCTTCCTGTACCTTTTTTTCATTTTAAGAGGAATAGGAGGTGAAAGTAGAGGGGGGGTTGACTCTCTGGCCAATGTCAAGCTGCTTTTTTCGGTCGATGAAGCGGTATTGGCAGGCTGGATTCACTATTTGGTTTTTGATCTGTTTGTTGGGATGTGGATCAGTCAGGACGCCGATAAAAAGGGAGTTCATCGGTGGATGCTTCTTCCATGTCTTCTATTGACCTTAATGCTTGGCCCAGCTGGATTGTTGCTTTATTTTTTGATTAGATCAGGGTTCAATCGAAAGCTAATCCAAGACCCCTATGCTGAAAATTTGGTACACTGAGCTAGAGAGGCGCAATTTGCTGCTTGCCAAGTCTGGGGCCTTTTGTTTTCTTTTAGGGGGTTTTGTTTTATTTCTTCCATGGGTTGATCCGAGAGTTCTCTTGGGTCAATTTGTTTGGATCAAGCCCGCCAAGTTTTTCTTTTCTGTTGGGATTTATTTTTGGACTTTGGGCTGGTTGTTAGATCATATTCAAGATCCTGATTGGGTCAAAAAAATAAGTTGGACAGCCTGGTCCATGATGTGCATCGAACTCGTCATTATCACCTATCAGGCATCCCTGGCAAAAATGTCCCATTTCAACAACCAAACCCTTTTGGACGGGGTATTATTCGGTATTTTGGGATTGGCGATCACCATCAATTCTTTGCTGGTGATTTGGATTTTGATTCGCTTTTTTCGGATTCAGAATCTGCCAAAAGGATATTTGTGGGCAATTCGGCTTGGGATTCTGATTTTTTTGATCGCTGGATATCAGGGGTTTTTGATGGTTTCGCTCCGTCAGCATATTGTTGGAGCACCGGATGGGCAGGATGGATTGCTATTCCTGGGGTGGGCTAAATCATTTGGAGACCTTCGGGTTTTCCATTTTCTGGGTATTCATGCCTTACAGCTTCTTCCTTTATTGGGATGGTATCTTTGGAGAGATCGTCCTGTCCCAGTCATTTTGACCGGAGTTATATACTTTCTGTTATGCACCCTTACCCTGTGGCTGGCGCTATTACAAAAAGGAATGTTCTCTTGGATGGGCTGATTTTTCCAAATCCTATTTCAATTTTTTAAACTATTCATGGGTGATTCCACATTTATTTTTGTTTTTCTCTGGCATGGCATTGGTTTTTGTGTGTAACTTTGACGGGCAAATAGGGTTACCTACAACCAATATTTGCCATGAATCCAAACTCCTCGAAGTTTCTTTACGAAGCACTCACCTACGACGATGTGCTTCTCGTCCCAGGTTATTCCGAAGTTCTCCCCCGCGAAACCAACACTTCCACCTGGCTTACCAAAAAAATCCGACTGAACATTCCTTTGGTTTCCGCTGCCATGGACACCGTGACTGAGGCCGAACTGGCTATTGCCATCGCGCTTGAAGGTGGTTTGGGCTTTATTCATAAAAACATGTCCATCGAGAAGCAAGCTGCCCAAGTGCGTAAAGTGAAGCGCTCCCAGGCAGGGATGATTCTCGATCCGATCACATTGGATATCAATTCCAGAGTAAGGGACGCCGAAGCCATTATGCGTGAATTTCACATCGGAGGGATCCCTGTGGTGGACGAAAACAAAATCCTTAAGGGCATCATCACCAACCGTGACCTTAGATTTATCAAAGATCCCAATAGATTGATCCGTGAGATCATGACCAGTGAAAATCTGATCACGGCCAAATCAGGGATTTCGCTGGAACAGGCAGAGGAAATCCTGCAGGAGTACAAGATCGAAAAACTACCGATTGTCGATGAAGACTACAAGCTGACAGGCTTAATCACTTACAAGGATATCCTTAAGAGAAAAGACAAACCCCATGCCTGCAAGGATGAATTCGGAAGGTTAAGGGTTGGTGCAGCAGTGGGTGTGACGGCAGATATCGTAGAGCGGGTAGAGGCTTTGAAAAATGCAGGAGTGGACGTGGTCTCTATTGACACGGCTCACGGTCATTCCAAAGGGGTGATTGATACCTGTCGAAAAATCAAGGCTGCATTTCCTGACTTGGAAGTGATTGTTGGAAATATTGCAACTCCGGAAGCTGCCATTGCACTGGCCGATGCCGGTGCCGATGCGGTAAAAGTAGGTGTAGGTCCAGGTTCTATCTGTACTACCCGTGTTATTGCCGGTGTGGGTGTTCCACAGCTTTCGGCAGTATTTGAATGTGCAGAAGCCCTAAAGGATCGGGGTGTTCCGGTCATCGCTGATGGAGGTATCCGCTATTCCGGTGACTTGGTCAAAGCGATTGCAGCCGGAGGTAGCTCGATTATGATCGGGTCTTTGTTGGCAGGTACTGAGGAAGCCCCCGGAGAGATGATCATTTACGAAGGAAGAAAATTTAAGTCTTATCGAGGCATGGGTTCTTTGGAAGCTATGGAGTCCGGTTCAAAGGACCGCTACTTCCAAGATGCTGAGGACAATATCAAAAAGTTGGTGCCTGAAGGAATCGTTGGACGTGTGCCGTACAAGGGAATGGTTTCTGAAGTCTTGTACCAATTGGTGGGAGGCTTGCAGGCGGGCATGGGTTATTGTGGTACCAAGACCATCGAAGACTTGCAGAAAAATGGAAAGTTTGTAAAAATCACCACTGCTGGTGTAAAGGAATCTCATCCGCATGATGTGAGCGTCACCCGCGAAGCTCCAAACTATAGTTTGAAATCCTAATCATTCGAAACCGGCTCTCAGGAGTCGGTTTTTTTATTCCACATTGGTTTCATATACACTTACTTTCCAAAAATTCAAGCATCAATCCCTAACTTTGGGATTCCTACCAAATCCACTTATCGGTGTATAAATCCCTGCTCAAACCCCTCTTTTTTCTCAAGAAACCTGAAGACGCCCACCATTTCACCTTTGATCTGACCAAATTGACATTCAACCTGCCAGTCATCCATTCCTTGGTGAAATTGAATTTTGAATTGGAAGATCCCCGTTTGGAGCGTGAGGTGTTTGGATTGAAGTTTAAAAATCCGGTAGGCTTAGCTGCTGGCTTTGATAAGGATGCCAAGCTGATCGATGAGATGGCCATGTTGGGTTTTGGATTTATTGAAATCGGTACCTTGACTCCAGAACCTCAGGAAGGAAATCCTCAGCCCCGCCTTTTCAGACTTCCTCAGGATGAAGCGCTGATCAATCGGATGGGTTTCAATAATGGGGGAGTAGCTGAAGCGGTAGAGCGATTGAAAAAACGAAAGTCAGATGTGATTGTAGGGGGGAATATTGGTAAAAACAAGGTGACCCCCAACGAAAATGCGGTGGATGATTACCTCTATTGCTTAGAAGCGCTTCATCCCTATGTGGACTATTTCGTAGTCAATGTGAGTTCGCCAAACACGCCCAATCTCCGGGATTTGCAGGAAAAAGAACCCTTGAAGCAATTGCTCTCTGCTGTAAAATCGGCAAACGATCAAAAAGTCAAACCCAAACCTATTCTTTTGAAAATTGCCCCTGATCTCACCGATGGGCAACTGGATGACATCATTGATATCGTAAAAGAGACCCGAATTGATGGAGTCATCGCGACCAATACCACCATCGACCGTTCGAAATTGAGCACTTCAAGGGATCAAGTGGAAGCGATCGGAGCAGGTGGGGTAAGCGGAAAAGTCTTGGCAAAAAGAAGTACCGAGGTGATCCGATACCTGCATCAGAAGTCCAAAGGGGCATTTCCGATCGTGGGAGTAGGCGGGATCTTTTCTGCAGAAGATGCTATCGAAAAACTGGAAGCCGGAGCGAGCTTGGTCCAGGTGTACTCGGGCATGATTTATGAGGGACCCAGTCTGATCAAAAAGATCAAGAAAGGACTTCTGGCATATTTTTCCCGGTAAGTTGGCTTTCTTCGGCCTTTTGGCTAAACTTATTTTCGTACTTTCAACCCTAGATGGCATCAGATTCACCCAAATCCAATACTTTTCGTAAGAAATCCGAGAACACCAAAAAGGCTCCTTCCGAACCTAGGAAGCCGCTGTTCTCTGTTGGCAAGATCGATACCCGACAGCTCGGACTCACGTTTGGGATCATTCTGATTTCGATCAGTATTTTCTTGTTTATTGCCTTTGTATCCTACATGCTCAATGGGCCTCAGGATCAAAGCTTGGTCATGAACAATCCCGATCAGGAAATTCGCGAATCTGCCAGAGAGTCAAAAAATTGGGTAGGCTATCTCGGTGCTCAGGCCGCAAATTGGATGATCTATCGGTGGTTTGGTATAGCAGCCTTCCTTTTTCCTCCATTTCTTTTCTTGTTAGGGTTTAAGTGGACATTTAAGTTTTCATTGGTATCGCTGACTCGCTTTGCGGTTTTTTCCCTGTTTTTCACCGCTTGGTTAGGCTTGTTGACAGGATATGCTGTCATTTTGGTGGAGGGATATTCCTATTGGAGTTTCCTTTCCGGAGGCTTGGGATATGAATTGGCCAAGCTTTCCCATGATTTTCTGGGGATGGGCACTTTTATTCTCATTGCAGGTGCGTTTTTGATTTTCGTGGTGCTGTTTTTTGGTATTCAACAGCTGAATTGGTTTTCTCCGAAAGAAAAAAGCGAGGAAGATCTGCCACTCGAACCAAAAGCTGGAGGCAAAGCGCCAAATCCCTTTTTGGATGAGGCTGTGGAAAATGAAGAAATTGAGGAGGAAGAATTTGTGGATGATGGAAGTGAATGGGAAGTAAAAACTGCCCCCATCGACTTGGATAATAGTGTGCCTGAGTCAAAAGGGACTACTCCCCTGACATCTTCACCTGAACTTTCATTTACTTACCCGGAAGAGGATCTAGCCGAAGAGGAGGATATTTTCGACGTACCCCAAGTCAATCTTTTGGATGAGGGAAGTTCCGCTAGATCTTCTAAGGAAGGAAATTTCACGGTGCAAAAGGCTCCCGAACTCGAGAAAACTGCCGAAGAAGTGGAGAACTTGGACCCGTATGATCCTACCTTGGATTTGCCGAGATACAAATATCCTACCCTCGATTTGCTCAATGAGTATGATGTCAAGAAGGTGACTGTTTCCCGTCAGGAACTGGAGGAAAACAAGGACAAAATCGTCACCACACTGGAAAATTTTCAAATTGGGATTCAGGGTATTCAGGCTACGATCGGTCCCACGGTGACGCTGTATGAAATCGTCCCCAATCCTGGGGTAAAGATTTCCAAAATCAAAAATCTGGAAGACGATATTGCCCTGAGTTTGGCGGCATTAGGCATCCGTATCATTGCCCCTATTCCGGGTAAAGGAACCATCGGTATCGAGGTGCCCAACAAAAACAGGGAGTTGGTGCCTGCACGGGCTGTTTTGGGAACTGAAAAGTTCATGAAGTCCGATAAGGATCTTCCTATTGCATTGGGTAAAACCATTTCCAATGAAGTCTTTGTGGCGGATTTGGCCAAAATGCCCCACCTCCTGATGGCCGGTGCCACGGGTCAGGGTAAGTCGGTAGGGTTGAATATGATTTTGGCTTCCCTGATTTACAAGAAGCATCCATCCCAACTCAAATTTGTCCTAGTCGATCCTAAAAAGGTGGAATTGACGCTGTTTAATAAGATCGAACGACACTTCCTCGCCAAGCTCCCGGGATCGGAAGAGGCCATTATCACCGATACCAAAAAGGTCATCTACACGCTCAATTCCCTTTGTATTGAGATGGATAATCGGTATAACCTATTAAAAGATGCGGGCTGTCGAAATCTCAAGGAATACAACGCCAAGTTTATCGCCCGAAAGCTGAATCCGGAAAAAGGGCATTATTTCATGCCTTATATCGTACTGGTGATCGACGAGTTGGCTGACTTGATGATGACGGCTGGGAAAGAAATCGAAGCGCCGATTGCCCGATTGGCACAGCTGGCACGGGCGATCGGGATTCACTTAGTGGTTGCTACGCAGCGTCCTTCGGTCAATGTGATCACGGGTATCATCAAGGCCAACTTCCCCGCCCGACTTTCATTTAGGGTGACCTCCAAAATCGACTCCCGTACCATTCTCGACGCAGGAGGTGCTGATCAACTGATTGGTCAGGGGGACATGCTCCTTTCCCACGGTTCTGAAATGACACGAATCCAGTGTGCCTTCCTCGACACACCAGAGGTAGATCATATTTGCGATTGGATTGGAGAGCAAAAGGGGTACTCTTCTGCCTATTTGTTGCCAGAGTTTGAAGGGGAAGATGGAGATGGATCGGCAAAAGACATAGATCTAGCCGATCGTGACCCTCTTTTTGATGAGGCAGCACGGCTGATTGTGCTCCATCAGCAGGGAAGTACTTCTCTGATTCAGCGCAAGCTCAAGCTAGGCTATAACCGAGCTGGTCGAATAGTGGACCAATTGGAAGCGGCAGGAGTAGTCGGACCCTTTGAAGGATCCAAGGCCAGGGAAGTGCTCATTCAGGATGAAGCCAGTTTGGAACGGTTATTGAATAGTTTGTAAGCGCTGCTTTTCCCAGTTCCGGCAGCGTGATTCCATGAAATTCAACATCCTTCTTTTCTCTCTTTTTTTGCTGACCGCTGTGTCTTTTCAGGGCTTTGCTCAAAAAGATCCCAAGGCTAAAGTAGTCCTTGACGGCATGAGCCAAAAGTACCAAAGCATGAAAGGCTTCACTGCCAGCTTTGATTACACTTTTCAGGATGGAGGTGGCGCAGGCGACCGTCAAACCGGAGAGATTGCGGTAAGCGGAGAAAAATACCGTCTTAAACTCCCCGATCAGGAAATCTACAACGACGGCAAGACAGTCTGGACCTTTATCCAAACGAATTCCTATAAAGAAGTTACCATCAATGACGCCACGCAGATGGAAGGGGAGTTGACGCCCTCCAACATCTATAAAATGTACCAAACCGGCTTTAATTACAAGCTTTTAGCAGATAAGACCTATCAGGGTAAGGCTGTGAATGTGGTGGAACTGACCGCTCTCAAGGCCAATGCGCCCTTCAAGCAAGTAAAGCTTATGGTGGATAAGGCTACCAAAGACTTGCTTGGCTGGGAGATGTTTGACGGTCAGGGAGGCGTGTTTTCGTACTCCTTCAAAAACATGAAAGCAGCTCCAAGCCTACCGGCGGATTATTTTGTTTTTGATGTGAAAAAGCACCCCGGGATCGAGGTGATTGATTTGAGGTGACGGTGATTTTTCTATTCCGCTCAAATTTCCTTTAAAGTGCTTCTGAAGTTCAATTTCGTACTATTTGAGTTTTACCTCCCTATCCAGTTTGGTAATTTTTAACTAATCTTTTTATCCTCACTAGGGATATTATCCGATAAGTTCTCTAGTGCACTAGTAAAAATATCAGATATTTTCTCTACTTCGACTAAATTAATTAGTTAAACAGTTCAAGCCTTTAGCGTTCGGAGCCAGTTTTGGATGATGTCCATTCCATATTGGGTCAGGTAGGCTTCGGGATGGTACTGGATTCCCAAAATGGGCAGGGTTTGATGTGCCATTCCCATGATTTCCCCGCTTTCTGTCTCTAATATCGATTCTAGGCAATCTGGCAAATTGGTCAATTGGAGCGAATGGTAGCGCGTGACCTGAAAACGTTCGGGAAGATTTTGAGTGAAAAAGTGAGGTTGGGACTTTCGGATGGTGTGGACTTTTCCATGGGTAGGCACGGCGTTTTTGACCAATTTGGCTCCGAAAAATTCCCCAATCGCCTGATGGCCGAGGCAGACGCCGAGGATGGGAACTTGATCGACATACTTTTTCAGAATGGGCATCAAATTGCCTGATGTGGCCGGTATCCCCGGTCCGGGTGAAAGGATCAAGCCCTTGAAATCGATCTTTTCGATTTCCTCCAAGGAGACCTCATTCCGTTTGATAATCAACTCTTGGCCGGTTTGCCGGATCAGATCGGCGAGGATGTGACTGAATGAGTCAAAATTGTCAATCAGCAGCAGCATCTTTTCTGAACTCTTTCACAATCTCGTCCATGGTCTCGATGACTTGCTTGACTTTGGGGAAAATAGGTTCCAGCACCCAAATCACACTCGGCGCGAGTGGCTCGATGTATTGGAGGTATTCGCTTTTGGCCCGCCACTCCTTAGGTAATTTCAGATCAAACTGTAGCGAAAGCCACATAAAAAGGCTGATGAAAAATCCGGATTTGACTATTCCCAAAATAGCACCGGCAATGCTGTCAAAACCGCCAAGCAGGATCATATCCATCATTTTTTTCAATACCCAACCCGCAAGATTGACAATAAGCAAGGTGAGAAAAAATACAATCAGAAAGGCCATAATCGGAAAGGCAAATGTCAGTTCATCCAGCTTTGACGCAAGCCATTTACTCACCGGATCCATGAAGTAAACCCCAAGGATGATAGCCAAAACAAAGCCTATGAGCCCCACAATACTCAGCAACAAGCCTTTCTTGTAGCCCTCATAGGCTCCCAATCCGATCAGGATCAATATGACGATGTCAATCGGTGCCAAATCAGCTGTTGAGCAGGGATTTTACCTTTTCAGAAATAGCCTTGCCTTCCGCTTTTCCGGCAAGTTGCTTGCTTGCCACGCCCATTACTTTACCCATGTCCTTTGGACCGGCAGCACCGGTGACATTGATGATTTCCTGAATAGCAAAAGTCAATTCCTCATCAGTCAAGGCCTTTGGCAAAAATTCCTGGATGACGGCCAACTCAGCCAATTCCACTTCCAAAAGGTCGGCTCTGCCTTGCTTCTCATAAATATCGGCGGAGTCTTTCCGCTGCTTGGCGGCTTTGGTCAGGAGTTTCATCTCGTCATCCGCACTCAAGGTTCCGGAAAAACCCTCTTTGGTCTCCTCCAACAAAATCATCGATTTGATGGCACGCAATGCGGTCAATCTCACCTTGTCTTTGGCGATCATGGCGGATTTTATTTGACCTTCTACATTCTGCTTTAAACTCATTCGTCCTAAGTTTGTGTTACTAATTCAATACCGGGTAAAAATACCCCTTTTTCCTTGCCGATATGACAAAGCTGAGTGTAAATATCAATAAGATCGCCACCCTGCGCAATGCCCGTGGAGCCAACAATCCCAATGTGGTCAAGGTGGCCTTGGACTGCGAGCGATTTGGTGCACAGGGGATTACCGTGCATCCAAGACCTGATGAGCGGCACATTCGCTATCAGGATGCAGTGGATTTGGCAAAAGTGGTGACGACGGAGTTCAACATTGAGGGCTATCCCGACCAGCGATTTATGCAACTGATCCGTGAAGTGAAGCCTGCACAGGCAACCTTGGTCCCTGATCCGCCGAATGCAATTACCTCCAATACCGGTTGGGATACCATCGCTCATCAGAGTATGCTGAAAGATATCGTGGCCGAGCTCAAAGAAATCGGCACGCGTGTATCCATTTTCATCAATCCAGAGGCAAAGTATTTCGAACCCGCCAGGCTCACGGGCACCGACCGGGTCGAACTCTATACTGAACCTTATGCTTCACACTATCATCAAGATCGGGAAAAGGCCGTGAAACCCTATTTGGATGTAGCCCATATCGCCCGAGAATTGGGTTTGGGACTGAATGCAGGACATGACCTGGACTTGCATAACTTGGCCTACCTCAAGCAGCAGATTCCCTTTTTAGAGGAAGTCTCCATTGGTCACGCGCTAATCTGCGATGCGCTGTACTACGGATTGGAAAATACGATTCAGATGTACAGAAGGCAGTTGGAGATTTGAGTGATTGAAGGAACTTGTCCGACGTGGCGGATTGAAAAATTAGAAGATTGGAAAATTAGTATCCCTTAGGCGGATGGTTCCCAATTTCTAAAATTTCCAGTTTCGGCTATTACTGACACTACCCGAGGTGTAAAGGCACCTAACAAGCCTGTGATTGGAAGTAAAAAAGCCTTGGCTTTTTTCTTTGGGTTCTTGAAAAGGGTTGAAAAAGGGAAAGGCTTTGAGGTCTATTCTTACAACTCCTTTTTCTGCTCCTTTTTTTCTTTGCGAAACTTTGCGGTTAAAAAAGTCATTTACCAAGGGGTGATTGATATTTTACCATTGAAAAGGTAATCTTTCATCATGACCTTCTTATTGATAAATCGAAATTTGAATGAAGCTTAACTATAAAAAATCCGGCTCAGGCCCTCCTCTCGTCATTCTCCACGGACTTTTTGGTTCGCTGGACAACTGGTTTTCCATCGCCAAGGAACTGGTCGAGCACTACACCTTGTATCTCGTCGATCAGCGAAATCATGGAGACTCTCCCCATTCCGAGGAATGGAACTACGCCGTCATGGTGGAGGATTTGAAGGAACTTATCGATGACGAAGGACTGGAAAAAATCTACCTCATGGGGCACTCCATGGGTGGGAAAACGGTGATGAACTTTGCTGTAACCTATCCCGAGCGGGTCGAAAAACTAATCGTCGCTGACATCGCCCCAAGATTTTACCCCATTCACCATCAGACGATTTTGGAAGGATTGAATTCCCTGAACCTGAAGGAAATCAAATCCCGAAAAGAAGCAGATGATCAGTTGGCACAGTACATTCCGGAACTAGGTGTAAGGCAGTTTTTGCTGAAAAGTCTGACTCGGGACAGAGATGGCTTTGCCTGGAAGATTAATCTGAAGGTCATTACCGAAAAGATTGAAAATGTAGGAGAAGCCTTGGCTGAAGGCGCTGTTTTTGAAGGACCAACCCTTTTTCTCGCAGGTGCCGATTCCAACTACATCCAGCAAAAGGACTTGCCTGACTTGGAGGCCCATTTCCCGAATTACGAACTCGAGTTTATCACAAATGCTGGCCATTGGCTCCATGCCGAGCAGCCTCATGCAGTCGTGGAGGAAATGAGGAGGTTTTTGGGATAGAAATCGAGCTGTTGCAAATTTTGAGACAGTTCGATTTGTTTCCATTTACTAATTAAGCCTACTTTTTTATGATAAAATTTTTCTCAATCTGAGTAATTTGTTTTTATGGAAATGCCAGATTTTACCACAAATGAACTAGTGATTTTCAAGTCCTCCCGAACGGGAACTGAATTTGAAATCATTTTGGATGGGGAACATGATACTGTATGGGTTACAGAACAGCAGTTGATGGACTTATATGGGAAAGCAAGAAGAACCATTGGCGAACACATCCGCAATATTTATAAAGAAGGAGAGCTAGACCAAAATTCAACCTGGCGGAAATTCCGCCAGGTTCAAAAGGAAGGGGAACGAGAAGTAAGTAGAACTATCTCAGTTTTTAATCTCGAGGTGGTAATTTCAGTTGGGTATAGAGTAAAATCACCGATGGGTGTGGAATTTCGAAGGTGGGCCACCCAACGATTAAAAGACTACCTCATTAAAGGCTATGCTGTCAATCAGCAGAGACTTTCTCAGCTTCAGCAGTCCTTCAAATTGATTCGTGAAGCAGCTCTTTCAGAAGATTTTTCAAAGTCCCAAGTCAGGGAAATCATCGATATCCTGTCTGACTATGCCATGGGGTTGGATATTTTGGATGGGTATGATAAGCAAAACTTGGAATTGGGTAAAGTAGACCGAAACCCTGTTTTCCAGATTTCTTATTCAGAAGCCAAGTCAGCCATCGAAGAGCTGCGCATTAAGTATGGCGGTTCACCACTATTTGGGAGAGAAAAAGACAATTCATTTCAAAGTTCGATTTCCACTATCAATCAAACGTTTGACGGGAAGGAGCTTTATCCGAGCATTGAGGAAAAGGCAGCTCATTTACTTTATTTCGTGGTGAAAAATCATTCGTTTACCGATGGAAACAAGCGGATTGCTGCTTGGCTATTTGTATGGTATCTCGCCAAAAACAACTACCTACTAGACACAAAAGGGAATCCAAAAGTAGCTAATAATGCCTTGGCAGCGATTACCTTGATGGTCGCTTTAAGTAAACCCGAGGAAAAAGACCTGATGATTTTGGTGATTGTCAATTCGATTAACAAGGCGAATTAGCCGTCTTGCAGGTTTGAACTATCAAGGGATTCCAATGTGGTAGAAAATAGGATAAGGCCATGTGGTAAATCAAAAAAGAGGTAAGATTTGCATCAGATCTCACCTCTTTTCTGAATACTCAGTAGGTTCTATCCTCCTGCTTACTTAGACGGAAATTGGCTTCGACTCAGCTCAGCCTGACAAATTGCCTTGAAACTGCAAACTCACTACTTCTACCAACTGCGACTGCCTTTTTCAGCTTTCTGACTTTAGCTTTCTGACTTTCACTTCACTTTCCTCCCATGCTTCATTACCAGATCCACATCCTGTAATAGGTTGATGTAGCGAATCACATCCCCACGCACGGCGATGATGTCGGCGTATTTTCCTTCAGAAATCGTCCCGTAGTCCTTGTCCACTTTCATCGCCACCGCAGGCCAGTAGGTGGCTGCTTTAATCGTTAGAAGCGGATCCATGCCAAAATGATTGACCCAGACATCGAGTTCGTTCCAGGTGCTTTGGCTATGAAACTTCATGGGAATACCGCTGTCCGTACCCACGAGCATCACCACGCCACTTTCTTTCAGTTGCGCAAACTTCCGATCCAGAGTCGGCTTTCTCACTGGTGTCAGTTGGAAATAGGACATCCTTCCCGGAAAGCGTAGCGAAGCCCGTATATCCCGAATGATCGAATCCGGCAAACCTAAGTGCCAGGAAGTATCATCCAGCTTTTCGGGATTGTCTCGGACATATTCGTAGTTGAACAAGCCCTCGACGGTGGGGGTCCAGAAGAGTGGCCCCAAGTTCATTTTGGCTGCCCGCTCTTTCATCATTTGCATAATGTCCTCGGGATATTCCGGCGCCGAACTCAAACCCGTATGTTCAAAATTATCCACGCCGATCTGCAATCCGATGCGGATTTCGTCGGGTCGATGAGAGTGGCCTACGACCATTTTCCCGTACTTATGCGCTTCATCGACTACTGCCTTGGCTTCCTCGAGGGTCATTTGATCCTGATCGATCAATTTGATCACATCCACCCCGGCATCGATGAGTTTTTTGACTTTGGCCCGTGCATCGGCGGCCCCATTCACTCCCCAGCGGAAGGCTTCCGTACCAGGATAGGGTGCTTTTTGGATAAATGGACCGGATACATAGATCGTCGGACCGGGGATTTCCCCTCGCTTGATCCGCTCGCGAACGTTGATACTCGCTTCGAGTGGTGCGCCTAGGTCTCGCGCGCTTGTCACTCCTGCCATGAGCAATTGATGCGCAGAAGAAGGCATGATCACCGACTCAAAGACATCGATATAGGTGCTGTCCCAATGGGTGTAGTCGCTGTGTCCATTCAGCATCAGGTGAACATGCATATCCCAAAGACCCGGAAGAACACTCATTCCTTCGGTGGAAATAACTTCGGCGCCTGCCGGAATCGCTAAGCTGCCCACTTGCCCTATAGCTTTGATCCGCTCGCCTTTGATAATAATAACCGAATTGCGGATGGGCGTACCTCCAAATCCGTCGATCAGGGTGCCACCGACGAGGGCTTTGAGGTTTTGGGCAGATACTTGAAAGGAAAATGCAAGAAATAATAGGGTGAGAAATTGACTTGGCTTCATAGCTTGGGTGGGATAATGACCCAAAAAGGTACAAAAAAAGCTGCCAGAATTCTGACAGCTTTTGGGTAATGGTAAACATTCGGTTTTTACTTCAAGAGAATCTGATATCCCAGTTGTATAGCCCAAAAATCTCCCTTGAGCTCATGTCTGGAATTGGTTGGGTTCCTTACAATCCCCAGTTGAGTTTAGTTCTCTTTTTCCAAGAAACTTTCATTTTTTTCTTTTCGAACTTTAACGAATTATTCTTTGTGATCGTCTTAGAAATAAATTTGGAAGATATGAAAACCCTGATTAAGAGTATTCTGGTGTTTTTAACAGGCTTTATTTTTTTTGCCTGTGAAGACGACTCCTTGCCAGAAAGTGTGAAGGGAAGGCTAATAGAATTTCCATCTTGTAATTTTGTAAATGTAATTCAGATAGAATCTGGAAACCTTAAAGGAGGATCGATTTCCTCAACAGGTTTACAAATAGAAAATGTTGTTTTATTTCCCGGAAACCCTATACAAGACAGCATTATTTATTTTAATTATCGATTTTTTGACCAAAAAAAAGATCGGGATTCGGTTTACTGCACAGCAGACGTGTTGATTAAGGCTCCTAAAATAATTATTACGAATTATTCAACTTCAGACTAGTTTTTAGCCCATGAAAAGTAATTTAACCCTTCTATTTCTTTCCTTTTTATTATTCACTTCCACATCATTGATGACCCAACAGGATAGCTATTACTGGTCAGCGAATCAAAAGCAGCCTTTTCAGTCGGATGGAAATCCTGTAATGGCATGAGACGGGTTATGTTCAAATAATTTTCGTGTTGCATGGAGTTTTTGAAGGTATTTTCGCTCCCCTGCTGATTTTTTTCCGAATTTCGCCCCATGCCCAAAGGAAAGCTTTTCTTAATCCCCAGTGTCTTGGCCGAAAACACCGCCCATTGGGTGATTTCGCCTCAAGTGCAGGAGGTCATTGCCCATACCAAGATCTTTTTGGTCGAAAATCCCCGCTCTGCCCGACGCTATATTTCCAGCCTCAAACTCGGGGTAAACATCGAGGAATTGCACTTGGAAGTTTTGGACAAAGACACCAAGCCTGAGCAGCTGCCCCGCCTGATGCTTCCGCTGATCAATGGAGCGGATATCGGGATAATCTCTGAGGCTGGCTGTCCGGGCATTGCCGACCCGGGAGCTTTGGCCGTAGCCTATGCCCACCAAAAAGGAATTCAGGTCGTGCCGATTTCTGGGCCGAGTTCCATGTTTTTGGCGCTCATGGGTTCCGGGTTCAATGGACAGTCCTTTGCTTTCCACGGCTATTTGCCCATCGATAAAAAAGACAGAACTGCCGCCATCAAAAAACTGGAAGCTGAATCCATTCGGGAAAAGCGCGCCCAGATTTTTATGGAAACACCCTTCCGAAATAATCAACTTTTGGAAGATTTACTTTCCACTTTGGCACCTCACACCAAGCTTTGCATCGCCAAAAACCTCACCGCGGCGGATGAAATGATCCAAACCAAGACTATCGCCGAATGGAAAAACCATCCCGTTGATCTGCATAAAATCCCCACTGTTTTTGTCCTTCAAGCCTTCTAAGCCATGTTTACGATAGACGCGCACCTCGACCTGAGTATGAATGCCCTCGAGTGGAATCGGGACCTCACCCGACCTGTCGCCGAGATCAATGCCCGTGAAAAAGGCCTGAGCGACAAACCCGACCGGGGAAATGCGACTGTCTCTCTTCCTGAACTGCGCAAAGGAAATGTAGGGCTGGTGGTGGCGACACAGATCGCCCGCTTTGTTGCTCCTGAAAACCCTCTTCCGGGTTGGCATTCACCCGAACAGGCTTGGGCCCAAACTCAGGGTCAATTGGCGTGGTATCGTGCGATGGTTGAAAAGGGCGAAATGACCCAAATCCGAACTTGGACCGAGTTGGAAGCCCACTTGGCTCACTGGAATCAAGGTGAGGACAAAAGCCAAAAGCCTGTGGGATTTATCCTTTCGCTGGAAGGAGCTGACTCGATAGTGAATCTCGATTACCTCGAAAAAGCTTATGAAAGCGGGCTTCGTGCTTTAGGTCCGGCACATTATGGCCCCGGGCGCTATGCCTTTGGGACAGATTCTTCCGCGCCTTTGAGTCAGCAAGGAAAAGAGTTGGTAAAGAAAATGGATGAGCTAGGGATCATTCTGGATGCGACCCACCTTTGCGATTTGGCTTTTTGGGATGCCTTGGAGATTTACCAAGGTCCTGTCTGGGCCAGTCATAACAACTGCCGTGCGCTGGTCGATCACAACCGACAATTTTCAGACGAGATGATCAAAGCGCTGATCGATCGAGGCGCAGTCATCGGAGGTGCTTTTGATGCCTGGATGCTGAGTCCGGGTTGGGTGAGGGGAAAAAGCACACCAAAGGAGCGGAATGTGACTATTTCTACCGTGTTGGATCATTTGGATCATATCTGTCAGGTCGCCGGCAATGCCAATCACATCGGGATCGGATCGGATTTGGATGGGGCATTTGGCACGGAGCAAAGTCCGGCTGATCTGGAAACTATCGCTGACTTACAGAAAATTCCTGATCTCCTTCGCTCCAGAGGCTACACCGAATCGGATGTGGTAAAGGTGATGCAAGGCAATTGGTTGAACTTTTTGAAGAAAGCCTGGACCTGAGCTAAGAATTATTGTCTTTTTTGGCTGGTAATACTTTGCATAAGTAATTCTTATTGGATTATTTGCAGAAGAAAACCACCAGATTGAAACGTATGAATTTCAAACATTTACTGACCATTTCATTTTTAACCCTTTTCTCGGCTTCTGCTTTTTCCCAAAAAATAATGTTACAGGCGAATCATAGTGACGCAAAGTTCATTTTGCTCAACGACTATGATGATTCGGACAAGCAGGAGTTGGGCACAGGTTCTGTAGAGTTAAAACTCGAAAAAGATTCGAAAAACCGCGTCAAAATAACCAAGCCTGGCTATCAGGCAGTGGTCAAGGAATATAACCGAAACCTCAAATGGGACAAGGAACAAAAAATTACCTTGGACACTCGCCAAGTAGATATCACCGCTGAACCCTTTGATGCGGAGATTCTGGTCGATGGAAGAGTGATTGGCACCAAAGCAATCTACCTATTCATCCAAAAAGATCGCTTCCTTACAGTGGAAGTGAAAAAGCCGGGGTTTGCCCCTGTCACCAAGGTATATTACAATCAGCCTGACAAGGAAACCCCTCCATTCAAAGACCATTTCACACTTCGGGATAGACAAGTTCGATTGGAAGTTCAACCCGCCGATGCTACTGTGGCCACCAACGGGGTGACTTTGGGTAAGGGTAATCAGGATATCCGCATTCCATTTGGAGATTGTGTAACCACGACGGTGACTAAGGATGGATTTGTCAATTTTGAAAAAGTGTTTTGTAACAAGGAAGGAGACCCGGAGCCTCCCATCCGCGACAAGGCGGTTTTGGAAGATCGACTTGTAAAGATCACCACCGCACCCAATGATGCCGCGGTTGAAATCGGCGGAAAAAGAGTGGGAAATGGGGCGTATGACCTTAAAGTGCCTAAAAATTCCTGTGTGGAGGTGCGGATAAGCAAAGATGGGTTTATCCGATACGTCAAAAATTATTGTAATCAAACCAATATGCAGGAGCCTCCTTTGACAGATTTTCTGGAAATGAAGGTGGATGAAGCCTACACGTCCTCCGTGTCCTCGGATTTGGCCAATGTACGAATTACTGTACCTGTCAGAGCGGGGCTGGCACCCGAAGAAGCCTGGAGAATTCTCAGCTCGATCATCACTGGTTATTTCGATATTTTGGAAACGGTTGATTACAATACCGGATATTTGACTACTTCTTGGCAGGTACAAAATTTCCAATCCAGCATCATCCGTACTCGCGTGATTGTATCTAGCGGGGGCAACTCCAATCAGTTGGCCTATGCAGTCAAATTGGTCAGTCAGGAGGCCTTTTTGGACGGTAAATCCAATGTCACTGTGAAAGATGACGAAAAGTTTACCGATTGGGCTCGTATCCTCAAAAAGTATGATGGTCTGATTCAGGAGATACAGGCAAGACTTCAGTAGGTAAAGCCAAACTTACCCCAAAAAATATTTATAAAGACTATAAAAGGAATTGTACTGGCTCAAATCACATAATTCAATTTATGTGATTTGAGCTAATGTCATGATCTATTTAAGGTTCATTTTTATATATGTCAAATCATATTTCATTGAGTAAAGAGTTTTTTAAGTATTGTCATTGTTTGTTAATAAAGTGCGAAAGGTAACCGCACCAATTAGTACTTTATCAATTTAGCTTTGCTTCAATTAATAATTAAGAGCTGATGTAGCTTTACAACATCACAATAAGTGCATTAATCTTAGATATAGGTTTTATCAAGTACCTTCTGTCACCCACACTTATCCCAGTAGATGAAAGCAATTTTGAATTTGGATAAATGGAAGAATTCCATTTTCCGAAGTACTGTCTTACTGTTCCTTTTTGGATCTTTGACAATAGTAAAATTATGGGCTCAAACTCCCGGCCTGATCTATAAGCCATCCAGTACTGCACTAGGTAAATCAGTCCTTGATCCAAATGGAGATGGATTTACATCTCTCACCTCAGCAGGTTTTACCATAAAAGATTATGGAGAGTTTTCTGAGCTCCCCATGATTCCTGTACCTAATTTCATGCAGGAACCCTATGGTGATCCATCTACTGGAGGCACTGGAGGTCATACTGATGTGGTCAGTGTCGATGGAGGAAATTCGGTTTTTGTATTGAAGAAAACTGTCAATGGTATTGATTATTTTGTAATACGTTTCAGACTCGGAGGAGCTTCTACTGCCAGAAAAGGGTATTCTCTATTGATTGACAGTAATTTGGCGTTTTCAGGAACAGGTGCCAACCCTGGATTTGAAAAAGAAATTGTTCTAGAAACAGGAGTAGGAGTTAAAATTTATACTCATAATGTAGCTGCCGGAACTTCTACTTCTAAATCATTTGATCTGGATGCTTTCCACCAACGATCCATTGCATTAAGTACAAACAATGGGAATCCAGATTATTTTTATGATTTTTTTGTTCCTTATAGTGAGTTGGAGATACCTGCGGGTACACCAGTTCGCTTTGTGGCAACAACTATTACCTCTGCCCAAAGTGGTATAGGCGGTACATCTTCAGACGTTGATGGCATAGATGATCGGTTGTATGGTGGCAACACCTTAGCTATCTATTTTGACCTGATTAGTAGTTTTCCTCCGGTGGATTTAGCCACTCTAGGTGATGGGGGGAGTTTTGGGCAAATCTTATCTTATACCCCTTCTGTAAATGCTCCTATAAATATCTCGTCTACAGCGATTTCAGGGACGAGCCAAGAGTTAAATGGATCTCTAATTACAGTTTATAAAAATGGATCTTTACTTGGTACTACATCAGTAGCTTCCTACCAGTGGACGCTTTCCGGAGTAAGTGGATTAGTTGCAGGTGATTTAATTACTGCTACTGCAACAGGTAGTGGAAAGGCAGCATCAAATATTTCGAATACAGTTGAAGTTATTGGAGTGCAGAGTTGTTTTGTAGAGAGGCCAACGATTGTAAGTGCCACTAACTCTGGAACTATTACAGTTCTTGTTACATGGAATTGGCCTTCCGGAGTGACTCCGGTTACTTCAGGGGACGATGCTGCCACAGTAAGAATTTTTGAGCAAACCGCTGTAAATACCTTTACCCTTCGAGGTACTGCCACCGCCATTGGAACGAATGGCCAATTGAATTATGCCGTTGGAGGTTCAGGAAATTTAAGTGGAACGTTCGTAGCTACCATCACCTTTAGAAATTGTACCTCCCAATATAGTAATACAGTAGTTTTTCAAAACTCTTCAATTGTCACCACCAATAAAACCACAGCTCCGTCTATCTTAACTAATCCAATTCTTGCCAGTACAGGAAGTCGAGATATTACGGTCCAAAACAATCATTCGGCGGCTGCAAATTTGGTTCTTTTTGTCAATGGAGTAGAAAAAGGAACGATTAGCAGCGTGGCTAATGGCTCAACAGGTATTTTTAGCGCTAGTGGTTTGCTGGAAGGCGACCGAGTCAATGCAAGGGCTCAGGGAATCGTTTCTACAAGCAGATTATCAGATATTTCAAATGAGGTAACAGTAATAAGCACAACCACTCCAACAGCAAAGCCCTCAATTTCTGGAACCTACTTGGCAGGCTCGAATTTGAGAGTTTCGGGAACCTCTGCAGAACTTCCCGGAACACAAATTTCTCTTTTTAAATCAGGTTCTACACTGATTGGAACTGCAACAGTGGATGCATTTGGCCTTTGGGAAATTTTGAATCTTACTCTTTCCGCAGGAGATGTCTTAACTGCAAGAGCTACGGCTAACGGGAAGGTACAATCCACTGCATCAGATCCAGTTACTGTAGCCGCATCACGTCCATCAGCACCGGTTATTATTGGATCGGTTCAAGCTGGGCAAACTTCTATCAGTGGGAATGCAGGATTGGGTACAGTGACAGTTTATGTAGATGGATTACCGATTGGAACTACCTCGGGATCCTCTTGGACACTATTGGGAATCAATTCTCAAGATATTTATCGCGGGGCTGAAATTTATGCTACCAACACTGTTTCAGGTGTAGAAAGTATCCCGTCCAATACAGTGATTGCAACAGGTGTGATGAGTTTCAGCATCACCGAGCCAAACGATACCGCAATTGATAATCAAACTGCAGGAATTCCCTTTTCAATTAAAATCAACGCAAAAGATGCCCCATCTGGAGGTGGGAATACTGTAACTACTTTTGGTTCTAGAGTAACTTTAGTATCCACCTCTTATATTCTTTCGGGAGGAGGGTTAAGCCCAGTTTTTACAAATGGGGTCCTGGATAATCACTCAATAAGCCTTCAAACAGCTGGCACCAATCACAAAATCACGGCGATCAGTTCAGAAGATCCGTTGGCCTTTGGAGAGACGACCGTCTCCTTGATTTCCCCAAATGTTACAGCAATTTTGACTTTGAGCGGGGAGAATGAAACCAATGCGGGAGAATTGACACAATTGACTGTATCCCGAAGTGACGCTTATGGCAATCTGGTCACAAATGGAAATCAAATAGTTTACTTATCTGTTACGGATGGATTGTTCAAAGATGCATCAAGTTCCGGCAAGCTAATTTCCCAGATTACAATTCCGGACGGTAGTTATTCTGCCAACTTTTGGTATACCCACACCGCTTCAGGCTCTTATGAAATCATCGTTTCCGAAGCCAATCCTGCAAATGGAATCACTGGAATTGAAGACGATTCCTTAATTCTGACCATAAACGGCGACATCGAGGAATTCTCGGCTGTAAATGATTTGTATGATCTATTCACGAATATCGGAGATGTTCTTCCAGAATTTGATCCAGCTATTTTGGAATATACCTTGGTCGTGGAGAGTGGGATAAATTCAATTGATATTACTGCATTCCCAGTGGATTCAAAATCTGAGATTTGGATCAATGGAATGTATTTAGAAGGACCTGGTTATGTTCTTCCAAATCAGTCTCTGAAGTTCGGAGAAAATGTGTTTGAAATCACGGTTATCGCTGAAAACGGGGATGTCAAAACTTATATGCTGACCATCACCAGAGAAGCGTCCGCTAAAATTGTCCTTCAGGTCATCAACGCAAATGCCGAAGACAAACCCTACGATGGAACTACCGCTGCAGTGATCAGCAATGCCCAACTATCAGGGGAAATTGTCGAAGGAGATGAAGTCATGCTATACAATGCCGCTGTGGGAGTTTTTGCACAAGCAAGCATCGGAACGGGCATTACGGTTACCAGCAATTTTACTCTTACAGGTGCAGATGCTGACAAATACGAACTTGAAGGCCAGCCTATTTTAACTGCAGACATCACCAAGAGGCAGCTTACCGTCTCCCAACCTTCCCTGACCAAATCCAAAGTATTTGATGGTAATAATGCTGCTGCGGTCACTGCAGGTACTCTTTTCAATGTGATCGAAGAGGATCAAGTATCTGCTTCCGCTTCAGCTGTGTATGACAACCCTACCATCGGAACCGGAAAAACCATCACTGTATCTTATACACTCAGTGGAGATGATTTAGGCAATTACCTCCCTCCTGTTGATTTTATAGTTAATGACGGAGAAATCACCAGTCCTGATTCAGATGGAGATGGTGTGACCGATGACTTGGACCTTTGCCCAAATACACCTGAAGGGGCTGTTGTAGACGTCAACGGCTGCTCGGATTCCCAAAAAGATACTGATGCGGATGGAGTAACTGATGATTTGGATTTGTGTCCAAATACACCATTCTGTACCCCAGTTGATGGCGACGGCTGCTCGGATTCTCAAAAGGATTCCGACAACGATGGCGTAACTGATGACCTGGATTTTTGCCCGAATACACCGGCTGAATCTGAAGTAGATGAAAACGGCTGCTCGGATTCCCAAAAAGATACTGATGCGGATGGAGTAACTGACGATCTGGATTTCTGCCCGAATACACCGGCTGAATCTGAAGTAGATGAAAACGGCTGCTCGGATTCCCAAAAAGATACTGATGCGGATGGAGTAACTGATGATTTGGATTTGTGTCCAAATACACCATTCTGTACCCCAGTTGATGGCGACGGCTGCTCGGATTCTCAAAAGGATTCCGACAACGATGGTGTGACTGACGATCTGGATTTCTGCCCGAATACACCGGCTGAATCTGAGGTAGATGA
>NZ_QKTX01000027.1 GCF_003253485.1 Algoriphagus aquaeductus | reverse complement strand
GTTTGCCCAAGAGAAGAACCTCTGGCTCATGTATGCCCGATGGAATTTATTAATGAATGTTGAACCAAACGGTCAACGCTATTTAGGGAAGGTCAATCTTCAACATTCGATATTCGGCGTTCGATGTTCGATATAAAATGTTCGAGGTTCACCATTTTTACTGTCGAATGTCAAATATTGAATAATGAACACCTAAGTTGGGAAGTATTCCTCAAAATAAACCTTGGAATTCTTAGTGACTTCGTGGCAAACCCCAAAAAAAACCTCCCCGAAGGGAGGCTTGGTTTAGTCTTTTTTCGGCATGGTACCCAACAAGTAGTCCCAAAGTGGAGAGCTTACCCCAAAGGAGGTATCCGGATCTTTGTAGTGATGGATGGCATGATTTACCCAAAGTATCTTCAGGAAATTCTTTGGAGGGTTGTATGCATGCACGATATAATGCACCCCTAGGTAGGCCGCATAACCGATCAAAAATCCAGGAAGGAAGTATAGCGCAAAATCCCCCATAATCAACTTGAAGACCAAATAGAAAATTGCAGCATAGGCAGCACTTACAAAAGGCGGCATGGCCAGGCGGTCCTTATCCTTTGGATAATCATGGTGAACCCCATGGATGGTATATTGAAGTTTATCTTTGAGGGGAGTGTCAGGCTCCATGTGGAAAAAATGCTTGTGCATCATATATTCCACAAAGGTGAAGGCAAACAACCCTACCACCATCACACCCAAACCCAAACCCAAACCAATCTCAGTGGTGGTCAGGGCATAATAAAAGGACACCGAAGAAATCGCAAAAAACAGCGTGATCGGGACCATAATGTGTGTTCTCGAGATCTTTTCCAAAAATGGATTGGAGAACATTTGGGCAGAACCGAAATTATCCGGCCTGTCTAATCGCCCAATCTTTTTCATGCTTGTAGTTGGTTTAACAGTTGCTTCCATGATTTCAAAATTTTATTTCCATCGATAAACTGTGCCGCAAAGGTAAGGGTTTCACTAAAACCAAAGAATATTCTTTAAACTGATTTAGATCAATAAATCAGACCGCACTCATGGTCGCTGCTATGGTTTTTTCATAATAAGCGACATATTTTGGAAGGATTTGATGGATATCAAATTCCTTAGCCCTTGCCAAGGCTCTTTCTTTGAACCCGGGTAAATTTTCCTCTGCCAAAATGTACTTGGCCTTAGCGGTCATATCCTCCACATCTCCCACCTCACAGGCAAAACCGGTAATGCCATCCAAATTGAGTTCAGGAATCCCACCGGCATTGGAAGAAAGAACCGGAACCTCACAGGCCATCGCCTCCAAAGCCGCCAAACCAAAACTCTCTTTTTCCGAAGGCATCAAAAACAAATCCGCCACAGAGAGCACTTCCTCCACCGCTTCCAATTTTCCCAGAAAACGGATATCATCGCAGGTTCCCAAGGTCCGGCAAAGACGCTCCATTCGGTCTCTCTCAGGCCCATCTCCGACAAGCAAAAGCTTGGCTGGAATTTCTTTTCGGATGTTGTAAAAAACCTGGATCACATCTTCCACCCGCTTTACTTTTCGGAAGTTGGAAGTATGAACCAGTAACTTTTCCCCATGGGGACAAATCGCCAGTTTGAAGTGATCTTTTCGCTGCTTTTTAAAACGCTCTAGATCTATAAAATTAGGAATCACTTGGATTTCCTTTTTGATATCAAAGTGCTCAAACGTTTCTTTCTTCAAGTCTTCAGAAACTGCTGTGACACCGTCGGATTGATTGATGGAAAAGGTAACCACAGGTTCGTAGCTCGGATCTTTCCCCACCAATGTAATATCCGTCCCATGCAAAGTCGTCACCACCGGAATATGAATTCCTTCCGCCTTGAGAATTTGCTTCGCCATGTAGGCCGCAGAGGCATGGGGAATGGCATAGTGCACGTGAAGGAGATCAAGTCCTTCATATTTTACCACACTGACCATCTTACTGGCTAGGGCGAGTTCGTAAGGAGCAAATTCAAAAAGCGGGTAACTTTTGATGTCTACTTCGTGATAAAAGAGATTTTCACTGAAAAAATCCAGCCTCATGGGCTGCTTGTAAGTGATAAAGTGAACCTCATGACCCACCTTCGCGAGACCTTTTCCGAGCTCGGTGGCCACAACACCACTCCCACCAAATGTGGGATAACAAACGATTCCTATTTTCATTGATAGCCGGGGTATGGCGATTTGAATTTGCTCTCTAACACGCTTTAGCTGTGTTTTTGTTCAAAATAAAAGATTTTTATGTTCTTGTTTTTTGGTGCCCCATCGATACAAGCGATAGAGCAGACTTTTTGTATCTCAATTTCCTGCTTAATTTACCGAAGATTTACAGTTTATCTATGCAAAAGAAACTTCTACTCTTTGGTATTTTGGTTGCTTTTTGGACCTGCCAACCCAATACTGACATTAACTCAGCAAAACAGGAAAAAATCGATCCTGCCACCTATTGGGGAGAAAACCCCTGGCCAGAAATCCGTAAAAAACGAATCACCCAACTCCTACCCACTGCACTTAAAAATGCGGGAGTAGACGTTTGGCTCGTGCTGTGCAGGGAAAACTACAACGATCCCATTGCTACCCATGTAGGAGGTGAAAATGCCAGCGGCACGGCAGCATTTCTTTTTTACAGTGACGAAAGCGGGTTCCACTCTCTGGTATTCTCTCCGGATGGTGAAGCCACTGCCTTGGATGATTTGGATATTCACGAAAAAGTGGAACGTGTCCCGAGAGGAGAATCTGCTGTATCCAAAGCTGTCGATTTCATCAAGTCCAAACGTTTCCAAAAAATCGCCATTAACACCTCATCCAGCAATGCCATGGCAGATGGCATCACCCATAGTCAATATCAAGAACTTGCCCGTTTGATGGGTGGAGATGCGAAAAAACTGGTCCCTTCAGACGACCTCGTATACGAATGGCTTTCCATCAAACTTCCCGAAGAGGTAGAAATCCTAACCAAAGCGGCCCAATTGGCTTCTGATTTCCAGCATGAGGCCTACGCGATGATCGAACCGGGAAAAACCACCGATGCCGACGTAGCCAAATTCCTCAAAGCCAAAATGGCTGAATACGGAGTGACAGACGCCTGGCACCCCGACCAAAACCCCAATGTCAACTCAGGGCCAGACCGAGGTCATTCGCATGCGACAGACAAAGTCATCATGCCCGGCGATGTCATTCAGACCGATTTTGGAGTAAAGCTCTATGGAATCTGGGTTTCCGATATCCAGCGATTTGCCTACGTTCTGAAGGAAGGGGAAACTGCCGCTCCTGCGGACATACAGAAATACTGGGAAAATGGAAAGGCCGGTAGCCGTGCGGCACTCGGTGCGATGAAGCCGGGTGTCAAAGGCGAAGACGTAGACCGTGCCCAGCGAGACTTGATGGATGCGGCGGGTTCGCTCTATGTGCCTTGGAGTACCGGTCACCCGGTAGGCTATGTGGCCCATGATGTAGGACCAAACCTAGGCGGTGCCCGACTTCCTCAACCACGACCTGCCGCCCAAAAACTACTCAAAGAAGGAATGGTATTCGCTTTTGATGGATTTCATTGCTGGAAGCAGCCAGATGGAACGGAAAAAACCATCTCCGTCGAAGAAATGGCCGTGGTGACAGCAGACGGAGCCCGATATTTAATTACCCCTCAAGAAGACTTGATCTTAGTGGGGAAAAAGTAAATCCGGAACAATTGAAAAGGCTGGGCAACCGGCCTTTTTGATTTACGGTTTTAGAGATACGATTTAGGCGATTCAAAGTACCTCAATCTGCCAAATAGCATTTTGGCAGGAGTATTTAAATAGTTCAGATCTGCTACTTTGGACGTCAACAATTGCCCTCACTTGATTCTATTTTTCAACTCCAAAAATCTGTGATAACCTGCCTGCGCAAGCAGGTCTGTGTCTTTTTCTGAGAAAACTTGCCTGCTGCAAGCAGGTCTGCGAGAAACTGGACTAGATTAAACATCAAAAAATAGACTTCAGCCCCAAATGCTCCACAAATGGATCAAAATCCTGATCAGAATGCAATAGTGGAATATTTTTAGAAATGCAGTACGAAGCGATATAGCAGTCAATGGTTTTGCGGATCGTGATTCCTTTTTTCCGTAGAAAGCGATAGTTCTGAGCGGATTTTAAAGCCAAATCATGACTTGCCAATATTGAAAATGGAAACTCATCCAGAAAACTTTTGACATCATAGAAAACGGAATCATCACGGTATCCCTGAAGAATTTCGGTATAAATTAAGTCTACCATCAGAATATTTTGCACTCCAATAAACTGGCTTAAAAAATCTGCTTCCTTAGTGGTTTTTCCATTTAAATATTGAATCCAAACTGAACTATCAACCAAGATCACGACTTTCTCTCATTTCGTTAAGATCTCCTTCCCATTGATATTTCCCTCTAATTTGCTTAATCCTTTCCTGTTTCTTCAAGGATACCATTTGGGCTAAAGCTTTTTCAACCACGCCTTTTTTAGTGTTGATCCCGGTAAGCTTCATCGCCTCCTGAATCAGATTTTCATCAATATCGATATTGGTTCTCATGTGTATGTTTTTGATAAATATACACATCATTCGGGATTAAAGTTTTGACGGTTCAGTGAAAAAATTACCTTAGCCCACTAAAGGCGTCTTAACCCCACAATTTTCAAATATTTCCCTCTTTCAATTTTTCATTTGGCTACCTTTGTCCCAACCAAATCTTTCCCCCGCTATGAACGAGCGCTACATGCAGCGCGGTGTTTCCGCATCCAAAGAAGACGTCCACAACGCCATCTCCAAGCTGGACAAAGGCCTTTTCCCCAAAGCTTTCTGCAAAATCGTCGAAGACACCCTCGGCAATGATCCTGACTTCTGCAACATCATGCACGCAGACGGGGCCGGTACCAAGTCCTCTTTGGCTTACCTCTATTGGAAAGAAACCGGCGACCTCAGCGTGTGGAAAGGCATTGCACAGGACGCCATCATCATGAACACCGATGACCTGCTTTGCGTGGGCGCCATTAATAATATCCTCGTTTCCTCCACCATAGGAAGAAACAAAAATCTGGTACCCGGCGAAGTCATCTCCGCCATTATTCAAGGCACCGAAGAGGTCCTTCAAACGCTCCGCGATAATGGCGTAAACGTCGTGTTGACCGGGGGAGAAACTGCTGATGTCGGCGACCTCGTGAGAACGATCATCGTGGACAGTACGGTCACCTGCCGTATGCGTCGGGACGAAGTGATCTCCAATGACAAAATCCAAGCAGGTGATGTGATCGTGGGTCTTTCTTCCTTTGGCCAAGCCAACTACGAAACAGAATACAACGGAGGCATGGGGAGCAATGGCCTGACTTCTGCCCGTCACGATGTATTTAACAAAGTGCTGAAAACCAAGTATCCAGAAAGTTTTGATCCTTCAGTACCGGACAATTTGGTTTACACAGGCAAATACAACCTAACCGACCCCGCACCGGGTGCTCCGGTCAATATGGGCAAATTGGTCCTTTCGCCTACCCGAACCTACGCCCCGATCATGGTGGATGTGCTCAATTATATGCGTCCAAACATTCACGGTTTGGTTCATTGTTCAGGAGGTGCGCAGACCAAAGTGCTACACTTCGTGGACAATATTCATGTGATCAAAGACAACCTATTCGAGACTCCTCCTTTGTTCCGGATCATTCAGGAGGAAAGCGGTACAGACTGGAAAGAAATGTACAAAGTCTTCAACATGGGCCATCGCATGGAAGTGTACTTGGACGAGCGCTATGCCGAGGAAATCATCGATATCGCCGAATCCTACGGAGTCGAAGCCCAAATCATCGGTCGAGTAGAGCCATTCGAAGGAAAAAAAGTAACCATTCAGAGTTCTTACGGGACGTTTGAATACTGAGCTCCAGCCCCCTGAAGGGGGAATCCTTTGTTCGGAGTTCGGGGTTCAGTGTTCGATATTCGGTATTGGATAAAGGTTAATAGTTAATGAGTTATTGGTTCGGAGTTCAAGGTTGGTTTGCTATCGCTGAATGAGAGCACTCACGTAGGCTTTTAAGTCAGAAATCACTTTCTAATTTTAAATGATGTTTGATTTCCGCCATAATATCTGAAGTACAAGCAAGTGTTTTAAATCTAAAATCGTAATTCGTAAATCGTAATTCTCTTGTCTCGTCTCTTAAAATTCCTCGCCTACTTTCTCGGAGCGCTGCTCTTGATCGCTGTGGCGACGATCACGACGGTGGACCGAAAACCAATTCAGGAGCAGGATTTTTTCCAAGAAACTTTTAATAGACTGGATACAAGTTCCTGGTCAAGTTCCCAAGGAGAAGCGTGGCTGGCAGGTTGGGCTAAAGAAAATGTAACTCCTGACCAACCGGCCGAACTTGTAGGATACGCTCCTCGAGGACCTTATGAATTTGTCCAAGACTCCAGTTTGGTCAAGGCCCTGACCTTAAGCAATGGAAAAACCCAACTAGCTTGGCTCAATTTCGAACTGCTGATCGTACATCCCTTTTTGGCTGATCAGGTAAGAGAGGGCGTAAAAAAATCGGGACTTAAACTCGATCAGCTGATCTTTACTGCAACTCACACCCATTCCGGAATGGGCGGCTACATGCCAGGATTTTTGGGAGATTTGGCTTTTGGAGGGTACGATGCGCGGGTGGTTGACTTGCTGGTTCGGCAAAGTGTCAGCGCACTCAAGCAGGCGATTGCTGCACAGGATACCGTGTCGATTTCCTATCGGAAAACCAATGCGCCTGATCATGTATCCAACCGCTTCATAAAGGATGGCCCTTACGACCCTTTTGTCAGGCAGCTGATTTTCTCCCGAAAGGATGGGAAAAAAGCCCTCTTTTTAACTTACTCCGCACATGCCACCTGTCTCAGTTCCAAATTCATGGGTCTATCCGGCGACTATCCCAAATTTCTCACCCAAAATCTAGAAAAGCGAGAATACGATTTTGCGCTCTATGCAGCTGGTACAGTGGGAAGCCACCGCCCCATGGCCAAGGGAAATTCGCCGGAAAAGGTGCAGGAATATGCAGCAAGTTTGGATTCAGTGATTTGGCTTCGTATGACCAATTTTGCTTCCAACAAACTCCCAAAAGTCAGCCATTCCCGATTGGACATAGGCCTTCGTGAGCCTCATCTCCGAGTTTCAGATAGGTTAAGGATTCGCCCTTGGGTTTTCCACCAATTAGTTGGAAAAATGCCGGCTTACTTTGACATTACCCAAATCGGAAATATCTTTATGATCTCCTCCAGTGGAGAATTGTCAGGTGTTTTTTATGAAGAGTGGGAAAAGCTCGCCCAAAGCCAAGGATTAAAGCTGATAGTGACGGTCTTCAACGGAAGTTACATCGGCTACATCACCCCTGATGAACTCTACAATGAACACTATCATGAGGTCCGAGAAATGAACTGGTTTGGCCCCGGAAATGGTTACTACTTTGACCAACTGATTAAAAAAACAATTCAAAAAGCCGGTCAACAAAATTGATCACATCTTACACAATCACCATGGGAATATTTGGCAAAGACTCCGTTATCAAAAGTGTATTATCCTTTACCTGTCCACGCTGTCATGACGGTTCCCTTTTTGAAAAAGGATCCTTACTGCGCCCCGGTAGCCTATTTAAGATGCACTCCCACTGCCCGCATTGTGCACAGTCATTTGAGCCGGAACCGGGATTTTACTTCGGAGCGATGTTTGTCAGCTATGCGATCAACACGGCACTTTTTATTGCCGCTTGGGTAGCCTTGACCGCGGTTTATCCGGATTACAGCCTGACCATGCTTTTGGGATTACTGACCGGAGTAGTCATTTTGGGATTGCCCTTGACTTATCGACTCAGTCGTTCGATTTGGATTGCCATTTTCGTCCGTTATGATCGAAAGTTCGCCGGGGAAGCTAGGATGAAACAGAGGTAACTATCCGTCAGATCTAAGAATTGGAAAATCCCTCCTTTCCTTCATCCAATCTGTAAGTGGCGGAAAAAATCCAGCCTTTCCGCCACGTCTTTTTTTCTACCAATCGAAATCCTTCCTTTTCCAAAAACAAGGGTAAAAATGGAATATCTTTCCTCGGATGTTGGGCTATCCACCGAAAAAACCACAACATCACTTTTTCCAAAATTCGTTGTCCAAAGGTCTCGGCAGGGTAAAAATCAGAAACAATCAGCTTTCCTCTTGGGCCAATAGCTCGCTTTATTTTTCGAAGGAGTTCCCGGATTTCCTCATCCCGAAGCGTATCCAATACAAAAGGCAAAATCACTACCTCCATTTCTTCAGATTCGGAAGGGGCAAATTCACCATGCCGAAACTCAAGCGCTGAGCTTTTCAGATTTTCCCATGCTAACTGCATCATAGCGAGGGATTTTTCCCAAAAAATACCCTGCAAACGCTCCCCGAAAATCGGATAGGCAGACCCATCTCCTCCTCCAATGAGGTGGACTTTCTTTCCCAGATTTTCAGAAATAAATGCCTGATTTGCTTCCATCAAATCCCGCCCAAAAACCACTTTGGACAAAGGTTGATACAACCGTGAAAGGCAACCATAGGCATCCGACATGAGTTAAAATTAGGGTAAATCGGCAAATTGGATCGCAGAATCTGTTCTCTATCCTATCCTTTCTTTAATACAAAAAATACGCAATTCACTATAAAACAATCACTTACATCCTTGAAGCCCATTTTCCTTAAGTAATTGTCCATCGACTCAGCTTGTTTCTTGAGTCTTGCTTCTCATGTCTGTTATCAAACTCTCTTTTTATGAAAAACTTACTGAAGAAAATCAACGGAATGCGACAACTCCTCGCTACCATCGACTTGGATCAGATCTCCAAACTTTCCCAAAAAGTTGACCTCCCCAAAATGGTCGGGTTGGTCTCGCAAATGAGCGAATCAGATCTGAGCAAAATGATGGGAATGCTCAAAGGAGGCGGAAAACCCAAAGAAATTCCCGCGATCAACGGAGATTTTTACGAACTGGGAAAAAGCCTGCCCAAGGAGGAACGGGAGATTCAACTCAAGGTCCGAGAGTTTATGGAGCGGGAGATTAAGCCTATCGCCAATGACTATTGGAACCGCGCCGAATTCCCCATGCATATCATCCCCAAAATGGCCGAATTGAACATTGCGGGCTTGACTTATCAGGGTTATGGCTGTCCGGGACATTCCGCCCTGCTCGAAGGCTTCATTGCCATGGAAATGGCCCGAGTGGACACCTCGATTTCGACCTTTTTTGGTGTTCAAAGTGGCTTGGCCATGGGTTCGGTTTACCTCTGTGGCTCAGAAGCTCAAAAACAAGAATGGCTTCCTGCCATGCAAAAGCTGGAAAAAATCGGTGCTTTTGGCCTGACCGAACCTGAGGTAGGCTCGGGTGCAGCAGGAGGACTTACCACCACCTGCAAACGTGAAGGCGATGTCTGGATCTTGAATGGACAGAAAAAGTGGATTGGAAACGCCACATTCTCGGATATGACCGTCATCTGGGCTCGCGATCTCGATGACAATCAGGTAAAAGGATTTATCGTTCGAAAGGGTAATCCTGGCTTTCAAGCCGAAAAGCTCAAAGACAAAATGGCATTACGAACCGTCCAAAATGCGCTGATCACCTTGACCAATTGCGAGGTGCCTGAATCTGATCGTCTCCAAAGCGCCAATTCCTTCAAAGATACCGCTAAGGTCTTGCGGATGACTCGGGCAGGTGTAGCTTGGCAAGCCGTGGGCTGTGCCCGTGGAGCTTACGAACTCGCCCTCGCCTATACCAACGAGCGTCAGCAGTTTGGCCGCCCCATTGCTTCATTCCAGCTCGTTCAGGACCTGTTAGTGACCATGCTAGGGGATTTGACCGCTATGCAGACGATGGTGTTCCGACTTTCGCAGATGCAGGACCAAGGCGAACTGTTGGATGAACATGCTTCCTTGGCCAAGGTCTTTTGTACCCTTCGCATGCGAAGTATTGTGGATCATGCGAGAGAGCTCTTTGGCGGGAATGGAATTTTGCTTCAGCATGATATTGCCCGATTTGTAGCTGATGCCGAGGCGGTCTATTCCTACGAAGGCACTAAGGAAATCAACTCCCTGATTGTGGGAAGGGCCATTACCGGACACAGTGCATTTGTGTAGAAAAGGGAAGCATTTCCAATGGAAAGGGATTGGTCAAGCTGACTGATCCTTTTTTTTCTCAAAAAGCAAAAAGCAATACGGGAAGCATAAAACTCCATTCCATTCGGATTCGCTTCGTTTCAGCAACTAATCGGCCATTGAAAAAACTCACATAATGAATCAAAGCCATCAATAGCACCACACAGGCAAAGGCCCGAAAAAAAGAAGGCATGACGATAAACGCACCCAAGGCCACAAAAATCAGGATAAAGTTGAGTTTACGGATCACCTGAATCAAGGCTTGAGGAGTCCAGGTTCGTACCGCAGAAAAATATCCTGCGGCTTCATCTTCCCGCTGATCGAGAAAAGACAGCATAAGCAGATTGAGAAAGGCAAGAAGAATATAGATGGGCACAAAACCCATAGCCATCCATTTGATATCAATTGCCTCCGCCCGAATCACCGGCAGCCAAAGAATACCCACCACATAAAACACCGCGATGGAAAGTTCCTTCATCCAACCCGGACCCAACTTTCGGATCAACAAACGGCTTCCCAAAATCAAGGCCGCCAATATCAAGGTGAGTTGGAGTTCCTTTCCCCAGCCAAACCACCAAAAAGCACCTACACCGCCCAAAAGTGTTGCCAATCCCACTCCGAAAAGGAGAAAAAGTCGATTTTGAGCATGGAAATGCCGCCTTGACGAATCCAATCTCTCCTTACCCCTGATATCCAATAAATGATCTGTGGTATAAATCACCCATACTGCCAGGGCCAATAAACCATAGGCCGGCCACTGAAGGGGAGCGTGAAGTAGCTTGGCGAAAAAGTACATTCCAGCCATAGCCCCCAGCACAACATCGAGCGAAAGCCAGGAAATGTATCGTAACAGATTTTGAATAAAGGGCATGGGCGAAATTACACGGGATTTTTAAAAAGAGAATTAGCCACAGATGCACAGATGAATCTTTTTTAGCTGTGCATCTAACTTTCAAAAGGAAGTTCGGCGGTTTCTTACCTAATTTCCTTTTTGACCTCTGTGGAAAAAATCTCCATGGACTCTGTAATGAATATCCAAACCTTCGAATTTTCAAAAACCTCAAAGATTATCCCAAAAGAGTAAGCTTTTCCTTTGTGAACTTGAAAAGGGTCAATAGGATTGTAAAAGATTGAAGCTCAAAAATGTCTAATTCTCCTTCTTTCTTGGTGGCCTTTGTGGCAAAAAATCACCAATTTCCATCTTCAAACCCAAAAAAACCATGCGTAAACTCTCACTCCTATTCCTGGCACTTTTAACAAGCCTTTCCGCTTTTTCCCAAAGTCCCATCAAAGTTGCCTTCGTCGGCAACAGCATCACCCAAGGCCCCGGACGTGACAATCCCGATTCCTATCCTCTTCAGGTAGCCGCATTGCTCGGGGAATCCTACGAGGTCAAAAACTTCGGTGTCAGCGGTCGCACCCTCCTCAAAAAAGGGGACTATCCCTACTGGAACGAACCCCAATTCCAACAAGTAAAAGACTTCCAACCCGACGTAGTCGTCATCAAGCTTGGCACCAACGACTCCAAACCCCAAAACTGGGTGCATAAGGCCGATTTTGTCAAAGACTACCTAGATCTGATCGCAGAATTCCGAGCTCACATGCCCAAGGACGGCAAAGTCTATGTGGTCATTCCCGTGCCCGTCACTCGTGTAAACTTTGGCATCAATCCCGAAGTGATGAACAATGAACAGCGACTCATGCTGATGGAAATCATCCAAAAATCCGGAGCCGAGGCGATCGACCTCTATACTCCCCTCATGGACAAACCCGAACTCCTTCCTGATGGCGTCCACCCCAACACCGAAGGTCTCAGCATCATGGCTACCGTGGTGGCGAGGAGGATTAGGTTGTAATAAGCGAAAACTAAAAACCAGGCAGGTCTTCGAGACCTGCCTGGTTTGAAACTCTTCCCTTAATTAACTTTTAGTAAATTACCTTTGGTAAATTACTTTTGGTAAATTACTTTTGAGTGATCCCAAAAGTGAAGCCTTGGCCATGCGTTACAAAAAACCACTGAATCCCTTTCCCACCTCAGGATACTATGGCCCTGCTTATTTTTGCGACCGGGAAAAGGAAACACAACAGATCACACAATTCCTCCAAAACGGGCAGTCATGCCTGCTGATGGGAATCAGAAGGCTTGGAAAAACGGCCTTGATTCAGCATGTGAGGCATCACTTACCAGACCATTGGGAATTTGTCTACCTCGATATCCTGGCAACCGAAAATGAACAGCAACTCCTCAACGCCATCGGTACGGCCCTCCTTCAGCACTTTTCTGAAAAAGAAAAGATCGGCAAACGGGTTTGGGAATTTGTGAAAACACTTCGTCCTATCATCTCCTTCGATCAGCTTAGCGGCATTCCTCAGGTGAGTTTTCAAATCGCACAAGCCGAACGCCCGGTGATTGATATCCTGACCTTCCTCTCCCAACTGGAAAACCCGGTCGTCATCGCTATCGACGAGTTTCAACAAATCCACGCCTATCCGGAAAAAAACACCGATGCTTGGCTTCGTGCAGCCATCCAACAAGTACAAAACGTGTTCTTTCTATTTTCGGGAAGTCAACAATCCATTCTCAACGAACTTTTTTCCAATCCTTCCCGACCGTTTTACCGAAGTGCCAGCCCCATCCAATTGGGTAAAATAGACGTTTCGGAGTACCGGAAATTTATCGTGAGTCAGTTTGCCAAGCATGGAAAAAAACTAAGTGCACCGCTCGCCGAGCAAATCCTCGAGTGGACCAAGTGTCACACCTACTACGTACAGCTATTATGCAATCGTCTATATCAATTGCCCATGACGGAGTACGCGGCAGAAGATTGGCAGACTTGTGCCCAACAAATCCTGAAGGAAAGCGAAACCTTCTTCCTCCATTACCGCACCCTGCTGAGTACACAGCAATGGAAACTCGCGGTGGCTATAGCCAAAAGCGGTAGCGTCTTTGCCCCAACCTCCAAGGACTTTATCGGTACCTATCAGCTTGGAAGCGGCGCTACAGTACTCAAATCCCTGCACGCTCTTTTGGAAAAAGAACTGATCTACAAGGAATACGATGCAGAAGGCAATCCCTATTACCAAGTATATGATGTCTTTTTCGAACGTTGGATTCAGGGGACGTATTGAAGCATAGCGCCAATTCCCATTAATCACTCAGTCCTTTTGAGAATTAATCAAATAGGGTGTCTTGCCGTCGGTGATGATGATTTTGGTATTGGGAGACTTGGCAAGTTCACGGAAAGCCTCAATGCTACGCAGTTCGATGATTTCACGGACTAGGCCTTCGGCCAGGATCTTCTGCGCTTCCCGGGTACCTTCCGCTTCGATTTTCCGGCGTTCGGCTTCCTTTCGCTCCCGATCGAGCACATACTCCATCTGTTGGGCTTCCTGTTCGGCGGCAAGCTTGCGCTCGATGGCACGGCTGAGTTCTTCCGGCAGTTTGATGCTTTTCATCAGGACCCGCTCGATGATAAATCTAGGAGCTCTTAAAATTTTTCTTTTTCGTCATAATTTCTTTATTTATATATCTTCCTCTCCGGAATCACACCTCTCACACCTCCTCTGGGATCTTCTACATCACCGGCATATCGCGGAATCAAATGAATGTGCACATGGGAAACCGTCTGTCCAGCTTTTTCTCCGATGTTTATTCCAATATTAAAGCCATCAGGATTGAAGCGCTTTTGGATTTCCTTTTTCACTTCATTGAGCATAAACATGCAGGAGGATTGCTCCTTGAAGCTTAGCTCAAAGTAGTCCGAAACATGCCTTTTGGGAATGATCAGGGCGTGTCCTGGATTTACCGGAAATTTATCCAAAATGGCATAGGCCTGGGCAGATTCCAAGATCAATTCGGCTTTGGAATCCGGATTACAAAACGGACAATCCGAGTTTGTTTTTTGAACTTGATTGTAAGGTTGGTACTCATAAATCTCACAAGTATCGTTTTTGAAAATGGACCGAAAAGGTAAAACGACATTGGTTTGAAAAGTCGGTTTTTGGTGGATTTTATGCGTTCGGAATCCTTCATGGACAAGATCTCTTCTGACTGCAAAATAGGCCTTGCCAGAGGGCTTGAGTAGTGCGGATATTTCCATCAAGACTAATGCTTGCTCCTCAGGAAGGAGCACATTCAGGACATAAAAGCAACTAATGGTATCGAACTTTTGCTCGGGAAACTTGGGAAAGTAATGTTTGTCATAGCCTTGAATCTTGATTCCTTGACTACCTAAGATTTCAACATCTTTTCCAAATCCACATCCAAAATCCAGGACTTCACCCACCAAAAGACCTCTTTCCTTTACAATTCGTGCAGGAAAAGAAAGTGAATCCCGCTCCTTAGCGGTGAGGTGGGAGAATGGGTTAGCGTTTAGGCTCATAGAATTGAAAGCCGTTATTGTGGGCAATGGTAATCAGGGGTTCAATCGTTTCCCGAAATCTAGCTTTTGGACCGTCTTCACTGGTAAATTCCTCGAGAGAGGGAAAAACGGTCAGATAATCTTCAATTATTTTGGAATTAACATTCCTGCGAAAGACAATTTCAAAGCTTCTTTGCTGGATTTCGAAAAAGGCATCAAAAAAATCGGAAAGCTTTGGAAGCTTATCACTTTTTGAAGAGTTCACAGAAGAGTGAGCAGGAATCAAATTCCAGTTTAAATCATGAGAAACAAAGTTATAGGGTACAAAATGATCCAAAGCATAATTTTCTATTGTCAATTTTTCGTCAGAATAAATACACTTCTGTTCTCCAACTTCTTCAAAGTAATAATTCCAAAAATTCCTCTTCTGTCTTGTCAGTCCTGTTCTACTGATTGGCTTGATAAGTTTATTTGGGATATCAGGAACATTTGGATTATGCTTTTGCAAAAACAAACTCAAATTCCAAAAACAAAAATCTTTTAGAATTGAGGCATTTTTCAAGAGGTAGTCTTTCCATTCAGGATTTATTTCTAAATAATCAGAATTTAAAAAATACAGGCATTTCCTTTCTGGATCAGAAGAGTTAAGGTAAATATGTCGTTTATTCAATTCACCAAACCATGGAGATAGAAACCAATGTGGAACTTGCTTATCGAAATGTAAAACCTTCGACAAGGATTTTGAATCCTTGAAAGATAGAATTTTTTCCCAAACCCTGTCAAGACTCAAGTCAACAGGGATTTTCTTTTCCTCTAAAAAGTAGACAATAGCATCCTGAATTTTATCTTGCTTTCCAAAGGAAACCTTGAAAAAATTAACGGTATACCAAGCATTTGCTAACATCCTAGCGAATATTTTATTTTTCCCAATTTTTGACCCCTCTTCCTCCAATAATTGAATAATTGAAAGAAACCAATAGTATTTATAGGTAGCAGAAGTATTGTTAAATGTTGAGGATAAGAATTGAACAGGAAGTGTTTCGTTTTCGGGTAAATTGAATTTCATATCTTAAAAACTTTAGTTGAATTTAACAAAACCCCACAAAAAAACCACAACCCTTTCGAGCTGTGGTCCTGATTTGGGATCTATTGTTGGTTACTTTCCGGCAAGGGCATTGGCACCCGCTACGATCTCGAGGATCTCGTTGGTGATGGCTGCCTGACGGGTACGGTTGTACATCAGTTTCAATTCCTTCAGCAATTCCCCGGCGTTTTCAGTCGCCTTATCCATTGCAGTCATTCGTGCACCATGCTCGGAAGCATTGCTTTCCAAGACAGCCTTGTAAAACTGGATTTTCAAAGACGTGGGCACCAACTCTTCAATGATGTAGGCACGGGATGGCTCGAGAATGTAATCGGTTTCGGTCGCTTTGACTTCCTTAGACTCCTGTGGTGCCATTGGCAAAAACTGCTCGGTGCGAACGATCTGCGTAGCGACGTTTTTGAACTCGTTGAAGATCAAAAACACCTGATCATATTCCCCGGATACAAATCCGTTCATGGCAAACTCAGCCGCATCTCTTACGGTGTCGAAGGTCAAATTTTGGAAGACCCCAAAATATGCATCTATCACCACATAGGAAGACTTTTTGAAGTACTCGTAAGACTTCTTGCCCAAAGGAAGAATGGTGATCTCGGCACCGGCAAACTGCTCTTTGATGGCAGCATTGGTGGCCTTGATAATATTGGTATTGAAAGCACCGCAAAGCCCTTTGTCTGAAGTCACCGGTACCAAAAGGACCTTTTTACCTTCACGCTTTTGCGCATAGACGATGTCCGCAGCGCCTTCACTAGCCGCAGAGACATTGTTGAGAATGGTGGTCAACTTTTGGGAATACGGACGCATCTGTACGATCTTGTCCTGTGCCCTTCTCAACTTGGCAGCGGAAACCATTTTCATGGCTTTCGTAATCTGCTGTGTGGAGATTACCGAGTTGATCCTTTGCTTTACTTCCTTAAGATTAGCCATCAGCGAATGCTTTGTCTGGTATAATGACCCCATCGGACCGAAACCCGATGGGGAATGAAATCAAATTACTTAGCGTATTTAGGAGCGAGTTCTGCAGCGGCAGTAGCCAAAATCTTACCTGCACCGTCGATGTCACCTTTGAGGATCAATTGCAAAGCTTCAGGGTAAGAGGCATCCAATAGCGTGTAGAATTCTTTCTCGAAAGCTCTTGCTTTTTCTACAGGGACGCTGTCCATCAAGCCTCTGGTAGAAGCATAGATGATCGCTACCTGATGCGCGACCGATACCGGAGAGTACTGAGGCTGCTTCAGGATTTCCTGGTTACGACGACCTCTCTCAATGGTTCGCTTGGTAGAAGCATCAAGGTCAGAACCGAACTTCGCAAAAGCTTCCAATTCACGGAACTGAGCTTGGTCAAGCTTCAAGGTACCCGCTACTTTCTTCATAGATTTGATCTGCGCGTTACCCCCTACTCGGGATACCGAGATACCTACGTTGATCGCAGGACGGATACCGGAGTTGAATAGGTTGGTCTCCAAGAAGATCTGACCGTCGGTAATGGAGATTACGTTGGTCGGGATATAGGCAGAAACGTCACCGGCTTGGGTCTCGATGATCGGAAGAGCGGTCAAAGAACCACCACCTTTCACCAACGGACGGATAGAATCAGGAAGATCGTTCATCTGCTGCGCGATCGCGTCAGACTTGTTGATTTTCGCAGCTCTTTCGAGCAATCTTGAGTGCAAGTAGAATACGTCACCTGGATACGCTTCACGTCCCGGAGGTCTTCTCAATAGCAAAGACACTTCACGGTAAGCAACCGCCTGCTTAGAAAGGTCATCATAAACCACCAAGGCAGGACGTCCGGTATCACGGAAGAATTCACCGATCGCAGCACCGGTAAATGGCGCAAAGAACTGCATCGGTGCAGGGTCAGCTGCAGCAGCAGAAACAATCACCGTGTAAGGAAGGGCACCGCCTTTTTCCAAAGCAGCTACCACACCTGCGACAGTAGAAGCCTTCTGACCTACAGCAACGTAGATACAGAATACAGGCTCACCTCTGTCGTAGAATTCTTTTTGGTTCAAAATGGTATCGATTACCACAGCAGTCTTACCTGTCTGACGGTCACCGATCACCAATTCCCGCTGACCACGACCGATTGGAATCATCGCGTCGATAGACTTGATACCGGTCTGAAGCGGCTCAGTTACCGGCTGACGGTAGATTACCCCTGGTGCTTTACGCTCCAACGGCATTTCATACAAGTCGCCTGTGATCGGACCTTTACCGTCGATCGGATTACCCAAGGTGTCCACTACACGGCCCAGCATGCCTTCGCCTGCTAGGATAGAAGCAATTTTCTTGGTTCTTTTGACGGTATCTCCTTCTTTCACTTGCTTAGAGTCGCCAAAAAGTACGGCACCTACATTGTCCTCTTCAAGGTTAAGCACCATTGCTCTAAGACCATTGTCAAACTCCAGCAATTCACCAGCCTGAGCCTTGGAAAGTCCATAGATACGGGCTACACCGTCACCCACTTGGAGGACCGTGCCCACTTCTTCTAGTTCGGCTTCGGTTCTGGCACCGGAGAGTTGTTCTCTCAAGATGGCCGAAACTTCATCAGGTCTTACTTCTGCCATGATATGATACGATTAGATATATTCGTTAAAACTGTTTTTCGTAATGATTTTGGGAAAACTGAACGCGAAGTGCTTTCAATTTGCTGCTGAGTGACTCATCCAACTGACGGTCATTGACCTTCAGGACAAATCCACCGATCAGATCCGCATTGATTTTCTCTACCAGCTGCACGGTGTTCAAGCCACTGATTTGCTTCACTACGGCCACCAATTGGCTACGCTGCGCGTCAGTCAAAGCGGTGGTAGTAGTCACTTCAGCTACCTGTATAGATTTGTGAAGATTATATTGTGCGACAAATTCCTTAGCAATATCGATCAGGATATTTTCTCTGTTTTTGCGTGAGACAATCTCAAAAAAAGGAATGGTCAGCGCGCTTGATTTCTTTGCAAAAAGGGCCTTGAGCACTTTCAGCTTTTTGTCTGAGGTCAAGACCGGATTGCTGAGCGCAAGTCCCAACTCCCGGTTTGCTTTGGCCATAGCTGCCAAGGCATTGAAATCCTCAAATACCTCCTCCAATAGTCCTTTCTCTATGGACAGATCCAAGATAGATTTGGCATATCGGGATGCTACTCTATGATTTGACATGGAGGAGATTAATTAAGCTTAAGGTCTTTGATAAATTCGTCTACCAAGGCAGACTGTGCCTTCTCATCAGACAGATTCTTTCTAAGCAACTTTTCAGTCACTTCCAGAGTCAACATGGCCACTTGAGTCTTCACTTCGGCCAAAGCTGCTTTTTTCTCCGTCTCGATCACGGCTTTTGCGTTTTCGATCATCAGGGCACCTTGCTTACCGGCTTCGGTTTTGGCTTCTTCAATCATCTTGGCAGAAGCGTCCTGAGCTTTTTTCAAAATGGTGTCTCTTTCCAGCCTTGCTTCCTGAAGCAGTTTTTCATTTTCTGCTTTTAGGTTAGCCATTTCGTTTCGGGCTTGCTCGGCAGCCTTCAAGGCACCGTCGATGCTAGCCTCACGTTCTGCGAGGGTGGCCAAAATTGGCTTCCAGGCAAACTTGATCAGGATAAACAACAGGGCTAAGAAGCCGAAAAGCTGCCAGAAAATCAGACCGGCACTAGGTATAATCAGATCCATGGTAGGGAGGATTAATTTCGTTTTTGTTCAAAAGGAAGGGATTGGCCTAGCGCCAATCCCTGTTCATTTGTTCTTAGAAGGTAAGACCACCTGCGTTCAATGCAATAAGTAGACATACTACTACTGCAAACAGGGAAACTACCTCGATCAAAGCCGCGATGATCAACATGGCAGTTTGAACCTTACCAGCAGCCTCTGGCTGACGGGCAATAGATTCCATTGCCTGGCCACCGATACGACCGATACCAAGACCTGCGCCAATCGCAACAATTCCTGCACCGATACCAGCACCCATAAGAGCCAATCCAGCAGACAACAAGATAGAAGTTAACATAAACGTTAGATTTATAAATTGAACAAAGAAATTTCTAATTAATGGTGATCGTCATGATGATGTTCAGCCACTGCCCCGCCGATGTACATCGCTGTAAATAGCGTGAACACGTAGGCCTGAATCGTGGCTACCAACAATTCGATCATATTGATAAAGGTCACCATCAGGGTGGATACTACCCCGATCGCGTAAGATTCGAAAATGAAGACTAAGGCAATGAAGGCCAAAATCACAATGTGACCCGCTGTGATCGCTACAAAGAGACGGACCATCAAGGCAAATGGCTTGGTGAACAACCCGATGAATTCTACCACCACAATGATCGGCAGCAGGGCCACCGGTACTCCCGGAGTGGCAAACACGTGCTTCCAGTAGTCCTTATTCCCGTTGACGTTGACAATGATGAAGGTCAACATCGCCAAGGTGAAAGTCACTGCAATATTTCCGGTCAAGTTGGCCGCACCCGGAAGAAGACCGAGGAGGTTACCAATCCAGATGAAGAAAAACAGCGTCAACAAATACGGGACAAATTTCATGTATTTGGGACCGATCGCTTTGTGGGCGATCTCGTCTCTGACAAAAATCACAATCGGCTCGACCAAGGAGGCTGCGCCTTTCGGAGCTACTGCGCCATGCTTTTTGTAATGACCTGCGGCAGAAAGCACCATGAATAACACAAGGGCGATCACGATCAGCATCATCGCCACGTTTTTAGTCAAAGAGAAATCGATAATCGATCCTCCGTCGACACGGCCCAAATGCTCATGCTCGTCAATGTAAATCCCGTTGTGCGCATATTCCTTTCCGAATTTGTGGGTTTCCGGATTTTGAAAATCTGTGGATTTGTAAAACTCCAAACCTCGGTCAGAAGCATACGTGATTACCGGCAGAGGCAGCGTGATGTGCGTATGCCCAATATTGAAAAAATGCCATTCATGCGAATCCTTGATGTGATGCATGATAAAACCCGTGGGGTCTTCTTTACCTTCTTCAGTCTCGGCACCAGCTGCAAAGGTTGCACCTGAAAAGCTCAGCAAAAATGCTGAAAGTAAAAGACTTAGAACCAGAAATTTGCGCGTCATCAACTCGTATTTTTGAGGGCTACTTCGAAATCGGCCGCAAGTTAGAAATAAAGGTGTAGATATCAAAAGTCAGGTAGAACAAAAAAAGAATAAAGAAATTGACAATAAACAGAATAATATTTTCCACTCCCATCACTACCAAGATCGCAATAAAGCCCAGGGAGCTGAGAATACGGATAACCATACCGAGAAGCTTGATTTGCAGGAAATTTTCTGGAGATTTTTTATACAGCCAAAGAGCCAGAGCGCTGACTAAATAAGAGAGCCCGGCTACGAATCCAAAAATGCTCCAGATCGACGTATGGATCGTTTGAGGAAGAAAATTGCTGAAGACCAAAATCAAACCTGCAATCAGTGTGGAAAACAGGAAAAATCTGAAATGGAAGTTGGTAAGCAAGTTCATAAGCCTGAGGTTTAGCTTCGCAAAAGTACCCCAAATTTTAGAAAAGCCCTACCGATCCTGCTGCATAGACTTCAAGAGCTGATAGAATGCCAGGAATATAGAAGCAAAACAAAACAACAGCAACCACACAGGAAATTTCATTTCGCTCTTTTCCTGAATCCACCAACCTAGGGCTGTTCCGCCACCGATGACTGCAAAAAGCTGAAAGGACAAACCCATGTATTTTGCCCAAGTTGGAGTTTCATGACCTTTTTTGGGATCAGGTTTCAATGATGGAGACATGAATCAAATATACTGGATTGTAATTCCCTTCTGCCAGCCTTCCAAGAATAATCCCTTCTGCAATTCGTTCGGTAAGTACACGATAAAGACTTATTTTGGTACCTTGATTCTGAAAATTCATTCATGAGAAAAAAAGCCCTTCTTTTTGGACTTGGTTTTGCCATTTTTTTGGGAGCCTGCTCTTCCGAGCGCAACACCTTTACCAATAGGGCATTCCACAACCTTACCGCTCATTTCAATGCTTATTATTTGGCAGATGTCAAAATCAAAGAGGTCGAAAACCAGGTAAAGACCAACTATAAAGAAGACTACACCCAAGTTTTACCGGTATTTATCCCTGTTGATTCGGCGACAATTCAACAAAACAAAGCCAAGCTGGACTCGGCAAGAGAACTCTCTTCAAAGGCCATCGATTGGCACAGAATCTCCAAATGGGTCGATGACAGCTATTACCTCATCGGCAAGATCGATTACCTCCAAGCACAAGTCGATGATTCCAAAAATGCCTTTCGCTATGTAAACAGTCAGAGCAAGGACAAAAATCTACGTCACCGGGCATTGATCAGTTTGCTTCGGCTATACATCGACCAACGATCCTATGAAGACGCCAATTTTACGATCGATTATCTGTCGAAAGAATCCGGAATCAGTGATGAGAATCGATATGAGCTTTTCAAAACGCTCGCCTATTATTACGAAACCCGCTCAGACCAAAATGGTGTCATTGGAGCGCTGGACCGAGCGGTGGAATATGCCAAAGACAAAAAAGAACTCTCAAGGATTCATTTTATTCTCGCCCAACGCTACCAAAGAGAAGGTCTGGACGCTTTGGCATTTGATTATTATAAAAGGGCATTGGACGGCAATCCTCCCTACGAACGAAGTTTCTTTGCAACACTTTTTGCACAGCAAGTCGCAGAACTCAATGCCTCGAAAGATTTCAGAAAAGTCCGAAACTACTATGACGACCTCTACAAGGATCCAAAAAATAAAGATCTAAAAGATGTCGTCATTTATGAAAAAGCACTTTTTGAGGAAAAACAGGGTGACATCCCCCTTACCATCGACCTCCTCCATCAGGCAGCCAAAGAGCCTGGATCCAATCCAAGACTGAAAGGATATATCTATCAAAAACTCGCTGATATCAACCTGAATGAACTCAAGGATTACCGTGCCACCAAATATTACCTGGACAGTGCACTTTCTTTTATCAAAAAAGAAGATCCCATCGCTCAGCAGATTCAGGACCAAAAGTCCACCCTGGATCTTTTCGTTTTTCACCTTGAGCGGATCCAATTAAATGACAGCTTGGTTACCTTGGCATCCTTGGGAGAAAATGAGCAGAAAATTCGGATGGAGGCTTTTTTGGCATCAGAAGAAGAACGTCTGATCAAAGAAGCTGCAAAAAAATCCGCTCCGAAAAGCAGCAGTATTTTTGACAACCTCCTTGCATTTAGCGGAAGAAGTTCAGGTTCTAACTTTTACTTCGACAATGGTGCGGCCATGCAGCAGGGGGCCATTGAGTTTAGCCGTACTTGGGGCAACCGCCCGCTTCAGGACAACTGGAGAAGAAGGTCTGCCTTGTTTCAAACTTCCGGTCAGACTGCTCCTCAAGCGACAAAAACAGATTCTTTGGGAAGTACGGAAAGCTCCATTATTTCCGGTTTGCCTTCTCTGGAGAGCCTATTGGCACAAATTCCCAACACACCGGAGCAGCTCATCCAAATCAACAACGAACTCGAGGAATCCTATTTTGAGTTGGGCAAACTGCTCTATTTCGATTTGAAAGAACCAATAATGAGTATCGACAACCTGGAGACACTGATTAGGCTATTCCCCAATTCGACCAAAAAACCAGAAGCTTACTACTTACTTTATTTGGGACAAAAAGAAACCAACGGCAATAGTCAGCAATACGTAGGCAGGCTAAACCGGGAATTCCCTGATTCTCCTTACACCTTTTCGGTAAACAATCCGGATGCAGCCTCCGGGAATCTTGCCTACCTTGAATCTTCCAAAAGATACGAGCAGGCGTATCAGGCCTACTACATCGGACAATACAATCAGGCACGTCATCTGATTATTTCCACTCTAGAAGAATTCCCCTTAACCCGCAACACGGAAAAGCTGCTGCTTTTGGACATCATGGTAACCGGAAAAACGGAAAGCCGAGACCGGTACAAGGCCAAGCTGGAAGATTATATTCAAGTCTCCAAGGATCAGGAATTGGTGAATCTGGCAAGAATTATGCTCCGCCCACTGCTCAGTCAGGAGGAACTTGCCTCCTTGGACCAAGGCAACAAAGAAGAGGCAGACTCTACCTTGGCAGTGAAGGAAACAGTCGCCGAAACCAAAAGACCGGAAGTGCCTGCAAATTCCCCATATAATGTTAATGATTCTCAAACACACATTTTTGTGATCGCTTTAAGCCCTTCGGAAGTAGAAGCGGCCAAGAATTTGCTAGGTGATCTTGAAAATTTCCATGCACAGGCATTTTCAAATGCCCGCCTGCGCACAGGAAACATGAATATGAATCAGGAGAACTCTATTTATATCATCAGCCCCTTTGCCAATGCTGAAAAAGCGATGGAATATTTCAGGAAGTTTTCAGAAGAATTTAAGTCCACCGGGCTGAGTGAAGATGTCAAATCAAAATCATTCTTCATTTCTATCGAAAATTTTCAAACTCTAAACAAAACCAAAAACCTGGAAGAATACCTCCAATTCTTCAGGACCATTTATCAGTAATCTATGTCCAAAGCTACCAAACCCACCACATCTACTTGGGCCGGTAAAACAATCAAATACCTCTGGATGGCCTTCTTTGGAGGACTGATTCTATTCATCCTTTTTGTTTGGATGGTTAGCATCAATTTTCTGGGTCTTTTTGGCGCTCTTCCTGACTTCAAAGCACTTGAAAACCCCGAGAGTGAATTGGCTTCGGAGCTTTACTCTGCTGACGGTGTATTATTGGGCACCTATTTCAGAGAAAACAGGAGTCCCGTCAATTTTGAGGACCTTTCTCCCAACTTGGTCAGCGCACTGATCGCCACTGAGGATGTTCGATTTGAAGAACATTCCGGGATAGACATGATGGCCATGTTGCGGGTATTTGTCAAATCAATCCTGCTCGGACAGGATGCAGGAGGAGGTTCTACTTTAAGTCAGCAAACAGCCAAAAACCTGTTTAAAACCCGGACCGATGCCAGTCAAGGTATTTTGAGCTCGGTACCGGGACTGCGCATGCTGATCATCAAGACCAAAGAATGGATTGTAGCTACCCAATTGGAACGCGCCTACACCAAAAATGAAATCCTAACCCTCTATCTCAATACTTCGGAGTTTGGTTCGAATGCCTACGGAATTAAAACTGCCGCGGCCACTTTTTTCAATAAAACTCCTGCGGAATTGAACATTCAGGAATCCGCAGTACTAGTGGGTCTTTTCAAAGCGCCTACGTACTACAGCCCGGTGTTCAACCCGGACAATTCACTTCGAAGAAGAAACACGGTGCTTGGGCAGATGCTTAAAAATGACCTGTTGAGTCAGGAGGAGTTTGATTCGATTTCCAAGCTTCCCATTGAGTTGGACTATCGTGTTCAAAATCAAAATCAAGGGTTGGCCACCTACTTCAGAGAAATTGTCAAAGCAGATTTGCTCAAATGGGCAAAAGAGAACCTGAAATCTGACGGCACCTCCTATGACTTGTTTGGAGACGGGCTGAAAATTTATGTCACCCTGGACAGTCGCATGCAGCGCTATGCCGAAGAGGCAGTTAGGGAACACATGTCCGAACTCCAAAAAGCTTTCTATAAGGAGATGGGCAATCGAGAACCGTGGATTGATGAAAGTTTTAGAGTCATACCAAACTTTATCGAAGACGCAGTCAAACGAACCGAAGCCTACAGACTGCTCAAAGTACGATATGGCGACAATACAGACTCCATCAATATCAAGCTGAATGAAAAGAAGAAAATGCGGGTATTTTCTTGGGATGGGGAGCGGGACACCTTGATGAGTACGATGGATTCGATGCGGTACTACAAGAAATTTCTCCGCACGGGCTTTATGAGTATGGATCCGCACACCGGCCACGTCAAGGCTTGGGTGGGAGGAATTGACCATAAATTCTTCAAGTTTGACCATGTCAAACAAGGAAAAAGACAGCCTGGATCTACATTCAAACCTTTTGTATACGCTGCGGCTATAGAAAACGGCTACAGTCCTTGCTACTCTGTCATTGATCAACCTGTAGAGGTGTATATACCCGGACAGCCGACTTGGAGTCCTTCCAATGCGGATGGAAAATTTTCCTATGAAAAGATGACCATCCGAAGAGCAATGGCGAAATCGGTCAACTCGATCACGGCCTACATGATGAAAAAACTCAGTCCGAAAATCGTGTTGGAAACAGCGAGAAGACTGGGAGTGACTAGCGATCTGCAGGAAGTACCCTCCCTTGCCTTAGGAGTAAATGACGTGAGTGTATTTGAAATGGTAGGTGCATTTGGCACTTTCGTAAACAAAGGGGAGCATACTACCCCCTACTATATAGACCGAATCGAGGACAAAAATGGCAACGTCATTCAGCAGTTTACTCCGAGAAAGAGACCTGCCATGAGTGAAGAACATGCTTACCTGATGACCTATATGCTCAGAGGAGGTTTTGAAGAAGAAGACGGGACAAGTCAAGGGGTACCTCGTACCCTAAGAGACGGAAATGAGTTGGGAGGCAAAACGGGAACCACACAGAATGCATCAGATGGCTGGTACATGGGCATCAGTAAGGATTTGGTATCAGGTGCTTGGGTAGGAGGAGATGACCGGGCGATCCACTTTAGGAGCTGGACAGCAGGACAAGGTGGTAGGACTGCACGACCGATCTGGGTCAAATACATGACAAAAGTCTATGCTGATCAAAGCTTGGGATATACCAAAGGTCCGTTCCCAAGACCCGATAGACCGCTAAGTATTGAAATCAACTGTGATCGTTACGAACAGGATAGTCAACGATTCGCGGATTTTGACTACGATGCCAAAAAGAATGATTTCTAATTTTTCGCTATTCTGCCAGTCAATGGATTTCCCTCTGATTTTGGGTTGGAAGACCGAAGACCGAAGATGGACAAAAACTTGCCGTAATCTTGATCTTTAAATGAAGAGCTGATGGCAAAGTTATCCACATTGATCATTATACGACAAACTAACCCTATCCTAAGCAGCCCAAATTTTGGGCTGTTTCTTTTTTCCTATTGATCTCCATCTTGTGTCAAGCTTCTTGTTTCTTACAACTAGATTCAAAATCAAACAGCCCTATCTGCAACGCAAAAAATCAATTTTTCTAATTTTACTCCATGCAATCCTCCTCATTTCTTCCCGAAGATCATCAGACCCTTCCCGACCACCCCGGAGTCTATAAATATTTCAATGAGGAAAACGAACTGATCTATGTCGGTAAGGCGAAAAGTCTGAAAAAACGGGTAAGCAGCTATTTCAACAAGAACACCGGGGTAAATCTGAAAACGAGAAGGATGGTCAAAGAAATCGTCCGAATCGAAATTACCCTCGTTGATTCCGAATTGGACGCATTGCTTCTGGAAAATAACCTCATTAAAAAAATCCAGCCCAAATACAACATTCTCCTGCGTGACGACAAGACCTATCCCTACCTCCTCATCACCAAAGAAAACTTCCCCAGGATATTTCCCACTCGGAAGCTAATCCCTAAAAGAGGCACGTATTTCGGGCCTTTTGCAAGTGTCAAGGCAATGAACAATGTCCTTGATTTAATCCGCGAACTTTTTACCATTCGCACCTGCAGTTTGGATTTGTCCTACCTAAAAATCAACGAAGGGAAATATAAAGTTTGCTTGGAATATCATATTGGAAACTGCCAAGGGCCCTGTGTCGGAAAACAAAAAGAGACCGATTACCTGAAAGATCTCGAACATGCCAAACACATCCTCAAAGGAAATTTGGGAATTGCAAAATCCTATTTTAAACAGGAAATGCAGCTCTTGGCAGAGAACTTAGAGTTTGAAAAAGCCCAAAAAATGAAGGAGAAGTTGGATCTCTTGGAAAAATACCAAGCCAAATCTCTCATCACCAATCCTTCCATCTCCAACTTGGACGTTTGCACGCTAGTCACGGATGAAAAGTACGCCTATGTCAACTACATGCGCGTAAAAAACGGGGCAATGATCACTTCCAAAAATGTAGAATTGAAGAAAAGGCTGGATGAAAGTGAGGAAGAACTGCTCATCACCGCTTTGATTAGACTTCAGGATCAATTTCAAAGTGATGCCGAGGAGATTCTTGTCAATATCGAACCCGAAAATCCCATTGATGGCTTACAACTTACGGTTCCGAAAATCGGCGACAAAAAAAAGCTAATCGAACTGTCTCTAAAAAATGCCCTTTATTACAAAAAAGAAAAAGCCTTGCTACAAGGCCTGAATCAAGACAAAAAAGACAGGGTAATCAAACAACTGCAACAGGATCTAAGCTTACAGGAAATTCCAGACCACATCGAGTGTTTTGACAATTCAAATATTCAAGGCACCAGCCCCGTGGCAAGTATGGTATGCTTTCTCAACGGAAAGCCAGCAGTCAAAGAATACCGCCACTTCCATATCAAAACGGTAGAGGGCCCCAATGATTTTGCATCCATGAAGGAGATCGTCGGCCGGAGATATAAAAGGCTTTTGGAAGAGGAAAAACCACTACCCAAATTAGTGGTCATTGATGGAGGAAAGGGGCAATTATCCTCTGCTGTTGAAGCTTTGGCCGAGTTGGGGATCTATGGAAAAATGCCAATCATCGGTATTGCCAAAAGATTGGAGGAAATCTATTTTCCGGGTGATTCTTATCCCATACATATTGATAAGAAATCAGAAAGTCTCAAACTTCTCCAAAGGATCCGAGACGAAGCTCACCGATTTGCCATCACCTTCCATAGAAAGGTAAGAAGTAAAAATGCTTTTGGAACTCAATTGACAGCTATTCCGGGTATAGGAGAAGGTACTGCCGAGCGCTTATTAAAGCATTTCAAGTCAGTCAAAAAAATCAAGGAAGCAAGCGAAGAACAACTCACAGAAATAGTGGGAAGCAGCAAGGCCAAGACCTTGATGGAATGGAAGGAAAAAAATAAAGAGGCTGTCTCATAAATAGGTTTTCTATTTATGGACAGCCGTTTTTGCGCAATAGAGCCCGATTTTAGATTTTCGGTCTCTATTTTTTTGACCAG
>NZ_QKTX01000026.1 GCF_003253485.1 Algoriphagus aquaeductus | reverse complement strand
ACAGCTCTCGATAGGTGTCATGAATAGTCTTTTCCATCCCGCAACGTTAGTCCCCATTCCATTACCCTTCAAGATGTGGTTCTTCGGATGGATACAAAAGGTCTAAAAATCGTTGAAGTTGATCAGTGGTTTTTTTATTGAAAACATCCTCTTGCTTGAGGCCAGAAAACCGGACTGAAAACTTCTCTTCAATCATTCTCAATACCTGGAAAATAAGCCGATTACGCTCAAGTCCTTCTAAATTTTTAGATTTTCCATCGTTGGCATCTCGATAACCTTTCGGTAAATCCCGAGAAAAAATCTTGTAGGGTTCACCATTCCCTAATGCAAAAATTACCTCATGCCATTTCAAAACTCCAGAAATAGAATCACAAGGCTCACTGGGGGTAAAGTTTCCATTATAGGTAAATCCTCTTGTACTATATCGAGGGATAGTTATCTCAAAAGATGCCACTTGATCTTTTACTACCAAACGAACTCCCTCTTCACCAAACCGGAAAATTCTAACCTCAAGGCCTTCCAATTCAATCTTTGAGTTTTCGAATACGATTCTTACTTTTTCATAAACTTTTCCTTTTCTGAGGAATTTGAGTTCGGGCAACGTATTTTTATCACCTACCACAAAATCTCCAATTTTTAAAAAAGCCTCGGTTACAGCCTCTTTTGGAACTACCAAATCATCGGCTCCAAAACCTTTCTCCCAATCAAAAATTCTCTGATTTACCTCATTATGATCAGAATTGAATGTCAAATTCCAAACCTTTCCTGGTTCTGGATTGAACTGAATCAATTTCCCACCCTCAGCTTTTGTGGAAATGTTGATGGAAAGTCCTTCGGCATTCAAAGATTGAAACAAGGTGTCTGTAGAAACCTCCGGCAATCCAAAGTATTTAAAGCCTTTAGGTTTCCATTCCTTTTCATAGAGCCTTTTTAGAAAGTCTCTACCTGTACTATTGAAATAATGAATACCAAGAGACTCAAGCTTATTCAGTTGAGTCAATTGCAAATTCGGCGATACAAAAAACTTGGGCTGATTGAATTTCTTTAATTTCCTATCCAGATAATCGAAAAGTCCACGAACATTCAGATCATTTAATCCATATCCGATAAACAAAACAGCCTTTTCAGTTAGTTCTACTCGAACTTTGCTCCAGAAAGGATCTTTATCATTTTTTTCATAAAGTCTCGCATAATCCGTCTCTGACAATACCAAATTCTTTGGAGACTTCAAGTCACCATGAATCTTGATCAATTTCCTTGAATTGGATTTTGAGCGAGTAAGGTCCTTTGATTTTTTAATGACTTGAATTCCTGGGATGTAATCTTCAAATAACTCATCATAATTCGTGGTGATGATTGTATTGAAGAATGCCATCTTCCTAATCATCTCATGAGACTCGGATTGTTTAGGTTCAATGATGAAAATCTCTTTCAAAATCGAAATCAGTTTATCACGGCCATTTTCTTCACGATTCGCCAAATAATCGGAAATCTTCAATAAATCCTTTGGAACAAACCTTTTCTCTTCCTCAGAAAGCCTTTCAAATAGCTTTTCAGTAAGTTCCCAACCTGTAGGATAGCCCGCCTCAGCAGATAATCCAGCCCCCGCCCACAGCACCAACTTGTCCTTGAGGGCAAGCTCCAAAATCTTCTCAAATAGATGTTCCTGATCTTCGGGCATGAAAAATTGGGATATTGAAAAAGGATTATTCAGATAAGTATAAAAATTTTTATAAAACCAACCTAAGTAAAATCAAAACTTCTAATTATTTGGGAATTAGTGAAGCAAAATCCAATTGATATCCTTTCAGATTTTCAATCCATCAAATAAGGTGCAATATCCTCTATACATACTATCCCCATCAACTTCTCTGTCGGCTTTCCATTCTGAGTGATAATCAGGCAGTCCAACTGGCTTTTCTTTTCCTTGGACTTCTTCAGGTAGATCTCCGCCGCCTCGTAGACCGTGGTATTCCTGGAAATAAGCGCGTAATTTTCCTTAGTCTCGACATGAGGCATTAAGTCTGAAATCTTAGCTGCGGTCAGATCGATCAACTGATTCTCATACTCGGCAATCAGCCAACGGGAGATCGTATTGGTTGAAACAACTTCGATCACCTTTCCATCATGATCCAAGATGGGAGCTTGGGAAAAGTTCTGTGTCTTCATTTCTTGAAGGAGATTGATCAAAGGAGTGTCGGGAGTAACTGTAAATACCTCAAATTGAAAGGCAGGAATCACACGCTTGGGATTCTTAAACTCTTCCAAGATCTTCTGGATTAACTTAACCGTCTCTTCAAAAGGTTCGGCTATTGGAGCACCTCCTTTAGTCTGGTGGGCGATCGCATTCCTGAGATTCCCAAGCTGGAACAAATCATCCCGGTACCGCTTGATTACTGCATTCTTTCCAGAAAGATCTCGAACCTTATCTCTAAATGACACATAATCCGCTTGATTCAAGGCTTTAGCCAAGAGCAGATCCAACTCATTGTAGTAGTCGAGGAATTTATAGGCGTTGGTCATATTAAACTGCTCCAATTTTTCGAAATACTTCATCAGGCATAAATTGACCTAATTGAATAACACCCTCATTTCTACATATCATTTCAGAATTGCCATGAACATTAGAATTTGTAATTATTGCTGGATGTGACAAAAAATAAAACTCAGAAAATTCAAGTCTATTGTAAGATGGATCGATCTTTGGAAACCCAAACCTTTTCACTTTAGCAATAAAAGAGTCAATAATTTCAATTTGAAGTCCGTCTTTGTAATATTTGACATCAATCATCATAAGTAAATGGTCTTCATTAGGGAATTGTGGAGAATTATTTACTTGAAAAGAAATATCAGGAGCATGTGTGTAACCAGGATACTTTGAATGACCAATATTCACTCCGAGCCAAACTTCAACAAAGTCAGAAGTATCATCACCTAAAAAAACCCGAAAATGTGAATAACCATCCTTATTAGCATGACTTCTTGGAAAAATTACTTTTTCGTCAATATTAGGAACAACCCTTAAACGGTGTTTATTACTCAAATCATTGAGTATCCTCATAGCAGAATAGAATTCAAAAATATAATTGCTTTGAAAAGCCCCAAAATCAACAAAACCAAAAACGCTATTGGTTCTATCCCACTTTGTCACTTCCTTTATAGCTTTTGCATATTTGTCAATATCCATATTATTTAACTTTTAAAACTAAGGGGAATTTTCTCATTTGATTATAGTTTTTATCAAAACTTCTATTTTCTCTTTTTCTAAAAAATGGACCAAAATTACTTTTCACATTTTCAAGATATTCTTTAAGTGTATTCTCCTGATTGATAGCATAAGACATGGATTTAATATTTTGATCATCTGAAAAAGAAAGCTTAGAATAATTTTCATCACCAAACATTTTTTTGAATAACTTCACACTCTCTAAAAACTGCTCAGAAGGATTAATTATATGATCAATAACATACTCATTCATCTTGTTTAAAAGCTCGTGCTCATCATACACAACATATTCTTGCCTTAAATCCTTTAACCCTAATTTTTCTAAAAAACATATTCTATGATCTCTATGCATATTATAGAAAGTAAAACCAATTAAAGATCTCACTTCATCTACCTTTCCCTCGAGTATCATAGAGGCTTCAACTGGCGCCAAATTTCTAAATAACCTAAATCCTTTCTCAGGTCTCTTGTAATTTCTAATATAGCTTAGGGTATAAACAAAATGATCAAGAGGCCTAAATTCAAACCTTTCATCAAGATACATTTCAACAATAATCCTTTCAGGAATATCTGTTTTCGCCTCACTCTTCTTCACTCCATCAATACGCCATTTCGATTGAAAGCCCCATCTTCCATTCAGATATTCCAAAAGAAATATAATATCCCTTTCCTGTACAGGAACTTTTTTTTTATTTATTGTGAGATAAGCCTCACTTCCTTGATTATTAAGCTGACCATAATCCTTCAAAATCCAATACCTGATATTTTCCATAATTTTTTCTACTAAGACTTAGTGTCAGTTACCTCAAAAACTCCGCTTCAATCGGCTCCAAAAGTTCCAGAACTTTATCATCTTCCTTATAAAGCTTTTTAGCTGGAATCTCCTTTAATCCCTCTCCCCAAAAGTTTTCAGTTATTGGGATTTCAAATTTCGCTAACAGCCGTCTATTGAAATCAAACTGATTTGAACGACTCGGATCATCCAATTTGTAGTTTGGAAACGGTCCAGCTAAGTACCCTTCTTGAAAAAACGGTCGCTGAGCCGATGGAGGACAAACATTTAATAATCTGAGATTTACCAATTCTTCAAATGAATTGTAGCCAATAGCGTCATTCTGCCATGGCATACCCAACACATAAATAATTCCGGTACTCCCGGTATTCCTGTCAAATGCAAAAGAGCAAGCAACATGCAAAGAATGGGTAAGATCAGCTAAAGGTGTATCGCACTTTTCATAATGCTGAAGTAAAGCCCAAGCAATTTCAGGGTAGCTGTTGACCATTCGAGATCCTGCAAATGGAACTTTTGAAGTTCGAAACACTTTTATCAACTGTTCCGATTTCTTCTTTAAAATATCAAACCTTCCCTTGAGTTGCCGGGGCGTTTTATCCTTATTTTCCCGAAATATCGAGGGAGGGATTGTCGCATGACCATCATCATTTTTATACTCTCTTCCCTGGCCTCGATAAAAAATGACATATTGGCGATTATAGTGAAGAATTTTTGCTACGAGCCCTACAAGTTCATCATAGGAATCTACCCTCATCGGTGTGCTTTTAATTATCTCTTCGTTTCGAACTGGCTTAGCCCAATCGTCAACTTTCCCATTCTTAAATGTCTCTAAATTTAGATGACAAAATGCTTTTTCAATTTTTCGCATACATCAGGATTTTATAAAAACTTCAATCTTATCCATCAACTTCTTTTTCAGATCAGTCCCATCCTTCCAGACCAGATGCTGGTAATTCCGCGTGTCAAAGTGGGCTGTACCGATATGATCTTCACGGCAGGTATAGATTACTTTCTGTCCTCTACCTAAGGCATAGCCTGCCTCAAAATAAACTCCTGACTTATGGTGGGTAAAGTCAGCTATCGTGAACTTGGCTTTCTTTATTCCTGCAAGGATAGCGTCATTGATAGTGACATCACTATCTGGATTTTGATCTAAAACAATGTAGGGTTCAAAGCCACATTCTGTAATAGCTGGCTCTATTGATTCATTGTAAATCCGAATCATCTCCGGATCGAAAGACATTGCTACAAATGCAATTTTTGATTGAGAAGACTTTATAATCCTGGAAGCCCTTTCCCATCCATTCAATGTCAAACCAATTGAAATATCCGCTGACGTACCATCTTCTTCTTTAATCCAGCCATTTCCCAAAGCTTCATTGATTAGATTGGTGAGTTCCTCTGGCTTACTCACCCCAATCTTTTTCATAAACTTTAAATCATAATCCCAATCCTCTCTAACCAAAAAATACTGTCCCAAATGGTCAGCATTCTTGTTTAGGTAATAGAGGATCTCATCAATTTTTTCAATTGGAGTTTCTGGAATTCCTGAAGATGAAATTAAAATTTCCAAAAGTGGTCTATCGACCATCTTACCTTTTGGCCAAATTCCATTTTCAATAAGGTAGAAAATGGCAGTTTGATTTGAATCCCAATAAGCTTGATCTCGAAAAAGCTCACTCTCTACAACCATTACAATTTGTTCATCCTCAGGATAAATCCATTGATAAACATTTTTATCAAAAGTCTGGCTAATGCCATGTTCAATAACTTTCAAGTGAGGTTTTTCAACTCCAGTTAAAGGACATTTATCTGCTTGAAAAATAGAGTTTTTCATCAAAATTCAGATTGATCAATTAGTTACAATTTTGAATGAAGCTTAGGGCTAACCTTACTCAGCTTTCTTCCTGCATATCGAAAAGTATAGCAAAATCTATCCTTTTTAGCCTTCTCAGATTTTTCAATGATAAATGGCCAAACCCTTAAAACAGTCATTGCGAACTCGAAGAAATCCTGATCCTTGGCCGGTTTCATTACAAACATCCGGTATCCATATTCCAAATGTTTCAATGTTGATTCCGAAAGTCCCCTTTTTGCCTCATCAATAGACAGGAATATGGATTCTTCCAATGAAAACTTATTCTCAATACCATTGCTCCATCTGTAAATCTCAAACCTTTTCGTTTGCTGAAGAGAATGAATAGATTCCAATGACTTAATCAAATGAGTCGGATAACTTGGATCAATTAGGATCTTGAGTGTTGTCATGCGGTGTAGGCTAAAATTGCATTCACATCCTCTTCGCTTATACCGTATATCTCCTTAAGCAGAGGCACAGATTGTGGCCCTTTGTAAAAAGATTTGACAATACTTATTTGAACGCCATCAGATTCTATCAAAAAGGGTTTTCCAGAAGCCAGTTTTGGATCGATCGCTATTCTTCTATTCCCTTTGGAAGGAATCAAACGCTCAGCAATTCCATTCTTATTGTAAATGATATCCTTAAAGAATTCAGTAATAAATTGAAAATTATATTGCCCAGTGCCATTCAGGGAAATATAATCACCATTAGGAAGTTGGAAAATAATGGATTTACCTGCTACGCTTAGTTGCTTGTCAACATTATTATTGGCGAACGGATAAACCTTTCCAGTTTTTACACCCAAATCATACCTGGCTTTAAGGATATCCTTCAAATTGCAAAACTCCCTAAGCGTACCTATCACAACCAGTTCAATCACTCCATGAAAACTAATTCTGGAACGTTCTATGTCATTAGGATCAAAACCTGAAACACCCTCATACTTTTCCGCAGCAAGATCTTTAAACCATCTTCTTACTTTATCCTTAGAGAAGCCAGTCATATCAGCCGCATCCGAAATGGAATAAATCCCTTCATTTAGCCCAAATTCTTTCATAATGTTTTGATTCTCTTGCTGGTTAAATAAATCTAAGGTCACTTGTGGCTTTGGAACCGCCGGTTTCTTTTGAGTGGGTTTATCCTTCCCCTTCTTCTTCCCAAACCACCTCGCCACTTCCTCCGGCACAGGCTTGCCTTTCTGTTCGTAGAAGGCTTCCACATCTTCCTGCTTGTGCAGGCCTTGCTTGGCTTCTTCCTCGAAGTACTGATGGTTCAGGTCCAGTAGTCGCTTGAGGATTTCCTTACGGGCATCGGGATGGATGGTATAGCGCACCCGGTCATTTTCAGGAAGGTATTCCACTTCATAAAAATCATGGCGAAGCTGAATATCAGTCCAGCCGTAAGCTTCCAAGACGGCTTCGTCCATCTCTTTGTGTAGTTCTCTTAACCTTATAATATCTTGATATGCATCAATACAAACTTGTTGTTCTTGCTTGCTTCTTACCTCTACATCAACAGTTGTCAAAAATTCCAAGTGAAACAAATTATAAAGCTTGGTGAGACCAAACTGTAAGTTATCCATTATTTTCCCCCTAAGGGAAACATAGTCCTGAACTCCAACCACTTGATTACTCAACCTTTTTCTATCAGGAAAGGGAAAAGTTTGAAATGCCTCGGAGGGTCTATATGTTAAAGTTGAACCGCCTAAAGTGCTACTGTGCTTCCAAGCCCAAATCTCATGGATTGTACTTTGTAATATGGAAAAATACTTGAGGTCGTCAAAAGGAAAAACAACCACTTTATCCATGAAAACTTGATTACTTTTTACTAAGGCAAGGTTTAGGTATTTGGACACCCTTGTAAGAACAAGAACCTTTTTTAGACTTGAAATTGAATTGTATAACTCTATACCCTTCCTTCCATATTGCCACCATTTTTCCTTATATCCCTTATCCTTTAGAATATCCCTTTCTGGTTTTACCAAGCTTCTAATTCTTGAAATGCACAATTCAAATTCATTTGCATAAGGAGGGCCCTTTGGGCTAAACTCGTCATCTTCTTCCGGTGATAGTGGCCAATCAAAAAAATTAATAATCATCCTTGAAGCATTTTGATTTGGATCATTATTTAAGTCATCTCCACTCAAAAAATCAAAAACAACCTTTCTATATTTCTTGTCCTGATTTATCAGTCTTACTCCTTCAGCTTTTTCTAAAAGAAACCCTTTTCCCAAAATCACAGAACCAACAAAGGCGGCATTTTGTGCTCTATTCAAAATAAAAGGATGTAGATCCGATTCAGATTCATCCAAGTAAGAAGAAATCTGAGAAACCTTTTTCCCATCCAAGAAAAAAACAAGACCCTCAGAGATTTTGGTAATAGAAATTAAACTAACGGTTACTGCTGCAATTCCTGGCCACTTAATATTTCTAATTGCAAAATTTATTGAACCCCCCAAAGTTGAGATCTGCTCAAGAGAACCATGTCTCGTATCTCCTTGAAAAATTGAGTTTGTCGCAATTAAAGAAAGGTATCCCTTGTCATTTATTATATCAAATGCGTTTCTGAAGAAATAGGCTACTAAATCAAGATTGCCAGTAGAATTTTTAAAATTATCTTTCAAATAATTCAAGTAGCAATCTCCAAACGTCCCACTTATTTTTTTCCCTCCTAAAAACGGCGGATTACCCAAAATACAATCAAAGCCACCTTGAGATCCTTCGGTCCCCTCAGGATTTTTGCTTTCAGCAAAAACCTCTGGAAACTCCAGGAAGTAATGGAAAAAACCTTTTTCCTGGGCTAAGGCCTCGGCTTTTGCTGGTGGCATTCCTGTTGGAATGGTCTTTTCACGAAGGTATTTTCGATAGGTCGCATCGGTACAGATATAGCTTTTTTGATCGGCTATCTTAGGAATAAAGAACTGGGCAACTTGCATATCGGCAAGACTTTTCAGCCGGGCATAAGTCGTTCCCTTGTTCAGTTCCATAAATTTTTTCTGCTTTGCTTCAATCTCCTCGGGAGTACGTTCCGGTAGGTTTTTGAAGAGTTGGAACTGTTCGATGGCTTTGTTGACCGCCTCATTCACATCCGTGAAATAGTCCATGGTGAGCTGGTCTTTTTGCTTTCGCTCCTCCGTATTTCGCTTGCGGAAGCCGGTAGCGATCGTCTTATCATCTCCAGGCAGGGCTTTGAAGGCTTCATCTGCAATTCCCCGCTCGAGTTCTTCCTTGTGGGCGAGTCCGACGATGGCATCACCGCACTTGATCTTGTGATCGAGGAAGTTCAGCGGTTCGCCCGGATTGTGGGCCTCCAGCCATAGGGCGACCTTGCAGAGTTCGACGGCAAGGGGATTCTTATCCACCCCATAGATACACTCCCGGATCACATCCCGCACCGCCTGCCTCATGGCAGTTGGAGTTGGTTGATCTTCGCCGGTTCGGATCTTGGCCAGTTCGGTACCGATCCTACGCGCAGCAGATAGCAGGATATGCCCGCTTCCGCAGGAAATGTCACAGACCTTGATGGCCAGCAGTGCCTTTTCCTGAAGGGTAGGCTTGGGAGCATTGGGTGTGCTAAGCTTTAGCCTTTCCTCAGGCTTCTCGATACAGTCCTGAATGATGTACTCCAAGGAATGCTGAATCAGCGGACGGACCAGTTCCTCTGGCGTATAGTGCGACCCTGAGGAAGAGCGCTCCGTTCCCGCCACAAAGCCGAAGCTTGGCGCCGTATCCAGTTCGGAAAACACCGGCTCAAACTCCAAAAGTCCCTGATAGACGGAACCAAACTCTTCCACATCCAGATCCCCATAGTTGACCTTGACGAGTTGCTTGCGATCCTCATCCATAAAGTAGCAGAGGCGATGGATCACAAAGAGCAGGTCTTCGTTTTTCAGCAGACTTTCGCTCAGCGCACCCAAGGCAGAAGGATGGAATATCCCCGAACCAAGCGGCTTGATCCCCAGTTTTTCTCCATACTTGGCCGCTTCAAAGAGGCGGAAGGTGATCTTGATATTTTCCCAAAGGTCATGCTTGGCCCCTTCCACAAAGATCTTGCGAAGAGCCAGCTTGCGAACCCGATCCATGCTGTAGAAGTCATAGTAGATCTTTCGCAGTCGGGTGAGTTCGGCATCCCGCTTTTCCGGATAGACCAGGCTGCGGTCTTCCGTCACGAGCAGGAACAGGAATCGGTAAATCAGCCTCAGCAGGTAGAGGTAATACTGTTTGCCCGAAAGCTCTCCCGCCTGCACCATGGCGCGAAGCTCATGGTTTTCCGGATGCTTGAGAAAGCCATTTCCCAGACGCTTGATGGAGCTCTCAACCGCTTCGGATAGCTTCTCCCGGATACGGGTGCCCGAAGCCAAAGACTCCTGATGGTAAAACTCGATGATGGACTCTTCACCACCGGATTTCTCCTTGGGCAAGCGGGAAGCATGCAGGACACGGTAGAGCACGGCAAAGTCCGCAAAAAGCTCCTCTTCCATCATCTTCTCCAGATCAAACTCCAGGTAGGTCAATCGAACCAATCGGGTAGCATCGCGCAGGAGTCGAAGCTGCTTGCCATTGGTGACCAAGGCATAGAGGTAGTCGTCCGTCTTGTTGAGGTATTCCTGTACCAAAGCATGGGGAGAAAGCCTCGGTCCGCTGGTTTCCCGGCGCTTGTCCAGACTATCATTGATACCCATGATGTGCACGGGGAATCCCGAAAGGTTGGAAGCCCGATGGCTGATGGCGTAGGTTTTGCCGTCGAGATTGACGGCATTGGCCTTGTCCACCTCATAGCCCAAGGTGAGCAGAAAAGGCAGCATCCAGAAATTACGGGTCTCGGTAGTGCCGCTCTCTTCCTCGGCGATGCGCTCCCTTCTGAGTTTGAAGGCCTGCCAGTAACCCCGGGCAGAAGCCCAAGCCAGACCGATCTCATCCCGGACTTTGATATTCTTGGCCAGCCCAAAGGATTCCGGGGTCTGATACTTGATATCCTCCGAGGTGATCTTGTCCAGAATCTCACCGGAAACAATAGTACCTTGTATGGTTATGCTGGGGAAGGTCATGAATCAGTATTTATTCAGCGTTGTCGTATAAAAATGCATCCAGAATGGTCATATCTGGAATGCCTGCTTCTTCGCATACACTCTTCAAGAAGAGGGCTTTTGCCTTGTATTTTTGGCCGGGGGTCATTCCTTTTGGAAGCGTTACATCGTAGTTGGCCAAGGTACTTCTGGATTTTTCATTTTCAACCCAACAGTTTATCGGGTCGCAAATAGTGAGAATCTTTGAGATAAAGGCAGAGCTAATTCCTTTGATTTTTAGATCGCCATCGTATGCCGCATCAAATCTTTCTGAAAGGTCAACTTGGCTATCGGATAAATAATGAAGCATTTTTTTGAATTTCTCCATTTCAGACTTAATACCTGCCTTATAGGTTTGTCTAAAACTTCCCATCGTTTTTATTTTATAGAAGGAATCCAAATCGACATTTTCGAACTTAGGGCAATCAACTGATTTTCTTAGCTCAACCAATTTTCCCTTTCTCCACTGAACTGTTTCAGTGTAATAATTTTTGTTTTTGTAGGCGGTCAAATCCTTGACAAACTTTCTCCTCAAGCTTGATTCTATTTCCAAGTTTTTCTCTCGTTGCGAAGTAGTCCTTGCCGAAGCTTTCAATTCTTCATTCTGAATTTCATTTTTCTTAAGCCACTCTGATCTCAAAACGAATTTATTCCGATAATCAATTAGCCATTTCTCTGTCAACTTGATGCTTTCTGTGGATTCACAGTAATCATGAAATATTTCAATGAGATTTGAACATGCCTCTTGGTCAGTTAGCCGAACCCCAATTTCATGATGGTCATGCAATCCTCCCCATGTAAGGTTTCCCGAACCCACATAAGCAGCAAACCTTCCATTGAAAAACTTCAAAACATAGACTTTTGGATGGAAATAGCCCTTATCCTTGAGCCATACATTCCATTGGTTGGAATTTTGATCGAGATCATATAGCTCATCCAAAACATCCGGGGGAGTAGGCAAATCAATGCCAACAACGATATTGACTTTTGCGTCCGTCATTGACTTAGTCAAAAAATTCATTCCTTTCTTGGAAATCATCGCAACAGCCACCCATATCTCACGGGCTTTTTTCAGGTCTTCCTCCAGGTCTTTACCAAGTTGTTGTATGATCTGTGTCATTTTGGGTTGTTTTTACTCCGAACTTTACTCCGAACTTTTTGACTATTTATTCCGAACTGAATTTGATTTCTTCCGAACTCATTCAGGATCATTGGTAGTTACTCGCCAATAACCTCGAGTACCTCCCTCCCGCTTCAATACGCCTTTTTCCTTGAGCTTATCTATATGTTCTCTTACCGTAGAGAAATGAATATTCAATTGCTCGGATATTGCCTTGATCGAAGACTTGGGGTTTTCAAGCAAGTATTCCAATAGTTCCTTTTGCTTCTCGGGCAGGTCGATTATGCCGGGTATTGTATGGGGTATTATGCCGGGTTCATTACCTGATTGGGTGGGTTTTTGGGTGGGTTTTGGATGGGGCATTATGCCGGGTTCATCGCCTGATTGTATGGGGTTTTGTATGGGTATTGTATGGGGGCCTTCCACTTTCTTAGCATCATCCTCGCGCTGCCCTAAAATCTCCATAATTTGCCAAAAGCCCCTTTTTCCGCCTATACGCACTATAACCCCCAGTCTTTTTAAGCCATTGAGGTGCTCCTGCGCCGTTGAAACGTTGATATCGAGCAGCACGGCAATCCTTCGCTTGGTCAAGTCGGGATTGTTTTTCAACAAATCCAGAATCTGTGCCTGCCGTTCAGTCAAATGGATTAGACTATTTATTGGACCACCTTTTGGACTACCTATTGGACCACCTATTGTGTGGTCAGATTGCTGTTCGATTTGATCTTTGATCTCCAACCTGTCTTCCAAAAACCATGGGTGAACAGGGAGGTTTGCCTGAAAGAAACTCCGTTCCTCATCGGTTAGAAATTCCGGCATGGGTGAACCATTCGTTTGCATTACCCTTCGGATGGTCGGAATTCCCGTGGCTTTCCCTTCGGTGAGATCAAGCTCTTTCAGAAAATCACCCAATCTTCTGTTTCGATACCTTCTCGGAAATACACTGCCCTTTTGAAACTCGGTTAGCTTGATACTACGATCAGGGCCACCATAATTCAGTATGATCAACTTATCGGGATAAACCCTGATCTCAACCGGTTCGCGGGTCAAGTAGTCCCGATGATACAGCGCATTGGCGATTACTTCTTCCAGTGCTTCATAGGGATAGTTCCAAACACGGACTGACTCCGCTTGACCTTTGATCTTACGGGTCATTTGCTTCAATACATTAATCCGAAGGTAGTCCAGGGTTCGGGTGATCATATAATCCACCGTTCCGGAAATATTCGGAGCCTCAAAAAACTCCGGGTCTGCCTCTCCGTTCGGGAAATGGACAATTTCCACCCGGGAATAGGGGAAGTATTTCTCCGGATTATCGGTAAACATCATCAGGGCGACATTCCTGGGATGACGTCTTTTCGGCGGCCCGTACAGCAATTGCATCTGAGAGAGCAGCTGTTCCTTGGTCAAGGAATCCATGGAGTCCAGAAGCTTACTTTCCACCTTTCGCAGGTAATCCCGCAGCAAGGTCAGGGAGATCTCATCAAAGCTTACCTGTGTATTGGGTCGATCATCAAATGGCGTCTTTCCACTGAGGGCAATCAGTTCTTCCCTTTGGCTTTTGCTGGGCTTGACCGAACTGGAACCGTAACGGATGTAGTAATTGTATTTCTTTTCCTTGGCCTTGATTTCATCCGGCACCTCGTAGGGTCTGTTGTCGCCGGCAAACGCCCAAATCACCAGGATCTTTTTGGACTGAACTTCTTCTACGCTGATTTTGGGATGATGGGCAGGATTGATCAGATTGTTGAAGGAGACCATTTCCTTGAGTATCCCATCGATCTCATCGTCATTTAGACCCACTGGAGGCAAGACAGGTCGGCCATTCTCCTCAGCAATTCCCACAAGGATATAGCCTCCCCCGATGTCGTCGAAGTCATTGGCAAAAGCGCAAATCGAACGGTAGATAGGCCCGGGATTCCAGCCTTGCTTATACTCGATCCTATCGGACTCGACGGCACGACCTTGAATCAAATCAGCTATGTTGATCGGAAGCGCCATCTCAGTCTAATGTAATTTTCTTGGGTTGAGGCAGGAAGACATAGACTCCCAAAATATCAGGGGGCAAAATCGGATGCACTGCTTCGTAGCGTTTACCACCTACCAAGGTCTTAAATCGGCCATGCGCTTCGACCAGCTTTACTGCCCGATCTTCCGCTACCTGCTTAAACTGATCCAGCTTCTCATCAAAAAGCTTTACCTGATTTTGGAATACATCCTGCTGTCGCTCCAAAGAAAGATTTTGGATACTTTCCGCTTCAAAGAGCAGGCTTTTACAGACCTCATAAGTCAGGGTATTCCCCTGGGAGGAACTGCCTTCAAAGCCCCAGAGGTACATTTCCTCGGAGATGTTTTCCACTTTGCTCTGAACTTCTTTGATCACATTCCTGACCCGAAACTGGATGACTGTGGTCTGAACCTGCACACGATCGGATTGAATGACCGATGATCTTGCCACCTTCCCGTAGTCTCCCTTTTGCTCAAATGCCAAGGCCAACAGGAACTGGCAGAGCTGCTCGGTAAACTTGTGATTTCGGCCGATGTAGCGATAACCTTCCGGGGTGGGAGAATAGAAACTCACCCTGTAATCCGTTTTCGTTCCGAGGGTTTCTCTGAGATGCGCTGGAAGGTTTTGAAGGAAAATTTTATAGCCTTCTCCATCAGATTGTACACTTCCACCCATATGCGTGATTCCGTTTAGCACAAGCGTTTCAACAGACTTGATATCCCCAATGGCCTCATCTACAGATTTCAAATCATTTTCGATCTCTTCCTGAGGAATAGCCATGTGAGCAAAAATGCTTCGGAGATTTTTGGCTTTCTCCTTGGCAGCTTCCAGTTCTCGGGTGATCATCGCCTGATGGTAATCCGGACCAAAGTCAATGCTGGTTTGGCTTACCTTGAGCGCCTTTTGAGGATCAAGAAGAACCTCATTCAATACCGCATCCATAATAGACCGATTGTCTTCACCCAGGCTGATGGATACTCCGGTGGACTTTTGGATATCGCGTACCTTTCGAATCAAGACTTTCAGTACAATTGCATCGATGGGATTATCCTCTCCCCATAGTAACCATGTCTTGACTTCAGGACTATTTTGACCAAATCGGTCCACCCGGCCTTCCCGCTGTTCGAGTCGGTTGGGATTCCAAGGGAGGTCGTAATGCAGCACCGCATTGAACTGATCCTGCAAATTGATCCCTTCACTCAGGCAGTCCGTAGCCACCAAAATCCGTTTCTCAGATTGGCCCATGGCTTCAATCTTTTCCTTGCGTTGCTCATCAGGAAGCTCAGAAGTGATGGCTTGAATCTCGATACTTTTTGGAAGCTCACTTCGAAGTACCTCTGCCACATACTTAGCTGTGGCGATGTATTTACAGAATATGATAGGGTTAAATCCTCCTTTGAGAAGTGTCTTGACCTGATTTAGGGCTTCAGCTACTTTGAGATCCTGCTTGATTCCTGAGAGCTTTTCAAGATCGGAGGCGAGACTTTTAAGAATTTCCACCTCGGATTGGGCAAGACCTGCCTGCTCCAGAAGTTCCATTTGAGTGGAATCGGTATCTTCTTCCAGTCGCTCGATCACCGGGTTCTCCTCGTAGGCAACTCCATCCTCTTCTGTGGATCGGTTGATTCTTCCCTGAAGCATTTCTAATCCGGCTGCCGGAGAGGACATGATTCCTCTGAGCAGTGCCAAAGCTGCCCAGTATTTCCCTTTCAGACCTTTGTGCTCCTCTGCTCCTTTGGTCAGTCCTCGGGCAAAATTTTGGGCTTCATTGAAAAAGTATTTGTAATCGAGCGACAGCTGATATGCAATTTCGCGTGTATCACGATTAGGAAATGGAGTATCTTCTCCCAACCATTTGCGAATTTGCTCCCGCTTTCTCTGAATGAAATGCTTGGCAATTTGCTCCTTATGTTTTTGCTCCAAATTGTCCATGGCGAGCTTTTCGAAGTCTGGGCGAAGCAAACCCAACAAGGATTGAAATTCTTCATCCTTCCCGCTGTGGGGAGTTGCAGTGAGCAGGATCATGTGCCGATTGGGATTTTTCGCCAAATCATGAAGCAAATGATAGCGTTGCTGCTGGGATGGTGAACTCGCTCCGGCAGGTTTGGTAGCCGTGTGCGCCTCATCCACTATCAGGAATTCAGGACAGTCATTCAGGAAAATGGGTTTTCTGCGGTCGTTTTTCAGGTAGTCAATGGAGATCACCTGATAGGGAAAAGCCTTGAAGATGCTGTCTGAATTGACCAGCTTTCGCTCCAAGGACGAAACCGTACTGCTTCGGATGATTTCGGCATCCATATCCAATTTGTCCTTGAGTTCCTTCTGCCATTGCTCGCACAGATGGGGCTGGCAGATTACCGCAAATCGTTTGATTTCACCCCGCTCGATTAGTTCTCGAAGAATGATCAGTGCTTCTACCGTCTTACCGATCCCGACATCATCCGCAATCAGAAGGCGAACTACATCCTGCTTAAGCGCCATGACCAGCGGAACTATCTGGTAGGATCTTGGCCGGAAAGAAAGCTTACCCATGGCACGGAAAGGCCCACTGGCATTTCGGAATGAAAGTCTTGATGCCTCAAAAAGTAATTTGGCTGTCTCAAAATCGCCCAAGTCACCGCTTTCAGGCCTTGGAAAAGTGGCTTCTTTCCAATGATCTTCAGGGACCATCAACGGCAAATAAATCCCCGTTGCCTCATCGTCAGAGCCCCCCAATGGTTTCACTTTCAATATTTCCTCATCATCCGTAGGAAGCACCACCCATTCTCTTCCTCGAAGAGAGATCAGTTTCCCGGGAGACGGCTTTTCTTTCACTATCATAATCTTCTAAAAACGTCTTTTCTACGATTGACCAAATCTGCAACAGATTCGGTGTAATGCCACTCAATCACATCTATTCCAGTATCTTTCAATATGGTCCGCTTATGGTTGTCATCTTCCCTGACTTGATCACGATCATGCACCGAACCATCGCAGAAGATGACTGATTTGATGGTTTTATCGGTGTTCAAAAACACAAAGTCTGCACTGATATAAAAGCCAAGCTGCTTACTCAGATTGACCTGAGCTTTGTCAGGAAGGATGTAATCATTGGAATAAAGGTATTCGATCAGCTTTCGCTCCAGTTCTGAGTTTTTGTCATACCTCGCGATCAATTCCTGATAATGACCATCCCTATCTGAATGACCACTATTACCTGAACCGGTATTGTCCACCTCACAGATCATCAATCTTTCCAAAGCGGCTCGAATACTATGTCGATTTAATTTCTCATGGTAGCGCTGATTGTAATAGGATAGCAAATCATCGTAGCTCGCCTTTGGCTTGTCAGGCGCAAGATCTGCTTTGGTTTCCAGATCAAAGTGCATCAGTTGGTAAGCTACCCGAAATACCTCTTTGAGTCTTTCCGGATCTTGGGTAATTTGAGAAAGGATGCCAAGGCTACCCTCTGCAGCTTCATAGACAAGGATATTGGGAGACTCCTTACTTCCCATAAACCAAACGCCCACTTCTGATTCCTCAATCTGGAATACCTGCTCGATGGCCCGCTTCAAGGCAAATGTCAAAGAGATTACTCCATCCTCATCCAAACCCAAAGCTTCTATAGGCTGCAAATACAGGGAATCGGCTGTATCAGTAGTATAAAGGTGGATATAGCTTGATGGATCCTTTTCGCGATCTTCTTTAAGTTCCAAATCCGACTTTTTCAACCACTTACCGCTTACTCTCCCGATCAGGAATCCAGATTCTTCCTCTTCCTCCTCTTTGGAGGATCTCCATTTTTTGTTTACCTGAATGAGTTGCGTTGCAGGGCAGAATAAAATATTCATCAAATCTGCTCCTGAGGCCTTGAGTATGGTCTTTTGAGTGGATTCGATTCCTTTGGGATAGTTGAAATATTGCTCGATTTCATACCCTGATGAAAGTCTTTCCTCTTCTTCAGAGGATATCCTTTCCTGTGGCCAAGTATCCGATTCTACCAATTCCAGGATATTCGAATACGTCTGGGCATTGGTCTGACCTTTTAATGCTTCATGGGTAATTGGGTCATTATTTATGGCTGTCCCCTCTTCCCCCAGCCATGCATATCCAGTCTTAGTGGAAATCTTAATCTTCTCCAATCTGGCATCTGAATCCGACAGCTGCATTCGGGTTACTCTAAACTTCCCACCATTGTGATAGATCAAGTTCCCCGGGCCAAATTCTTTCAGGGCGATAAATCGAGGTCTGGAAATGAATGTGCCTTCGTCCTGACTTCGCTTTCCGATAAATGCCCGGACAGGAAGTCTTGTGAAATTGTATCCCGGTAAGAATCCTTCCGCTGCCAAGTAGCGATAGACATAAAATTCGGAGTCATTCCTGAATCCTCCCTGCTGTTCGTTGAGCAATAAATCGCGTTGTCTTCGGCCAATATTCAAGAGCCTGTTAGCTTCCCGAGACTCCTTGCTTTCCCTTCCATAAGTAGGATCATTCATTACCGCAGTGGCTTTTTCCACCATTTTGGTTGCATTCCTGAACAAGGTTCGCCAACGGTCAAAGCTTCGGTCTAAGTCAGAAAAAAACTGGTTTGCTCTTACCTGAAGCCACTCATCTCCAAACCATTTTGATTCAGATAGTTTCTCGTATTTATCATTAATTACTTTCTTGAATCCCTCAATCCAGACGGATTGGAAGTTGAGTTTTTGATCTTTGAAATGATCTGCAATTTTGGATTTAATGGGTAAGCTTTTTTTCTCTTCCAAATCCAAGAAATCCCGAACTGAACTGTTGATGGAAGTCAGTCCAAGATGCATGAAGATATAGGCATTAAAATGACTGATGATCAGCTCTTCATTGAGCAAATCAATCCGTGGAGCCTTCACCGAGCCTGCGACCATGTCGATCGAATTCTTGAAAAAGTGTCGATCATGTGGTGAGGTGTTAGAACAATAGGTAAACACCAAAGCTGTCTGTCCACTTCTTCCTGCACGTCCGCTTCGTTGAGCGTAATTAGCCGGGTTTGGCGGCACATTTCGCATGTGGACAATATTCAGATTGGCGATGTCAATACCCAGTTCCATGGTTGGTGAGCAATACAAAGCAGAGATTTCACCAGATCGAAACTTATCCTCACGCTCAATTCGATCTGATGAAGAAATCTGACCAGTATGCTCGGAAGCTCTGAAAAATTTGTCGAATAACTTGAAATCCTGCTGGTAGAATAGTTTGAAATAATGATTAGGCTTAATCTTCAATTCTTCCCCGGTCATATTGATTCTGACCTCATCTGTAAGTACGTTTTCTCCATCACCCAGCTTCCAGATGATTTTATCCACCTTTAGCTGATAGCCAAACGTCTTGCCTTTTTCCCCTTGAATCTCAACCGAGGAAAGGAAATGGCCGTCTTGAAGCGTCTTGCAGAGTTTTTTAATGTACTCCCCTAAGTCAGAACCTTTGATCGGAGGAAGGGCTTTTTTGGCAAATACCCTTTTGATGTATTTGCCCAAGTTACTGGTAGGACCAATACTTTCGGTATAAACGCCCTTCTTGATTTTACCTATTCGCTCATAAACCAAAACCGGAGGTCTCTCCAAACGCTCATCCTGTTCTAATGACCATTCACTGTTTGAGTTCAGCTTTTGCTTAAGTCGTTCCTCCAAGACTTGACGCTTATCCTCATCCAGCAGGTAGTAATTAAATGCATAGGCTGTACGGAAATAATTTAAAACCTGAAGTACAAAGTTCTGTCGCTCAGCAGGAGACATGATGGACAATAACTCGTCTCTCTCAAAAAATGATGCTTCTTCACAGTATTCCTGAAGTCGTGAATAGGTGATATCCAAAAGTCCACACTGCTCAAGGTTAGGGGTATTATATCTCCAACCTCTTCTTAGGTCATAGAGAATTCTGACTTTGAGAAAATCAATCAAAGCCTTTTCATTTTCCTCATCTGGCCATTTAGGATTTGAGGAAGGATTTCGAGCATAATCTGCCTCTGCCAATTTCAACTCTTTGAATACCGCTGTTGATATGGTATCCATGTGGAGCATTTGATTTTCTGAAGTTTTCAGAGCCCGGTAAATGGAAGATCTCAAACGCCCGATCATCAGGAAGTCGTTGAAATGACCTGTCTGAAGGGAAGCATCTTGACGATTATCCGTAAAGCTCATTACTTTTTGATCCGAGACTTTGACCTTTTGATCATATTGAGCTTTGAGGATACTGAATGTGGAAATAGTGGTAGCTGTACTCTTCCCTACATTTCCCACCTTCATCAATTTGGTGTTTTCTCGGGTCCTTGGATCATAAACCACTCCGCATGTTGGATCATAAAGCATGGGAGCCGATACAAACCAACCAGTCAAATCCAGCCCTGCTTCCGGATCATTTGAAAATCGGCCGTCCGAATTGAAATAGACCTTTTGAGGAACCCGAAATTCGTAAAAATTATCAAGGGTGATCACTCCCTTTTTTTCTTTCCACCAAGTATCTGGTAGAGAATCGATCATATCAGAATTCCATAATTCTTCATCCTTCTCAGGGAGGATCAGGTATCCCTGTTCAAAGTCACTTTCTTTCAGAATCCGTTTACTCCGTCCTTCTTCTTTGTCTCCTTTCAGACTGTCTTTGGTGATTTTTTCAGGTAAAGAATCCGGTTCACGAGGTTCAAATTTCCCTTCAGAAAAATTCTTTTTCACACAGATAAAATCCACTCCGGAATATCGGCTAAATAAAACAGGAAAGATGTAACGGTCTTCATCTCCCTCTTTGATGTATCGTCCATCCTCCAAGGTGATTTCTCTGCATTTCCGAGAATTCAGGGTGACATAGACATTCCCTGTTTGGGAAATAAATTGATGAATTTTGAAAGGCAGGAAAGATTGGCGATTAGAGGAATTCTTAATGTTCAATGCCTCTGACCATTCAAAGAACTTTTTCAAATACTCCAAACATCGTTCTTCATCTTCGATTTTTGATGCTTGACAAAGCTTAGCCACAATTTCCTTCAGGGACTTAGGTTTAGCCCTTTTTATCGTTCCGTCAGAGTTAAAGAACAAGGCAATTTCACGTTCCAACCAGATCGCGAAGGGATGCTTTCTAAAGTCTTCCTCAGACTCATTTTTGTCAACCTCTCTTGTCATCACTTCCTGTAAATCCAGCGGTGCCGGCAGCTTACAAGAAAGATCCGTTACGGTTTCCAGTGTCTCACCTATAATTTGATCCGTCTCAAATTTTTCTCCGAAAATCTCGGTTGCCACATCGGCTACAACTTGCTTCTCATCAGCAATGTGATCACCTGATGCCATGGTTGCAGAAGTACCAATGGAGATTACTTCATGGGCACATAAGGATTTCAATCTACGGATCAAAATAGAAACGTCTGCACCTTGCCTCCCTCGGTAGGTGTGCAACTCATCAAAAACCAAGAATTGCAGGTTTTGAGCAATGGATTTCCGGATTGACTCTTCTTTCCCTCGGGTAAGTAGGAGCTCCAGCATCATGTAGTTAGTGAGCAGAATATCAGGAAGATCAGACTCTACTTCCTCTTTATCCTTAGATGATTCTTGGCCTGTATATTTTCTGAATGTGATTGGAAATTCTGGGCCATAGTTAAGTGCATACTTTTTAATCTCTTCCTCTTGGGAATTGATTAGCGCATTCATTGGATAAACCAATATTGCCTTGACCCCTTTTCCTCCCGGATTTCTAAAAAGATGATTGAAAATAGTACCCAAAAAAGTCAGTGATTTTCCAGAACCGGTTCCTGAAGTAACAATAAATGACTTTCCTGAAGCTCCTTTTCGGATAGCCTGTTCCTGATGGGTGTAAAGTTGAAAGCCTTTAAAAACCCGATTCAATTCCGGATGAAGAACTCCCTCATTTACCAAGCTTTCGAGAGATGCTGCCTTTCTGAATGAGGGATTGAATTGGATAAGAGGCTCAGGAATATATTCGTCTTTCTTGAAGGCTTCATCAACTACCTTATTGATTCTCTGATCTTTGATGATATTGAAACTCTTAAGGTAATCTTTATAGTCCTTTACGATTTTTTTATGAACCTCAAATGCTTGCATGGAAACAAAAATTGATTGCGAAAAACTCAGTTAAAAATATAGGAATATGCGGAAAGTAAAAACCAGTCTTAGTAATTCTATATAAACGGTATCAAAAACCAATTTAACTATGAACTGCAAAAATCAAGGTTGAAACTACCCATAATTGAAAATCAACGACAATTAGTGGCAAAGTTCGCTTCCTAAAAAGGATAAGTTGGAGATGCTTGTTTTTTCTACTACCTTCCAACTATAATCACTTTAAGGAATTAATGAAGCTTTTTGATAATGCCATTTTTGAGGCTCTTAAAAATTCGTATGGAAAGTTTTTTCGAAAAGAAGAATTAGAATCTTTTCCAAGGGTAAAGAAATACCTGTTTGGCGAGCGACTTATAATTAAACGGGTACCTGATTATTTGCCCAAGGCTAACATAAAGTCAATCAGTTTTCAACATGATTTTGAAAACGTGGGAGCTCAAACAATAAGCTTTTTAAATCCATTTTTCGCATGAGAAATTTTTCACTGCCAAAAATTGCCATCCTTGCGCTATTCTTAACATTCATTGTTGGGATAACCATTGGTTCTTTTCAAGGATTTGCACCTTCTCTCCAGGCGATTCTTTATTCTCAAAATGAAGCTCCCACAGCTGATTTTACATTTTCACCAAATAATGTCTGTGCGAATGAGCCGATAAAATTCACTAACACATCTACTGGCACGGACTTAACCTATAGCTGGAATTTTGGTGATGGATCACCAATCTCTAACTTGAAAGATCCAACTCACACATTCAACGCAGTAGGGGGAGGAACAAAGACATTTACTGTAACTCTGACCGTGACAGAAAATGGAATTTCGGCAAATACTTCCAAACAAGTTCAAATTAAGGAAACACCTGATTTAAAAGTTGGCAGTGATCAAAACTCAAAAGACTTTGAAGGCCTACCCTATTTTGTTTCTTGTACCAATCAAGACACTGAATTTCTATTCCTTAACCAGTCAACCACTAAATCAACAAATAAAAAATACACTATTGACTGGGGAGATGGGAGTCCATTATTCATAAGTACCGAATGGGCTTCCGAAAAACATTTTTACAAAAGAGGGATCTATCAAGTAACCTACACGATAGAAAGTGCAAATGGGTGTTCGGTTACCAGAAAATTTGGGGTTTTTGTTGGCTCAAATCCTGCTGTGGGACTGGCAACCCCAGGAAACACAAATATCTGCACAGGTGAGCCTCTCACATTTACAGTTACAGGTACAGAAAATAATCCGGTAGGAACGATTTATAAAGTGTCATTTTCTGATGGGACTCCTGATCAGGTGTTCACTCATCCACCTCCTGCGACTGTGACCCATATTTATGAAAAAACTTCATGTGGAGCATTATCCAATTCAACATTCAAAAACTACTTTGCTGTTAAAATCCTTGCTACAAATCCATGTGAATCTTCAGTAGCGCAAGTTGAGCCTATTTATGTGACTGAACCTGTAGAACCTGAAATCAAGGTACCTCAAGCACCTGTATGCGTGGATCAGCCTACGATAATTGAAAACATTTCTGATTTGTTTGTTGACGCTTCAAATAGTGGGTCTTGTTCAGATACGGGCAAGTTTGTTTGGGAAATTTCACCTGCCACTGGATGGACGCTTGCTTCCAATGCATTGGGAGATAGACCAATTGCTACAAATCCCAACACTTGGAGCTCTGGATCAAAAATAATAAATCCCGTTTTTCAAACCCCTGGAACTTACACTATCAAACTAATTACAGGAAATAAATGTGGCTTAGAGGAGACGACAAAAACCATTTGCGTCATCCCTAAACCCATATCCTCCTTCACCTTAGAAAAAACCGAAGTCTGTGGTCCAGCCACTATCAAGGCTACAAACACTTCAAATATCTTGGGAGCCTGTGGATCAACTAATACCAACACATTTACATGGAGCGTTGCATATACAAAGGGAACCTGTGGCACTACCTCTGACTGGGAATTTGCAGGAGGCTCTAACAAAAACTCAGAGAGCCCAAGCTTCCTTTTTAAAAATCCAGGCATTTACACCATCCGGCTTACAATTGCCGCAAGCTGTGGTTCCGTATTTAAGGAAGAAAAAATTACTGTAACCGCGCCTCCAACAGTAAGTATTAACAGCATTCCGAACAGCTGCGGGCCTGCAACTATAACTCCAAAAGCAACCGTGGGAGTTTGTGATTCTGGTACTCCAACCTACAAATGGACCTTTGAAGGAGGTGTTCCTGCAACTTCTTCAAGCTTAGATCCAGGCCCAGTTACATTCTCTACTCCAGGACCCAAAAAAATCACCTTAGAAGTCATCTCTTCCTGCGGATCAACTACCACAGAGAAAATTTTTACAATAAATGAGCTTCCAGTAGCCAATGCTGGACCTGATGCCGAAATATGTAATGGAGAAGAAATCAAATTAACAGGAATTGCATCAGGAGGGACAGGGCCATACACCTACCAGTGGACCAGTACACCTACCTCTACTATCACAGGGGCAAATACAGCCACACCAACAGTAAAGCCCAATCAAACTACAGTATATAAACTGACGGTAAGAGATCAAGCGACCAATTGTATTTCTACTGATGAGGTAGAGATAAAGGTAATTCCCGCTCCAATCATCCAGTTCGATATTCCAAATCAGGAAATTTGTTCTGGAGAAACCACCAAAGCGGTAAATCTCACAACAATTCCTTCCGGAGAGACCTTTACTTGGACTTCAGCAGCCAATGGAGCTGTGGGAGTTACCCCAAGCGGAACTGTTCAAATCCCTGCCGAAACCCTCACCAATACAACTGGAAAGCCAATTGATGTGGTATATACCGCTCTAATTTCCAATTCTTCACAGGGTAATTGCACAGTTGTCCCTGCCAAATATATCATTAGGGTCAATCCTGCTCCAGTATACACTAATGAAAATCTGTCGATTTGCAGCGATCAATCATTTGATTTCAAACCCGCAAACAATATAACTGGATCAACTTTTACCTGGACTGTAGCTGCACCTTCTGGAATCAGCGGGGCAAGTAATTCAATTCAGGCCGCGACTTCCATCAAACAACAACTTCAAAACACTACAAATGCTCCACTGGATATCATTTATACAATTACGCCGTTTCTTGGATCTTGCTCTGGAAATTCATTTGAACTCAAGGTAACCGTTCAACCTGCTCCATCCATAATTTTCTCAGAATCCGATCAAACGCTTTGTACTGGTGGTACCTCAAAAATGGTTGTATTTACCTCGGACGTGGCTGGAGCGAGTTTCTCCTGGGCTGTTAATCCAAAAGGGGTTGCTGGGGTGTTAGCATCAGGCACAGGAAATCAACTACCCGCGCAAACCTTAACTAATCCGACCAATCAGCCGATCACTCTTGAATTTCAGGTGAGCGTCAGTACCAGCTCAGGCGGTACTTGCTCAGGAGTACCAAAGACATACCGAATCACTGTTAATCCTTCGATTACTATTACCGATGAGGTTTCAAATTTCAATGGATTTGGTATTAGCTGTTCAGGGGCGAATGATGGGTTCATCAAACTCAACCCATCCGGAGGAAATGGAATTTTCATTTATTCCTGGACTGGGCCTGCCGGTTTCAATTCAAGCTCAAAAGATTTATCTAATCTCAATCCCGGTACCTATCAAGTCAGTATTTCAGACCAGTTTGGTTGTTCTATTTCGAAAACCTATCAAATAACCGAACCACTACCTGTTGTAGCCAATGTGATATCAACCAAGAATATCCTCTGTGCAGGAGACGAGTCGGGAGCAATTGATATTTCGGTTTCTGGAGGAACAAGTTCCCTGCCTTACAAATTTGAATGGAAGAGAAATGGAAATCCAATTCCAGCCAACTCACAAAATTTATCCGGGATTCCAGCTGGCACTTACGAGGTAAAAATCAGCGATGCAAATGGTTGCTTTAAAATTCTTTCTGGAATTCAATTAACGGAACCTGCTGCGGCATTAGTTATCAATTATAAAAAAACAGACATCAGTTGCTATGGAGCGAATGATGGCGCCCTTGATTTGGATGTAAGTGGTGGGCAGCCTCCCTATACTATCTCTTGGTCATTTGGCTCAAGTCAAAGCTCTTTCAACAATCTGGGGCCGGGAGATTATACCTTGACGGTCGCAGACCAAAGCGGCTGTACACGAACTCAAACCATTACCATAGTTGATGCTCCCCTTTTCGAGACAACTCCTGAAGTAAAACAAATTTCCTGTTTTGGAAAAAAAGATGGCTCGATTAAACTTAACCTTAAAGGAGGGGTGGGAAAAACTACCATCCGATGGGATCACGGAGCCGAGCTTGAAAACCTGTTCAATCTGAGTTCAGGATTTTATGGGGTTACCGTTAGAGATGAAACAGACTGCATAATCCGAAGTGAATTCAATATTGTTGAGCCTGCACTTCTTCAGATCGAACCAAAAGTAACGGACGCTCTGGATTGCATAAATACTCAAAGCGGGGAAATCAGCTTAGGAATAACTGGTGGAACGCCCCCCTATTCTATTCTGTGGAGCAATGGAAGTACAAATGATGTTTTAACAGGGATAACTTCAGGGCAATATGCTGTGACTGTTAATGATGCTTCCGGATGTTCCATCAACCAGTCTTTTGAAATCAAAAGACCTCCAACGTTGAGCATCGTAGGTTTCAGATCAACCAATGTTCAGTGCAATCCAAGGTCGATTGAGGAAAAGGTTCAAATAACAGTTACTGGAGGTGTGGCGCCTTACACTATTAAATGGTCTGGAGGGAACATATCGCCAGACGGAAAAACAATGATTACCGACTCCCCGGGATTATATGAAGTGGTGGTAACTGATGGAAAGGGCTGTATTAAAAAAGAATCATTCGAAGTGGAAAGCCTTGAGGTAATCCCTAAGGCCGAAATCGAATCTGCGGCTTTTGAGCAATACAATTCCTACCTGGTGAATTTCGAAATTCAATTCTGGAATAAGTCATTTGGCCAAATCACCTCCTATTTCTGGGATTTTGGAGACGGTTCTGAAAGCTTTGAAGAAAATCCAAAACATACTTACACCGCTGAAGGTGAATACGAAGTAACTCTGAAAGTCACAGATATTTTTGGTTGCGCTTCCGAGGTCAAAAAGAAAATCTCTGTATTCGATTATTACCTGGTTGTGCCCAATGTATTTACTCCCAACGGAGATGGGATCAATGATTACTTCTTCCCCAAGTTCATCAATATTGAATCACTTGAGTTTTGGGTACTCAATAAATGGGGAGAAACTGTTTTCTACACCGATGATCTCAACTCCCAGGGATGGAACGGCAAAATTAACCAAGCTGTAGGATTGCCCGGTAACTATGTTTACAAATTGAAATTCAAAACGCTGGACGGAAGAACCCAAACCCAGACTGACCTCTTTTTACTACTCAAATGAAAAACCTTGTTGGAACAATCGCGGTCATTCTTTGGGTCGTCACTCAAGCTGGTGCTCAGGATTTCCATTATTCGCAGTTTTATGCAGCCCCCCTATATTTGAATCCTGCGCTTACGGGAAGCACAGAGCTTTCCAGAGTTGGATTGAATTACAGAAAACAATGGCCTGGATTGGATCATGACTTCAATGCGTATTCCGCTTACTTTGATCACTACAGTTTTGATCTGAGAAGCGGGATAGGCCTTGCTGTAAACAGTTTTCAGGAAACGAACATGAAGGTAAATACCACGGATGTATCTGCGTTTTACTCTTATAACCTTCAAATTGCAGAATCATGGAATTTTAGGATTGGCACCGAGGCCTCTTTGGTGAGAAGAAGTGCTGATTTGGACAATTTGGTTTTTGGAGATCAAGTAGACCTATTCAATCGAAGCATAAATTCTGGGACCATAGATAATGTGCCGGATTTTGATCCCTATTCCTATTTGGACATTGGATTTGGAGCCTTGCTGAACAATGAAAATTTCTGGCTCGGTTCTTCCTTTCATCATGTGAATCAACCGGGCATCAGCTTTTATCCGGATGACGAATTAGGTTACTTGCCGGTCAAATGGAGTGTTCATGGCGGTTGGAATATTCCATTGGGAGCCAATCAATACTTCGGATCGAAGTTTGACAACATGGCATCTGCCATGGCCAATTTCAAGAAACAAGGCCCTTTCCAACAGTTTGACGTTGGAACTCAGCTCCTTTATAAATCACTGATAACCGGCCTCAGCTACAGAGGAATCCCCGGGATGAGAGGCTTACCCAATCAGGATTCGATCATCTTTTTGGTCGGATTAAAATTGGAAACAGGAATGGTTATAGGTTATAGCTATGATTTTATGGTGTCAAACATCGGTACTCAAACCAAAGGTGCCCATGAAATATCGATTCGATACCAATTCTTTATGGGAGATCCCAAGTACAGAAATCAGAGAAGTAGATTGTTGAAGTGCTTTGATTTTATGATGTGATTTCAGCTAAAGATCAAAGGCATTGAGGATTTTGCATTGATTTCATTTTTGATCGTGAAGTAAATGGTCTGGTACAGCCAACTACCCAAGCCAACCCTGGTCAACAAAGTAATCCCCAAAAATGCCTTTGATCATTACTGTTCTGGCCAACAGAAAAGGCTTATTACCGATAAGATTGAAAAGATCAGGTGGACTCATGAGCTGGCATGGGAAACCACCAACTTGCCCTCACAAGAGGTGAAAGAAATACAGTGCTTTGAGATTGAGCTTCGGCAAGAAGAAGGAACTGAAGAAGCTCTTCGAATAATCGATTGGGCAATTCCCTTCCAGACATTCGTAACCACACAAAAAGTGAAATGGCTCCACCGATAGCGGAGAAGCCATTTTAAATTACTTTTCGAAATCCTTGACTTTCGTCATATAATACAATAGCAAATGCTCGACCGAATCGAGTTTGACTAACTTTTGACTCACGTGAAAGAATATCCCCGGATATATCTTCGGAAAAGCATTTGAGTAAAGGAGCTCTTCATTTTTCACCAAAGCCCTGTGGCGCGGCTTTATCAATAAGAATCTCCCTTCGTCTTTTCTCTGAAGTATTAATGATCCTGTCACAGGCATTTCGAAGCCTAAAACAGACTCATGAATGACTCTACACGGAGAATTGATTTTGGAATCCATACTGATAAGAATCCCAAATAACTCTTTACTCAATTCATGATTATCCATTTCCAACTCCCTACTCAAACCTTCAAAGATTTCCCATTTGCTTTTGCCTCTTCTTAGCGAAATCTTGCTTTTGATGAGGTTTTCAACAAGCTGAAATCGAGGATCCTCCGGTTCAAAATAATTGTAAAGGATAACACCCAGCTGAGCAATTTCTTCGTAGAGCTCATACCACTTAAATTTCATGAAGCATTTTTTTATGTTTTGACTATTGGAAAGGACTTTCCTGACCAAAACATAGGGGGGTATACTTCACCATAGGGGCATAGCCTCGGGGGGTAGAAAAAAAATTTTAGATTTTTTTTCTACCGAATTCACTACTAAAAGTGTATTTTAAGTTGAATCTCATACAATTTCAATTCTTTTTGACAGTTCAAACTGCTCATAAACCTCGAAATCTAATTCACTGGGATTAAGAAACATTAGATCAGAAAATCCCTCTATTTTTTCAAAGCCAATTTCACTCAAGTGGTTCATTAGTTTTTGTTCCGACAACGCTTCATCATATTTCCTGATTGGATGCTTTTCAATTTCATAATTAACCTCTGGATACCTTAAAATCTCACTTTCCAAAACTGGTTTAATCATAATTACAAATAGACTTATACCCCGTTGGAATTGATCAATCAAATCTAAAATTGCTTTTAGCATGATTTTTTGGCCTCTAAATTCGGGTTTAAGCCAATATTCATATATGTAGATGAAATTAGTTTCACCATACCCCAAATCCTTCCATCTGTTTTTAAGCGATTTATGGTACTCATATCCGTTTGTTATCTTGAAACCATAAGTAGCATAGAAATCGGAATCTTCATCAAAAACATCAAAGACTGTATATTTTTCATCAAGAATTATATGATCTGTAAAAACCCTGTCAAAAACTATTTCTCCTATTTTCTCTGATTCATCCGGTGCTTCTTCACTGAAATCCTTAAAAAGTAGATTCGTAGTGACTGGGTTGATATACTTGCTCACACCTTCCATAGTTGAAGGGGAATCAAATTGATAATTAAAGTGTAGTTGTCCTTTTCGCATGACCATATTTGTTTTAGATACAGCATAAAAATAGAAATAAATCAGAATTATATAAAATAAAAATTCACAAATTTAAAATAATATATTGAAAATAGATATTTTTACAAATAATTATCTGATTTTAATATATTTCAAATTCACATCCTCTGTAACTTTTCCCATGCCAAAATCTTTAAATTCTTATCAACAGAGTACTGATTTTTTCCTTACACCATGTACTAAATGATAACCTGTTTAAGCATTATATACTTTTACACACATTGAACTTACTCGTAAACAATGTCCATAGAATGATTAAGGGAACCATTAATCACCGAACAGATTAAAAATCAAATTTTAATGTGAAAACCAACAACTCCTATAATTCCATTTTTACTATTTATCACATTATAATGTGATTTATATTTGATTTCAAATATTTCAAGATTAGATTAGCATAAAATTCACATTATAATGACAATTGAGGAAATCGGAACTGTTATTCGGGAACGGAGAAAGCTACTTGGAATAACCCAGCCTGACTTGGCAGAGATGGCTCAGGTTAGTATCAACACGCTCTACAAGCTGGAAAGGGGTGAGTTTAACCCCTCGGTGAAAATCCTTAACCAACTGGCAGAAGTCTTGGGGTTGGAGCTCAGTCTTGGTCTTAAAAAAACTGACCGATGAGAAAGGCAGCGGTCTTACGAAATGGGGAGCAAGTTGGACTTTTGATCAAAGAAAGCCCAAAACGGTATCGATTCGTCTATGACGTGGCTTGGCTTAGTGATCCTTCCAAGCCCTCGATCAGCCTTACCCTTCCCAAGGTTCAAAAGGAATTTGTTTCAGAATATTTATTCCCGTTCTTCTTCAATATGCTTTCAGAAGGTGTAAACCTGAAACTTCAAGCCAGAAGGCTACAGATTGATGAAAACGACTTTTTCTCCCTGTTACTCCAAACTTCCACTACCGACACCATCGGGGCTGTCACGCTAAAAGAACTCTAATCCATGGAATTAAAACTGAACTCTTGCCCGATTACCCTTGTCAAAGGATTTGACCAATACAGCCCTTTAGGACTACGGCAACTTTTCGGTGGACGCAAGACTTCCTGTTTTCTTCCATACGAAAGTCACCAGCCTACCAACGAATCCGAAATGGAAGAGATGCTGGAAAACAGAAAACGAATCTCTATTTCCGGAGCCCAGGAAAAGCTTTCTGCGATTTGGGGTAAAGGATCGGTTAGGCTGACCAAAGAAGGAGAAAAAGGAACCTACATCCTTAAACCGATTCCCCGAGACATGGATCGGATCGAAATGGTCCCCGCTAATGAACATCTGACCATGCAGATTGCAAAGCAAGTCTATGGTTTGAAAACAGCAGAAAATGGCTTGATCTTTTTTAGAAATGGGGAACCTGCTTATCTGACCAAGCGATTTGACATTGATTTACAAACCGGCAAAAAGCTTGGCGTCGAAGACTTCGCAACACTTGCAGGCAAAACCAAGGAAACTGATGGAGAAGAATTCAAGTACAATTCCAGCTACGAAGCGATTGCCGATTTGATCAAGAAGTACGTAGTAGCATATCCGGTGGCTTTGGAAGAATTCTACAAACAGGTCGTTTTCAATTTCCTGTTTTCTAACGGAGACGCACATTTGAAGAATTTCAGTCTACTGGAAACTGTCCAAGGGGACTATGTCCTCAGCCCAGCGTATGATTTGATCAATACGCGGCTACATATCAAGGATCCTGAGTTAGCGCTGAAAGATGGCTTGTTTAAAGATGACTACTACACCACAAGTTTCGAAGCCAATGGCTTCTTGGCCTATGATGATTTTTGGGAATTTGGTTTGAAAATTGGCCTGATTAAGTCCAGACTCGCCAAAATTTTGAATGAATTCCGCACCCCAAAATCGGAAGTTAGAGATTTGACCGAAAGGAGCTATCTGGACGAAACCTGCAAGAAACTTTACTTTGACACGTATCAGACCAGGCTAAAGGCATTGAATAATTCCTTTTCGAAGTTGATTTGAGTACTGGAAAAAATTTAAAGTGTAGACTGGCTCTAAGTGTAAAACACAAACCTCTGATTTACAGGACTTCAATTAAAGACTTCTTTAGATAGAAAACATTTTCATATAAACATTTTTGTTTATTTTTGTTCAATGAATCCAATCATACAGCAAATCAAAGGTATCCATCCAGGACTTTACCTTGAGCGAGAACTCAAAAAACGCGGCATAGCTAAAGGGCCATTTGCTTTGTCTATTGGTGAATACCCTCAGACCCTTAGTGCAATTACAAACGGGAAAAGAGGAATGAATCCTTCTTTAGCCATTAGGATTGAGGAGGCCTTGGGTATGGAGGAAGGTACGCTAATGGTTTTACAAGCATTTCATGACATCAAGCTTGAGAAAGCAAAAATGCATTCTAAGCAAACCCCAGATTTGAGCAAACTCAGGCCTGCACTTTTCTGGGACACCGATATCACCAAGATTGATTGGATAAAGAACCAGAGATTTGTCATAGAACGGATTGAAGAGCGAGGTAATGAAATAGAGAAGGCTGAAATCAAAAGATTCTATGACCAAAGACTTTTGACAAAATCCGATCTCCTGTGAGCTCCGGTCTATATTGGAATACCGTAATCGGAATCTTGAAGGAGAGTTTATTCCTACTATTATCAAATCCTCAATTTGCCGAATTCCGACTTGTAGGTGGAACATCTTTGAGTTTGCAAATTGGTCATCGACTCTCTGTTGACATTGACTTATTCTCAGATCTTCCATACGGAACCATTGACTTCGAACAAATTTATCAATTTCTAAACCGGAATTTCCCTTACGTTTCTCCTCCTACCAAAGCACCTATTGGATTCGGAAAATCCTATTTGATAGGAAAGGATCCGGTCAACAGCATCAAGCTTGATGTATACCATACGGAGCCCTTTCTTGAAAACTCAATCGAAATAGAAGGAATAAGACTGGCAAGTATCGGGGAGATTGCTGCAATGAAAATGGACGTCATTCAAAGAGGAGGCAGAAAAAAGGACTTCTGGGATATTCATGAATTATTATGTAAGTATTCCTTAGAGCAACTGATTGAACTTCATCAAAAGAAATATCCCTATATCCATGATAAAGAGCTATTGTTTCAGAATTTCAATGAATTCTCACGAGCAGATGATGAACCGGATCCCATTTGCTTGAGAGGAAAATACTGGGAATTAATTAAGTTAGACCTTATAGAAGCCAAGGAGGATTTCCAAAAAAACAATAATTGAAAAAACTTTTAAATTTCATCACTCCACCTTTAGAACCGAGGGTTCGAATCCCCTCGCTTACCGTTCATCACAATTTTCGGTAAAAAAAACGGGTAAGAAAAATCGAGACCTATCGCCAATATCCACTCTCAAAATGCTGTTTATCAAGCAAATAAGGCCAATTATTCGAATCCCTCCTCCTCTGCAAAATAAAGGCTGAAGAAATTCAGCCTTTTTTTGTTGGAGTCGTCCGGTTTCCCCTGCTATCAGGCCCCTCACTAAATCTGTCCACAGGAAAGATTTTTACACTTCGGCCTCTGAATCTCACCTAAACAAACCCTTGTAAATCATTAATTTTCAAGGGTGCTTTTTAAATCCTAGTTACACAAAAGAGATCTGCCTCGATGGGATTACTAATAAAATCTTGTATCTGACTCAACTCAAAGAATTTTTCAACCCCAAACTCACTTTTACTTCTCCAAACACTTTGCTTAAGCCTTGGGATTTATTCGGATCAGTCTTACTATCTGGGGAGGTTAAAATTTTAGCCATAGATATTTGAGAGTCTAAAAAGGAAGAATTCAATATTTGAAACTCCTCTAAACT
>NZ_QKTX01000025.1 GCF_003253485.1 Algoriphagus aquaeductus | reverse complement strand
TCATCTTCCATAGGTCAATAAATTTAGACTATGGAATATACTAAAATGGGGTGTAAAATATTTAATTTCAAATCAAATATTTTACACCCCACCTGCCAGGTTTTCAAATCCCGGCAGGTCTTTTTCTTATTTTCACATCGACTTCTGAAGTTTTTCCAAGATCTGCCGGATCTCCACGATACTCGCCCATTCCCGGTCTTTTTCACCGTGTTCGATGCCCACATAGGCATTGAATCCATGAGAAAGGACGATTTTCATCATGCGTTCATAGTCCAAGTCGGACTCATTTCCTGCGTCATCCCAAACTTTTGGCTTTAGACTGACTCCCGTGGCCAAGGGCATCAATTCGTCTACTCCTCGATAGGAATCGTAGGAAACAGGCTTGCCTTCAATGGCTCCGATTCGGAAGTTTCCGAAATCAGGAAGTGTTCCGGCCAGGGGATGATTGGCATTTCGGATAGTTTCCGCCAGCCATTTGCCATTGGAGGAAAAGCCTCCGTGGTTTTCGATCACGATATGAATGCCGTGAGGCTCTGCAAACTCACAAAGCTTGCGGATACCGTCACTGACTAGCTTTGAAGCTTCGGCGGCGTCGGCTGGATTTTGTGACCAGGCGATATCCGAGTAGCCATTGACCCGCACCGTGTGGCAACCGAGAAACTTGGCAGCTTCGATCCATTTTTTATGGTTGTCTACGGCCTTCATTCGGTCTGCGTCCGAGCGGGCACCGAGCATTCCTTCCCGGTCTACCATAATGAGGACTTGGGTGATTCCCTCGTTTTGGCAACGGGTATTCATTTCCTTCAGGTAGGTCATGTCCTGGGCCTTGTCCATAAAAAATTGATTCACATACTCCACGGCATTAATTCCGTGCTTTTTGGCTTCCAAGGCAAAATCCAAGTGGTCAAGCTGTTTGGAAAAAAGGAGGCGATTGACGGACCATTCGGCGAGGGAGATTTTGAAGGGATCGGCTTTCGTCTGTCCAAAACTGAGTTGGGGTAATCCCAAACCCAGCGCAGCCGTAGCCAAGCCGGTAGTTTTGAGAAAATTTCTTCTGTTGGTCATAAAGGATGAGGTTTTTGGGTGAAGGAAAGTTAGCCATAAAAAATTCTTTGCCAAGCCGATTTTGGATGGCTGGTCAATTGGAAAAGGACAGTACCCTTCAGCTTTATTCTGATAAAATCTTATCTTTTGAAAATCCACCCAAAGCAACCGTGGCTATGAAAAAGCTTTTACTCTTCCTGATCGGAATTTCTTTCCTCTTTTCCTTGGGACTTGCTCAGCAAAATCGACCCAACATTGTCTGGATCGTGGTTGAAGATATGTCACCGGAGCATTTGGAAGTGTATGGAGGAACTGGTGGGAAAACGCCCCATCTCAATGCCTTGGCCAAGGAATCCGTGCAGTATATGAATGCTTTTTCGACGGCAGGGGTGTGTGCGCCTAGTCGGGCGGCCTTGATTACGGGTTCGTATCAGACGGCTATCGGAGGGCATCACATGCGGACTCTGGCCGCTTCAGCAGCGGCATCAGACGATTATCCTCCGGGGTTCAAAGGCTACTCCGTGGTTTTGCCGGAAGGCATGAAACCTTACCCTTTGATTTTGCGGGAAGCCGGCTATTATACCTCCAACAACTCTAAGGAAGATTACCAATTCCGTAGCCCGGTGACCATGTGGGATGAAAGCAGCCCCAGAGCTCATTACCGCAACAGAATAGATAAAAGCCAGCCTTTTTTCTCCATTTTCAACTTTACAACCACTCATGAATCCCAGGTTTGGGCGAGAGAAAAAGAACCCCTGAAAGTCAATCCAGCCAAGGTAAAAATCCCACCTTACTATCCCGATGACTCGATCAGCAGGTATGTGATGGCCCGATTTATCACCAATGTAATGACCATGGATGATCAGGTGGGTGAGGTGATCCGGCAGCTGAAAGAAGATGGACTTTATGACAACACGATCATCTTTTTCTACTCGGATCATGGAGATGGATTGCCTTATGTCAAGCGTGAGCTATACGATCGGGGATTGCGTGTACCCTTGCTGATCAAGGCTCCATTTCTGCAAGCTGGCACCCGAAATGAAGAGCTGGTCAGTTTTGTGGATTTTGCGCCTACCCTGCTTTCTTTGGCAGGAATACCCATTCCGGGAACTATGCAAGGTCGGGCCTTTTTAGGTCCTCAAAAATCTGTACCTCGGAAATACATCTATGCCGCACGGGATCGAATGGACAGCGAATACGATCGGGTGAGGGCTGTTTTTGACGGTCGATTCAAATACATCCGCAACTACATGCCCGAGAAGCCCAACTACCAGAATATCCGATTCCGGCTTCAAAACCCCTTGATGCCCCATTTATTGAAGCTTAATCAGGAAGGAAAGCTCAATGAAAATCAAGCCCGTTGGTTTGCCTCTTCCAAACCTAGCGAGGAATTGTACGATACCCAGTCCGATCCCGATGAATTCAAAAATCTTGCCTCCGACCCTGCTTTTGCTGAGAAGTTGGCCGAGCTGCGCAAAGCCCATGAGCAGTGGATTGCAGATTATGGAGATTTGGGTGCGGTGAATGAAATGGAAATGGTCCGGACTTGGTGGAAAGGGAAAGACACTCCTCCGGTGACTCCTGCTGCTCAACTCAAATTCGAAAACGGCAAAGTTCACCTGACCTGCTCCAATCCAAGCGCTTCGATTGGTTATCGATTTTCCGAAAAAGAAGGTTGGAAGGTGTATACTGCACCTTTTGAAGCCAAAATAGGAGAAACCATCTATGTCAATTCACATCGGATTGGATACGAACCCACGGAAATTTCCCTGCTCATCCAATAAGTTCTAGATCCTATGAAGAAGTCAATTATTTCGCTTTCGATAGTTCTCTTTTTCCAGTGTTCTATTGCATTTGCACAGGAAAACATGCTCTGCCAAGGCGCTTACTGGACAGAGGATGAAGGGGCCATTTTCATGAAACAAACCGCTTTTACCTGGACTTCGGAAGCGGATTGGGAAAAGCGAGCTGCTGTGATCAGAAATGGGATCATCCAAGGAATGAAGCTCGAGCAAATGCCTGCCCGAACCGCTCCATTCAACACCATCATCCACAGCACCCGAGAAATGGATGGCTATATCGTGGAAAACATCGCCATCGAAAGCTTTCCCGGATTTTTCATTACGGGAAACCTTTACCGTCCGCTAAATCCAGCACCATTTACCAAAAGTCCTGCAATTCTCAGTGTACATGGACATGGGCCGGATTTACGATTTGGAGAAAGCATGCAAACCCGAAGTGCAGCATTCGCCCGCATGGGTGCGGTGGTATTTGCCTATGACATGATAGGCTATGGCGATTCCAAGCAAGTGGATCACAAAATTCCGATTGCACTCACTCTTCAAACCTACAATTCCCAACGGGTGATCGATTACCTGATTTCCCGGCCTGATGTGGACCCTGAGCGAATCGGTGTGACGGGCGAATCCGGTGGTGGCACGCAGTCGATTTTGATTACGGCTTTGGATTCGAGGATTAAAGTTTCAGCACCTGTGGTCATGGTTTCTGCCTATTTCTTCGGAGGCTGCACCTGCGAAAGTGGGATGCCGATTCACAAAAGTGCAGATCACCAAACCAACAATGTGGAGATTGCTGCTTTGGCTGCGCCTCGACCCATGTTGCTGGTTTCAGACGGAGGTGACTGGACCAAAAACAATCCCCGAATAGAGTTTCCCTATGTGCAAAAAGTCTATTCCACTTATGAGGCAGAGAGTCGTGTAGATAATGTCCACTTAGCAGGCGAGCGACACGACTATGGGAAAAACAAACGGGCTGCTGTCTATAATTTCTTTGGGCACTACCTCGGACTCAATGCCGGGCGAATTCCCTATCAAGATGGGTTTGATGAAAGTTTTGTGACTTTACTGACTTCGGATGAATTGCGAGTATTCAATGAAAAAAATCCCATGCCTGCTCATGCGTTGAAAGGAGATGTGGAGGTCATGGAGTTTTTGAATTGGAAGTAAAAATTGCTTTTTTGGGCTGCACAAATACTTCAAGTGGTCGGAGCTTACCCCACTTTTAAGCCCTATTTCACATTTAAATTTCATAAATTTAAGGTCAATAGCATTTTTTGACCTCACTGTTGAGGTCAAAAAGTATCGCTGGCATTAAAAATGAAATTTTTAATGCCAAATAAGGATTTAGCCCTTGCGTTTAAGGTGGGAATCCTTTCGATTTGATTCTCAATGTTAGGTTTTCATTGCTCAGGTGCTAAGGAATGACCAACTCCTCCAGTCTTCTTTTTCCTCCAATCAGCACATTCAAATCAATTTTCTCTCCGATACCAGGCAAACTTCCTTTTTCAGAAAATTGCCAAATGGTCCAATCCTCAGTTTCAGGTTCAACGATCGGGTTGTAATTGGCGACCCAAATGGGGTAATCATCAAACCCATTCTCATGCAGCACCTCCCAGAAAAACCGATCTCCGGTATAAATCATCGGCTTGACACCATAATGAGCTTCCACAATTTTCAGCCAGTTTTTGAGCCCTTCGCGCAACTTGTCCCGAGATTGGATGGTGCTGTGCTTTTCGATGTCCAAGACAGGAATCAGGTCCCCTGATTTGAGTTGGGCTGTTTTGATAAAGTTTTGAGCCTGAAGGGTGCTGTTTTCATTGGGGCGATAATAGTGATAGGCACCGCGCATGATGGGAAGGGGCCGAAAACCCTCCCAATTTTGCTTAAATCGGGAATCTTTTCCATCCTTTCCCATGGTGGCCCGTACCACCACAAACTCGATTTGCCGATTTTGAAGTTGGAGTTGCAAACCGGCAAAGTCAATCCTTCCTTGATATTCGGACACATCGATTCCCAGAATTCCTTCCGGAAAATTGGAAAAGACGTGCTCAAACTTCAAGGCTTCGGTAAATGGAGGGGCTTTTTGGGTGTAATCGCTCAGTCGCTGATTGATTTGCCGTCGGAATTTTTTCACCAAATATCCCGAACCCAAAGCTATAGCAATAATCAACAAGCTGATCCCAATCCAAGGACCGGACTTTCTCTTTCGGGGCATTGTTCGGTTTCTAAAATTCCAAGCATTCTAAGATTGACTTTGGGAGAAACAGAAAATTGACATCTTTTCATTCAAACTTCCATACTTCTCAACCTCCAAGCATTTAAACTACCTCACCTCAAATACCGCCGACTCCCATGGCCCAAAGTCCAGGTCAATTTCTGCCCCATCGTCGGTGACCCGAAGCTTGGTTTTTTTCTTACCAAACATCAACTCTTTGAGCTCTCGCTCGCCTTTTTCCAAGTTCCAGGCTTTCAGCAGTTCCGGGGAAAGTTTGAGCGTCGTTTTCACTGATTGGAATTCGTCGAAGTTGGTCACGACGATCAGCTTTTGGCGGTCATCCCATCGGGCAAAAGCGAAGGTTTTGTTGGTATAGGCTGGGTTTTGCTTTCGGTTGAAGGAATGCAATTCCATATACTCTCCCATCAGTGCCGAACTGTTGCGGGTGAAGTTGAGTACTTCGGAATAATAGTTTCTCAGCGCCTTTTCATTTTCCGACAGCTGTCCTCCGTCAAACTTTCCCCCATTCATCCACTTCTGATGCTGCGGTACTCCGATGTAATCAAAGATGGAAGTGCGGCTGGGATCTCCAAAACCTGCATCTTCGGCCCCAGGTTCACCCACTTCCTGTCCGAAATAAATCATGGTGGGGGACGTCGAAACTGTAGCAGAAACCACCATCGCAGGCATGGCTTTCCAGGGATTCCCCGCAAACTCCGGGCTGGCAATTCGCTGCTCGTCGTGGTTTTCCAGGAAGTGGAGCATGTGGTGCTCAATGTCTTTCAGTCCTTCCAGAATCGGTACCAGATTATCCGTAGATCCATGACCCTGAATAATATGCTTCAGCGTATCGTATAGCTCTACCTTATCGTAGAGGTAATCCATTTTTCCTTTGTGGATGTAGTCTCTGTACAAACTCGGGTTGTAAACTTCCGCCAATAAGAAAGCCTCCGGATTGGTCATTTTGATATGGGAATTGAGGTAGGACCAAAACTCCACCGGAACCATCTCGGCCATGTCAAATCGGAATCCATCCACGCCTTTGCCCAGCCAAAATTGGGTGATGTCCTTGAATTTTTTCCAGGAATCCGGCACGTCTTTGCCTTGCCAAAAGTCATAATGCGCTTTCCAATCTAATTTTTCAGCTCCTTCCGGGAGTTCTTCGAAATCCTTTTTCCCATCGGGACTTACTCCGTAGTTGATCTTGACCGTCTCGTACCAGTCGAAAAAATCTGGCTGAGCCAATCGGGAACCGTTGCCCGTCCATTTGGCGGGGTTTTCGTCAAATTTTCCATCGGCAAAGGGATGCTTTTCTCCGCCTAAAGGCTGATAGCCATTTTTGGGTTCGGGTACTGAAAAGGCCTTTCCGGGGATATAGTAGAAGTTGTTGTTTTTGGCGTATTCGACCGTTTGGTCATCGTCTGCCCCAAAGTCACGAACTCCGGCGGGATTATTTTTCCCCTCATAAAAGCGAGACACGTGATTGGGTACGATGTCAATGATCACTTTCATGTCGTGCTTGTGCGTTCGGGCGATCAAGGCCTCGAACTCCTCCATCCTTTTGGTCACATCCATAGCCAAGTCCGGATTGACCTGGTAGTAATCCCGCACGGCATAGGGCGAACCTGCACGGCCTTTGATGATATCCGGATCGTCTGAGCTCACCCCGATCTCTGGGAAATCCCCAATCACGCCGTGATGCGGCACTCCGGTGTACCAAATGTGGGACACCCCGAGTTTTTTGATCTCCTCCAAAGCGGTATCCGTAAAGTCGTTGAACTTGCCGACACCGTTTTCTTCTTTGGTTCCCCAAGGTTTGTTGGTGGTATTCGTATTGCCAAAAAGACGGGTAAAGACCTGATAAACGACGATTTTTTGGGATTTCATAGGTTCGGATTCTTGAGGCCTTGGCGCTTGGCAGGAAAGGGCTGCTGCGGCCAAAACCGCCGGGATTAAAAATTTTTGCATCAGGTTATCGGGTCAATCGGTACAGAAAGATCGTATTTCTTTTGATCAAATCGGGGAATTGCTTCATGTTGATGGTTTCTCCCGGAGCGTGTGCACCTGAGCCTGAAGCTCCCAAGCCATCCAGACAATCCATAAACTCAGCCACAAAGGAAATGTCTCCGGCACCTCGGCTTCCCGGATCTCCGGGCTTTACAGGACCGTAGCCCATATCCTGACTGACTTGGCTTAGGAATTCCGCCAACGCATAATTCCCTTCCGTCGGCTCCATGGATGGGATGTAGTCATAGAAAGAGATTTCCGCATCGGTTTGGTGGAGGTTTTTTGCTACGATCTCCCGCATTTTTGCGCGAGCAGTTTCTTTTTGAGCTTCTCCCAAAAATCTCAAATCGCCGGTAACTACAGCTTCTCGGGCTACGATATTGGTTTTACCCAATGCTGTTCCTGTTCCGGAGGTTTGATCCAAAGACACATCTGATCCTCCTATAAATTGACCCGGATTGAAGGTCAGGTATTTTTCGCCTGCTAAAGCTTCACGGAATTCGTTCAGGATTCGAGCGGCTTCATAGATGGCACCATAACCAGCTCCCTGTCCAAAAACTCCGCTGGAGTGAGATTGGCGCCCTGTGGTTTTAAGTGTCCAACCTCCGGCACCTCTACGTGCAACGGTGGCTGTAGAGAATCCCTGAGCTGTCTCATAGCCCAAAGCGATATCGTGCTGCTTGGCGCGCTCGATAAAGTCCTTTCTGGAGAGTTCGGCGTTGCCTGAGCTTTCTTCGTCCCCATTGAAATATACGGTAATCGTACGGTCATCAAGGAGTCCCAATTGGTGCATGGCTTTCAAGCTGGCCAACACCAATACATCGCCGCCTTTCATGTCATTCGCGCCTTGGCCCGTGGCCGTGCTGTCATTGAGGTAGGTAAAAGGAGTGAAGGGCATATCCTTTTCAAAAACCGTATCCAAATGCCCGATCAGGAAGAGTTTTTTGCCTTTGGTTCCTTTGCGGGTAGCCACAAAATGCCCGGCACGGTTTACCTCGGCTGGGAGCTCAACCCATTCGGTTTGGAATCCGATTTTCTGGAACTCCCGCTCGAAGATCCGACCGACTTCTCGCACGCCTTCTTTATTCAAAGAACCTGAGTTGATATTGATGACTTCCTCAAGGATGGATAGGGTTTCCTTGTAGTTTTTATCGATCAGTTCGATCAGTTTTTGTTCGTCTTTGTTGAGTTTTTGCTGGGCAAAGGAGAAAAGCGGTGACACCGCCAGAATCAGGATCAGGGTGATTTTTTTCATGGATGGAAAATAGCGGAAAAAGCGTGCGGGGGCAAGGTTGGGTTTTTAATCCGAGGTGATTGGGGTGAATTTTATTACAGATCGTGCCTTTGGCACTCTGGTTATTGAAAATTGAATTCTGGGCTATTACAAAAAATGCCTTTGGCATTAATTTTAATAACTCCATTCTTCAAAGCAGAGCACCAAAGGTGCGTTCTGTTATAGCCCCAAATTCAATTTGGGATAAAAATAGGGGTTAGCAATTGGAGCCCCAACGGGGCGATCTGTGTTTTATTCACCAATCAATCCCACACATATTTTTCATCATATTCAATTTGATATTCCTCTAAAAATCTCCGATACTCAGTTTGGAAATCTAATTTTTGATGATTCGCCAGCTGGTTTTGGATATACTTTTGACTGTTTCCAATTTGGATTGGCTGACTGAAAATGCGCCATAACCCTTTTGCCATTCGAAATCTCGGTGGATCAATTCTTTGTATTTGATTGAACTGGAGATTTTCACATTCTTAACCAAATCCGCAATAGTGATTGTTCTCGGCAGGGTACAAAGCCAGTGAATGTGATCCGGCATCATAAATATTTCTTCTGTAAAGCTTCCAAGGTTGGCGCCGACTTGGACAAAATAGGCTTGCGCAAGGGGTCTGACTTCATCTTGGATTATCGAAATTCTGTTTTTGGTCGAAAAAACGATGTGGAGGTACACTTTGGCTAGGGACTGAGGCATGATTTGAAAAATTTAGAATTGAAAAATGGATTACAGATCGTGCCTGTCTTTGCCGGACAGGCAGGCCTTTGGCACTCGTTGAAAATACAAAATTGATTTTAAAACCCAGAATTGAATTCTGGGCTGTCACAGGACGTGCCGTTGGCACCTCCCCTAAGGTGAGAAAATGCTCTTTTGAGATAACTCAAATCAATCTAGCGCTGAAGGCACATCCTGTGTAAGCCCCAAATTCAATTTGGGGTATGGATGAATAAATAAGAACCAGCGCCACAACGGGGCGATCTGTATTTCTGCATTTCCACCATTTTTTCCTATTATTATCCTCTCAATAAACCTATTGAACATGGCAAATTTTAACATCGACGCCGACAAAAATCTGACCTACGACGCTATCGTCATCGGGTCGGGAATCAGTGGGGGCTGGGCGGCAAAGGAACTTTGCGAAGCCGGTCTAAATACCCTGGTCCTCGAGCGGGGCAGAATTGTGGAACATGTGGTGGACTACCCAACCATGACGCTTGATCCTTGGGAGCATGACCTTCGAGGAGGTCTCACACCTGAGCAAAAAGCCAAGCATCCCAAAGGTGGCCGTTCTGGATTTATCGGTGCCTTTAACGAGCATTTTCATGCCAACGACCTCGAAAATCCCTACACCGAAGTCAAGCCCTTCATGTGGGTACGGGCCCATCAGATGGGTGGACGCTCTCTGCTTTGGGGTAAGCAAACCTATCGCTGGTCCGACTTGGACTTTGAAGCCAATGCTAAAGACGGGCATGGGGTGGACTGGCCGATCCGATACAAAGACCTCGCGCCTTGGTACACCCATGTGGAGAAATTCGCAGGCATTAGTGGGGAAGCATTAGGTCTTCCCCAGCTTCCTGATTCCCACTTCTTACCTCCGATGGAATTAAACTGTGTGGAAAAACACGTCAAGGAACGGATTGAGAAAGATTTCAAAGGCCGAAATATGATCATCGGTCGGGTGGCTCACTTGACCGAGCCGCTCAACGGTAGAGGCAAATGCCAGTACCGCAACCGATGTGATCGAGGTTGTCCCTATGGAGCCTATTTCTCCAGTAATGCAGTCACCTTACCTGCTGCTCATGCTACGGGCAATCTCACGATTCGACCTTTTTCCATTGTCCAATCGGTGGTATATGATGAGCAAAAGGGCAAAGCTTCCGGTGTGCGGATTATCGACGCGGAAACGAGCGAGGAGATGGTCTACAAGGCCAAAATCATTTTTGTCAATGCCTCCACCTTGAGTACGACTCAGATTCTGCTCAATTCCACTTCCAGTAGATTTCCAAATGGATTGGGAAATGACTCCGGTGAACTCGGGCACAACCTGATGGATCACACCTATCGTGTAGGTGCCATGGGAACAGTAGAGGGTTTCGAAGATCAATATTATAAAGGTCGTCGACCTAATGGTATTTATATTCCAAGATATGTAAACCTCAAAGACGGCCCTCAGTCTGACAAGTTTGTCCGTGGATTTGGATTCCAAGGAGGAGGCGGAAGAGCAGGTTGGGGCGCAGGCAGTAATCAGGAAGCCTTTGGTGGAGACTTCAAAGACCGCCTGATGAAGCCCGGACCTTGGGAGTTTTTCATCACCGGCTTTTCAGAATGTCTTCCTTACCACGAAAACCAAGTGTACCTCAACAAAGACGTATTGGATAAATGGGGGCAGCCCACCTTGTCTATCGATGCAGAATGGAAAGCCAATGAACTTGCGCTTAATGATCAGGCCAGACAGGATGCCAAGGAAATGTTGGAACGTGCAGGCTTGAAAGACATCTTGGAGTTTGACAACAAGCATGAGATGGGATTCGGGATTCACGAAATGGGGACCGCACGAATGGGGCGCGATCCAAAAACTTCCGTTCTCAACGGGACCAATCAGGTACATGGATGTGCCAATGTCTTTGTTACTGACGGGGCCTGCATGACCTCTTCTTCCTGCGTCAATCCTTCCTTGACCTACATGGCACTCACCGCGAGAGCGGCCAATCATGCAGTATCCGAACTTAAAAAATTAAACCTCTAAGTCATGAACAGACGCGACGCACTCAAAAAATCCGCTTTGGCTCTCGGAGCAGCAGCAGGCGCTCCTACCTTGCTCAGCTTACTTCAGGCTTGTGCGAATACCGATCGATTGTCTTGGACTCCTGAGTTTTTGAAGGAAGACCAGGCGAGGTTCATTTCTGCTTTTGTGGATTTTCTTTTACCCAAAACCGAAACGCCCGGAGGACTAGAAGTCAAGGCCGATGTATTTATCGACTTGATGTATGCCAGAACCTATGATGAAGGAGGCCAAAAGCAAGTAGAATCCGATATCGAAGCTTTTAATGCGGACTGCAAGACCAAGTATGGAAAAGTATTTGCCGACTTATCGGCAGCAGATAAGGCAGCTTGCTTCAAGGATCACGAAGCCAACTCACCCAAATTCCCCAAGAAAGTATGGGGAGGAGACGTAGGGCCTCGCGAACCGGTGGGGTTTTACCGAGGATTAAAATCCTCCGTACTATGGGCCTATTTTAGCTCAGAGGAAATCGGCAAAAATGTACTCAGCTATGATCCTATTCCGGGAGAATTCCGAGGATGTATGCCGCTTTCGGAGGTGGGAAATACGTGGAGTTTGTAAAATAGTACACTAGTTTATCCTGACATAGCTCACAGATAATCCGGATTCTTGCAGAATGATAATCTGAGGAATTAGGAGGGTCTGTGAGTTTTTTTTGCTAAAACCCGTCAAAATGTGGAGATGTTCTACACTTCATTTTTATTAATTCCCCCCAAATGGCTCAGAAACCCATTTGGTACCGGGATTGAGCCTGTTAATGCAAAATTGTTTGTTTCACTTTTAACCAAAGAAATCATGAAAACTGACACCAAATTAAAAATCGAAGGTTCTTGGAAAGAGATCAAAGGCAAGCTTAAGCAAAAGTATGCCGAACTCACCGAAGATGACCTGATGTATGAAGAAGGTCAGACCGAAGAGCTTTTGGGAAGATTGCAGCGGAAACTCGGTCGATCAATTGACGAAATCAAAGAGGAAATCAACAGCCTATAATCCAACCCCATTTTCTAAACTCATCGAATTATGAAAACGAATCTAATTGCACTTGCTGGCATGGCCCTACTCGGCCTATCCGCAATATCCTGTGAATCCAAATCTGAAAAACAGGAAGAAGAAATTGTTGAAATTTCGATTGATTTCGAACAGGAACGAAGTGAGCTACGCGCCGAACTTCGGGAATTGGAAGCGGAAATCGATTTGAAAATTCAGGAACTCGAGGCTAAAAAAGCCAAAGCCAATGCTCAGGTAAAAGCCGAAATCGAGGAAATGGAAGCGGAATTGAAGCAAGAAAAATCTGATGTGGAAAAAGCATTGGATGATATCGAAACCGCAACACAAAATACTTGGCAGGATGTCAAGACCGCGGTAAACAATACCACGCGTGATATCGAAAACGAGTGGAAGAAGTTTAAAAACAATGTGGAAGAATCGTTTGAAAAAGGTAAGTCCTAACGGTTATTATTTTTTAAAACAAAAGGCCAGTCCGGGTGGAACTGGCCTTTATTATTTATAGGATCGAAAGCGAATTTCCCGAAGGAATATGGAAAACCGGAAGTCCGGGCATGTGCTGATTGAGCCAATTTTTCACAAATTCGGAGCCTCCTTCTTCACTGGCAGAGTGCCCAATTTCGATCATAGACAGCTTCATGCCGATTTCATTGGCCGCGCGCACATATTCGGGAGTTTCCCATTCATTGGATTCTCCGCAAACCAATACATCCGGTCGATGCTCCATGATTTGAGTGATCTGTAATCGGCCTCCCACGGCTCCGGGAAGCAACAGCACTTTAGTGCAGGCTTGATTCAAATCTCCGACATAGCGCATCGCCGGTACGCCCAGTTTGGTTTTGATGTGTTCGATCAAACCCTGAAGGTTGGTTTGGGGAATTGTCAAGATTCGACTTCCAGGCGTATAATACTCGTCCCATCCCAAATCACCGACTACTCCGACTCGTACGCCGTCATCGGTCATTCTATGCACGTAGTCATGATTCCTCCAAAGCGTGATGCCATGCTTGACCATCAAATCATATTTGGCCCGAAACACCGGGTCATTTTGTAGGTAGTCCGTATCATCCTGGCCTGAGAAAAAAGTGGGTTCATGGGGGATGATCAGGTTGGCCTTTAACTCAATGGCTTTGTGAATGATCTCCATGGTGGTGAACATCGTGGTCACCACTCCTGTCACCACAGTTTCCCGAGAACCCACTTTAATCGTATCTACCGTCTGGGCAAAGGGCGCATTGGGCACTTGAGAAATGAACGTATCGATGATTTCACCTACGGTCCATGTTTTCTTTTGAGAAAGAGAAAAGGTGTCTAGTGGGTTGCTGAGCATTCCTGCTCCAAGCAGAGCTCCGGATGCATGGATAAAGTGTCTTCTGTTCATAATGGGTCGGACTTGAGATCGGTTAAAAATAAAAAAAGCCATGAGTTATCCCCATGGCTGAAATCTAATTTACTTCAATGGCTACTCTACTTTTACATTGGACAGCCAAATGAATCGCTTCCCGTCCGGCCCCATGTGATCCTGTGCGAGCTTGATCGGACCAAATTGATTTACGTTTTCCCAGGTCCACGTCCGACCCTCTGCCCCGTTACCTCTTCGGAAGGTCCATTCCAGAATCATGTGGTTTTCATCGAGGTACAGGTCATAGGCATCGCCCGGCGTGTAGCCCATTCCCGGGCTTTTGGGTTCACCCGAATTGTAAATGATGGTAAGTTTGGTGGAATTGGTGCCTTTCAGGGGAGAAGGCACATTTTCTGTGATCTCGTGTGTATAGCCCGAGTCCCAAGCCAATTGGAACGGCATCATCGCCCAGTATTTATCATTGATAAAAGCACCGTCTTGCTTAGGAAGCGAATCTGCTGTCAAGCTGTAGGTGAATGTGGTGTCAGGGCCGGAATAGTAAACGGTACTGTCCTTGACATTCCACTTCCAATCCCGAGAGACCACATTGACTGAGTCTCGCTGTACATTCCAAGTGTAAGCGATCGAATTGACCTGATCAAAATTTTCGATCCCGTATGCTTTCGCTACTTTGAAAGGCAAGGTGTCTGGAAGTTGGGGTTTTTGCTGGCAGGCATGGACAGCGATGAGTGCCAAAACAAGGTAGAGGTATTTTTTCATGATCAAAGGGTGGTGAATTGGTGTAACTGTTTGATTTCAGGATTGTTCGGAAACCCAATTTTTGAATTTACGATATTCCAATCGTTGGTACATCGGTCGAATAAAGAAAAGAAATTGATCAAGTAGCAACATCCCCCGGAAAAGCGGAGAAGGGAAAATTTTGCGTTGCTTTTTTATGACCCCGGCTAGAATTTTTCTCGCCACAAGACCGGGCTCTTGGACTGGGAAGGCTCGAGGAATATGGTTTCCTGCCGCTTCAAAAAAACCGGTGGCTGTGGCGATCGGAAAAACCAAGGAAAGCCAGTCGCCTGATTTTTCTGTCCATAGGGTATTTGCCCATTGCAAAAGAGCGGCTTTGGAGGCTCCATAGAGACTGTATCCGGGCACCGCCCAAAAGGCCATGGCAGAACAAGTGATGACATGACGGAATTCGGCGTCTTTGCATCTGTTTTTTAGCTCAAGTCCCAGTTGAATGGGGGAATTAACATTGAGTTGGAAAAGCGCCTCCATATTCTTCCAATTTTGAAGGGAGGCTTGTTGAAATTCAGCCTTTCCGGCATTGGCAAAGCAAAAATCCACGTTGGACCAATGGGTATCAATCCAGTCCAAAATCTGCCTATTCCCTTCTTTTTGACTCAGGTCAGCTATAACAAATCCTTCGAGTTTGGGGAATTCTAGTGCTAGGTATTCCAGCCTACTTTCTGAGTAATCTACTGCGACGATCCGATGGGTGAATGGGTATAATTGGCGGATCAATTCCAAACCAATCCCCGAACCTGCACCGGTGACCACGATATGGGCTTGACTAAATGTGCTCATCCCCATAGGTGGCTTCAGGGAAATGGATGGTAAATGGATTTACTTTTATTGCAAATAGAGGAGAAATGCCCCGGATATCAGGAAAAAAATCCGGGTCAAGGTCCAGTCGTTTGATTTTGGCTAGCTTTCCCCAACCATTTCCATAGGGTTTGGTGTAATATTTCACCTTGTTCAGGGTCTGACAGAGTCTGATAGGCAGTAGCGTAGTAGAAACAGGAAAAGCCAAACCTCCATGGGTAATCTCGGTGTGAAAAACCTCTTCTTTTCCAGAATAAATGGTGATGATGTCTTTTCCTTTTTCTTTTTTCCAGGATATGGGGAGGGTTATTTTGGGTATTCCCCAGTTATTTCTTCCATTTTGGGTACTCGCTTCTGAGTCTACATAAATTTTGGTGATCGCTTGACGCCTGGTTTTTCGGAATTTCCCCGGAATAATCAACACTTCGTGATAAGGCCCAACAGGTGATTTTTGGTAATCTACCAGCATGACGTAGCCCAAACCACCTTTGAATTTTCCTTTGAGATGAGCAGGCAGATGTCCCTGCTCCTCCACCCATTCTTTCTTGAATTTGAAAAAAAGAAGGATGCCTTCGCCCTGTAGCGTCCAAGGGGGTGGAGCTTTTAGCACTAAGTGAAGGTCCTGGAGGATTTTGGAGTGTTCAGGCATAAGGTGAGGGGCTTATCGAAGTCCATCCGCCATCCACAATCAGTGTCTGACCGGTAATGTGTCTGGCCGCGTCGGACAATAAAAACGCGGCTGCTTCCGCAATGTCTTCGGGACTGGCAGGCCTTCCAATGGGGGTGAGTTTAGACCAGGTGGAGGCATAATCCGGGTCGGAAGTGGTTCGTTCGGTGAGGGTAGCTCCCGGAGCGATGGTATTGATACGAATCCCAAATGGAGCCAATTCCAAGACGAGATTTTTAGCGAGCATTTCAATGGCCGCCTTGCTCATGGCATATGCGGCCAGGTTTTCATGGCTTTGGTGAGCCGTGACTGAGGAAGTAAAGAGTATAGCTCCGCCTTCTGGCTGGTCTTTCATCCTTTGGGAAGCGGCTTGGGTGAGAAAAAAAGTTCCGGCTTGATTGACCCGCGTGACCTCTGTGAAATCCTCCCTTGAATAGTCCAGAAAAGATCCGAAAAGCGTGATTCCGGCATTGCATACCACTTGATCAATTCTTCCAAAATTTTTCATCGCCAAATCAATCAATTCCTGAATCACGATTTCGGAAGCGGAGTCTCCGGAACAACCCATCACAGCACCCTTTCCCAACCTGGAAAGGTTGGCCACAGCCTGTTCGGTAAGACTTTTTTCCAAGTCATTTACGATGACATTTGATCCGGTGTCAAGTAGCTTTCTGGCGATCTCCAGACCAATACCCTGACCTGCACCGGTGACGATGGCTACTTTTTGGTTTTTCATTTTCTTCTTTGTGCACTCTCCAAGGGTTTCAATCCCTTGGAGAGTTGTTGGCATACCTTAAATCAATGCGAATCTCTTTTTACTTCTGCTCCAGAACTTCCCTGGAGAAAATCGAAATCCACTCCATCATGAGCTTGGTTGACCTTGTCCAGGAATAGATTTACATAGCCTCGTTCATAGGGTAATTGGGTCGGCACAAAATCCTTTCTTCTGTTTTCAAATTCCTCCTCTGAAATCAACAAGTTCAGGGTTCTGTTGGGTACGTCCAATTCGATCAGGTCATCGTTTTGGACAAAAGCCAATGGTCCGCCAATGGCCGACTCGGGAGATACATGCAATACAACTGTTCCAAAACCAGTCCCACTCATCCGGCCATCCGAAATCCGAACCATATCCTTGACTCCTTTTTCAAGCAACTTTTTGGGGAGTCCCATATTTCCCACTTCGGGCATTCCAGGATATCCTTTTGGTCCCACATTTTTCATGACCATTACACAAGTCTCATCAATATCCAGATTGGGATCATCCACTTTGGCTTTGTATTCATCAATATTTTCAAATACGACTGCTCTGCCGGTATGCTTCAACAGATTTGGAGAAGCGGCAGAAGGCTTGAGGACGGCGCCATTTGGGCATAGATTTCCTTTGAGTACAGCGATGCCTGATTCGGGTTTGATCGGGTGCTCTAGCGTTCCGATCAGATTTCGATCCCAACATTCAGCCTTGGAGATGTTTTCACCGATGGTTTTTCCATTGACCGTCAGGGCATCCGTATGGAGGTGTTTTTGGATCTCTTTCATAACCGCGGGCATTCCTCCCGCATAGAAAAGGTCTTCCACCCAATGCTCACCAGATGGCTGCACATTGGCAATCAGCGGTATTTTGGAGGAGAAATGATCAAAATCGGTAAGGTCCAATTCCACGCCAATCCGCTTGGCAATTGCTGTGAGGTGCAGGATAAAATTAGTCGAACCCCCTATGGCGGCATTGACCATGATGGAATTTTCAAAAGCTTTTCGCGTAAGGATTTTATCCATAGTCAAGTCCTCCTTGACCATTTCTACGATTCGCATTCCTGCCAGGTGAGCGAGGACTTTCCTTCTGGAATCCGCCGCCGGAATCGTGGCATTGTCAGGCAGTGCCAAGCCAAGAGCTTCTACCATGGCGGCCATAGTTGAGGCGGTACCCATTGGTGCACAATGCCCGATGGACCTGGACATGGAGGATTCGACTTCGATCATGTCTTCCTGAGTCAATTTGCCTACTTTAAAGTCCTCGGCAAATCTCCAAATATCAGAGGTGCCGATTTTTTTCCCCCGAAATCTCCCGATCAGCATCGGGCCGCCTGATAAAACCAAAGTGGGTAGATTGACTGAAGCTGCCCCCATGACAAGGGATGGAGTCGTTTTGTCACAGCCACACATCAGCACTACCCCGTCCATGGGGTTGGCACGAATGCTTTCTTCCACATCCATGGAGGCCAAATTCCGGAACAACATGGCGGTGGGTTTGATCGAGCACTCGCCGAGCGACATCACGGGAAATTCAAGTGGAAAACCACCGGCCTCCCAAATTCCTCTCTTCAGGGCTTCTGCCAAATCTCTAAAATGAGCGTTGCAGGGCGTTAGTTCGGACCAAGTATTGCAAATGCCGATGACCGGCTTTTCTCCATTAAAAAGGTGATGGGGTAGTCCTTGGTTTTTCATCCAGGACCGGTAGATGATGCCGTCTTTTCCGGTCCGTCCGTACCATTCTTGGCTACGGAGTTTTTTCTTGGTCATAGGTTAAGTTGGGTTGAGAAATTTCGCCAAGAAGTTACCAAAAAATAAGAGAATAGGGCAATGGGTTTGCAAGAATCAGCCAAAGATTCAATATAAAAGGCTGGAATTTAGCGGGTTTTTAGAAGAGAATTTGGTCGAGCGTTTTGTCCAATGCCTCAAGATCTATAGTGAAATCGGTGAGAATGGTGTTTTCACTATCTCCCCGGTTGAGGGTGTAATAATAGGCCAAGTCCAGAGCAGAAGCTAATTTGAAAAAGCACTGAGTCAGGTGATCATTTTGGTTTCTCAGTTCCAGGACTTTGGCGGTTTTTGGTAAAAAAAACATATTGGTCAATGCTGCCCCATGCAGGCCCGCCAAAACGGACGTTTCTGACATCAATCGAATCTGTTGGTGTACCGTCAGCTTTTCTGCATAAACGATTTCAAAACCCTTTTTCACCAATAAAACTTCCACCTCATCCTCGTTGTGTGCCCTTCTTTTTGGAGCAAATTTTCGGCTGATGTAGATTTTTCTCCAAGGGGATTTGGTGGAGTGAAGTGCGAGATTTGCTCTTGTCCTTTTGGTTAAAGGAAGGTTGAAATTGGGATAGCTGGCTGTGCGGGCAGTAAGTACCAGGGTATCTACTTTTACATTTTCTGAAGTTTTGAAATATTCTACCCGGACTTTGATCAAACTCAAAGATTGAACGACAAAGGGGATATTTTTAAAAAACTCTGGCAGAATAACCGAAAACTCAGGTGCCCTGTCTAATCCTTCCCACAATCTGGGAAGACAGTCTGCCATCCAATGAAAATAATTGGGGCTCCATTCGTCCAAAATCCAAATTCCCTTCGGGATTTTTTTCCAGGATTTCACCGCGCAAAGACCTATCCTTTTAGCTATAGGGAGAAGCGGAAGTTTTTTTTGATGGGTGAATTCTGAATAAAAGCGGAATTCTCCCGGTGAAAAAACGGTATCCTGAAGAATCCAGGCATTTTTAATGGTAATGGGATGCAGCCGCCGAAAAGTGGTTTGTAAAGATTGACGAAACAGTGGATAATCCTCCGGCTTCAGGTTAGCCGGAGGATTTCGATTCACTGTAATTTCTTCGATCAATTCTACAAAAATTTAAAATAGCCTGATGAATCGTCTAGATAAGGTAAAGCGATCAGTTGATCCGCTCAATTTTAGCGCCTAGGGCATTCAGCCTTTCGTCGATATGCTGATATCCTCTGTCGATCTGTTCGATATTGTCGATTATTGATGTCCCATTGGCAGACATGGCTGCAATCAGCAAAGCGACCCCGGCACGGATATCCGGTGAGGTCATCCGAATCCCCCTCAGTGGATATTTTCTGTCCAAACCAATGACCGTGGCCCGATGTGGATCACAAAGAATGATCTGTGCCCCCATATCGATCAGCTTGTCGACAAAAAACAAGCGTGATTCAAACATTTTTTGATGCACCAATACCGTCCCTTTGGCTTGGGTAGCTGTAACCAATACAATGGAAAGCAAATCCGGAGTGAATCCCGGCCAAATCTGATCTGCCACTGTCAAAATGGAACCGTCGATGAAGGTTTCAATTTCGTAATGCTTTTGAGCAGGCACAAAGATATCATCCCCTCTAAATTCCAGTTTGATTCCCATTCTTCGGAAGGTATCCGGAATAATTCCCAGGCGATGAATCTGACAGTCTTTGATGGTGATTTCGGATTGAGTCATCGCGGCCATGCCGATAAATGATCCGATTTCGATCATATCAGGGAGCATCGTATGCTCCGTTCCTCCCAAGACCTTTACTCCTTCAATAGTCAATAGATTAGAGCCTACTCCGGAGATTTTTGCTCCCATTCGATTGAGCATATCACAGAGTTGCTGCAGATAGGGCTCGCAAGCCGCATTGTAAATGGTAGTCTTGCCTTCGGCCATGACGGCCGCCATCACGATATTGGCTGTACCCGTCACAGAGGCTTCATCGAGGAGCATGTAGGTGCCTTTGAGATCTTTTCCATCGATATGAAAAATCTCATTTTTGGCATCGTAGTGAAACTGAGCCCCAAGTTTCTGGAATCCATAGAAGTGAGTGTCCATGCGGCGGCGACCGATTTTATCACCTCCCGGTTTGGAAAGTTTTCCTTTTCCAAATCTTGCCAACAGCGGCCCCAAAATCATCACCGAACCTCTGAGTGCAGAGGCCTTTTTCAGAAAATCTTCCGTCTCCAGGTAGTCCAGGTTGACGGAGTCGGCTTGGAATTCATAGGATTCGGGCCCGAGCTTTGTGATTTTGACCCCCATATCGGCCAGTAGCTCGATGAGCTTGTTTACATCCCGAATGTTGGGGATTTTATGGATGGTTACTTTTTCGGAAGTCAAAAGTACCGCGCAAAGAATCTGTAGCGCTTCGTTTTTTGCTCCCTGAGGGATAATTTCTCCCTTGAGGCGATGTCCCCCTTCTACTCTGAAAGATGCCATTTACTTATCTGCGTTTTTTGTGTCCGCTATTGCGGTGTTTTTTACCACCGCCATGGTTTTGATGCTTCTTTTTCTGATGCTCCTCTTCGATGTGGGGGATTTTGAAGTCACGACGGGTGTTGGATTCAAACAATGCGTTTTCCCTCACTTTTTCCAGGTCGATATGCAAGCGACCTTTGGAGAGCGTTTTGATATCGTCAAGGATGATGCCATCGTCAAAATTGTCCCTATTCCAGGTAGAGTGGAAGCTACGCATCAACTGACCGATGTAAATGATGGCGTTTTCCTGCTCCTCATCGTTTTCGATCTCAATGGCCTTCTCGATGAGTTTTTCAATGTTGCGCCCGTAGTGTTTAAACTTGACCTCTCCTTTGGGATAGCCGACCGGAAGAGGTTTTTTGCCAAGCAATTCTTTTTCAGGCATCGGGAATGGCCCATCTACATCGAGTTTGAAATCTGACATGATGTAAATATCATCCCAAAGTTTTTGGTCGTTTTCCTGCTTCATGGCAGGGAAAAGCTGTTTGATGATTTCGATGACGGTGTAGGCACTTTGTGTGCGCTTTTCACGATCTTCAATACCGGTGATGTGATTCACCAGTTGTTGAATGTTTTTTCCGTATTCTTTCAAAATGAGTTGTTGTTTTTCTGAATCCTGTTGCTCCATAGTACCTCCCGTTTTTGCCTCATATAAGGTAGCAAAAAATCACCAATAGACAGGGAAGCAGGTGATTAGTCAATAATTCTGAGCTTGGCAAAGCTAAGCAATAATGTCTTCTCCCCAAAATGCTCAAAATCGATGCTTGCCTTTTTGTTAAGGCCTTCTGTTTCAATTTTTTGAACTTTTCCAAACCCGAATTTAGGGTGCTCGACCAATTGTCCTGCCTGAAGGTTGTTGGTGTTGCTTGGCTTGAAGTCGGGACTTGGGGTATGAATCTTCAACGTGGAGGTCACTCGTGTTTCGGGTTGTTTTTTGATCCCGATAAATCCCTGGGATCCCGGTAAACCCTCCCGTCTCAATGCCCCGGGCATTTCACGGGTAGCCGTCATTCGCTTATTTACTTTGATAGTGGAAGGATCAACTTCTTCCAGAAAGCGGCTGGGTTCGCAATTGAGCAAACGGCCAAATCGATATCGGGTCAAAGCATAAGTCAAGTACAGTTTTTCCATGGCCCGAGTACTTGCCACATAAAAGAGCCGCCGTTCTTCCTCAAGATCTTCCCGGCTTTGCATCATCATTTGGGATGGAAACAGGTCTTCTTCCATGCCTACTACAAATACCTGCTTGAATTCCAGTCCCTTGGAGGAGTGGATGGTCATCAGGGTGATGGCATCTGTCTGGTCCTTGTCCTGATCATTGTCGGTCAGGAGGGCAATCTCCTGGAGGAAAGCCCCGAGGCTTTTATCCTCATTTTCAGGATTGTCCACATACTCCTTGATCGCATTGAGCAATTCCTGGACGTTTTCGTAGCGGTTGAGCCCTTCGATGGTTTTGTCTTCGTAGAGCTCGCGCAAAAGCCCGCTCTGCTTGGCTACGGAGCTTGCCGCCTCAAAGGCATCTTTCCGTTCGATTTCGATCTGAAAGGCCTTGATCATCGTCGCAAAGTCGTCCACGGAACTTCCTGCACGACCGCCCAAAAAGCTGTGTGCGTTTTGCACCACATCCCAAAGCGGGATGTCATGCTCATAGGCCGAGACGAGGATTTTTTCGACAGAAGTGTCACCAATTCCCCTTTTTGGATAATTGATGATCCGTTTAAAGGCTTCCTCATCCGCAGGATTGACAGCAAACCTCAAATAGGCCATCAGATCTTTGATTTCCTTTCGCTGGTAGAAAGAAAGACCTCCTACGATTTTGTAGGTAAGGTTCATTTTGCGAAGCGCCTCCTCCATGGCCCGCGATTGGGAGTTGGTCCGGTAGAGGATGGCAAAGTCGCTGTTGTTTAGCTTTTTGTTGTTTTTTTCTTCGAAAATGGTGGTCGCTACGATCCTGCCCTCTTCATTGTCCGAAGTCGCTTTGATCAGTTCAATCAGATCTCCGTCCGGATTGGAGGTCCACACCGTCTTTTTGAGCTGGGCTTGGTTTTTGTCGATGATCGAGTTGGCCGCCTCCACAATGGTCTTGGTGGAGCGGTAGTTTTGCTCCAGTTTGACCACAAACAGATCGGGGTAGTCTTTCTCGAAATTGAGGATGTTTTGAATATCCGCTCCGCGAAAGGCATAGATACTCTGGGCATCGTCCCCTACCACACAGATGTTTTGATGGACAGCCGCAAGCTTTTTGGTGATCAGGTATTGGGAAATGTTGGTGTCCTGAAACTCATCCACCATCACATATTTGAAGCGCTGCTGATACTTGTTGAGCACGTCCAGGTGATCGCGAAACAGGACGTTGGTATTGAAAAGCAGGTCGTCAAAGTCCATCGCTCCGGCTTTGAACAGGCGCTCTTGATATTTCTGGTAAATTTCGCCCATTCGGGGTTTTTGAGCGGCTTCGTCATCCGCTTTGACAAAGGGATCATTTTGATAGGCCTGCCAGGAAATTAATCGGTTTTTGGCGCCGGAAATCCTCGACAGGACAACGCTTGGCTTGTACACTTTGTCATCCAAGCGCATTTCTTTGACCAGGGTGCGAATGAGTGATTTGGAATCGTCTGTATCATAGATGGTGAAATTGGAAGGATAGCCAATCTTGTCCGATTCCACTCTCAGGATTTTTGCAAAAATGGAGTGAAACGTTCCCATCCAGGTATTTCTGGCCTCCAGTCCGACCAGCTTTTCGATCCGGTGCTTCATTTCACTCGCTGCTTTATTGGTAAATGTCAGCGAAAGAATGTTGAAAGGATCAATTCCTTTGGCATAGATCAGGTGGGCAATGCGGTAGGTCAGCACGCGGGTTTTGCCCGAACCGGCACCAGCGATGATCATCACCGGGCCATCGGTATGCTCTACGGCCTGCCGCTGTGGGGGATTGAGTTCCTTGAGGTAATCCATTTTTTAAAGATACTAGACAAAAGAGAAGCTAGAGGCAAGAAGTTAGAGACAAGAGACAACCATCTGGAGGATTCTTCTGATTTAATCTGTCTTCAGGTTCATTTTTTTCTTGGATACAAACTGATCTATCAGATTTTCCATCGTTTGTGACTCCAGAGGTATAGGTCTGGTTGCTCCCGGATGTTGCTTTCCAGCATTTCACAAAAGCGGTCGGTCACACTATGGGCGGCCTGTCCATCATAAGGAGGTTGAGCCAAGGGGATGAATTCGTATCGGTAATAGCCTCGTTTTACTTTTAGCATTTTTCCATAAAGCACCGGAAGATCCATTTTTTTGGAGAGAAATTCCGCCCCTTCGAAAAATACCGCCGGCCGATTCAGGAATTGGCGTTGGTATCGGTTTTCCGATCTGGGTGGACGCTGGTCCGAACCCAACAATACTATTCTCGGATCTCTGCCCAAAGTAAGCATCCTCCGCTTAAACTCATTTTTTTCCGTAACATATCCGCCAAATCGTGTCCGGATTTTTTTCATCAACTCGTTGAAGAAGGGGTTGTTGACTTTGAGATAGACTGTTTCTACCGGTACTTCCGAGTGGAGATTGGTGCCGATGACTCCCATTTCCCAGTTGAAAATGTGCCCTGCCATCATCAGAGCGCTTTTTCCATTTTTGACCGGAGCATCGAGTCCATTTTGGTTGATCACCTGGAATCTCCGCCGAAACTCTGATTCGGAAATCGTCAGACACTTGATGGTCTCGGCAAAAGAATCGGTAAAATTGCGATAGAAAGCATTTCTGATTTTCTTTCGTTCATCCGCAGTTTTTTCAGGAAAAGCGAATCGGAGATTGTCATCAATCACTTTTTTGCGATAGCCTACACCATACCTGGCCACCAGATAAAGGAGATCAGAAAATAGATATAAAACCGGAAGTGGGAGGTAGGACAGCAGCCTAAAGAAAAACATATACTTCGATAAGGTATCGGGAATTCCCGTTCGGTTATCGGGAAGAAATCTCGACAAAATTATCAAAATACCCTGACTTTAAGTCCAAGGTATAGTGATAAATTAGGGCAATGATTACTTTTGGGGCTTATGTCTGAAGTACAGCGAAGGAAATATTCTCAGGAAGAAAAGACGTCCATCTTTGATGGGGAGTTTATGCCACACATCGATTCGATGTACAACTTTGCGTTTCGACTCACCTTTGATGAGGACGATGCCAAAGATCTGGTGCAGGATACCTACATGAAGGCGTTCCGATTTATCAATTCCTTTGAGCAGGGGACCAATGCCAAAGCCTGGCTTTTCCGGATCCTCAAAAACAGCTTCATCAACGAATACCGCAAGAAAAGCAAGCAGCCAGCCAAGGTGGATTATCAGGAAGTGGAAACTTTCTACAACTCCGATGATGTTGACTACCAGAGTACCACCGATCTGCGTGCCGAGTCGGTCAAGGATATGCTCGGAGACGAGATCTCCAATGCACTCAATGCCTTGGCAGTGGATTTCCGTACGGTGATCATTTTGGCTGACTTAGAGGGATTCACCTATGAGGAAATGGCCAAAATTCTTGACATCCCGATTGGGACGGTAAGATCCAGGCTCCATCGGGCCAGGAATCTTTTGAAAGACAAATTGAAAGGATATGCCCAGTCGATGGGTTACAATACGGACGAAGAGGAGGAATAAACGATTACCTATGGAAAATAACAATTTATCATCCGGTGAGCGAAAGCTGCAGTGCAGCGATGTGAGCAAGTGTTTTCAGCTGCTGGAAAGTATCCTGGACGGAGAGCTGGGAGAGGAGGGAAAGGATCTTTTGAAACAAAAACTGGAAAAGTGCCAGCCCTGTTTCGAACATTTTCACCTGGAGCAAGCGATCCGGGAAGTGCTGAAAACCAAGTGCACCAAGCAACCTTTACCTGAAAAACTGGCGGACTCGATTCGACAGATGATCCACGACGTCCGATGAGTAACCCTTCCGGCAAAGCCATTATTTTCTCCGCTCCCTCCGGATCCGGAAAAACCTCCCTTGTCAAGCATCTGATCCAGCATGTGCCCCATCTGGGCTTCTCGATCTCGGCCTGTACCCGGGACAAAAGAGGGAGACATGAAGTGCATGGCAGAGATTATTACTTTTTGAGTATTGAAGAATTCAAGCAGAAAATCGATGAAGACGCCTTTGTGGAGTGGGAAGAGGTCTACGAAGGAAATTTTTACGGCACCCTTAAAGAAGAAGTGCAACGCATCTGGGACAGTGGCAAAGCCGTCATTTTTGATGTCGATGTGAAAGGGGGATTGGCCCTGAAAAAGTATTTCGGAGATCAGGCCCTTGCTATTTTTGTCAAAGTGCCCTCGTTGGAGACCCTCGCTTCCCGACTCAATGACCGCGGGACCGAAACACCCGAATCCCTTTCCCGGCGCATCTACAAAGCAAAGTTTGAGATGACCTTTGAGCCCCAGTTTGATGTAAGTGTGCTCAATGATGACTTTGAGCGCTCCTCGGAGGAGACAGTGAAGCTGGTGAACGATTTTCTGGCTAAGTAAGCATGAAGGTCGGGCTGTACTTTGGAAGCTTCAACCCCATCCATATCGGGCATTTGATTATCGCGCAGACGATTCGGGAACGGGGTGGATTGGATCAAGTCTGGTTTGTAGTCAGTCCTCAGAATCCTTTCAAGAAACAGGAATCCCTCGCTCACGAGCTTGACCGCCTTCGTATGGTTGAGCTGGCCATTGAAGACAATTTTCACTTTCGGGCAAGTGATGTGGAGTTTCGCATGCCCCGGCCAAGCTATACCATAGATACCCTCACTTACCTCAGCGACAAGCATCCCCAGCATCAGTTTTCCCTGTTTATGGGATCGGACAATCTGAGCCATTTTCACAAGTGGAAAAACCATCAGGCCATCCTCGATCAGTACGAAGTACTTGTCTATCCCCGTCCGGGCGAACCCAAAAACGCCAACTATCCTCAAGTCAAGTTGGTGGAAGCCCCTTTGTTGGATATTTCGGCGACCTTTATCCGTCAGGCGATCCAGTCCGGGTACTCGGTCCGCTACCTCCTTCCCGATCCTGTGGAAGCGTATATCCGGGACAAAAAGCTTTACCGCTAAAAGACTAATCTCCTAATTTTACCGTTTGAAAAAAAACGCCCTTCCTGTAATTGTCATTAAAATTAACAGACTAGGTATTGTGTTGATATCGAGTTAAACTTAACTTAGTTTCAACTTCAAAATGAAGCCGTTTTTGGCCAAAAACTTTTTAATCAGATCAAACTCTTTAAAAAACAATGAAAAAAGTATTCTTCGGACTGACGTTATTGGGATCAGTCCTCATGTTCAATTAGGGTGCAATGGCGGATAAATCTTTTCCTGGTGATCAATGCTTATGGAAAAAACAATCTTGTGGATTATTTCAGGGTTCTTATGAGGCTTGTCTTGTTAATGGGGATGGTATGCCTTGTACTTGCGGAGATGTAACCCGAAACTGTTAATTTGGTTACTTTAGGGAGGATTGTTCCTCCCTTTTTTCAGAAGTCTAAGAATTGAAAATTGATTTTGAATTTTAATCAATTCAAATAGCCGGTTGTTCAGACACTAATGAAATCTCAATTAGGCTTTGAATATTTACTCTCTTACATATCAAGATTTATTATGAAATATAACTTTATAAACAAGTCACCTCAGTTTTCCCTTCTGTTTGTTGCTCTTATTTTTTGTTCCTGTAACCTTGAAAAGAAGGAAGATTCCCTTTCAATCGATTCTTGGGAAATCCCTACTTCAGAAAGTACAGAGAAGAAGATAAGTAATCTTATCCAAGACAATTACTTTTTAGTGCCCTTGCAAACGAATGATTCCTCGTTGATTGTGAAGATCGAAAAGGTGGTTTTAGATCAAGATTTCCTTTTTATCCTGGATCCTTTAAGCCCACAGCCTGTTAAGGTCTTTGATTCCAAAGGAAAGCACTTACGAAATATCGGAAGGAAAGGTGGAGGCCCCGGTGAGTTAAACAACCCTATTGATATGTTTATCGATGAAAAATATGTTTTTATCTATGATAATCCTGAAAAACTGGTGAGGTTTGATCGATTAGGGAATTTTGTGGACTCTCAAAAAACAGGAGTGGCAGGATTTAGAATAGAGAAGAATAAAGATAAAGGGTATGTTTTTATCACTGGTGGAACCGAGTCTAACCTGGTGACTACCGATGCCAATTTTGGCTCATTCAAAAACTTTTTCCCCTACCAAAACAGAACCGTTGACCAACTAATTCTTTCGCCTTTGTCTAAGCTACAAGACGGGACAGTGATTTATCGACGCTACCTGAATGACACTGTTTTTTCCATCTCCGACCAAGGAAAGCCCGTTTCCCATCTTTTCATTGATCATGGAGATAAGGCGTTTAAATCAGATCCATCCATCAATACTGACCAATTGGAAGAACGGATGGTGGAGTATTCGATCAATCAATTGTTTTTGGAAAATACCGATCATCAGGTGCTTTATTTCCTGCGATCGATGAACCCCTATTTTTTTGTCCGAAATAAGAAAAGTGAAAAAACCTATTTGATCAATTTCATGAATCTGGACAATGACCTCACATTTACCAATCCACTGGCTTTTACCTTTTGTACATCGGATTGGTTTGTAGCTTCCATTGACCCTTCACAATTGCCCACCGACAGAATTAAATTCGACCAGAAAGCTAAAGTGGCTCTGGAAAATGTTTCTGCTGAGGACAATCCAGTTTTAATGTTCTGTAAATTCAAGCTTTAGTGTAAATTCTTAGGGCAAATTCGGAGAGATAATTTGAAAAGGTTCCTTCAAAACTGATTTGAATTTAGAAATAAGAAAAAAATCCCGAGCTCCTCGCCCGGGATTTTTCGATTATATCCAAATCATCTTAATCTCTAATCTCAATTTCGCTCTTCTCTCACCTCTTCAACGCCACTCGACCCGACTTGGTGGAGATTTTTCACCCGATCACTTTTTGCAATAAGGAAGAAATTCCCCAAAGAAAAGAAGTGAGTTCCCCTAATTGCCAATTGTGTCAAATGTAGGTAACCCCAGTATACTCCAAAGGAAATATGGTGATCGAAAGAATGGCAGACTTACCTTTTGATAAATTGCATTTTTAAAAAATTTAACCAAATACAGTCATTATTGGGGAGAATACAGTCACAATATAAAATATAAAAAATTAAACTTTCAGTTAGGTTCTTTATATTCTTATCCACTTTTAGAAGGTTGTCATTGGTAGACAGGCAAACTGGATCAGATTGGTTCCGCATTTTCTTTGAAGCGATAAATAGGTGATTAAATATTAGTCATCACTTGTTGTAAGAAAAGAGGAGTTTTTGACCGACCCTAAGGAGTAGCGTAGTATTAAAAATTAACAATAACCCAATAAACAAATGAAAAAACGACTACAATTGGTATTCGTGTTTTTTTTGCTGTTTGGTTTTAGCATAGATCACGATGTCTATGGCCAGCAAGCAAAAATTACAGGAAAAGTTACCGATGGCGCCACCGGGGAAGCAATTCCAGGTGCAAGTATTTTAGTTAAGGGTACGGTGCGGGGAACCGTTACTGATCTGGATGGGAAATATACCATTGATGCCAGCCCAAATGATGTTTTGGTGATCACCTTCATTGGTTATGAATCCAAAGAGGAGCTGGTTGGGACCAGACTTGAAATTAACACTACCCTTGGTATGTCAATCCAAGCACTCACCGAAGTGGTTGTGGTGGGTTACGGTACGCAGGAAAAGAAAGAAATCACCAGTTCGGTTACCAGTGTAAAAGCTGAAGATTTCAATCAGGGAACCGTGAATGACCCACGACAATTGCTACAAGGCAAAGTAGCGGGTTTAAATATTGCCAGACCGGGAGGCAACCCCAATGGAGGGTTTAATATGCGACTTCGAGGAATTTCATCCATTGGTGAGAACGCGGAACCCCTTGTTGTCATTGATGGAGTCATCGGTGGCGCATTGTCCACGGTGGATCCCAATGACATCGAATCCATGGATGTGTTGAAAGATGGTTCTGCAGCAGCTATTTATGGAACAAGAGGATCTGCAGGGGTTATTTTAGTGACCACCAAATCCGGAAAAGCCGGAAGAACAACCGTAGAATTCAACAGTAGTGCGGCGGTGGAAAATGTGGCTCGAACGATCAGCGTGATGAATGCCGAAGAATATAAGCAGATTCCTAATTCCAGAGATCTTGGAGGAAATACCGATTGGATGGATGAGGTGACCAATACCGGCTTAAGCTTTATCAATAACCTATCCTTAGGAGGTGGCAATGCAAGCACAAGCTATAGAATTTCGGTAAACTCCCGAAATGTGAAGGGTGTGGGTATTAATTCAGGTTTTGACCAATTGAATGCAAGAATCAACCTGACCCAAAGAGCGCTTAAAGACAAAGCTATTTTTACGGCAAACATCTCAAACACTTCAATTGATCGTCAATTTGGAAACGAAAATTCATTCCGTTACGCGATTATAAGTAATCCAACCGTGCCTGTTCGTGACCCTAATCCTCAGAGCCCAAATTTCGGGGGATACTATGAGCGGGATATTTTCGATTGGTTTAATCCTGTCTCCATCGCGGAGCAGAATATCGCAGATGGGCGTGACAGCAGGCTTTTGGCAAGTATCCGAGGGGAGTACAACTTTACCAGTAAGTTTAGAGGAGCAGTCTTTTATGCAAGTCAGCGGGAAACGGATTGGAGAGGTTCTTATTCTCCAAAGACTGCAAAATTTGGAGGAGGATTTGGCAGAAATGGTCTGGCGACCATTGAAAATAGAGAAAGGTTGAATGACCTATTTGAGACGACTTTGAATTATGATGAAACCGTAGGAAAAGTGGGAATGGCTTTCCTGGCAGGTTATTCTTACCAGGAGTTTTTCAACCAGGGGAATTTCACTCAGGCAGGAAATTTCCTTACTGATGCCTTTACTTACAATAACATCGGTGCTGCCCTAGACTTTGCAAACGGTCTGGCGACTGTTTCAAGTTTTGCAAACACAAACAGGCTTGTGGCATTTTTTGGTCGAGCCAATTTCAATGTCGAGGACACCTATCTTTTGTCGGTCAGTGCACGATATGAAGGCTCTACAAGATTTGGAGCTAACAACAAATGGGGTTTGTTTCCAGCAATCAGTGCGGGTGTCAACCTCGCAAATTTGATTGATATGCCTGGAGTAAGTGCCATGAAATTCAGAGCTAGCTATGGCAGAACAGGTACACAGCCCGGTGAGTCTTACTTGTCGCTTTTGAGATTTGGCCGTCAAGGCAACTTCTTCTACAACGGGCAGTTTGTGCCTTCTTTTGGCCCCGTGTCCAATGCCAACCCTGACCTTGCCTGGGAAACCAAAGATGAATACAACGTAGGTTTGGATTTTGTGATTCTTAACAACAAACTTGACGGTACGATTGACTACTACACCCGAGTGACCTCAGGTATGATCTTACCGATCAACGTTCCTGTTCCACCAAACCTCTTTCCAACGACTCAATTGAATATAGGTGAAATGTCCAACTCTGGTCTCGAAGTCATGTTGAACTACAGGGCAGTTCAGACTTCCAATTTCAGATGGACAACGGGTGTGAATTTCTCTACTTTAAAGACTAACCTCAGAAGCTTGTCCTCCGGTGATTTGTCATTTGGTGAGGTAAATTACCGTTCCAATTTCGGATCTCCCGGCCAAAACCTTACCCAGTTGATCAGAATTCAGGAAAATGGGCCTTTAGGTCAAATCTGGGGCCCGATTCAAGTAGGGGTTAGTGACAATGGAAGTCCAATAATGAAGGTAATTAACGGTACTGCCAAAGATGCCAATGGAAATCCGGTGTACTGTAATTGTAATGATGACAGAACCCAATTGGGAACCGCTTATCCTACCTTGAATATGGGTTTCAATAACAACATCAGCTACAAGAACTGGGATTTGAATTTCTTCTTTAGGGGCTCATTTGGACACTATTTGATCAATAGCTACAGAGGATTCTATGAGAATACTGAAAGTACAACGGTCCAAAACTGGAACATTGTGAATACGAAGTATTTCGATCCTAGAATCTCAAAAGCTGAGTACAACAGTACTCACGTTGAAAAAGCAGACTTTGTGGTCTTGGATAACGCTACGCTGGGATACAACTTTAAGATAAAGCCGGGTAGCGCTGTAGGTAGAATCAGAACATTCCTATCCGTACAAAACCCACTTATGTTTACCGGTTACACAGGAGTAGATCCTGAAGTAAGATATGGGGATTCAGAGTCAGGTAATGATCCGCTTGCACCGGGCATTGAACGTAGAGCAACCTATTTTACTACTACGATTACCACCTTTGGCCTCAATTTAAGTTTCTAAGCTAAAACATAAGATATCATGAAAAAATTAATCAACATACGATACTTCTTGATTGGCCTTGGAATCAGTTATTTCGCTTCATCCTGTGTCGATTTGGAAGAAGAGGTTTTCAGTGCTGTTACGGCAGATAACTTTTTCAAGACCGATGAAGAATTTATTTCTGCCTTAGGCCAAGCTTACAGTTCATTGGGAGGATTGGGGAATCATTCGGGACTTTGGTCCATCAACGAAATCGCTTCTGATGAAATTGTGGTCTCTCATAAGGGTGGTGACTGGTTTGATGGTGGGGTTCTTTTGCAATTGCACCAACACGAATTCCAGCCTGATAATCCATTCTTACAAAACACTTGGAACTTCCTGTTTGGAGGGATCAATACCTGCAACAGACTGATCTTTTCATTCCAGCAGTTGGATAATCCCAACTCCCCGGCTTTTATCGCAGAGCTTAGAGCATTAAGGGCTTTGTATTATTACTGGGCAATGGATGCTTTTGGGAATGTTCCGATTGTGACTGACTTTACTTCCACTGAGGCTCCGGATACTAAAACCAGAAAAGAAGTTTATGATTTTATCTTGAAGGAGCTCAACGAGATTATCCCTCTCTTACCGGTTGCAAAAGACGGCACTACCTATGGAAGGATGACCAAGTGGGCGGCTTTGATGATCAGGATGAAGCTCTACCTCAATGCTGAGGTATATACGGGTACACCCCAATGGGCTTTGGCAGCAGCTGATGCTTCAGAGATTATTAATAGTGGCAGATACAGTTTGTCACCTTCCTACAAAGACAACTTCGCCATAAATAATAGTGGATCTTCTGAAAACATCTTCGTCTATCCTTATGATAAGGTGTTCGCCGGGGGCTTCAACTGGGTTATGATGACTCTTCACATTGTCAGTCAATCCACTTTCAACCTTACCCAGCAGCCATGGAATGGTTATCAGACCTTGGAGGAATTCTATAATTCCTATGTGGACCCTGAAAAAAATCCGGGAGTTCAAGGTCCGGTTTGGAAGGGTTTAGCCCTCCAGCCTTCCACAGGTACAATTGATGGAAGATTGAGCAACTTCTTGGTAGGTCCTCAAACCCGTGCAGATGGCACTGTTTTGATTGATCCGGGAGTAGAACCTACGGATCCGACAGGAAGAAACGGTGATCCCAATGGACCTCCACTTACCTTCATGCCTTATCTCAATGAAATATCTCCGGGAGGTCTTCGACAGGCAGGCGCGAGAATTGCAAAATATGAATTCGAAATGGGGGGAACGAATAACATGAGCAACGATTTTGTGATTTTCAGACTTTCTGATGTCATCCTGTCGCTTGCTGAAGCAAGGTTTAGATTGGGACAAACCACAGAGGCCTTGGCTCTAGTCAATCAAATTCGTGCCAGGGCAGGCAATCTAAGTCCATTCACCACCCTTACTGAGGAAAATCTTTTGGCAGAAAGAGGCAGAGAAATGTATGTCGAGATGACCAGAAGACAAGATCTGATCAGATTCAAAAAATATGGAAGTGCTTGGTGGCCATTTGCAGGAATGAACAGACCAAAGCGGGTCCACTCACCGGGTAGTTTCCTGGAATTGTTCCCAATCCCGGCACCTCAGATCCTTGCCAATCCAAAATTGAAGCAAAATCCAGGTTATAATTAAATAGGGACTTTTTAACCAAGTAAAGCAAGCTGGGGAGTTTCCAGCTTGCTTTTTTTATCCCACTTTACCGATTCACATTTTCTCAAAAAGATTGAGTTAAAAGGATAAAATCATTTAATTTCATTTTAAGACTCCACAATTTCAATGCTAGGAGAACCCCTTTACTGCTTCCTCAAATCGACTTTATGAACCGTTCTAAAATCATATTGTATGCTTTAGCTTTTATCAGCCTTATCCTCCAAAGCTGTAATTCATCCATCTTCTCCTGGGAGGATGAAATCAAAGAGTCTGACAGCTTATTCTTAGGGATATATTTGGGTATGCCCAAAAAAGATTTCTATGATCTATGTACTGAATTGAATAAAAAGCAACTGATTACACAGGGGCCTGGGGGCAATACTAATGTGGAACATCGAATGGTGGAGGGATACGATTCCGAAGTGAGCATGCGGTTCTTCCCAACTTTTGTCGATGAAAAAGTATTTGAAATGCCGGTTACGTATTCTTATGTGGCTTGGGCGCCTTGGAATAGACAGTTTTGGGCAGAGAATCTCCTGGATAAAGTCCTCTTAAAATACAAAGAGACCTATGGAGAAGATTTCAAATTAATAGAACACCCGATCCAAGGCAAAGTCTATTATAGAATAGATGGGAAAAGAAGGATCAATATTTTCATCAAAGATGAGCAATTTGTACAGGCAGTATTTACCGATTTGAAAGTTGAAAAAAGACTTAAGGAGGAGTTTGAACAAAGTCAGTCCGAAAAAAATCTTCCTACAAATTGAAGGAATAATTCTATCAGGGTAATGCTTATCTAATGAAATGCCCATGAGAAAATGCTTCTCACACAGGGGAATGATTATCCGGGGCATTCCATTTCGCCATTAAAAATCAAATTATAAACAGATGAAATGCCCATGAGAAAATGCTTCTCACACAGGGGAATGATTATCCGGGGCATTCTCCCGATGAAAGATCGGGACAGGCTATCTGGCCATTAAAAATCAAATTATAAACA
>NZ_QKTX01000024.1:16856-47538 GCF_003253485.1 Algoriphagus aquaeductus | reverse complement strand
TAAGAAAGGGAATTTTGGGGAATTTCCCCGCACTACAAAACTAGTGGGTATTTATAGGGTTAAAATGAGGAAAATGAGGGAGGACGAAGGATTTTGGGTGGGAAGAGGTGGGTTTTGGATTGTAAATCCCTGGGGATATTAGGGTCGAATTACAAATTCGACCCAGCGGAGGCTTTTTGTATTTCTTACTACTGGAGCTGCGGGACGTGGATTGTTTATTTTAATGAACAATTATTTGACTTTTTGTTTATCTGGCTCAACAGTTCAAGGTTTCGAACCCTGAATCCGAGGTGCTATGACCTACAAGAACGGTGGTTAGGTGTCGAAGTGTGATTATCTGTTGTGAAAACTCGGAAAAGTCCAGCGTGATGACTCTCACGGCGGCTAAGTCCCTAATTTCCTCAAGTTTTTTTGGGACAAGGTGGGACTGGTTGGGACTACCCAGTTGGCGAGGAGTGTGGAGGTGGCTGGGTGTCGGGTTATCAGCTTCGCGCCCGCCTCCCGGAGGGCAGGTTGTCAGGTTGCCTGTGCTGAGCCTAGTCGAAGCATTGGGTTGTCAGGTTGTCCTGTTGTCGAGTTGTCGGGTTGTTGTAGGATAGGGTCCAGCTTCTGGAGAAGCAGGACAACTTGGAAGGTTGCCGTGAGTGAGGACACTCACGGGGGCGAAGGATACCAAGATAATTAAGTGAGAACACTTGTCGAGGAACGGTGGTAAATAAAAAATCCTGCTTCTGGAGAAGCAGGATATCGGTGGTGGGGCATGGAAAGGATTAAATTCTTCCTGATGCTATTCTAAAATCTGTAGGTAAAACTGTTCGAATTTTTTGGCAACCGTGGCAAGGTTATAATCGGCAGTGACCAAATCAAATGCCGAATCCAAGATCTTTTTCTTCCGATCCTCTTCCATCTCCAACACCTCTTGTATGGCCTGCACAAAGGCTTCCCGGTCTTCAGGATCAATACACCACCCGGTTTTACCGAATTCTAACACTTCCGGTATCCCCCCTACTCCGTAGGCCACTACAGGTACTCGGCAATACATAGCTTCTAAAATCACGGCAGGAAGCCCTTCGATTTTGGAAGGCATCACCAAGGCCTGAGCCCGGGATAGAATTGGAAAAATATTCGCCCGATTGGGCAAAAGCGTAACTCTATGCAAAAGACCTAAATCCAAAATCTTCCTTCGCATCTCCTCCTCCAAGGGACCTGAACCAAGAAAAACCAGATTCAGACTTTCATCCTGTAACTGAACAAACATATCAAGCATACCCAAAGAGTCCTTTTCGGGAACCCAACTGCCAATCTGAATTAGATACCTGCTTGGAGGCAGTTTCTGCACTTCTTTAAGTTTTTTATCTATATCCCTGGAGACAATACCGATTGGAATGGTGCGGCTCTTTTGTACGGGGAAGCGAAAAGTTTTAAAAAAATCGATTTGACTTGCTTCCGACACGGATATTACCCCCTCTAGCCTATCCACCAGAAACTGATTGAATTTCCGGTGCCAAAATCCCCGGATAAAATCCCCCATCTGATTGGCATTTCGATAAACCAACTTTGCTTTCCAACCAAAGATCAGTCGGGAGAAAACGGCGAATTTTAATGTGTCTGCGGCATTAGCCTGAACCAAATCCGGCTGAAATTCCCTGATCAAACGGCTGAGCTGTAGCCAACCTTGATAATCAAAAAACCGTCTTGAAAGCGCTCTGTTTAACTTGTAAAAAGGCCCTAAAAATTCAATCTCTTGCCGGTGTTGAAACAAAGCCACTAACCTCACTTCATGGCATGATGCCATTAGCTCCTCAGAAAGTTGAACAGTAAAAATTTCTGCTCCTCTGCGCTGAGGTTTCTGTATGAGTTGGAGGATTTTCATTGATAATAGTTAAAGAATGCTCTTCTAACTAACTGCTCATACTCCTTCGCAATCTTCTCAATATCAAACCTTTCTTCGGCTTCTCTCCTCGCCTCTTGACCTAGGGCGGCCATCTGCTCGGGATGCTGGATGGCAAAGCTGATTTTCTCTGCAAGATCCTGGGGATCTCCTACGCGAAAGACTAGGGCGGTTTTGCCATTGGTGACTGCTTCAAGATTCATCGAGATATCGGAGGCGATGATGGGAATTCCGGCCATCATGGCTTCGACGAGTGCACCGGAGAAACCTTCGTACCAGCTTGGAAATAGAAAACAGTGGGCAGTGATCAGTTTGCTGTGGTCAGTGGTCAGTGAACAGTCGTCTGATGCCTGGATGAAAGCAGGCGAAGTCGGCTTTGGGAAGTAACCAGTAATCAAGACATCCATGGGATTGGTGATTTTTCCTGGGAGGAAGACGGAGTCTTGGAGGCCCAGATGCTGAATTTGCTTTTCCAATTCCTTTCGAAAAGGACCTTCGCCGAAAATGGTCAGGGTGCAGTCGGGGTGGGATTGGAGAACCTGGGAAAAGGCCGCGATGGCATCCTGGAAGCCTTTGCGCTCCAGAAGGCGGCCGTAGGAGATGAAGTTGCAAATTGTTTTCGTCATTGCGAGGCTACTTTCCAGTAAACTAGAATCTTCTCCAAGGCTTTTTGTAGCCGAAGCAATCTCAGTGGGAGGAAACTGTTCCTCATTGGGAGATTGCTTCCCTACGCTCGCAATGACGTCATCCGTCACTCCCGAAATAATCGGGATAGGTGCGAGGCTGCTGTCTTTCAGGCCTGCTTTTTCTGATAAATAAGCAGAAGCAGTCTCCGAATCGGCTTCCTCTTTTGGAGATTGCTTCGCTGCGCTCGCAATGACGGGTCGGCCACGGTAAACCACGGTGATTTTTTTGCTCTTTAAGCCCAGGGTTTTCACATGGGAATTTGCCAAAGCCTGTGCATTGGCAATCCAGTGGATGGGAATACCGGCGGTCAGGCGGTCAAGCCAATAAACCACCTTGTGCTTCAATCCTTTTTTATCAGTCCAGGCGATGGGGCTGTAGGAGTCGTTCACCAATGTACCGACAAGAGGAACGCCTGTAAGTAGTGAGGCGATTCGGGTGATGATATCGGCTCGCCAAAGACTGGAGATCAGAAGATTGGGCTTTTCTTTTCGGATCAGTCGAACCAGACGGGAAACCGCTAAGGGAAAATGATAAGTCTCTGGAATATCTAAAAAAAAGAGCCGGATTCCGGCTCGTTCGTATTCTTCTTTCAGTTCGTGCTTTGGGTAAAAATAGACCAAGGCTACCTCGGTATCCTGTGAAAAACGGGACAGTATCTCTAAATGGCTACGCTCAGCTCCGGCGTTGACCAAGGCGTCTTGGGTAAAGAGGATTTTCAAGGATGAAGGATTGGTTTATTGCCACAAAGGCTCGAAGGCAGAAAGGTTTTTACCGCAAACAGCTCCAAGATTTAAGTTGATCAAAGGTTTGGCTCCTTTCAAACTTCAATATTTGATTTTTGAGTTTGGGCTTTTCAAGTACTCAAAGACGTATCTCGACAAACTTCGACAAGCTCAGTTCAAGTGCTCGATAACCGGACAAAATGGGACTTCAAATCCTTTAACTAACTAGGGCAAAAGCCGTGAGTGGGGACACTCACGGTGGCGAAAGATCTCCAGATGGCTACGCTCAGCTCCAGCATTTACCAAGGCAACTTGGCTAAAAAGGATTTTCATCCTATATGATCTAATACAGAATCATGAGCAAACAAAGCATTCGAAAAATGATTCCTTTTAGAAATCTTCCTAATATCTGTTTGAAAAAAACCTATCAAAGCAAAATTATTATCAATTAAAAATTTGGTTATATCCTGAAAATAAACATGGTAAGTGTTTCGGGAGTCTAATCCACATTCCACTAAAACCAACTTGATCTTTCCAGCATTAAGGTTATGACTTCCTCCTTTCAATACCTGTAAATCGTATCCTTCAGTATCTATTTTTAAAAAATCGACCTGCATTAACTGGTTTTGACTCATAAAATCATCCAAAGTAATCACCTCGATTATCTCTGTAGCCTTTCCATTCTCCTGAAGAGATAAATTCCTTAAAGAATTCGTATCAGACTGCCCTATCTGATTAACTTCTACTTTGACTAAATCTGATTTTTCTCCAAATGCAACTTTGAAAAGGTTAAAATTAGAATGAGGCATTTCTTTCTGAAGAACATGAAATGTCTGAGTAAAAGGTTCTATGCAGAAAAACTGGGCTTTGGGGAAATATCGATAAAAAGAGCTTGAAAATTTCCCAACATTCGCCCCCACATCCACTACTGTTCTGATTGGAAATTTGACTCTATATTTTATAAAATATTCTAAATGAGTTCCTACTGGCAATCTTGCAACTGAATAAAACCAAGTACCAAAAGTGGCAACAAGGACCTGCTTGGCAAAAAGGCCAATTTTCATAATCACTCTCAAACCTCCCTTAGAGTTTTCAAATCCAAAGATTTTCCTGTTTTACCTAACAATCCAGCATGATATCCCTTGAGGCGAAGTTTGGTCAACTGCAATCCATTTTTGACAAAAAGGCCTCCCAACAGTCTCTTTAAATTCAGAATCAAGGCATCTAAAAAGGAAAACCAAGTTAAATGCTTCCGAACAAATAGGATAAAATTTCTGGACTGATAATAGGTTCTCCAAAGGTGGGAATGTGACTCCCCTCCTCCCCAACCTTCATGCAGGATCTCCACATATGGATTTTGCATCACGCCTATTCGAAATCCTGCTTTTCTAATTCGGTAACAATATTCGAAATCATCAAACATCATGAACCAATCTTCTACCGGATAACCTATTTGCATCAAATTCTCAAATTTGGCAATTGCCCCATCAAAAAGTCCAAAGTCTGCTTCCAAAATTTTTCCTTCTTTTGGAGAAAGGTTAATTCGCTTGCCCAAGCGAACAAGATATCCACCCGAGGAAATAAAGGAAAACGAATGATTCTTTATCGTTTGTCTTAAGAAATCCAAGTATCCAGATTGTGGAAAACTGTCATCTTCCAAAAACACAACATAATCGGGGCGCTCCCCACTTTCATTCAATCTGCGGAGCCCTTTGGCTAATGCCGCCCCATGCCCGATATTTTCAGGTAAGCTTATGATTTCTAAATCCAATGAGTCTCTAAACTCCTCCAATACTGCCAAAGTACCGTCCTCACTGGCATTGTTAACTATCATGAATCGGGAATACGTCCAAGAAAAGGAATAGATACGTGTAAGGATCTGATAGAGAAAACTGCAACGGTTAAAAGTCACCATTAAACAGGCAACCTGCTTACTACACTTCATCCGTTTCGTAATTTCAAAGTATTCCCCATCTTTTTTCTCCAGAAATGATAAAAAGCAAGAGTAATTATTTTCATATTTTCCCAACCATAAAATGGACCATACCTGAATCCATAGATAGCCTTCAGGCTCCATTTTAGGTAGAGATACCGCTTCATGATTGGAAGGGAGACCGAATCAGAGATATACAATAGGTTTCTAAGACTATAGTATTCACGAACTAGATTAGTCTTTTTCAAATAAAGAGGAAGATCAAAATCTAAACGTCCATGCTTGATTCTTGCTTCCAAGAACAATTTGTTGTCTACTACAATGGAATATCCTTTTCGCTTGACCTTTAAACAAAAATCCAATTCTTCAAAACCGAAAAATAGCTTGGGATCAGGTGCAATTCCTGACCTTGCAACTTCTCCACTTACCAGCATACACATCCCTCCTGCTACATAGTCCACTTCAATCCAAGGCTTTTCTTTTAATAGTTGAGTTTTGACCCTTAATATCTTTCCCTTGGTTCGGTCAAAGTATTGTCCGACTGCGCCCAAAATCCCACAGAAGGGATTGACATCCCGGATGGACAATAGCCGCTCAAAGCAATCCTCACGAAAAGGGGGATCGTTGTCATCTCCCTAATAAATCCAATCTAAACCAGCTTTTCCACAAAGCTCCAATCCTTTCATTGCCGCACCAGCAGGCCCTTCATTTCTTCCCATCCTTACATAGGTCAAGCGGGAATCGTACTTATGCTTTATGGCAAGTTCTGTCTCATAATCTTCAGAATTATCAATAATCCAAAGGTGTTGGGGAGGAAACGTTTGAGAAAAAATATCCTGTAAGGTGTTAAGAAGTACCTTAGGACGATTATAAGTTATTAGAAATCCTCCAAATATCATCAGGAGCGAATATCTAACTTGTAAATTTTCTTTGCCAAAAAAGGAAGATATGCTAATGAAATTCTCAACCAAGTACTAGTTTTGAAAGGTTTAAATCTCCAAGATTTCCAGAGATGCATTCTTGCTTGCTCAAATCTTGCAAATCTCAATTCTATTACTCCCACATTCTGATGATACAAATGCTTAACATGGTCACTAAGATATTCATTATGTTTTTCCAAAATCAACCTAATAGAATCGAGCATGTTTTGAAGATTTTTACTTCCACCATCAGGGGATTGGTGGTAAATAAGATTCTCTTTTTCGACAAACTCCCTTTTCAAGGAAAGTCGATCGAATCGAAAAAAAAGCTCTGTATTTTCAGCATACTTTAGACGATCATCATAACCACCTACCTTATCAAAAATCTCCCTTTTAATCATCCAAGCTCCAGGAATGACTGTTTTCCAATTTTCTTTTGACGCGGAAATGCTTAAAACTTTAATATTTTGTGTGACTAATTTCATGTTGCAAAAAACCAAATCAGGATTTTTTTCTAATCTAGAAGAGAAATCTTCTAACCATGAATCAGCCACATCATCATCGTCATCCAAAAAAATTAAATATTCTCCCTTTGATATTCGACTTCCCAAATTACGAGCAGAACTTACCCCTAACTTATCACCGCGATGTATGTAAATTATTTTTTTGGAATAACGATTAATAATTTCTTCTGCTTGGCTAACCTTACTATCGTCAACCACAATTAATTCCTCTTTTTTTACAATCGAAATTAATCGATCCAATAAATAAATTAACTTTTCAGGACGATTAAGTGTAGGAATAATTATAGATATTAACATTAAAATCTATTGTTTTTTTCGATTCTGAATAGTTGTTAAACTTAAAATAGTATCTACTGTAAACCATTTATTTGGTAAAACACTTGATGAAAACAGTTTACTAATTTTTATTAACTCTACCCAAACTTCATAAAAATCCTCCTTTTTTGACATTAATTCATTAATCAAAAAAGGATTAAGAATCTGGATACCTGAGCAATAGGTGGGAGCCTTTAATTTTCTATCTAGAGAATAAACAATGTTGTTTTTTTGGTGAATAAAGTCACCATCTAACCCTTTCACAGGAATGACTGGAACTACCATACAGGGAGGTGAGTTGAGTCTTCTATACTCTTGTAAAAGTGAGTCTATTTCAAAATCGGTAACATTATCAGCCGTCATCACCAAGATAGGTTCATTCAAAGTTTTCAAAAGAGAATTAAAAATCCACCATGCATTACCGTGTCCCTCAGTATTAATTACAGAAGAAACTCCCAATTCTATGACATGCTTAGCAAGATCGGCGCCCTTGTAGCCAACTGTAATATGAAGGTTATCTAAGTGTGGCTTAATCTTTTCAATTCCATTTGCAATCAAAGTTGATCCCCATAATGGAGCCATAGGTTTAGGAATCAAATCTGTTAAAGGTGCCATTCTGGTACCTCGACCCGCGGCCATAATCAATCCATGACGGATTTTACTATTTTTTTCACTCATCTGGAGAATTGAATATTAAATCCACAATCTCCTCCCTGGAAAGTTTTTCAGTATTCGCTGAGGATAATCCGAGACTTACTGGTTGTTTCACTTTTTCGTTAAATGAAATTAAGTAATGCTTGATTCCATCAAAATCTAATTCTCTGGTATAATCCAGCTCCAACTCCCCAATTAAAAATTCATCATTACGTTCGCCTGGTCTACCTTCTATTTTTTCCCACTTTCCTCCTTTTTCTTCAATCCAAACTTTTAAAATATCTTCTATCTTCGCCGCTTTCATATGACGAGAAAGAACTCTTCCTTGAACAAGGTCAATATGTTTAATTGCATTAATAACCAAATCTACTGCTTCATTTACTGTGAAAAAAAATCGTCTCATTTCAGGCCCCGTGGTACCAATCACCCCTGTTTTTTGATGCATTTCAGCCCAAATGGGTAAAACTGATCCGGTTGACCAAGCGACATTCCCATATCTTACCGCACAAAACTTAGTCTCCGAATTCTCATTCATGGCACAAAAAATTCGCTCCATAATACTCTTCGTCATTCCATAAAGGTTACGAATTGGTGGCGCAGCCTTATCTGTAGAAATTCCAATAACCATTTCTACTTTTCGTTCTGCGGAAACCCTAGCTACATTCTGAGAACCTGATACATTTACATCAGTGCATTCCATTGGGAATTTTTCAGCCAAGTCAACAAACTTTGTCGCTGCAGCATGAATGACAATATTGGGATGGAACTGTGAGAAGGCATCCCGAATAGATTCAATATTTACAACATCCATAGGAACAACTTCGCAACCAGTAACGGTCTTTGCATACATGTTTTGTTTATTGTTCCTCCCAGTTAAAATTACCCGGTAGTTATTTTTTAAGGCTAGAGCTAAATTCCTACCAAGGAACCCCGTCCCACCCGTGATTAGTATCGTTTTTTTCATTTTAACTTTTATTCATCCTTGATTCCAAGACGGATCTTATGACTTCCAATTTACCTCTTTGAAAGCGTTGATCTGGCTCCAAATAATTTCCTTCTGCCCATTCATTCCAACTTTTTATAAAAAATATAGGCTCTTGGTTTTCATTAATACAATCAATTAATTTTTCCAAATGTAACCTGAAATGATCGAGGCTAAAATCATGATGAACAATCCCCCTTTTCCCAGACCTAGGAGTATTGTCCCATCCCGTATGCAGAGTAGGAAAATTGCTTAATGTCATTTTTTCATTATAGGTCCTATCTACCATTTTTTTGTAAGAAGTAACTATACACCCATTTCTCCACCGACTTAAAATTTCATTGGGATATTTCTTCGTTATCTTTTTTGTGACTTTTTCAAATAAGTTAAATTTTCCTTTCTGAAGAAATTTATCATGAAAAGCAAAACCATTTAATTTTTGAAAAGGATTATACTTCTGATAAGAAATTCCTAAAAAATAAATTCCATCAAATCCTGAATTTTTAGCCAAAGATTCCCAATGTTCAAGAAAATAGTCTAAATAAGGATGATCGAATGGGCGATAAATCAGAAACAAAGGTTTACCCTCTACATAAATGTATCTCGAATCTTTAAAATAAGGTAAAAGCTCTTGAAAGTGGGCCTCATCATCTTCTTTTCCCAAATACTGCTGACTTATAAGTACTCGATTAGGGGCCCCATGCCAAACTCCAGACCAGGTTTGGTTAGCCCATGCAAAACAAATGGGGAAATCAGGTTTCCCAGATTCTAAAAAATCACGAGCTGGTTTTTCTAACAATCGTTTGCCTCCTCCGAACCAATAATGCCAATAACAAAACCCAAAAATCCCATGTTCTTTGGCCAGTTCAGCTTGATTGATTCGAACTTTTTCATCTCGCAAATCATAATAACCTAATTCTGTAGGAATATGAGGTTGGTAATGATCCTTGAAGAGTGATTTTGCCTTTTTTACATTGGTCCATTCGGTAAATCCCTTTCCCCACCAAGTATCATTTTCAGGAATTGGGTGAAACTGGGGAAGATAGAAAGCAATCGGTTTAAGGATTTTTTTCATTCTGATTATCTAATAAGTTTCAAAAATACTGGTGGGATGAACAGCCTTAGTAATTCTATTAGTCCACTCTTTTTTTTAGTTGGAAACAAATCAGGATACTTTTTCATCAACTTAGCTTTAGCCTCTTGGACAGCCTTTCGGTTCTTAGAAATATTTCTGTCATGAAGGCGAATGAGTGTACTTTGATCAGGCTTATAGCCTAAGTAATGAAAAATCTTACCAGATATTGCACATCTTATCTGAAAATCCCAATCCTCAATGTATTGAAGGGATTCATCATAAAGTCCAATTTCATAAAAAACAGAGGAACGATATAAGGGTGCAGACGTCACAAATGGATTTCTTTTCAGAATAGCCTCTAAAACTAATTTATCTGAAAAGTCAATTTCAATAGTTCCAGTCAAACTTGAATCACTGTAAATATGCAATGTTCTTGTAGAATCATTTGAATAAAAATACCTTGCACCTGAATATACTATATCCACCTCTGGGTGCTTTAATAGAAACTCAACCTCATTCTTCAATTTATTGGGTGTGATCATGTCGTCAGAATCTAAAAGCTGAATGAAATCACCTTTTGCGGATAATATTCCAAGATTCCTTCCACTAGAAATCCCTCCATGATCCTTAGAGAGCACCTTAAAACGTTGATCCTTTTTGGAATAATTTTCTGCTATTTGAAGAGTCCCATCTGTAGACCCATTATTCACTATCAAGCATTCCCAATCTTGAAAACTTTGCTTTGATAAGCAATCCAATGTTTCATTCAAAAATTTCTCTGAATTGAAACAAGGAATTATAATAGAAATTTTTGGCATCAGCTAGAATTAATAAAAAATCGATTTTTTTAAAAGATTAAGCCTCTCTCTTATCGAAAGTAAATCATTGTTTAGTATTTGGAGCTTACTTTTCAATATTTTGGGAGATCTATAAAAATTTCTAAAAAACAGCTTTTTTACTACCTCGAGTGTTGCTTCTTTATCAGACCAGGGATCACTTGCTAACAACTCTTTGCAAAACATCTCAACCATCTTCAAATCGGGTTGCATTTCCTCGGAAATCCCCAAACTAACAATTCTTTTTTCAAAGCATGAAAGGGACCGTCTTAGCCAAATTTCAGCAAAGCTTATTCGAAGAAGATTTGCCTCACTTATTCGTTTCTCAAAATTTTGTGCAGTAAATTGAGACTCACTCCTCCTATATTTTAGTAAAACCTCAGGGAGAAGACCAAACTCAGTTTTCTCACTGAGCTTAATCCAAAGCTGATAATCTTCCAGATACCCAGAAAACTGAAGCCCGCTATGGTCCAAAACATCCTTTCGAATTATTACCGTGGGATGAACAAATGGACAATCTAAAAGCAAAGAGGGTTTCAGAAATTCATTTTTTACAGCCTTGTTAAATGGAGTTCTATCAAAAAATTCAGCAAGAGTACCACTCACACCTATATGAGGGTTATTCTCCATGAAATCCACCTGACGTGCAATTCGATCGGTATAGGCAATATCATCCGCATCCATCCTAAGAACATATTTACCTTTGGCCATCGCTAAACCTGAATTAAGTGCTTCTCCTATACCTCTATTTGTTTCATGCTGAAAAAATAAGATTCTAGGATCGGAAACAGATTTAAGAATACTTGCAGAATGATCAGAGGAAGCATCATCTACTAGAATCAATTCAAAATTCTTAAAACTTTGGGTCAGAATACTTTGAATGGAATCTTTAACAAACATTTCTGCATTAAATACTGGAACTAAAATCGAAACCAATGACATTTTTATTGTAATAAACTTTTAAAAAATCTCTTTAAATAAAAACCAGGACGTGCTTTACCAGACTTAATCATTTCAAGTTCAGATTCATATTGAATTTTCTTTTGTACCTGAACCTGATAAAGTTCAGGATGTACCAAATGAGTAAATATTGGCTTGAGTAAATCCATAGGATTCTTTGAGAACAGAAAAATATTTTGTTTGTACCATACGTCTACTTCATAATTGGTCCAAACAAGGGGCCTAATAGGATCGTAAACATAATACCCTTTAGTTTCAAATTTTTTTATCCAAAAGTTTGGTTCTTGTTCATTTATATGATTTTGCCCACCTTGACCGGGTATAGCTGCAGAAAAAAGAATTAAGTCTGAGTGCCTAACTAGTGTATCAACTAACACATCAGAAAATTTTTCGGGTAAATGTTCTGCAACCTCAAGACATAAACAAAAGTCAAACTTTCTCCCTAAAACCAAAGGCAAAGTAAGGTCATGAGACTTAAACTCAGATTGGGACAAATACTTTGACAAAAGCTCATGATTCACATAATCTCCATCTACTCCTAACACATCTTCAATTCCAAGTTTCTTGGCAATTGAAAGCCAAGTGCCGATTCCGCAGCCTATATCCAAAATTGAATTAAAGGAAATTATTTCTTTAAGTATTGGAAATATTAAAGATGGAGTTGTTAAATTATGGGTTGATTCAAAATGTATATATTGCTTGCTCAAAATTATTTTTTTGCTAAGGCCCAAACCACAAGAGGAAAGTCCTCCTCATTTTGTAAAGAATGTTTTTTGGGATCGTATTTAATCCAATTATCCAAGTTTGCAATAAGACAGGCTCTATTTCCCCATGAATGGACTTGAATTTTGTCAAGGTCAAACCCACATTCATGAAGAAAATATTTGAGGCCTTGAGCAGTCCATCTAGTACAGTCAATTGGATCTGGGTGATTTTTCAATAAAAAAGGAGTTGTGATCAAAAAAACACCACCATCATTTAATAACCTGAAAACATTTTTCCCTGCCTTAAATGGATAAGATAAATGCTCAAAAACTTGCTCTGCAATAATAATGTCAAACTTTCCATCAATAGTAGTTGAACAGATATCAAAATCAGGGAAATGGACGGATTGGTAATTTTTGAATCCATATCCACTCCATTTATTGCCAGAAACCTCTAAAGCTTTCATGTTTTCTAGATATAGTTCACCTACCAGTATTTTGGTTTCCCTATCCATGACAACTCTAACCCACTGTTCATGTGCCTCTGCAGGCTTTGGAGGTAAAAACAGTCTTTGGTAAAGAGAGACCAACTTCCTGTTTTTTTTAAGTATTTTTCTGAGCATTGATTAACTCTATATTTACCTGACCAGGGTGAACTAAATTATATCTTGAAGAAAGGAAATTACCATCTTCAAGGATGGAAATGGGTTTTAAATTAAAGTAAAATGCGTTTTCAATAGTATCGTAATTATCACCTCCATCTCCGAAAAATAAATCAACATAGTATTTACCTTCGGCATAAAATGGAATTTTATCTAGTTCGAAAACAATCTTCCCTTCTTTTATATTTGATTTATTTAACCTCTTCTTTAAATTCAAATTATTAATTCCTATTAAGGCTTTACCATTTGAATCTTTTATCACTAATCCAAACACGATTTCTTCAATACCAGAAGGGTCAAAAAAATCAAACTCAACAAACATTGTATCCTGTGAATAAAAAAAATCAGATTCTATTCCATTCCTCAATAATTTATAATTCAAAAGACCTTTTTTTGAGTTCTGTTTATTTGGATGAATAGTTAGGTCTTTTGTATTTCCATTCACTCCATTAGAATTGAAATAATAATCAATTGTTTTTGAAGGGGTAGAGTCAAAAGTAATTTTTCCCTTTTCTAATAATAAAACACGTTTGCATAGATTGGCTACAGAAGCCAAATCGTGACTAACAAACAAAACCGTTCTCCCTTGATTTTTACTTACTTCCTCCATCTTACCCAAGCACTTTTTTTGAAATTCAAAATCCCCAACGGCTAGAACCTCGTCAATTATCAGAATTTCCGGATCAAGATGAGCCGCAACAGAAAACCCCAAGCGGACTTTCATCCCGGAGGAATAAAACTTTACCGGGGTATCGATAAACTTCTCTATCCCTGAGAAATCAATGATTTCATCCAATTTAGAATCAATTTCCCTTCGGGTCATTCCAAGAATAGTCCCGTTCATGTAGATATTTTCCCTTCCACTGAGTTCGGGATGAAAGCCTGTTCCTACTTCCAACAGAGAGGCTACGCGACCATGAATTTCTATTTTACCAGACGTGGGTTCAGTGATTTGAGACAGGATTTTGAGTAAAGTGGATTTTCCTGCTCCATTTTTTCCAATAATCCCTAGCACCTCCCCTTCTTGTACTTCAAAAGAGACATCTTTTAAAGCCCAGAAAACCGATTCATCCTCCTCGCCAAATCTGCTGAGTTGACGGAGTCTTTTAAGGTTTTCCCATGGGGATCGAATAGCTTGGGAAATTTGCCCAACCAAAGTTTCCGCTTGTTTTTCCTTTAAGCCCAAGCGATAACGCTTGGAGAGCTGATCAACTTTAATTACTGAATTTGACACTAATTTTTTTTCCTTTGAATCGACCAAAATGAGCTTTAATAAGTTGTTTAAGAATAAAATATCTATCTGTAAGAGAAATTGAATTGAAAAAAAAATTCCAAAATACTGTCGACCAAAGAGCCCACTTTGATTTCCAATTTCCAAGTTGACTTAAATTTTTCCCATGGATAGTATATTCAGCTATTGGCATCTCTGAAGAAATGGATACAAGCTTTCCATGATAGGCTAATCTAGTCCAAAGTTCGACATCCTCATGAGGCCAACAAGATTGATCAAATCCTCCAATTCTTTCCAAATAGGATTTCCGTATTGTCAGGGAATTAGTGTGGAAATATCCTCCATTTAATATATGGCTAAACAACTTTTTTGAATCCATCCCCACCGGAACTCCCATCAACTTCTGGTAATTTGCATCTAAATAATTTACCAAAACCTGACCGAAACATCCCATAATGGAAGGATTGGTACTCAGAATTTGAACACTTTCATCAAATCTGTTTTCAAAATACTTATCATCACTATCCAAAAATGCCACCAAGGGGAAATTGACATTCTTGATTCCCAAATTCCTACTTTCTGCTGCCCCTCTATTTGAGTTCTTTGGATGGACCAAAACATTTATCCTACGATCTTTTTTTTGAAGGTTTAAACAAATCTCTAATGATCTGTCCGTTGAACCATCGTCTACCACTACTACCTCACCCACTTGCGGCAGAATTAAAGCAGAAGAAATAGCTAGCTCCACAAACTTCTCTGAATTAAAAACGGGAATGATAACCGAAACTAATTCCAAGATTTTTTAATATTCATTTTGATCAAAACATTTCTAAACTTTGTTTTAAAAAATGAAAGAATTGCCTCAAAATAGGTCAATAAGGAATAGGAAGGATATAGAGATCTAATAAAACCCGGAACAGAAATTACAGAAAGAATCGGAAGCCCTTTAATCTTATTTCCCAAGTTTGTATGATGGATATTTTGAATCCAATTCACTCCAGAACTAACATTGAGAGTGGGGACAATAGCAGAGAGAATATGATGATGCTCAAAGAACACCGATTTAAAATCCCCTCTTTCCTCTATCAGGGCAAAAAAAGGATTGCTGAAAAATGACTTCAAATAAAAAATACCTGTTGTGACATCTACTATATATCCTTTCAAGAAATTGACTCCAAAAGGAAATTCATTTATCTTCAAACTCTCCTTTTTTAATTTGCAAATAAAAGTAGGAATTAAACCATCATCAGAATCAAGTCTAACAGTACACAATAAATTATCCTGAGACATCCCAAGAATCTTAGTCTTTAAATCCGATTGAAAATTATCTGCATTTGTAAGAAGAATCTCAAACAAACCTAATTTATCCCCTTTTACAAATTCTTCAATAAAACTATTTGAGGTGGCTTGATCAAAAGCAATCACCCATTTGAAATTTTTATCAGTTTGATTTGCTACACAAGGATAAGAAAACTTATAGAACAAAATGTATCTAAAATCTAACCATTTTTCAGGAGAATCAAAATATCTGAAGATTCTTTCATCCTGCTTAAATCCCAAATTAAACTGTGTTATAAGAAAAAAATCCATAATCAAGATAAAACTTTCGTCAATCTTAAAATCCCTTTACGGAAAAACGGCTTTTTTATTTTTTTATCAAATAAATACAGCATATACCCATTAGAAACAGAAATACTATAACCAATTGATGTGAAATAGTTAACAAAGTAATTGTAATCATCCTGTTGATGATACACACACAAGGCAATCCTTATAGGTTGATTATTTTTCAGAAGATTTTCAAGGCCTTGGATAACTTTTCGTTCATCTCCATCCACATCTATTTTAATAAACAAATCTTTATTCCAAAGACTAGGTAAGTTCTGTGGCCTTATGGAATCAAAGGAATCAGTATTAGAAGCAAATTTTTTGATGATTTGAATTTTATCTTTAAAAGGTTTGAAGGTCCTTTCCAATGCATCAACCCAAAGATCGTCCTTTTCTAAAATAACAACTTCCTTAACCGAATTTATTTGATCCAAAGAAAAGCTTCCTTCTGCCACACCAATATCAAGTAGTATTTCAGCACCACCAGCATTAAAAATTTCATCACAATACAAATGAGGTGAATCGATATCTTGTTCAGACAATAAACCTGAATAATATTTTTTTACTTTTCCTTCTGTCCATCCTTTCTTAAAAAAGAATCTATTTCCATTATGATTTACAAATGGGTATCCATCTTCATAATTTACAGTTACTTCTAAACTGGAATATTTAGTGGTAAATGAATAAGGAAAGACAGATAACCCATTCTTACGAATAAATTCAATTTCATCTCTATACTCATAAGATTCCTTTTTTTTTGAAAAAGCTATAATATGAGTAAAGAGATTATTCCTGAATCGATTTAGTCGCAAATAATAAAACCAAACTCTAATGTTTTTCAGTTTGGAAACAAAAAAATTAAACACAGTCTATATTTTTGGTATTATCTCAATAGAAATTTAAAATAGAGAAAATTAAATATTCCTTTTCAAAAACCCTTTTGTATTAAAAGTCGAATTTTCTCCAAAGAAATTCTCCCATTTCGTATCTCTATAAAAGTCTGAGTTATCATTTAAAAAACATTCAATTGCTTTGACTGGTCCTCCCCCATAGCTTTTGGTCCATCCCATAGCACCTATTATTCCGTCTTCCACGATTAAATACGAACCTGGAGTAACATGCGGTCCAAATTTCTGAATGGCATGAAGTGTATTTTCATATTCATGAGAACTGTCCTCAATCACCAAAATGGTTTCGAAGTTTTTAGCCAGTTCCAAATCGTATTTTTGCCAGCCTTCTGTAAACAGCTTTATTCTTGGATGTTTTCTTACCAAATCAAAGGCTTCATCCTGGATATCTATGGAATGGATTTGGCCTTTGCCCATGATGTCCATCAAATCAGCCAAGTACAGCGCACTTCCTCCTTTATTGGTTCCAATCTCGATAATCAAATCAGGCTTGACTTCATTCAAAATCATCTGATAAGTCACATAATCAAAAGGACACTTGATACAGGGTATGCCCCGATAGGTGATCTGATGATGCCCATTATAGATTCCCTTAAGCGGATAGCTTATTTCTTTGTGAAAGAGCCTTTTGATCTTTTTTAGCAGCATGAATTATCGGGTTGGGGTACTATATAAAAATCTTAACTGAAACCATAGCCAAATAAACCAAGCCCGAAATGAAATAACCTTGGCACTTAACTTCATTAGGTAAATCAAGGATTGCTTCCGTTGGAACGACCAAGTTTGCCCAAACTTTCTCAGGTGATTCAAAAACAAGTGGTAACTCTTTACTTCAAGCCTACCATCAATCTTATCCTTGGAAGTAATTTTCTCTTTTTGACTATATGAATTCACCGTATTGAATAACCAAGTAGAGTTTGGATTACCGGGAGAAAAGTGCTCAATCAAAATATCCGGGACAAAGTAATTTTGAAACTCAATTGCAGTTCTAAGACAAATAGATGTATCGTATCCGTGAAATCCCTCCAGGCTTTCATCAAACTTGACTTTCCTAAATACATCCTTTTTCATTGCCAAAAACATCCCATCCAACAGGTATACTTGAACAGGATCGGTATGACCTGAATATCTGAGTTTTCCCTCCCCTATATTTCCTGATTCGTGATTATCCAAGTAATTGCAAAATCTCCTTGACGGGTCCGGAATCCACCAATAGGAGGGTGAAATCGGCAAATAATTAGATCCTGCAATTCCAATGACACCCGGATTGTCCAAGGATTGAAATCGACTTATTAATTTTTCACCCCAATTATCCGAGTGAAATACCACATCTTCATGAACAAATACCAGTAAATCGTAAGTGGCTTGACTTGCTCCATTGTTGTACGCTTGTGCTATAGGTAACTTTTCAATTTGGTTTTCAATTCTGATCACTTCGTAATCAACAACAATTGTCTTGGCAAGTGACTCTGAAAACCGATTAAATAGATTTTCATTAATTGAACAAACAATTATGGAAATCAAAGCCTAAAGATTAGGTTAAGAATCAAAATCTCGAAGGAATTCAAAAGCAAGACAATTTAGAGATAAGGGTCAGTTTTCGTTGCTTGTGCTTTCATTTCTACTGCTGACATACTGAGCGGAGTCGATGTGGGCAGTGGATAGTAAGAAGGAAGTGGTTTTCAATGTTCAATTTTCAATGGTCAATGTTCAATGTTCAAGTGATTTACTTTTTGGTCATTGGTCATTGGTTATATGTAATTTAAAATTGGGACACGTCATCGCGAGGAGCAAAACGTATCCTCATTAATTCTACCTTACTTAATTGCGACGAAGCGATCTTGGCAAATTACTACTCCTAAAAAGATTGCTTCGGGGTATTGATGTCTGAGGAATCTGGTAAATCAGCTTTATACCCCTCGCAATGACGGAAGCAAATTCAATGTTTTGACTTACTCGACAACCCTAGCTGAAGCTTTTTCTGATTTACCTGAAATGGAAGAAGTAAGAGGCTAATTTTCAATGGTCAATGTTCAATGTTCAAGTGATTTACTCTTTGGTCATTGGTCATTGGTTATATGTAATTTAAAATTGGGACCCGTCATCGCGAGGAGCAAAACGTATCCTCATTAATTCTACCTTACTTAATTGCGACGAAGCGATCTTGGCAAATTACTACTCCTAAAAAGATTGCTTCGGGGTATTGATGTCTGAGGAATCTGGTAAATCAGCTTTATACCCCTCGCAATGACGGAAGCAAATTCAATGTTTTGACTTACTCGACAACCCTAGCTGAAGCTTTTTCTGATTTACCTGAAATGGAAGAAGTAAGAGGCTAATTTTCAATGGTCAATGTTCAATGTTCAAGTGATTTACTCTTTGGTCATTGGTCATTGGTAATTTCTAGTTGTCCGGTTGTCACGTTGTCGAGTTGTCCAATTGTCAGCTTCGCGCCTGCCTGCCGAAGGTGGGTTGTCCGGTTGCCTGTGCTGAGCCTAGTCGAAGCATCGGGTTGTCACGTTGTCCAGTTGTCCAGTTGTCGGGTTGTCAGCTTCGCGTTGTCACGTTGTCGGATTGTCCAGTTGTCCAGGTTCAGCTTCGCGCCTGCCTGCCGAAGGTAGGTTGTCCGGGTTGCCAGGCAGCGGTTGATTGGGACAGGTTTTGGGAAACTTAACGGGTGGCAAAGAGGACACCGGGGCGGAAGAATGGCTTTTTGATCTTGGTATCCGGATGAAAAAGCATGTATCCTTTTCCAAAGCCGGTTTGGAAGCCCCTAGATTGAAACCATTTTTCGAATTCATCGGCATCTTCATTTTGGTGGTAGGTGCAGATGGCAATTTTGGCGGACTTGAGTTTGGGCAGCAGTGGATCGATCATTTTGAGTACTTCGCGCTCTGCCCCATCCACGTCTATTTTGAAGAGTACGGACTGGCCTTCGAGTTCGGGCATGTGGGACAGGTCAACCTCCTCATTCCCAAAGCCTACCCGTTTGTTGGAGATCACCACTTTGTCTTTCCAGGGGGCGAAGGTTTTTTTTAGGGGAATGTCCCACTTGGGGTCTGTTTCGAAGAGGAGGGCTTTTTTTACAGTTTCGACGTGTTCGAGGGAAAAATTTGCATCCCCACATCCGATATCCAAGAGGATGTCTTCCTGATCGATGGAGAATACGGTATTGGTATATTGATGTGGGGAATCCGGATCTTGTTCCATCAGGATGTCATTGGCATAGGCTTTTGCCTTTACCTCGGGCATGGTGTTGGGGAGGTAGAGGTCTTTACCTCTGTACTGGAAGAAGGGATACGAATCGGAGTAGGATAAGGCTATATTTTTCCGGTCATAATTGAACTGAAAAGGGTATGGGAAAATAACGAGGCCATGTTTGGCGATAAATTCTCCTTCTTTTTTGAATTTTTGACCTTCCGCAGAGGCTGTGAATTTTAGTATTTTCTCCTTAAGTTTTTGGCGGAAGTAGTTTTGTCGTTTGACATAGACCCAAAGTCTGAGGGAATGAATCAAGTTGGTTGAGTTTGGCATTAATGGAGTTGGATTGTTGTCGGGTTGTCAGCTTCGCGTTGTCACGTTGTCCAGTTGTCGCGTTGTCACGTTATCGGGTTGTCGGCTTCGGGTTATCCAGTTGTCGGGCTTGCCTGCCGGAGGTAGGTTGCCGGGTTGTCAATTATCAATACTTCGACTCTGCTCAGTACAGGTATGCAAACTCAATGAGCAAGTGATCCACTCTTTGATCATTGGGAATTGGATATTGGTAATTGGTCTTTGATCAGAAGTGGTTGTACCCCCCGTCCCTCCCGAAATTCTTTCCCGAATCGAGTTCGGGACAGGCAAGGACAGGCTCTTAAGGGGGAGAATGAGGTGTAGTAATCAAATCAATACTTCGACTCTGCTCAGTACAGGTATGCAAACTCAATGAGCAAGTGATCCACTCTTTGATCATTGGAAATTGGATATTGGCAATTGGTCATTGATCAGAAGTGGTTGTACCCCCCGTCCCCTCCCGAAATTCTTTCCCGAATCGAGTTCGGGACAGGCAAGGACAGGCTCTTAAGGGGGAGAATGAGGTGTAGTAATCAAATCAATACTTCGATTCTGCTCAGTACAGGTATGCAAACTCAATGAGCAAGTTATCCACTCTTTGATCAATGGGAATTGGATATTGGTAATTGGTCTTTGATCAGAAGTGGTTGTACCCCCCGACCCTCCCGAAATTCTTTCCCGAATCGAGTTCGGGACAGGCAAGGACAGGCTCTTAAGGGGGAGAATGAGGTGTAGTAATCAAATCAATACTTCGACTCTGCTCAGTACAGGTATGCAAACTCAATGAGCAAGTGATCTACTTTTTGATCAATGGGAATTGGATATTGGTAATTGGTAATTGGTCATTGGTCATTGGTAATTTCTAGTTGTCCAGTTGTCACGTTGTCGGGTTGTCAGCTTCGCGTTGTCCGGTTGTCGGGCTTGCCTGCCAAAGGTAGGTTGTCGGGTTGTCCGGTTGTTGGGCTTGCCTGGTCCCCAGGTTGAATGATATGGATTCGAGGATGGGTTCGAGTGTGGTGTCTTGTTGCTTAGGTCTGAGGTCTTACTTTGAGCATCCCCCTTTTTGAAGTCAGGGCTGATACGTTAAATCTCCTTTATAAATCAAGAACATCCAATGCCTCTATTCTGGAGAAATGTTTAAAGTTTAGAGTCGCTAAGGGGATGGCATTGGTGACGGCTACAGAAGCAATCAAAATATCGGCAATATCAATCAGCTTATTTTTGGATTTAAGTGCTTTGTATACCTCAGATGCTACTACAGCGGTATCAGCGGTAAAAGGCAGGACTTGAACTCTATCAAAGAACTCTTTCCAAAAATCCATTTGCTCTCCCGTTGCCCCCAATAAAACCTCGTATTTGGTTATTGATGAAACCTTAAATTCGAAACGATTCAGCGATAGCCTATAAAGGACACTTTTTGATTTTTCCTTATTCCGAAAGTATTCAATCAATATTCCTGTATCTAAAAGGATGGGTTTTCCCTCCACAGATTGGTAGATTTTCTCTGAGATTTAAATTCCTCTAATTGGCTATCGCTCATGAAGGGACCTTTCAAAAGAAAGGAAGAAAACTCGGATCCTTTCGGCTTATTCCTGATTAATTGCTCTAGCTTTTCCACAATTTCCTGAAGTGCGGACTGCGGTAGTCCTTGGGCCATTTCCAAAAATTGATTTACCTTTTTCTCTACCGGAATCTGGTATGCTTCTGATACAGGTTCACTTACCTGGTATTTATGTTTTTTCGCTTCAGACATGGTGAAATTTACTAAAAATGCTTGAAATTCTGTGTTTGGAGGGAAGAAAGAGGTTGTCGGGCTTGCCTGCCGGAGGTAGGTTGTCAGCTTTGCGCCTGCCTGCCGAAGGTAGGTTGTCCGGTTGTCAATTATCAATACTTCGACTCTGCTCAGTACAGGTATACAAACTCAATGAGCAAGTGATCCACTCTTTGATCATTGGGAATTGTCCATTGATCATTGTCCATTGGTAATTGAAAATTGGTTACAGCTTCGCCCTTTCACTCCCAGCCCCTAGCCACCTTGTGGGGGAATTTTTAATTACTCCCTTTGAAGGAGGATTTGCACTGGCAGATGGAAGTTAGCCTCGACTGAGTAATAAAATTACTCGGTCATTTGGGATTTGCAAGGGGAAATTTGTGCGGAAGTTGGGAGGAATGGAAGTAGGGAGCTATGAGGTTGGGGAGTTTGTGAGTGGTTAGTTGTAAAGAGTGAGTGGTTGTACCCCCCGACCCTCCCGAAATTCTTTCCCGAATCAAGTTCGGGACAGGCAAGGACAGGCTCTTAAGGGGGAGAATGAGGTATAGTAATCAAATCAATACTTCGACTATGCTCAGCACGGGTTCTCAAGTGATCTAATCCTTGAGCATTGGGAATTGGTCATTGTCCATTGGTCATCGATCAGAAGTGGTTGTACCCCCCGTCCCTCCCGAAATTCTTTCCCGAATCAAGTTCGGGACAGGCAAGGACAGGCTCTTAAAGGGGAGAATGAGGTGTAGTAATCAAATCAATACTTCGACTATGCTCCGTACAGGTATACAAACTCAATGAGCAAGTGATCCACTCTTTGATCATTGGGAATTGGTAATTGATCATTGGTCTTTGATCAGAAGTTGTTGTACCCCCCGTCCCTCCCGAAATTCTTTCCCGAATCGAGTTCGGGACAGGCAGGGACAGGCTCTTGAGGGGGAGAATGAGGTGTAGTAATCAAATCAATACTTCGACTCTGCTCCGTACAGGTATGCAAACTCAATGAACAAGTGATCCACTCTTTGATTATTGGAAATTGGTTATTGGTCATTGGTCATTGGTCAATGTTAATTTGATTAGCTCAATACATTAAACCGAAATGCCAAAGCGGGATGGTGTTGAGGTATCCTCTTTCGATATCGTCTTTGACCAGGTATCCATTTTGGGCCGTTTTGATTTGTTTTTCCCTTTTGCTTTTCCCCCCCACTTCAAAATCCATGGTCCCGACTTGGAAATCACCCATCGAGGAGGTTACTACTTGGTGATTCACTTTTACCTGATTGAGAAAAAAGGTTTCCCTTATATTCCCCTTGTTTTGAAGGTCTTCCACCAGGCTGTAAACCAGATTTGTGTTTTCCAAGTACACCTTATCGATTTTGCCCAATCCTATGATGCCATCGGTCTGACTTCGAAGCTGAGTGATCATACCCGCTTCTTCCATGTAGAGCAGGTAATCGGCGATGTTGTTTCGACTTATATTCAGCATTTCCGCCAGTTTGCTCATGTTGGGTTTGAAGGGTACACTTTGGGCCACAATAGCCAGTAACTGTTTCAGTTTTCTTCCCGTGGAAACGTTCATTTGGGCATAGGTGGGAATATCCACTTCGAGGGTTTGATTGACGACTTGCCGGAGTTTCAGTCCAAAGTCATCTTCCCCGGCAAACGGGTAGTAACCTTTTTTGAGGTAGTGGTCAAACAAGGGAAGAGGATGGGGAATTTGAGGAACATCGACCTTCTGATTGACAATTTGTTCTAAAGAGACCGGGGCTATTTCCAGATGATGAAATAGCATCAGGTATTCACGAAATGAAAGCCCCTGCATGGAATAAACCACTGCTCTTCTGCTCAAATCGGCACTCCCTTTTTTGATGTCAAGGATCGAAGAACCCGTAAACACCACTTTGAGGTCCGGATGGTAGTCATAGATAAGCTTTAGCTCTTTGGACCAATCCGGATATTTGTGTACTTCATCCACAAACAAGTGTTTGCCTCCAGCTTTGACAAAGTCATTGGCCAAATCGGACAGGCGGTTTTTTGCGAAATAGAAGTCTTCGGCCGTGACGTAGAGGGTTTCCTGCGTATTCAGCTTGTTTTTGATGTATTGTAGAATAAGTGTTGTTTTTCCGACACCCCGCGGCCCGGTCAGACCGAGTAACCTGTTTTGCCAGTTGATCTTATTGTAGAGATAGCGTGTATAGGCTGTATCTACCCGGGCAATCAACTGGTTGGAGTATTGAAACAAACTATCCATTCGGTAGGCTATCTAGTCAAAACTACATAATTGCACTAAAGGAGTGCAAATTAACGATATTTTCGCACTATGAGAGTGCATTTTTAAGAAATACACTATTAAAAGTCGGTGAAAGTTAAACTTAACGCGCTTTAGTCTTCTGCTGACTTTAACTGAAAATGGCTGTCAGGTTCGCGTTGTTGGGTTGTCTGGTTGTCCTGTTGTCGAAGTTGTCACGTTGTCGGGCCTGCCTGCAGAAGGTAGGTTGTCGGGTTGTCGGGTTGTACCCCCCGCCCCTCCCGAAATACCCTGCGGTTCGGGACAGGCTCTTAAGGGGGAGATGATGGATTGCCGAGGTTTGACAACAGCCGTAGGCAGACAACAGCGCAGCAGACAACTTGACAACAGCGTTAGCGGATAACAGCGCAGCGGATAACTTGACAACAGCGTTAGCGGACAACAGCTTTAGCGGAGAACTTGACAACAGCGTTAGCGGATAACAGCGTAGCGGACAACAGCTTTAGCGGAGAACTTGGCAACAGCGTTAGCGGATAACAGCGTAGCGGACAACAGCTTTAGCGGAGAACTTGGCAACAGCCGAATGCAGATAACAGCGTAGCGGATAACATGACAACAGCTTTAGCGGAAAACAGCTTTAGCGGAAAACAGCTTTAGCAGATAACAGCGCAGCGGACAACTTGACAAAAGCGTTAGCGGATAACAGCGTTAGCGGAGAACTTGACAACAGCCGTAGGCAGGTAACAGCGCAACGGACAACAGAAAACCCTTAAACTATCCTGCCTGGCACACCGACGACAGTGACTCCAGAGGGTACATCGCGGATGATGACCGCACCGGCCCCGATAATGGTCCCCTCTCCGATCCGGACTCCTGGAAGAATGGTGGCATTGGCCCCGATGAAGCATTCCGATCCCAATTCGCAAGCTCCAAGTAAAACAGCTCCGGGATTGATCACGGAAAACTCTCCCACCCTAGCCTCATGATGAACCTGAGCACCTACATTGACCAGGACTCCCAGGCCCAAGGTTACCTGTGCACCTACAAAAGCAGAAGTAAGGATATCGGCACCTGAGGTCGAAGCCGTGGAACTGATGACGGCCTGGGGTCCTCTTAGGGCATGGAGCACGCCTCCCCGTTGGGTAAATTCTTGGTAAAGTTTTTTCCGAAACTTAGGCGAACCCACCCCCAAGACGAAGTTCCGATCCGATGAAAGCCAATCCTCCACTTGGTCCAAGCGGTTGAGCGCGGGCAATTCCGATGGCCAAAAAGGGGAAATATCCTCACCATAAACTGCTGGGTTGAGGTATTCGGTAAATCGAAGAATGTCGAGGACTTCGAGGGCATGTCCTCCTGCGCCGGCGATGATCATGGGGTTAATGTAGTTTTTAGGGTTGTCTGGTTGTCACGTTGTCACGTTGTCGGGCTTGCCTGCCGGAGATAGGTTGTCACGTTGTCGGGTTGTACCCCCCGCCCCTCCCGAAATACCCTGCGGTTCGGGACAGGCTCTTAAGGGGGAGAGGATGGGTTGGGGAGTTTGGGAGCAATGAGGTTGGGAAGTATGGAAGTTTGTGAGTAGTAAGTTGAAAAGAGTAAGTGGTTTTACCCCCCAGCCCCCTTTAGGGGGTGAATGGGGTGTCGTAATCAATGTTCAATTTTCAAGTGATTTACTCTTTGATCATTGGTCATTGGTCATTGCCCATTGGTAATTGATTACTTCGACAATCATCTCCAAAAGTGATAAATATATTTTCGCTCGATCAATTGGTACCCCAAGCTTTTGTAAAGTGCTGAAGCGGGTAGATTGGCGGCTTGGGTTGCGATGGTCATGGTTTGGGCTTCTTTTTGGATGGCGAAATTTTCTGCAGCTTGAATCAATTTCTTTCCCCATCCCTTGCCTCGTTGATCTTTTTGTACGGCAATCAGTCCGATTTGGGCATCATGCTCAGCTATTGAACAAGTCACCAAACCTGCTTGGTTTTTGGCCAGCAAGACTTCATGTTGAGTCAGGGCTTTTTCGATCCAACGCTGATAGAGCTTTTCAAATTCTAGGTTCACAAAATTCGGATCGGTATGAAACCGGGAAAAGACACCACTTTCCAAAGCAAGGTTCAAAAGATTCTCAGTCAGAGTGCCTGCATACGAATGGATTTCAGCACTATTGGCATTTTGCCTTTTGAGATTTTTAAAATATGTCAATCGGAGATCTATGGGTTGGATGGGACTGTTTTCAATAGGAAGTGGTTCCTCTGAGAAGAGATAAACCAGTCGAAACGATCTGGCTGCCTCCAAAAAATCAGATTGAGACCATTCCTCTCCTACCATACACTTACCTACGGCGTATCCGAAGAGGGAAGAATCAAAGGGAAGAGGGGTGATCATGGGTTTTTGGGGTTGTAGAACTTGTCTGTCGGAGGTAGGTTGTTCTTTTGTCACGTTGTCACGTTGTCCTGTTGTCACGTTATCGGGTTGTAGCGGACAACAGCCGTAGGCAGATAACAGCGTAGCGGACAACTTGACCACAGCGTTAGCGGATAAAGTGGGTATGACTGAGTTCCGGAAGTTCGTGAAATAGGGGTAGTCTTAGCAGACAGTCCGTAAACCGGTCAGCGTTGGGTAAGGATCTGCGACTTTGCTCGGGAAAATGGGACTTGGCAAAGCTTGACTGATGAAGGCTTTGGTAGTGGAATACGGCAAGGATTCCTTTCTCTTTCAGTCTTTTGGCAACGAGTGTCCGTTGCTCCAGGTCTTCAAACAGCAGAAAAAAGAGGTGGGCATTGGCTTTTTTATCGGAAGTCAGAATTTGGAATGGGATTTCTTTTGTAGCTGAAGTGAATTGCTCGAGGTAGCTTTCGGAGAGCAGACCCCCGGAAGAGTTTTCTGAAAACCAAAGAGCGTAGTTATCCCAGATATCTTTCCGTCGAGATTGGATTGTGTCAAGATTTTCGAGTTGGGCCCAAAGAAAGGCCGCGGATACTTCCGAAGGTAAAAAGCTGCTACCGGCATCTACCCATCCGTATTTGTCGACTTCACCACGGAAAAAAGCCGCCCGGTCGGTTCCTTTTTCCCAGATGATTTCGGCTCTTTTGACCAAATCCGGATCATTGATAACCAGCATTCCACCTTCTCCGCATTGGATGTTTTTGGTTTCATGAAAGCTAAAGCATCCCAAGTGTCCGATTCCACCAAGGGCTCTTCCCTTGTAAGAACTGTCTATAGCCTGAGCGGCATCTTCCACCACGAAGATTCCATGTTTGTCGGCGAGGTCCATGATTTGTTCCATTTCACAAGGGACTCCAGCGTAATGGACTACAACAATTGCCTTTGTTTTTGGGGTGATCAGATCTTCCAACCCTGTTTCGTCCAAGTTTGGATGATCTATATGACTATCTACAAACACCAGTTTTGCACCTCTCAGGACAAAGGGATTGGCCGTAGAAACAAAGGTATAGCTGGGTAGGATGACTTCATCCCCGGGTTGGATGTTCAGGAGGATGGCTGCCATTTCGAGCGCGTCGGTGCAGGAAGTGGTGAGGAGGCATTTGTGAAAACCGTATCTCTGCTCGAAGAATTCTTGGCATCTTCCGGTAAATTCTCCGTTACCGGATATTTTTCCCAAGTTGACTGCTTCTTGGATGTATTGCAGTTCATTGCCGGTGAGGTAGGGTTTATTGAAGGGGATGAGCACGGTGTCTAGGTTGTCGAGTTGTCAGCTTCGGGTTGTCAGGTTGTCTGTGTTGTCCGGTTGTCAGCTTCGCGTTGTCGAGGTTGTCGCGTTGTCGAGGTTATCACGTTGTCCGGTTGTACCCCCCGACCCTCCCGAAATTCTTTCCCGAATCGAGTTCGGGACAGGCAGGGACAGGCTCTTAAGGGAAAGATGATGGGTTGGGGAGTTTGGGAGCAATGAGGTTGGGAAGTATGGAAGTTTGTGAGTAGTAAGTTGAAAAGAGTAAGTGGTTTTACCCCCCAGCCCTCCCGAAATTCTTCGGGACAGGCTCTTTAGGGGGTGAATGGGGTGTCGTAATCAATGTTCAATTTTCAAGTGATTTACTCTTTGATCATTGTCCATTGATCATTGCCCATTGGTAATTGATTACTTCGACAATCATCTCCAAAAGTGATAAATATATTTTCGCTCGATCAATTGGTACCCCAAGCTTTTGTAAAGTGCTGAAGCGGGTAGATTGGCGGCTTGGGTTGCGATGGTCATGGTTTGGGCTTCTTTTTGGATGGCGAAATTTTCTGCAGCTTGAATCAATTTCTTTCCCCATCCCTTGCCTCGTTGATCTTTTTGTACGGCAATCAGTCCGATTTGGGCATCATGCTCAGCTATTGAACAAGTCACCAAACCTGCTTGGTTTTTGGCCAGCAAGACTTCATGTTGAGTCAGGGCTTTTTCGATCCAACGCTGATAGAGCTTTTCAAATTCTAGGTTCACAAAATTCGGATCGGTATGAAACCGGGAAAAGACACCACTTTCCAAAGCAAGGTTCAAAAGATTCTCAGTCAGAGTGCCTGCATACGAATGGATTTCAGCACTATTGGCATTTTGCCTTTTGAGATTTTTAAAATATGTCAATCGGAGATCTATGGGTTGGATGGGACTGTTTTCAATAGGAAGTGGTTCCTCTGAGAAGAGATAAACCAGTCGAAACGATCTGGCTGCCTCCAAAAAATCAGATTGAGACCATTCCTCTCCTACCATACACTTACCTACGGCGTATCCGAAGAGGGAAGAATCAAAGGGAAGAGGGGTGATCATGGGTTTTTGGGGTTGTAGAACTTGTCTGTCGGAGGTAGGTTGTTCTTTTGTCACGTTGTCACGTTGTCCTGTTGTCACGTTATCGGGTTGTAGCGGACAACAGCCGTAGGCAGATAACAGCGCAGCGGACAACTTGACAACAGCGTTAGCGGAGAACAGCGTAGCGGACAACCACTTTAGCGGAGAACTGGACAACAGCGAAGCGGACAACAGCCGTAGGCGGGCAACACTTACTTCTCTCCCACTCTTTTTTCCACAATGTAGATGGGGCGGTTTTTGACACCTTCAAAGGTTTTGCCGATGTAAAGCCCAACCATCCCCAAGGTCACCAATATAAATCCTGTTAAAATCCAAAGGGAGATAATGAGACTGGCATATCCAGCGATAATGATGTCGCCTTGCAGGTATCGGACCAGGGTAAAAACAGCAAATAAGAACCCTGCCAAGGCAATCAAAAGACCTACTTTGACGGTCATCCGAATAGGTTTATCACTGTAAGCCAGCATGATATCCAAAGCGAGATTGAACAGTCGCTTGAAATTGTAACTACTGCCTCTTTCTTCATTGGCTGCATGGATGACATCAAGGGTTGTCTGTCGAAAGCCGACCCATCGAACCATGGTGGGAAAGTAGCGAATACTTTCTCTCATGTTGCTGATTTCACGGATGACTTTCCTATGGTAGATTCCAAAATTGGCGATGGTTTCGTCTTGGTGTGAACCTGTCAACCACGCGAGGGTTCGATAAAATAATTTGGAGGAAAGCCGCTTTAAAAATCCATCCTGCCTATTTGCTCTACGGGCAAGCACCACATCATACCCTTCTTCAGCTTTGGCCAATAGCTGAGGAATTTCTTCCGGCCTATCCTGAAGGTCACAATCCATGACGACCACCCAATCTCCTTTGGCATGATCCAGTCCGGCGGTAATGGCATAGTGTTGTCCAAAATTTCGGGAGAGTTTGATTCCTACTACTTCGGGGTGGAGTTTTGCCAATCGATCTATTTCATCCCAAGAACGGTCAGGACTGGCATCCTCCACAAGGACGATCTCGAATTCGGAAGATATTTTCCTTACGGCGTCCTTGATCCTCAAAACAAGCGGTTCGAGTGTTTGCTCGGCTCGGTAAACTGGGGAAATGATGGAAAGAAAGGGCATTTTTGAGGTTTTTTGGTTGTCGGGTTGTCGGGTTGTCAAGTTGCCGGGCTTGCCTGCCGGAGGTAGGTTGTCGAGTTGTACCCCCCGCCCCTCCCGAAATACCCTGCGGTTCGGGACAGGCTCTTAAGGGGGAGATGATGGATTGCCGAGGTTTGACATGAGCCGTAGGCAGATAACAGCGCAGCGGACAACTTGACAACAGCGTTAGCGGATAACAGCGTAGCGGACAACAGCGTTAGCGGAGAACTGGACAACAGGCGTAGCCAGAGAACAACATTAAGCTTTAGGCGACATCGGCAAAGATCCGTTCCATCCTTCGTCCCGATGGAAAGTATTGTTCAATGTGTCATCGGGATCTCAGGATGGGCAGGCTAAGCGACATCGGCAAAGATCCGTTCCATCCTTCGTCCCGATTGATGGAAAAATTCCATGTGAGATCGGGACCGACTCATGGGCCAATTACGCGACATCGGCGAATATCCGTTCCATTCGTCGTCCCGATTGAAAGTATTGTTCAATGTGTCATCGGGATCTCAGGATGGGCAGGCTAAGCGACATCGGCAAAGATCCGTTCCATCCTTCGTCCCGA
>NZ_QKTX01000024.1:5416-16606 GCF_003253485.1 Algoriphagus aquaeductus | reverse complement strand
ATCCTTCGTCCCGATTGATGGAAAAATTCCATGTGAGATCGGGACCGACTCATGGGCCAATTACGCGACATCGGCGAATATCCGTTCCATTCGTCGGAAATAAAACATGCCGAAAATGAAGAAAACAAGGGAAATAATGGTTCCTGGCCAAATCCATTCCCATGGCATAGGGCGATTGAGGAAAGCTGCTCGGAATCCTTCGATCACTCCAACCATGGGATTTAGAATATACAATTTTTGGTATTGTTCGGGCACTGCCGTGGTACTGTAGACGACCGGAGCAGCATAAAGCAAAAGTTGAACTACAAAGGTGAGGGCATGTTTTACATCCCGGTATTTTACGGCTAAAGCCGAAAGGAACATCCCAATCCCCAAGCTGCACATGAGAAGTTGGACGATGAGAAATGGGATAAACAACATTCCCCAACCGGGAACTTGGCCAAAATAGATCAGCATTCCGATGACCACCACAAAGGCGATGGAAAAATCAAGGAGTTTGGACAAAATTGCAGAGAGTGGAAGTACCATTCTCGGGAAATATACCTTGGTGATCATGTTGGCATTCTGAATCAGGGAATTGGCGGATTCGGTGAGCGTTCCGGAAAAATAATTCCAAGGCCAAAGTGCCAAGTAGGAAAAGAGGACATAAGGCATTCCGTCAGAGTCCACCTTGGCTAAGCCTCCAAACACCAAAGTAAAGACCAAGGTCGTGAATAGGGGCTGGATGATGGCCCAAGACACTCCCAAAATGGATTGGGCATACCGGGCTTTGATCCCTCGGAGCGTCAGGAAATACAATAAGTCTTTGTATCTCCAAAGTTCTTTGAAATCGACCATTTTCCAGCCGGAAGAGGGTTCGATGACTTTGTAATGGGGTTTATCTGAGGAGGACAAGGAATGAGAGGTTTGGAAGTAGGGAAGTTTGGAAGTAGGGAAGTTTGGAGGTTAGGAAGACGGGAGGTTTGGGAGTAAGGGGTTGGGAGATGAAGAGATTAAGAGATTAGAGATTAAGAGATTAGGTCCCGTAGACGAGGATGCCGTTGAGATTGCCGGGATCTTCTTCCATGATTTCGACTTTTACTTTTCGTCGGACTTTCTCGTAGGTTTTGTCTTTGATAAACTCGAGGTATTTTTCGTCCAGGTTTTTACCGACAAGAATCAGTTCAACTGTACCTGAATCAATTCCCATGGCATAATCGCCAACAATATAGGCCCGCTGCACGTCTCCCATCCGCTTGACGATACGCTCCATCAGATCGTCTAAACCCAGGAATTTGCTGACCATTCCTTTGATTTCAGAGAAGAAGGGATGTTGATGATTGGCCTTGTAGACTTTTGTCTTTCCTTCATCTTCTGCCAGAAGCAAGCCTGCCTCGGTCAGGCGGTTGAGTTCTACCCGGACTGAATTGGTGGATTCTTCAAACTCTTTAGCCAGGGAGCGCAGGTAACCCGAATTTGAATGAGAGAAAAACTTCAGAAGAAGTTTGATTCGGGTTTTAGAAGTGACTAGGGAGTCGAGCAAGGGAGAGGGAGGAGTTAGTGAGGGTTGTCAGTGGGCAGTATGTAAGGAGTAAGTGGTTGTCGCGTTGTCTGGTTGTCCAGTTGTCACGTTGTCGGGTTTTCAACTTCGCTCCTGCCTACCGGAGGTAAGTTGTCACGTTGTCCAGTTGTCAAGGTTGTCGCGTTGTCTGGTTGTCGGGCCTGCCTGCCGAAGGAAGGTTGTCCGGTTGACCAGTTGTCACGTTGTCAGCTTTTCGTTGTCCGGTGCCTGTGCTGAGCCTAGTCGAAGCATCGGGGTTTCAGTTTCGCGCCTGCCTGCCGAAGGTAGGTTGCCGGGTTGTTTTTGCCAACTCCTCTACTCGAGTCACAGCGCTAGGTGGAAGTGTCAGTAAAGGATTTCAATGTTCAAACTCAAGGTTCAATTTTCAATGTTCAAGTGCTCTAATCCTTGAGCATTGGTAATTGGTTATTGTTCATTGATATTTTCTAGTTGTCCGGTTGTACCCCCCGGCCCTCCCGAAATTCTTTCCCGAATCGAGTTCGGGACAGGCAAGGACAGGCTCTTAAGGGGGAGAATGGGGTGTAGTAATCAAACCAATCCATTGAACTTGTCGAATTCGGTTTCCAAAGTGCTCAGTACAGGTGTTTAATTTTCAATTTTCAATGGTCAATTTTCAATGTCCAAGTGCTCTAATCCTTGAGCATTGGTAATTGGTTATTGTTCATTGATCATTGAAAATTGGTTATTGAATTGAATACAGCTTCGCCCGGTCACTCCCAAGGTTAGGGCTTGCTGTATGAGTAAAAAAATTACTCAGTCAAACAAATTTAAATGCTTCGGGGATTTTTCCAAATGAGGGGATGGGTTGGGGAGTTGGGAAGTTTGGGAGTAGTAAGTTGTAAAGTGTAAGTGGTTGTACCCCCCGGCCCTCCCGAAATTCTTTCCCGAATCGAGTTCGGGACAGGCAGGGACAGGCTCTTAGGGGGGAGAATGGGGTGTAGTAATCAAACCAATCCATTGAACTTGTCGATTCCCGTCTCCAAAGTGCTCAGTACAGGTGTTTAATTTTCAATTTTCAATGGTCAATTTTCAATGTCCAAGTGCTCTAATCCTTGAGCATTGGTAATTGGTTATTGTTCATTGATATTTTCTAGTTGTCCGGTTGTACCCCCCGACCCTCCCGAAATTCTTCGGGACAGGCAGGGACAGGCTCTTAAGGGGGAGAATGGGGTGTAGTAATCAAATCAATCCATTGAACTTGTCGAATTCCGTTTCCAAAGTGCTCAGTACAGGTGTTTAATTTTCAATTTTCAATGTTCAATTATCAATGTCCAAGTGCTCTAATCCTTGAGCATTGGTAATTGGTTATTGTTCATTGATATTTTCTAATTGTCCGGTTGTACCCCCCGGCCCTCCCGAAATTCTTCGGGACAGGCTCTTAAGGGGGAGAATGGGGTGTAGTAATCAAACCAATCCATTGAACTTGTCGAATTCCGTTTCCAAAGTGCTCAGTACAGGTGTTTAATTTTCAATTTTCAATGGTCAATTTTCAATGTCCAAGTGCTCTAATCCTTGAGCATTGGTAATTGGTTATTGATATTTTCTAGTTGTCCGGTTGTACCCCCCGGCCCTCCCGAAATTCTTCGGGACAGGCTCTTAAGGGGGAGAATAGGGTGTAGTAATCAAACCAATCCATTGAACTTGTCGATTCCCGTCTCCAAAGTGCTCAGTACAGGTGTTTAATTTTTAATTTTCAATGGTCAATTTTCAATGTTCAAGTGCTCTAATCCTTGAGCATTGGTAATTGGTTATTGTTCATTGATATTTTCTAGTTGTCCGGTTGTCGGGTCTGTCTATCGAGGGGTAGATCCATGGACCTGTTTCACGCTGGTTCTTGATTGGGAGGCTAAGATTGAAAAGGCGTTTGGTTTTGGAGAATGCAGTGGGATTATCAATCTTTAAGTTTATAAAACTTACTGTCCACACTCTTGACTGGAAAGGCGTCTGCGAAAATTGGCATTTACCTGATCGGGGCAACACTGTCTGTGGTGGTTTTGGTATTTGCATTTTTCCAGGTCTGGATTATAAAAGCCAACACGCCCTACTATGGAGATGAGCATTTTTATGTGAAGAATGCAGAAAGCTTCTACCTTCACCACACCTTGGAGGCAGCATTTTCCTACACCGGAAATGGGTCGAAACTTTTAGGGGCTGATGCCCATGGACCTGCCTATCCCCTACTTCATGGAGGAATATCCAAGCTTATTGGCTGGAACATCCGGAATATCCCTGTCATTCATTTGGTAATTCTGAGTATTTCGATCTTACTATTCTGGATGAAGTCGGCAGGTGGGGTTCGCACCAAACTCCTACAAATCCTCCTTCTTCTAGGCTGCCCAGTGACCTTATTTTATTCGATGACTTTTATGCCAGAGCTTCTTCACCTGGCCGGAGGTATCGTTTTATTTTTATTGATGGAAAAACACCTGGCCAAACAGTCCTCCCAGACTTATGCCTTTCTCTTATTGTGGATCGCAATGCTTGGCCTCTTCAGAAGCACTTGGTTTTTTGCATTGATCGGATTGATGGTTATTCCCTGTCCATTGCAGGGGTTCAAAAGAGCGATTTACCCTTTGGCAGGTTTGGGTTTGGCCTTTTTCATGCAATATTATTTTCATGAACAAGTTCCCAATGGGTTCTCAGCAGCAGGAAATCGACTGAGCCAGGGCCATTGGATCACCGCACTTTCCGAATTGTATTTCAACACCAAAAGGAATCTTTACTTTCTTCTGACGTACACAGAGGGTTGGTTTTATACCTTACAAAAAATCTGGTTGATCCTGAGTTTGCTTTTGGCGGCTTTTGGATTCAAACGTGAACCCATGATTCGGTTTGGGGTAGTGATGTTGCTGATTCAACTGGTGTTTACCCTGGTATTTTACAAAAACTATGATTGGGTCGATCTGAGGATGTACACCCCATGGGTAATTTTCCTGAACCTGTGCCTTTTGGCCAAGAAACAGCGCGGAAGAGAGGTTTTGGTCGGGATCAATTTGACCTCCTTTATTTTAATCCTTCCTTTGGTCAATCAGCTTTTATTCTTCCGTACCCATCAAGAGGTCAAAGATGTGCCGAAAGAAGTCCTGGAAGAGCTTGGACAGCTCAGTTCCCCCGCTTTGATTTGGGTGGACCCACAAATTCTCCAAGACTATGCGCTTTGGCAACTCCCGATTAGTCAGCTGAAGGGAGAGCCTATCCGGTATATCCTACCCTATTATGAAATCCAAGGGGCTCTTCCTACCGCTTGGCTTCAGGAAAAAGAAGGTCAGTTGAGGGCATGTCCAACGAACAATCGGTGCCAATAAGCCAATCCGAAGCCTACCTGGGTGAGGTACATCAGGCCAAAAAGGAGAAAAGGGATACTGATTTTTTTACCCTTTTCTATAAAATCCCTCCCCACCCAAATCACCATGCTCAGGTAATGAAGAAAAAGAGCAATCGGAATTTGCCAATAAAAGTTGCCATGAAGCTCTCTGAATCCCGTCTCAGAAAAAATCAGATATACGGCTAAAGCAAAAATCAGCAGGATACTGCTAAAACTGAAAAAGGGGAATTTGAACGCATTTTTTCCCCAGAAAATCAAAAAAATCAGCGTGGTGGAAAAGCTGGTAATCGCGTCAAACCAGGGCTCTTTGGAATAATGCAGGTGAACCCGAAGTGGATTGATGATCACGGATGAGCGCTCCTCTGGGGCGTACATTTTTTCGATCATGGGATCCAGGTCAAAAATCCAACGTTTTTCCAAATACAGGATCAGAAGTAAGACGAGTGAAGTTCCTATTGCCCCTGCCCATCTGGATTTTTCTTTGGCAAAGTGGATCAACGTAAAAACAGGAAAAGCCGGAATGAAGCAAAACATAAAGCTGGGTTTGATCAGCATGATCACCAAGCTCAGCCCTAAGATCTGCCACAAATATTTTTTCTCAGGACTTGCAAACCATCGAAGGGTCTGACGAAACAGGAGCAGACAAAATGGAAATGATGCAATTAGGGTGGAATTATGCCAGATGGTTGGAGTGAATTTTCCCAAGTACCAATAGGACCCGTCGATTGACGGGATGTAGATCGGACTTAAAAATAAAATTGAGGCCGTGAGGAGAAAGAGGAAAGGTTGCTGGATCTGTAGGTGCGTTTCCATCATCGAAAAGCTGATGCGATACTTCCACCAGAAGGAAGCTGTCAGGATTACCAATGCACTTAAAACCAGGGGATACTTGTACCAAATCAGCAGGTCCAACAAAAAAATGGCCGTGTAGTATCCCGGGGGAGAAGGGAAATAACCCTCCTGAAGGTAATCCAGAAGCAGGAAATTATGGACTTTAATGTCAAATGACTGGACATCATAATACTTGATCATGTAGGCCAGTGTAAAAAAATACATACCCAGCACAAGGAGATCGTACTTCCATCGGTCGAAAAAGCCAACTAATCGAGACATGAGGGAGAAGCAAGTAAAATCATGGATGATCGGGATTCTTTCCTTTCCAGGTGAAGAAAGTACTTCCGGTTGTTGAAATAAGTAGCCGAATCTACGAAATAGAAATTTCTCGCCCCCTCATCCTTTCGCTGAGTAGTAGGGAGCAAGGTGGGCCATCCCAGTAATTGAAAAGGGAGCGGTTTATCAAAAAGCAGGTCCCTATAGTAGTCCCCTTTACCGATGAGGTATGTTTGGGCATTGGGGGGCAATCCGGCCAAGTCTATCCTCAAGTCATCGCCCGGAATCAGATTTTCAGTGCTTCTTGTAAAGGAATAAACATGATAGGCTAGGACTGAAATAGATATAAAAATCAGAGAATTTATCAGGGTGTCAGAGGGTGATTTTGGACTGGGAATCAGAGGAGTGCAGACCATCGCTACCAGAAAAATAATTCCATAGACCTGGACTTTGATCAAAACAAAGGGACTCGCCAAAACCAATACCCCCAGCAAGCCTCCCAAGCCCAGGATGGTCCATTTGGGTTGGATGAGAAATGAAAAAACCAATAACAGGCCGAATAGCCCCAGCAGGAGATGTTCATGGGCTATAAAAGTGGTCAGTGCGGCCTTTATTCCCAGGAGATTGACCACATCGGCCCGTTTTTGATCCAATAAATCTTTCCAATCGGGCAACTTATCCGTCAATTCCGGATGGGTATGAAAGTCGATCAGGCCATTGGAAAAATGATATAAGTCCGGATATAAATCCCGGAACTGATCTTTCTGAAGCTGGAGAACAGGATGATCGAAGACCTGTGATCGAAGCCTGTTCACCTCCTTGATATCCTGCATATTTTGGGTTGATACCCAAAGCCAAAAGGTGATCCCTCCCACTATGCCGATCAAGAGCGGCAGCGCCAAGTTTTTGGCCAAGCTGCTTTTTCTATACCAGCACCACCAAATCCCAAGGCTTGCAAACAAAAACAAAAAGAGTACAATCGGACGGACTAAAAACCCAAAAATGATAAGTACGTCGCTTGGAAAGAGCGAGGATTTCTTTTTTTCGTCCCTACTATTCTCCCATCTGGCTACCCAACCGGCAGCAATAGCAAATGCGGAGACTATGGAAAATTGGAGAAAAAAGAGGAAATGGATATAGAATCCAAAAAGTAACAGGGTAAGTAGCAGACGTTGATTTTTTGGAAGCGCCATTTTTTCAAGTGTCCTCAACCAGGTCAAAAAACTGAGGTACATCCCTACAAACCAGGTAATGGGATACCAGGGAATTGAGGGTGCGAAAAAATAAAGTTTTGAAAAGCTCCAACTCAGAAAGGGATGCAAAAATACGGCAAAGGACTCTGTGGTCCCTGTATAAGCCCCCGACACGAGCCACATCATGAGTTCGTCATCATTGACTTGAAATCTCCAAGGCAAAAATGAAACAAATAGCAGGGCCAAGGCAGCCCATATCATCCAGAAGGTAAAAAACCTTGAAAACTGTTTCAATTCCATAGCAACAGGATGGGATTACCTTGAATGGTTCCCAAGTTCTGAGAGTGGTTGAAGTTCCAGTTTTCAGGCAAGGAATCCAAAGCCTGAAAGATCATCACGGGTGGTACCGGGTCTTGGCTTTGATCGAGCTGTTTTTTATCCCAGACTACTGGAGAATGAGGAATTGTGATTCCTGCGAGGTAGGCCAATCCGGGAATCCGGTACGCGGTAAAAATCTGCTGCAATTTTTTATCCTGAACAAAGGGCCTGATTTCCGTGGTCACCCGGATCACTTCTGAGTCAAGAAAGAGGGTGTTTCCTTCGGAAATGGTCAAAGGAACCTTAGGCTTCCAAAGTGGGGAATCCTGACCGAATGGGTGCCACCAAATTCCATTAAACACCAGGCAAACGACCAGTACGGGAAAGGTGTTGAGGTAATACCGGGTATTTCTGCTTTGTTGGACCAGGATCAGAAGTGCCCAAAAAATCAGGTAGTGAACCCCTATTCGCATCCAATACACATTGCTTCCAAAGTGCAGGATAAAAGGCATTAAAAACAGGGTCAATTGGGGAATAGCAAATGAATCGAATTTGGGCAGTTTTCTCCAGGAAAAGGGGATCATGGCGGCTGTAAGCACCATGACGACATGCTCCCACTCCCCTACTGTCACATGGGTAAAGAAGATGAGCCAGGAAATGATGCCCAAGCCAAACATCCAGAGAAGTAGTTTTTTTCTTTGAGATCCCTCTTTCACCTTCAGGTATAACAAGCCCGGGACCATTGCGATTAGGGCAAAGGTCAGTCCCAGAATTGGGCTTTTCATGACAGAAAGGAAGCCATACCCCGGACGTGTCGTATGCTGCGGAACAGCCTCCAGTAATCTTTTAATGGCAAAATCATCAAAAACCAGCTTGAAACTCATTTCCATCACTAAGAATGGCAGGATAAGATAAACCAAGGAGCGGACTGTAAACTGATGGCTGAAAATCAGCAGGAAGAGGGTTGCCAGGAAAAGAAGTGAAGCAACCGGAAACTTGAAGTAAAAAATCAGAGCCAGAATAAATCCGAGAAAAATTGATTTTTTTCCAGAGGATAGAGGAGAAAAGGCAATTGCTAACCAGCAACTTGCTAAGACCACCGTGGAAGAGTTGTAGGAAAAAGAGGGAGGCAGAAAGGCGTATCCTGAAAACAGTCCCAGACTGGCAAGTATAAAAGCATGCAGCGAATCAAAAGGATGTTTCGTGTTGTTTTTTAGAAAAAAAGAAATGGCAATTCCTCCCAGCAGGTAAGAAAGAAGGCGAAGGAATCGAAGTTCGACCATGGAAAAAGAAACGCCGGTCCACTGAAAGAGGAGTTTAAAAAACAGGTCGTAATTGATAATTCCCGACTGATTTTCCTGATGGGGATTGGCCAGAAGGGCATAGAGTCCTTCATCGGAGATATCAAATCCTCTATTCCAGCCTAAACCAATGAGAAGAATACATGCTCCGAAAGAAATGAAGGAAATCGTTTTTGACATGAACGAAAATAGGGACTTTCCCTGAAAATGGTTGTCAAGGACATCAGCCGTAGGCCTGGTGTGTTTAACCGCAAAGTTTCGCAAAGAAATAGAAGTTTCTGGATCTCAAACTTGATTGAATCATTTTAGGCTTTTTTGGGTCCAATCCTTTGCAAGCTCACAAAGAAAAAAAGCAGAAGCATTTTTGGGTAGCTGCTAGCGAAGTTGGTTAGTTGTAAACTGTAAAGAGTAAGTGGTTGTCGGGGCTGTAATCCCCGGCCCTCCCGAAATTCTTTCCCGAATCGAGTTCGGGACAGGCAGGGACAGGCTCTTTAGGGGGAGATGATGGGCTGGGGAGGCGGGAAGTTTGGGAGTAGTAAGCGGTAAAGGGTAAGTGGTTGTCGGGTTGTCGACAGTTAGGGTCCAGCTTCTGGAGAAACAGGATAACTGGCTACAAATCGGGAATACGATCCAGCGAACGTAGTTTGCCGTGAGTGAGGACACTCACGGAGGCGAAAATAGGATCCAGCTTCTGGAGAAGCAGGACAACTGTTGCTGATAAAAGCCGTCAGGGGGGACACTCACGGCGGCGAGGCTTTGGAAGATCAATTCTTATTCAAGGGCACCGCTGAGGTGCTATCCTATCCTTTTAAGTTTCAGGTTAGGATCCAAATTTGAGACGGTCGGAGGATAGATTTGAAACTTTCGGATTCTTGTATAAATCTCATTTCGTCTCATTTAAAGTCAAAAGTGTGGAAAACTTTACCTCTTGAGAAACAAAAAATACCCAGTAGTGGGTATTTTTTCTTAATGACTCTGACCTAATTTTGACGAGGGTGATTAAGCAACTTTTCTCATCACTTTTGCTCAAAAATATTAAAGGGATTTTTTTCATGACTTTTCTCCCCTTTTCAGTTGAAACAAAAAAGGAAGGCTTCGGTCTTCCTTTTTTTTAAAATATGGTTGGGGGGATGGGAGTTGGGAGGTATGGGAGTATGGGAGTTAGGAAGTAGGGAGGTTGTCGGGTTGTCTGGTTATCCAGATGTCGGGTTGTCGAAAGATTGAGTCCAGCTTCTGGAGAAGCAGGATAACAGACGAGCGGCCTTGGTTAGTCGTAAATGGTAAGGAGTAAGTAGTTGTCTGGTTGTCGGGTTATCCAGTTGTCGAAAGATAGAGTCCAGCTTCTGGAGAAGCAGGACAACTTGGTAGGTTGCCGTGATTGCGGACACTCACGGGGGCGAGAGAATGGCCTTTGTTAGTCGTAAATTGTAAGGAGTAAGTGGTTGTCCCGTTGTCGGGTTATCAGCTTCGCGCCCGCCTCCCGGAGGGCAGGTTGTCCGGTTGCCTGTGCTGAGCCTAGTCGAAGCATCGGGATGTCAGGTTGTCCAGTTGTCGAGTTGTCTGGTTATCCAGTTGTCCAGTTGTCGAAAGAAAGAGTCCAGCTTCTGGAGAAGCAGGATAACAGACGAGCGGCCTTGGTTAGTCGTAAATGGTAAGAAGTAAGTCGTTATCCTGTTGTCGGGTTATCCAGTTGTCGAAAGATAGAGTCCAGCTTCTGGAGAAGCAGGATAGCCATTGTTTGCCGTGAGTGGTGACACTCACAGCGGCGATGGAATTTCGACTCCTTGATAAACCGAACATCATTCTCGATTTTAAACTAACTACCAGATTTTTCCCTTGGTCACTTTTTGAAGGCCAAAAAGTAACCAAAAACCCTTTGGCCGTGATCCAGTCTTCAAACTGGTTATTTTCTGATTTAAAATCGGGATTTTCAGTTCAGTTTGATTTTTTGAGCTTCATCTCGGCTAAAATTTGGCGGATCTCGCTCGCAAGCTCACGAGCTAGCCAAATTTTGACCGCCTCAATTTCAGCTAAAAAAACCGTCTGGATCAAAGGCCATGGCGTCACGATTTAAATCAGAAAATATTCTTTGGTTACAAATCGCTCTCTTTTCGGAAGATTGGGGTAAAATACAGGGCTTAGGATCATGATTTGGAAAAAACACCTTATTATCAGCACAAGGGTCGGATTGCAAATCCGACCCAGCGGAGGCAAACCCTAGAAGCCGTGAGTGAGGACACTCACGGAGGCGAAGGACACCCGGAGCATTAAGTGAGAACACTCACAGCGGGGAAAAAAGGAGGTAGCTGAGTTGTCGGATTGCAAATCCTGTAACAAGACCTCGACATTGCAAATGTCGAGGAACGGAGCGGCGATGGAATT
>NZ_QKTX01000024.1:0-5098 GCF_003253485.1 Algoriphagus aquaeductus | reverse complement strand
TACAAATCGCTCTGTTTTCGGAAGATTGGGGTAAAATGCAGGGCTTAGGATCATGATTTGGAAAAAACACCTTATTATCAGCACAATGGAAAAAAGGCATGGAGGTATGGGGGTTGGGCAGCGTGGGAGTTTGGGAGTTTGGGATTTAGGAGGTTGTCCGGTTGTCGAAAGATCGAGTCCAGCTTCTGGAAAAGCAGGTCAGCCGTTGTCTGCCGTGAGTTGTGACACGCAAAGCGGAGAAAAGTAATTGCTAAACTATGCTATGGCGGAGAAAGACTTGCTCCCTATTGGCCAACTGTGAAAGGTGGTCATAAAAAATCCTGTTCAAACTAGGTTCTGAACAGGATTTTTGAAAATGGGATAACAGAGGATTGGGATCAGTAGAATCTTACTTCGCAGTCAGGATGACTGGATTTGAAAGAATCCACTGCTCTGCTGGTCAGTCTGGTATTGAAGCAGGTAAGCTTTTTCAGATTTCTTAAGCCATCGATTGGCTTGAGGGACCTCAAATTGGTACTCGCCACGTCGAGTTCCTCCAATTCACTAAGGCTCTCCAGGCCTTTGAGCACTTTCAGATTGGTACCCGAGAGGTTCAACTTTTTAAGATTCTTCAAATTACTGATCGGGCTCAAGTCTTCAATTCCCGTATTTGAAATATCCAGTTCCGTCAAATTCACCAATCCTGAAACCGCGAGGAAATCAACCGATGGGATCTGGGATAATCTCAAAGAAGTGAGGTGAGTCAAACTACTGATGGGTCCAATCGCTGCTACTGGGGCATCAAATAGGGACAGTTTTCTCAAATTGATGAATGCGGGAAGGGCACTGAGGTCTGCCACCCCTACTCTTTCGAAGCTAAGCTCTGCCTTACCAGTCAACTGGTGCAGCTGTTCGGTAGAAGGGGCTTCCTGAAGACTGAATTGTCTTCTGAAAATATCTCTCCACGTAGGATCCAATTCCTCCCACCATTTTTCCAATTCATCTGAGCGGAAAATCACATTAACATCCGGTTTTTGAATCAAGAATTCAGGAATTTCTTGTGGATCCACTTCGGAAGCATTGACATTGAGGTAAGTTAGCTTTTGAAGGGTAACGAGTTCACGGACGCTTTGAATGGGGTTTCCTTCCAAATCAACACTTTCCAAGAGTTCATTTTCCTTCAAAATTGAAAGATCTCTCACCGAGGCATTTTTACCGCTTATCTTTTTGAGGGTTTTCACTTCACTGAGTGGCAACAGATCCGAAACTTCCGGATTATCTGAGAAGCTGAGTGAAGAAAGGTTGACGAACCTAACCACCGGATTGAGGGATTCGATCCCCGCTCCATCGAGATTCAGGGTATTGACGGTGACCGCTTGCGTGAGGATTTCCACACTTGGGTTGTCATTTCTGATGGATGGGTTAGCATTTTTCAAAGCCTCTTTCCAAGGTAAGGAAAGTCCCTGCCACCAGGATTCCAAGTCTTTGACATGGTGAATCAGCAGTATTTCAGGATTACTCCTTACAAAATCATTGGCATCGAGCGGAGAAATTTTAGTCTGATCGGCTGCAACCTTCTTGAGGGACTTCAGGTTTTGCAAAGGAGCCAAATCAGCCACCGCAGTACCTGTGATATCGAGCAGTTCGAGTTGGGCCATGCCGGAAATCGGGCTCAAATCCTGGAAATTTGTTCCTGAGAGGTCCAGATTTTTAAGCGAAGTCAGTTCAGAAAGTGCAGAGAAATTGAGAATGTAATTTTTGCTCAGATCCAATTTTTCAAGCTTTGATAGCTCTTTGATGTTTTCCACATTATTAAAGCCGCTTTCTGTCAGATCCAGTTCAATCAGATTTTTGAATTCATTGAGAACAGCAAAACTTTGAATCGGGGTATTTTCTGCCTTCACGGCAATGAGGCTCTTCAAATTGAGCAATTCATTGATATTCTCCACTTGCGTATGGGAAATATCCAGGTATTTGAGACGATCCGAATATTTGATAAACTGAATATCTGAAGTCGGTGTATGGGCGATGCTTAAACTTTCCAACAGGGTCACATTGGAAATCGGCGCAAGGTCTGTGATCGCGGTGTTGCTGATGTCCAAGTGCTTGAGGTCTCTCAATTCGGAGAGGGCCGCAAGGCTTTTGATTTGCCTGTTGCCGGAAATATTCAGGGAGTCCACACTGACAAAGCGGTACCATTGGTCCAAGCCCAAGGTATCTTGTTCTGCCAGCTGGAATCTGGTTTTGAAATAGGATTTCCAGCCAAAGTCAAGTGAATTCCACCAGGCTTTCAGTTCTTCGTCCCTACTGATTTTGGTGGTGTAGATGCTGACGATTTTCAGTTCCTGGGATTTATCGTTCAAATTGACTTCGACAAATCTGGGCTTGGTATTGGAAATTTTTTCGCCTTTGAGTCCGACGGCGGTGATGGTCCGATCCAGAGAAGCGAGGAAAAAGACCTCCCCATTTTCTTTCTGGGCGGGTTTTACTTCCCGGATTTTGAATTTAAACTCGGCGTTTTTGTAAAAAAACTCGATGTCTTTCAGGTAAGCCGTGACGTCTTTGTTGGTCACTACCTTCCTATCCAGCAGGAGGTCATCTTCTACCTGGACTTTGGCATCGCGGAAGATTTTAAGGTAACTTTCGCGGATAATGACATCTTTGTCACGAGCCGGGGTTTCGTCACTTCCGATGGTATTGAGCAAATACTCCAAAAACCGGACTTGGTCTTCCACCTTGGAGGACAAATCTTTTACCTGGTCTTTGGTGTATCCTTTAAGGGTCTGTGAATTGGCACCAAAAGAAATAAGAAAAACCAGGCAAAGAAGCGCTATTCGCTTATTTCTGATCATAGATGTACTTTAATAGGGTCTCCTTGTCACCAGGGCCAAGTCGGACCAGGTTAGAAATCAACCATCCGGTATTGAATCCAGGTCTGTTGAACTGATTCACTTCGAAATACCATCCACCGATTTGGAAGAAATGAAATTTCACACCAGTGACCGTATCAAATCGGAGGTTATTTTGCTTCATCTCATACAAGAAGATTGCCAAATAATCCGGCTTATAGGTGCTTGAGGTAAAAGACTCCGGAGAATTGGAATCCTGAAAGGCTCTTCTCAGGTTCATAAAACCCAATTCATGGCTTAGGGGATGAAGGAATTCCTTGGTAGCACCTGCAGATTTGTTGAAGAGATTTTTGAAAGGGTCAAAAATGACTTTGTCAATCACCCATTCGTAGCCCAATCCTTCCGGTTGAATTTTCATTATGAAGGTGACTTGTTCTCTTTTCCCTTTGAAAAAGAACTCTGTATCTACTTCTGCATACCATCCCGGTCTATGGAAGACCAAGTATTGGGAGTAGGTAGGAGAAAGTACGCTTTGGATAAATTGATTTTTCAGATCAGGAGATACTGAAGAGGTTTGGTTGTCAAAAAGTATGGTCAAGAATCCCTTTCTCAGATTTGTATTTTGAAAAAGGGAATCACCCGGGTAAAATCGGGTATTTCCATCTACCGATTCTTCGCCATTGAATCTTCTAAAGAATTGATTGAGTTGTTTGGTGGAAGCGGCGAATCTTCCGTCATCTTTAATTGTCCCGGGGCTGCCAATGCCTTGCCCCGAGACAAAAGAGATGCTTGCGATAAAAAACGCAAAAATCAGAAAGGTTTTTCTCATGCGGAGGTTTCAGTCACTCGTACGTCACCGAGCATCACATCCCAGAATTCGATTGTACGTCCAGCGATTTGGGTTTGCTTTTTCTCTACATAGATGGTGATGTCCTTCTTGGTGGTGTCCTTGTAGTTCATCCCTGTTTCGATAGAGGTACCCTCAAATCTCTGATAGATGGTGATCACGCCTACGTATCTGCCGTCGGGCTGTCTCTCCAAGTCAGAGATGTACTGGATATCGTACCAAGTGATGTTTACTCGATCATAGTTGAGAGCCATGAGTCGCTCGAAGTATCTTCTTACCTTGTAGTAAGCGATTTCTTTGGTGTTGATGGAAGACACTCCCATTTCAGCACCGGGAGCGAAAAGCTCTTCAGCTCTATCCATAACGCGGTTGGCTTCCGAGAATTGTGTCTCTTTGCTTCCGATGATGGCGATGTATTTAGAAAGGTCCTTTACTTTTTCCAAAGCAAGGGAGTCGATGGCCTGCTTACGAGCAGGGCTGATGTTGTCCTGAGCCATTACCGCCAGTGAAGCAGAAAGGAAAAGGCCCAAGAAAAGGATTACTTTATTTTTCATTTTATTCAGTTTTTCAGGTTGGGATTATTTTCTTCTAAGCTCCAATTCTGATACTTTTCCGCTGGCATCCATACGGATATCAGAGATGTAGTTCAGATTTTTCTTGGTGTCTTTGAGGTACTCCAGGTATTTTTTGATGGTGGTAGGCTCATCATAGTCTTTGATTCCGTTTTCTTCATGAATGACGATCAAGACTGGTGTTTCCTGGTTGGAAAACATGGCTAATGCCTCTTGGATGGATTGGTTAGCAGAATTTACGCTGCTTGCATTGGTTACTGAGTTGAAGATGTTTTCAAGTCTTTCTGCCGCCACTTCTTCGGCCGAACGGGCAGGAGGAGGCGGAGGTGCCTGTTGAACAACTTCTTCTTTTGGAGCCGGCGCAGGAGCAGGTGCTACGGCCTTCTTCTTGCTTTTACAAGCACCCATGGCCATCATGGCGATCAGCGCCACGAACATGGTTTTTCTCAAGGAAAGAGAGAACAAGGTTTGCTTCATCTTCTGATAGATTTGGTTTTTAAATTATTAATTATCCGTTTGCCTATTTAGGGGGCGATAAGGTGGTGCAAAGTAAATAAAAACAACGCATTCCGCGACAAATAGATACCCTGAAGCGGCTAGATATTTATCAAATGGTTTAAAAAAAGTTTTGATTGACATCATTCGAAGGATTTATATGGGGCAAATATTATGCGCAATTTTATCAGCCGCTGATTGATTCTCTTTTTTTGGGCTGGAAGACTGATGTCGGATGTCGGATGTAAGATTTCGGATTTCTGACCTTCCCTAAATAGCGTTGACCGTTTGGTTCAACATTCATTAATAAATTCCATCGGGCATACATGAGCCAGAGGTTCTTCTCTTGGGCAAAC
>NZ_QKTX01000023.1 GCF_003253485.1 Algoriphagus aquaeductus | reverse complement strand
AAGTCTTAAGAAAAACCATGATCCTGACCGAAGAGCAGAAAATGATTCAGGACCTTTTCGGATTTTAATCCGGGTGTCCCAGCGCGGAAGTCAGGGGGGGAGATCTGAGCTAGTGCAACGGTAAGAAGGGATTCTGACATGGTTTTAAAGGTTGGATTTTCAAATTAAGTCAATTCTTTTCATGGGTGAATTGAATTTGGATTTTGGCTACAAAGGCACAAAGACACAAAGTGAAAAAAGTGATTTCTCTTGAAGGGTCTAACGTAAGGGGTGGGGGAGGTTATCAATTAATAGCTGCATTCATGCAGATTTAATGAGCTAAACACCTTTCAAGTTTTTTTGCCTTTTAATAAATCTTCTGCACATCCGCTTTCTTACCAGAAAGTTAAGCGAGCTTAAAAAATTTCTAGAAAAGGTTGAAATCTGGAATGCTTCGGTCACTTGTACTGAGCTTGTCGAAGTATAGGTCTTCCGACACATTAATCGAAGAGTATTTGGCTGGTGGTGCTAATGGGACAATCCTATAAAACTTCATGCCTTCCCGCCTTGGTGGCTAACAAGAATAAAAAAAGCGGTCTCTCAGAAACCGCCCTTTTTGACTAACTAAACCAACTTTTATTTTTTTTCAGACGCTGACCACATCTTCCTCTACATCCACCAATGCCACAGCACCATGAATTGCAGTCTCGTCCAGTTCCGAAATGAGGATTTTTAACTGCTCCAGAACCTTGGGATAGGCGAAAGTTTGGAGAGTTTCAAACATGGATTTTTTGAAAAGGGGATAGGTCTTTCGGATCGAGCCGCCCAGGACTATGGCCTCTGGCGCCAAAGAGTAAAGGATGACTTTGAGGAGTTCGCCCAAGTGGTGGCCGAATTCCTCAAAAGCCCTGATTGCAACCGGATCACCTGCTAAGGCTTGTTTGGCCAGAGTTTTGGGTTTGCTGTGGTAAAAGTTTTGAAAAAACTTCCCACTGCAGTAGTATTCGTAGTTTTGATCCAGGTAGGGAGCGCTGCACCATTCGCCTGCCGCAGAAAGCGCACCGGAATAGAGGTGGCCATTAATGACAATTCCCCCGCCTGTGCCGGTTCCAAGCGTAATTCCCACCAGATTTTTGTAGGGTTTTCCTACACCATACTTATGTACACCGATCGCGAAACAATTTGCATCGTTGTTGATGAATACCGGTTTGCCAAAGCGACGGGTCAAAAATTTCTTAAGCTCCACATGTTGAAAGGAGGGGATGTTGGCCAGTCCGATCACAATCCCTTCCCGGCTGTCTACCAATCCCGGAATTCCGATGCCTATTCCGACAAAATCATAATGGGCATAGGTATTGATGAATGAAGCAATAGTTTCTAAAATAAACTCCTGACTTTCCAGTGCGGGAGTGGCAATACTTCGAATATCTTCCAAATGTCCTTTGATCAGGATCCCGCCTTTGATGCCGGTTCCTCCGATATCCAATCCCAAAATGGCTTTTTCCATTCGCTCAGGTTTATTGTTTGGTTGATCAATTGTTTAAATGAAGAAAGCCGTCAGGATTTCCTGACCGCTTTCTTGGTGGACTGGACACGCTCGGGGAATTACAACATCCCTTCGATGGATTTCTCCAGCTCTCTGGCAGTAGCCAAAAACTCGTCCACATTCATGTCCCTAAAGAAGATGAGCCCATGGCTGGCTCTTACTTTGGCCCGCTCATGGAGGTAGAAGTAGTTTTTGCCGAGCAAAAGCTGAATATCGTTGAGCTGACCTACCCAAGTTCGCTTGGCCACGGTGCTGAATTTGCCGTTGTGCGAATAGCTGGGGAAGGACGCATTGACTTGGCTGAGGTAACAATTGGCAAAAGAATCCTCCATCACCGACATGTCCCCCAGTGAAACCGGCACAATCACATTGGCTTCATGTGGTTCAAACTTAAACCAGACGTTTCTGTAGCCGATGATGCGGAGTTGACTGGTATCATGCTCTTCTCCCCATTTTTTCACCGCAGCTGCTGTAGCCTGGAGTACTTTATAATGAGTGTCAGGCCCCGACCCTTCCGGGTCCAGAGTCAAACTTATCTTAGTTGGCTTAATTTTTCGGAACATTTCCACGATCGGTTCTACATCGCGTGTTTTGTCCGGTTGCTCGGTGAAAATATCACCCGTATAGAAGCCCAGTCTCAAGTGGTGTACATTTTTTACCTGTACCCCAAAGTGAGCCCATACCAATTCTTCCTCAAACTCCCGGATCATTCCCTTCAGTTTTTGGATTTTGGATGGATTTTTTTCTCCGTCATAGGAGTTTCTCAAGATGCTGATGACATCATTGATCGTTTCGCGTAGTTGTGTTTTGTTTTTGATTTCCCAGATGATGACCAATGCACGAACCACCCGGTGAGCGAGTCCACGCTTTCGGGCGTCCGCATTTTCGGAGGCTACATTGGTCAGGTAGTGATAGACGTCCTTATCGGTTTTGAGGCTATAGCCTACCTGGAAAAAATCGTCATAGTTGACCATCTGGATTTTGCCTTCATCCAATAATTTTTTGGTGTGAAGCAAGGTGTCGATCACAAACGTATTGGTAACGGCTGTAAATCCTGAAGTAAGCACAGAGAAGTGGGCCTCATTGCTCGGCTCATGCAGTTGATTGGTGATATGAGGCAATATCCCCAAGGAGATGTCATCGTGGTGTGGACCGGTATGAAGGACCACCTGGTCGGTCTCCTGTTCAAGTCCTTTCGCAAGTTTTCCTTCCACGCTTTTCATCACCTGATTCACCGTGTCTTCCGAAAGCCCGGGAATCAATTTGCAGTACCGATCTGCTTTGAGGTCTTCGATTTTGAGTCGATGGCCGTATTTGTTGAGTTTTTTGCAAAGGTCAATTACAGCCCGTTCGGTCTTTTCAAAGGTCCACTCACCCTGCTGATAGTAGGCGTCCATGGAGTCAGTGAGTTTTACAGCTGCGCCCTTGGTCAGATAAAAACGTCCATTTTGGAGCTTTTGAAGGACCGTGGCCGGATAGACATTGTTCATTGGGGTTTCCAGTGAATCTTTTACAATGCCCGCTTTTGCTTCTCCTGCAGCGATGATGATTCCCACGGCATCTTTGTTGTACACTATCGTATCCAATCCAATCGTGATGACGAGTCGATTTGCGGAGACTTCAATGCCTCCCAAGTCACCTGCGGCCACTGCTTGGGTTTCAAAGTTGGTCTCAGTCAGTCGGGTGACTGAAAACAGGTGGGAACCTCTCGTATTGAAGGCGATGTGCCCATCAGGACCAATCCCCCCCAGGAAGAAGCCTATGCCTCCTTTGTCTCGGATACGCTGCTCATAGTCTCCACACCATTGATCGATCATGTATATGGATTTCTGCTGGAGTTTTTCCAGTTCGTTGATTGGGTCCCTGAATCGTAGGGAAAGGTCGACTTTCAAATCCGGGAAAATTTCGCTGAAGTGTTTTCCTTCGGCTAAGGGGATTTCGTCCGAATTGATTAGGATGGCATTTTCCTTGGAGAGTCCAAAGCCGTTGATATAGAACTTGTTGACGTAGTCGAAGAAGCTGTTGTGTTGCTTGGAGGAGATCGGATAGAACTCGTCGATCTGCACAAAGGTCAAATCCTTTAAAACCGGCTTTTTGATGGCTCCTAGTCCGTATTTTTCCCGGATCTCTTTTCCTTTTTTGCTCTCCCAGTTTTCGAGTAAATATTGAGTCCACTTGATAAAAAACTCGGGTGTTTTACCGGTTGGCAAACTGATCACTCCCTGGGGATTGGCCGCTACCCATTCCAAAAAGCGGCATGCGGTGAGCAACCCTAATTTTGGAAAGTTGTCCACCATGAGGTAAGGGATCAGAGTGGAGATTTTTTCAACTCCAGATTCAGCCAGGAAAGCTTTTTCAACATCGGAGAGCGGATACTTACTGAGCATACTGTGAGACAGTTTAGGTGTGGTAAGAGGTGAGTTTATTTTTTATTTCAATTCCAGACTATTTTGGATTTCTTGAGCTCGTTTTCAAAATAAACGATCGAATATCCTACACAAGCAGTACTTAATTCCGAATTAATGGACTAATTCTCGAATTTAATAACTCATACAAACTTAAAAAACTTTATTGAATAAAAAACAACTTTTATAAAAAATTTAAAAAAGTATTTCTCAAAGAAGGAAATTATAGAGTTCTGGTGAAGGAAATTTTGATCCTTGCCTGGAATTCTTCGATAACTTTAAAAATCTCCAGCAGCGTCACCTGTTGGACTTTGGTTAAGTTTTTAAGTTGTAGATAGTTTTTGGGTTTTTGTTTCCGGTCGATCATGGCCAAGGCCTGATTTTCCAGTCTTAGACTCATCAGGTATTCAAAGGCATGGGTGAGCTCCTGAACTTCTTTTTCAGTAAATACACCTTTTTCCTTAAGCCGCTCAATTCTTCGGATCGTGCTGGTCTCCAGGATATTGTATTTTAAGGCATAAACCCGGGCCAAATCCACCAATGGGCGCATGGTTTTTTTGAGATTAAGTTGTTTTTCCCCGTCCACATCTTCGGTTCGGATTTTTCTGAAAAAAGTAATCGGAGGCTCGTATTGCAAGGCATTGTGTCCCAGGCTGATAAAAAACCGTTCTGGGGCTTTTTCAACCAGTATTCCCATATACTCCTTGAGTTGATTCAGTAGACCGATATCTCCATAAATCGCCCTGCAGTCAAAAAATGTGGTGTATTTCATGGCAGTTTCCTGAGAGGCCGCAGAGATCCATTCGTCATAGTTCCTCTTCCAGTGAGAGAGTGAATGAGTCCATTTGGGATTCATCGCCATCAAATCCCCTTCGCAAAAATCAATACCGATCCGGTCCAGAGCTGTGGATACCCGGCCGGCAAAGGCCAGAAAATACTCCCGGGTTTTTTCCCGATGTTCGTTGGCTTTGTCTTCATAGATGATCGCATTGTCCTGGTCAGTTTTAAGGGTTAATTCTCCCCGGCCTTCACTGCCCATGACAAAGAAGACAAATTTTGCCGGAGCAGGGCCGATTTCTTTGATCACCCTCTCAATGACTCGCTCCGTAATGGTGTCTGCGACGGTAGTGATCATCTGATTGACAAAATGGGCCTTCATCCCCCGGCTGATCAGTAGGTGAATAAGCTCCGGCATACGAGCCCATTTCTCTGCCAGTTCAGATATATGCCTTGCTTCTTTGACCGATTGGATAAACAAAAAGGGTCCTTGACTCTGTTCGGTCAAAACTTTGGTCCGACTGATCCATCCTTGGTATCCCCGGTGATTTTTGACCAACAGGTACCTTGCTTTCGTCTGAAACATCAGGATCAACGCTTCTACCAGGGTAGCTTCCGGAGATATACTGACCAGTGGTTGTTCTAAAATATGGGAAACGGGCATTTCCGGGGAAAGTCCGGTAGCCAGCACTTTGTCTCTCAGGGTAAGGTCGGTAAGAAATCCTATCAGATCTTCGGCCGAATTTCCGATAAACAGGCAGCTGACCTGTTCCCTTGCCATGAGTTGAGCACTCTTCTGAATGGATGTTTGGGGAGTGACCCAACGGATACTTCTGACCAGGAGATCCCTGACGTGTTTGGTATAAAACTGGTCCGAAACGAATGATCCGCTGGTCTGCATGTTGAAATTTACAAAAGCACTTGGGTTAATTTCACGGAAAAACAAAACCGCCTCAAAATTTTCATCTGAGGCGGTTGTTTGAATTTCAAGGAAGAGATTGTGCTCCGTTTAGTTATGCGGTGACTCCCAGTGCTTTTGCCATGGTGGCGCCGATCTCAGCAGGTGATTCTACGACATGAATGCCGTTTTCTCTCATAATTCTCATTTTGGCTGCTGCGGTGTCGTCTGCCCCACCGATGATGGCTCCGGCATGACCCATTCTACGTCCTGGAGGTGCGGTTTGACCTGCGATGAAGCCTACCACCGGTTTTTTGTTGCCGTTTTCTCGGATCCATTTAGCAGCTTCAGCTTCATAGTTTCCGCCGATTTCACCGATCATGACGATTGCGTCAGTTTCCGGATCATTCATCAGCATTTCCACCGCCTGTTTGGTAGATGTTCCGATGATCGGGTCACCTCCGATACCAATGGCTGTAGATACACCCAAACCTGCTTTCGCTACTTGATCTGCGGCTTCATAGGTGAGGGTTCCTGATTTGGATACAATTCCGATTCTTCCTGTTTTGAATACAAAGCCCGGCATGATGCCAACTTTTGCTTCTCCCGGAGTGATTACACCCGGACAGTTGGGGCCGATCAGGATACAGCCTCTTTCTTTGATATAGGGCTTGGCTCTCATCATATCTGCTACCGGAATCCCCTCGGTGATGGCGATGATTACCTTGATGCCGGCATCTGCTGCCTCCATAATGGCATCTGCGGCGAAAGCAGGCGGTACAAAAATGATGGAAGTGTCTGCACCAGTCTTCTGAACGGCTTCTTCCACAGAATTGAACACGGGTCTTTCCAAATGAGTGGAGCCTCCTTTGCCGGGAGTGACACCTCCCACCACGTTGGTGCCGTACTCGATCATTTGCTGTGCGTGAAACGAACCTTCAGAACCGGTGAATCCCTGGACGATGACCTTAGAATTTTTATTGACTAGTACACTCATGTTGCGCTTGTTAAAGTTTGGCACAAAAATAAAAGAAACCATCCGCTGTCAAAAGAAAAGCTGAACAATCTCCCGGGAATTTGGTGAGCGGAATCTTTTCCTAATTTTAGGCCTATGGTGAAGAAAATCAAACTCCTGCTTTTTGCCCTGTGGGCATGCTGTCTCGTGCAGGTCGAGGTTTCTTCCCAGACATTTAAATACCACCTGCAACCCAAAGGCATTCGACTGCCTGTCCAAAACATTCTTCAAATCGAACAGGACACGCTGGGGCAGATGTGGTTTTCGACCACCAGAGGAGTGGTCTATTCGGATGGTATTCAGACTTTTGATCTTCCGGATACCTTGGTGAGAAGGTTTGTTTACAAGATTGCCATACTCAAAGATGAGGATGGAATCATGTGGCTTTATAATGCCAGTGGGACAGCGGCCATTTTTGAAGGGGTACCTTCGGGGTGGAAGGAAGAGGGATTGGATGAGGATCTCAAAGAGAATTTTTCAAACAGAATCCACTTTCTTACCCTGGGGAAAAAAGACCAAAAGTGTTTTTTCCTCGATGCAGGAGGTTTTTTGGTCTACTGGAAATATGGGGAAAAGGTCAAACACCGGATTAACCGGGATTATTCCCAAACCGGCATTTTACATTCTGTCTTGGATCTTCAGGGCAAGGTTCTGCTTAATTTTCAAAATGGAGCCTATTTACTTCAAGGCGATACACTTATTCCCTATCAATTTAGAGGAGTACCCTTGCCGTCCCCCCCGGTTTTAGTGAAAAAATCACCCTCCGGAACTTACTATTTTTTAGGCAACAGTTATCTCGCCAAGGGCCCGGCAGCGGAGTTTCCGGTGGAAATCGTGGATGAAAATTTCGCTTCTTCTGAGATTGTTACCTCGCCCTATTTTTCCTTGGACTTCTACCAAGACCATGTTTTTTACCACTATAATTCCCATTTCAGGAGATACCATCCCAAAAGTCCTATTCCGATTGAAGGAGATATCACCTATTTGCTAAAGACCAATTACCTGCAAGCCCTGTTTGTAGACCGGGAGGGAATCTTATGGTTGGGGACAGCAAGGGGGCTGGCAAATACCAACAATCAGCTGTTTCAGAATTTCGGGAATGAATCCACCCAATTTCTGGGAGAAGAGATTACCGCAATCCACCATCTGGGAGATGAATCCTATCTTCTTGGGTTCAACAACGGATTGCAGCTTTGGGAGAAAGGTAGCGTGCGAACCGTATACCAAGACTCCAATCCTCCAGGTTCCCCCAATCAGCGGATTATTAATTTTTCAGCAGATTACGATGGAAACGTATGGTTTTCTGCCAATTGGGGAGGAGTAGGGAAGTATGACTCCCGATCTGGGAGGGTTCGCATTTTTGCTCCCCCCAAAGGGATCAATGTCTCTTCAGTACAGGTGGATGGGGATAGCTTGCTGATCACCGGGCCGAAAAATGTTTTTCATACCAGCAGAAGGGCTTTGGAATCGGGGAAATATGGGAAAGACTTGAATGGGGAGATTCTAAAGTTGATCGGTAATGAAAGCGTATATTTCAGAAAAGCGGCAAGGCTGAAAAACGGAAAGATCATGGTGCTGAGGGCAAGCCGGCTGGAAAATCAATATCCCATTAAGGAGACTGGGCGGTATTTCCTTGCAGAAGGGTATGATTTTCTGGAGCAGGAAGAAACAGGGTTTCTCTTGGGAACAGAGTATGGGTTGAAGATATTTAGGGAAGGATATGTAGGCTATTACATCTATTCAGGAAAATCGGTTACTCATCCTGTTTTCACACTTACTAAGGACCAGGAAGGGCAGCTTTGGGCGGGCACGGACAATGGGGTATATGTTTTGGGCAACAATCAGGTCCGGCATTTCAATGAAACCAATGGACTGGTCGGGGATGAAATCAATAGAGGAGCTTTGGTCGCTGTGGCAAACGGCAGAGTACTCATCGGCACACAGAAAGGGCTTTCGATCTATTATCCCGATGAAATGATTTCGGCCCAAGGAGCTCCCAAGGCCTATCTTCGGGCTGTAAGCTTGGGAGGAAATTTGGACTTGACTGCCCAGGGCCTTCGGGTTCCCTTTTCGCAAAACTCCCTTCAAGTCGATTTTTTAGCCTCAGGATTTAATGAATCTAAAGGACTGTGGATTCACTATCGCCTGGTGCAATCAGGTGAAGAAGAATGGCAGGTGATCAAAGATCCGAGAAACAGCCAGTTGTTTTTCAGCAATTTGCCTTTTGGGAAGTATCGGTTTGAGCTGAAAAGTTCCTATGATGGAGTGGATTTTTCCGAAGTGATCAGCACTCCTGAATTTGAAATTTTGGCTCCGTTTTACCTAAGGCCTGCCTTCGTTCTCTTTTCGATCCTTTTTTTGGTGGGAATAGGAGTCTTGGTCAGTCAATTGATACGGCAACTCCAAAAACTTGGGTTGTTGAAATCTGCGGTCGACAACGAAAACAGAAGCAAGCTGCTTGCCGAGAAGCAATTCAAAAATGTGTGGACCAATTCGCAGGATGGAATGATCATGACCCTCAACGGCAAGCAGATCCTCACCGTCAACCCAGCTTTTGCCAAGCTGATGAATAAAGAAATTTCGGAATTGGAAAACTCGTCCGTTTCCTCTCTGTTTACCAATCCGCAGCGGGATGAAAGCTATATTGGAGATCTACTTCGTCAGCTGCTGGGCAATGCCCCCGGTCATGGAATCACCATGGAGGCCACGGTGGATTGGAAATCGGGACCTTTGGATATGGAAATCTACACGGTATTGCTGGAAGAAAATTTCAAAGGTCAAGCCTTGTTGCTCTCGGTATTTAAAGATCTGACTGCTCAGAAGGCGGTTGAAAACCGACTCAAAGAAGCCAAGGAAAAAGCAGAAGAGGCCAATCGCTACAAGACAAGTCTCCTTTCTAATATCAGTCACGAGATTCGGACTCCCCTGAACGGAATCATCGGAGGGACAGAACATATCATCATGAACCGCGCTCAGGATCCCGAACTTTTATCTCAATTGGACATTATCCTGCACAGTGGGGAGCGCCTCTTGGAGACCATCAATTCTCTTTTGGATATGGCCAAACTAGAGGCCAATAAAATGCCTGTTTCCTATTCGGAAACCTGGATTTTTGCATTTCTGACTTTGGTGTTGAGACCTCTGGAAGCCTTGGCAAATAAGAAAAATCTTATTTTGGTCAGGAAGTTTCACGGGGAAGACTTTTTAGCGAAGGTGGATCGACGGTTTGTCGAGATCATTGTCAATAATCTGGTCAGCAATGCGGTCAAGTATTCCGATAAAGGAGAGGTATTGGTACTTGCGATTCGGGAAGGTGATCATTTAGTCCTTGAAGTGTCGGACTCGGGAGTGGGGATGAGCGACGAGTTTCAGGAAAAGATGTTTGATCCATTTGAGCAGGAAAGTCAAGGTCATGACCGTTTGTTTGAAGGAACTGGTTTGGGTTTAAGTATCACCAAAAATTTGGTTCAACTCCTCCAAGGCACCATACAAATTCAAAGTGTGAAAAACCTGGGAACGAAGGTCAGGGTAGAAATTCCTTTGAACGAAGGGTAATTTTTGTATTTTCAACACAAAAAAAAACGTCACCTCTTTTTCCGACCCATGTTTACATTGAGAATCCTCATCGTGGAGGATGATTCCGTTTCTGCTCTTTTACTCCAGCGGGCCCTTGAAAAAAATGCACACCAAATTATCGGTATTGCCGATACCGGTGAAAAGGCCCTGGAGATTTTGGATGAAAACGGTGCCGATATCGTGATGATGGATATCAATCTGGCAGGTGAACTGGACGGAATCAAAACTACCGAGATAATCAATGAAAAATTTGATATTCCGGTAGTCTATCTCAGTGCCTCTTCGGATGCCGATACCTTGAATAAGGTAGTAGGGACCAATCCCAGCGCCTATGTAATCAAACCTTTTAATATCCGGGAGTTGAACATGGTGATTGAGTTGGCCATTTTCAAAGACCGAAAAGAAAAAGAACTGCAGAAGCTAAACAATGAGCTCGAAGAAAAGGTAAAACAGCGAACAGCGGAGCTTTACGAAGCGAATAAGGAGCTGACCAAGGCGCTCGAAAAAGAGCGGGAAATCAATGAGTTGAAGTCCAGAATAGTCCTTAACGTGTCTCACGGATTTAAAACTCCCCTTACTTCTATCCTGAGTTCGGCTCAATTGCTCCAGATCTATGCTGAAAAGGATCATCCGTTCAAGCAGAAGATTTCCAAGCATGCTTTTAAAATTGAGAACTCTGTCCGGGCCTTGAATAACCTGTTGACCAGTGTACTGTTTTTTGGGAAGGCAGATGAAAATAAATTGGAGTTCAAGCCCAAAAAGGTATTTATGGGAGCTTTTGTCAAAGAGCTCCTGGATACGGTCAAAGCCGGGATTGAAAATGAAGTGACCATAAAAGCCGAATTGGGCAACCTCCCCAAGACGATTACGACTGATCCGGAATTGGTGTATCAGGTTTTGGAAAATTTGCTTTCCAACGCGGTGAAATATTCCAAAGAAGGAAAAGAAGTGGACTTTTCGATTTCGATAGAAAATGGAAGGCTTGTGTCCACTATCTCGGATCAGGGAATTGGAATTCCAAAATCAGAGCAGGGGAAACTTTTTGACCGGTTTTTTCGTGCCGGAAATGTCGGAATAGTTGAAGGATCCGGCTTGGGCTTGTCGATTGTCAAAAAATGCCTCGAAGTGCTTCAGGGAGAAATTTCCTTTGAGAGTGAGGCGGGAAAAGGAACGACATTCCGGGTAGGCATACCAGTAAAATAGCATGTTATTACGTACAGAAACCTTACAATTTGCCCACCCTGGGCAGAAAACACTTGTTTTTCCCGATGTGAAATTGGACTCAGGAGATTCCCTGTTGATCCTTGGAAAATCAGGAAGCGGAAAAACCACTCTTCTCAATCTGCTGGCAGGGCTGCTTAAGCCCTCTCAGGGCTCAGTGGTCTTGGGAGACGTGGCAGTTTCATCCCTCACCGGCAAAGAGCTGGATTTATTCAGAGGAAAGCATATTGGGATTGTGTTTCAGAAACCCCATTTGATCGCAGCACTCACTGTGAAGCAAAACCTTGAATTGGTACCTTTTTTCAGCAAAAAGAAGGAAGTGGATATCGCTTTACTCTTAAGTGAGCTGGGAATGGAGTCCAAGGCAAATGCTTCCGTTTTGACGCTTAGCGAAGGTGAAGCGCAGCGGGTGTCAATTGCCAGAGCTTTGGCCAATTCGCCTAAATTGATTCTCGCAGATGAGCCGACCTCCAGTCTGGATGATGTAAATACCGAAAAAGTCATCCAGCTACTGAAGCAACAAGCCTCTAAAATCGGCGCAGCCTTGATCATTGTCACCCATGATCAGCGGGTCAAAGCGCATATTCCCCAATTTATAGAAGTCCAAACCACATGAATCTGTTTAAAATCAGCTGGAAATATCTCACGTTTAGGCCACTATCCTCAGGGCTGAACATCTTTTTGCTGGCTTTGGGATTGGCAATCATTACGGTGCTATTGCTTGTACAGGACCAGTTTGAGAAAAAAATGAACCAAGATGCAGCGGGTATCGACTTGGTGGTGGGTGCTAAAGGCAGTCCGCTTCAGTTGATCCTCTCCTCTGTGTACCAGATCGATTTTCCGACCGGCAATATCAAGATGGACGAGGCTAAGCGGCTTGCCCAAAATCGGTTGGTCAAAAAGGTCATTCCTTTGGCTTTGGGAGACAATGTGCAGGGATTCCGGATAGTGGGTACCAATCACGATTACTTGGAGCTTTATGGGGCGGAGTTTGCCGAAGGGAAAGCTTGGGAAGAACCGTTTGAGGTAGTCATAGGCTCGGAAATAGCCCAAAAGCTTAAAATGAAGTTAGGGGATGAATTTACCGGCAGTCATGGCATCAGCATGGGTAGCCATGATCACGATCAGCACAATTTTGTGGTTTCAGGCATTTTGGCGGCAAGAGGAAATGTAATTGACCGCCTGGTGCTGACCAGCGTCGAGTCGGTATGGTTTACCCATGATGAAGAGGAGGGAAATTCAGACCAAGGTGAGGAGACTCATTCCGAAGAAAGTCACGACGGGGCCATAGAAGAAGACCATCATGCAAAATTCCACCAGCCCGTAGCCAAAACTGGTTTTCCGGAAACGGAAGAAGAGCGTGAGGTAACTTCTCTTTTGCTCCAGTTTCGCAACCCCATGGCGGCCATCCAACTCCCCCGCATGATCAATTCAGGCACTTCCATGCAGGCCGCATCTCCATCGTTTGAGATGTCCCGGTTATTTGAGTTATTGGGTGTTGGGATCAGTGTGCTTCAGGGGCTGGCGGTAGTTTTGATCGTGATAGCGGGATTGGGGATTTTCATCGCCTTGTACAATTCCCTAAAAGAAAGAAAATACGATTTGGCTATCTTAAGAGCTTTGGGAGCCTCTCCTTTTCAGCTGGTGTGGTTGGTTTTCATGGAAAGCTTACTGCTCACTTTTTTAGGCGCTGTATTGGGCATTGGCTTGGGGCATTTGTTTCTGGCCTTAGTGGTCAGCCAAAATGAGCAAAGTGTGGTTTCTGCTATCCAGCCATGGATTTTCCTGTATCAAGAACTTTGGATTGTAGGTTATGCGTTAGCAGTAGGTGTGATCGCCTCTCTTATCCCTGCTTGGACTGCTTATCAAACAAGTATTGCAAAGCAGTTGACAAAGGCTTAATTAGCGACAAAATTTAATTAAATCATGAAAAAGTGGATTGTGCTACCTGCCCTGATGTTCCTGGGGATGGTTTATTCTCAAGGAGCAAATGCCCAAGGGGTGTGGAAAAATCTCTCAGAAGTTTCCTATAAAATCAGTAAAGACAATTTTGGAGAATTATATGTCCCGGTCTTTTCTGATAATATTAAAAAGTTGGAAGGGAAAGTGGTCGAAGCGGATGGCTACATCATTCCATTTGAAGGAATGTTTAAACCTAATCACATCATTCTATCCAGCCTTCCTTTGGCGGAATGTTTTTTTTGTGGTTCGGGTGGACCGGAGACCGTGATGGAAGTCATGCTGACCAATCCCATCAAATACACTTCAAAAAGAGTGAAGGTGAAAGGGAAACTTACCCTCAATGCCAACGACCCCGAAAAACTCATGTACATCCTCAAGGATGCACAGTTGATTGATAATTAATCAAAAAAAGCTCCTCTAGGAGCTTTTTTTGTGAATTAGGAGACAGTTTCCAATTCGAGTTTCCTGAATTTTTCGAGGATTTCCAGGGTCGTTTTGCCTACTTTCCCATTGCCGATCTTTCGGTCATCCAATTGGGTCACGGGAAGCAGAATTTTAGTCGTGCTGGAAATAAAAGCTTCTTCAGCTTCCCAAACTTCTTCCAACGAAATGGGTCGAATGACTGCATTACCGGCCAGATGCAGGAGGTGTTTACGTGTAATTCCCAATAAGATGTGCTGGTCAGGAGTATGGATGACCCCATCTTTCACGATGAAAAAATTGCTTCGGGAGCTTTCACTTACCCAGCCGTTCCAATGGTAGAGCACATCTTCTGCTCCCAGTCTCTTCCAGTTGACACTATGCCATACCGGAAGTGTGTAATTGGTCGTCTTGATGTCTGCGATCGCCCGCACATATTCAAGGGTAAGAAGTTTGACTCCTTGTTGATACTTTTCTTCGGAGGGGAATATCAGGGACTCTGCAAAAATGAACAGTTTTCCTTTGGCCGGAGAGAAGTGATTTTCGGATACCCCTCCACTGAGCACCATTCGGATTCCACCTTCTCGGAGGTCATTTTTTTCAATCAGTCCGGTGATGATGGATTTCAATTCTGCCCTACTGTAGTCAAGCGGGAGGTAGGTTTTCTCAGCCGAAGTAATGAATCGATCTAGGTAATGATCCAAGAAAAGAGGCTGGTAATTAGCAGTTCTGAAAAAATCAAAAATCCCATAGCCTCTGATCAATCCCAGATCTGAAGGATGTATGGTAGCAGATTCAGTTGGGATAAATTTCCCGTCGGCAAAACAGAAAGGTTTCATAGGTTGAATTGAATATCCCCAAAATTAACCAAAGGATTGAAATCTTGTGCCTAACTTTCCATTCCTGTAAAACTTTACTTTAAACAAGAATTAATTGTATCTTTGCATTACTTAAATTCAGTGACATGAAATTTATTCCTTTTTATTTGGTTTTTGGGCTGTTTGTATTTTTGCAATCCTGTGGAAATAAACAAGTTGAAGAAAATAAATTACTCCGGGAAAAGGTGATTTCCATCCATGATGAAGTGATGCCCAAAATGGGTCAGTTGAAATCTTTTGAAAAAGCGGCTCTTCAGAAAGCTTCTGAAATGAACGGTTTGGATGATCCGGATTTAGAAAAAATCGACTCGCTAAAAAATCTTGCAGTCCAATTGAATAAAGCCTACGAAGGGATGTTTATTTGGATGAGGCAGTACAAAAATGAAGACGGTGACCAGACTCCCGAAGAGGTCAAGGTTTACTTGGAGGAGCAAATGATCCTGGTCACCCAAGTAAATGAAGAAATCAAAGAAGCATTGGCCAACGCCAATAGACTTCTTGGAAGCTAAAATCCTTCAGGGGCTTCTTTCAGGTATTTTTCTACCTCAGGCGACGAAATCACGCCTTCTTTCATCCCCCAGATATTATAGAGGTAAGTGGCTATTTGAGCAATTTCAAGCGGTTTTAACTGAGGATTGCCGGGCATGGCTTGGTTGTAGGTTTGTCCGTTGACAACAATCTCACCTTTTTGTCCATGTCTCATGATCCAGACCGTCCGGTGGACACTGGCTTTGAAATAGTCCGCATCTCGTAGGGGAGGGATCAGTTTTCCCAGTCCTTTCCCGTCGTTTTGATGGCAGTTGCCACAGTAATTTTCGTAAAGCTGTTTCCCCGTGACAGCAAACTTCATGACTTCAGGATCTGAAATTTGGGCAAGGGTATTTTCCTCGTTTGAAGGTCTTGGACTGCATGAAATTCCCACGCTCAGTAGCATCAGCCAAAGGAGTCGTTTCATTATTTCAGGATTTTGGGAATATCATTGATCAATCGATCTACCTGGTCGGACTTGGTTCCGTCATAAACTCCCCTGATTCGACCCTGTTGATCAATCAACAGAAAAGCCCCGCTATGCAAAAAGCCTCCCGGTTCCAGCTGATCGGCCATAGCTGTGGTGAGATAGCTGGTCTGTCCGAGTTCAAAGATTTTTTCCTGATCTCCGGTGAGAAAATTCCAAGTTGAAGCGCTTTCAACCCCCAGCTTCTCAGCATAATCTTTCAACACTTCCGGGGTGTCATGCGCCACGTCAATGGAGTGGCTTAGAATTTTGAAATTTGGGTTTTCTTGGTATTTCTCATACACACGAAGCATTTCTTTTTTCATCACCGGACAGATGGTCGGACAGGAAGTGAAAAAAAAGTCCGCCACGTATACTTTACCGGACACATCGGAATTGGTGATGGTATCTCCCAGTTGATTGACCAAGGAAAAGTCAGCAATACGATGGTACACCGTGTCCTGATTGTCGTCCACATAGCGTTCTCCGAGAATAGGAAGGTCAAGTTGGGAAACATCAGGCTTGTTGCCAGGCTTGCACGCAATAGCCAAGAGGATGATCATTACTGGCAGTAGTCGGTTTGTCTTCATTCTCCTTTTTTGATTCTGTAGTTTTTATAAAGTTTGATTCCCAACATCAGCAATACAGCCAAGCCAACGAGTCCGGCGATTCCCTGAAGCATGCTGACGGTGCTTTTCAGCACGATGAGGAATACTATAGCAAAAAGCAAAATTGTGGCAACTTCGTTCCAAAGCCTCAGTTTAGTGGAATTCCACCGTGCCTTGCCCGCCTGCAGTTCTTTAAAAATCACGTGAGAATATCCATGGTAGACGTAAAGCAAGAAGACAAAACCCAACTTGGCATGCATAAATCCCAACTGCATGTAGCCCCAACGATAACTCAGGACCCAAATCCCAAAAATCAACGTTAACACTGCCGATGGCCAGGTGATGATGTACCAAAGTCGACTCGCCATCAGGTCAAGTTGAGGCTTCAGTATCTTGCGTTCGGCCTCGGGTCTTTCCAGAGCTTCGGTTTGGTAAATAAACAGACGGACGATATAAAAAAGTCCGGCAAACCAAGTGACTACGAAGATGATATGAAGTGCTTTGACGTACTCGAAACCCATTGTCAGAATTTTGGGCTAAATTAAGGCCTAAACACCACAAACCCGCTAAAGATTTTGAAAAGGAACAAAGTCATTCTCTATGCACTCGGACTCTTAGTCGGCATCGTGATTTATCAGATTTTCAATGCCAGTCTTTCTCAGCCCGGACTTGAGCAATGGGAAGGGAAATACGAGGAGATTGGATTTTACCGAAACGAGAATAATACCGGTCCCGTAGTTCGGGTGTTTGCAATTCGTGCACTAGATGAAAATCCCGGATGGATGAAGGGGTTTGCGGACGCTCAGCCTCATTCCAAATATGGGAAGACGCATGTTTTTTTCTTTTCCAAGGACCTTTCCGATAAACTCACCTTGAACCCGAAGGAACCCTTTTTTGACCCGAAATACCGAGAGTTTTTACTTGCCGAATACGAAAAAACTCCAATGGGAGAGAGCCGATTTACCTTTTCCAATCCATGAGAAAAAGACTGTCTCTTCAGGACTATGCAGCAGGGATTCGATCCGGCAACCGAGTTATACTCAGTCAGGCGATCACCTTGGCAGAAAGTACCCTCGATTCCGATCGGGAACTTGCATCTCTGCTGGTTCAGGAAGTGTTGCCGATGACAGGAAACTCGCTTCGCATCGGAATTACCGGAGTGCCGGGTGTGGGGAAAAGTACCTTTATTGAAGCGTTTGGCAAAATGCTTTTGGATCAGGGGAAAAAAGTAGCCGTGCTGGCCGTGGATCCAACAAGCCAACTCAGCAAGGGAAGCATACTTGGGGACAAAACCCGCATGGAACTCCTAGCAACAGACAAGCGGGCGTTTATCCGTCCCAGTCCTTCGGGACATACCTTGGGAGGTGTCAGTGCCAGGACTCGGGAAGCGATGTTGCTTTGTGAGGCGGCTGGGTTTGATGTGATATTGGTGGAGACAGTAGGCGTGGGGCAAAGTGAAACTGCCGTGAAGAATATGGTGGATTTTTTTCTTTTGCTGATGCTGGCAGGAGCGGGAGATGAGCTTCAGGGGATCAAAAAAGGAATCATGGAAATGGCCGATGCCTTGGTGATTCACAAGGTGGACGGAGATAATCTGGATCCGGCTAAAAAAGCCAAGTCCAACTACCAAAATGCGTTTCATCTTTTTCCCCATCCCGAAAAGAACTGGTCCCCCAAGGTCCTTTTGGCTTCTTCGCTGACCGGGATGGGCTTGGAAAAAGTCTGGGACTTGATCGTTGAGTATGAGCAAAAAATGAAAGATTCGACATTTTGGGAAGCCAATCGAGCTGGCCAGCGGATCAACTGGATGGAGGACCAGATTCAGGATTTGCTCGGGCAGGCTTTTCTCCGAAATGAAAAAGTGAAGAAAATGCTTGAATCCGAAAAAGCGAAAGTCAAGTCGGGGGAACTTCATCCCGGAGTTTTGGCGCAGCGATTGGTTGACTTGTTTTTAGCTCAAGGTGAAAAAAGATGAGGTTGATTTTTGGAATACTGGTGATGGTTTTGATTTCCTGTGGGAAAAAGGAGCCAGTACAAATAGTCGGATTATCGGAAAATTCAGAATTGACTTTTCGAACCGATTCCTTAATTCAAGAATCCTGTGTAGGTGAAAACTGCGCTAAGTTGAGATTGGTTTGGCCAGTTGCGGAAGGCGATCGGCGCTCCGGTCAGATCAACAAAGTGGTCGAGGAGCAGCTGATTTTCTTGATGCAATATGGAGAGGATGTAAGTGTGAGTTTAGACTCAATGGTTCGGGACTATTTCACCTCATTTCAATCCTTAAAAGCAGAGTTTCCCGATAGCTATGGCGGTTGGGAAATCGATGCTGAGGGTGTGGTGAGCTATCAGTCTGACAATACAATTTCAATTTACTTTACCCAATTCAACTATCTGGGCGGAGCGCATCCCAACAGTCTGGTGACTTTTTTGAACTTTGATTCGAGGACAGGAGAATTCTTGAGTACGGATCGGTTGATTCTGGACGAAGTCAAGCTGGTCAACCTGGCCGAGCAAAAATTCAGAGCTTACCATGAGGTGGAAGAAGGAAAAAGTGTGGTGGATGATGGCCGTTTTTTCCTTCCGGAAACCGGGTTTTTTCTGGCGAATGCGATGGGATTTCGGGATGGAAAATTTTGGATAGTCTATGTGCCTTATGAAATCGCGCCCTATGTCATGGGCTACACCGAGTTGGAATTTTCCCGGGAAGAGTTGGGCGATGTGGTGAGGTGGTGAGTCTATTTTTTAGGCTTTTTCATCGGATTTCTACTCGTATGAAAACCGAATAGACGAGAATTTTTTCATCAAATACTTCAAAAATAACAAGGTATGGAAATTTTGACAGGAGTGCTTCCCTAAAGGGAGAGCGCTTGACTCCATAGTTTAAAGGGTTAGTACTGATGGAGTAGAATCGCTCGTGAAGTTTTTCTAAAAAATATACTCCTAAGCCGATTTGCTTGGATTCGTAAAAATAGAAAGCTTCTTCGATTTCAAATTTCGCCTCCTCCAAAATCTCCAGGTCAAAAGGCATTCTGGTTATTTATTTAAAAGCTCGGCCTTAATTTCTTTCCAAGAATAATGTTTTGATTCTCCTTTTATAGCTCGTTCTCGTCTTTCTAAAAGTACATTATAATGATTGTCAGGAATTTTTGAATCCAAAAAAGTCTGATCTAATACAGATTTCACTTCCAGAAGAATTTGTTCTTCACTTACTTTCAGAAGTTTTTCGATCAATTCAAGTTTTAAGGAATTTTCCAAGTTTGATTAGATTTTATTCAAGTTAAACGAATTCAAATCAAATTCGGATAGGAGAAATTCACGTTTCAAAAAAATAACAAAATCCATTGAGAGATTAGGTTTCAGGCTAGGGTCCGAAATCAATACGATCTCATCTTAAACTTTTTCTTCAGTTCGTTGACAGCATTGCGGAAGCTGGCGTCCGTTTCGATCATGTCGTTCACCGTTTGCACCGCATGAATCACGGTGCTGTGGTCACGACCACCAAAATGGTATCCGATCGATTTGAGCGAATGCTGGGTGAATTCTTTAGAAAAATACATGGCGACCTGACGGGCAATCACAATCTCCTTTTTACGGGTTTTGGCTTTTAACTCATCCGGATGAATACTGTAATACTCCGAAACTGACTTTTGAATAAAATCTATGCCTACCTCTGTTTCGATGTCTTTGATAAAATTCTTGATAACCGTTTTAGCCAATTCCAGGCTGATTTCGACTCGGTTCAAAGAAGCATGGGCTATGAGGGAAATCAGAATTCCTTCGAGTTCCCGGACATTGGTATCCACCGTGTAGGCAAGGTATTCTACCACGTCATCGGGAATAAAAATTCCCTCCGACTCCATTTTTCTGCGGATGATGGCCACACGGGTTTCAAAATCAGGCATCTGCAAATCAGCTGTCAATCCCCACTTAAACCGTGAAAGTAGGCGCTCTTCCAGTCCTTTCAGGTCACGTGGCGGACAGTCAGAAGTCATGATGATTTGCTTTTTACTCTGATGCAAGTGGTTGAAGATGTGGAAAAACATCTCCTGGGTTCGGTCTTTGCCTGCCAAAAACTGGATATCGTCTATAATGAGTACATCCACCTGCATGTAGAAGTTGGTGAAGCTTTTCACATTCCCATCCTTGATGGAATCCATGAATTGGTTCACAAACTTTTCAGAGGATACGTAGAGTACAAACTTGTCCTCAGGTCCGTTTTTGATTTCATTGCCAATGGCCTGCACGAGGTGAGTTTTCCCTAATCCAACTCCACCGTATACCATCAACGGATTGAAAGAAGTGATCCCTGGCTTGGTAGCCACCGCAAAGCCCGCCGAACGGGCCAATCGGTTACAGTCTCCCTCGATGTAAGTGCTGAAAGTATAATTTGGATTCAGATTGCTTTGGGTTAGCATATCCGCATCCAAAGACTGCATTTCAAAAGGAGTTTTGACCTCTGCCTGATTCGGGCTTGTCTTTTTTGCTGCATTGTTGCCTTGGGGATAGGATACCACATAGGGCTGATTGGAGGAGTTTCCTTTATCCACCACTACTGCATATTCCAATCTCCCGTTTGGGCCGAGGGTATTTTTGATTGCCAGCTTGAGGACTTGAACATAGTTATCCTCCAGCCATTCATAAAAAAATTGACTGGGAACCTGAATGGTAAGACTGGAGCCTTCGAGTTTAACTGGATTAATAGGTCTAAACCAGGTGGAAAAACTCTGCTCGTTCACGTGTTGTTCGATCACACGAAGGCATTCATTCCATACTGCACTGGCTTCTAAACTCATTAGTAAAGGTTGGCTAATTCCCGTGGACTAGATTGGGCAAGGGCGTCAAATTTGTGGAAAATTAACTTAAATAAAAAATCAAAATTGGCTTGAAAAAGTCAATAATAAACCAATCAAATTCTCAGGCAGAATAATATTCGGTTTGACTTGATAAATGAAGAACTAGCTAAGGGGCTTTGGTCGACCTGTGATTTTTTTGACTGTCAGTATAGCAAAGGAGAGGTGGAAAGTGATGTTTGTTGACTTTCAATCAGTTGGAAAAAAGCAGTTGGAAATTCGGCTTTCATATTTCTTCCTCCTGTCAATCCGGATTGGATTGGTTAATTTTGATCCTACTTGTTGTTTACTTTAGTTTCAACCCAAATATGACCAGAAATCTGTTTCAGGAATTTGAGCCTTCTTCCAAATCAGAATGGATGGCTCAAGCCACCCGAGATATCAAAGGCAAGGATGTTCAAGCTGTTCTAAGTTCTAAACTTTGGGATAGCCTCCATCAGGCTCCTTTTTATGCGTTCGAAGATCTTCCTTCGGAGATTTCCCAAAGTAGATTTCATTCTTTTCCGGATCTTCCGGGACTCCCCCCTCGTATCTGGAATAATTTGGTAAGTGTCATTCCGGGGGATTCAAATCCTGAAATTTTAAAGTTCCTAGAGAATGGGGCTGAAGGCTTGGTTCTTCCGCTCTACGGGGCCGAAAATCTGGAAGAGGTGCTGCATGGCGTTCTGCCTCACTACATTCCGATGTTGATCAAACCCTTGGGTAATCCTGTTCAGGCCCTTGCCCGATTTTTTGAATGGGCTGATGCCACAGGTGCGAATCCAGATCAGTTATCTGGGGGGATGCTTTGGACCCCCTCGGATTTGTATTTTGATCGAAATGAATCCTTTGGGTTGGCGCTCGAAATATTAAATGAGCTGGTCGAAATGACCGAACCCTATCCCAATTTCAAGGCTTTTGCAATCCAGACTTCCCGCTACACGGAATCTGGGGGCAATCCGCTTGATGCCTTGGTTTTTGGACTGGGAGAACTGATGGAAATACTGGATAAATCCGGAAGACAGCCTGAAGAGTTATTTCAAAAAGTACTTTTAGAGGCTTCGGTAGGGGAGGTTCATTTTGGAGAAATTGCCCGGCTGAAAGCTTTTCGGAAGGCGATTGTAAGTCTTGCGGGACTGTACCAAGTTCCGATGAAAGAAGAAGAAGTAGTGCTTTCTGTTCAGACTTCACAGTGGTCCAAATCGATCTTGGATGTGAATACCAATTTGATTCGTCAGACCTACGAAGCAATGGCCGGAGTGCTCGGTGGAGCAAATTTGCTTTGGGTAAAACCACTTCAGGAAGAAAGTGCCATGGATTTGGATCGGAGAATTGCTCGGAATGTCTCCACGATCCTCCGGGAAGAAAGCTATCTGGATAAAGTCCAGGACCCGGCGGCTGGGTCTTTTTACCTGGAAAGTATCACTGCTGAGATTCTGGATTTTATTCCTGCCCAACTTTCTGTTTTGGAAAAAAAGGGAGGTTTTGAAAATGCTCTCAACCAAGGTCATGTCCATGCTTCTGTCCGGGCAAACCGGGAGAAAATACAAAATCAAGTGTTCGAGAATCAGCTTGTTAAAATTGGCGCAAATCAATATCCCGCCCCTCCAAAGCTTCAGAAAAATCTGGATTTAGAGCTATTCGAGGAAAAAATGCACGAGCTTAAGCCTACCCGTGCCACTTATTTAATAGAACTTCAAACATTGACCCAATCATGAGACCTGACCTAACCAACTGGAAAATCGGAGGCCAGGCTTCTGAACCCAAATCTTCTTCAGCTTGGGAGGCTCCTGAGCAGATTACTGTTCCTGATACGTTTGATACTGGAAAAATCAATTCGCTTAGGCAACTTCATTTTGCTGCCGGGATTCCTCCATTCTTGAGAGGCCCATATAGTACGATGTATGTACAGCGGCCTTGGACCATCCGTCAGTATGCCGGTTTTTCTACAGCTGAGGAGTCCAATGCTTTTTATCGTAGAAATCTCGCCGCAGGGCAGAAAGGACTTTCGGTTGCTTTCGACCTTGCTACCCATCGTGGCTATGATTCGGACCATCCCCGTGTGCAGGGTGATGTAGGAAAAGCCGGTGTAGCCATTGATACGGTGGAGGACATGAAGATTCTTTTCGACCAGATTCCCTTAGACGAAATGTCTGTCTCCATGACCATGAATGGAGCGGTAATTCCGGTTTTGGCTTTTTATATCGTGGCAGCTGAAGAACAGGGAGTACCTCCTCAAAAACTCAGCGGGACCATTCAAAACGACATTCTCAAGGAGTTTATGGTGCGGAATACCTATATCTATCCGCCCCAGCCCAGCATGCGGATCATCGGGGATATTTTTGAATTCACCTCGAAGCACATGCCTAAATTCAATTCCATTTCAATCTCTGGCTACCACATGCAGGAGGCAGGTGCTACGGCCGACTTGGAGTTGGCCTACACGCTTGCGGATGGATTGGAATACCTGAGAACCGGGATCAAAGCCGGACTGGACATCGATGATTTTGCACCAAGGTTGTCCTTTTTCTGGGCGATCGGGATGAATTATTTCATGGAAATCGCCAAGATGAGAGCCGGCCGATTGCTTTGGTCCAAAATCGTAAAGCAATTCAATCCCAAAGACCCCAAATCCCTCGCTTTGCGCACGCATTGTCAGACTTCAGGTTGGTCCCTGACTGAGCAGGATCCCTACAATAACGTGACGCGGACAGCTGTCGAAGCACTGGGTGCAGTGATGGGACATACCCAATCCTTACACACCAATTCTCTGGATGAAGCGATCGCCCTGCCGACAGATTTTTCGGCACGGATTGCAAGAAATACCCAATTGGTTCTTCAAGAGGAAACCGGAGTAACCAAAGTGGTGGATCCTTGGGGCGGCTCCTATTACGTAGAGTACCTGACAGATCAGCTGGCGCAACGAGCTTGGAAGCTGATCCAGGAAGTGGAGGAAATGGGAGGAATGGCCAAAGCTATCGAAGCGGGACTCCCCAAACTGCGAATCGAAGAAGCCGCCGCCAAAAAGCAAGCCCGAATCGACAGCGGAAAGGACATCATCGTGGGAGTAAATCGCTATCAGGTAGAAGAATCCACGGAAATCGAACTGCTAGAGGTGGACAATCAGTCAGTTAGAGAGTCCCAAATCAAGCGCTTGCAGGAAGTCAAAGCCAAAAGAAACCAAGCAGAAGTGGAAGCCACTTTGGAGAGAATCACCCAAGCTGCTCAATCCGGAGTGGGTAATTTACTGGCTTTGGCAGTAGAAGCCGCACGAAAAAGAGCTACTTTAGGTGAAATCTCCGATGCGATGGAGAAGGCCTTTGGCAGGCACAAGGCCCAAACCAAATCCATCTCGGGAATATATGCCTCAGAAGTGAAAAATCAAGAACCCTTCAAAAAAGCCCAAGCGCTTTCTGATCAATTTGCCGAATTGGAAGGCCGTCGTCCCCGTATTTTGGTAGCCAAAATGGGTCAGGATGGGCACGACCGTGGAGCAAAAGTGATCGCCACAGGCTTTGCCGATTTGGGCTTTGATGTGGACATCGGGCCACTTTTTCAGACGCCTCAGGAAGTGGCCGAGCAAGCCGTGGAAAACGATGTTCATATTGTGGGAGCCTCCTCTTTGGCCGCAGGTCATAAGACGCTTATTCCTCAATTGATCCAAGCACTCAAAGAACTCGGCCGTCCTGACATCATGGTCGTGGCAGGAGGAGTGATTCCAGCTAAGGATTATGAGTTTTTGGAAAATGCAGGGGTGGCTGCTGTATTTGGGCCGGGGACGGTACTTTCAGAGGCGGCGACAAAGATTCTGGAGAAGTTGATTTCAGAATAAAAAAATCTCATTTCGCCCCTTTGATCATTAAGCTATGAGCAAAGGGGCTTTTTTAAATCTCCATCTCCAGCAGCGCATAACTCAGACTTTTGCCATGGGCATCCATGGCCAAGGAGGTGGTTACTCCGCTTGCCAATGCATTTTCACAAGTGAAAAGTAAGGCGTGCATCTCGGGGATTTCATGTCGGGTGACACTTCCCTTAAGCTGATGGGAGAGGTGTTGGTTGACTTTTTCAGCAGTGACTTTTTCTGCCAAAAGCGGAAAATCCTTTTCATCTAAAGGAAAAAGGGAAAGCACCAGGGTATTTCCTTTGTCTCCGGCGCGGCTGTGGGCGATATCGGCAAGTTTTTGGCTCATGATTCGAAGACTTGAATAGCTGGGAGAATTTGATTTCGGTTCATCAGAATAGAGACGACACCGAGGACTTCGTGGAGGTACTTTCTGGCCCCACCACCTCCGGCAGGACCATTGGTATACAGGGCTTCCACTTCTTCTCCCACCAGTTGGGCAAGGGCTTTATCTCTAGATTTTCCGGCAATTCGGAGTCGGATTTCATACGAAGCAGAATCCTGAGAAAGGCTTTCTCCATGAAGCGAACTTAATCCAATATAATCTACCCGAAACTCGTCAAAGCGATCTCCAATCCGTTTTTGGATAATTTCTCCAGCCAGTTTGGCTCGCTCAAGGGCATGGGCTCCTGCATAGGAAATTTCCCCTTCTCCGATCCAGCCGGCCTGATAGCCCACACTGACTTTGAGGGTTTCAGGTTGTGACTTGCCGCTTCCTCCCGTGACTCTAAGTTCATTTGGTCCGATTTCTTCAAACCGGACACTTCGAAAATCAGCCACCACATCGGGTGTGAAGTAGTTTCCCGGATCAAGGACTTCATAGAGTAATTGCTCCTTGGCGGTCTGAGTGTTGATCAATCCTCCTGTACCCTCTACTTTGGAGATAATGCCGCTTCCATCCCGGTAAACATCCAAGATGGGATGCCCAAGGATATCCATGTCCGGAACAGGCTTGGTGACCGGATCGGCAAAATATCCTCCGGTGATCTGTCCGGCACACTCCATGAGATGTCCAAGGACGGTTCCTTTGCCCATCAGGTCTGCATTTTCTTTAGACCAGCCCAATTCATGAATCATCGGAGCCAAAAAAAGCGAGGGATCTGCCAATCTTCCGGTCAGGATGATTTGCGCATCAGTGGCCAAAGCCGGAAGAATCGCATCTACCCCGAGGTAAGCATTGGCAGAAATCAGCTTGCCGTATGAATTCAAGGATTTTGCTCCTTCCAGACTGAGTTCTTCTCCGCTGAGTTGATCAAAGACATCGTCCCCGAGTACAACAGCTACTTTAACTTTTAGCCTGAGTTTCTGAGCAATCTCCAGGATTTTTTTAGCTCCTGCCACAGGATTGGCGGCGCCCATGTTGGTGATCAGGCGAGTATGATGCTGAAGCAAAAGTGGAAGCAAACCCTCTATTCTTCGCTCCAAGAGCACATCATATCCAGAATTGGGATCTTGTTGCTTTCGTTTTTGTGCCAAAGCAATGGTCCGCTCGGCGAGGCATTCCAAGACCAAGTAGTCCAGATCTCCCTTTTCCGTCAGGATCAAAGCAGGCTCCAATCGGTCTCCCGAAAAGCCAGCTCCGCAACCGATTCTTATTTTTTCCATCATCCTAAATCGAAATCACTCCGAGTAAAATAGATACCAAAAGCATCACCAAAGTGACCAAAAACGCCAAGGGAATGGTCTTTTTCTGATGATCGCCTAATTCCACACCTGCCAAGCCGACAAGCAAGAAGGTCGAGCCTGTCAAAGGACTGACCGGAAATCCGGTTGTCATTTGCCCCAAGATCGCTGCCTGCCCGACTTCCAGACCACTTGCTCCAAAGGAGGTCGCCGTAGTAGAAAGTAAAGGTAAAATGCCGAAATAGAAGGAATCGGGATCAAAGAGCATACTTGCCGGCATGGCTACCAATCCTGTCAAAAGCGGAAGTTGCCTTCCTAGCTCCTCGGGAAGGATGGTCTGTACAGTGCCTGCCATGGCATCCATCATGCCACTTCCCTTCAATATGCCGGTAAAGCAGCCTGCGGCAAAGAGGATGCTTGCCATCAGCATGGCTTCTTTGGCATGGGCATCAATTCGTTTTTTCTGTTCATCCACTTTCGGGAAGTTGATCAGTAAAGCCACAGCAAATGCCACCATAAACACCACATAGGGTGGTGCCCAGGAAAGAATGATGCTGGTGATTGCGGCCAAGATCAAAAGGACATTGATCCAAAATAGCTTGGGGCGGTGCAGTGGATTCATTTCTGCGGATTCCTCCGAGTAGAGAGTTTTAGATTGGAGTTGGTTTTTTTCTTTTTTCCCCAAGAAAAAAGCAATCACAAAAACAGTCGCCAAACCCGAGAGCAGTGGGATTACCATAGGGTTGAACAGGTCGGTGACGGACACGTTGAGTGCTGTTGCTGCCCGTATCGTCGGACCTCCCCAAGGTACCATGTTCATCGTGCCCGCCGAAATAGCAACGATGCAGGCCAAAGTAATCCGCTTCATCCCCAACTGATCATAGATCGGAGCCAAAGCAGGGATGACTACCAAAAAGGTGACCGCACCTGAACCGTCCAAATGTATTAACATAGCCACTACCGCTGTCGCTAAAGCGATTTTGACCGGATCATTTCCAGCCATTTTAAGCAGGCGGTCGATGATGGGCTGAAAGGTGCCTGCATCCAAGAGGATCCCAAAAAAGAGAATTGCAAAGACAAACATCACTCCGGTCGGGGCGATGGCTTGCAATCCTTCCCCGATCATGGAGGGGAGTTCGGTCGTTTTGCCCGCTAACATTCCTGTTAAAATCGGAACGAGAGTCAGGGCAATCACCGGTGAGGCTTTTTTGGTGATGACCAAAAAGAGCAAAAGCAAAATGGTGAGCAGTCCGAGAAATGCCAGCATGACTATCGATTCAGACTTTCCATAAATTTCATCTGCGCCCAAAAGGGCATTGCCCGTGTTTTGACCTCAGTTCCCAGCTCCATCACCAAAGGGTTTTCCGGATTGAAAACAGGCCATTCCGGCAAATCAGGACCATTTGGATTGCCTGTTTTTACAAAATTGACCCAATAGTCCGACATCGTTTTTTCCAGGTCATAATCCACTTCCTCGAAGGGCCTATTCCAGTTTCTGAGCGTGTGGAGTGCGTAGCTGAACTCTGCCGAATGAAAGGCTCCGTAATTGGGTTCGCCCGGAGGTACTCGAGTGAAGTAATAGAGGTAAGCATCTTTCTGACCCTTTTCGGTCTGCATTCTTGCCCAGGTGTAATTCTGAAATCCGAATCCGAGAACTCCGATGGTTTTCAGGGTTTCTTCGAGTTCTACTTCATTTCCCGCAGGAAAAAGCTCCAGATATTCCCCTGCTCGGCCTCCATATTGTTTCTTGGCGTTGACTTTGAATTCAGTTGGAGTAGTTGGTGGATTTCCGGAAACCCGATCGTCGGCATTCCAACCTGTCAGCAGCGGAACATCAGAAAAAGTCCCTTCTTCGAAAGCCTGCCTCACGCTTGGCAAAACCTTGCCATCCACTACAGGGCCGAATCTTGCGGGAAACTTAAGCAGGCTGTCTGCGGGGATTTTGCGAAGATCTGCCAACGAGATTCCAAGCGTATCGGTCAATTGTTTGCCTCTTTCTTCTGCTCCCTGAAGTCCGGAGACCAAGCCCGAACCGCGATTAAACATACCCCCGCTTTGGGCGATGGCCTTGTGGAAAAGTCCTTTTGCTTTTGGAGAGACCACCAAAGCGTTGACGCTTAAAGCTCCGGCCGACTGGCCGGCAATGGTTACCTGATTCGGGTCTCCGCCAAAGGCTGCGATGTTCTTTTTCACCCACTCCAGTCCGGCAATCTGATCCAGGAGTCCATAGTTACCGGAAGTCTGATCCGGGTTTTCAGCGCTGAGTTCGGGATGGGCAAGAAATCCGAGCATGCCTACACGGTAGTTGAGCGCGACGACCACGATGCCTTTTTTCGCCAGCTCTTCTCCGTCATAAAGCGGAACGGTATTTCCTCCCGAGCTGAAGCCCCCTCCGTAAATCCAAACCATCACCGGACGCTTCTCATCTGTTCTTTCAGCCGCTGTCCAGATGTTGAGGTAAAGGCAATCTTCCGATATAGGTTCTTTGGGAATTAAAAACTCCTCCGACCAGGCAAAAAACGGCACAGGTGGATTTTGTATGGGAGCAGCGGGGTTTTCGGTGCAGGCTTTGATCCCTTCCCAAGGAATGACCGCCTGAGGAGCTTTCCATCGCAATTCCCCCAAGGGAGGGGCGGCAAATGGAATTCCTTTAAAGATTTTGACCTGTCCGCTGGAGTCGGGTTTTCCGGAGATCAATCCACCCTCGACAGCCACGGATTGAACCGAGATTTCGGCTGTATTTTCCGATTTTCCGCAGGCGAAAAAAAGAAAGCCCATCGCAGCGATGAGCAGTATCGGGCTTTTGAGCATAGGTTAATGGGTTTTGAAGCTGTAGAGGTAGGGGGCTTTGTGGCTTTTGCCGGTGAAGAGCTTTTCGTGCCGATCAAGAATGTCCAGACTGAGCATTTTCCGCTGAAAGCTGGTGCGACGGAGTTTTTGACCCAAAATCGCCTCATAGACTGCCTGAAGTTCATTCATCGTAAATCGTTCGGGCAGGAGATTGCCTCCGATGAGTTTACGGTCGAGGTTTTCACGGAGAGTCTGAAGTGCTTTTTGGACAATTTTACCGTGATCCAGAATCAAATCAGGGAGCTTGTCTATCTCATACCAGGCAATAGAGTCAGAGAGCGCATCCGGCATCAGGGTTACTTTTTCATAATCGATCAGCGCATAATAGGCAATGGAAAAAAATCGGTCCAGCATCCAATAATTTTCGGGAATCAAGTGTCCGTTGGCTTCCAAAATTCTCCGCATCACTTCAGGCCTGTAGCGTGAAGTATCTCCGAATGTGTGAAACTGCTCCAAATAAATTTCCTTCAACCCTGTCCGTTCATTCAGTCCTCTTTTGACAGCATCTTCCAGATTTTCGGATCTTTCTACAAATCCTCCCGGCAAAGCAAACCAGCCTGTGTCATGATACTCCATTAAGAGGATTTTAAGTTTTCCCTTTGAAAAACCAAAAACGACTGAGTCGTAAGCGATATGAGGAATGAATTGAGAAACTTCGGGAAGAGGCATGTTAGGTTGTAATTCTGGTCTAAGTAAATAGGATTTTTCCGGAGAAGCAATTAATATTGTCTCATATTGAAACAATAGAAGTTCAATTTCTGAATCTATGAAGGTCTTTCTTATCGGTTTGGCGTTTGCTTTACTCGGTTCAACTTTTGGCTTTTCCCAAAGTAACAATTTTATGCCCGTGCAGACTTCCACAGTCAATGGAGTAATCGAAGGTAATTACAATGTGACCAACGGGGTTTCGACCTATTTCGGAATTCCGTTTGCCAAGCCGCCTGTAGGGGAATTGCGTTGGAAAGCTCCTGTTCCGGCCGAAAACTGGTCAGGAGTGAAGATGACCAAAAAGTTTAGCCCCAGACCTGTTCAGGGTCTTGTTTTCGGAGATATGAACTCCTGGTCTGATGGAGTCTCCGAGGATTGTTTGTATTTGAATGTGTGGACTCCGGCAAAACGAAACAGCAAAAATCTTCCTGTATTGGTTTATTTCTACGGAGGAGGTTTTGTCGCGGGTGATGCCTCTGAGCCCAGATACAATGGGGAATCGATGGCCAAAGAAGGCGTGGTAGTAGTGACCGTGAATTATCGCTTGGGGATTTTTGGATTTTTAGCTCATCCTCAACTGAGTGCTGAGGCTCCTTATAAAGCCTCAGGAAATTACGGCTTATTGGACCAAGCTTTAGCTTTACAGTGGGTGAAGGATAACATTGCCGCTTTCGGCGGAAATCCCAATCAAGTGACCATTGCAGGTGAGTCTGCCGGATCGATCTCTGTTTCCTATCAGATGGCCTCTCCGCTTTCCAAAAATCTTATCCATGGAGCGATCGGTGAAAGCGGTGCCGGGATCAACCCTACTTTGGCGCCGGTATCCCTCCAGGAAGCAGAACAAACAGGCAAAGAATTTCTCGAAAAAGCAGGAGTGAAATCCATTGCTGAAGCGAGAAAAATGTCTGCCAAGGATGTGTTTGAGCTCTATCAGGAATCCGGGCGTTTCGGGTTTCCTGTAGTGATTGACGGGTATTTGCTGCCAAAGACCCTTCCGGAAATTTTCAGAGCTGGTGAACAAGCACAGGTTCCATTGCTTTTGGGTTGGAACTCGGCCGAGATTCCCGGTGCGGCGTTTATGCAGGGTAAGCCTTACACCAAGGAAGCTTTTATTGAAAAAGTCAAAGAAGCCTATCCTGAGCATTCTTCAGAAGTTTTGAGTCTTTATGCACACGAGAATCCCGAGCAAGTAGAATATGCTGCCACCGATTTGGCATCGGACCGATTTATCGTGTACAGTACCTGGAAGTGGTTTGACCTGCATCGAAATCACAGCAATCAGCCGGTTTACCGCTATTTGTTCAGTAAGCTATCCCCACCTTTGGTCGATAAAAACCTGACAGCCGGCTTGGCAGGAGGGACCGTTCGAAGTGATAATCCAGCCCCCGCGCCGAAGCAAATCGGAGCGCGACATGCCGCCGAGATCGAGTATGCGATGGGCAATCTTCACTTGGTGAAGGAATTTGCCTGGACACAGGAAGACTTCAAGGCCTCCAAAACGATGTTTGATTACTTTACCAATTTTGTGAAAACGGGAAATCCAAACGGTGGAGGAAATCCCACTTGGTCAGCGGCTCAGTCAGGAGATCAAAATCCTCCGTTGATGGTGATAGATACCGAATCAAAAGAAGTAAAAGCTGCCCACGATGCCCGTCAGGTCTTTCATGACAGGTATTATAAAAATGATAAGTAAACCGAGTTGTAGATCACCCAAAGAGTTTGGCCTAATTAAAGCTTAACACCTTTCTCCAAACTCAAAAAAGGCCGGGAAACCGGCCTTTTTCATTTATGATCGGATTGATCAGTAGACCAAAATGGGTTTACCTCCCTCGCAGGAGACTGATCTGGGAGAAGCTACCAGCATACAGTCAGAAAACACATTATTTCTTCGGTTGTATTCTTGTTGCCGGAAGGTATATTGATCGACCAGCTCCAGAAATTTTCTTTCCACGCTTTGGTGATAGGCAATATATCGGGTTGGCCCGCCACAGGCTTTGCTTCCCATTGCCGTGAATTTCCATTCGTTTGAATTGGTGCAGGATACAGATTCGGACAGGGCGATTATTTCTTCTTCCAGGAGTTCCAATACGCCTAGGTCAGATCGGCGCTGGTCCTCGGTATCCACACAGCTGAAACTCATCAATAAGACAATAACAGGGCTCCAAATAAGGGTTTTCATAGCATTCCGAATTTACATCTATCAACGAAGTAAAAGGAGAATTTGCTACAAAAGAAATCCATCACTTGGCTATTTGATCAGGAAAGTGGCATTAAACTCATACTTGTTGGGAGAGGAGGAATACTCCAATATCAGTTTAAGCGGCTGCTGGTCCTTGGAGTCAATTGTTTTGTTCAGCAAAAACTCCATAAAGGTGAAATCTGTCTTTGGGACATCCATTATCAGCGTGTCGGCCGACCCTGCCGGATTGGTGACCATATGTTTGGTTTCGCGAATTCTCATGTCCACTTTGATGAAGTTTTGGTTGCTGAGGTTTCTGCCTGTCAAGATGAGTTGATGGAAAATCTCGGGAGTATGGTGGCCTAAGGGATCTCTCCGGGCCATAATATTGAAGGTGGATTGGTAAGAAAGGAGTTCTATTTGGCCATAGATAGCCGGAGACTCCCCAAGAGATGTAGGTTGGGCTGGCATGATAAACAGGGTTTTGGGTGAGTTGGTGAAAAGATTCGCCAGACGGGTGGATCAGGCAAATCCTGTTCAGTAATCTGGCTGTAATTTCAGCTTAAATAGTGATCAAAAAATACCCACAACTGGGTATTTTTTGTGAATTTTCTCAGGTTTTCAGCCTTGATTTCCGGGAGGAATTTAATTAGCGCCAGAAGGGTTCATATTTCGAATCGCAGAGATTTTCCATTTTCCGGTTTTTTCGATCAGTAAAAAACTACTCCACATATTTCGTTCTGCCCCATTTGGGGAGGTGATGATATAGCGACAATCTACCAAAGCAATGTCCTCGCTGAGGTATTTGATTTTTTCTACTTTAAGCGTTCGGGTTCCCGGATTGCCTTGAGTGCTTCGTTGCATTCCTTCAATTGCTGCGGAGATCCCATTTCTCCATTCACCGGAGGAGACGAGCTGATCGATGTCTTCGGTGAGTATTTCTTTGAGCAAAACCGTGTCTTGAGCTTCACGGGCCTGGGAGTATTGCTCGATGAGATGGGCGATTTTCAAGGCGTTCTCCTTTTGTTTAGTAGTAATCTGGGAAAATCCGATCAGGGGTAAGAGTAGAAAAATAATAGTAATGGATTTCATTTTGAATTCAGTTTGGACGAACATCTACAATGTACGAAAATGGGGGCTGTTTGATTACGAATGATGTCGATTGGAGAAATTCAATATTCTTCAGCGCCTTTGAATTTCAATCAAAATCGAGCAATTGATATTAATTGGACGGTTTTAGATAAATTTTATGGGTTTATAGGAAAAGAAAAACCACCTGTCTCCAGGTGGTTCTAATTTCAAATCTCGAATTAATAATCTCAAATCACACTACATCTTCCCCTCTCAACTTCACTACGGCACCTTCGAGAAGGTCTCCGATTCGGATTTGGCAGGCCAGGCGAGAGGTGGGGAAGTATTCGGGTAAGTTTTCCAGCTGATCGAGTTCCACATCGGTGGCGTCCCCGAGTCCGTCTTTCCCTTCCAAGATCTCCACGTGGCAGGTGGCACATAGGGCCATTCCGCCGCAGGTTGCCAACACAGGGTATTCAGAAGCTTTTAAGATTTCCATGAGGCTAAAGCCCATATCATCAGGGGCCTCTACTTCTTGGCGGTTGCCGTCTTGGTCTTCTACGGTGAATTTGATCATGGCTGAGTTGGGGTTAGAATGCGTTGACACCGTTTACGGTGGTGTATTTGAAGCTGAGTTTTTGGTCAGGATACACATACTTGAAGGCAGAGTGCATCATGATGGCGGCCTCGTGGAATCCACAAAGGATGAGTTTCAGCTTTCCCGGATAGGTGTTGATATCACCGATAGCATAGATGCGTTCTACTCCGGTAGAGTAGTCGCGGGTATCTACTTCAATGGCGTTTTTATCGATGCTCAGGCCCCAATCTGCGATAGGTCCGAGCTTTGGCGAGAGACCGAATAGTGGAATGAGGTAATCTGCCTCGATGTTGAGGTCCTGCTTGTACTTATCTTCTAAGACTACGGTCTCCAGTTTTCCGTTTCCGTTGACTTCCTTGAGATTGGCTGAAAGGATCAGGTCAATTTTTCCCCGGTTTGCTAAGTCAAATACTTTTGATGCGGAATCGGGAGCTCCACGGAACGTCTCGTTCCGGTGAACCAAGGTCACTTTTTTAGCTACTTTGGCCAGGAAGATCGTCCAGTCCAATGCAGAGTCTCCCCCACCTGCGATCACGATATTTTTGTCCCGATAGGTTTCCGGGTTTTTGACCATGTAGCTGATTCCCTTTCCTTCGTAGGTTTCAAGGTTGGTCAAGACAGGTTTTCGGGGTTCAAAGCATCCCAAGCCACCCGCAATGACGATTACTTTTGCATGCACTTTGGTCTTGTCGCTCGTGGTGACGATATAACTTCCGTCTTCCTGCTTGTCGAGATGATCTACACGCTCGCCCAAAGTAAAAGTAGGCTGAAAGGGCTTGGCCTGTTCCATCAGATTGTCCACCAAATCCTGGGCTTTGACCTCCGGATAGCCGGGAATGTCATAGATCGGTTTCTGCGGGTAGATTTCTGATAATTGACCTCCTATTTGTGGCAAAGCATCAATCAGGTGACAGCGCATTTTGAGCAAACCTGCCTCAAAAACCGCGAAAAGGCCCACCGGTCCTGCGCCGATGATGCAAAGGTCTGTATGGATCATGTTTGTAGTCATGGTTTCTGTAGAAAACCAACGGAAGTTGGATTTGTTCGTGCAAATATAATTAGTGTGCTAACTATCTGTTACTCCTCAAGAATTTGACCATCCAAATTTTGGTAAATCGTGTTCAAAATCCGCTTGAATTCCTCGAAATCGGTTTCGTTTAGATTTTCCCAAGCCTTCTCCCGAATTTCAAGGACTTTAGGTTTGAGCTCAGTGACTTTGGCAATTCCATTGTCCGTCAGGTGAAGCTGAAAACTCCTCCTATCCTGAGGGTGAGGCACCCGCTCCACGTATCCCTTTTTGCATAGCAAATCCAGAATCCGAGTTAAAGTAGGATGGTCTTTAAATACCAAATTGGCTAGTTCGGTTTGACTCAAATGACCGTTTTCGGAAAGGTTTTTAAGAATCAGCCACTGATCCACCGTCACGTCAAAATCCCCATGTTTGAACTGCTGCTGTGCATACTGCTTCACTTTTCTCGCCGTGCGATCGAGAAGGAAAGAGTATCGGGCAAATAGTTCTTGTGTCATACCAATTGTTAGTGTGACAAATATATGAAGATTCTTTTTTGAAAAAATAATTCCCTACAAAAACCATAGGAAAAATATATTTTTTATAAAATCCTCAATTATTGATCCTTATTTGGTTTTGGGGAAGTTTAATCCTTATTTTGAAACGCTTAATCCCATGATTTTTTCAACAACTTAACACCTTCGAATAATGAATTGGAATACTGTCATCGACAAGGCCCTTGAGGTTTTGCGAAATTCCGACCGTGGCTATGTGCTGATGGATATGTATAATAATATCCTTACTCCAGAAGAAGCAGCGTTCAACAAAGTCCAAGTCACTCCCTACAATGCCCTGAAGTTTATCCAAACGCAGTTTTCGGCACAAGGACTGGACATCTCCGACAAAAACGTCCGCATCAAACTCATCGCCTTGTTGGAAGAATTTGACCGGCTTCAAAAAGAGCGGATCAAGTAAAGGAGATTCTCTTTTCTAGATCAACTGGTCGTTTTCTTCAAACCTTCTGTTTTTTAACTTAAGGGTTTTCACCAAAATCCTTAATTTACTCGAGTGAAAAATTGGATAGGTATTATTCTTCTATTTTGGATTTCCCAAGCTTTTGCCCAAGATGAAATCTTCCGAATCGGTGTGGCAGGGCTCAATCATGGGCATGTAGGTTGGGTCTTTGAGGCCGACAAGCGTTCTGATATTCAAATTGTCGGGATCGCCGAACCCGATCGTGCTTTAGCTGAGCGATATATTCGGGCCCACGGCTTGTCCATGGATTTGATTTTTGAATCCCTGGAAGAGATGTTGGAAAAAGCCAGGCCTGAAGCAGTGACGGGATTTGGGACCACTTTCGCTCACCTTGAAATCGTACAGGCCTGCGCGCCTCGCGGTGTCCATGTGATGGTGGAAAAGCCACTTGCGGTCAGCTTGGCACATGCCCGAGAAATGGCTGCTTTGGCACAAAAACATCAAATTCACCTGATTACAAATTACGAGACGTCCTGGTATGCAACCAATGAGAAAGCCCATCAGCTTTTTAAGGAAGGGAAAATCGGAGATGCCAGGAAAATAGTCGTTCGGGATGGTCACCGAGGTCCGAAGAAAATCGGTGTGGGGCCCGAATTTTTGGAATGGCTGACCGATCCGGACCTAAATGGGGCTGGGGCGTTATTGGACTTTGGCTGCTATGGAGCAAACTTGAGTACCTGGCTTTTGGATGGTCAGCGGCCCCTTTCCGTCACGGCCATTACCCAGCAACTCAATCCAGCCGACAATCCCAAAGTCGATGATGAGGCGACGATTATTTTGACTTATCCTACTTCTCAGACCATCATCGAAGCATCCTGGAACTGGCCGATTGGCCGAAAGGACATGGAAATCTATGGTCTCACCGGGGCAATTTTCTCAGACAATGCTAAACAGCTTCGAGTTCGAATGGCCCGGGGATACGATGGTTTTCAGGAGGAAAAGTTTGAGTTGGATTCCCGTCCCGAGCCCTTCGATGATCCTTTTTCAGTCTTGAAATCCGTGGTTCGTGGCCAAACACAACTCGGGGCCTTCGATCCTTACAGTTTGGAAAATAACCTGATCGTGATGGAAATCCTGGAGGCTGCCAAAGAAAGCGCGGCTTCCGGCAAAACCGTTTTTCTTTCAAAATAGAAGTTCATGAACCCAAAATTCTTACTCGTTCTTTTGGCCTTTTGCCTGGTTGTTCCAGTTTATTCTCAGCAACAGACCTATTGCAACCCGATTAACATCGATTATGGATATACGCCGATCCCCAACTTTTCCGAATGGGGACGCCACCGCGCCACAGCCGATCCAGTAGTGGTCAATTACAAGGGAACTTTCATCCTCTTTTCCACCAATCAATGGGGCTACTGGACCAGCACTGACATGTCCAATTGGAAGTTTCACTCCCGACTTTTTCTCCGTCCCTGGAACAAAGTCTATGACGAACTTTGTGCCCCGGCAGTCGGCATCGTCGGAGATACGGTTTTGGTCATGGGATCAACCTACGAAAAGGATTTCACCATATGGATGAGTACCAATCCGACAGCCAATGAGTGGAAGCCTTTGGTTGAAAAATTTGAAATCGGAGGCTGGGATCCTGACTTTTTCACGGACGATGATGGCCGGCTCTACATGTACAATGGCAGCTCCAATCGATATCCACTCTATGGTATCGAATTGGATCGGAAGACCTTGGCTCCCATCGGCACCCGCAAGGAAATGTATCTCTTGGAGCCGGACAAATATGGGTGGCAAAGATTTGGCGAGCACATGGACAATACCTTCCTCGATCCATTTATGGAGGGAGCGCATGTGACCAAACACAACGGTAAATACTACCTCCAATATGGTGCGCCGGGAACGGAATTTAGTGGCTACTCTGACGGCGTGGTGGTTGGGCCGACACCTTTGGGTCCTTTTACCCCGCAGTCTGATCCACTGAGTATGAAGTTGGGTGGCTTTGCCCGAGGAGCAGGGCATGGCAGCACCTTTAAGGACAATCAGGGCTTGTATTGGCATATCAGCACCATAATGATTTCGGTGAAAAATACCTTCGAGCGCCGATTGGGGATTTGGCCTGCTGGCTTTGATCAAGATGATGTGATGTGGAGCAGTACGGCGTTTGGGGATTATCCGCACTACCTGCCCGGCTCCGAAAAAGCCGGAAAATTCACCGGATGGATGTTGCTCAATTATGACAAGCCTATGGCTGTATCTTCAACTTTGGGTGGATTCACAGCAAATAAAGCCAACGATGAAGACCTCAAAACCTATTGGAGTGCGACTTCAGGAAATAAAGGAGAATGGATCCAAACCGATCTTGGTCAACTCAGCACCGTCAATGCTGTGCAGATCAACTATGCCGATCAGGATGTGGATCAAGATCGACTTGGCAAGCGAACGGATCAATACCATCAGTACATACTTTACCATTCCTTGGATGGGAAAAAGTGGGACGTACTCGTGGACAAAAGCAAAAACACCACGGACATTCCTCACGAGTATGTGGAGCTGAAAACTCCGGTAAAGACACGATTTCTTAAGTTGGAAAATATCCACATGCCCACTGGGAAATTCGCGATCAGCGGCTTTAGAGTTTTTGGAAATGGGGGAGGAGCAAGGCCTGAAAAAGTGAAGCAGTTTATGGTCTTTCGCACTGAAAAAGACAAGCGAAGTGCCTTCATCAAATGGTCCCCCATGTCAGATGCCTATGCCTACAACTTATATTACGGCACTGCACCGGACAAACTCTACACATCCATCATGGTCATGGGCAACAATGAATACTGGCTCAAAACGCTGGATCGAACCAAAACCTATTATTTTACCATCGAAGCGATCAATGAAAACGGGACGAGTGAGTGGTACGAGGTGCAGAAGGTGGATTGATCAATGATCAATGACCAATGCTCAAGTTAAAATGGTCAAGGGTAGAAACTTTGAAAATTGAGTTTGATCATTGAAAATTGAGCATTTTCAAATTTTGAATTACCAATTTCCAGTAACCCCAACCCAGTCTTCAAATGAAATACTTACTTCCCATCCTATTCTTCCTGATCTTCGGATTCCAAGCGCAGGCTCAGAATCAGACCAAAGAGCGATTGACTCAGTTAATGGAGAGCCAACCGGTGATGGGGCTTTCGGTGGCGGTGGTGAAGGATGGGAAGTTGGTTTACACGGATGCCTTGGGCTGGAAGGAAGATGGTAAAGTAGCGCTTCAGACTACGGATCTATTTCGGATTGCCTCGATTTCCAAGTCCTTTTCGGCTACTTCGATTATGCAGTTGGTCGAAAAGAAAAAGTTGAGTCTGGACGATGATGTGAGTGAATTGATTGGCTTTACCGTTCGCAATCCCAAGTTTCCCAAGACTGTGATTACGCTGAGAATGCTGCTTTCTCATACCTCCTCGCTCAATGATTCTGAAGGCTATTTCACACTCGATGCGATCAATCCTGCCAAGAATCCCAACTCCGAGAAAGTGTACAACGCTTACGAACCCGGCAAGGGCTATCAGTACTGCAACCTCAACTTTAATATGGTCGGAACCATCATCGAAAAGTATTCAGGAGAACGGTTTGATTATTATGTGAAAAATCACATCCTCGATCCATTGGGGCTTTACGGAGGATATAATGTGAATGAATTGGATGCTTCCCGGTTTGCGACACTATACAACTACTCCCGAGATTCGGCCAAATTTATCCCTTCTCCTGCCGCGTACGCTTCTCGAAAGACCGAGTTGGAAACCTATCAGATGGGCTACAGTACGCCGATTTTTTCTCCCACAGGAGGGATGAAAATCTCCGCTCCCGACCTGGCCAAGTACATGATCATGCACATGAATTATGGAAAGGGGGGAAAAGCTAAAATCATTTCCAAAAAGAGCGCTCAGAAGATGCAAACTCCTCTTTCAGCGGATGAAAACTATGGCTTGGCACTTTGGAAAACCGATAAGTTGATTTCCGGTGTGGAGCTTATTGGACATACGGGTTCGGCGTATGGGTTGTACTCTGCGATGTTTTTTGACCCGGATAAAAAGTACGGATTTGTCGTCATCACCAATGGCTCCGATCCCGCAGAAGAGGAAGGCTACATTCGGGTAATCCGGCAGGCCGCAAATATCCTTTATGAGGAGTGGATCAAACCCTGATCAATTGCTCACCCCGAAAAAAGAACTCAAAGAAGGCAGGATGTCTATCGCCCAATGTACCCCTATCAACAAGGGTAAATTGCGATACCTTGCCCAATGCCAGCCAAAAAAGCAACTGACCAAAAACACAGGAAGCCCTGTTCCGAGAAGAATGGAAACCCAATCCCCTGCCTGACCTTCCACACCGTTTGCCAGTAAATAACGGCTGGGTAAATGCCAAGCCGTGAAAAGCAATCCGGAAACAAGAATGGCGATAGGGGTATTCCAAAGTTTCTCAAGCCTAGTTTGCAGCATTCCTCTAAAAAACAATTCCTCCGGTAAACCAGCGATCAACAATGGGATTACAATCCCCAAAATCAAGCGAAACCCAGCATCTTCAAAACTGGGCATTGCCTCTGAAACTCGGGGGATGTGTCTAATATTCAGCAAAAAGCCAATGGTGATCAGCAGAGCTCCTTTGATATTCATTCCAATTTTTGGCTTTAGCCCAAACAGCAGATCTTGAATACCATATTTCCATCTTTTGAAGAAAATCAGGGAAGGAAGAATAAACAGAAAGGAGAATTTGAATACAGCTGCATACCAAAAGTCTTGGACAAATTCTTTGGCTCCCAGAATCGGCTGGGGAAAATGAATAATCAGGTTGCCAACCCCAAACGCCAATAGGATGTAAAAAAGGGAGTAAAGAATCAGGGTTCGACTTTCCTGTTCAAGATTTTTAAATCCAATTTGATCTGCAGAAATTCTCTGCCAGGTGATCCAATCCAATACTTTTCTCATTGCTTGGCAGGATAGCGCTTTTTAAGTTCCCGGAGGATTTCTTCCAAACCATTGAGTCGGATTTCGTAAAGGGTACTCAGCCACATACCGAGCTTTCCTTCGGGAAAACCCTGCCCATGCATCCACACGAGGTAGTGCTCCGGAATATCACAGAGCAGCCAGCCTTTGTATTTTCCAAACGGCATGGTTTTGGTCACCAGATCGACGAGAATTTCGGGGTTCATGGGGTAAAAGTAATGTTTTTGTTTCTCCCCGACTCAATTTCCAGCTTTTCCGGAAGCAGGAAAAAGCTAAGCCTACAGGATTTGAAGTCCTGCGTCTCCAGACGCTGGACTTCAAAAAGTCCAGAGACACAGGTTAGCATTTCGGATGAATCTTTTTGCTTCTGAAATGGTTTTCCTCTCAATCAAACAGAAAGGAACTAATCGATGGAAATCGGAATAGATAGCTTTGCAGCATATGTAACAGATAAAAATGGCAATCCAGTCGGCACCGCGCAGGATGCCATGCGGGAATTGCTGGAGCGAATCAAATTGGCCGACGAAAAAGGCCTGGATGTCTTCGCTATCGGTGAGCATCACCGCAAAGAGTTTTTGGATTCGGCGACTTCGGTGATTTTGGCTGCTGCGGCAGGGATGACCAAAAAGATACGCCTGAGTAGTGCCGTCACGGTGCTGAGTGCAGCTGATCCGGTGCGGGTTTTTCAGCAGTTTGCAACTTTGGACTTGGTGTCTCAGGGCAGGGCTGAAATGGTAGTCGGCCGTGGTTCCTTTACGGAAGCGTTTCCACTTTTCGGACTCAATCTTCAGGATTATGACAAGCTTTTTGCAGAAAAGCTCGGGCTTTTGCTCCAGATCCGAGAACAGGAGGTCGTTACTTGGTCTGGGAAGTTCAGGCCCGCACTCCACAACCAGCCGATCTATCCTCGACCGGTTCAGGAAAAGCTGCCTATTTGGTTGGGAGTGGGAGGGACTCCTGGTTCTTTTGCCCGTGCAGGCTCACTCGGTTTGCCGTTGATGGTGGCCGTGATCGGGGGAGAAACGCACCGCTTCCGTCCGTTGGTGGACCTGTATCGGGAAGCTGGTGATAAGGCTGGTTTTTCCCAAGACGAGCTGAAAGTCGGACTTCATTCTTTGGGTTATGTAGCACAAACGCATGAAGAGGCGGTGGAAAGCTACTATCCAGGCTATGCAGAGACATTTACACGAATCGGAAAAGAGCGGGGCTGGCCACCGGTGACCCGTGGACACTTTGAAGCGCAGAATTCCAAATGGGGGGCTTACTTAGTGGGAGATCCTGATGAAGTAGCTGAGAAAATCCTCCGTCACAGTGAGTCTTTGGGAGGAATCGACCGATTTACCTTCCAAATGGACAATGCCGGACTTAGTCATCAGCAGCTTTCGGAAAGTATTGCTTTGATCGGGGAAGAAGTGATTTCGAAAGTGAATCAATGACCAATGACCAATGACCAATGATCAATGATCAATTTCCAATGACCAATGATCAATTTCCAATGATCAATGACCAATGATCAAGTATCAATGTTCCCAATGAGAGCTCATTTCACCTTGAGTTTGATTATTGATCATTGATTTGGAATCCCTTAGTCTCTATTTTGAGTAGGTTTGAAAATGAATTTTCCCAAGTATTTCTATCTCCGGCTTCTTTTTGTCTTTTTCCTGTTTTTTCGATTTTCGGAAAACAGTTATTCCCAAAGTAAGACTGAGTCGGTTTTAGTCACCAAAGTATCCGACGGCGATACCTTTTGGGTGACCTATCCCTCCGGAAAAGAAGAGAAAATCCGCCTGATCGGGATCAATGCACCTGAATCGAGAAAGACCGGGAAGAAGGAAGTGGAGCATTTCGGCAAAGAAGCAAGTGTGTTTGCCAAGCAGTTGCTATTCAATAAACGGGTCAGACTGGAATTTGACGTCCAAAAATACGACCGGTACAAACGAACCTTAGCCTATGCCTATCTCGAATCCGGAGCCATGGTCAATGCCTTGCTGGTCAAAGAAGGCTATGCCCAAGTAGCGACTTTTCCACCCAATGTCCGGTATCAGGAGCTGTTTCAGAAATTGGAGCGGGAAGCCCGAAGTGCGAAAAGGGGATTGTGGAAGTGAGGTTTTTACACTGATTATTTAAGGTGACTGATGATACGCTATTCTGCCAGTTGACGAATATTCCACTGATTTTGGGCTGGATGCTTCGACTGCGCTCAGCACAGGCGACCGATGACCGAAGACCGAAGATTTCCAAAAATATGGCGTTAACTTGGTCTCCTGACCTTTAGAAATGCTACAGGCAAGATTCCGTATATTCATTTTAAGGTAAGCGCGAGGCTAGGTCAAACCGCGTGAATGTTTTCCCGCTATAAATTTTTAAGACAATCTGCGTCTGAAAAAGAAATAAATCCGGCTTGGGTTGTCTTTCTATTTTCTTTGGAAATGAGTTGATTGTGCTCCCTTTCTCCAATCCGATTCCTTATGGACTTTTACCTTAATCAAGTTTTGCAAGCATTTGCTGACATGGATGCCGACTTGCTCGGAGAGCTGCTTGATCCAGACCAAGTATATCAGGAGGTGCCTTTAGCGGTGTTTGTTGAGGAATTGAGGGATTTATTCGGGCAATTTAAGAAAGATGGAGATGAGTATCTGGAGGTGGAATCAGGCAATTGTTGTGGCCTTGCCTGTTATCCGGAACTCATTCGTACGGCCTATCGATTCGTGGGGAATCATTCCCGTAATTACATTGACTTTCGCTTTATCACCGAGCCTACCGCGGATGGGCAGGATCACCTGATCAAGGAAATCTGTGAATGCCATGAATTGAGATGCCATCAGCCCAAAGATTGGTACGGCACCCAATATTCCATTTGGGTCTATGATGATCAAAAGCCCGATTTTTTTCTCAGTCCCGATGAGCTGATCCACACTGAAATCGCCTTGAACGCGTATGCGGAAATGAAAGCAAGGGAGTTTTATCCTTTGGCTGAAATCAAACCATGGATGGAAAAGTATCGTCAGACTTTTGATTTTATTGACGAGAACAAAATGGAGTATCCGGGAAGATATTTGAGATGGACAAGTTTTTATAATGAATTTGAAATCTTTAGGAGAGATTTGCGATTGTTTGAGAAGTGGGAGAAAACGCTGCTGGTAGAGGCCTATCGAAACAAGCTGGAACTTCCTGAGGAGGTTCTCATCGAGGTCATTTTGGATGCGGAAAAAGTCCTCATCGATGAACAACAAGAGTGGATTCATTATATCCTGAGCGAAGAAAAAGGCTATCGTTTTTTTCATTATCCAACCCATTATGTGGGAGGTGCCGCAGATTTGTTTTCTGAGTCGTGGGCTTGGTTTAAGCCCAGACAGGAGGCCTTGGTGGAAAAGTATTTTTCCCTCACCGATTGGGAGGTCGATGAATTTTTACAATCCTTGAGTGTCCTTGATCCTGAAGGTAGAATCAAGTCTCTTACTTTTCATTTGGAAGTGCGTGAAAAAGCCAAAAAGCGGGGGGAGGAGATTCCTTTTGGGCTTTGGGAAAAGAAAAAGTAGCAAATAAGTTAACTTGCGAGGCAATTAATCTGCTTTTTTCCATGTTTGAAAGTCCTGAATATCCAAAGTCATTGAGTGAATCACTTTTTGAGTCTTGGTTTGAGACCGGCCGGAGCAGCCGGATTCCCTACACGTATTTGTTGATCGTTTGGGATGAAATAGAAGGGAAGTATCTGCCGGTGTTTGTGGAAAACCGGAATGAAATCGAAGGATATGAAAGATATGGAGCTTCGCCGGCTACACAAACGGTGATAGCCGCCTATGATCTTTATTCTGAAGGAAGAGTTTTATGAAGGTATTCGGAAACTTGATTTTTCAGGAAAAATCTGATTGGATTTGACTTTTTTCTTTCAGGCAAATTTGTTAACTACCAAGTGGATATGATCCTGAAACTATTTTTTGAATTTGGGATTCTCCAAGGCAAGTAAGTTTCGTTTGATTCAATAAAACCCAAAAAAACATGGAAAATTACAAGCAAATCGGCGTATGGATTGATCATTCAAAAGCTCATCTGATAGGTTTCAAAAGCGGCCAAGCCAAACTTTTGGAAACAGTGGATTCCCCCTACGAAAGCATCAAACGAATCGATGGAGAAGGCAAGGATATGACGCGTTTTTCTCCCAATCCCGAGCATGCTTCCAACAATGAACACAAAAAGCATAACACCACCCAAAACGAAATCAACGAGTATCTCCGAATGATGGAACACAGACTTCAGCCGTTCGAAGACATCCTTCTTTTTGGGCCGGGAACCATGAAGGAGAAGTTGAAAAATAGACTGAAGGAAAATAAATCTTTTGACGGCAAGTGGCTTTCCGTAGAGAGTTCAGACAAGCTGACGGACAATCAATTGTTGGCCTTTGTCAGGGATTTTTATAAAAAAGAGAGCGTTTAAGGTGAATCTTTAGGGTGCTGCTTGACATGAGGCAGCATCTTTTTTTTCGCTCATTCTTTTTAGGTTCCTCCCTTAGTATAGCTTATTCTCAATTCCAGATCAGGCTTTTCCAATTCGATTTCCTCGATTTGATTATGGTCGGCTTCGTTTAAGGTATGGGTGATGGACTTTAGATTGGGTAGATTTTCAATGAGATCCATCAAGCCCCGGACTGAAATTGCCGTATGCCGGATATTGAGGTCTTCCAGGGACTTCATCTTTATTAAATGGGGAAGGCAATGGTCATCGAGCGAATTTCCGTCGATTTCCAGGGTTTTAATCATTATTTGACTGAGATGGCTCAGTCCCTGATTGGTGATCTCATTTTCACTCAGAATCAGTCGATCAATCGATCCGACATACCGAGATAGAATTTCAAGGTCCGAATCGGTAATATCTCCAAGTTTGGATCCAAAACGGGGTAAATGGACAGGGAATGCGTTGAACTCCTTCAGTCCATATTTTTCCAAAAATGCTTTTTCCTGCTTTTTTCTATTCATTCAAGAAGTTGGTTTGGCCTTTGGGATGATTGCCTTAGCAGCAATCCATGTGGCTAAAAATGCAGAATTTCCCCAAAATAGAAACCTACCATGATGAAATAATATGATTGTCCGCAATGATACCACCAGCCAAATACTCTTCGATTAATGGGGCGGAAGACCGATACTTCGACAAGCTCAGTACAAGTGACCGAAGCATTCCAGATTGCCAAAACTATGGCGTTAACTTGGTCTTCTGACCCTTAGAAATGCTACTGGCAAGATTCCGTATATTCATTTAAATTAATCACTGCTTTTTTTAATCCGGAATATGCATGAGAATTCCAATTCCGGGTCCATCCACCCCGGCAGACTAGGGTAGAGTTTGGTTTTCACTATATTAACAGGCTCAACTATACTGATTGACTAGAATGTCAATCAGCTCTTCTGTTTTATAAAGGATTTTTTTGATGCAAAATATTGCTATTCCGGATATAAAGAATAATCCCTCGATGAGTAGCCAATAAGTACCGAAATTTCCGAGTTCGCCATCGGCCACAATGGTTATGATCCTGGATAGGGTATGCCCTCCCCAATACATCACCAAAAAGCGAAAGGCCCAATCCGGATGGTTGAAAAGTAAGTAAATCAGGATGGAGGTAATGGCTAAGCCAAGCCCACCGTACACCCCCCGAACAGAACTGATGGCATCATTATTTTCCAAGTTGATCTGCATCATTTCCATGATTTGCCGGGGAGAAAGCAAGGCTATCAAGCTTACATAGGCTATAATTAGCAGGGAAAAAATCACATATCCTTGGGTCGGTTTTTTGAGAATTTGCTTGGATTTCATATCAGGGAGTTTAGCAAATGTGTGTCATTTGAAGGGTTGATGGGAAAATGGAGGTTGGGGTTGTACCTGAATTTTTTCTATCCCCCTTTTATGTAGTTCTCGGATTGGCAGGGATTGATTTCAGTTTGTAATCTGGATAGGAAAGGATTGCCTCTGGGTTTTATTCTTCAGTGCAGCGTGAATTACCTGCGGAAAACAAGGCCCGATTTGTTTTGGCTTTCGATCACATCAATATGTGGTTTTTGAAAACCCTGCAACTCAACCCTGCTTTTTCCCATCCTTGAGGGGTAAAAACATTTAATTATCATGCAAACTTTAAGACTAAACCCCTATCTATTACCTCATAAAGGGTTGAGGTATCTTTTTGGAAAAGTTTCTTTATTGGCCGGAAATGTTGACCAACAAAGTCCGGAGGAGGTACTCAAACTCAAGGAGCTTTCTCATGAGCTTTTTTATTTGTTGGAGCAGCATGCCCATGTCGAAGACCACGTGATCCTGCCTGATCTTGAAAAAAGATGTCCCGGAAGTACCCAAGAAAATCAGGAAGAACATGAGTATCTGGAAAGTCTTATTGCCAGGCTTGAATACCTGGTGAATGAATTGTCGGTCCAATCATCTTCCCGCCAATTTTTTGATTATTTCCTGGACCTTTCCGAGTTCCACTCCAAATACACGGCCCATATGATTTTTGAGGAGAGGTCGGTTTTGGGGATGATTTGGGAAAATTACACTGACGAGGAGCTGATCCATCAACATCATCGTATTGTTTCGTCCTTTTCACCGGAGAAAATTCTCCGATGGTTTAAGTATATCATTCCTGCATTGGCACCCACGGAGCGAATCATGGCTTTGGGAGGCTTGAAGGCAAATGCTCCTCAGGCTTTTTTTGATCAGTTGATGTCTGTGGTGAAAACCGAAATGGATTCCGCTTCTTATTTATCCTTGATGGAATCCCTGGAGGAGCAAGCCACGGCTTGATTCTTTCCGAGTTTTTGGATTCTGAACCCTATCCCCAGATCTCTTTCCCATGAATAATTTGAAAAAACTGATTTACATTCTCTCGTTTTTGAGCACTCAGGTCTTATGGGCTCAAGAAGGTGCAAAGCAATTGAGAATCGGTACCTATACCTACGGTACTCAAGACCGGGTGGAAAACCTGCTTTCATTTTCCAGACTTATCCAAGAAAAGGTGGATCCGGATTGTCAGGTGTTCACTATTTCATTTCCGACTGTAAATCAGTTAGAAGAAGCGATGATTAGGAGGGAGGTGGAGTTGGTGTTTATCAGTACCGCTGGATTCCTGAGTTACCTAGAGAGAGCCCAGGAATTTGAAATATTGGGGGCCTTGCTGGATGAGACCGGTGCAAACACAGGGTATCATTCGATGATAGCTTCATCGAAACATTCAGGAATTTTGGATTGGGAAGACGTCAAGGCTAAATCAAAAGAGCTCAGGTTATCCATGGTCGACAGGAAATCCACTTCAGGGTATTTGGTGCCCAGGAAAGAACTGGAAAAACAAGGTCTTTCTCCTTTGGAGCAGCACTTTGCCCAGGTCAATTTCCGAGGCAAGCATGCGGAATCTTTAGCCTCTGTTTTGTCAGGAGAGTCGGATTTGGCAGCTTTTGGCTCTCATGATTTTCACGCCTTAGGGGAAAGGAAATCCGAACTCAACCTCATCTGGACTTCAGCCTCCATACCACTTGGTCCTGTGCTGATTCGACAGGATTTACCCCAACAACTCAAACTTGATCTGGAAGATTTGCTTCTAGGACTCCATGACCGGTATCCCAAGACTTTTCAATTGATCAAATCCGGTTGGGTTGAAGCCAAACATGCTTCAAAATTCGAAAAAGTGAGTAGGGATCATTTTTTGAGCTTCTGATTTTTTGCTTTTCGAAACTTTCCAAAGAGCAGAAAAGCTTTAGGCTATTTTGTGACACCAAGAGGCTGTCCCTTAAGCATCTGATACCTGAATGATTGGGTTCATGGGTATTGGAGCGGTTGGGATAGCCTCTTTTTATTGGAGGAGGCTAAGAAGGTGGGCTCCGGACCTGGCTTCAGGGAATTGCAAATTGATTTTATTGGGTCGTACCCTTTGAATGGTTACCTGGGAAAATGTATGTTAGACTTCCACTTTTTGGTATAAGCCATTTGGCTCCTTTTGGAGACCTTTCTCAAGAGGGGTAGAGGAAGAGAATAAAACGAGAGTTGGGAGGAGAATCAACTCTTTTCGAGGGATCGCACAGTCCATGCCTTGGATTTCACATTGACTCAAATTGGCATGAGAGGTTTCTTTTTGTTGAAACACATTAGGTGTATCCGGAACATGGCATATCGATCTCACCTAGAGGATTCCATTTTATGGAAGATCCTCCCCTCATTTGTCGGGACAGGCTCCTGGCCCCATTTCAGAGAAGTGGGAATCCGCCTATTTAGAACCTCCAAACCCATTTTTAATCGCTAACGTGCAAACATGCGGATTCACATATGGTATTTACTGATAATACGCTTTTCTGCCAGTTGACGAATATTCCACTGATTTTGGGCTGGATGCTTCGACTGCGCTCAGCACAGGCGACCGATGACTAAAGACCGAAGATTGCCAAAAATATGGCCTTAACTTGGTCTTCTGACCTTTAGAAATGCTACTGGCAAGATTCCGTATATTCATTTGGTATTTTGATGAATATGATTATTCGCTTTCTCGCCTGTCCTAAGTTGAAAGCAGTATAAAATTTGTATTTCCTGTGAAATGGCTCTGAAGAAGCCAAACAAATCATGACCCTGTACGAAGTGCAGGGAAAATAAGGCCTTGATTGTCCTTGAGCCCTGGAAGGGTGAAACATCAAAGTTCCGCCCTTTCAGGGCTTCCCTTTACAGTTTTTTACTTTAACCCCCGGCTACACCGGGGGTCATTAATTGTTTCAACCCTTCGGATCTTGATCAAACTAAAATATATCTCCTTTCCAAATGCATGGTTTAAATTCTGCGAATGGTGATTGCAGATATACATTTTGATGAATTAGTCCTATAGTAAAAAAAAAAAACAGGCCGGAATAATTTCCGGCCCGAGGGAAGAGGTTCTGAAATCCCTTCTTACTTTACCACTTTGGTAGTAGTGGGAGTGTAAAGTCCAAATGTAATGGCGTTTAACAGGCCATCTACAAAGGAATGTTGGATTGTGACGGAATAGTCCTTGGCATCCCCTGCCATTTTTACCGGATCTGCTGTTTTCACAGGGGCTAAGCCGTAGACCAGATAGTGGCTTTTTTCGATCGTTTCTATGCCTTTTTGGGGTCCATTTCCCACGACATAGGTTTGAGTAAAACAAGAAGTGAGAGTTCCTGAAAGCACTACCATTAGTGCTGAATTGATGATCAGTTTTTTCATTTTAAGTTGGTTTAATTTTCTGTGTAAAATTGACAATTATATATACCCAATGGTATCACATGTTGGGGTTAAATGCTCTGGATGCAATGCTGGATAATTTATAATTTCCATGAGTTTTTAATGTTCCTATTGGTACCCATCACATCATCATGTGACGGTTATTTAAGGAGTAAAAGTGCCAGAAAATTTAGCCTCAACATCATAAGGAATGTAAGAGATCAAGTTGTTGATTTCTTTTTTTTGGTAAAGAGTTCCGGAAATGGTTCCTGATATCATTCCACCGGGCTGAGTGGAGCTTTCTGTGATGGTAATACTTCCGTTGAAGTAGGGTTTAAGATTTTCGTCATAGGCGATGCTTTCCAAACTGATTTGATCTGAGATTAGCTCTACTCCGCCTTGGGTTGAAGTGGAGAAGTTGTACGATCCTATACCCTTATAGTCAGGAATAATAAAGGCCAATGAGGCTTGTAATTCATTGTTTATCGATTTCCACATTGAAATAGTCAGCGTATTCCCTGCTAAACCAATTAAGACTTCTGGATCAGAGAATGTATAATTTCCAACCGAAAATCTGTTTTTGTTTTCAATAGCGATTGAGGAGATCAGGATGAATTTTTCCTTTCCCAAGAAAAGTTCTGCCGAAACCATCACTGTAGGCTGATTGGGTACGCTTGGAGGAGCGGTATATCTGGCAAGTGTAAGATCATTGTTGACAAAGCCCAGACTTCCTCTTGCCGGATTGCTTCCGCTTGGCCTCCCATCGATCAACCATTGGCTGACCAGTGCCGGTTGGATTCGTACTGGAGGGACCAAAGGGGCTAGGAGGTCTTGCTTTTTAGGATCATTTCTCAGACTCAGTTCGTATTCATAACCCACGATTTCCAAGTCTAGGGTTTCTGAAGGGCCGATGCTTTTTAGGCCGGGTTTGATTTTGGCCGAGGCAAAAAATGTCCACCTCCCTGGGTGCGAAATTGTTCCTTTGATTGTTTTTGCACTTTGGTTTACAGTTAAGTTGCGTTTGGCTTTCCAGATTTTATTGTCGTCCTGTTGTGCCAAATGAATAAAATCTACTCCGCTTCCAAATACATCCTCCTCCCCGTAGTGGAAGGTAAGTTCAATGGGCTTTTTCAGAGAGGTCCCGCCCAAGTCTAATTCGAAAGGAATGCCAATTCCAAGTTCTAAGGTTTGGGACAAAGGCTGAACTTTTACACTTACCGTCTGCGAAAGAGTTCCCGAAGGGAAAGTGAGTTGAATCTTTCCATTTTCCAATTCCAAAATACCGCCCTCAGGCCCGATTTCTTTTGAAACCGGAAGGCCAATTGGTGTTCCTATTTCGGTAGGAACACCATTTGGAAGAGGTGCGGATGGGTTTGGAAAATTGTCAGCGGACTCGTTGAAGCAGGAAAAACATAGGGCTATGATTGCATACAAAAGAAAGAAGCTGGTTTTTTTCATTTTTTTATAATTTGATTTTTAATGGTCAGACCTGCCTACCGGGCAGGTAGCCTGTCGCGATTTTTCATCGGGACAAGTTGTATGAGAAGCATTTTCTCATGGGTGTTTTATCATTTGATTTTTACTTAAAAAAAGGATTCGGTTTGCCCTAGGATGGAAAATTCATGGGTACAGTTGCTTAGTTGATATTTTTAGGATCAACTTTTTTTAAACCGGGACTTACCTTCGGTTGGTGTTCTCCTGGATTTAAGGGGAATCCTGAATAGTCTTTCGCAATTGTTTTCTAATGTTAATCAGACGCTTAAGGAAAATGGGGTGATTGATATCAGGGAGGTTTTTTGAAGCCGTTTAGGATAGGGAAAGTGGATCTGGTGAACAGAATAAATGGATCAGTCCTAAAAGTTGGGGGATTTAGGTCAATGTGGTTTCTTTGTTAAAAAAAAGAATTGGAAGAAAAGGATTACCTCAGTTTGGTTTTGCC
>NZ_QKTX01000022.1 GCF_003253485.1 Algoriphagus aquaeductus | reverse complement strand
CCATCCCGAACAGAGAAGTTAAGCCCTGCAGCGCCGATGGTACTGGGGTTACTCCCGGGAGAGTAGGTCGCCGCCACATTATTCAAAGCCTTCAGCTAATCCCTGAAGGCTTTTTTGTTTTAAGGACCTTTTCGTTTTATGGTTTATGATAGCGCACATAAGCTATCCAATTGCCCTCAGGACTCCAACTATGGACATTAATCGTGCCTTGGCCTCCATAAAAAACACGTGTAAGGTCTTTTATTTCTTTCGTGGCCATATCCATAATTCTTAGCTTTACATCTTTCCCAAAAGGATGAGCCCCCTTTTGATCTTCCAGATAGGAGATGTATACTATTGACCGATTGTCTGGTGATGGATGAGGGAACCAATTATCATATTCATCAAAAGTCAACTGTTCTTGGCCACTTCCATCTGGTTTCATTCGATAGACTTGCATTCGGCCTGTTCGGTGTGAATTAAAATAGATCCATTGGCCATCATAGGAATATTCGGGTCCGTCATCAAGGCCATCTGAATTGGTTAGTCTTATTTCTTCACCGCCCGTACTAGGGATGATGTACACATCCCATTGACCATTCCTTTCGGCACAGTAGGCTAGAAATTTCCCATCTGGACTAATCCCATGCCAATAGCTTGGGTAAAGAGGTGTAATAAGTTCCGGTTTTCCTCCTTCTATTGGAATAGTATAAATTCTTGAGCCTAAGCCTTTGTCGTTTTTGCTAAAAATGAGTGTTTTTCCATCAAGGCTTATTCCGTGATCATTGTTGGCAGAGGTGATTAACTCTGGATGTAATTGTCCGAGGTTCTTGCCGGTTAGATCAATCTTTTCGATTAATCCACGGGAATTAATTAACAGGTATTTGCCATCTCGGGACCAATTTGGTGCTTCGAAATGTCGTTTCTCCTTCAGGATAGATTTTTCTTCTCCTGTCTTTACATTAAGGATAACGAGCTCGCTAGTCACGTTTTCTGGTGTTTGTGACCATGCCGAATAGCTTATCAAAATGGATAAGCAAGGCATAAATAGTTTTTTGAAATACATGGCATTGGGTGATTGGTTATACCCAATTTACCTTGATTTTCAGCTATTAAGAAACCACCTCTACTACAAACTGGCCTTTGGTGAAAAAATCTCCAATCTCCCAGAAGGGCTGATTATGTTTTGCCATGGTTGACTCAAACCATTCTTTATTTTCTGGCGAAACGGAAATCAACAGTCCTCCGCTGGTTTGGGGATCACAAAGTTTGACTAGATCCATACCTTTTACTCCAGTGACTTTGGAGTTAAAGGCATTCCAGTTTCTATAAGTATTGTCAGGAAAAATAAACTGGTTAATATAGTCTTGAATACCTTCGATCAAGGGTAATTTGGCTAAGTCAACTTGAGCGGAAAGATTTGCACCTTCTGCCATTTCTATTAAATGACCCAAAAGGCCAAAACCTGTCACGTCGGTCATGGCATGAACTTCCTCATGGTTCCCAAGAATCTCACCAATGGAATTAAGGCTACAAGTGGTATCCAGCAAATTCACATAATCCTTTTCTGAAATTTTCTGACGCTTGAGTGCAGTGGCTAATACTCCAATCCCAATTGGCTTGGTGATATACAATAGATCACCCTCTTTACTTTCTTGGTTGGTCTTTATTTTTTTAGGATGAATTATCCCATTAACCGAAAGTCCAAAAATCGGATCTTTTGCTGCAATAGAATGCCCGCCTGCTAATTCAATTCCCGCCTGTTTGCAGATGCGTTTTGCTCCTTCCAGGACTTTTGCAGCCAATTCTGGTGCTATTTTTTCCACTGGCCAACTCAATATGGCATTTGCGAAAATGGGTTTACCACCCATGGCATACACATCGGAGATTGCATTGGCAGCAGCAATTCTTCCAAAATCAAAAGGATCGTCTACAATTGGTGTAAAAAAATCTACTGTATTAATGAATGCCATATCCTCCGAAATCTGATACACTGCGGCATCATCTTTTTGGGAGTTACCAACCAGAAGGTTGGGGTCAATCTGAGAAAATGAACCACTGGAGGACAGGATTTGATCCAAAATAGCAGGGGCAATTTTGCAACCGCAGCCTGAACCTTCGCTCCACTCGGTGAGTCTAATTTGTGGGGATTCCATAAAATTTGTTCTTAGTATTCAATAAAAGTTGAACTTGGTTGCCTACCGGAAGACCTGACAGGTCCATATGAACTGTTTTGCTTGCTTCATGTCTATGCAAATCAAAATCATAGGTTTTGTCGTAGTAAACCAACAGATTTGAGATCCAAGAGGGATGATTTTTAACCTGTATATCCAAAATGGCTTGTTGGGTCCTTAGTCCCCCCAATCGCTTTTGGAGGCGTTTTACTGCAGCGATCAATTCAGATTCAGGAAGCTGTCCGTACTCCTCTGCAATATGTTCGATCCGTTCGTTTTCTGTTTTATGGATTTCCAACAGTGGGGAGTTGATCATTTGCTCATAGAAGCGGTCAGGAATGATTACTCTGCCTATTTTTCTGCTTTCATTTTCTACCCAGATCGGAATGCTTGAGTCGGTGGTCCGCAATTCCTCTGCTAAATGATTTTCAAATTGCTCCACACTGGGTTGAGGTAATTGGCCGATCGAGCCGAAAGAGGAACCTTTGTGATGGGCGAGACCTTCCAAGTCAATGACCTGTTCTCCGGATTCTTTTAGTTTTTTAAGTAGTACGGTTTTTCCGGTCCCGGTTTTTCCTCCCAAAACCAATAAAGGATACGTTTCCCTCACTTTTTCAAAGGTGTAGGTTCGGTAGGTTTTGTACCCTCCTTTGAGTCTGAAAATTTCAAAGCCCACCATAGAAAGTAGCCAAGATAGGATCTGACTCCGCATGCCTCCTCTCCAACAGTAGACAATCGCTTGGCGGCCGGGAAATCTATCCAGTGCCTCTTTTTGAATTTGGTGAAATCGAGGACCCACAAGTTCAAAACCCTTTAAGGTAGCTTCCAGAGCGCCTTTTTCTTTGTATAGGGTTCCTACTTTTACCCGTTCTTCATTGGTCAGTATGGGTAGGTTGAAAGAACCCGGAATCTGGCTTTGCCCAAATTCCCCCTCGCTTCGTGCATCGATCAAGGGGATTTGCTTGCGAAGTTTCCAGAAGTCGTTTAGAGAAATAAGTTGCTCGGCCATTTGAGCGATGAATATAAAAAAAGCCGCAAAGAGTTCTTTACGGCTTTCGATCTAAGTGTAATTAAGAATTAAAGTTGTGCGTCTAGCTTTTGGATTGAGGAAGCATTTAAGACTTCACAAGCTTGCCTTTCCAGACTCCTTAAGAAATATTACTGAGGCAATGAATAGATGGCAATGCCTGGGTCAGAGTCTGTGGTAATACCGTATAATTTTTTATTTTCTATATCTAAGGCAATACTGCGGAATGATCGATCTAACTCATACTGCTCAATCATATTCCCGTCCAAGTCGTAAACGCGTAAGATTTTTGCAACCTCTGAAGTCTTTTTTATCGCTGGCTCACTAATGCCCCCATAGAGCGCATAAATTCTATCCTCGGTAATCTCTATATCCCGGTATTGGTATGGGGCATCCCAAGCCCAAATAACTGTAGACCCACTTGCTTCTTGATGAAGTTCAAATTCAAAAACTTCCGGATCTGGTCCATAGATCGTTTTGAATTCTTTGGTTCTGGCGTCAAACACATCTATTTTGTCATAATAGATAGATGCGATGGCAAAAATGGTTTTCTCAGGATTTGAATTGAACCATCCTGAATTAATCTGGGAAAGATTGAAATTGTCTAGGTCGGTACGATCGGTGAAATTCTCCAAAGATCCGTAACCTCTTTCAAAATCACCGGTAAGTCCAAATTCTACGAAGCGATGAGGGGAATCCACAAACGTACCCAAAAATGTTGAATCTGTGAGAAACAGGCAGGAATATGCTTTAAAGAAATTTACTGGCTGCTTGATTTGATGCATTGCAAGGTCGGACTGTTCAAAAAGAGAAAACTCACTGATCCGCTTCTCCATTGAGCTATAAACCCAAAATGTGGAATCCTTGCTTCCTAGGTCAAAGTCTGAAGCATTAGAAATCTCCCCCGGTCCGAAACCTGTTTTTCCCTGTGAAAACAGGTAGGACATGTTAAAAGTATCCAATACATGGATCAGAGGTAAACCAGGAGTAATACGAGAATTTTCAGAAACCAACAATTTCCCATTTTTGAACCGGATTTTCATCGGCATTTTCAATTCCTCAAAGTAAATCTTCTCAGATTTGAGTTGGATAGTTTCCTGTTCTGTGCGTTTTTTTGAGCAAGCAGGAGCGAGTATAATGGCGATTGCAATAATTGATAATGTAATTTTGAAGTTCATATGTTGTGAAAATGAAAAAATTGCGCACGATTTCGTGCGCAATTACTTGAAATGGATTAAACATCTACAGGCCCACAAACTGGTCCCGGCCTATCAAAATCGTATTTTGTACCAAATCGATCAAAACACCCATTGTCATTTGCCTGACAGCAATCCGCTGCCACCGATCCAAATGTCACCGACATCGCTCCAACGAAAACCAATAAAAACAGTGGTTTTGCTAAAATTCTTAGTTTTTTTATAAATATATAAGTTAAAGTGTTGAACGGTCGTAATAAAAAAAAAGTATTTCGATTTTCCAAGCCTTAGTTATTTAATTTTTTCTATACTATGATTTTATTATTCGTGATCGGATTTGTATCCCGAGATGGGCATATCTGCTAAGATACCTTTATTGAATGATGACATAAGAAAAGAAGAACCACCCCTAATGAAAAGCAATCGGTGTCTATTGTACTGTTTTCAGATTAGATTTCGGAAAAAAAGGTTAAAAAAAAGCCGCAAAGAGTTCTTTACGGCTTTCGATCTAAGTGTAATTAAGAATTAAAGTTGTGCGTCTAGCTTTTGTGCCAAGACTGCTTTTGGAACAGCACCGACTTGCTTGTCGACGATTTTTCCGTCCTTGAAAAAAAGCAAGGTTGGGATAGAGCGGATACCGAATGCTTGCGCCACGGATGGATTGGAGTCCACGTCCACTTTACCGATTACTGCTTTTCCTTCGTATTCTGCCGCCATCTGCTCCACTACCGGGCCGATCATTTTACAAGGACCACACCATTCTGCCCAGAAGTCTACCAATACAGGTTTATCCCCTGCGACGATCTCTTCAAAGTTAGCGTCGGTTATTTCAATTGCTTTTCCCATTGTATTCTTGAATTAATAAAGTTCTGTTTTCAAATATATCAGCTTAAGCCGATTGATTTAGAATAAGTTCCTGCCGAAATCAATAAATTCTCTATGTCTCATCGACTAAATCTATAACCAATCAACAGAATTTAGCGATCCACTACTTTGTAAACTACCTCAGGTAATTGTTTAAGCTCTTGGATCATATCGGCACTCGGATCGATGGTGTATTTTTTGGAGAAAAGCTCCAGCGTAATATTTTCTCTTTGGTCATTGACCTCAATATAAAGCTTTGCATCTCCTTTATATTTCGTGGTGATAGCTTCTAGCTTTTCCATTAGATCATAAGTCAAATCGTCCAAATTGATATTGACCTTGAGCCCTTTGATCATCTTTCCTCTGACCTCACTGAGAAGTGAAATGCTGCTGATCTTGAATTCCACTTCATTTTCATTCCCCCACTTTTTTTGTTCGACTTTTCCAGTCAAAAACAAAAACCATCCGGTCATGAAGTACTGCTTGAACTTCACATAGTCGTCGCCAAAAATGAAAAAGGTAAACGAACCGTGGTAATCCTCCAGGGTAAGTGTCCCAAATGGTTTTCCGTTTTTGGTGGTACGGTGGGCAAAGCTTGAAACCGAACCTGCCATCCTTAATTCATTCCTGCCCTTCAGGCTGTCCAAATCGGCCAAAGCGGTCAGCGGAGTATTCGTAAATGACTCGATTTCCAGCTTATATTGATCTAAGGGATGGCCGGAGATGAAAAGTCCTACCACTTCTTTTTCGATATTCAGTTGTTGGATTTGGGAAAACGGCTCGATTGGTGCTACAGATGGCAAAGGGATTTCAGCATTTCCTCCCCCTCCTCCAAATAGGCTCACCTGGGCGCTGTCTTCTTCCTGCTGAACCTTTTGAGCATATTTCGTAGCCTTTTCGATAAGGGTCACATCCCCGTCTGGAGCTTCTAAGTATTGTCTTCGATGGTGCTCCTTAAAGCAGTCAAAACTTCCTGCCATGGCCAAAGCTTCCATGGTTTTTTTATTCAATGCACGGGAATTCACCCGCTTCGCGAAGTCGAAAATGTTTTTATATGGCCCATTTTTTTCCCTTTCCTTGATGATTTCATCCACAGCTCCTGCTCCGGCCCCTTTGATGGCAGCCATTCCAAAACGAATCTCTCCAGCTGCATTTACGGTAAATCCACTTTTGGATTCATTGACATCCGGACCCAATACAGGAATTCCCATCCGCTTACATTCTTCCATGAAAAAGGTCACCTGCGTGATGTCATTCATGTTGTTGCTAAGTACAGAGGCCATGTATTCGGCAGGGTAATGGGCCTTCAGATAGGCGGTCTGATAGGCGATCCACGCATAGCAGGTGGAGTGGGACTTGTTGAACGCATAAGAGGCAAAGGCTTCCCAGTCGGTCCAGATTTTTTCCAGCTTTTTAGGTTCATGTCCTTTGGCGGCTGCCTGCTCGACAAATTTGGGTTTCATCTTGTCCAGTACATCCTTCTGCTTTTTACCCATTGCTTTTCTCAGGACGTCCGCCTCACCTTTGGTAAATCCCGCCAATTTTTGGGACAAAAGCATGACCTGTTCTTGGTAGACGGTGATCCCGTAGGTTTCCTCCAAGTACTCCTTCATGTCGTCCAAGTCGTAGGTAATTGGCTCTTGGCCATGCTTTCGCTTGATGAATGAAGGGATATAAGCCAAAGGTCCCGGACGGTAGAGGGCATTCATCGCGATCAAATCAGCAAAAACTGTGGGCTTCAGTTCACGCATGTATTTTTGCATTCCGGGACTTTCGTACTGGAAGATGCCGACCGTTTCACCTCGTTGGAAGAGTTCGTAAGTCTTTACATCATCTATTGGAAAAACATCCGCATCGAGTAATGTTCCATGCCGTTCTTTCACAATCTTAATGGCATCTTTGATCAGCGTAAGGGTTTTTAGCCCCAAAAAGTCCATTTTCAACAGTCCCGCAGATTCCACGACTGAGTTGTCAAACTGGGTACAGACCATATCTGAATCCTTAGCCAAGGCCACCGGTACATAATTGGTTATGTCAGCTGGGGTAATAATAACCCCACACGCATGAATACCGGTGTTTCTTACCGATCCTTCAAGGACTGCAGCTTGATTTACAGTCTTGGCAGATTCATCTTGACCTTGAGCAATGCGTAACAATTCTTCCGCTTTTTGGAGAAGTTCCCCTTGTCCTTTGAGCTTGTCTTGGAGAGCAGTACGGTTTTTCGCTAATTCAAAAAGTGTTTTGAGTTTGATGTCTGGAACCAAATTGGCTAGCCTTCCAGCTTCGGCAAGTGGCAAATTCAATACCCTTGCCGTATCTCTAATGGCTGATTTGGCCGCCATGGTGCCATAAGTGATGATCTGAGCGACTTGGTTTGAGCCATACTTTTTGATCACATAATCGATTACATCCTGGCGGCCTTCGTCGTCGAAGTCAATATCAATATCGGGAAGTGAAACCCGGTCCGGATTGAGGAATCTTTCGAAGAGTAGATCGTATTCGATCGGATCTACATTGGTGATGCCTACACAATATGCCACTGCAGAACCCGCCGCAGAGCCCCGTCCAGGCCCCACCGAAACGCCCATATCCCGAGCGGCGCGGGTAAAGTCCTGGACAATCAAAAAGTAACCCGGATAGCCGGTCTTTTCGATCGTAGCCAATTCAAAATCCAATCGTTCTTGGATTTCAGGAGTGATTTCTTTGTAGCGTTTTTTTGCCCCTTCATAAGTCAAAAAGCGCAGATAGGCATTTTCTCCTCTTTTCCCTCCATCGACCTCATCCTCCGGATGCCTAAATTCCTCAGGAATGTCAAACTTGGGAAGCAGGACTTCCCTCGCTAATTTATAAGCCTCACATTTGTCCACAATTTCTTGAGTACAAGCGATTGCCTCAGGAAGATCTGCGAAAAGCTTTTTCATTTCCTCGGGACTCTTGAGGTAAAATTCATCATTGGGGAAGCCATACCGGAATTCCCGGCCCCGCTTTCCGATATACTTTTTGGGCTTTTCTACCAATTCGCCATCCTTCACGCAGAGCAAAATGTCATGGGCTTTTGCATCACCTTTGTCATTGTAATAGGTGTTGTTTGCAGCGAAATACTTGACCTGGTATCGCTTCGCAAACTCAAGGAGAACCTCGTTTACTTTTTCCTCCTCAGGAATCCCATGTCGATTGAGCTCGACATAAAAGTCTTCACCAAACTGCTCTCTCCACCAAAGGAATGCTTCCTCCGCCTGAGTTTCACCGACATTCAGAATCAAATAGGGAATTTCACCCCAAAGTCCTCCCGTGGTGGCAATCAGGTCTCCTTTGTATTGGACCAGTACCTCTTTGTCAATTCTTGGTACGTAGTAAAATCCCTCAATATTGGCGTAAGAGGCCAATTTGGCTAAGTTGTGGTAGCCGGCTTTGTTTTTGGCAATCAGGACGGTTTGGTAGCCGTCATCCTTATTGGCTTTGTTTTTCCGGTCTCGGCACAGATTGAACTCACATCCTAAAATGGGTTTGAGCTCTTTTCCCATTGCCTCTTTCACAAAGTGAAAGGCTCCCATCATGTTGCCGTGATCGGTCATCGCAATGGCAGACATCCCCATGGATTTAGCTTTGGCTACGATGGCAGGTATTTCGGAGGTCGCTTGGAGTACCGAGTATTGGGTATGGACATGAAGATGGGTAAATGGAACTTCCGCCAGGTCAGAAATATCTGCTTTTCCGGCCTGCTTAAGAATGTCTTTGGCCGCTTTTTGCTCGTCTTTAGCTTGGACAAAATTGGCTTCGGCCAGCTTGGGCGCTTCATAGAGGACTTCCTCGAGCAAAATTCCAGGTTCTGGTTTTTGAACTCCCTGCGTGATCAAACCAAAAAAGCAGCGGGCGGTAGCGTCCACGTCATAGGCCGCATCGTGCGCGTCATCAAAGCCGACTCCGAAAAGTTTTTTGTGGAGTTCGGTCAGAGTCGGCCACTTGTATTTCCCTCCTTTACCTCCAGGGAGGGCACAGAAATCCGTGGAAATATCCTTGGTGTCGAGTTCGGCTTTACTTTCAAGTGGCATTACCAGCTCAGCTCGTAAATATTCCGAACCCACCACATTGATATCAAAACCTATGTTGTGGCCCACCAAGAATTTGGCCTGAACTACATCTTCGCGGAACACCTGAAGAATTTCCTTAAGGTCGTGACCTTCTGCCAAGGCACGCTTGGTGGAGATGCCGTGCACTTTTTCAGCATTGTAGGGGATGGTAAAACCCTCTGGCCTAATGATGTAATTGTGGTTGGAAAGTAATCGGCCTCGGGCGTCATGCAACTGCCAGGCGATCTGAACAAGTCTCGGCCAGTTGTCCACATCGGACATGGGTGCATTGTAATCCCGTGGCAAACCGGTGGTCTCGGTATCAAAAATGATATACATACTTCTTGGGGAAATGAGGCCTCAAATTAGGGGATTATGCCCAAGCAAAAAATCGATTGGCGGGAATTGTCGCAAATAAAAATCCAAGAACCTGGTTTTCTTGCGAATGTACTCAAGTACTTGATAATCAAATAAATATTTAAATTGAATTTTGAAATTGTCCAAGTTGTATTTTGAATTTGTACAGATTTTTACCGTGGTAAAGGTGTCTGAAATCCCAAAAAAACCGGGGATCCATAGCTAAATCAAATTTAAAATTTGGGAAAAGATTTTTTGGATGGACGGAAATTTGCCAGTAACCTTCTTTCAGGTTCAAAAGAACTGGTAAAAGCCAATTCTTGGACTTCTTCGGGCTTCCGACATCGTTCGCTTGTGCTGAGCGCCGTCGAAGCATCAAGCCTAATATCTGGAGAATATTCATCTACTGGCAGAATAGCGCATAATCCTGAAAGATTTCAATCTCAGTCCACAGGATGGAATAATGCCCGGTAATTTTTATGCTTTATCCATGCTGGAGTTTTTACTGCCTCATCAATACCTTAATCCCCACATCCAAGCTTGCTTGCTTTCGATCGAAGTTTGAATAAATTTCTTCACGAGATCTTGATATTCATTACCGGATACTTCTTTTCCCTTCATTTTTTTGGGAAGAGTGATGATTTTTTCCGGTTCCCCGAAAGTAATTTTTTCAGCTTCCACGATGAGCATGCCGTCGTTGATGTCATAGGCTAAAATCAAACCCGGAAGCCCGAATTGTTCCTCAGGACCGATGGGGACAGGAATGTCTGAGGCAAACCATGCCGTGATCTTTTGGCCTTTGACAGGGTCTTCGCTCACCGCTTTCATGCACATATGCCCGAGAATATCCCGTATTTCGTTCATCACTCTCCATTTGGGAGGGTTTAGATTTCCACGAACCACATAGGTTTTGCCCATCTGATCCATGTACTTCAGAAAGGTTTGATCTTGGAGATTGTTTTCAATGAAATAGTCTTCTACTTGCCAAGAGTAGCTGCGCACTTCATAAGGTTCGCCGTAGGTGTAGATACTTTTTTCTGGCCAAAACTGAAGCTTCATCCGAGTACTGTAGCCTTCAGGATTATTCCAGGTGAGTTGAATTCTATCCCTTTCCTGCTGGGTCAGGTGGGGTAGACTGGAATAGATTTTATCATAGAAAATCTTATAGCGGTATTCTACCTCACCCACTATATTTTGGGCTCTAAGTCCTGTAGCAATCAGGAGCAGCAAAATGGTTTTTAGAAATTTTAGTTTCATGATTTTTAAGGTCGCCTGCTAGTTTGAATTATCTATTTTTTTTCACTTCAACTCCCCGCATGTTGTAAGTCACTCCGAGTAGGAAATATCTTGACAACGTTTCAATTCGTCCGGTGGATACGAAGTTTTGCCCGGCAAACTGACTGATGGTTTGATTTTGCTTGAAGATGTCATAGGCAGATAGCCTTACTTCCCATTTTTTAGCTTCACCGAGAAGTTTATAGACAAATGCATTTAGTATGGGGACTTCCTGGTTAAATCCGAAACTTTCGTTTTCAAACCGGCTGTAGGTGAACTTCATGTCAAAGTAGAAATTTTTGGGAAGCTTGACATTCATATTCGTGTAGGCGTTCAGGTTAAGGATATCCTGGTTTTGGGCGGGATTCTGTTCGTATTTGGTTTTGCTCAGGCGGAACGAGGTGCCAGCATACAGACTCAGCCATTCTGTTGGAGTCAAATCTAAATTTACGCCAAGGTTATGGCTCAGGGTATTTGTTTCTGTCTCCAGGGAGTTGATCAGGGCAAGACTTTTAGTGTAAGATGGATTGGCTGTTAAGTATGCGTTAAATTTTGTTTTCACGATAGGAAACCCAAAACCTATATAGGAAAAATACCGCTGTCCACCCGAAACGTTTCCCGAAGTGAATGTCGTAACAAAGGTTTCGGGGTCTATGGTTTGGTTTTGGACTACTTGGCTCTGGTAGAAAGTCGAATTCAATGAAAACTGGAAATTTATAAAGGTTGCAGGATCATACATGTTGTAGCCGGTATTGAAAGAATGGGTTACTTCCGGCTGTAGATCGGGATTTCCTTCACGGATATACAAGGGATTGGAAATGTCCTTGAAGGGTTGTAGATCGGAAATGTTCGGCGGAGCGACACCCATCGAGTAGCCTGCGTTGATCCGTTTGTTGCCCTTCATCGTTTTCCAGTAGGACAAGTTTGGCGTGAGATTGAGGTAACTTTTGTCCACCCGGCCAAGAATCTCACCCTCTTTTACGACTGAAAACTGCCCGTTCAATCGGTAGTTGGAGGCTGCCAAACCCACACTTAGGTTAGAGCCTTTGTTGGCATATCGGATACTGGAACCCACTCTGTTGTAGGTGATGGTGTTGTCAAAAAACCGGCTAAGATCAGGATTCAGCTCCCGGGTATCGCTGGACTCCAAATCGAATACTTTCCGGTTTATTTCGCTTATAGATTGGCTGAAATTGTAGAAGGTTTCCCAAAAAAAGATTTTTTTAATAGGCTCCACATAAAGCAAACTTGACTTGAACACGTTGGAACTATTCAATGCTTGGTTTACCTGGTCTAAATTTCTAAAATAAGTATTTGGGTCTGTGGAGTTGACGAGATCCACGATGGATTTTTGGATTCCATCCTGGTCTGCGTTGCTGTAGGTGTTACTCATACTTGCGGCAAAGTTTCTGCCGCTTTTCTGGAATTTATGCCTAAAGATTGCAGTACCCTGAAAGGCACCTGACCACCTGTTCGATTGATTGTCACGCTCCATTTGACTTTGCTCTGTACTACTGCGTATCAGCTCCTGAAAACTGGCCAAGGAGGTAGTGAGTGTGCTAAACCTTCCTTTTGCATTAATGGTGAGGGTATTGGCGCTGTCAAGTTCGTTTTGAAAACGAAGATTTGCCCGATGATGACCGGCAACGTTGTTTTGTAAACTCTGGTCAGTGGATGTAAAGGAGGCATTGTTCTGAAGAAAGTTGGTTCTGCTATTAAAGCTTTCGATGATTTGGTCACTTCGGCTGTAGAAATAGTTGCCGCTGAAATCTTTTTTGTCTTTCAGGCGATTATAATTGACTCCGATCGCTTGGTTATTGGAAAAACCAGAGCTGAGGTTATTGAACGGGATTTCGAAGGATTCTTCCCGGTCCCCTCCCGAAAAGGAAATAAAAGTCACACCACCACTTCCATTAAACCCGAAATCGCCAGTATCGCCAAATTGGAACGCTCCGCTCCCCCGAAACTCCTGAAGGTCATCCCAACTCAGTCCTGTTTGGTTGACATTGTTGCCGTATCCGATGATTGAAAACTGGTTTACTTTGTCAAACTTATTATAAGATGCATTTGAAGACCATCGCCCGTCTGTCCCTCCAGCCGCAGAAATTTTCCCAAAACCTCCTTTTTTAGCTTCCTCCTTCAGCTCGACGTTTAGGGTTTTTTCTTTAACCCCATCCTCGACTCCGGTGAGTTTTGACTGTTCTGACTTGTCATCGAAAAGCTGAAGCTTGCTTATCGACTCTGCATTCAAGTTTTGCGTGGCCATTTTCGTATTTCCGCCAAAAAACCGTCTCCCATCCACCGTTACTTTCTGAACTTGCTGTCCTTGGGCTACAATATTTCCATCTACATCGATCTGAATTCCGGGTAGCTTGCGCAATAGGTCTTCCAAAGTCGCTCCAGGCGGCACTTTAAATTTGCTGGCATCATATTCAAGGGTGTCTCCGCGCATCATGAGGGGCGCCTTAGCAGCTTTCACTACCACCTCGTAGAGTTCTTGAAGAATAGGCGTTAAGGTAATCTCTTCCACGTCCAAAACATCTGTTTGAGGTAGTGCCAATTCTTTTTGGAAGGGGATGTAGCCCATATAAGTCGCTTTGATCAATAGGGGTTGCCGATCGACGTTTTTGAATTGGTATTCTCCTGCCTTGTTTGTCAAAGTGTAAGCCACCAAGGCAGAGTCTGTGGGACTGAGTAGCAGGACAGAGGTGTAGTCAAGCGGGAGATTGGTGGTGTCTTTCACCGTTCCCCGAATAGTAAGTTTGGATTGGGCTTGCAAAGCAAAAGTGGTGGCAAGCAGAAGGAATGAAAGTAGAAATTTCATTTTTTCAGTGGTCTATTTTTAAACTATAAAATCAATGACTAAAACCGGAATCCATTCAAAATTCATGACCAGATCATCCTTGTGTGTAGGATTCATTGAAAAGATGAAAATGCCTAGGGTTGAATGGAAATATTAGGAATCCTGTTAGGTTGAAAATTGCGTGTTGTTACTTTAAATCACATCTGACTTTTGGCTATCAATATTTTTAAGAAAATGCGGTGTCATCAATACTTTCTTCGCCTGGTTCTGATCCTGATCAAATCAAAAATTCGTTCAATCCAAGTTGGGTCTTTCGATAAAAATCGACAGTTACCTTATGATATACTGATGGTCACTTTGATACTTGAAGTTTAGTAATTATTTTTCAAAAATAGAACGACTATTTTGTTAAATAATGTTGGAAAAATAATTGGAGTAGAATTGTTGAGGAAATGATACTATTAGGGAAGCAACAAGTGCATCGCTCTGAGAAGTGAATGATGAAGAAATCATTCTAGAAAGGAGCTAAAAAAAGGAAGCTGTTAATCCGCTTTCTTACCAGTATCAACAAAAATACGGCTAATTGACCGCTAAAAGGATCAGAATCGGAAGCTTCGGTCTTCGGTCATCGGTCTTCCAACCAGCTTAACAAATAAAATAATGCAACTGGCATAATTGCGGACAATCATATAATAAAAAAAAAGAATCTTTACCTCTTATCCTCCCAAGGCATATAGACCACTTTTTTAGTCTCGAAAAATTCTTCCTTGAAGTAGTCGCTTAGGTGATAGGTGACATAGGATTTGTCGAGTTCTTCCATTTCTTCATCTACATCCCCACCTTTCAGGTAAAGGATCCCATTTTGGAATTCGTTGAAGTCTTCCCGCTTGATTTTTCCCTTGACCCAGGGATAAAAATTGATCATGCGGGTTACCGCCCGACTGATCACGAAGTCATATTTTCGTACCAAAGATTCTGCTCGGGCCTGCTGTGCCTCCACATTGCCAAGTTTGAGCGCTTTGGCTACTTCCTTGACGACGTTGATTTTTTTTCCAATGGAATCTACCAAGTGGAAGTGCGTATCTGGGAAAAGAATTGCCAAAGGGATCCCCGGAAAACCACCGCCTGTACCGATGTCCAGGACTTTGGTGCCCGGCTGAAATCTCATCACTTTTGCAATCCCCAAGGAATGAAGTACATGGTGCACATAAAACTGCTCCATGTCTTTGCGGCTGATTACATTGATTTTGGCATTCCAGTCCTCGTACAGTTCTTGCAAACGGTCAAACTGCAAGACCTGCTTTTCAGTAAGGTCAGGAAAATAGGATAAAATCAAATGGGTGCCAGAATTCATCAGATGTGTTTTTCTTTGCCGGAGGCAATTTCGTACAGAAGTTCTCTTGAGCGGTGAAGCTGCGCTTTTACGGTTCCCAAGGGCTTGTCAAGTTCTTGGGCGATCTCCTCGTAAGAAAGTTCATCGAAATAGCGAAGTTGAACGAGTTTTCTGTACTTGGCAGGGAGTTTATCGACGAATATCCGCACCATCTCGATTCGCTGAGAGCGGATAAATTCATCCTGTGGATTGTTGTCGTCGTCTTCCACATCGATATTGACCGAATTACCTCCATCATCAGACATGGTGGTATTGAGACTCATGGTTTTGAGCTTTTTCTTTCGGATAAAGTCGATGGTGTTGTTTGTCGCAATCCGGAATAGCCAAGTGGAAAAAGTGTAGTCCTTTTTGAAGCGCTCCAGATTCCGAAAAGCCTTGGCAAAAGCCTCCATGGTCAGATCTTCGGCATCGTCTGCATCACGGATCATCTTGAGAATCATGAAATAAACGGCCTTTTTATACCGCTTCATCAGCGTGGCGTAGGCTGATTGATCTTTTTCTAGGACTGCCTTGTCGATCAAGTCAAAGTCTTCTAGTGCTTTATTTGAAAAACCGCGCTCGTTTATTTCCATTGGATATCTTTTGCCTGATAGGATACAGATCCTAAAACCCAAAAATAACCTAAGTAAAAAAGGTCATTCAGGATTGGATTCATTTTGGGAGCTTTTCCCTGGATCGTTTTGGCTGCAGAGTTGAAAACACTCATCATCAAAACAGACCTTAGAAGAATAATACCCAAAACAGCCGAAAAATGTTCCCATTGCATGCCGATTCCAAAATAAATCAGCAATCCGAATCCTCCTACCCAAAATAGTGCATGGGACATGGAAAAGATGCCGATTTTTCGTTTGTCTTCTCCTCGGTAATATTTCCCGGCGTGAAGATGGCGTTTTTTCTGAACCAAATATTCTTTCCAGGTTTCCTTAGGAACAGACACCGTCGTTGCGGCTGGATCGATGACGATAGCAGCATTTTTGCCGGTCGCATAATTATTCACAAAAAGATCATCATCCCCACCCTCCAAATGCCAGAGACCTTTGAATGCCTTAACTTCCATAAAGAAACTTTTTCGGTAGCAAAGGTTTCTGCCAATACCCATAAATGGAGCTTTCCAAAGACCAAATGACAGATAAAACAATGCAGTAAGAATAGTTTCAAACTGAATCCAACGATTCAGCTGCCCAGACTTTTCCTGATAGCCTGAATAGCCAATCGCAAATGTTTTTCCTTCTTGCCTTACCGGTGCGGTCATTTTTCTTATCCATTGATCAGAATTAGGGACACAGTCTGCATCTGTCAGGAGTATGACGTCATTTTTGGCCACTTTGATACCAAGTGTAAGTGCAAATTTTTTGGAAGTGACGTGATTGGGGGTGTATTTGATGGTGACTGATCGAAGTTTTGGGTACTTGGCCATCATTTCTTCAAGCAATCGCTTGGTCCGATCGGTGCTTCGGTCATTGACGATCATCACGTCAAACTTGGGGTAATCCTGTTCGAAAAGCTTGGGGATGAGTGTCTTGAGGTTTTGGAATTCATTATGGGCAGCCACAAGGACAGTTACTCCCTCTTCAGGTTGCTGGTTAGATGATGACTTGGAAGTGGATTTAAACCAGGCCGTCCGTCCAAATATCATTAAAAGGTAAACCCCTTGAATGATAACGCCGATGCCAAAGAAAAACCAAAGTAAAAATAGGCCCATAGGTCGATTTTGCTGGGCAAATATAAAATCAATTTCAGCAAGTCATTTAAGAATAAGTGGATATTTTTGCAGGCTAAACCGGGCAAGTTGTAGATCATCACTACAGTCCTGATTATTATTAGAATGAAGTTTACATTAGAGAAAAAAGATTCCCAATCCCAGGCTCGTGCCGGTCAGATTCAAACTGATCATGGACTTATAAATACTCCGATTTTTATGCCGGTAGGTACTGCGGGTACTGTGAAGGCGGTCCATCAGCGGGAATTGAAAGAAGATATTCAGGCTCAAATTATTCTGGGAAACACGTATCACCTCTACCTACGTCCTGGATTGGATATTCTGGAAAAAGCAGGCGGACTTCATAAATTTAATGGTTGGGATCGGCCGATTTTGACAGATTCGGGAGGTTATCAGGTTTTTTCCCTTGCCGGAACCCGTAAAATCAAAGAAGAAGGCGTGACCTTCAAATCACATATAGACGGATCCAAGCATAACTTTACTCCGGAAAATGTGATGGATATTCAGCGGACTATTGGAGCGGATATTATCATGGCTTTTGATGAGTGCACGCCTTATCCCTGCGAATACGGCTATGCCCGAAATTCCATGGATATGACTCATCGTTGGCTAAAGCGGTGCATCGATCGGTTTGATGCTACGGAGGGAAAGTACGGTTACCATCAGACGCTTTTTCCGATCGTTCAGGGCTCGGTGTACAAAGATTTGCGTAAGCAAAGTGCTGAATTCATTGCCGCCCAAGGTAGAGAGGGCAATGCTATAGGGGGATTGTCCGTGGGAGAACCAGCCGAAATGATGTACGAAATGACGGAGTTGGTCACAGAGATTTTGCCAGCTGACAAGCCACGGTACCTCATGGGGGTAGGCACTCCGGCCAATATTCTTGAATGCATCGCCTTGGGAGTCGATATGTTTGACTGTGTGATGCCGACCCGAAATGCCCGAAACGGAATGCTTTTCACCTCCGAAGGCATCATTAATATCAGAAATGAGAAGTGGAAGGATGATTTCAGTCCAATCGATCCGTTGATTGGGAATTATGCAAGTTCCTTTTATTCCAAAGCATATCTTCGGCACCTGACCGTTTCCAAAGAGATTCTTGCGGCTCAGATTGCCTCCATTCATAACTTATCTTTTTACTTATGGCTGGTAGGGCAGGCACGTGAACATATCCTTTCGGGAGATTTTGGCGTTTGGAAGGATGCGATGGTAAAGAAGGTTAGTACACGACTCTGATATATGAAGATCCTCGACAAACTGATCATTAAGGAATTTTTGAAGACCTATTTTTTTGTAGTGGTCATGCTGATTCTGGTGGTATTGGTTTTGGATTTTACAGAGAAAAATGACACCTACATTCGGAATCAAGTACCGACCAAGGATATCCTGATGTACATGGGGAATTATGGGTTATATCTTAATAACCTGCTTACACCCATTACGGTCTTTATCGCAGTGATTTTCATAACTTCCAAAATGGCCGGTAGAACTGAAATAGTTGCCATTTTGAGTTCTGGGGTGAGTTTTATGAGGATGCTTCGGCCTTTCTTGATAGCCGCCTCTATGATCGGAGCAATCAGTTTTTTATTGAATGGATGGGTGCTTCCCGGTGCTACAGCAGGAGTAAGTGCTTTTAAAATTCAATACCTTGAAAAAGGACAGGCTTCCACTGATCCGAACATTCATATCAAAGTAGGACCAGATGCCTATGCTTATATCAGTAGATTTTATAGACATGGAAATACGGGATACCAATTTACCTTGGAGGAAATCCGTGATGGCCAACTGCTGTCCAAGCTTTCGTCTGATCGGATCCAGTGGGATACAGCGAAAAATGTATGGAGGCTCGAAAACTGGAGGCTTCGCGTTTTAAAGGAGTACGGAGAGGATTATCAAGTTGGCTCTGAATTAGACACGGTTCTTTCTATTACTCCCACAGATTTCAATTTGCCCGAAAATCATCATGAGACGTTAAAACTTCCGGAATTAAGTAAGCAGATCAAAATATTGGAGGACCGTGGCGCCGATAATGTGAGTTATTACCGAATCGAACGCTATGTTCGGTTTATGTCCCCATTCGCTGCGCTAATTCTTACTTTTATCGGGGTAATTATGTCTGCCAGAAAAACACGCGGGGGTTCTGGGTTTCAAATCGCAATGGGATTTTTATTGGCCTTTATTTATATTCTCTTATTTATTCTTTCAAGGACATTTGCCGAGGCCGGTACCCAATTTCCGATATTGGCGGTTTGGCTTCCCAATATTGTTTTTGCGCTCACGGGTTTGCTGCTCTATAAAACAGTTCCGAGGTAGATGCAGTCTGGATCTTTCAAAGACTATTTGCTTCTCCATTTTATTGTATTGATTTGGGGTTTTACCGCCATTTTGGGATTACTCATCAGTTTGCCTTCATTGGAGCTGGTGTTTTACAGGACGGGGATTGCCACCATTGGCGTGGCTTTGGTCATGATTTTAAGGAAAAAATCCATGATCGTCACCCCACCCGAATTGCTCAAAATCGCCGGAGTAGGGGTGTTGATTTCGCTCCACTGGATTTTCTTTTTCTGGTCAGCACGACTTTCGACTGCCTCAGTGTGCTTGGCAGGTATGGCCACTACTTCCCTTTGGACTGCCTTTGTGGAACCGATGGTCAACCGAACCAAAATAAAGTGGTATGAGGTCGCGCTTGGACTGATGGTGATTTCGGGCTTGCTGGTGATTTTTCAATTTGAGACAGGTTATTGGGTCGGATTGTCCATGGCTTTGATGTCAGCCTTTCTGGGGGCTCTTTTCTCCGTGCTGAATGGTCGATTGACTTTGCGTCATACGCCGTATCAAATCACGCTTTATGAAATGGCGTCAGCGTCCCTTTTTGCCCTGCTTTTTATGCCGATTTATGCCGCGTTTCTTACTGATGGAACTCCGATTCAGTGGGCTTGGAGAGGAATGGATTGGTTCTGGTTGTTGATTTTGGCAGGTGTTTGTACGGTCTATGCCTTTTCGGTTTCCGTGGACCTAATGAAGCGCCTTCCGGTTTTCTCGATCAATTTGACGATCAATTTGGAGCCAGTCTATGGGATTTTGCTGGCGGTGATGGTTTTTGGAGAAAGTGAAAAAATGACTCCTCAGTTTTATTTGGGCACCTTGATAATTCTGATCTCGGTTCTGATCTATCCGGTATTGAATTACTGGAACAAGCGGAGAAAAACCCCCAAAGTAATTAGTTGAAAATCAAAGCGTCGTGATATCTTGAAGTGTAGCAAGTGCCTTCTGCAATTCCTCTTTGGAGATTTCTCCGATTTTTTCGATCAATCTATTTTTGGAAAGGGATCGGATATGAAAAACCATCAGTTCAGACTCCAGCTTTAGCCCATTCACAGGAGAAGGAGTTAAAATAGGATTTCCCTGATAGTTTTTGATTTTGGAAGTAAGAGGCGCTGTAATCACCACTTGCAGAAATTTATTCATCAAGTTGCCGCTTAGGATGACTACTGGTCTTCTGCCAGCTTGTTCAGATCCGATGACTGGATTCAGATCTGACATCCAGATTTCACCCTGCCTCATCTTCGATCTGCTTCAAGTAGTCGTCCATTCCTTCTTCAGCTACCATCAGAATGTCTTCATCCTGTGCTGCCTGTCGATAAGATTTGGCATACTCGGCCCTCTTGAGGTGATCCAGGTAGAGGTTCAGTGCATTCTCTATCAATTTATTTTTGGGCAGAGAAAGCTTCTTGGCGTAGTCAGCAAGTCGCTGAAGGAGATCGTCAGGTAGTGTACTGGTGAAGGTGGCCATTGTGATTTATATTTATAGATTACAAATATAAAATCATTTTCAATTTACAACCAATTAGTCTTGAGATATTTACAAAAAACTTTCAAATCTAAAATATTGATCTGAAAATTCTATTTCAGAAGGTTGGTTGTCAAATAATCCAAACACACTCGATCCCGATCCGGACATGGCTGCATAATATGCTCCGTCGGAATACATTTTTTTCTTGATTTCGGCGATTTCCGGATGGTTTTTGAAAATGCTGGGCTCAAAATCATTCACCAGTTCAGCTTTCCAGCGACTTCGGTCCGACAATACCTCCTCGAGTTTTACTTTTGGAGGCGCGGGAGTAACCCCTGCATAAGCTTCCTTGGTACCTACGTGGATACCCGGATTGATCAAAACGAGATAGCTTCCCTTTAATGAAAGGTCGATGGACTCCAGGATTTCACCTCGGCCGCGGGCGATCTTTGGCGTATTTTCGATGAAAAAAGGGCAGTCACTTCCTAGTTCGACGGCATATTCTTCCAGAAAGAAATCATCCAAGTGCAGGTCAAAGAGATTGTTCATCAACTTCAAGGCAAAAGCACCATCGGCCGAGCCTCCTCCGAGCCCTGCACCCATGGGGATGTTTTTGTGCAGATGGATGTTGAGATTGGGTAAACCTTGAAAGTCTTTTTTGATCAGTTTTTCGGCCTTAAGGATCAGGTTGTCTTTGGGCTCTCCAGGGATAGATAATCCCGAAGAGGACCAGCTTGGTTTCTTGTCCACAATCATTTCCAACGCATCAAAAAGTGGGATCGGCACCATACAGGTTTCGATTTCGTGGTATCCATCCTTTCTTTTGGAAGTGATATGGAGACCTAGGTTGATTTTGGCGTTTGGAAATGAAATCATCGATTAATCAGTTTGGACAAAATTAACCGAATTATCGGCTGTGAATACTCTCAAATGGATATTGAAGATTCTCTAATCATTTCTGTATTTATTGGAAAATTGACATTATATCAATTTTTATCTTAAAAAAAAGCAGGTCTTTTTTAGAAAAATTTGAAGAATAAGAAAATCGATACAAAATTTTGGTCTTAGCCCGAAATTGCAAGAATTTCTAAATAATGATTTTGAATTTTACTAAAAAAAGAAATTAAATTTCAAAAAAAAACTTTAAGCCCAATTTTATTAACTGTAAATATTCCTAAGTGAAGAATTAAATATTGTAAGTCTCGGATTTGAGTTTTAATATTGTCATGTGATTCGTCAACGAAGCATATTCTCTCAAACCACGCTATGTATCCATTGGTCGTCCTGCTAAGCTTTATTATTCTCATCGGATTTTCGAAGTGAGGCACTAGACCATATACTATCCAGCATATAAAATCTAAAGTGCCTCACTAACCTGAGGCACTTTTTTTATTTACCAGACCTATGACCCAGAACAATCTCAAAAAGTACAGTTGGGAAATCAGCGACAACGACGAGCATCCGGCAGGAAAAGCCATGCTGTATGCCACTGGCTTGTCAGATAAAAAAATGAAACAACCCTTTGTGGGGATAGCGAGCTGCGGCTATGAAAGCAATCCCTGCAATATGCACCTCAATGACTTTGCCGGTCTGATCAAAGCTTCCTCTCAGGAATATGATCTGACCGGTTTGGTTTTTAATACCATCGGGATTTCTGACGGCACCTCCATGGGTACGCTTGGGATGCGGTATTCGTTGGTTTCCAGAGATATCATTGCTGACTCGATTGAGTCCTTTATTCTGGGACACTCCTTTGATGGTTGTGTAGCAGTAGCGGGTTGCGATAAAAATATGCCCGGCGCAGTGATGGGGATGTTGAGAATTAACCGGCCGGCCATTATGGTCTATGGGGGAACCATTGCTTCCGGAAATTACAAAGGTGAAAAACTCAATATCGTTTCCGCTTTTGAAGCTTTTGGGAAAAGAATCCAAGGCACTATTTCCGATGAAGATTATGATGGGGTGATCCGTAATTCCTGTCCGGGAAAAGGGGCCTGCGGTGGAATGTACACGGCCAATACCATGTCCTCTGCGATCGAAGCCATGGGAATGTCTCTTCCTTATTCCTCCTCCAATCCGGCAAACTCAGCCGAAAAGCTGAAGGAGTGTCAGGATGTCAATAAGTATATGCGTATCCTTCTGGAAAAAGATATCAAACCAAAAGATATCGTCACACGCAAAAGCATCGAAAATGCGGTAACAGTTGCGATTGCCCTTGGCGGAAGTACCAATGCTGTTTTGCACATCCTGGCGATTGCTCGTACCGCAGGTGTAGAATTCACCCTGGAAGATTTCAAAGCAATCAATGCCAAAACACCACTCATTGGTGATTTCAAACCTTCGGGCAAATTCATGATGGAGGATCTCTACGAGCAAGGCGGGCTTCCTGCATTTATGAAATACCTGCTCAACAATGGATTTCTCCATGGGGATTGCATCACCGTGACCGGGAAGACCGTGGCAGAAAACCTAGCGAACATCGATCCTATTGTGCCATCGATGGTCAATGTGATTCATCCACTGGAGACCCCAATCAAAAAGTCAGGTCATCTCTGTATTCTGAAAGGAAATCTCGCCCCAGAAGGTGCGGTATCCAAAATCACCGGAAAAGAAGGGACGGCTTTCACAGGTCCTGCGGTGGTTTTTGATTCTGAATTGGAAGCCAATGAAGCCATCCGGGATCATAAAGTAAAAGCAGGCGATGTAGTAGTCATCCGAAATGTCGGTCCAAAAGGAGCACCGGGGATGCCGGAAATGCTAAAGCCTACTTCGATGATCATTGGTGCAGGGTTGGGTTCGGACGTGGCCTTGATCACAGATGGGCGATTTTCTGGAGGCACTCACGGATTTGTCGTGGGCCACGTGACGCCCGAAGCTTGGTGTGGTGGGCCGATTGGTCTGCTGAAGGATGGGGATATCATCACGATCGATGCGGACAATTTCAAGCTATCGGTAGAGGTCACCGAAGCAGAATTTGCGGAACGCAAAAAATCTTGGTCTCCCAAGCCGATCGAGGGACTTCAGGGAACCCTCAAGAAGTACAACAAACTAGTAGCTACTGCATCCGAAGGGTGCGTTACGGATAAATTCTAAAGCCTATGAAGGACATGATGAGAGGAGCCGACATCGTCGTGCGCTCGCTGATCGCTGAGCAGGCCGAGCTGATCTTCGGGTATCCCGGAGGTGCAATCATGCCGGTCTATGATGCGTTGTATGACTATCATGATCAGATCAAGCATGTGCTCACCCGCCACGAGCAGGGAGCCATTCATGCTGCTCAAGGTTATGCCCGAGTCTCAGGCAAAGTCGGAGTCTGCCTTGCTACCTCAGGCCCCGGCGCCACCAATTTGATTACGGGTTTGGCTGATGCGCAGATTGACAGCACACCTTTAGTCTGTATCACCGGTCAGGTGGCCGCACACTTATTGGGTACCGATGCTTTTCAGGAAACTGACGTAGTCGGGATATCTATGCCGGGTACAAAGTGGAATTTTCAGGTAAGAAGGGTGGAAGATATTGCACCGGCGATTGCCAAAGGATTTTATATAGCCAGATCCGGTCGTCCCGGGCCTGTGTTGATCGATATTACCAAAAATGCCCAGGTCGATTTCGGAGAGTTCAATTATGTGCCTTGTTTGGGCTTTAGATCGTATAAAACTCATCACCCTATAGATCAGTCAGCCATTAAAGAAGCTGCCGAACTGATCAATCAGGCGGAAAGGCCTTATCTCCTTTTTGGTCAGGGGGTAGTTTTGGGAAAAGCAGAATCCGAGCTCAAGTTTTTCTTGGACAAATCCGGAATTCCGGCTGCTTCCACACTCCTGGGTTCAGGTGCACTTTCTGAAGAACATCCTAATTTCGTCGGAAAGCTGGGAATGCATGGTAATTATGCGCCCAATCTTTTAACAAATCAGTGCGATGTATTAATCGCCGTGGGAATGCGGTTTGATGATCGCGTAACCGGTGATTTAAAACGATATGCCAAGCAGGCCAAAGTCATTCACTTAGAACTTGATCCGGCAGAAATCAATAAAAATGTAAAAGCTACCGTGGCTGTTCAGGGAGATTGCCGGGAAAGTTTAGCCATGCTGACTGAGGCCATCACAGCAAAAAAGCATGAAGCTTGGATGGGTAAATTCCGTGAACTCGAGCAGCAGGAAAAAGCGGCTGTTGTTCAGCATGATCTTACCCCTACCAAAGTGGGATTGACCATGGGTGAAGTCATCCATCAGATTAATCAGTACAAGGCAGATGATGCAGTGCTGGTGACGGATGTTGGTCAGCATCAGATGATTGCCTGGAGGTATTTCCATTACAAAAAGCCCAGAACTCAGGTGACTTCTGGAGGTTTGGGCACGATGGGTTTTGCCTTGCCGGCAGCACTTGGAGCTCAGATGTACGATTATTCCCGACAGGTGATTTGCGTAGTCGGAGATGGGGGAATCCAGATGACCATTCAAGAGCTAGGCACCATCATGCAGACCAAGGCACCGGTCAAAATTGTTCTTCTCAATAATAATTATCTCGGTATGGTTCGGCAGTGGCAGCAGTTGTTTTTTGACAAGCGCTATTCATTCACCGAGCTGGATAATCCTGACTTTGTCAAGATCGCCGAGGCGTACAACATTAAATCTCAGAAAGTAACCGAGCGTCAAGATCTTCAGGAAGCCATAGAAGATATGCTGATCCATGATGGCCCATTTTTCCTTGAAGTGGTCGTAGAAAAAGAAGACAATGTATTCCCTATGATCGCCACCGGATGTTCCGTGGAGGAAGTCAGACTTAGCTAATCCAACCCTATGAAGAGATATACCATTTTCGTCATTACCGAGAACTTTATCGGAATTCTCAACCGCATCACGATCATTTTTACCCGTCGTGGAATCAATATCGATGCACTCACGGCCTCTGAGAGTCGAATTCCGGGAATTCACCGGATCACCATCGAGGTAACGGTCAACGAAGACACGGTCATCCAACTCGTCAATCAGATCGAAAAAATCATCGACGTGATCAAAGCTTTCTACCATGAAGATGAAGGCGTGGTCTATCAGGAAATCGCGCTTTACAAGATTCCGGTTTCCCGATTGGATGGAGGCTTGGAAAAAATCATCCGGCAGCACAATGCCAAGATCATCGCGGCTGAGCCGGATTTTGTGGTGCTCGAACTCACCGGACACAAAGAACAAACACAAGAACTACTCGAAATTCTCAAAGGCTATGGTCTGCTGGAATTTGCCCGCTCGGGTCGTGTGGCCGTGGCCAAGCGAATGCTCACCATAGAATCGTTTATTAAATAATTATCTCAAACCTGTTTATACAATCTAAAAATCCAACACTATGAAATCAAACCTGCCGAAGTTTTCAGCCGCTAGGCTGCTCTTTTGCTAGGCGAGATTCCATAAGGCCTTTAAAAATCAAACTACAGACTTATGAAATTGAAATTTGGAAACGTTGAAGAAAACGTAGTTACCCGGGAAGAATTTCCTTTGGAAAAAGCAAGAGAAGTGCTCAAAGACGAAGTCATTGCTGTCATTGGTTACGGTGTACAGGGACCTGGACAAGCACTTAATCTGAAAGACAACGGCTTCAACGTGATCGTCGGCCAGCGTAGCGGCTCCAAAACTTGGGACAAGGCTATTGCCGATGGCTGGGTTCCAGGTGAGACGCTTTTTGAGATCGAGGAAGCCTGTCAAAAGGGTACAATTCTTCAGTTTTTGCTCTCTGATGCGGGTCAGATTGCTCTTTGGCCAACGGTAAAAAAACACCTGACTCCAGGCAAAGCACTTTATTTCTCTCACGGTTTTGGAGTGACCTACAAAGAGAAAACAGGCATTATTCCTCCTGCTGATGTGGACGTGATCTTGGTCGCTCCAAAAGGTTCCGGTACTTCATTGAGAAGAATGTTTGTGGAAGGTCGAGGTTTGAACTCTTCCTATGCCATCTATCAGGATGCTACCGGCAAAGCTAAAGACCGCGTGGTGGCATTGGGTATTGGTGTTGGTTCGGGTTACCTTTTTGAAACAGATTTCTATCGCGAGGTGACTTCCGATTTGACCGGAGAAAGAGGAACCTTGATGGGCGCAATCCAGGGCATTTTCGCAGCTCAATACGAAGTGTTGAGATCAAACGGACATACTCCTTCCGAAGCATTCAATGAGACTGTAGAAGAATTGACCCAGTCTTTGATGCCGTTGGTTGCTGAAAACGGCATGGACTGGATGTATGCCAATTGCTCTACTACCGCACAGCGCGGAGCGTTAGATTGGTGGAAGCCTTTCCGTGATGCAACCAAGCCGGTTTTCGAGGCGCTTTACAACTCAGTAAAAACCGGAGTGGAAGCTCAAAAATCCATCGATTCCAACTCCAAGCCGGATTACAGAGAGAAGCTTGAAGCTGAATTGAAAGAATTGCGTGAGTCTGAAATGTGGCAGGCCGGTGCGGTCGTCCGTCAGTTGAGACCAGAGAATAATTAAAAACCCAAACCCGAAATATAATGAGTGATAAGCTGTGGATATTCGATACGACCCTGCGTGACGGGGAGCAAGTGCCCGGGTGCCAACTCAATACCCAGGAAAAGATCATCGTAGCCAAGGCCCTCGAGGAGCTGGGCGTGGATATTATTGAGGCGGGATTTCCGATTTCCAGTCCGGGAGATTTCAATTCCGTGCAGGAGATTTCGAAGGCCGTTTCCAATCCGATCATTTGTGCCCTTTCCCGAGCTGTAGAAAAGGACATCGAAGTAGCCGCTGCTGCACTCAAATACGCCAAAAAGGGCCGAATTCACACCGGAATCGGGGTTTCTCCTTATCATATTCAATACAAATTGCGCTCTACTCCGGATGAAATCATCCGGCGTGGTGTCGCTGCGGTAAAATTTGCCAAGCGCTTTGTGGAGGATGTGGAGTTTTATGCGGAAGATGCCGGACGATCCGAACCTGATTTTCTTTGCAAAATCATCGAAGAAGTCATCAAAGCCGGCGCCACGGTTGTCAATATCCCAGATACCACAGGCTATTGCCTTCCCGAGCAATATGGTGCGATCATAGCCAGTCTGAAAAACAATGTGCCAAACATTGACAAGGCCATCATCGCTACCCACTGCCACAATGACCTCGGAATGGCTACTGCCAATACCGTAGCCGGCGTACAGCATGGTGCCCGGCAGGTCGAAGTGACCATCAACGGAATCGGAGAAAGAGCGGGAAATACTTCTATGGAAGAAGTGGTCATGGCGATCAAATGTCATAAATCCATTCCTGTTTATACCGATATCGTCACTCCGAGAATCTACCAAACCAGCCGTTTGGTATCCAAGCTGATGAATATGCCGGTCCAACCCAACAAGGCGATCGTGGGAAGAAATGCGTTTGCGCACTCTTCCGGAATTCACCAAGATGGGGTATTGAAGCATCGAGAAAACTACGAAATCATCGATCCGAAAGAGGTTGGGGTAGAGGAGTCATCCATCGTATTGACCGCAAGATCAGGACGCGCTGCTTTGAAACACCATTTGGACGCTTTGGGCGTCGAACTCGAGGGAGAAGAGCTGAGAGAAGTCTATGAAGCATTCTTGGTTTTGGCTGATTCCAAGCGTGATATCGGAAGAAAGGACCTGTTGGAATTGGTCGGTAAATACCTAGACGAGTCCAATTTCATCGAACTGGAAAAGGTCAGCTATTCATCCAATGGCTCGGTCAACGCTGAAGTAACGCTCAAAATAGGCAATGAAACCCATCAAGCTTCCTCATCAGGTGTTGGTCCGGTGGATGCAGTGCTTAAAGCAATCGAGACAATCGTGAAGCCACAGGTTGATTTGGAAGAATTCCTCATTCAGGCGATCACTCACGGAAGTGATGATGTGGCCAAAGTTCACATGCGCCTGATCAAATCCGACAAACCCTACTACGGTTTTGCCTCCAATCAAGACATTGTCCTGGCATCTGCCCAAGCCTTTGTCGATGCACTCAATAAAATACCAGTCAAAGAATACGCGACTGCTTAATTATGGAAAAGACAACATTATTTGATAAAATCTGGGATTCTCACGTGGTGAAATCTGTCCCTGCCGGCCCGGATGTATTCTTCATCGATAAACATTTTATCCATGAGGTCACCTCTCCGGTGGCCTTTCTCAACTTGGAGAAAAGAGGAATCGGAGTAAAATATCCTCACCGAACAATCGCTACTCCTGACCACAACGTGCCTACGGTAGATCAGGATCAGACGATCAAGGATAAGCTTTCCCGCATGCAGGTGGAAAAGCTCCGAGAAAACTGCAAAAAATACGAGATCGAGCTTCATGACTTGGGTTCTGCCCACCATGGAATCGTGCACGTGATCGGTCCTGAACTCGGAGTGACTCAGCCTGGCATGACCATCGTGTGTGGGGATTCCCATACCTCAACTCATGGCGCTTTTGGAGCGATTGCATTTGGTATCGGTACTTCTGAGGTGGAAATGGTTTTGGCAACTCAATGTATCATGCAGTCCAAACCCAAGAAAATGAGGATTTCGGTGGAAGGTGATCTCGGAAAAGGAGTGACTTCCAAGGACATCATTCTTTACATCATCTCGAAAATTTCTGCAGCTGGAGCCACAGGCTACTTTGTGGAATATGCCGGTTCGGCCATCCGAAATCTCTCCATGGAAGCCCGCATGACCATCTGCAACATGTCCATCGAAATGGGTGCACGAGGTGGACTGATTGCTCCTGACGAGACGACGTTCAACTACCTGAAAGGAAAACAATATGCTCCAAAAGGAGCGGATTGGGACAAAGCTGTGGCTTATTGGAAAACTTTAAAAACCGACGAAGGGGCAGTTTTCGACAAAGAATTGGTTTTCGATTCAGCGGATATCGAACCAATGATTACCTACGGCACCAATCCGGGTATGGGAATCAAAGTAGTGGGAAATATCCCTTCTACCGAGGGAATGGAAGGTTCCAATAAAACTTCATACCTCAAATCTTTGGATTACATGGGCTTTGCTCCGGGTGAACCGGTCAAAGGAAAACTCGTCGACTACGTCTTTGTAGGCTCCTGCACCAACGGCCGAATTGAAGACATTAGATCAGTTGCTCAATTTGTAAAAGGGCATAAAAAAGCAGATAACATCACTGCTTGGATTGTACCTGGATCTCGTGAAGTAGAGAAAATGGCTCACGAAGAAGGTTTGGTGAAAATCCTCGAAGAAGCGGGATTTGAACTTCGTCAACCGGGTTGCTCTGCTTGCCTTGCGATGAACGATGATAAGATTCCTTCAGGGAAATATGCGGTTTCTACTTCCAACAGAAACTTCGAAGGTCGTCAAGGACCAGGTGCCCGCACTATGCTTGCCTCACCTTTGACTGTGGCAGCGGTCGCAATCACCGGCAGAATCACCGATCCTAGGGAAGTCTTTGAAAATTAATTTTTCAATCTTCCAATCTTTCAATTTTACAATTCGAAACAATGGCTTACGATAAATTCACCGTCCTACGCAGTACAGCAGTTCCTTTGCCGACTGAAAATGTGGACACCGATCAGATCATCCCTGCCCGATTCCTGAAAGCAACGGAGCGGGAAGGTTTTGGAGACAACCTTTTCCGCGACTGGAGATACGATGTAGAGGGCAATCCAAAGAAGGACTTTGTCCTAAATAATCCAACCTACTCTGGGAAAATCTTGGTTGCCGGCAAAAACTTCGGGTCAGGTTCCAGCCGGGAGCATGCCGTCTGGGCGATCTATGATTATGGATTCCGCTGTGTGGTGTCCAGCTTTTTCGCAGATATCTTCAAAAATAACTGTCTGAATATCGGAGTCCTTCCGGTGACAGTTTCCCCTGAATTTGCCGAAAAACTTTTTGCTGCCATCGAGGCCGATCCTAAGACCGAAATCGAGGTCAATCTTCCCGAGCAAAAGATCAAGCTCCTCGCTACAGGAGAATCTGAATCTTTCGATATCAATGAATACAAAAAAGACAACATGACCAATGGCTTCGATGACATCGATTACCTGTTGAACATGTCGTCTGAAATCGATGCATTTGCTGCATCCAGATAAATGATGCTTAAAATGGAGGCAACAGGAAATCATGCATCCCGACCCTCCAAGGGTTTCAAACCCTTGGAGGGTTCTATGGGCAGACGCATAGAAATCATGGATACCACGCTGAGGGATGGCGAACAGACCTCAGGGGTTTCCTTTTTGCCTTCGGAAAAGCTCCAGATTGCCAAATTACTTCTCGAGGAGCTTAAGGTGGACCGTATTGAGGTTGCCTCGGCCCGTGTATCCGAAGGAGAACTGGAAGGAGTCCAGAAAATCACAACCTGGGCAGCACAAAAAGGATATCTCGACCGCGTGGAGGTATTGGGCTTTGTGGATACCCCGGTTTCCGTCAATTGGATCGTAGAGTCGGGTGCCAAAGTGCTCAACCTGCTGACCAAAGGTTCTTTGAATCACCTGGTTCATCAGCTCAAAAAAACGCCGGAACAACACTTCGCCGAAATCGCCCAAAGCATTGCCTATGCCCAGGAAAAGGGAATCGCAGTCAATGTGTACCTCGAAGACTGGTCCAATGGCATGCGAAATTCTCCGGAATATACGCTCAGCCTGATCGAGTTTCTCACTCAGCAGCCCGTGAAGCGAATCATGCTTCCAGACACTTTGGGATTGCTTTCTCCAGAAGAAGTAAAAACTTTCCTGACACAGATCACGGAAAAATTTCAGGGAGTTCATTTCGATTTCCATGCGCACAATGACTATGATCTTTCGGTTGCCAATGTCCTGGAGGCCATAAATCATGGAGCTTCTGGAATCCACACCACGATCAACGGTTTGGGGGAGCGAGCAGGAAATGCTCCTTTAGAATCCGTCGTGGCGGTGATCAAGGATTTTACTGATTTCGATATCGGAATTCAGGAGCAGAAAATCTACCGCGTTTCCAAGTTGGTAGAGCAGTTTTCCGGTCATCATATTCCTGCCAATAAGCCGGTCGTGGGCGAAAATGTCTTTACTCAAACTGCCGGAATTCATGCCGACGGAGACAACAAAAAGAACCTCTATTTCAACGACCTGATGCCCGAGCGATTTGGGCGCCAGCGAAAATATGCCTTGGGAAAAACCTCCGGCAAAGCTAATATTCTCAAGAATTTGGAGGAGTTGGGTATTTCCCTGGAAAAAGAGGAACTCACCCGAGTGACCCAACGAATCATTGAATTGGGGGACAAAAAGGAGCGGGTGACCACAGAGGATTTGCCTTACATCATTTCCGATGTGCTCCAAAACAACTCCATTGCCAAAACGATCAGCATCGAAGGCTATCACATGACCCATTCCAAGGGATTAAAGCCTACCGTGCAACTACGGATGAATATCCATGGTAAGTTTTATGATGAAAGTGCCACCGGAGATGGGCAGTATGATTCTTTTATGCGTGCGCTGAAAAAGATCTACAAATCACTCGGTCGGGAACTCCCCAAATTGACGGATTACCATGTGTCTATTCCTCCGGGAGGTAAAACCGATGCCTTTGTGGAAACGGTGATTACCTGGGATTATGGCAAAATCTTCAAAACCAAGGGGCTTGACCCTGACCAAACCGTGGCAGCGATGATGGCCACTGAGAAAATGCTCAACATCATCGAAAACATGACTTACCAACCAGAAAAAGAAGAATCCACCTATTATGGAAATGAATATCGCGTTATTGCCGGGTGACGGCATCGGTCCTGAGGTCATCGCCCAGGCGGTCAAAGTAGTGAAAGCTGTAGGAAAAAAGTTTGGTCATACGATTACTTTCAAAGAAGGACTAGTCGGTGCTTGCGCTATCGATGCTACGGGAGATCCCTATCCGGATGCTACCCATGAGATTTGCGCAGGGTCGGATGCAGTCCTTTTTGGAGCGATCGGTGATCCCAAATACGACAATGACCCCAAAGCCAAAGTCCGCCCTGAGCAAGGTTTGCTCAGAATGAGACAGAAGTTGGGTCTTTTCGCTAATGTGCGACCAACCTTTACTTTCCCTTCTTTGGTGCATAAGTCTCCATTGAAGCTCGACCGAGTGGATGGCGTGGATTTGGTGTTTTTTAGAGAGTTGACCGGCGGAGTTTACTTTGGTGAGCCAAGAGGCCGAAATGAGCAGGGTACCAAAGCCTTCGATACGAATGTGTACAGCAAGGAAGAGATTGTGCGCTTGGCGAGAATGGGCTTTGAAGCTGCGCAGAAGCGAAGAAAACTCCTGACCTGCGTGGACAAAGCCAACGTGATGGCAACTTCCAGACTGTGGAGAGAAACCGTGCAGGAACTTGCGCCTGAGTATCCGGATGTGAAAGTGGAATACGAATTCGTTGACGCGGTAGCGATGCGATTGATCCAGTGGCCAAAAGCTTACGATGTGTTGATTACCGAAAACCTATTCGGCGACATCCTAACCGACGAAGCATCAGTGATTTCCGGTTCCATGGGCTTAATGCCTTCGGCATCCTTGGGTTCCAAAGTGAAGCTATTCGAACCGATTCACGGTTCGTATCCACAGGCAGCAGGAAAAGATATCGCCAATCCGTTGGGAACGGTGCTTTCAGCTTCGATGATGTTTGATTATGCCTTTGGACTGGCGGAAGAAGCCAAACTGATCAGTGATGTGGTGAATCTTTCATTGGCAGAAGGAGTGGTGACAGAAGATATCGCAGAAGACGGCAAAGCTTACAAGACTTCTGAAGTAGGAGACTGGCTGGCAGCGAAGATTTTGGGATAAGATTTTCTACTTATGTAGGAAGAAACCACCTCAGGAATGGGGTGGTTTTTTTATTCGATGATTGATAAACCCGTTTATGTCATGTCGGTGTTTAATACCTATCAGAGGCCTGAGCTTTTTCAAACTAGGTTGAAGTAAGCATATTGGAAAAATTCTTTCGATCATCCAAGCTGCTTAGATTCAGATTAAATCGGGTTTTGGATGGCTGGCAGCCAAGATTTTAGGATTAGATTTTTTTCCCGGTAAATTAAGGTAGCCACCTCAGGCTTACTTGTTGGTGAATTTTTATGTGTAACATAAGAAAAAATTATATAATAGGTTGATTTACAGGGTTATAAGTAAATTCTATAGATTTCAAAAATTAATTTTTATTTCTGATTATCAATTAGTTGTAAATTTTATTAAGTTTTCTTTAGGTTTCCACTTGACAATTTAAATATGGGGGGAGTATTTTTTGGTGTGCACATTAAAGGCCTATTAATCATTGTTTTACTTAAATCGTTTTAAAAAATGAAAAAGAAAGTCTATTTAATTATTACCATTTTGATGACTGGGATCTTATCATTTTCAGTGATGCCAACACAAGTAAATGCTGAACCTGGGGATTGTGATAAGGCCTATCCGAATGAAAAGAAACAGTTTTTAGTTTCAGGTTGTAAGCCCAAAGAAGGATATAGATGCCTCTTGCGTTGTGACCAGCCAAATGTCCCAGACATTAGTTTATAATAAATGTTGAATATTTCGCCCCAAATGGGTTCGTTTGGGGCAACTTTTCTTTCTCCATGAAGACAAAATTCTTTTTATTAATAATGCCGTTCTTATTTTCCTGCTCTTTAAAAAAAAATGCGGATAACATAGAACTTCTTAATTTCTCAAATTCCAAAATAATGGAAAGTGAAATTGAAGAATGGATAAAAATTGAATCAACTACACAATTGGACGTTTACGATTCAATTCTTTTTGGTAAAGTGATGCAAGTTGAGTTTTCTGATTCTGATATATTAGTACTTGAAGACGGAATAAATTCCTCCATTCTTCTTTTCGACAGGGAGGGAAGATTTAAAAAGCAACTTTTAAAATTAGGGACAGGGCCAGGTGAGTATTCCAAAATTGAGTTTTTTGTATTAAGAGAAAACTCGATTCTAGTTTATGATCGGTCTTACCAAAAGCTTATCAACTATTTAAAATCAGACTTTTCTGTTTTTCAGGAATACAAAGCCAAAGATTATTTCTTGGGAGGAATAGGCGGTCTTGCCGAGGATCGAGTTTTTTTGGTTTCAGATTCTGAACTGGAAGGTGAAGTATATAAGGGATACGGGTTTTTTGATGCAGAATTAGCCAATTCAAACTATAAACCTCAATTTTCGGGAAATATAGAGGCATTTTTAGCACAGAGTATTTCTTTTTTTTCAGGGAATTCGTTTTTGGTGCAGCCTTTTAGCAATAGTGTGTTTCAAATATTCAGTGATTCCTTATCAGTCAAATTCAAAATTGATTTTGGAGTAAAGAAAATACCAGAAAAAACATCGGAGGTTGTGGATGCAGAGGATTTTTGGGCTGTTTTAAAAAATGGCACCTATTATTTTGCTCCTCATAATCTATTAATTGGTGAAAAATCGATTGGGTTTAATTTTTTCAACGAAACTATAGACAATGTAAATTTTGGATTAATTCAAAATGGACAAGCCTTCCGTTTTTCGATTGATTCTGACTTAAAAGAGATTTTCTTAAAGCCAATAGCTGTTCGCGAAGGTTTATTTCATACTGTTCTATTGCCAGGTGAGTATGATGAGCAGGTCATTGAGCTATTAGATTTAACTGAAGTTGACTATGAAAAACCCATTTTGGTGTCTTATACAATCGGCAAATAAATATTTGATCGTTCCGTTTTTTTTGATCTTCGTTCAGTCTTTTGGGCAAGAGAGAAGTACTACCTATTTCTATTCTTCAAATGAGCGCATGCCTCTTGCATATCTCAGGGTACAGGTGGAGGGAGGGAGTTTCATGGGGTTTACTGATTTGACTGGTAAACTAGAATACCTAAAAAAGGAAATCCCAGAGAACTCCTTGATCAACATTTCAGGCTATGGGATCAATGATACTCTCCTTTCTGTAAAGAGGATTTGGGAGGTGGGCGCGATTTTTTTGAAAGCCAAGGAATTTGAACTTCCGGTGATTGCCATTAACTCAACTGTCCTAAGTGAGCTAAAAATTGGAAATGCTTCAGGTAAGGTACGGGAGGTATCAAATCCCATAGTAACAGTGAGAGGTTCCAAGGGAGAGTTTTATCGATACACCATCAGAGTCAAAATACCGAAGAAGAAACAGCTTTATTTGGATGAAATTAAGTTTTATGTGTCTAAAGTTTTGGAAGAAAAAGTAGATGTATCAATTCGGATACTAGTCCCCAAAAAAGGCTTTCAAATTTACCAGGGTAAGATAAATTCAATTAAAGACTTCTCGGAATTATTGCAGGGTAATAAAGTGGTAGAAGTATCTAAACCAGGATGGATGAAGGTGAATTTAGATGGATCCGTACTTATACCGGAGGGAGTGAAAGACTTATTTATTGTGTTTGATTTATTGGAAAATGAACCCAAATCCAAATTTGCATTGGCAGATCAAGGTGTCAGTAAAGATATTGATTTGGGTTTCTATATAACCGGAGGTGAAATTGGAGTCTTCAATTCTGATAAGTTCCATCCTGCTGTTGAGTTAACCTTTTTGAAAGAGTGAATAAATTTAATTAACAATTAAGCTAAGGGAATCAATGAAATGCTTTTAATCTTGTTAATTGCAAAATTGGCTGATAGCCATGGTTTTGGGGTAAGAATTTAGCTGTGTAAACAAAGAAACCACCTCAGGGATGGGGTGGTTTCTTTGCCCTACTTCATTTCTCTATATCTCTCGAAAAACTTCATGTCAGGGTCGTAAATGGTTTTTGGAATTACTCCCAGTTCCTTTCTTTCAAACATTTCCACCAATTTTGCCCCATCAATAAGTTCTAATTTAATGTTAGCTTTTTCTATCTCGTGTGCCGCCTTAGCAAAATTCCCAGTAGTAATTATTAATCCTTTTTCTACACTTCTTTTATTGGTTTCCATAACGCCAATAAATGCCTGAACCTTCTCAGTCGGTACTGTACCTTGGAATCTTTTACATTGAAAGAAAACGCTCAAACTGACAAATGGATTTAGTTTCAAGGTTGCGTAGCCATCAATTCCCCCATCATTGGAACGTTGGGTTATTTCGATATTTTCAAAGTCATATTCCTTTAGTAGTCGACCACAAAGATGTTCAAAGCCTGTTGGTGAAATGCTTTGTAAAACTTCCAATAGTGTTGGTTTTACTACTGATTGTCCTTCCTCCGGTTCAGTAGTTTCTATCACTTTTTCTATATTTTTCTCCTCTTGATCAATTGATTCTTTGTTCTGCCTTAAGTCTTGAAAAATCTTAACCCATTTCAAAAAAATATCATACGCTTGTTTTTCATCCAAGCTAGTTTTCCATCCTGTTTCGGTTAAAGCCCAAATCCCATGTTTTGACGAATCAAGTAAACCTTCCCATACCAAATATTGTCTTGCCCAAGCGATCTGATTAGGAAATTTTAATTGACCGGACTTTTCATATTTTTCATTTAATACCTCATCCGGTAATTGATAATGGTCACCAATCCATTCAGATATTTCTCTTGGTTTTGCAGAGCCCCCTAAAGCTTTTAGAGCTTCAAGGACTGGCCCGAAATATTTTATGAATTCCGCTTTACTATTTTTCTTCTTTGCCATTTTTTAAAATTTCTTCAAGTTGAAAAATCAATTCTTCAAGGTCACTCTCAATGATAGACCAAACTATTTCGTAATCGATTCCAAAATATTCATGAACGATTCGATTTCGAAATCCCCGTAGTTTTTTCCATTCGATTTGCGGATGATCAAGTTTGAAATCATCTTCAATCCGGATTGATGCTTCTCCAATAATTTCGAAGTTTCTAACTACCGCGTCGATTGTTTTGTCATCCCTTAAAAAATCGTCATAGGTAAGCCCTTCTGTATATTTCAAAATTTTCTCTGCGGACTCCTTCATGTCCATGAGAAGCAAGTCGATGTCTCTCCTAGACATAAATCAAATCCCCTTTAATCCGCTCAAAATACCGCTCTTTGATTCCTTTTTTGGAGACCAAATCGACTTTGATTCCAAGGATTTCCTCCAGTTCATCCGCCAATTCAATAAACTCTGAACCTACACGGCTATGAAACTCTACCATCAAATCCAGGTCACTCGCTTCTTTTTGTTCATTGCGGGCATAGGAACCAAAAATCGCCAAGTCCTTGATCGGATACTTTTCAAAAAGCTCCTTTTTGTGGATTTCCAGTTTGGATTTGATTTGATTGAAGTTTTTCATAATGAAACCTAAATAATTTTTTTCCCTAAGTAGATTCAAAATCATGAGATGACAATCTCCTCAGAATCAAAGTGAAGTTAATCGCTCATTTCTGATTTTTTTTAAGTCTATCACTTTTATACCATAAGCATTGGCATAGTCTGAAAGTCTGGAATCTCCGGTAATCAAAAAATCACACTCTTTGCAAATTTCCAGAACTCCTGAATCTGTTAGTCCTAGTTCAAAAAAAGCATTGGAGTCCATCATTTTTTTAGACTCAAGAAATTTCTCTGTTGACTTTGCTATCAATTCTCTTATTACTTGGTAATAGGCCCATCGATGGCCTCTTTGAAAATTATTCAGCAGATTATCCACTTCTGTCAAAACATTCGGAGTAGTTACCACTTTCTCCAAGTCACCGATCAGAAAAGCCAAATTCTCAAAATCAATCGATTCAAAAATAGAAGTACGTTTATGCGATGAAATTAGAGACTTATCAATAAGTCCGACTACTAAGAGGATCAGCGCATTCGTATCCACAAAAATCATCCTGCCTCTGAAAACATGTAAATCCCCAGCACTTCTTTGTTTTCATCGATTTTTAGCCTTTTGTAAACTCGCTCAACCGGGAAAGAAAAAGTTATTGGAGTAATTCCAACAGGTTTATTTTTGTTTGCGACTAAAAATGAGACAACTACATCCCAAATTTTTTCATCTTTTTTAAATTCAACCTGTTCTAATCTGAAGTCAGGGTCTGAAAGATCAACTATTTCGGACAGCACACCTTTGGACGCCTCAAATACCTCTTTTAATGAAAGTTCCATAATCGAATTTTTTCAAATTTAACGAATAACTCAATCCCTCGCCGGATTAATCATAATATGCGCCCGATGTGTGCCCGGATCCATAATCCAAGGTAAACCGGGACCGGCTGGTTTCAGTGGCAATCCGGTGCTTTCGGCCGTGGCCCATGGGATATAGACGACCGAGCGGGTGTAGGTGTTTTTGGCTTCACCGGTAGTCCAGTTGACATCGGCATGCTCGGCAGTCAAGGCATTGAGCAAGCTTCCCTGATCGGGTAGTTTGAGTTTCCCGGCTTTGGATTCCGCTTCCCGAATCTTGAAAATTTCATCCGCAGTTTTGCCTTCTTTTCGGAGCGCCCATCCTCGCTCCATAAAGGGCTGTGCGCTGCTATGGTAGCAGGAAACCGAAAGACCTTCTCGGCCGGGGTCATCACCTAAGCAAACGGTTTGATTGGTGCCTTTTCGAAGCAAGGCGCCGTCAAAGGCATACACCGTGGCACCGGCCCGCTGATCTTCCGGAGCTGCCAGGACAGCCAGTTTGATTTGGATGTCTTTACTTGGTACAGTTTGGGACAATGCTGAAAAACCGATAAAAAGGAGCAGGAGGCTGAGAAATGTTTTCATAGCGCGTATTTTTGGGTTTGTTCCAAGTTACCCAAGATCAGAGGGAAATAAAATTCTCCGCCCAAATCATCTCCTTATCTCAAATGCTTTCTCGTCCTTTCTCCTACCTTTTTTCCATTTCGTATTACGGTGCCCGATTCAAGGGTTGGGCCAAGCAGAAAGAGCAGCCCACAGTGGAGGGGAAATTGGAGCGGGTGGTTCGCTTTGTGTTGGGTCACGAGGATTTACGCTTGATCGGATCGAGTCGGACCGATTCAGGAGTGAGTTGTAGGCAGGGTTTTGTTCAGATTTTCCTTCGGGAAGAGGTGGATTTTGAACCGATCTTGGCAGCCTTGAACCTGAATTTGAATGGAGAAATCCGATTCAATTCAGTTCGGCCAATTCCCAGAGACTTCAATCTGATCCACTCGGTCAAACAGAAAACGTACCGTTACTTTTTCTCAGATTCTGAATCTTTTCATCCATTTGCCTCAGCTTTTTTGACTTCGGTTTCCCAGATCAATTCATTGGAACGAATGCAGGAAAATGCTTCGCTTTTTGTGGGAAAGCATGATTTCAGAGCTTTCTGCAGAATTTCGGGAAATAAGATTGATTTCACCAGAGAAATCTTAGAAGCCAAAATCTTCGAGACCGAAGCTTTTTCTACTGAGTTTTCACCCGAAAAAATCTATTGCTTTGAAGTGACTGGAACGGGTTTTCTCTATCACCAAGTCCGTAAAATGGTTTATGCCATTTGGTATTTTTCCCTAGAAGAAATCAAAAGTCGTCTAGAAAATCCTACTCACGAATGGGAGACGGTTCCTACTGCTTCCGCGAATGGTTTGGTACTTTGGGAGACGGTATTGGATTTGGATAGTTAAAGATTCAATTTAGGGAGATCATTTTCCCAAAATAACCTTCAGAATTTATGCTTTCATGGATCAGAAAAAACTTGTCTCCTGCTCTTATTTTTTTCTTTATTCTAGTCATCCAAACTAATGCCCAGCAAAAACCAAACATTGTGTTGATCTACCTCGACGACCTTGGCTATGGCGATGTCAGCGCCTATGGAGTAGGTACACTTCAGACTCCGAATATGGACCGCTTGGCCAATGGAGGATTGAGATTCACCAACGGCTATGCTTCATCCGCAACCTGTACGCCCAGCCGCTATGCACTTTTGACCGGAACTTATCCTTGGAGAAATCAAGATGCCAAAATTCTCCCCGGCACAGCCCCTCTGATCATCGATACGGCTCAGATGACGCTTCCAAAAATGCTAAAAGAACAGGGCTATGAAACTGCCGTGATCGGAAAGTGGCACCTAGGTTTAGGTACTGGTTTCGTGGACTGGAATCAGGAAATCTCCCCAAGTCCCAACCATGTGGGATTTGATCATTCCCATATTTTGGCAGCGACTCAGGACCGGGTTCCTACTGTGTATATCGAAAATGGTCGTGTGGTGAATTTGGATCCTAAAGACCCAATTCAGGTAGATTACGACAAAAACTTTGATGGCGAACCTACGGCTATTTCCAATCCGGAACTGCTAACCATGAAGTGGCATCACGGCCACAATAACAGCATCGTGAATGGTATTCCAAGAATCGGCTATATGAAAGGAGGCGACAGTGCCAAGTGGAGTGATGTGGATATGGCGGATCATTTTCTTGAGAAGGGAAAAGCGTATATCCATGAAAAAGCTAAATCTGACAAACCGTTTTTCTTGTTTTTCCCCATGCAGCAGCCACATGTACCGCGAACTCCACATCCGAGATTTGAAGGGAAATCCGGGATGGGACCTCGTGGGGATGTGATTTTGGAAGCGGATTGGGTAATTGGAGAAATGCTGAAGACCTTGGAAGAAGAAGGGGTTTTGGAAAATACCCTGATTATTTTCTCCAGCGATAATGGTCCCGTATTGAATGACGGCTACTACGATGATGCCGTAGAAAAGCTTGGAGATCACACTCCTGCAGGGCCATTCCGAGGAGGTAAATATTCCCTGTACGAAGCAGGTACACGTGTTCCGTTTGTAACCTATTGGAAAGGAATCATCCAGCATGGGGTATCAGATGCGTTGGTGACGCAGATTGATCTATTGGCTTCCTTGGCTGCTCTGGTGGGGAGCGAAGAAATTGGTCCAGATAGCCAAAACCTGCTGGAAGTATTTATGGGCAAAAGCCAAAAAGGAAGGGATTCCTTTGTGTTAGAAGCTTACACTAAAACTGCCCTGAGAGCGGGAGATTGGGTGATGATTCCTCCCTATCCGGGACCAGCCGTAGAGAAGAATGTCAATATCGAAATGGGGAATTCTCCGGATTATCAGCTGTACAATCTTAAAGAAGATCCAGGACAGAAAACCAACCTTGCCCAATCCAACCCCGAAAAACTGGAAGAAATGAAGAAAAAGTATCAGGAGATCAGAGGAGATAACAGTAAGATCGAGCAGGTAGAGTTGAAGTAAAAAAGCAAAAGCCCGGGAATTGAGACTCTCGGGCTTTTTTTGGCAGCTTTAACTATGTGTGGAGATATTGACTTTATTGAATAAATGATTGATTCTTTCAATTATTCTTGAAGTTCAGTTCGAGGCAATTCCCCCTTCTCAAGGGGGCTAGGGGGGATTTTAAGCCACATTTCTTAAATTGTTCCATGCAATTTTTACCCTATAACAAAAACCTAAAGGATTTTTCAAGGGAGCTTAGGTCTCATTCCACCTTGGCTGAAATTCTATTATGGCAAAAGCTTCGAGCAAGTCAATTCAGAGGGTATTCATTCAATCGTCAGAAACCTTTGGGTAACTACATTGTCGATTTTTATTGTCGAAAACTCAATCTGGTAATTGAAATTGATGGAGACTCGCATTTCTATGAAGAAACAGTAGGGGAGGATCTGGAGAGGCAGCGAATTCTTGAAAGTATGGGATTGTCGTTTTTGAGATTTTTGGATATCGAAGTAAAGAAATCAATGCCATTGGTATTAAGGGAAATTGACAGTTTTATCGATGATTGGGAGTTGAGGAATAGGGTAGATAAAACTTCATTTCTTTAAAAATCCCCCTTGCCCCCTTGAAAAGGGGGAGTTGGCTCCATTCAGATTTCAACCTTTTTCTTGCCTTCAAACCTTTTTTATGGAAGCCCTGCTTTTCCGGAAACTGGATGAAAATTCTGCTTTCGGAGAAGTAGCATAAATAAGTGCCTTAAAGATCAAGCTCCATGACCACATCATCCATCTCATAGCCGTTTCCGATGTCGATTACTTCTTTGTAAATCTCCTGAAAACCCATTTTCAAGTAAAAATCAATGGCTTTTTGATTGTACTTATTTACGTTGAGGAGTAGGCTTTTTTGACCTACTTTTCTGGTCCGGTCGGCTACTTCGAGGATTAAGGCCTTTCCGGCTCCTTTTCCCTGCGCTTCCGGTAAAAGATAGATTTTGTGCAGCTTGGCCTTTGGTCCCTCAGCATAATTCAGTTCAAAACCCGCAAATCCGAGTTCTTTTCCATCTTCTTCAGCAAGCAAAAAGGTATGTCCCTTTTCAAACTGTGATTCCAGCATTTCGATCGAATACATCCAATTGAGCATGTACTCGATCTGCTCCGTGCTCAGAATATTGGCAAAAGTCGATGGCCAGGTGCGGAGAGCGATGGACTGAACTTTGGTGAGTTCTTCTTTGGATAGCTGTCTGATTATCATGTACGATTTACGATTTTAGAATTACGACGGACAAAATGACCAATTTTCAATGTCCAATTTTCAATCACCAATTCTCAATTTTCAAGGTAATTCATTGTTAATTGTTCATTGAGTTTGATCATTGAAAATTTAAAAATGCTTCCTAACCTCCCAACTCTCAAAACTCCAGCAACTCCTTCAACTTCCCCTTAAACCGCTCCGCCGGCAAAAACTGCTTTTCCAAACTCGGAGCAAAAGGTACAGGAGTATCCAAACTACCTTCCCGCATCACTGGAGCATCCAGCCAGCGGAAGCAATGCTCGGAAATCCATGCACAGATCTCCGCGCCGATGCCTCCCGTCAAGGTGTCTTCGTGGAGGAAAATCACCTTTCCGGTCTTTTTCACCGTCGCAGCTACCGCTTCCTGATCCCAAGGCAGGAGGGTTCTCAAGTCCAAAATGTCTGCTGAAATCCCGAGTTCCTCGACTGCTTTAATCGCCCAATGTACGCCCATGCCATAGGTGATGATGGAAACTTGGGTGCCTTCTTGTGCCAAAGCTGCCTTTCCTACTTCCACGGTGTAGTAGCTCTCCGGTACAGGTCCCGAGATGGAACGATAAAGCAATTTGTGCTCGAAGTAGAGGTAGGGGTTGGGGTCCTCCAAAGCCGCATTGAGTAGGCCTTTCGCATCGTGTGGATTGGAGGGATAGACGATTTTCAATCCCGGAGTATGGAAAAACCAGGCCTCATTGGATTGAGAGTGAAACGGTCCTGCAGCCGTTCCGGCACCGGTTGGCATCCGAACCACCATATCTGCATTTTGGCCCCAACGATAGTGGATTTTGGCCAGGTTGTTCACGATTTGGTTGAAGCCCACGCTCACAAAGTCTGCAAATTGCATCTCGACCATGGCTTTGTAGCCCTTGATCGAGAGCCCGAGTCCAGCACCGATAATGGCGCTTTCGCAAAGTGGCGTATTGCGGACCCGTTCACCTCCGAATTGGGCTTTGAAGCCATCCGTGATTTTGAACACACCTCCATATTCTCCAATGTCCTGACCCATGAGGATCAGATTGGGATATTTTTCCATGGATTGACGAAGTCCGTCGCTGATGGCATCGATGAAGCGCTTTTCGGTACTTGGGCCCTCCGGAGCGATGACTATTTGGGTAAATGGTGCATAGACATCTGCCAGTTCTTCCTCCAAGTTTGGCGTGATGGCTTCCTCGGCAAAGGCGATCTCCAAGGCATCATTGATCGCTTTTTTGACCTTTTTATTCAATTTCTCTTTGGTCGCAGCATCGAGAACCCCGATGGATTCCAAATAGGCTTCGTAATTGTCCACCGGATCGAGTTGAGCCCATTCTTCCATCAGGTGTTTGGGTACGTACTTGGTACCGGAAGCTTCTTCATGGCCACGCATTCGGAAGGTGATGGCTTCGACCAAAACAGGTCTTGGGTTTTCGCGGATGTCTTCCGCCAATCTTAGAATGGTGTCATAGACATCCAGGACATTGTTTCCCTGCACCCGAACTGCTTCCATGCCATAGCCAGGGCCTTTTTCGGTGAAGTATTTGAAGGCAAACTGCTCCTCGCTAGGGGTGGAAAGTCCGTAGCCATTGTGCTCGACGATAAAAATCACCGGCAATTTCCAAACTGCCGCCACATTCAATCCTTCGTGAAAGTCACCTTCTGAACTTGCCCCGTCTCCGGAGAAGACCAGCGTTACTTTCTTTTCCTCGGTAAGTTTATGTGCCAAACCGATCCCATCTGCGATGGCTAGCTGAGGACCGAGGTGGGAGATCATTCCCACGATGTGGTGCTCGATACTTCCGAAGTGGAACGAGCGATCCCGACCTTTGGTGAAGCCTGATTTTTTCCCCTGAAACTGTGCAAACAACCGCTCCAAAGGCATGTCCCGACCCGTGAAAATTCCTAAGTTTCGGTGCATGGGCAGGATAAATTCATCGGGCGCCAAGGCATTCACCGCACCGATGGAGATGGCTTCCTGTCCCCATCCGCTAAACCACTTACTTATTCTTCCCTGACGGAGGAGAATAAGCATTTTCTCCTCAATCCGACGGGGCATGATCAGCGATTCGTAGAGCTTGAGGAGGGTTTGGTCGGAGTAATTTTTTCTGTCAAAAGTCAGTATTTGGGCATTTGGGGCAGTGAATTCCATACGATTCGATTTGGGAATCTAAGGTACTCTATGCCCCGAAATCGGCAAAAGATTTTTGGGATTGTAGATTTTTAGATTGATAGGCCAGGGGTTCCCACAGATGGACACAGAAAAAGTCACAGATTTACACAGATTTAAATTTTGTTGTTTGGGTAGTTAAAATCCGACATCCGAAATCAAAAAATCCGAAATCGAAACTCCCTTGCATAGCGCCCCGATTCACATCGGGGCAAAAAGTAAATGCAAGGAGTTAAAAAGTATTTGCTGTACGGTTCAAAATTAGACAAAGCTTTTCCCCGAGTACGACATCTTGCGTTAAGCTTGTTTTATCAAAGTGTTAAGTGGGAGGATTTGAAGATTGAAAAATTGAAATATTGGAAAATTGCTATGCTCTGAGGACGAAGCAACTTCAGAACTTTTGAACCAGCGAACCTTTTCAACCCTTTTTTAATTACCTTTGCCCACCCAAATCGAAGCGAATTCTGTGAAAGCGAGAACATTAAAGAAAGACAAAGTCAATATCATCACCATGGGTTGCTCCAAAAATCTGGTGGATTCCGAAGTCCTGCTGACCCAACTCAGAGGAAACGGCATCAACGCCAGCCACGAGTCCAACTCCGATGACAACAACATCATTATTATCAACACCTGCGGATTCATCGACAATGCCAAGCAGGAGTCGATCGATACCATCCTCCAGTATGTGGATGCCAAGGAGCAGGGTTTGGTGGACAAGGTGTACGTGACCGGCTGTCTTTCTCAACGCTACAAGGACGATTTGGAAAAGGAAATCCCTCAGGTGGATGCATTTTTTGGCACGCGTGATTTGCCTGCGATTTTGAAAAAATTTAAGGCAGACTACAAGCATGAGTTGGTGGGTGAGCGTCTGTTGACTCACTCGGCCCACTACGCCTACATGAAGATTTCCGAAGGTTGTGATCGGCCATGTTCCTTCTGTGCGATTCCTTTGATGCGTGGAGGACACATCTCCAGACCCATCGAGGAATTGGTCAAAGAAGCCCAGCACAAAGCCGCCAATGGAACCAAGGAATTATTGCTGATTGCCCAGGATTCCACCTATTACGGTTTGGATATTTACAAAAAAAGAAATCTTGCCGAACTCCTTCGCAACCTCTCCGACGTGGAGGGAATCGACTGGATTCGCCTTCACTATGCCTACCCGACGGGTTTCCCGATGGATGTGATCGAGGTGATGAAAGAGCGTCCGAATATCTGCAAGTACCTCGATATTCCTTTGCAGCACGGTTCGACTGATGTGCTGAAGGCTATGCGTCGAGGTACCACCCGGGAGAAGCAGGAAGAACTCATCCACAGCATCCGCGAGATGATTCCGGAGATTGCGATTCGTACGACTCTGATTGCCGGACATCCGGGTGAGGGTGAAAAAGAATTCCAGGAGATGGTGGACTTTGTGGAGCGGATGAAATTTGAGCGATTGGGTGTGTTTACTTATTCTCATGAGGAAAATACCCATGCCTACTCGATGGAAGACAAACTTTCACAGGAAGAAAAGCAAGACCGCGCTAATCACCTGATGGAAGTGCAGGAGCAAATCAGCTACGACCTCAATCAAGAGAAAATCGGCAAAACTTACAAAGTCCTGATCGATAAAAAAGAAGGAGGCTACTTCGTCGGCCGAACCGAATTTGACTCTGTCGAAGTGGACAATGAAGTGCTGATCGATGCCTCCAAGTTCTATTGCCGAGTGGGAGATTTTGTGCAAGCCAAGGTATTTGATGCGACGGAGTTTGATCTGTATGCGACGGTGGAGGAATAAACAAAAAGAAAAGGGAGAATTGGGAGCTGAATTCTCCCTTTTTTCGTTTTAGGAGTATACAGCAAAATTGCTAACTTTCATCATGCTGATAATCAATCCTAAATACATCACAGACCATGCAGGGAATAAGATTTCCGTGGTGATTTCTTTAAAAGAGTTTGAAGCAATGGTTGAAAAGATCGAAGAATTGGAGGATATCAAACTTTATGACCAAGTCAAGAATTCCGATGAATCCTCCCTTCCCATTGACGAGGCTTTTGAAATGATCGAAACTCTCCGAAAAGAAAAATAATGGCTTACCAAATAGCCATAAAGAAGTCTGCGATTAAATCTCTTTCCAAGATTCCAGAACCTTATTTTTCAAGCTTAAAAGAGGCCATTTATAATTTGGCTGAAAATCCAAGACCTGTAGGATATAAAAAGTTGAAAGGCAGAGACGCCTTTCGAATTCGAGTATCGGATTACCGAATTATTTATGAAATAGAGGATAGCATCCTAACCATTGAGGTTATTGCTATTGGACATCGAAGGGATATTTATGAATGATCTTCCTGTTTTTTTAAAAATCTTAATTGGATTAGTTCTTTTCGGCTGGGGTTATTATAGGTATAGACAGGTCATAAAGCCCGATAAAGTAGGATTTCACAAATTCAATTTCTTATACAAATTCCAGAGAAATGCATTCATCTACGCATTGATGGCATGTGGTCTGATTATGGTAATGAGAGAGTTGGTTATTTTGATTTGGTTTTAGAATTGACTTAGTCATGCATCTGTAGAAGCAAGCCAACCTTAGTACTTACTTTTTGCCCTTTCCCCCCGATCTCCTAATTTAGCCGATCTAAAATCCCCCGAATGAAGCTGATCGAAGTCACCACTCCCGCCCATCAGAAAGAGTTTATCGAAATGGCGGTGAGGCTTTACAAGAATGAAAAAAATTGGATCCGACCGCTAGACAATGACATTGAGGGACTTTTTCAACCCGAGACCAACAAACTTTTCCGAAACGGAGCCAAAGCCAAAAGATGGTTACTACAGGATGAAAAGGGACAAGTTATTGGCAGAGTTGCCGCCTTTATCAATCCCAAGATGAAGGAAAAGCAGCCTACAGGAGGTGTGGGTTTCTTCGAATGCATCGACAACCAGGAAGCTGCTTTTCTCCTTTTCGATACCGCAAAAGCTTGGCTTCAGAGCGAAGGCATGGAGGCGATGGATGGTCCGATCAATTTCGGAGAGCGGGATAAGTGGTGGGGGCTGTTGGTCGATGGATTTTCCGAACCGAATTACAACATGCCTTGGAACTTCGCCTACTACCAGAAGTTCTTCGAGGACTACGGCTTCCAACTCTATTTTAAGCAGTACACCTACATGCGTCCGGTGCAGGATTTGGGTTTTGATGAGAAAATGATCCAGCGGGCCAATGCCATCATGGCTAATCCGGATTACTCCTTTCGGTACATCCAAGGAAAAGAGCTTCAGGAAAAAGCACCGGAGTACTTCATGACCGTATACAACAAAGCTTGGGCTCGCCACATGGGCAAGTCGATCGCCTTGAAGGAGGCCCAATTGATGTTTGGCAAGATGAAACCGATCATCGATCCGCGATTGATCTACTTTGCTTTTCACAAAGGGGAACCGGTGGGCTTTTTCATCCAAATCCCTGAGATCAATCAGATTTTCAAGCATGTGAATGGAAAAATGGACCTGATCGGAAAGCTGAAGTTCCTTTGGTACAAGACATTTTTTCCGCCCAATAAAATGCTCGGTCTGGTCTTTGGCGTAGTGCCGGAGCATCAGGGCAAAGGCGTGGAAAGCGCCATGATCATCAGCTACGACAAGATGAGTGGCAAGTCGTCTTTCCCTTATAAAACCATCGAAATGAACTGGATCGGGGACTTCAATCCCAAGATGATGCGGGTTTGTGAACAGCTGCTGGCAACGATCTACAAGACTCATCATACCTATCGATACTTGTTTGATCGGGAAAAGCCGTTTGAAAGACACCCGATCTTTGATTGACGATTTACGAAGGACGATTTACGACACAATTTCGAACCTCAAACCTGATTCTCCTAATTGAGCTTACCAAGATTAATGTCGAATAGCGAACATCGAATTTCGAATTATGAAGTAAAACCCAGCTTTCTGACCAATCTTCCAATTTTGCAATCTTTAAATTTTCCAATTAAACATAAATGAAAAAATACGACGTAACAGGCATCGGAAATGCTTTGGTAGATATTGAGTTCAAAGTCACAGATCAGTTCTTTTTTGAAAACGGAGTGGAAAAAGGCCTGATGACCTTGGTCGATGAAGAGCGCCAAAACTCCCTGATGAATGTCATAAATGCTACCGAAGCTAAGAAGCAGGCCGGTGGGTCTGCGGCCAATTCCATCGTGGCAGTGAGTCAGTTTGGGGGAAAGTCCTTCTATTGCTTCCGGGTTGCCAATGACGAATTGGGACATTTTTATCTACAGGACCTGAATGATTCAGGAGTGGATATTGCCTTGGTTCCAGAGCGTCTGGAAAATGGAATAACGGGAAAATGTCTGGTGATGGTAACCGAAGACTCCGAACGGACGATGAATACGTTTTTGGGGATTACTCAAAATTTTTCGGTTAAAGATGTGCATGAATCTGCCATCAAAGACTCCAAATACCTTTTTATAGAAGGTTATCTGGTGACTTCTCCCAATGGAAAAGAGGCGATGCTTTACTCTAAAAAAGTGGCGGAGGGAGCAGGCACCAAAGTCGCCCTCACCTTTTCCGATCCTGCCATGGTGAAGTATTTCAAAGCCAACTTTGATGATGTGATTGGCCCAAGTGTGGATTTGCTTTTTGCAAATGAGGAAGAAGCGATGCTTTACACCAGTAAAGACAACTTGGCTGAAGCACGGGAAGAAATGAAAAAATATGCGAGGCATTTTGTGATCACGATGGGTAAAAACGGGGCAATGATCTTTGATGGGGACACCTTTATTGATATCGAGCCTTACAAAACCACCGCCATAGACAGCAACGGGGCTGGAGATATGTTTGCTGGAGCTTTCCTATATGGGATTACCAACGGACACAGCTATGCCTCGAGCGGAAAACTGGCCTCTATGGCGAGCTCTAAAATAGTAAGTCAGTTTGGGCCGAGACTGAAATGGCATGAAGCCAAAGAGATTTTGGCCAGACTTAATCCGTAATTTTCAAAGGGGCTGTTCTCAAAAGGGCAGCCTCTTCGCTTGTCCTTGGATTTCTGCAATGATGGATTTGGAATTTAGAATTCAGATTAATCCTTCCAACTTGTATCAAAACTTAACAAGGATGTTTAGTTGTAATTAAACAAAAAATTGCTTCTTGCAGTATTATCCTTTTGAGAATAACTAACCCAATCTTTTTACCATGAAAAAAACTATACTTCTGGGATTGTTGGTAGGCCTTTTTGCTTGGCCTTCTTACTCCCAAAACAAGATTGATTTCAAGGAATTTACCTTGGACAATGGACTGCATGTAATCATGCATCAAGATAATACCACCCCGATCGTGGTCACCTCGGTACTATATCATGTAGGTTCAAAGAATGAAAACCCCGAAAGAACAGGTTTTGCACACTTTTTCGAGCACTTGATGTTTGAAGGATCTGAAAATATCGGTCGGGGCGAGTTTATGACGACCATTCAGGGTCGTGGAGGCACACTTAACGCCTATACTTCCAATGACATCACGTACTATTATGAGTTGCTTCCTTCCAACGAACTGGAATTGGCGCTCTACATGGAAAGCGAGCGAATGCTTCATTCCAAAGTGGATATCACCGGTGTGGAGACACAGCGAGAAGTCGTCAAAGAAGAGAAACGTCAGCGAATTGACAATCAGCCTTATGGCTCGATTTTGACCGAAACCTTGGCCCGAGCTTACACCGTACACCCATATCGTTGGGCACCGATCGGCTCTTTGGATCACTTGAATGCAGCTACCATCGAGGAGTTTCAGCAGTTTTATAAGGATTTCTATGTGCCAAATAATGCGACATTGACGATCGCAGGAGACATTGACTATGCAAAGACGGAGGACTTGGTGAGAAAATATTTCGCCGAAATCCCAAAAGGAGCCAAAGAAATCTACAGACCAAACGTGACCGAGCCTAAGAAAACGGCTGAAGTAAGGGACATCGTTTACGACAATATCCAGATCCCTGCGGTCATCCAAGCTTACAATTTACCTCCAAGAAACCATCCCGACAGCTACGCGATGTCCATGCTTTCGACTTACCTGACCGGTGGTAACTCATCGTTGATGACTAAAGAATTGGTGGATAAGCAGCAAAAAGCACTTGCAGTAGCAGCTATTCCTTTGGAATTGGAAGATGGAGGCCTATTCCTGATGTACGGGATCGCCAACATGGGAGTGGAGGCCAAAGATCTCGAAACGGAAATCGATAAATTGCTCAAGCAAGTACAGGAAAACGGAATTACCGATGAGGATTTTGCGAAGCTGAAAAACCAAATTGAAAATGATCTAGTGAGCAGCAACTCGACCATTGCTGGTGTGGCAGAAAATCTTGCTGAAGCCAAAGTTATCTTCGGTGACACCAATTACATCAATCAGGTGATGGATCAGTTTGCCAAAGTAACCAAAGCAGACATCCAGCGTGTGGCCAAGGAATATATGAACTTGGACGGCCGAGTGGTTCTTTACTACCTGCCTAAATCTGCTCAACCAGCCACTGAATAATTGTTTGGACTTAACGAAAAATCAGAATGAAAAAATTAGCTATATCTTTTGTAATGCTGCTTTTTGTCTCTTTTGGCCTGATGGCGCAAGTGGACAGAAGCAAGTTTCCTGCGGCAGGACCTGCTCCTGAAATCAAAATCAAAGACGCCGAAACCTTTACCTTGGCAAATGGCCTGAAGGTTTTTGTAGTCAACAATACCAAACTTCCCCGTGTATCATTTACCCTAGTGTTGGAAAGGGACCCCATTTTGGAAAAAGACAAGGCTGGAATGTCCAGTTTTGTCGGAGAAATGATGATGGGAGGTACAACCAACCGAACTAAAGATCAACTTGATCAGGAAATTGACTTTATCGGTGCGAGCCTCAGTGCCTCTTCCACATCAATGTTTGCCTCTTCACTGAAAAAACATCAGGGAAAAATACTCGAACTGATGGCCGATGTGCTCTATAATCCGGTTTTTCCCCAGGAGGAATTAGATAAATTAAAAAAGCAGGCGCTGACAGGATTGGCACAGAGCAAAGACAATCCAAATGCAATCTCTGGAAGACTTTCCAGAGCGGTACTTTACGGACCGAATCATCCTTATGGAGAGTCACAATCAGAAGCGACTATCAATAACATCACGGTCGATGACGTCAAAAAATATTACCAAACCTATTTCAAACCCAATATCGCCTACTTGGCTATAGTCGGTGACATGACCAAGGCTGAAGCCGAAAAAGTAGTCAATCAATACTTTGGGAAATGGGAAAAAGGAAACGTGCCTACCTTCACCTATCCTATGCCAGAGCGGGCTGCCAAGCAGGCGGTGGCTTTGGTGGACCGAAGCTCATCTGTGCAGTCCGTGATCAATGTAACTCAACCCGTTCAGATGAAAATCGGAGATACTGACTACATTTCCAGCCGCGTGTTGAATCAGATTTTGGGTGGCGGTTCGGCTTCCAGGCTCTTTATGAATCTGCGTGAAGACAAAGGTTATACCTACGGGGCCTATTCTTCCATCGGAGCGGACAAGTTGGTGGCTACCATTTCAGCCAGTGCCTCGGTGCGCACAGAGGTGACGGATTCGGCTGTTTATGAATTCATCTACGAAATCCGAAATCTGGTTGATAAAGGGGTCACCGAAGATGAGCTTCAAAAAGCAAAAGCTGAATTGGCTGGAAGCTTCGGTAGATCGCTCGAGTCGCCGGCCACTGTAGCCAACTTTGCTTTGAATATGGAGCGATACAAGCTCCCTAAAGATTACTATGCCACTTATTTGCAAAAACTGAATGCCTTGACGGTCGATGAGATCAACGCTACAGCCAAGAGACTGATCGATCCGGACAAATTCATTATCACTACCGTGGGCAATGGCTCCGAGATTAGAGAAAAACTGGCTCAATTTGGTGAAGTCATTGAGTATGACAACATGGGACAGCCTGCCAAACAGTTGGTAGCTGATGCAGACATGACTGCGGAAAAGGTGATCGAAAACTACCTGAAGGCAATCGGCGGGAAAGAAAAAGTCTCCCAAATCAAAACGGCAAAAATCTCCATGGATGCCAGTGTGATGGGCACTGCGCTAAACATCTCTTTTGTGTACGATCAGGAAAACAAGCGCTATGCGCAGAAGCAGTCTGTTGGTGGTAACGTCCTGATTAAAACCAAAATTGAAAATGGTAAAGGCGCACTGACCATGCAGGGACAAAATCAGGAAATGCAACCTGCTCAATATGAAGAAGCGGTGTTGAATTCTTTCCTTTTTCCGGAGGCCATCTACCAGAATATGGGGTATTCCTTGACATTTGATGGACTCAAAGATGTCGACGGTACTCCTGCTTATAAGGTCATCATAGCCAGTGCTTCGGGTGCCAAATTGACCAATTACTATGCTCAAGAGTCAGGATTGAAAATCAAATATGAAAATCCTGCTTCAGGTGATACTTTCTACTCCGACTATCAGGAAAAAGAAGGAGTCCTTTTGCCAATGACTTGGACCATCAAATCACCCATGATCCCTGTTCCTCTTGAGGCAAAAGTGACTAAGATGGAACTAAACGTCCCAATTGCTGACAGCGATATCAATTAATTTAAGGTCAAAAGGAGAGGGTTTTCCTCTCTTTTTGTTTTTTTGTTTGACAACTAATTTAAACTCTTATGAATATCAAATCACTTTTAGTCTCAGCCTTGCTGATCTCTGCGATCCAAGGCGATCTTCTTGCCAAAGGGCCCAATGCTGAAAATGGGATTGTGCAACCCTTGCTAGAAAACGATCCTCAAACCATCATCTCCAACTACATCAAAGCTGTGGGCGGTAAGGAGAAGGTTGCCTCTATCAAGAATGCGACGATGACTGGAGAAGCGTCGTTTATGGGACAATCCATCACCATCAAGACCGTGGCAGACAGTGAAAATGAACGGCTTTTACAGTCAACCTCGGTAGGAGGTAATGTAATGCAGCAGACCGTATTGATGAATGGAAAAGCCCAGATTATGGCTATGGGTCAGGTCCAAGAGGTTCCAGACGAATTGACTGCTATGATCAAAACACAGACCTATGTTTTTCCAGAACCCAGATATGAAGAAATGGGATATGAACTTTCTTATGAAGGGACAGAAGAGATTGAAGAAGAGGTGACGCATAAAATCAAGATTTCTGCTCCAAATGGAATGGTCACTTTCGAGTATTATTCAGCAGAATCCAATCTGAAAATTCGGACTAGTTCTGACGCTACAGGAGATGTGACCTATAGCAATTACCAGGAGGTAGATGGAGTAAAATTTCCAATGACATTGAAAATTAAGAATCCTATGCTCCCTGAGGCCCTAGTTACCCAAATGACCTCAGTAAAATTCAATCAGGCCCTTACTGAGGCAGATTTCCAGTAAGATTTTCTGACTCCGGTTTCAAGAGTAATGCAGCCTTCCAATTTGGAAGGCTGTTTTTATTTTCCCCATGTTTCTCTCAGCGCTGTTTTTTCGGCTATCTCCAGTTTGAATTCAGGGAAAAATTTTCCGGTTTCAAAGGGGATTTCTATAGGAAGTTCTCTTCCCAATCGGTCAATTTTCAAATTAAGGGATGGGGTATCATGTTCGGAATAGCCAAGAATCCTGTCATTTCTCATCAAAGAGGAGTAAGCCTTGGAATCAGGATGGATTTGGGTGATCTGCCCCTCTTTATTGGTTCGGATTCCCCAATTATGCAGCAGTCTGTCTTCTCCGTTTTTTTCATTCAATTCCAATCCGATTTCACCAAGCAGTGATTTTAGTTGTGGAAAAAGGTCTTGGTATCCGTAGACAAAATCAGAAAAATACCTTTGGATTTCTGTAGGGTCTGAGAAAGATCCGAAAATAAGACTTTCAAAATCTTCCCAGTGGTATCCAATAAACGGCTTGCCGAATTTTTCCCAAAGTAGTTTCATGACTTCACTTAGGGAACTTCCGTTTTTGATCAGAAGAATGTCAATTCCCAAGGCTAAAAGAGCTCCACGGGTATAGATGCTTACCTTTCTGTCAGGAATCCCCGGCACATATCCATCAAGCCATAAATCATAGGAGGATTCCAGGATGTTGTAATTTTTCCATCCAAAATTGGAGGATTCCCTGGCGATTATTTTTTCAAGATGCTTGAGGTAGGTGGGTAAATCGTAGACATCTGATTTGAGTAAATATAAATCCCCCATGTAGGTGGTGATTCCCTCGAGTATGAGGCCTGTACGGGTGTAAGTCTCTTTTGAAAAGTCATAGGGCAGTAGTTCCTGGGGACGAATTCTACAGACATTCCATCCGTGATAAAGCTCGTGGCAGCTGATCCCCAAAAGTTCCTCCATTTGATTTGGGTCGATCAAGGATTCGGCTGGACCAAATGTGATGATCGTACCACGACGATGCTCCACGCCATGGTAATGGGCATAGGGTAGGAGTTGGAAGATAAAGTGATATTCCAATTCCGGGAATTCTCCGAAATCAGCTATCAGTTTCCTTGAGAAGGATTTAAATCGGTTGAGAATAAGCTGTTGGTCAAAATGAACCTCTCCGTGAATCCAGATGTGAAATAGAGTTGATTCTATTTGATACTTCCAATGGGTGATGCTTTTAGCAGCCAAAATGGTGGAATCGGCCAGCATTTGGAAGTCTCTTGCTTTCCATCTTGAGGCGCCATTGGGCAAAAGAGTACTTACTAGCTCTGGAAATTTGGGCAGATCCAAAGAAACTTCGATCTCCTCCTCACTCCTTCCCGATACTTCAAAGCAGCAATTGATCAGATTGACATAGATCTGCTCTTCATCTGCCCAAGCACTCCCTGCGTCCATTTTACCTGCCCAATACTCATAGCAAACGGTTACTTTTCCGCTTTCTGTAGTTTGGAATTCCCATCGGTCTTTGGAAGCTTTCTCAAAGAGAACATTTTCCTCTTGGGCATCTTTTATCCTAAATCTCCTGATATTCTGGGCATAATTTGCCAACTGATATCTCCCTGCTCTCCAAGCCGGTAATTGGAGGAAAATGTGTTCATTTGCCTTGCAATCCAGGGAAAGCTCGATTTCTAAGAACTGACTGGAAGGGTTGGAACAGGAAAATTTATAATGAATCATGCCTTTCTGATTGATGCTCAAAACAAATGTAGAGAGCCGATTTGTATTTAAGAAAATGGTACATATCTTTGCAGTCCTTTTTGGGGTCAATGCCAAGGGGTAAAGTCAATAGAAGCAAATAGATAACGATATTCGATCATGAAAAGAACATTCCAGCCTTCTCGCAGAAAAAGAAAAAACAAGCACGGCTTCAGAGAAAGAATGGCTACTGCTAATGGTAGACGAGTAATCAGAGCCAGAAGAGCAAAAGGCAGACATAAGTTGACCGTGTCTGACGAAAAGACATTGAAGAAGTAATTCTTTGGATGGCATTTCGTATGTTCACATACGAGTCTAGTCCTTGCGATGAATTTCAAACTTCCAAAATCAGAGCGGCTTAATGCCGAAAAGCTTATCAAGGAACTTTTTAACGAAGGTTCCTCTTTTTTTTTGTACCCTTTCAAAGTTCTTTTTCTGAACAAAAAAGAGCTTGATGGCCAAACTAATCAGGTAATGTTTTCCGTTTCCAAGAAGAAAATAAAAAAGGCCAGTGGTAGAAATTTCATAAAAAGGAGAATGAGAGAGGCATATCGACTCAATAAATCAATTCTGTCTTCAAATGGGATTTTGCTGGGCTTGATATTTGTTGGAAATCCCGAAATGAGTTTTTCAGAAATTGAGCCAAAAATGAAACTGGCACTTGAGAAACTCCAAAAGGAAATATCCCAAAATCACTCTGAGCATGATTCAAAAATTTAAGAGACCGGTCGTTTGGATCCCGGTTGTGTTGGTCCTCTTTTCGGGAATTCTGGCATTTCAAGTCAAGAATGACAAGCTTTTTGCCTTGGCAAAGAACATTGATATTTTCGCAACACTCATTCGGGAGCTAGATTCCTATTATGTAGATGAGATCAATCCGGATGAATTGGTGACCATTGGTATCAATGCCATGCTTGAAGAATTGGACCCCTACACGGAGTTTATTCCTGAGGAGGAATCCGATGATTTCAGAATGTTGACAACTGGGGAGTATGCGGGTGTAGGCGCCCTGATCGGAAATAGAGGTGGGGGCAATATGATTTTGATGCCGTATACGGGTTTTCCAGCTCAAAATGCAGGTTTGAAAATCGCAGACTTCATCATCAAGATTGACAGTATCGATGTGGCTCGGAAATCTACCTCGGAAGTATCAGAGCTTTTAAAAGGTCCTGCGAATACTTCTGTAAAGGTGACTGTAAAAAGGAATACGGATACGCTTCAATTTTCATTGATCAGAAAGAAAATCAGCCTTAAGAATGTTCCCTTTTACGGAAAACTTGACGATAAAACTGGATATATCAAATTGGCAGATTTTACGACCAATGCTTCTTCCGAAGTCCGAAACGCATTGGTCGCTCTGAAAGCGCAGGGGGCTGACCGATTGATTTTGGATTTGAGGGATAATCCAGGCGGATTGCTCAATGAAGCGGTTGAAATAGTCAATCTTTTTATTCCTAAAGGGAAAGAGGTAGTAAAAACTATCGGAAAGCTTCAAAATGTGAATTATACCTACAAAACGACCAAGACTCCCATCGATAAAGAAATTCCATTGGTGGTGTTGATCAATGAGCGAAGTGCTTCGGCGGCCGAAATCGTCGCAGGCGCACTTCAGGATTATGACCGGGCTGTTTTGGTGGGAAGAAAATCTTTTGGAAAAGGGCTTGTACAGACGACTATCCCATTGACCTATAATGCCCAGGCAAAAATTACCACAGCAAAGTATTACATCCCCAGCGGGCGATGTATTCAGGCGATCGATTATGCTCAGTCAAGAGAAAATGGATCGGTGACTACGGTACCGGATTCTTTGCGTAAGGCTTTTAAGACAGCTAATGGAAGAGTTGTATTGGACGGGGCTGGCATCGAACCTGACGAAAAAGTCTCGGAGATAACCTATGCGCCGATCTCCTACACACTTGTGGCTGGAAATCATATCTTTGATTTTGCCACTCAGTATTTTTATAAAAACAAGTCAATTTCCAATCCCATGACCTTCCAGATTACCGACCAGGATTATGAGGATTTTAAGAAGTTTCTTATTGGCAAGGATTACGATTATACCACCTACACTGAGAAATCTCTGAGTGATTTGGAAAAGTATGTGGAGAAGGAACCTTACTACGAGGAAATTAAGGCTCAGATGGAAGCTATCAAGGCCAAAGTAAATCACAGTAAGGAAAATGATGTCGATACCCACAAAAAGGAGATCCGGAAAATTCTAAGCGAAGAGATTGTGTCCAGATATTATTTCCAAGAAGGAATGATAGAAGCCGGCTTAGATGAAGATCCGGCAGTCGAGTTGGCAAAAAGCTTTCTCAACACATCTTCAAAATACATTAAGACCCTTACTGCCTCTGCAAAATAATCATGGGAAAAATCCTTTCCATAGAGACATCGACTTCCGTTTGCTCAGTTGCAGTGCATAATGCTGGGAATTTGACTTGTCTGAAGGAATTGAATGAATCCGGAGCGCATGCAGAGAAGCTGATGGGGTTGATTGATCTAGTTCTTTCTGAGGCAGGGCTTAGTTATAATGGATTGGACGCGATTGCTGTATCTGAAGGTCCGGGTTCCTATACGGGATTGCGCATCGGTGTTTCTACCGCTAAAGGATTGGCTTTCGCATTGGGGAAACCTTTAATAGGAATCAATACCTTGCAGGCAATTGCCTCGGGTCATACCTATGCACAGGGAGAAGTTGGTATTGCCGTTTTGGATGCACGTAGGATGGAGGTGTTTAGCCAAGTCTTTGGAGAGAATCTTGCAGAATTGAGTTCTATCGAATCTGTTGTTTTAGATGAATTTGCTTATCAAGACTTTTTGGAGAATGGGAAAGTTTACTTTTCCGGAGATGCAGTTTCCAAAGTTAGGAGTGTGATTATGCATCAAAATGCTGTTTTTTTAGAAACCCCAGCGGTCTCAGCAAAGAATCTTGGAAAATTAGCTTATGCTAAATTTTCGGAAAAATCATTTGAAGATATTGCGTACTTCGTTCCAAACTATTTGAAAGAGTTTAAAGCTCTCCATTCCAAAAAGAATCCTCTACTAAGCTTATGAGTGAAATAATCAACCGAGTGGCAAGCAGTTCTATCATATCGCTGAATATGGAGGAGTTCTACCCACAGGAGGAGAGGGTAATATTTGATTTAAAGGATTTCCTTTTCCAACAATTGATCTTACGTGAAAAGGAGTTTCGTCAAGCCTTGAAGGATTTTGATTGGTCAGTTTATTCTGAAAAGTGGGTTGCCGTCACTTGTTCAGTAGATGCTATCATTCCTACCTGGGCTTATATGCTTGTCTGTACCTACCTGGAAGATGTGGCCAAAGGGTATTGCGTAGGAGAGTTGGATAGTCTTGAGCAGCATATTGCCGAACTTACTTTAATGGCTATTGATCCTACTGACTTCAAAGATCGCCCCGTAGTGATTAAGGGGTGTTCAAAATTCCCGATACCACTTTTTGCCTATGGACGGTTGATTTCTCTTCTGCAAAAGGAAGCAAAAAGCCTAATGTTTGGAGAGCCGTGTAGTACTGTTCCGCTTTTCAAAAAAGGAAAGTCCTGATTTTTAAAGGATAAAATCTAAAGGATAAAAAGATTGGAATTTTTGTTTGGTAAAGGCTTGCGTAATCCGCTTTGCTCTTCTATGTTTGCACTCCCATTCAGGAACAAGGCCTGAAACAAATTGAAAAAAGAGTTCAAAGCGAAGAAAAAAACGAGAAAATTTTCTCGAGGATTTTTGGAAAGAAAAAACAAAATCCGATCTTTGCACTCGCTTTCGGAATAACGATTCCGACAATCTTTCTAATGAGAAAGACAAGTTCTTTGAAGTGATGTAAGGCGAAAAAGAAATAACCTGAGTAGAGGGGTTTTACCGGTATACTTTACTGGTAGAACGACTTATAAAATAGAAACTTTACAATGGAGAGTTTGATCCTGGCTCAGGATGAACGCTAGCGGCAGGCCTAATACATGCAAGTCGAGCGGCAA
>NZ_QKTX01000021.1 GCF_003253485.1 Algoriphagus aquaeductus | reverse complement strand
TCATCTTCCATAGGTCAATAAATTTAGACTATGGAATATACTAAAATGGGGTGTAAAATATTTAATTTCAAATCAAATATTTTACACCCCACCTGACAGGTGTTCAAAACATGTCTGGTCTGATTCCCAATCAAGGCTTTTTTCGGAAAGTTACTTCATCCAATACCTCTCCTGTGATCCCAAAAACCTGAAGTTTGAATTCCGCTTTGTTTACTTCAGCAATTGCCACGTGATTTTTTTTGATGATTCGATCCATTTTTGGAAAATCCGAATCTTGCCCTTCCGGCTCCAATCCACCGCCAGCCCCGCCTACGATCAAAAATTGGACAGTATTACCTGAGAATTCCATGGTCAGCCGTTCGTAATCATGGGTGTGTCCTGCCACGACCAAGTCGATTTTGCCTTGGTGAAAATAGGGCTCCAGCAGGTCACGAATGCTCTTTTCCCCATGGTAGCCGGGCCAACCCTGTGAATAAGGAGGCTGATGAAGCACGATCATTTTCCAAGGGGATTGATTCCACGAATCTGAGTTCAGGACTTGTTCAACCATTTTTCTTTGAGCAGAATTTTCGGGAATACTGACCGGGAAATTTTCATTGGGATCTAGCGTCAGGATTGCGAGCGGGCCCACTTGCTGGAATCCATAGCGCGGTTCTTTGGCTCTGAATACGTAGGATCGAAGCAAAACCGGATCAAGATCTTCGTAAAATCCATCGTAATCGTGATTGCCCGGCACAGGCAGTTGAGCAGTATTCATCAGGCTGAGCTTCTGGAGAAAGCGGGGATAGGCATATTCCTCCGAACCGTTATTGACCAAGTCACCTGCACCGATGCTGAGGTCGACCTGCTTTTCCCTGATCAAATGGGCGATCTGATGAAAAGTGGCCCAGCCTCCCTGAGCATCTCCCCACAGGGCAAGCTTGACTTGATCCCCAAACTCAGGCCTGACAAACTCATAACTTCCCTGAAATACCTTGTCTTGAAAAAGCTCAAAACGGATCGAATCTTCAAGGAAAGGCAATGTGAAAATGCCATCTACTGCATTCAATTCAAGCTTTTCACCAGTTGAAAGCCGAATACTTGCCTCACCGCCTTTTTCGCTTACCCACCGGACAAACCAAGTCTGATCGGCACCAAGCATCAGCACAGGATCTGTCATCAAGACCGGGAAATCTTCCAATTCTTGTTTCTTTTCCACCCAAGTCAGTCTCTCCAAGTTTGACTTTTGTACAGAATCATTAAGTAGCTGGACTTTGCGTACAGCCAAGATCGAATCCCGAGCGTACTTTTTTTGGTTTTGCCAGTCTGCAAATCTTTCCTCTGAAATCCATCTGACTTTTCGCAGACCACCCGCCATGGCATTGTTGACCACCCGAATGGTCAGGCGGAATTCTCCTTCGGAAGCAATTGGAAAAAATTCCCCATCCTTGGCCCGAGGAATCCGAACTTCATTTGCCCAAAGCTGTACACCGTCATCTCCATCAATAAATAGGATACCCTTCTCCAGATTCACTTCCTTTTGATACCAAAGGGAATGGTTGGGAAATGAAATGCGATGCGGTAGATTCAGATTTTCTCCTTTCCCAAACTCAGGAAGTACCCGTTCGATTCCAGGAAGGGAGTCTTTCCCCATAAAGGTCCAGCCCGAATCCAGCTCGAGCATATTCTCAGGCCAAGCTTCTATCAAAAAGTCACCGATCAACTCCTCCTCAGCAAAAAATGCCTCCCGATAGGTCGGAGAGGCATTTTCAGTGGAGATTTTTACACAGGACAGACAGGCTAGCCCGGTGATAATTCCGACAATCAATTTCTTCATTTGATCATTTCTTTCACCGCAGGTGCAGCCTTAGCGTCTGGGTAAGGCATGCCCAAAAGTTGGAAGACCGTTCTAGCCACCATCGCAGACGACCACTGACCTTCGATTTTCATTTCGCCAGTAGCAGGAGTGTCAGGACCCATCGCCATCAGCCAGATTTGTCCGGCCTGAGGCACGTCGGCTCCATGGCTTTTCCAGCTGTTTTTGGTAATGCCGCGGCCATGATCCACGCTGATGATTAAGGTTGTTTTGTCTTTGTATTGTGGGTCAGCCTGGAGGGTTTCCCAGATTTCTTTGATGTATTGATCTGTCTGCTTGGCTGACCAGATGTACTGATCGTACTTGCCTCCATGCGCCCAATCATCCGTTTCTCCATAGGCTATGTAGAGTACTTTGGGCTTGTGCTTTTTGATGGCTTCGAGTGCGTAATGATGCGTGAATGGATCCAATCTCACCCCGCCCCAAGGACCTCGGATCTCCTGCTGAAGACGATTGATGGTTTTTTCTACATCGGTAAGATTGTCGCCTGTGGCCAGGTCAAATCCTGCGTTGACCGGAATGCCGCTTCGCTCTTTATTGATAATGTAGGGAAATACATCCCAACTGCCGAAAGCCATCACTTTTCCCTTGTAAGCAGGAGTTTGATTGAGGTATTCGAGAAAAGTCACATTGGGATTGTTGATCTTGGAGTTGGAGTTGATGCGGGCATCGTCTGCAAAACCACTCAGGACTTCATTATAGCCAGGGTAGGAAAACCACATGTTGTTACTGTTGTCCACCTTGTTGCTATAGGCGCGGTTGCCATAGAGTTGACCTTGCTTGGCGATGGTATTCCAGAAAAAGGGAAACAGCATTTCTCTACGCTTGATCGGATCAGGATGCCAGTAGTCTGCCAAAAGTGAACCCGCGCGATCGATCAATCCTGTGTCGTCCACCATCAGGGAGTCAGCTCCTTTGAAAAGCTCCTGCCAACGCAGTCCATCAAAGGTTATCAGCACAATATTCTCAGTTTTGGTGGTTTTTGTTTGGGCAAAAGCCCCCAGGCTAAGTGCTCCTACCAAGAGAAGCAAAAGGGATAATTTCTTCATTGTTTTTAGGGTTGAAAAGAATCTGCCAACCAAATTGGTCGGCAGATCTTGGAGTTTATGTAAAAGATTCTTGATTATTTCACATCCCACCATACGCGGGTGGTGATCGCATCGGCACCCTGACGTGCAATCGCTGCTTTGTAGTTATCACCGTTGAGTGACTGCACACTAACTGGATACATAAATCTCACCGGAACGGTCGATATAAAGGCAGCTGGACCTGGCTTGATATCGGGATATCCAGTTCTCTTCCAGTCATGCCATGCTTCCATTCCACTGAAAAAGAGTGCCAACCATTTCTGGGTGCCAATCTTGGCCAATTTTTCCTGAGTCGTACCAGTGTAAGCCACTTTAGGCTGTGCAAAGTAGGCATCATCCACTACCAATCGGCTGGCAATTGTTGGCTGATTGATCACGGTGTAGCGGGCACGGTAGTAATCCACGGATGCTTTCACTCCATTTTTGTAATACTCTTCAGCTGACCCAACTGTAATAAATCCACGCTCTCTAGCCTCAGCAAGGATAAATTGTACCTCTGCATAGCTCATCAAGATTGCTTGGTATCCGATAGGGTTAGCTTGAGAAGTACACGCCTGACATGCCCACAGTAGACCCACTCTGGACAGGTAGTTCGAACCACCCTTTGCAGGATCACCTGATGGAGCATACTTCAACGCTTCCTCATCACCCAATCCGTTTGGCACCCCTTCATAAGCTGTCACAGGCCCGACTACACCTGCGGCAGAGTTGGTGGTAGGCTGTGCATAGGCAAACAATCTAGGATCATTTAAATCCTTGAGTGTATTTTCCATTTTCTCGCTGAGACGTACTTCATCAAATGAACCTGAACGGGTAGTGTACAAGGGATGCTGATTAGGTACATCTTGAAGGTACTGAAGGACAGCCTCTTCGCTGGTAGAAGCGAAAATCGGAGACTGGGCAGGATTGCTTACGATTGCCTGCATCGCTTGGGATGGATTCACACGGTCGGAAAGACGCATCAGAATACGGAGACGCAGTGAATTGGCAAACTTTTTCCAACGGGTCACATTTCCATTGAACAGGATGTCGCCGTCCACTCGTTCGGTCGTAGTACCCAAAAGCGCATTGGCTTCTTCCAATTCTTTCAACACTCCTGCATAGATCACTTCCTGAGAATCAAACTTAGGATAGTTGACTCCTGCTTTTGCCTGAAGGGCTTCTGTGTAAGGGATTTCACCGTATGCGTCAGACATGTAGGCAAACAAATGAGCTCTCATCACTTTGGCGATGCCCACGTAGTTTTGTTGCTTGGCTTCCCCGGAGATTTCGATAATGTTATTGATATCTCGGAGTGCATTGTAGAAGGAACCATATGGGCTTCCTTGAGGCCCCCAATTGTATCGGTCTTCGTTGGTAAACTGGATTTTGGCCGTGTACTGCATCACGATATTGCCATATCCCCAGGAGTTGCCTGCGATTTCATTGGTGGTGCTTCGCAAAATGTTTGGAAGAAGCAGTGCCGAAGAAACCTTCTCAGGACTGTTTGGATTGACGTTGATTTTTTCAAAATCCTGGTCGCAGCTACTCACACTCAGTAAGAGTGCAAGCGCTAATCCGGAAAAGTATCTTTTATTCAAGTTCATAAGTTCTGTCTGTTAATTGATGAGCGATTGATCGCAGATTAGAATTTGACATTCAGGTTAAATCCGATATTTCGGGTAGACGGGAAAGCCATATCTTCCACCCCAGGGATCAAAGTTCCTCCGCCCATAGCCATGGTCTCAGGATCGAAGTGAGGATTCTCTGTCCAAAGCGCTAGGTTTCTGGCCACCAAAGAGATTTTGACATCTTGGATAGGCATTTTGCCTAGGACACTTCTCGGAATGGTATATCCGATCGTCACTTCTCTGAGCTTCAAGAATGTCGCATCATACTTTGCTGCTTCCACGTTGTTTCGCTCGTAGTAGCGGTTGTGCCAGTTTCTGGAAGTGATCTTGATCGTATTTGGAGTGAAAGAACCGTCCGCATTACGGATCACCCCTTCGGAGATGATACCATTTCCAGGCTGAGTCAAATCGTACCCATTTTCCCGACCCAAGAGTGTCTCTGCCAACTGACCTGAGGTAGAACCGATGGTCTTGGTACGAGAAACCACAATGCCGCCATGACGGTAGTCAAACAAAAAGCCTAGGGAGATTCCTTTGTAACTGAAGTTGTTTTGAAGACCTACCATCCAATCCGGATTGTAGTTTCCTTGATTTACCAGCGTAGGGGAGGTGATCGGCGTACCTGAGGTATTGTGGATGATCTGACCGAAATAAGGAGAGGCAGGATCGTCTACCCGTGCAAATCCGGCACCGTAGATATTACCCATTCGCTCGCCGATTCTGGCTTGGATATTCGCACCGTTTCTACCTGTCAGGGTGTAAGTAGTCAAACCCTCTGTCAACTCAAGTACGTAGCCACGGGTACGGGTGAAGTTGGCCATAAAGTTCCAATTGAAGCCATTGGATGTCCTTACCGGATTTCCACTTAGGACTACTTCGATCCCTTTGTTTTGGATTTGTCCGGCATTGATGATTCGGGATGCATAACCTGTGGCGATGTCCAATTCGATCGGAATGATCTGATTTCGGGTGCGGTTATCAAAGTAGGTGAAGTCCAACCCGATTCTTCCTTCCATAAATCTTACATCGAGTCCAGTCTCGAAAGAAGCAGTTCGCTCAGGCTTCAAATTCGCATTAGAGAGTCTGTTGGACTCAGATTTTGCCTGAATAGTTCCCCAAGCCACTGCGGTATTGTAAACATTGGAAAGCGCATAAGGATCAGTATCGTTACCTACTTCAGCGTATGCACCTCTCAGTTTCAAGAAAGAAATGGCTTTAGGCATCGTGATCATATCCGATACCACAGCGCTTAGGGTAGCCGATGGGTAGAAGTAGCTGTTGTTACTTACCGGAAGCGTACTAGACCAGTCGTTTCGGCCGGTTACATCTAGGAAAAGGACGTTTTTGTATCCGATTTGACCAAAACCATACAGGGAGTTGATTCGCTTTTCGGAGGTAAATTGGTTTACCTGAAGGTTGACCGCCGTATTGGTGAAATTGTAAATACCTGGAATCAGCAACTGAGGGGCCACTGTTTCTACGTATCGATTGTCCTGACGCATGGCATTTCCCCCCACAGCTACACTGTAAGACCAGGTAGGCTTGGTCGTCTCAGAGTAAGTCAAGAGGAAGTCAGAGTTTTGCTCGGAGAAGAAAAGATCGTCCTCTCTGTAGCTTCCTTTCGGGAATCTTTGAGTGCTGAATGCGCGCTTACGGTCTCGGAGTTCGTTATAGGTATCCAGACCGGTACGCATCATCAAAGTCAACTTTGGTGTGAACTTGTACGTCGCCATGACATTGCCGAAGATTCGGTCTTTAGCCTGCCCGTTGGTATTTTCATACACGTTGAAATACGGGTTGTCGTGGTAGTTGTAGTTGTAGTTAAACTGCTGGATTCCTTCCAGTCCCGGCATCCAGTAATTTCTCAGATTGCGAGTATTTACCTGTCTCCCGTACCAAATCCAGAGGTACATCAAGCTTTCTGTACCGTAAGAAATGCTCGGTCTGTTGCCACTTTCGGTGCGCTGGTAGTTGATAGCGGAGTTGACTGTAAGCTTATCGGTTACATTAATTCCACCGTTCATAGCGATGGTATTTCGCTTCAGGTCGGTGTTTGGAATGGTGCCTTTTTGATCCAAGTTGGTCCAAGAAAGTCGGATGTTTGACTTTTCGTTTGCGCCTTCCAAAGCAAAGTTGTTAGACAAAGTCACACCTGTCTGGAAGAAGTCAGAGATGTTATTAGGCTGAGATACCCAAGGTGTAGGAGTAATGGTGCTTCCGGCAGGAGCATTCAAATCACCGCCTCTGAAACCAGGAACAGATCTGGGAGAATCAAACTGTGGGATTAAGGTTCCTTTGTCCAATTCAGGACCCCAGCTTTCGTCCACACCATCTGCTACGCCCGAACCGGCGCCGTTGACAAAGGCAAACTGTCCATTGTTACCTTGTCCATATTTATCCTGCCACTGAGGCAACCTTAAAATACGGTCAAAAGTCGTATTTGAATTGATCGTCACACCCAATCCTTTTTTGCCCTTGCCGGACTTGGTTGTGATCAAAATTGCACCGTTGGCCGCTCTTGAACCATACAAAGCAGCCGCCGCCGGACCTTTTAATACAGTCATAGAAGCTACATCATCCGGGTTGATTTCACCGGCAGCGTTTCCGTAGTCAGTCTCCTGATTACCACGGCCTGAGCTACCCACGATGTTGTTGGAAATAGGCACCCCATCCACTACAAAAAGCGGCTGATTGGCGTTGATATTCAGGGAAGATTCTCCTCGGATAGTCACTCGGGTGGACCCGCCGATACCGGAGGAAGAGTTGGTAATCTGGACACCCGCCACTCGGCCGCTGAGGGAGTTGATGACGTTGGTCTCTCTGGCTTCAGTGAATTGACTTCCGTCCACTGCTTGTACTGAGTAGCCCAATGCTTTGGTTTCTCTCTCCACACCCAAGGCAGTGACCACTACTTCATTGAGAGCTACGCCTTCAGATAAGGTGATATTGATGATGGAAGAAGCACCAACTGCAATCTCTTTGGTCTCAAATCCTACGAAGGAAAATACCAAAGTCTCGCCAATGCTGGCGGGAATGGCATAGGTTCCATCCACGTCAGTCACCGTGCCACGGCTGGTACCTTTGACCAGCACAGTCGCGCCGGGCATAGGTTCGTTTTTCACATCACTTACTTTTCCTGTGACCCGAGCTTGCTGGGCGAAGGAAAAATTGAGGACAAGCAGCATACATGCTGTCAGTATCCCCTGCCAAATGCTTTTTTGAGCAATCATGTTAAGGTAGAAGTTTGAAATAGGTAAACTTTTTGGTTAAAAATTTTACCAAAGCTATACACCCACTGTTCCCTCGGGATTACTCATCTTTTACCAAAAAATGAATTAATTCAATGTTAAAACACTAAAAAATAGCTCAAATAAACCCGAAAGGCATTTTTACAACATTAACTCATCTTAACACATGAATAAACAGTCTTTATTAAACCAATCCACCAATCCAAAAAGTGTAGAAATAGTAAACAAAAGCATTCATCAAATCAGACTGGATTTTGCATTTAGCTCTGCAAAAAAGTTTGACATAAAGCAAGGTCACCCAACTTTCTCCAGCAAATACACTCTGAGCATAGCCCTGGACACAAACCCCAGGCTGGAATACAGCCTTAAAGCAGGAGTATTATCCGGATAAAGGTGCAAAAACGGAGTTTTGCCTCGCTGCTGAATTCGCTGAAGGATAAAGGGCATGACTTTCCTCGAAATCCCTTGCCCCGCAAAATCAGGATGGGTACAGACTGCACTCACTTCGGTGAAGGGGCTCGGGCTCAATCTGGAACCCGCCATGGACACCAATTTCCCATTGGAGAAAAAGCCAAAATAATCTCCAAAATCAATCGTCTTGGACAAAAACGGACCCGGCTTGGTGAGTTGAGTCAGGGCCAACATCTCAGGGATGTGACTTTCATTTAGATGATGGATTTGAGAGTTTGGTTCGATCTGGGAAAAATCCCGCTCGCAGACCATCTGTAGCAGTTCATGATCGTTGTGAACAGCCCATTTTTCATCCAAAACCAAATGCCCTGGAGGAAAAAGGATTACCCGTTGGCCTGGCTCGAGGAAGTCGTATAGCTCATCCAGATTTTCAGGCTCATACGCAGGCATCCCGGCAAAAAATCCCATATCCTGATTGATCAGTCGAACTCGGTCCGTGCCAAAAGAAAGAATTTGGCTTCCCGTATTTAGGGCATTCCAGATGGGATTATCGAGGGGATGAGGCATGTTTTCGGAGAAATTCAGAAGGCTAAATGCAGAAAGCTGAATCTTAAGACTGCTGACTGCGAAAGTAAAAAGCTAAAACCAAAAAGCTGAATCTTGTTGAAAAAATTCATTATCAAATCAGGACAAGTCTATTTTTCCGGAGATAGTCTATTCTTGATTTTCTAAACCACACTAGTCACACTGAAGCACATAGCCTTGATGTTGGGTTTTTCTATGTTTTCTATGTGTCTTTTGTCGTTCTTTAATTTCATTAGCACTAGCTTCTTCGAGCCTCTGTGGCAAACCAACCTTTACAAGAGATTAAACCCTCCCTTGACCAGCACCACAGTAGTAGAATCAAGCGCTTTTTCAGGTTCGATCGCCAAATAATGCTTGCCTTTAGCACCGGGAATGACTTTTACTTTTTCCAACACAAATCCGCTTTCAGTCTTAGCTTTCTGGATCAAAATATAGCGATCCTGATCCACCTCGAGTACCGACTCCTCAGGCACGGCCAAAGACTCTTGCGGATCCAGCTGAATCCTCGCCTGTAAAAACATCCCCGGAGTCAGTTTGGACTCCTGCTTTTCATCTACCAGGTGCGCATGCACATTGATCTGGCGCTGGGCATTGATCGACTGTCCTACGACATAGATTTTGGCTTCCATGATTTCACCCGGCCTGTCAGGACTGGTAAACTCCACCTTTTGTCCGGGGTGAACGCTACTCGCATCTTTTTCAAACAGCACCAATTCCACATGAATATGCTCTCGACTTAACAGCGAAACGGCCTTGCCCGCGGCAGGCAGAAACTGCCCCGGCACCACAAAGACATCCTCCACAAACCCGCTGATCGGCGAGGAGACTGCTACTTTCGTTCTAATCGTCTCGGGCGTAAGCTGATCCGCATTGATCTGAATCAATGAAAGCTGCTTTTTCAAACTCTCGGACTTGGCCAGGGCAGATTGGTAATCGGCTTCTGCTTTCAGGAAATTTTTCTGTGCTGAAATCTGCTCCGACGCCAAGGTTCGCTGACGCTCAAATTCAGCTTTGAGGTAGTTTAGCTGGCTTTTGGTCTCCAGGTAATCCTGCTGCAATCGGATAAAATCAGGATTTTCCAACGTGAAAAGCACCTCGCCTTTTCGGACCGCCTGCCCTTCGAGCAATTTCAAATCCTGGACATAGCCTCCGTAATAGGCCGCAATCTCCCGCATGCCTTCGACAGGAATCTGAATCGAACCCTGTACGGAAATTTCTTCGGAAAATTCCCCCGTATGCAGTGGACCCCATTCCATTTTCATGGTGCGAAATTGTTCCTCCGTAAGGACAATGTCCCGTGAATCTTCCGGAGCTTCTGTCACCTGAATGCCGTTTTCAGAAGACTCATTTTTGGAACAAGACATCGCAACTACTAGCGCGATGACACCTGGAAGTATGATTGTATAGGGCTGAGAAGTCTTCATCAGAAAGCTAGGTAAAGTAGTTCGAGTTGATTGAGTTGATAGTCCAGCCGGGCCTGCAGGTATTGTAGCGTGATGGTCCGGGAGTTTTCTACGAGTTGGACATATTGGAGAAAATCGATCTCCCCCTCCTGAAAGGATCGGCTGGCTTGGTTGCGAAGTTGATCGGCAAGGACTCTGCCTTCAGTCTCATAATAGTAGATGATCTGCTGGTTTTGATCCAGTCGCTTTTGGATAGCGGCATAGTTGGTTTCCAATCGGGAGCGAAAATTTTCCGACTCCAGATCGATCTGTTCCTGCGTAATTTTTCCGGCTTTGATTTTGGCAGATTGTGATCCGAAAAAGAGCGGAATCCCTACGCCCACTTCAAATCCGGGATAGACTTTTGAACCAGCCGCCAAGTTGCTTCCCCGGAAAAGATCTACATTGAAATTGGGCAAGAGTGAATTTTGCTGGACTTTGGTCTGATAAAAGGCCTGCATTTTGGCAGCTTCAAAAAGGGAAAATCCGGGATGAGTTTCCAGGTCGGTGTTCACCGCGAGCTTGATTTCTTCGGTAGAAATTTCCACCTCACCCTCCAGCTGAAGCAGACTTCTGAGTTGTTCCAAGGCTGTGGATTTGCCACGTTGGGCTTCTGATTTTCGGATATTGATTTCCCGCAGTTTGCTATCCGCAGTGAGTTTTTCCAGAAGATTCGACTCTCCGGTTTCCAGTCTTCGGTTTGCTGCTTTGGCAAACGAACCATACAAACTGTCCAGGAAATTGTAATTTTTCTCCAATTCGGACCAATAGGCTGCTGTCACGAAAGCCGTACTCACTTCCTTTTTCAAGGCCCGCAAATCCATTGCTAGGCGGGCTTCTTCCTGCTGTTGCCCTGAGCGAAGAGCATTTTTTTGAGCCCCATAAACGGTCGGGAAAGCAAAGCTCTGATTGATACCCCAAACCCTATTGAATACGCCGTTTTCGGCGATATCATTTTGATCCTGACGGTGAAAAACCGTGGTTTTGGGTACATCCCAAGCCGAACGAGTCAAGGCAGTGGCTGATTCCAAGCGTTTTTGCGAAGCTAGAATACCCGGATTTTGCTTTTCGGCGAGCTGAAGTGCTTCCTCCAAGGTCATTGGGGTCCTTTGCTGTGCAAAAGAAACCGCAAAGGGACTGAGCAAAAACAAAATCAGGAATGACGCTACTTTGGGAGCTTTAAACCCTCCCTTTTTGTCGGAATTAAACAAGACATACAATACCGGCAAAACGACCAAGGTCAACAGGGTGGCTGAAATCAATCCACCCACGACGACTGTAGCCAAAGGCCGCTGCACTTCGGCCCCTGCCGAACCCGAAACTGCCATCGGCAAGAAGCCTAAAGCGGCAGCTGAAGCTGTCAGCAATACCGGACGAAGCCGCTCCTTTGCCCCCACGATGACCAAGTCCTTAATGGATGTGTACTTATCTTTCATGGATTTGAAATGTTCGATCATGACGATCCCGTTGAGCACCGCGATCCCAAAAAGCGCGATAAAGCCCACGCCAGCGGAAATACTGAACGGCATATCTCTCAACCAAAGCAGCAGGATACCTCCGATCGCCGAAAACGGAATCGCCGTGTAAATCATAAAAGCATCCCTACTTGAGGAAAAAGCAAAATACAAGAGCACGAAAATCAACACCAAGGCCACCGGAACGGCGATCAAAAGCCGATTTCGAGCTTGCTGCAGGTTTTCAAATTGCCCTCCATAGTCCACCCGATAGCCTTCTGGAATGGAAATCTGATTTTTGACTATGGCCTGAATATCGTCCACCACGGATTGTAAATCACGGTTTCGCACATTGACACCGACGACGACACGGCGCTGGGTATTGTCCCGGGAAATTTTTGCAGGGCCCTTGGTGTAGGTGATTTTGGCCAATTCAGAAAGTGGAACGCTTCCACCTGAGGGAAGCTGAATGGCTGCATTTTCAAGGTTTTCGATGTCTTTTCTGTAAGGTGCATCAAAGCGTACCACGAGATCAAACTGCTTTTCTCCTTCAAAGACTGTCCCCGCACTGAGCCCTGCAAAACCCATGGTCACCACTTGATTGAGGTCTTCGACATTCAGTCCAAACTTGGCGATTTTAGCCCGGTCGTACTCAATCTTCATCTGAGGAAGCCCATCCACTTTTTCCAAAATGATATCCGCAGCTCCTTCCACTCCCTGGATCGCTGCCTCAATTTCTTGGGCAGTTTTCAACAGTACCTCGAGATCTTCCCCAAAGACTTTGATCGCCAAGTCTGCCCGCACACCCGTGATGAGTTCATTGAAACGCATCTCAATCGGCTGGGTAAATTCATAATCCAAGCCCGGAATGGCTTCCAAAGCCTTTTTGAACTCTTCTGCCAATTCGTCTTTGGTCTCGACCGTCGTCCATTCACTCGGCGGATGCAAGGTCACGATCACGTCACTTTCCTCCATGGACATAGGATCGGTGGGAATTTCGGCAGCGCCGATTCGGGTCACCACTTGCTTTACCTCGGGAAACTTCATCAGAATCCGCTCAATCTCGGTGATGGTCTCCACCGTGTTGGTCAGTGTAGTTCCGGTTTTCAAAACCGGCTGAATCACAAAATCCCCTTCATCCAGCGTCGGCACAAATTCTGAACCCATGGAAGAAAAGAGCCAGAAAGCCCCAACCAAAATCAAACTTGCTGCTGTGAGTACTGCTTTGGTATGTTTCAATGCCCAATTGATCGTAGGCTCATAGATTTTATTAAGAAAATTGATCAGAAGCACCGACACATTCCGTGGTCCGGGAGCCTCGGATTTGAGAAAAAGAGAGGAAACAACCGGTACATAGGTCAAGCCCAAAATCATCGCACCGATCAAGGCAAAGCTGAACACTTCCGCCATAGGACGGAACATTTTCCCCTCTACACCTGAAAGTGACAGAATCGGAATGAATACAATGATGATGATGATCTGCCCAAAAATGGCCGAATGCATCATTTTGGATGCTCCGGTAAAGGAAATCTTGTCCTTTTCGGCTTGCTTTTCGCTTCGGGTAAGCCCAGCTAGAGTCGAGGAGGATTTGGTAAACTGGTAGGCGATGTATTCTACGATGATCACTGCCCCATCTATAATAATTCCGAAGTCAATCGCACCCAAACTCATCAGATTGGCATCAACTCCGAAGATGTACATCATCGAAAGGGCAAAAAGCAAACTCAAAGGAATCACCGAAGCGACCACCAAGCCGGATCGGAAATTGCCCAAAAGTAAGACCACCACAAACACTACGATCAGACAGCCCAACACCAAGTTTTCGGTAATGGTAAAGGTGGTTCGAGCGATCAATTCGGAGCGATCCAAAAATCCGTTGATAAATACGCCTTCCGGAAGTGTATTCTCCATTTCAGCAATTCGCTCTTTGACTCGGTCAATGGTGCCTTTACCATCTGCACCTTTGAGCATCATGACTTGTCCGAGGACTTTTTCCCCTTCGGCATTGGCTGTAATCGCTCCAAATCGGTTGGCATGGCCAAACTGAACTTTGGCAATATCCCGGATGTAAATCGGACTGCCGTTTCTTACTTCAAGAACGATATTTTCGATATCCTCCAGGGTTTTTACCTGACCTTCACCCCGGATAAAAAAACTCTCATTGGTCTTTTCGATATAGCTTCCTCCGGCAATGGAGTTGTTTTTGGCCAAGACTTCATAGACTTGAGCCAAATTCACATTCATGGCCTTGAGGCGCTCGGGATTGATGGCTACTTCATATTCCTTAAGAAAACCGCCCCAAGTATTAACCTCAATCACCCCCTCGATGCCGGAGAGGTTTCTCCGTACCACCCAATCCTGAATTGTACGAAGATCAGTGGTACTGTAACGGTCTTCATAACCCGGCTTGACATCGATGATGTATTGATAGATTTCTCCCAAGCCAGTCGAAATCGGCCCCATAAAAGGCTGTCCAAAACCCTCAGGAATTTTTTCCTCGGCAATTTTCAAGCGCTCGGCAATCAGCTGACGGGGCAAGTAGGTGCCCATATCTTCCTCGAAAACAATCGTCACTACCGAAAGGCCAAACTTGGAGATGGAGCGGATTTCCTTTACTCCCGGGAGGTTAGCCATTTCCAATTCGACGGGGTAAGTCAGGAATTTTTCCACATCCTCTGTTGCCAGGTTGCGGGAAGTGGTGATGACCTGCACCTGATTGTTGGTCACATCGGGCACCGCACCGATGGGCAGATGGGATAGGGCATAGATGCCAAAACCCGTCCATGCGGTGATAAAAATGAAAATGAGGAGTTTGTGGGAAATGCTCCACTGAATGATCCGATCCAGCATGAATCCTAGTCTAGGTGAGGGACAAATGTCCAAAACCCAGCTTAGGACTGCCTTAGGCGATTCTTAAGATTGGCTTAAGATTGGGAAGGAAAATCCAATCGAAAGGTGCTTCCTACGTCTTTTTTACTGACCACAGACAGCTTGATTTGAGATTCTTGCGCTAATTTTTTCACAATGGCCAAGCCCAATCCCGTGCCGGGAATCCCCTGATCCAAAGCTTCTTTTTCCCTAAAAAACGGATCAAAAATCTGCTCCAAATGCGCCTCTGCGATACCGGAACCCGAATCGGCAACTTCGATATAGGGGAAAGCTCCGGATTTGCCCACGCGAAGAAATATATCTGAATCCTCAGGAGAATATTTAATGGCATTGTGCAGCAAATTGTCCAAGATCATCTCCAAGGATTTCTCGTTGGTGGTGATATAGATCGGCAAGCTGACCTGAGATTGAAAAGTGATTTTCCGTTTTTGCTCAGAGGAAATCTGATCCGCTTTTTCCTCCAAAAAGGTAATCAACTCCAGCTCTTCTCTGACCAGATTCTTGGCATTTTCCACCCGTGCCAAAGCCAACAGCTGATCGATCATCGCACTCATCCGATCGATGGTACCGAGTGCCGTCTGGATTTTTTGCTCGTATTCTCCTGAGGTTCTTGGCTTGCGAATCAATACCTCCAAGGTACCTCGAAGTACCGAAAGCGGAGTCCGAAGTTCATGGGATGCATCCGAAGTAAACTGTTTTTCCCGCTTCATCGCCTGCTCCAATCGCCCAAGTAGGTCATTGATTGAGCGGGTGAGTTGTCCGATTTCATCCTCCAGTTCGGGCTCGGGTACTCGCTCGTTGAGGTTTTTTTGGGTGATCTGATTCGTTTTTTCGATGATTTCCTGAATCGGCTCAATACTTTTTCCGGCCAGATAGCGCATAGTCAGGTAGAGTGAGATCAAGATCATCGGATAAAAAACCAGCAACACATTCCGAAGATTATCCAGCAATTCGCGCGTATCATCGAATGACTTGGCTAATAACAAATACCCTTCGTGCTTTCCTGCATTGTAGAGTGGAATTTGCCTGGTCCGGACTTCACTCGCACCGATCTTTTGCGTCCAGGCTTCATTTTTCAGGGATTTTTCCGGGGAAAAGCTCAGGTGATTTTCGCGCAGGTTGGGCGATCGATCCTTGGATTTCCCCTCCAAATCTACGATTTCAATAAAAATCGGATTGAGCTGGATTTGGCTGTGTTCCATTTCCTCCCATTCGTCCATGTGGAGAAACCGGATTTCTCCATTGACCAGGAAAATCTGATCCTTGTGCTTATCTGTTTCGAGTTGGAGCTCGTAGTCGATGTTGCGTACCACAGTGAAGCTCGCCACGAGGTAAATCAATACAAAGACGATCAGGATGATCAGCGCCGTGACCCATGTCAGCCTTCTGGCGATCCGCTCTTTGTAGGCCGTCCTCATCCTTCCTTTGCCATGTAACCCACCCCTCGGATGGTTTGGATGTAGTCCTCATCCCGATTGAGATGTAGTTTTTTGCGCAGCGAATTGATAAAGACATCGATCACGCCGGTGTTGTAATCAAAGTGAATATCCCACACGCTTTCGATGATGCGGGTGCGACGACAAACCTTGTTTTTGTTCCTGACCAAGTACTCCAGCAAAGCAAACTCTTTTTGCGTCAGCTGCACTTCTTCTCCATCCCGCATGACCAAGTGCTTGTCTGGGAAAATCTGAATAGGTCCCAAGGTCAGTTTTTCCTCTGAGGAGGTCTTTCCACGTAGCTGCACCCGAATCCGCATCAGCAATTCCTCAAAGTGAAACGGCTTTTTGATGTAATCATTTGCCCCGGTCTGCAGACCGAAAATGGTCTCATCCAGCGTGTCTTTGGCGGTGAGAAAAATGATCGGAGTCTGGGGAAAGTCCTTTCGAAACTGACGGGTCAACTCGATGCCGCTGATCCCAGGCACCATCCAATCCAAGAGTAGCAAATCGTAATTCCCGGAAAGAGCAAGATCTAGTCCGACTTTTCCGTTGTCCGCCACATCCACGGCAAAAGCCTCCTCCTCCAATCCTTGCTTGAGGAAATTGGAAATTCCGGGTTCGTCTTCGACTACTAAGATTCGCATGGTGCAAGATAATTTTTTTCATCGCAGGGGTTTAAAAAAAGATTAGCCACAAAGACAGAAAGACGCTAAAGGTGTTCAGTTTTCAGTGGCAGTTGGCAAGGAAGCATGGGAGTAGGGAAGTTAGGAGGTATGGAAGTAATTGAAAAGTCAGACTACTAAAAAGATGCATTTCACTTAGACTAACACAGCGAATTGTCTACGTTCTACAGAGGGAAAAACTCTGTGAATCTGTGGCCATATCTTAAAAACCCTTCGCGCCTTCGTGGCAAAAGGAAAAAATCTTTGCGCCCTCATATTTCTCCTTTGAGAACTTTGCGGCAAAAAAAAGGCTCCCTGCAACCAGAAAGCCCTTTTCGAAAAATCGAACCTTACTTTTAAGCCATCTCAGCTTCTGCGACAGAAGCAACTTTTCTCGCTTTGCTTGGCTTTTTCTTTTTCTTCTTTTTGTTCAACCAAATCAGCGTACCGGTAATCGGCAAAGAAGTCGCGATCAAGCAACCCACAAACCACAAAAACTTGGTAAACTGCCCGAAAATCTCCCCGGTATGCAGCGCCTTCACGGATCTTCCGATCTGCTGACGAACAGGCAAATCTCCAAACAGATTGGCTTCTTTCACTTCTAAATTTTCAGGATTTAACTTCAGCTGATCCGCTCCAGCCCGGGCAAAGAAACCGGTTCGGGACTTGCTGATCGACACCTCTCCTCCCGGCTTTTCAGGCAAGGTAATCCGCACATTTCCGGCATAATTGAGGTTTTTGTTTGCTGCAAGCAGAATCTCATCCAAGGACAAAACGTAAGTGGGTTGAGCAGCCTCTTCCGAAGGTATTTCTTCTTTTTTTGCCTGTTCAGGACTTGGACCTTTCTTCTCTTCCTTTGGAGCTTGATAAGTATCCCAGGTCTTTTGCCAGCCCGTCTTATACCACTGGTAGGACCAAAATGGACCAGTCACCGCCATGATAAAGAGTGCTCCCAAGGAGTAAAACGCCAAGGTATTGTGTAGGTCATGATTGACTCGCTTCCAATTACCAGACCATTTCACTTTCAAACCCTGCTTCCAATTTTTGACTTTCTGAGGGACCCAGATTACCATACCGGTGATGACTCCCAAGAGAAAAAGTAAGGTAGCCACCCCGTTGATGAAGCGGCCCAATTCCTGATTGGTCATGCTTTCCAGGATCGGCTTTTCGATCTTGTCCAGAAGCAACCAACGATGTAGGGAAAACATGTAACCCATAAATTCCTCTGCGCTGGTTTTTTCGACATTATCAGCCAAAATATTACCTGAATAAGGATCTACAAAAAGAGTAGCCGGTCTTTCCTGACCCTCTTTTTTCACGGAAAACTGCACCGTTCTTCCCTCCTGCTGAAATACATTCACCCCGACAATCTGTCCATCCACTTGACTTTCTACCGAAATTTTCAGCTCATCCAGTGATTGTGGAGTTCCTTGTTTTTCCACAAAATATCGCTCTGAATCAAAAAATTCCCTGATTTCGGTATTGTACACATAAATCGTCCCACTCAGACAAACGGCAATCACAATCAGTCCACAGGTCAATCCTGCATAGAGGTGAATATCATTGAGAAACTTACGGACGGGCTTCCACATAGACTCTTATTTTTATCTGGAACAAATCTAAACAAGAGTTTTTTATTATTTAGAAATGATCTAAAAAAATATTTGAGTGGTAAAAAAATTTTACAAGATTTCCTGAAACCAGTTGTCCTTTTGCACCCCACTTGGACTTTTGCCAAAAAAAATCAGGATTATTCCATGATTAAGGAATACTTTAGAATTACCGTTACCAGGCTCAGGTAAAATGGCCTGATTTGGTATCTTTCTGCAAAATTCCAGTGTATAAAATGCCCATGAGAAAATGCCTCACCCAAGGAAAAGATTATCCAGGGCATTCTCCCGATGAAAGATCGGGACAGGCTAGGTGGCAAATGAAAATCAAATTATAAACAGATGAAATGCCCATGAGTAAATGCTTCTCACACAGGGGAATGATTATCCGGGGCATTCCATCTGGCCATTAAAAATCAAATTATAAACAGATGAAATGCCCATGAGTAAATGCTTCTCACACAGGGGGATGATTATCCGGGGCATTCCATCTGACCTTAAAAAATCAAATTATAAACAGATGAAATCCCACTCGCTTCTTTATTTGATTCTATGCTTTCTCACCTTTTCAGCCTGTAGTGAACAACATTCAGGACCTGATCCCCGACTCAATCAACCTGAAGATTTCAAGAAACTCCTTGATGCCCATGGAGATTGGGCGAAATGGATAAGCGCTAGATCATTTTCTTTCGCCATGGTCCATGAGACGACTTTGGAATGGGAAAACCATTATTTAGACCTTCAAACTGGAAAAGTAAGGATCGATGCGGATTTGTATCAGGCCGGAAATGATGGAGAAAAAGTCTGGGTAAGTCCCAACAGACAGTCTTTTCCAGGGCAGTCCGTTCGATTTTATCACAATCTCTACTCCACTTTCCTGAGCATCCCTTACGTACTCACAGATACCACGGTCACCGTGACTAAAATCCCCAACCGGGTTTTCAACGGAATTTCATTTGAAACGCTGGAAGCCAAGGTAAAAAACGGGGCACTGATCGGGCCATCAGACCGCTACACCTTACTGATCGATCCTGAGACTGGCCGATTGGCATGGGTATTATTTTCGGTGAAATTTTTTGACCGAAACAATCAGATTGAGGAAGCCTTGTATTACGAAGATTATCGGGATGCCAATGGATTGGTTTTCCCGAGGGTGATCACCGGATACCAGACCGAAAATGACTCCTCCAGACGAATCAGATATCAAACCAGTTTTTCAGATGTGTTTTTGGTAGAAAAATCACTCGAAAAAGATCTTTTTGAGATGCCAAAGACCGGAGTGACAACAAATTGAAGTGATTATTTGTGAAGTAGTTTGATTTGCACTTCGGTATGGAGTTGGGAATCATTTCCGCCCGAAAAAGTACCTTGAACAGGCAGGGTTCGCTTTGGATCCGGGTGAGTAGCCAAAGGGATATAGCTATGGTCTGTAAACAATCCCAAACTAGGATCCATCCCAACCCATCCGGCTCCGGGGAGATAGACCTCTAGCCATGCGTGCAGCTCGTGGCCGTCTTCCAAGTCGGGATTGAAGGCATAGCCCGAAACAAATCTCGTGGCCAGTCCCAATTCCCGAAGCATTTCCATTTGCATCAGAGCCAGGTCTCTGCAAGAGCCTTTCCGCTGTCCAAATGTAAATTCGGCGGGCCAGATACTTTCTTCATGCCGAATCTCATGGCTCCAATTTTGGTATATAACCTGAGTGAGGCGAACCAAAAAATCAACCAAACCTTGAGAAGAATCGCGGATTTCCAAAAGAAAATCCCGAAAGCCAGATCTTTCCTCTTCTTGCAAAAAAGGAATCAAAAAAGCTGTTTTTTCTTCATAATTGAATTGGAACAAGGGACTTTGCCACCCTCCATCCTCGAAGCTTTTATCCAGAATAAACCCAAAGGGATTGAATGATTGGAGTTTGAAAATCCATTCCCCACTGATTTCCAACAGACTCCATTCCCCGGTAAACCAGCATTGCTTATACCAATTACCCGCAAGATCTTGGCGAAAATTCAAGCCCTCGGGATGAGGCTGAACCCGAAATTTTTGATGTTCGATTCTAAAATAGGGTCTATGCTGCGGAACCAAATAGAGCTTGTGAATCCCCAAAGTCACAGGATCGGAATACGTGTACCGGGTATGATGCCAAATCTGAATCAGCATGATCAGGAGTCTTTTGAAAGGAACTCAAACTTTTCAAAGGCACCATTCAACACCTCTGAGGGCAACTCTGCGATGGCATTCTTGAGCCGATTGTTCCAAAAGGCAGAAACATGTTCGAGTTCTTTCTGCTTAAATCGCTTCTCTTGGGTAAAATACTCCCCGTCCTTCAGGACTACCGTGTCAATGGGATAATCCACATCGTTGGCAGAAATCCGGGTGGCATCAAAAGCCAAAAAGGCACATTTCAAAGCATATTCCAGGGAATCGTCGTAATGAAGTGAGCGCTTGAGTACCGGATGCCCAAAGCCCGTATTCCCGATGATGACGAACGGAGTACCTTTTCGTATCTCGATCCAATTTCCCTGTGGATAAAGCAGGTACATTTTGGGCTCCGGATCATCCTCCAATTGCCCTCCGATTATAGAAAACAGATTGAACTGAAAGCCCGCCTCTTCCAGGAAGTGTTTATCTTCCTTGGCTACGATTTTCACCTGATTCCCAAATTCATTGACTGCCTGATACAGCTTGGTAAAGGAATCGTCCTGCTTGGCGATTACTTCTGAAAAGTAGGTAATTGCTTTGTCCCTGACTGACCGAAGACCGGAAGTCATGATAAAAAACGAGTGTTTTTTTCGATTGACAGTATATACTTTTTTGGATGTGGTGGTCTCATTGCCGGAGGTAATCCGGGTATCCGAGAGGCCCACCAATCCTTGTTTGGTTTTGATGCCCAGGCAAAAGGTCATGGGTACGGGAGGGTTAGGTAATGAAATTGTCCTTAAGACGGAAATAAGTACTGTCTATCAGATCGGAAATATGGTTGATTTTCAGTTGAAGTGTATCCAAATATTCATGAAGGCCTACAGAAATTATATCATCGACATCTGAGTACTCCAACCGGGAACGAAGTTCGCCTATAGATTTTTCTGCGGAATTTTTGAATCCCTCCGAAGAACTACCCGAAATACAATGTAAGCACCGTTCGGCTTCCTTGAGGCAATAGTATATGGATCTTGGGAAATACTTGTTTAGAACCAAAAACTCAACTATTCCCGAAGGATCAATATTTCCATATAGCCTACGGTAAGTATTGAATCCTGTCACCGACTTGAGCAAAGCCATCCAATGGAGAAAGTCCAAAGGGGAACCCACTTCGATGGGAGAAGGCAGTAAAATATGGTATTTGACATCCAAAATCCGGGAAGTCTTGTCCGCCCGCTCCAACAATTGGCCCAATTGGCGAAAATACCAGCCCTCTGTTCTGGCCACCGTCGAATCTGCCAAGCCGTAAAGCAGCAAAATCTGGTTTTTCACCATTTCAAAAAACTGCCGGGGATCTTCCTTCTTCCATACCTTCTTTTCCATGCCTGTTTGCAGCATGTAATAGAGCTCATTGACTTTTTCCCAGGTTTCTTTGCTTAGATTTTCCCGAATGATCCGGGCATTTTCCCGTGCCTTATTGACCGAGGAAAGCATGGAATTGGGATTCTCTCCATCAAAAGTCAAAAAGTACATGACCTGATGGCGCTCATATCCTTGGTATTTTTTCAGATAAAGTTCCAAATCTCCCGTCGCCGCAACCAAGGGTTCCCATTGTTCCTTGAGATCCTGGGGTAGGTCTTGCATCAGATTGAAATTGACATCAATGAACCGGGCATAATTCTCTGCCCTTTCCAGGTATCGACCTAACCAGTATATGTGACTTGCTACTCTGCTCAGCATATTTCAAATCGTTAATTGTACAAAACCCAAGTATCCTTGCTCCCTCCTCCCTGTGAACTATTGACCACCAAGGAACCTTCCTTGAGCGCCACTCGAGTCAAGGCGCCCGGAATTACCTCAATCTCTTTTCCATAAAGAATGTACGGCCTGAGGTCTACATGCCTTCCTGCGATTCCATTCTCTGTCAGGCAGGGTACGGTTGAAAGAGAAAGAGTGGGTTGGGCAATGTAATTTTCCGGGTTTTCTGAAATCAGTTTTTTAAATCGCCCGTGTTCTTCTTTGGTGGATTTTGGTCCGATCAGCATCCCATAACCTCCTGCGGCATTGGTTTCTTTGACCACCAATTGATCAATATGATCCAGGACATACTTGCGGTCATTTTCCTCACGGCATAGGTAGGTGGGAACATTGTGTAGGATAGGCTCCTCACCCAAGTAATACTTGATGATTCGAGGGACATAGGCATAGACTGCCTTGTCATCCGCAACGCCGGTTCCGGGAGCGTTTGCAAAAGCCACATTCCCAGCTTTGTACGCCTCAAAAATTCCTGGCACCCCCAGCATGGATTTGGGATTGAAGGTAAGCGGATCAATAAATGCATCATCTATCCGTCGATAGATCACATCGATTTGTTCCAGCCCTTTGGTGGTCTGCATGTACACCTTTTTGTCTTTGACCAACAAGTCTACGCCATTGACCAATTCGACGCCCATTTGGAGCGCCAGGTAAGAATGTTCGAAATAAGCCGAATTGTAAATCCCCGGTGTCAATACCCCTACCACAGGTTTGGGTTTGTCGCTCAAAAACTGAAGCATCTTCAGCAGCTTCGCGGGATAATCCGAAACCGGCATTACCCCTTCGTCATTGAACAATTGGGGATACGCCCGCTTGATGATTTCACGGCTTTCGAGCATATAGCTGACTCCGGATGGACAGCGTAGATTATCCTCGAGAATATAATATTCCCCGTCCTTGTCCCGGACCAAATCCGTTCCGGTAATATGGCACCAGATTCCTTTGGGAGGAGTCAGCCCCATGCAAGGCTTCAAATAATCCTTAGAGTTCAAAATCAACTCAGGAGGCACGACCTTATCTTTTAGGATTTTCTGGTCATTATATACATCCTGTAAAAAAAGGTTGAGTGCATGGACGCGTTGCTTGAGTCCGGCCTCCAGCTTTTTCCACTCTGAATTGGGGAGAATTCTGGGAATGATGTCCAAATGGAGAATTTTCTCCAGCCCCTGATTGTCATGGTAGACATTGAAGGTCATCCCCATTGCCTTTTGAGTTTTGTTGGCTGAGAATTGGAGCTGATTCATTTTCTTGGAAGAAACTTTACTCAAAAACTGGTAAAACTCCCGATAATGTGGCCTAATTGCTCCCTCTTTGGTAAACATTTCATCGTAATGCTCCTGACTGGAATATCCTTCTGTTTTCATAGGCTTCTCATTTTTCTCACAGTAAGATAGAAAAGAAACCTGAAAATAAAATTTTATCAAAAATTTGAGTATTTACGATTCATTTATTCACCCGTAATCCCCATTTATTAAATAAAAATCAAAAAAATCGCAAATTTTTATGCATAACCTCCGATCAGATTATCCCCAACACTTCCCTGATTTTTTGCTCTTCAGACTCTGAATTGACCATAATCATCAGCTGATCACCTGATTTGAGTTCGGTCGATCCATTGGGAGTGATGTATTTCTGATTTCTGCTGACCAAAACGATTAAGGCGGTCTTTGGAAAACTCAAGTCGAGGATTTTTTTTCCGTCCACCACCGAATCTTGAGGAAGTACGATCTCTACCAAGGCATTTTTGAAGCCGTCAGACAGTTCGATATCCAGGAGACTTTTTCTTTTCAAACGCTCCGGAACTGCAAGGTGGAGCCATTTGGCCACTTTGGCCAAGGAAGTTGCCTGTAAAGACACCGAGGCAATCACGATAAAGAAGACGATGTTGAATATCTGATTGCTTTTGTCAATCCCGGCGATAAGCGGGAAAGTGGCAAATACGATCGGTACGGCCCCCCTCAGTCCTACCCAACTGATGAATAGCTTTTCTCGGGTATTGTATTTGAAAAAAATAAGCGACACCCATACCCCCAAGGGTCTGGCCACAAAGATCAGAAACATGGCAATCAGGAATCCAATCCCCACCACGGGCAGTACCTCACTGGGAAATACCAACAATCCCAAGGTAATAAACATGACGATCTGCATCAACCAAGCGACCCCATCAAAAAACCGGATGTAACTTTTGTAATGTAGAATACGGGACTGGTTCATGGTGATGCCGGCAAGATAAACAGCCAAGAATCCATTTCCCCCGATACGATCGGTCAACGCATAGATCATAGCCACCAATCCCAGCATCAAGACAGGATATAATCCTTCGTATTCCAAATTGATTTTATTGACCAGAAAAACGCATATTTTACCCAATCCATAACCCGCAAGTGCCCCCAAAATCATCTGTTTGAAAAACAAAGGCACCAAATCAACCGGCGTAAATCCTTCCAGACTAAGCCAAGTCGTCAGTCCAATGGTCAAAAAATAAGCCATGGGATCATTGCTCCCGGATTCCAACTCGAGAAGCGGACGAAGATTTCCTTTCAAACCGATGCTTTTGTTTCTGAGTATGGAAAAAACAGCCGCTGCATCGGTTGAGGACACAATTGCCCCCAATAGAATCCCTTCCTTGAGGGAGAAATCCCCCACCCAAGTGGCAAAAATCCCAACTGAAAGGGCGGTCAATAAGACACCCAAGGTGGAAAGTACGATTCCGGGGCCCATGACGGGCTTGATGGATTCCCACTTGGTATCCAATCCACCCGAAAAAAGGATGTATGTCAGGGCCACTACTCCCAAAAACTGGGCGGCAAAAGGATCATTAAAGGTGATTTTTCCCAGACCATCTGTGCCTGCCAACATTCCTACCCCAAGAAAAAGTAACAAGACGGGAATACCGGCTCTACCTGCTGTCTTGCTGGCGATAATGCTCATGATGAGCAAAAAGGAACTGATTAAAATGATATTTTCCGGGGTAATGAGCATGGTAAAAAGGTATATTAAAAGCGCTCTGGGATTCTAAAGCATTAAAAAGTTAAAAAATTACGAAAGGAATTTGGTTCCCTGTCTCTAAAAAAAAACAGGGCTGAGTTCCTATTTAGGAGCGTACCTCTTCCTGATTGAGAATAAATTGATCGATTACTCCCACAATCTCTTCGTAGGCATACATATCTGAAGGCTTTGAAATGAACAAGTTAGCATTCAGCTTCTCGGCAGCTTCCCGATCGGATTTTGATGAGGAGGTAGTCAGCATGATCACCGGAATATTTTTTGTTTTTTCCTGTGACTTGATCATTGACAGCACTTCGATGCCGTTTTTGATAGGAAGGTTAATATCCAACAAGACTAAGTCAGGAAGCTGTACTTCCGAAAACCTTCCGGATTGAGCCATGTACTCCATCGCATCTTTCCCGGTTTTCACCACCTTGATTTCATTTTGGACCGTCAGGGCTTCCAGGGCTTCCGTGGTCAAAAGAATATCTCCTTCATTGTCTTCGACCAAGAGAATTTGAATTTTCCTCATTTAGATAAATTTTAAACATTAAACCCCGAACGAGCATCCTCATCAGGGACTATACCTACTGCTTGAAGACTGGATTAGCCTTGCAAATCTTTGTCCGGGAAGCTACTACTCCACACCAGTTTCACACCATCATTTCCTTAAAGTAAAACTAAATACCGTACCTACTCCAGGAGTGGATTCGACGCTTATTTTCCCTCCGAGATTCTCCACCAGTTTTTTCACAATTGCCAGCCCGATACCTGTTCCGGCATATTGATCTTTGGTGTGCAACCTCTGAAAAATCACGAAGATTTTATCGAGGCTATCCGCTTCGATTCCTATTCCGTTGTCCTGAACTTTAAACTCCCAATGGGTTGGAAATTCAATACAGGAGATTTTCACCTCCGGCGGTACCCCCTCCTTACTATATTTCACAGCATTGCTGATCAGATTTTGGAAGATTTGAAAAAGAGGGGTTTTTGAACCTAACACCACAGGCATCTCGCCCCAAAAGACCGCTGCCTGCTTACTTTCGATCAGCTGAGCCTGTAGGGTGCAGACCTCTTCCAATACGGATTGGATGGAGACTTCTCCTACTTCATCATTCATCCTTCCCACACGGGAAAACTCCAAAAGATCCAGAATAATCTGCCGCATTCTTTTGGCACCATCCACCGCAAAATGAATGTACCTGTTGGCCTTTTCATCCAATTGGTTTTTGTATTTGATCTCCAACTGGGACAAAAAGCTGGACACCATGCGCAACGGCTCTTGCAAATCATGGGATGCGACGTAGGCAAACTGCTCCAATTCGGCATTGGAAATAGCCAATTCTCTTGCACGAGCTTCGAGTTTCTCATTGAGTTCGCGGAGTGAATTTTCATACATTTTCCGCTCAGTGATATCGGTGATTGCTCCGACCAACCTCAAGGGACTCCCCTGATGATCCCGAATGATCATTCCCCGATCGGTAACAAATGCATAGGTTCCATCATGTCTTCTAAACCGGTATTCGTTGTAAATGTGGGCATTGTGAACATCCTGAATGGCGTTTTCAACGACCTCAAGAGTTCTTTCCAAGTCCTCAGGATGAATGTGTCGTTCCCAAGTATCGTATGAAATCTCTCGCGGATCGTAAGTAAATCCAAACAAATTTTTGTAACCAGGCCCCCAGTAGAGCTTGTCTGCCCTAACGTCCCAATCCCATATGGCATCATTGGTCACTTCCGAAACCCGTTCAAATCGCTCATTGGACTGCCTGATTAACTCTTCGCTTGTCTTTCGAAGGGTAACATCTTTCAAATACACCGAGAGTCCAATTTCCGAAGGGTAGATAGATATCTCCAGCCATTTGCCCAAAAGCTGAAAATACTGCTCATAACGAAGCACTTTACCTATCTCTATAGCCTCACGAAGTTTGCCTAGAGTGATATTTTCTTGGGTCAATGGAATCAAACTCCACACACTGCTTCCCACCCGCTCCTCTTTGGTACCTCCAAAAAGTTGGGCGGCCACTTGGTTCCAATAGGTGATGGTCCCCATCTTGTCCACGGATAGGAAGGCATCACCGATACTTTCTAAGATGGCGTTTTTTTGCTCGAAAGATTTTTCCAGCTCAATCTGAGCGATTTTCAGATCGGTGATATCCTGGATAATCCCAAATACCCTCTTGCATTGTCCATCCCGAAACTCTGCTTGTCCTTGGGTTCGGATCCAGATTTTTTTCCCTTTGGCGGTAATTATGGGAAGCTCTAGATCATACGGTTCTCCGGTATCCTGGCATCGGTAAAAAACTTCGGTAATCACAGGAATAGCCTCCGGAGCATAAAAACTGATTCCTCCCTGCACAGTGGGCAAATAATCGTTGGCCACTTCATGGATTTCTTTGGTCACAGCGCTCCAAAATTGGGTCTCCTTCCGCACATCTACATCCCAAAATCCGATTCTCGCCATCTTATTGGCTCGCTCCAACAGATCCTCGAGCTCCTTCTCCTCTGTGATGTTCTTTGCTACCGAATAGATAAGCTCCTCCTCGTAGACCACTGTATTGTTCCAGTCCAGCCAAAGGGTCTGTCCTTCTTTGGTAATAAATCGATTGATGAACTGCGCCTGACGATTTCCTTCTCTCATCTTCTGAAGCTCAGATTCAGAACTTTGATGATCCTCTGGATGAAGAAAATAATCTATTCTGTTTGCCAGAAGCTCTTCTTCAGAATAACCGAGCAGCTGAGTCCCCCCCTTGTTGATTTTCTTGAACTTCCCGTCAAAACCCCAGATACAAATGATATCCTGAGCGGTATCAAAGATCTGGGAAAGCTCATCCTGTACCTTTTTTCGATGAATTTCAGCACCCAGCATATCAGTCATCGGCTCGAAAACCTCAACTGCCGAATTCACTGCTCCATTTTTTTGATCTGTGGCAAAAACGATCACGCCGATCACTTCCTGACTGTAATGAAGCGGAAGCCCGAACGCAGTGGATAGTCCTGAACTTAAGACCAGTTCTTTTCGAGGAAACTCTTCCTCTGAACAGGACTCATCGATTTGAAGATTTCGATTGGCCTCCCAGATTTTTCCGGGCAGCCCTTCACCAGGTTTAAAACTTTGGATATGGGAAGAAATTTCCATAAACCTTTTTCCCTTGTCAGTTTGGGCAAATCGGGCCACCAAATTGACCTTTGTCCGATCGGCATTAACCAACCAAACCTCTGCCCCATCGAGTTCTTTGAACTGGACCAGTTTTTCCAAACTTCGATCCAAGGCCAAATTAAACCGTTCTTCCTCTCCAAAGATCAGCATGATTTGTGAAACCAGCTCTCGCTTCTGCTCCTCTACTTTTTGGGCTGTGACATCTCGTTGGATCGAAATCCAATGGGTAAACCACCCTTTTGAATCTGCCAAGGGACTGATCGAGAAATTATTCCAAAACTCCTCCCCGTTTTTCTTGTAATTGATAACAGTCACCTCACAAGATTGCCAAGCTTCCATAGCCTTTCGGAGATGGGCAAACTCCGGGGAATTCGTCTTGGGGCCATGCAAGATGCGGGGATTTTTTCCTAAAATCTCCTCCTCCGAATAGCCGGTCATCCTGGTAAATGCCTCATTGACATAGATAATTCTGGGCCCGGGCGATGAAAAAGGCTCTGCCTCAGTAATAATTACCGCATCATTGGCATTGGTAATCACACTTTCGAGAAGCTTGAGCCTCAATTCCTCTTTAAGCTGCTGAGTCACATCGTGCATTAAGACTAAGGAGACTCGCCGCCCTTTATAGGTGATCATTTGGGCATTGATCTCGACATCCAGTGGGTTTCCAGCCTTGTCAATGTGGCGAGAAATCCCATAATATAGCCTGACACCTTCGTACTCTACCCAGTTTTCGGTTTTGGATTGCTCTTTAAACTTTGGCACTTCTTCTTTCGGGCGCATGTCATAGACTGACATATTTAAAAACTCTTCCCGGGTATAGCCATAGATTTCACAGGCACATTCATTCACATCCAGAATTTGAGCAGTTTCCAAATCCCAGATGAGCATGGCTCCCGGATTATTTTCGAAAAGGTATTTGTACTGCTGTTCGGAGGATTTGAGATCGGTCTCGGTCTTGATGAGTTCTGAAATATTTGAACTATTGACGATGATACCGCCGATATGAGGATCATCCAGCAGGTTTGTCCCCACAGATTTGAGCCAGATGTATTCCCCGTCTTTTTTACGAAACCTGTAAGGTTGTGAGTACACTTTCTTGACCGTAAAAACCTGTTGAAAGGAGGCATACAACTGCGGCACATCGTCTGGATGAATCAATGAAAAAGCCTGTAGCCCCTTCAGTTCCTCCAAGCTGTAACCCAAAAAAGAGGAATACGAAGGACTGTTGAAAATATATTCACCGTTGGAATTGAGCACTGCAATCATCTCCACCCCTTCACTGATGAGCTTCTCAAATCTGATTTCGGAATCCTGCAACTTCAGTTGAGCTTCTTTTTCCTGAGTCACATCCAAAATGATCGAATCCCAAATCAGGGTACCATCCAAAAGCTTTCGGGGATTTCCGCTGGCTCTATGCCAATATACACTTCCATCAGGATGGAAAAATCTCCATTCAGACTCCCAAGTAGTGAGATTTTTTGCGGATTGGATTATGGATTCTTTGACCTGTGAGACATGCCTTGGATCGATGTGATCCCAGATTTTGGATACATCCTCCATTGCCTCTTTTTGGCTTACCCCACAGTAGGTCTTGACTCCTTCAGACACATACAGAATCCGGTCCTTCCCTTCTGGACTCAACTCATAACGGAGTACTATTCCCGGAATATTTCGGGTTAAATTCTGGACTTGGATTTCAAGATTTTTAAGTTCGGTGATATCGGTGACCGAAGTAACCTTATATTCCTCTCCCTCGGGAGTAGTCAGTTTATCAGCAAAAATCCTGACCGTTAGGATCTTTCCGGTTTTGTGAAGTACTTCTACCTCAGACGGGGGCTCCTGTCCTTTGGAAAAAAAATCCCCATGCAGGCGGCTCATCCACTCATGGTATTTGGAGTCCAACACCAATGTGAAATGCTTTCCAAGCAGCTCTTCTCTCGTGTACCCATAAATGCTGCAATATTCCCGATTGACTTCTACAAAAAGCCCCTCTCTATTGGTGATGCAGATCCCCATAGATACCGAATTGAACATCGTGCTGAGAAGGCTATTTGACTGAATCAAGGCCAAATCAACGAAAAATTGATCCATACATCGGATTCCCAGCCCAATTTTGGCTATTTCCTCTCCCGTCACATAATGGGGCAATACCGTCACCTCACATTTTTTGAATAGATTTTTGGAGCAGGGAAATGGGATTTCTACTGAAAAACTTTCTCCTTTGAACCCTCTATTCAGGCAGGAAATAAAGTCTTCTTTGTAGGCTGGAAGCATCAAGTCAGGCAAATAATCCCCCTTGACAACCGCCAATCCCAGACCCTCGGAGATTTTGGCGAGTTGCTCAGCCGGTGTATCCTCCAGACAATAGTCCGGGGACACCTGAATAAACACCATCGTGTTTATTTTTTGTGTTGTTTTCATAAGTGGGGAGATAAGCCCAATGGTTCATTTCTTGCCCGAGGCAAACTGTACCTGAGTAACTTGATAGCAGGGCACAGTGAATACGGATCTACTTGATCTTGGGGCTTCGATGGGGTGATAAAGCCGACCAACTCAAATGATTTCGATACAAATTAGCTATTGTATCAGCTGCGAGACTTTAGCGTTTCTCTCTTTTATTGGAATGACCGGTTTTTGTATATAAAGTGTAAAATACAGTAGGTAATCAGTGATTTATTCAGTATTCCCGGAAATTTAATTCCAACTAAATCCTCTCGGTTTTGAGTAAGAGGCTTACTAACCCGAGCATCAACTCCTATCCAAACTTTTATTCTGATCTTTTAAGGTGACAAATCAATCTGGTTGGTTTTGGCAATCACTACTTCCTTTGGAAAGAGTGAAACTTATTCAGAAGGCTTAATCCTATTAAGCGGCATATTTTGGATTCATCAGCTGTCCGGTTTTGCTAAGGTGAATCTGAAAACACTGCCCTGTCCGGGAATGGATTCGGCCCAGATTTCGCCATCATGCTGTTCGACAATCCGTTGACAGGTAGCAAGCCCCATCCCGGTACCGGCAAATTCCTGCCTCGTATGCAACCGTTTGAACATCTGAAAGATGGATTTGGCATGCTCCGGTTCAAAGCCTATTCCATTATCCCTTACGGCAAACTCCCAATGATTTTCCAGCTCCATGGCGCTAAGGGTAATTTGGGGTGGGATTTCTGGCTTTCGGTATTTCAGGGAATTTCCAAGAAGATTTCGGATCAAGAGCTCAAATGGCACTTTCCTTACCCATAGGTTTGGCAGAGAACTGAAAAAAACCCGTCCGCCTGATTCCTCCAAAGAAGTTGAATAATAATCCAAAACTGTCTGAACAATCGAATTGGTATCCACCCATTCCTTAGGAGTATCCAAATTTCCCAACTGACTGTATTCCAGCAATTCTGAAATCAGGGTATTCATCCGCTGTGAGGCATCCACGGCAAATTGAATGTATTGCCGCCCTTTGTCATCCAAAATGGGATCGTATTTTCTATGAAGGAGTTGAAGGAAATTGATCACCATCCGGAGAGGTTCCTTCAAATCATGGGAGGCCACCGAAGCAAAACGCTGAAGCTCCACATTTTTATCCTTCAGCGCCTCTCGGGCATCCACGATATCCTGAATCAGACGTCCCTCCGGAATAATCGCAAAGACCTTTCCCTCCTCATTGAAAATAGGCTTTAGATTAAACAAGATGGTTACGGGTCTCTTATCTCTATCCCAGACCGCTACTTCATATTGTACAAACTCACCTTTTGCGGCCATTTGAATAGCATCTTGGAGCTGTTTTTGAGTCTGCGGAGAAACTTGCCACCAATGACAATCCCAGAATTTCTTCCCCACAACATCTTCCTGACGCAGTCCACCAAAATCCAGGGCGGTTTGATTCGCTTCCAGCAGGTTCCCCTCCAGATCCAAAAATCCGATAAACTGAAAGGTGGAATTGAAAATCCCCTTAAACTTCCGCTCACTTTCCAGCAAGGTCTGTTTATAGATTTTTTCTGCCGAAATATCCTTCATGGCTACCACTGCCCCGAGAAACTCGTGATTTTCGGTATAAATCGGACTGCCGGAGCAGCTGATGTGCCGGATATCACCGGAGGAATGTCTTATGGCAAACTCCCGGTTTTCGAATTTCTCACCCTTCCAGGCACGATAAAGTGGAACATCTTCCTTACTCAAATGGGCGCTCAAGTCTGGAGTTAGCAATTGATAATATTCCGGCCATTCATCCGGAGAAATATTTTTTGATTCCAGTCCATGAAATTCCAGAGTGGCCTTGTTGAACCGATTCAACTGGCCATCTGCATTTGCCACCACGATGCCCACATCGATGGTATCCAAAACTGCCTCTGTAAATGCATTTTTGGCACTCAGCTCATATTCGAGCTCTTTGAACTTGGAAATCTCCGTATGGGTGCCATACATCTTTTCAGGCTTTCCGTCTGCTGTCCAGGTCATCACTTTGCCCCGATCCAGCACCCAAACCCAGTGCCCATCCTTATGTCGCATTCGGCACTCGCATTCGTAGTAATCCGAGGCTTTACTGAAACAAGCCTGAAGTTTTTGGTTCGACTGTTCCAAGTCATCCGGATGGGCATACTTCATCCAAGTATCGATCGATACCGGACTGATTTCCTCAAGCTGATAGCCAATAATGTTTGCCCAGGTTTCATTAAACACTGTTTCACCGGTTTGAACATTCCACTCCCAAGTACCGGCCTGAGTGCCTTCGATGACGTACTCAAATCGCTCTTTCTGTACCTTTAGGTCGGCGAAGTATTTTTTTCTTGGGGTAATATTTTCTATTTGAGCGATGAAATACCTGAAATGGCCATCCTCCTCCCAAACGGCGGTACCATTCAGATTGATCCACACAATTTCTCCCGATTTGGTAATATATCGCTTCTCAATCGTGTACGACTCTATTTCCCTATTTCTCAAGCGCTTGGCCTGTTCCAAATCAGCAAAAAGGTCCTCGGGGTGGGTAATTTCCTGGAAAGTCAGATTGATCAATTCCTCCGGCGTGTATCCCAGCATCTTACACAAGCTCGAATTGACCCGAATCCACCTTCCGGAATCGTCAACCAAGCCCATTCCAATGGCTGCGTTATCGAACGAGGTCTGAAAGTCTTGAGTATCCTTTTGGGCCAGTTCGAATTGAATACGCTGCTGTTGCTTCTCCAGACTAAGTTTTTGTTGCTTCTGACCAAGGAAATAATTCGCCACCAACAAAACCAGGGAGATTACAAACAATACAATAAAGCCAATGTAATTGAATCTAGCCTTAGCGAAGTAATCGCGGGTAAATTGGTCTCTTTCTGCCAAAAGATCTTTGAGCATCTGCTGATAAGCCAGCTCCAACACTGCGGATCGGCTTTGAATCTCATCGGTTTCGGCTTGTATTTTCTGCTGAGCTACTTCGACGCTGAATTGATCAAAGTAAGCCAAATGCCTATCCAATTGCTCCAATCGGGATTCAAGAGCGAGAAACAGGTTAGTGTAATTAGCTTCAAATTGAGGGAATTGCTTCATTCCCATCCGAAGGGAATCAAGTTCATTTGCCAATTCTGATTTGAGCCGGATATAATTTGATCTGGATGCTGGACTTAAAAGAGACTGAAATTTCCTTTTTTCAAGTACAAGGTCATAATGGGTTTTAAACAGAGAATTGAGGCTATTGATCTCCAATTCGGTTTGAAAACTATAGGTGGCAAGCTTGTCCTGACTGGAAAAATTTATAGTAAAGAATATTGAACTGATCAGAATGATCAGCAAAGAGACCATGAGAAACGACTTATTGGAACTCGACTCCGGCATTTTTGGGTGATAAGCGGTCTAGGACTGGGATTAAGCAACAGAAAGGTAAATATTAAAAAGAACATCTTTGAAAAGTGATTTCCGGAATTTTGACAAAAATTGAACTTTTCGAAGATTTGTGTAAATAAAATGCTTTGAGCTTCAAAAAAAGAGAGACGAGAATCTTTTTTATCACTTCCCAAGATCAATAACAATAACTCCTCTTTTAAATAGTAAGAAAAAAATGAGGGCTCAACGTTCTGACAAAAATCATCAGAAAGTTGAGCCCTGGATGGTTGAGGCTTATTGATAAGCCTGGTTGTGAAAAGCTTAGGAAATGGTAGATCCGCTTGCCGTACCCTCATGCGGTAAGAGCAATTTCAACTTGCCGTCTTTGTCTTCTGCCATCAAAATCATCCCCTCCGAGTCGATTCCCATCATTTTTCTCGGAGCAAGATTGATCAGCATGGTCACCTGCTTTCCGATCAAAAACTCCGGCTCGAAATGCTCCGCCACTCCACTTAGGACAGTACGATGTCCCAAGCCGATATCCACTTTCAGCTTAAGAAGTTTTTTGGACTTGGGCATACGCTCCGCTTCCAACACCGTCACGACTCGCATATCGAGTTTGGCAAAATCATCGTAAGTGATCAGTTCTTTCATCGGTGTCACCGGTGCATTGGCAGCTTCGTTCATTTTCTTCGCATCCAGGAGTTTTTGGACTTGTTTTTCTACGGTCTCGTCTTCGATTTTTTCAAAAAGAAGGCCCATTTGGCCGAGGGATCGACTTGACCGTATCAGCTCAGCATTTCCGGCCTCAGCCCATGTGCCGCCTTCCATTCCGAAAAGATCGAAAAGCTTTTGCGCAGTATGAGGCAAGAAAGGCTCTGATACGATCGCCAGATTCGCGGCGATATTCAAGGCAATATTCAAAATGGTTTTAGTCCGAGGCTCGTCGGTTTTGATCTCTTTCCAGGGCTCGGTATCGGCGAGGTATTTATTTCCCATTCGGGCCAAATCCATCACGATTGACAAAGCTTCCCGGAATCGGTATCGCTCGATCGAAGCCTCGATTTTTGCAGGAAAAGCCTCCAATTCCTTCAGCACTTCCTGGTCAATTCCTCTCAATTCCCCTCTTTCAGGAACAATTCCATTGAAGAACTTTTGTGTCAGCACCACGGCTCGATTCACAAAATTGCCATAGATAGCGACCAACTCGGAGTTGTTTCGACCTTGGAAATCTTTCCAGGTGAAGTCGTTGTCCTTGGTTTCGGGAGCGTTGGCAGTCAGTACATAGCGGAGTACGTCCTGTTTCCCCGGGAACTCCTGCAAATATTCGTGGAGCCACACGGCCCAGTTGCGGGAAGTGGAGATCTTGTCTCCTTCCAGATTTAAAAACTCATTCGCGGGCACATTTTCCGGAAGCACGTAGCCTCCGTGTGTTTTCAGGATGGCCGGGAAAATGATGCAGTGAAAGACGATGTTGTCCTTACCGATAAAGTGCACCAACTTGGTATCCTGATCTTTCCAATAAGGTTGCCAGTCAATTCCTTTTTCAGCCGCCCATTCTTTGGTCGAAGAGATGTATCCGATCGGCGCATCAAACCACACATAGAGCACTTTGCCCTGGGCATCATTCAAAGGAACCGGAATTCCCCAGTCCAAATCTCGGGTCATGGAACGGGCCTGAAGTCCGTCACCGGCTTCCAGCCAAGATCTGCACTGTCCGAGTACGTTATTTTTCCAATCCTCGGCATGATCTTCCAAAATCCATTTTTTGAGAAAATTTTGGTAGCGAGCCAAGTCCAAAAACCAATGTTTGGTTTCCTTCAGGACGGGAGTCCTGCCACTGAGTTTGGATTTTGGGTTGATCAGGTCAGTTGGGCTCAGCGAGGTACCGCATTTCTCACATTGATCTCCATAAGCATGCTCATTTCCGCATTTTGGGCAAGTACCTTCGATGTAGCGGTCTGCCAGAAACTGACCAGCTTCCTCATCAAAATATTGCTCAGTGGTCTGTTCCAGAAACTCACCTTTTTTATACAAATCGGTAAAAAATCCCTGAGCGGTCTCGTGGTGAATCTTGGCAGAGGTTCGGGAATAATGATCAAAACTGATCCCGAATTCACGGAAACTCTCCTTCATCATTGCATGGTAGTGATCGACTACTTGCTGAGGCGTTTTGCCTTCCTTTCCAGCCTTGATGGTGATGGCTACGCCGTGCTCATCCGAACCACAGATAAAGGCTACGTCCCGACCTTGAGACCGGAGGTAGCGGACATAAATATCCGCAGGCACATAGCACCCTGCCAAGTGGCCGATATGCAAGGGGCCGTTGGCATAGGGAAGTGCGGAAGTAATCGTGTATCGCTTGAAATTTTTATTGCTCATGGGTAAAATCAGATGGGAGACCAAAGACAGAAGACCGAAGCTGGATTTACTTTGCCCTCTAAAACCGAGGCCAAAGATAGGAAAATCGACCGAAGGAGATTCTAGGCATTGATAAATTCGGCTCGGGCTTCTTCGGTCAAAATCCCATGGTAAATAATACTAATCGCCTGATCGTAAATATCCGAAGGAGGGATTTTGATCCCTTTTTGAATGGGGTCGGGAAATTGACTGTAAAACTTCGGATCCAACAGCGACTGAACTGCCGCCGCATAGAGCATCACGATCAGACTGATATTGATTCTCGAATTGACCAAGCCCTGCGCGATGCCCTGCTCGATCAGTTTGGCAAATCTCAGGTAAGCCGATTCGTTGATATAATCAGTCATCGCAGACCAGATTTCAGGAGCATGCTCTCTCAGATCTTCGAAAAGATCGGGATTGATTGGGGCCAAATGGGTAGCAATGACCGTGAGTGAAGACTTCAGCTTGAGCGGAAAAGAAAGGTGGCGATTGTCCAGGATGGCCTCCACTTTGGCTGTCATTTTGGTTTTCAGGATTTCAAAGCAGGCAGCCAGAAGCTCTAGTTTTCCCGGAAAATACTTATAGAGTGTCTTTTTACTCATTCCCAAATCCTGAGCAATATCATCCATGGTGGTCTGACGATAGCCCTTTTGCAGAAAATGCCGATAGGCTACATCCAGAATTTTACCTTCTATACCCAGTTTTTTACTCATAGTATGGCAAAGATAAAAAGGGAAATGAATTTAGGATTTCGGATTGTGGATTGCGGAATTGCTGCATTTCCAGTTATCCCCGCTTCGCAACCCCCATACTTCCTCCCAAAAACTTTCCAATCTCGGCTCAATCCTTCTAATTTTACCCTGCTTAATTTTTACCAAACATGACGCACGCGGAAGCTTCCTTACGAATTGCCCAACTGACCAAAGAAATCAATCACCACAATCAGCTCTACTATCAGGAAAGCCGAACGGAGATCTCTGATTACGAATTTGATCAGCTACTCGAGGAATTGATCCGGCTGGAAACCCAGTTTCCGGATCTCTTGCAATCCGACAGTCCCAGTCAACGGGTGGGTGGTACGGTCACCAAGGAATTTCAGACGGTGGAGCACGAATACCGAATGCTTTCTTTGGGCAACAGCTATTCCATCGAAGAACTCCGGGCTTTTGACGATCGAGTGGCCAAAGGGTTGGGACATCGGAATTACGAGTACTTCTGCGAAATGAAATTTGACGGAGTGGCAATCTCTTTGGTCTATGAAAATGGAAAGCTGGTACGAGCTGTCACCCGAGGCGACGGTTTCAAAGGGGATGAGGTTACCGCCAATGTCCGAACCATCCGAAATATTCCACTGACCATCCAAGCAGCAAATGTTCCCGCCAAATTTGAAGTTCGCGGGGAGATTTTTTTACCGCTGAAAGAATTTGAAAAAATCAACGCGGAGCGGGAAGCCAAGGGCGAAGCGCTGATGGCCAATCCCAGAAATGCTGCTTCCGGAACGCTAAAAATGCAGGACAGCGGGGTGGTCGCCAAGCGTAGATTGAACTGCTACTTTTACCAGCTCCTCGGTGATGAAATCGGAGTATCCAAACACGACGAAGCCATCCATCTGATCGAGAGTTGGGGCTTCAATGTGTCTCCCACCTATCAAAAAGCCTCCACCATCGAAGAAGTCCTGAACTACATCGAAGACTGGAGAGAAAAGCGGTTCCTCTTGCCCTTGGATACGGATGGAGTGGTGCTGAAAATCAACGATTACGATCAGCGCGAAGAGCTCGGCTTCACCGCCAAAAATCCCCGCTGGGCTATTGCCTACAAATACAAAGCGGAAAGTGCCGAAACGGAATTGCTGTCGATCACCTACCAAGTCGGTCGAACCGGGGCGATCACACCAGTAGCCAATTTGGCTCCAGTCCAACTTGCCGGCACTACCGTCAAGCGGGCTTCCCTCCACAATGCCAATGAGATCTTACGACTGGACCTTCACGAGCGGGATTTTGTCTTTGTCGAAAAAGGAGGAGAAATCATCCCAAAAATCACCGCGGTCAATCCTTCAAGAAGAAAACACGGCGCTCCTCCCATCCAGTACATCACTACCTGCCCGGAATGCGGCACCGGTTTGATCCGAAAAGAGGGGGAAGCCAAACATTATTGCCCAAATGCGGTGGGCTGCCCTCCCCAGGTTTTGGGTAAAATCGAGCACTTTGTTCACAAGCGGGCTATGGACATTGATTCGCTGGGCACGGAGCGAATCCGTGCCCTGATCGATCAGGGTTTTATCAGCACCTATGCGGATATCTATGATTTGGATCAAAAACAGGCCGATTTGCTCGGCTTGGAAATGAGTCAGGATCAGTATGAGCGCGAGGCAACTGGCCTGCTTTACATCAATTTGGATAAGGCTCTTTTCGCCCTGACCGAAGGGATTTCCTTCAAGCAAATTCAGGACTTTCTATTGGAAAATACCCACCTCCCGCTTCGGGATCGGTTAAGAGCATTCCAAGCTCAGATTCGGGCCTGGAAAAAGAAAGTACCCGCCAACGTGGGTATGGTGGACTTTTTACTCCAAAATCTCGATCAGCACACCGACCTGATGAAAGTCGAAGATTATGTGCCTGTGGCGGTAGTTTTGGAGATTTTCCTGGGTAGAAGAGTAAGCTTTGAAAAAATTCTCGAAGGCAGCAAAAAGCACGGCACGGTTCACATGATTCTACTCGAACTGGACCTTGACTTGCCCTCAGAAATCCAGGAACGAATCAAAAAACTCAAAGCCAACACCTTCCAAGAAGGCGTCATCTCCAATATGATGGAAGGGATTTTCAAGTCCAAAGAGCAGCCTTTTGAGAAAGTTCTCTTTGCCTTGGGGATCCGGAATATCGGAGAAAATACTGCGGTATTGCTCGCAAGGCACTTTGGAAGCATTGAAAAACTTCAGGAGGCTAGTGCTGAGCAGCTTTTGGAAATCAACGGTGTCGGAGAAACGCTCGTGCACAGCATTCGGGAGTTTTTTACACAGCCCGAAAACCTGAACAGCATCGCCCGGCTCAAGAGTCATGGGCTCAAGTTTGAAATCGAGCAATCCGAAACCGTTCAGCTAGGCAATGCTCTAGAGGGAAAACGAATTTTGGCTTCCGGTAAGTTGCAGCATTTCAAGCGGGATGAGATCGTTGACTTTGTGCAGGCGCACGGAGGACAGTACATTTCTTCCGTTTCCAAAAATCTCGACTTTATCATCGAAGGAGAAGAAATGGGCCCGAGCAAAAAGGAAAAGGCTCAAAAACTGGGGATTCCACTGATTTCGGAGGAGGAGTTTTTGAGGATGATTGGAGAATAGAAGCAAGAGAAGCAATTGGGGAAGGACTATTTCGATGAACAATTGGAGCGGATCCGGGAGATCAGGGTGAGCAATATAACCAAGAAATACAACCTTTTCTCGAAAAATTTCAAATGCCAGCTAAGCCTACTTGTAAGAAGGCGGATTTACTGAAAAAGAAAAATCTTGGATTGACCATTTAGCACCAAATAGCCTTCGTTTCCTTCCTGAAAAGCCTAAAGTCCTATCCCCTTGCCAATCCTATCCTTTCGATAAGTTGTATCTGGTAATTTGAAAAGTGCACAAACTATAAAACTGAACCACCCAGCATAAATCGGATTATTATTCGTTTTTAAGCATGAAAAATTAAATTTTATTTCGAAATAAGGCTTTCTGAAAAAAATTATTTGAATTAAATCACGGTCTGATAAAATTTTGCGTACACTTACATCGAAATGAAAAGACAACGATTAGCAATCCTTCTTTTAACCAACTGGCTGCTTGGATTGCTACTTATTTTTTGTTTCCCGACTCAAGTTCAGGCTACTGAAAATGAAAAGGGATTTTATATCCTGGATGAAGGAGGTTCCAATCTCGCTGAATCCATCCAACTTCCTGAAGCTCCCAGTTTTGACCTTGATCTAAAAACTCCATTTCATTCGGTTCAATACCTGTTTCATTGGGAGCAAATTCCGGTTTGTGTGCAGATGCTTCATCCGCAGCGACATGACCACCAGCCACTTTTCGACGTCAAGTCTACCTTCATTCATTTTTTTTATACCTGGTAGGAGAAGCTGATTTACGCTCTTTGTAAACTCAATTATCAGCTTCTTTATTTCACAATAATCATGGAAATCACCATTTCTGGGATGTTTTACACCTCCCTTGGATTGCTGTTAGTCAGCTTTCCTTATTTATTCTATATCTATAAATCCAGACAAAAGGAAAAAAATAACGCAGTCAGCTTTCAGGAATTCACCCTTACCGAGGGACTGCATTTGGATAAAATTCAGTCCTGGAGAAATCACTATACCCTGGGTTTGGACAGCCAACAAAACATATTGGTGTACTGCAAGCATGGGCAATTTCCGGTGCAAACAAGTGTACGCCTAGATGCGGTAGATCATGTCAGCCTGGACTCTCATTATCGGGAAGTCAGAGCTGGAAATGAACGCCGACAAAAGTTGGAATACCTCGATTTGGTCATTCATTTCAAGGATCCGTCCAAACCATCCAAAAGTATCCCGATCTATGACGAAGATGAGGTTCAAGACTTGGCGGATGAGTATGCCATCGCGAAAAAATGGCTCACTTACCTCAAGCATCATCTTTCAAAGGATCAAAGTGGCCGTCCCAGATTGCAATGGGCTGGGTAAGAACAGTTTGAGTAATATGATAGAATTTGCCGTTTGATTCATTTGGGACTTGTCTTTTGGGCAGGTCCCATCTTATTTGTAGCCCTAAATATTTTAATCCCATCATATTGCTAATTTTAGATAAAATCTGTCCAAACCTTGGAACTCCTGATTATTCTCCTGCTTGTGCTTCTCAACGGCGTTTTTGCCATGTCCGAATTGGCATTGGTTTCATCCAGAAAATTCAAACTTGAAAGTCTCAAAAAGCAAGGTAAGGCAGGCGCTAAGGCAGCCCTTGATTTAGCGGAAAATCCAGGCAGGTTTTTGTCTACCGTACAGATTGGTATTACCTTGATCGGGGTTTTATTGGGCGTTTATAGCGGAGAAAATCTCACAGAGGACGCTGCAAACCTCATTTCCAAGGTCCATTTTTTGCAACCGTATTCAGGTCCCTTGGCCGTAGGGTTGGTCGTGATCTTGATTACTTATCTCTCGATCGTTTTGGGTGAATTAGTCCCCAAGCGAATCGGGATGACTTTTCCGGAGCCCATCGCAATGTTTTTGGCTAAGCCGATGAATATTTTATCCAAAATCACCAGCCCTTTTGTCTGGTTGTTGACTTTTTCAAATGACTTGCTTCTAAAAGTTTTTGGAATCAAAAATCGGACTGACAGCAAAATTTCCGAAGAGGAACTGAAAGCACTGATCAAAGAAAGTGCAGAAGGTGGTGAAATCATGGATATTGAGCAGGATATTGTCGAGCGCGTTTTCGAATTAGGTGACCGGAGAGTCAATACCTTGCTGACCCACCGAAGCGAAATCGTTTACTTCTCTGTGGGTGATACCGAATCAATTGTCCGAAAAAAAATCAAAGAAGAAAAGCATTCGGCTTACCCCCTTTGTGCGGGAAATGACTTGGATAATGTAATCGGCTTAGTCTTGGTCAAAGACCTCTTTGACATATTGGAGGAGGATACTTTTGATTTGAAAAAAGTAGCTAAAAAGCCACTTTTTCTCAATGAAAGCATGTTTGCCTATCAGGCACTGGAACTTTTCAAAGAAAAGGGATTGCACTATGGTATCGTGATCGACGAATATGGGGTCACTGTGGGGATCATCACCATGGATGATGTAATGGATGCCTTGGTAGGAGACTCCACCGAGCAAGGTCAGGAAGAATACCAAATCGTGGCACGGGATGAAAATAGCTGGCTAGTGGATGGACAATACCCAATAATTGATTTTCTAAAGTTTTTTGGGATAGAATACCCGATCAAAACAAAAAATTTCACAACACTGGCAGGACTCATCCTTCATCGGTCTCATTCCATCCCTGAGGTAGGTGACAGTGTAATCTTTGAAAACCTCAAATTGGAAGTGGTCGATAAAGATGGACAACGGATTGATAAAGTCCTGGTATCCAAAAATTAACGCAGGATATTGGCGAAAATGCAATTGAAAAATTAGTGGGTTCTTGATTTTTTGGGCTATCACAGAATATGGGAAGCAGGTCCGATGAGCGGAATGAAAGAATACCCCTATTCTGAACCTCAACACCAATGAGAAATCGGTAAGGTTTAGACCAAGAGATTCACTTATGTTTTTTCAATTCTTGGAATATTGGGAAAGAGGCAATTTTTACATTTCTGGAGGCCCAAAAACAATCCTAGCCCTTATCTTTGCACCCCTACCAACAGTAAAACCATGAACGCATTCAAAGGCACCGGAGTCGCATTGATCACTCCTTTTCATGACGATCACAGGATAGACTTTGACAGTCTGAAGCAACTGATCGATCATGTAGTTTCCGGCGGGGTAGATTATTTGGTGGTGCTCGGCACTACCGGAGAGGCTGCCACACTAACATCTGCCGAAAAGAAACAGGTGCTAAAAGCCTGTCTGGAATACAATGACGGTCGGGTTCCGGTGGTATTGGGAATCGGAGGGAATAACACCCAGGCAGTTTTGGATGAAATCGAATCTACTGACTTCTATGGAGTGGCAGCTATTCTTTCGGTGAGCCCCTATTATAATAAGCCCAGTCAAGCGGGCATTATTGCCCACTACACCGCCATTGCAGACGCTTCTCCGGCACCGGTGATCTTATACAACATCCCCGGCCGTACCATGTCCAATATGACTGCCTCCACTACGCTCAAGCTATCTCATCATCCGAATATCATCGGAATGAAGGAAGCCAGTGGCAATTTGGAACAGTGCATGCAAATAGCTGCTGGAATGCCCAAGGACTTTCTTCTCCTATCGGGAGATGATTTGTTGACCAAGGCAATGATGAGTATCGGCGGAAGCGGCGTGATCTCCGTTTTGGCCAATGCCTTTCCTTTGACCTTCAAGACATTGACTCACGGAGATTCAGTTTCTGCGTTGGAGGCTTGCTTTTCCTTGCTAGATCTCAATGGATTGATGTACACAGAAGGCAATCCGGTAGGCATCAAAAACCTGCTTTTGCACATGGGGATCATCAGCAGTGACCAGGTCAGATTACCCATGCTACGGGCCAGTCTGGAGCTCAGCAATCAGATCAAATCGGCATACCAAAAGTAATTCCGATGAATCCCCTTTCCATTTCCCAACTTACCGAGCAGATCCGGCTTACGCTGGAGAGTCACCTGCAGCCGGTGTATTGGGTAATCGGGGAATTGGCTGACTTCCGCCAAGCTCCACAAGGGCATGTCTATTTTGAGCTGGTAGAAAAGCAGGGGAACCAAGTCCTCGCAAAAATCAAGGCAAACCTTTGGCAGTTTAATTACCGATCGGTTGCCGCGAAGTTTGAAAGCGTCACTGGTTCGACTCTGAAGAATGGCATGAAGGTACTTGCCCAAGTGGCAGTCAATTATCACCCTGTATATGGCCTTAGCGTCAATGTCAAGGACATCGATCCTTCCTTTTCACTGGGGGAAAGAGCCCGTTTGCGACAGGAAACGATTGACCGGCTTACCAAAGAAGGGCTAATTAGACTGAATGCAAGGTTTTCGCTGCCTCCGGTAATTCAGAAAATTGCCGTAATATCCAGTGCTACAGCTGCCGGTTACGGAGATTTTGTAAATCAACTGGAAAACAACCCTTACGGCTATCAGTTAAGCCATCAGCTCTTTAATTCCCTGATGCAAGGAAATGAGGCTGTATCAAGCCTGATTTCGGCCTTTGAGCAAGTGGAACTTCAGCTTGAAAAAGGAAAATTTGAAGCGGTCATTCTGATCCGGGGAGGTGGGGCTCAGCTGGATTTGGATTGCTTCGATGATTATCGACTGGGAGCCAAAATCGCCAACTTCCCGATTCCCGTTTTTACAGGAATTGGCCATGAGCGAGACGAGACAGTGGCAGACTTGGTGGCGCATTCCCGACTGAAAACCCCAACAGCTGTTGCAGAATTTCTGTTGTCCGGATTTCGGGAATTTGAGGAAAATCTCAGTCTTATCCTCCAGCGATTAGATCGGACCACACGCTCCAAACTAAAAGAGGAGGAAGGAAAGATTCAGCAATTATCACTTCGCACCAAATCACTCGCCGGCAACCGGTTGGGTCTCGAAAATGAAAGGGTGAAAACTTTTGCCAAACGGACCGAGCAAGCAGCCAAGAATTTGATTCGTCAAGAATGGATTGCTCTTGAGAGTCACGAGAAAAACCTGAAAAAGGGGATTGACCATTTTCTCAAACTTCAAGTCGATAGGCTAAACCATGTAGAAACATTGATCCATCAAATGGATCCTATGCTTCTCATCAAAAAAGGGTATACCCGAACCGAAGCAAAAGGAAAACCGGTTCACCTTGTGGATCTTTCTCCGGGAGATCAACTCACTACCTACACCATTGACCAAAAAATCAGCAGTACTATTACCCAAATTGAAGAAAAATGAGTGACCTAACCTACACCCAGGCCATGCAGCGCCTGGAAGCCATATTGACTCAACTTGAGGAAGGAAACAAGACCGTCGATGAACTTTCATCTTTGGTCAAAGAAGCTGCAGAATTGGTAAAGCACTGCCGATCAAAGCTTAGAAGTACTGAAGCCGATATCCAGCAGGCTTTTGAGGGAGCCTAATCCGGGGAATCGAAGCAATCGGTATTCGTTCTCTTCGCATCATGGCATATTTGTTGTTTTTATTTTCCTATCCATCAAACAGCGGAATACCAGCTCATTAGATCCATGAAACCCTTATTTCACATTTGCTTGATCACCTTTATTTTTCTGGCAATTCAGTCAAGCCAAGGACAAAACTTCTACAAGGAAAGAATCTCAAGAGACAACATTTTGACCCTGGGAGTCGGGCCCTCCTTTGCTTACCTTGATAATGGTGGCCAATACCGAGACTTGAATTTTGAAATTAAGCCCGCTTTCTCTCTAGGTCTGACCAAAAAACTTAGTCCCATGGTGGAATTGAGGACAACGACCGGTGTCCAATGGATCAGTAGCGGGGGGAATCCCCCGACCACTATCCGGGATAAATGGTTTTTTGACAATGCTGCATTCACCGCCAAGGGGCAGGCCTATTTTTTTGATATGATGCCCAGCTTTTACCTGATTCCATATGCCAATCACATGCATAGGAGTAAGGTAAATCTGTATGGAGGGGCAGGACTCGGAGTAATGCAGGTATTCACGCAACAGACCAAATCGTTTAATTCGGAAGAAGACCCTACCCGTCATACAATCACAACCGGTTACGTTCCGGTGAGAGCCGGATTGAGTTTGCGCATAGGTCCTTACTCGGATTTGGCAGGGGAAGGTACTATGCTATGGACTTTCACGGACAATCTGGATGGGAATGTGGGAAACAACCGGTTTGGCGACCATCTATTTCAGGCACAACTTGTTTTTCGCCGGTATTTTGTACCAAAAACTCAAGAATAAAAAGAAATTTAAGTTTACAAAAAAAAGGCGAGAAATCGCCTTTTTTTTGTGTGATTGTATTAGTCCTTAAGGATATACGGAACTTTGCAAGTAACGTTCTTCAAAGGTTAAATGAACCTGAAAAAGCCAATTCCTTGAATTCTTCTGTCATCGGTCGCCTGTGCTGAGCACCTTACCGACGAAAGTCGGGAAGTTCGAAGCATCAGACCCAAAATCAGGGGAACAATCGTATTCCTGCAAAATAGCTTCCAATCTGATTGTTCTTTAAGCATCAAACCACCTGCAAAAATTTTCGCTCGATGGTAATCAACATATTTTGCATGATGCCTGGTATACGAATCAGAAAGTAATCCTTGTTCCCTTTTTCGATTACCTCTCCTACCATGTCCTGAAGCGGTCCGCCCATAACTTTCACCTTTTCTCCCGGTTCGATCTCCGTACCGTCTGTTTCCACAGCTACACCGGTAGTCACTACGCGTTTGATGATATCCAACTCTTCATCCCGAATGGTGGCGTGCTGCCCTGAAAAATGAACAAACTTCACTGCCCCCGGCACCTGAAGACACTCCCAAAGTTGGTTTCGGTGTGTTTTTACAAATACATATCCATTGAAAAGTGGGCGCTGAACCTTTTTCTTTCGGTCAGACCATTGCCGCAACTCTTCCACTATTGGTAAGTAAACCTCCCACCCGCGTTCTTTTAGCCGATCGGCCACTTTCTTTTCCGAACGCGACGCGGTGTACATGACATACCATTTTAATTCCTGCATCTCTCAAAATTTTTGGGAAGGCGAAGTTAAGAAATGCCCTTGGCTTATCCCCTTTAAAAAAGTAAAAACCCCCGAAGCATTGCTTCGGAGGTTTTGTCAAAAAAAACCACCAACCTTAATCAATCATGCGTTGAACTTTCGGATTCTCATTGTAAGCTTATCCGCCAGCAGGTACATGACTGGTACGATCACTAACGTAATGACTGTGGCAAAGGTTAGCCCAAATATTACAGTCCAGGCCATCGGCCCCCAGAAGGCTGCATTATCGCCTCCCACATAAAACTGTGGATCAAAATCACTCAACAACGTACTGAAATTGATATTCATACCGATTGCCAAAGGGATCAATCCCAACACAGTGGTAATAGCGGTAAGCAACACGGGGCGGAGACGGGTTTTTCCAGACTCGATAATACTTCCCAATAGGTCCTGGTATTCCAAATATTCACCGGGCTTGATGCCTTTTTCCTCCCGCTTCCGAGCCCTTACCAAGTCGGTGTAGTCAATCAATACGATGGCGTTGTTGACCACTACACCGGCCAGGGATATAATTCCAATGCCAGTCATGATCACCACAAAATCCATATTGAATATGACCAATCCCAAAAACACCCCGATCGTGCTAAACAATACGGAAGTCATGATAATAAACGGACTGATCACCGAATTGAACTGCGCCACAATGATCAGAAATATCAGAGAAACAGCGATACCCAAAGCTCTGAGCAAAAACGCCTGAGATTTGGCTTGCTCTTCTTGTTCACCGGTATATTTCACGGTAATCCCCTCCGGAATTTCATAATTCGCCATTAGGGATTTGATCTGATTGTTGATTTCGGTAGGATTGTATCCATCCAACACATTGGAAAATACCGTCACTGCTTTTTCCAAATCTTTTCGCTTCACAGACCCATAGGTAGATCCATATTCGATATTGGCCACAGCTGATATCGGAACCTCCCGCTTATCTCCAAACTTGTCCCTGAAACCGATTTTCTTATTGACAAGAGTCCCGATATCGTATCGATAATTCTCATCCAATCGAAGCTGAATAGGATAATCTTCCTCTCCTTCTTTGAATTTGGAAACTTCCAATCCAAAAAGTGAAGTCCTCAATTCCGTAGCAATAGTCGAAGTAGAAAGCCCAAATCTCCGGGCTTTTTCCCGATCAATCTGGATGACCACTTCAGGACTTCCCAAGGACAAATCCGTTTTCAATTCTTCCAAGCCCGGGATGGAGTTCGACTCAAGATAAAGCTTGGTCTCCTCCACAAATTCAATTAATTGCTCGAAGTTCTCTCCGACAAACTCAATATTGACCGGATTTCCAACCGGTGGCCCATTGCGCTGCTTATTGACCGTGATCAGCACTCCGGGATATTTTTCCACCAAGTCACGGATGGTTTCCATAGCCTCATTGGTATTGATACCCTGACGATCAATATAGTCCACAAATCCAATGGTGATTTTAGCTTTGTGCGGTGTAGCTTGTGTACTTGGCCCCTCTGTGGGATCGCTTGTGCCTTGCCCTACCTGGGTAATGACCGACTCGATAATCCCCCCAAAAGGCTCCAGTACTCCCATCATTTCATCCTCCATCACATCTACAAATGCATTGGTGGATTCGATACTCGTCCCAATCGGAAACTCGACAAATACGTTGATCAATTGGGGTTGATTATCCGGGAAAAAGAGCACTTTGGGCGATCTGATTCCCAACAGAACAAGGGAGAAAATCAACAATACAAAGGTACCACCGAAGATGAAATAAGGTCTTTTTCCATCCAAGGCAAAACCAAGAGTAGCCTCATATGCATTTTCCAACTTCACCAAAAATTCCATTTGGAACCATCTGATGGCTTTTCTCAACAGGAAGACATTGAACAGCGTAAGCAATGAGGCCACCAAGGAAAGTGAGCCGAATGCAGTCCAGCCTAACAGGTAGAAAATCGTCGCTAAAACCAAGAAAGTCCCTGAAATCAGGATAAACCGCTGTTTTGGTTTTTCCTTAGTCATGTCTTCTATTTTCATAAACATGGAAGTCATCACCGGATTGATCACCAAGGCGACAAAAAGTGAAGAGGAAAGCACGATAATCAGCGTAATGGGAAGGTATTTCATAAACTCTCCCACGATATCCTGCCAAAACGCCAAAGGAAGAAAAGCTGCCAAGGTAGTCGCTGTAGACGTAATAATCGGCCAAGCCACCTCTCCCACGCCTTCTTTGGCAGCCTGCATCGTAGGCTTACCTTCCTGCATGAGTCGGTAGATATTCTCCACGACCACGATCCCGTTGTCCACCAACATCCCCAAAGCCAAAATCAAGGAGAAAAGCACCATCAGGTTGAGGGTGATCCCAAAGGCATTGAGGATCAGGAAGGAAATAAACATGGATAAGGGTATCGCCGAACCCACAAAAAGGGCATTCCGGAATCCCATGAAAAACATCAGGACCAATACCACCAAGATAATCCCGAAAATGATCGAGTTTTCCAAATCACTGACCTGGGTCCGGGTTTGCTTGCTTTGATCATTGGTAATGGATATTTCCAGATCCTTTGGAAATCGGTTGGCCTTGGTCTTCTCAATGATCGTCTTGATTTTGTCTGCCGCATCCAGCAGGTTTTCTCCGCTTCTTTTGGTCACATTGATGGTGACTACCGGTAGATTTTTGCTACGGGCATAGGAGGTTCGGTCCTTAAAGGTGTCTTTTACCTGAGCAACATCTCGGAGATAAACAATTTTTTGCTGGTCAGTCTTGATGATCACATCCAGCAATTCGTCTGGAGATGAAAACTCCCCGTCTACCCTGAGCGTCCGCTCGAAGTCTCCGCTTTTGATACTTCCTCCTGAAATGGTCAGGTTTTCTGCCTGAATTGCCCCGGAAATATCTCCGAAGCTAACCCCGACTGCTTCCATTTTGTAGGGATCGACATTGATCTGAATTTCGCGTTCCACAGTCCCCGCAAGGTCTGCTTTGGAGATTTCAGGGAGTTTTTCGATCGCATCTTCCAGGTATTCTCCAAACTTTTTCAATTCCTGCTCGGAATACGGTCCGGAGATGTTGACGTTCATGATCGGAAAATCAGACGTATTGACTTCCAATACATTGGGCTCCTGATCCAAATCTGTCGGAAGTTCACTTTTTGCCTTATCCACCGCATCTTTCACGTCTTGGATAGCCTTGGAAATCTGTACTCCAGGAGTAAACTCAATCACAATGGATGAAAAGTCCTGCACTGAAGTGGACTTGATATCCTTCACATTGTTGAGACCTTTCAGCTCTTTCTCTATGGGCCGGGTGATCAGGTTTTCCATATCCACCGGAGAGTTGCCGGGATAAGGCGTACCTACATAAACTGTAGGTATGACTATCTCCGGAAAGCTTTCCTTGGGCATGGTGCGGTAAGCTCCAAGACCCAACACCGTAATAATAAGAGTCAAAATGACCACGGAGGTGGAATTGTCCACACTGAAGCTGGACAATCCAAACTCGCGGATGGTTTTGGATTTTTGAAAATCTGTCATGGTTTAGAGCTGTGAAATATTCACACTAAAATTATCCCCTACTTCACGGAAACCTTTATCAACTAAGGTCTCAACTCCGGTCAATCCCTCTACGATTTCGGTTTCCGCACCGAAGGTATAGCCCCGTTTCACGTATTTCTTTTTCGCGATTCCGTTTTCCACGATAAATAGGTAGTCTCCTCTGTTGTCTGCCAGAATCAAATGGGCCGGCACGATGACGCTTTCCTTGTTTTTGTAATCCTGAATTTTCAAAACCGAAATCATATTCGGCTTTACTTCGGGAATATTAGGGAGGAATACCTCTACTTTAAATGTCCTGTTGTTCGGATTGATAATGGATCCGATGGCAGAGACTTTGGTCTTCAAAGATCTGTTGATAGAAGGAAATGATACTTCTACCGAATCCCCCTTGGATAAGACACCCACGTAGGATTCAGAAATGTCTGCCTCAATAAACAGGTCACTTTCACCCACAAACTGGAACATGGTCATTCCCGGCTGTACCAATTCACCCAATCTCACCCTGACGGTTTCGACAGTACCATTGAAAGGTGCACGAACTTCGGTCTTGGACAATTGGGTTTTCATCGAAGCCAGACTTTTCTCCAATCCTTCCTTGCGGTTTTTCGCTTCCAGGTATTGGATTTCTGTACCTATTTTCTGGTTCCAGAGCCGCTCCTGCTTTTCAAAGACAGTCCTGGCCAATGCCAGATTATTCTCCATTTCTTCAATGTTTCTTTGGATCGATTCGGCATCAATGGTGGCCAGGATTTGCCCTTTGCTCACTCGCATCCCCTCAATGGCGGGAACCTCAAGAATCCTACCGGCCGTCTCGGCACTGATGTTTACATTCTTTTTGGATAGCACAGAACCCGTGACTTCCACGTAGTGGGTAAATTCGCCCTTTTTGGCCGCCGCAGTCGTGATCAGCAAAGACTTTTTATTGGCGTTTGCGAATTCGGGATCCTCTTTGGCAATCTCTGCTTCGAGAGTTTTGATCTGAGTATTCAGGGCAGAAAGCTGGCTTTTAAGCTTTTCCAACTCAGCTTTCTTTGCATCTACACCTTCGTTGGTAGCACAGGCAGCCACCAAAACGGAAAATGCCAACAGAGGTAAAAATTTGATTACAGGTTTCATAGAAATGAATTGAGATTTTGCAAGCGTTGGTTTAGTTAGTCAAATCGGCCTTCAATAGACCAAGGGCTTTTTCAAGATTTACTTTGGAGATTAAACTATCGTAGAGTGATCCCAAATAATTGATCTCTGCTTCGATCAGGGCAGCATCGGCTTCTACTACTTCCAAATTGGAGCCAACGCCTTCCTGATACTTGATCCGAGCGATCTCAAAAACCTCTTTAGCCAATTCCAAATTCTCTTTTTGGACCTCCAGAATGTAAAGATCATTTCTGAGGTTTGACTTGGCAGTGTATAGTTCGTTTTTGAAATTCTCTTTCAGATACATCCGTTGGTTTTCAAGCTGGGAGATTTGAATCCGGTTTTTTTGAATTCGGGCGGATTTGGCCAACCCGTCAAAAATCGGAACACTCATGCTGACCCCGATCAGGGAGGATCCAAACCAATTGTTACTATTGAATACCGTCTGAAGCTCATTTCCCGCCCCATTTCGTCTCATATTTCCCACGAGATTAATCTTCGGCATGTATTGCGCGTGGTTGTTTTTCAAATCCAGACCTGTGAGTTCGATTTGGGTGGCAATCTGCTCCAATTCGATCCGATCTCTTCCTTGATCGCTCATCAGCTGCATGACATCTTCTTGAGCATTGATCTCTTTGAGTGATTCCTGAATGAGAATATCGTATTCAATAGGCATTCCCATTTGGACTTTGAGAATCTGCTTACTGATCTCCAATGCCGTTTGACTTCTTTGAACTTGCGTGTAAATGTTGTTACGCTGAACCTGAATTCTCGAAACGTCGATTTTCTCCGCAAACCCTGCTTCGTACAATGCTTTGGTTTCCTTCAACAGCGTGTCAATTCGGCCAAGGTTGGCTACCGCCAATCGGATTCTTTCCTGATTGACCAAAACACCGAAATACGCCTTCTTCACATTTTCAACCACATCGTTTTCAGCTTTTTGAAGGTCTTTGTTTGTCAACTCTTCCAAGGTTCTTGCCGCTCTCAGGCCTACAAAAAAGGAACCGTCGAAGATCATCTGATTAAGATTGACTCCCAAGCCGGACGAGTAACTCACTCCGAATCTAGCAGGCAACACATCACTCGGATTGGTGGGGTCTCCAAAAGGAGGCTGATTGGGAAGAAAAACTACAGGAATTTTGGGATTATAGTCAAAATTGTAAGAACCGGTGAGCTGAGGCAAGCCCTGTGCGGTGGTCTCTTTGATGGTTGCTTTTGAAATCAGCAATTCCAACCGGGCATTTTTGGTTGCGGCATTATTCTCCAGGGCATATTCCAAAGCCTCGTTCAGGTTGAGTTCAACCACTTGCTGAGCTTGGGCTAAAGAAAAACTACTCCAAAGAATAAAAGCACCTAACAGGTATTTCTTCATAAATAATCGGGTTTTCAATTCAATAATTCTTTTTGGGATTGGTAAGCCTGCCTCCCCTTTTCCGTAAAAATTCCATGTAAGAAATGGTCCATCAATACCAGCTGTTCTTCCACAAAATTGTATTCCGGATTGGTAAAATTGGCCGGATCAAATGCAGAGGTTATCTGGTTCATCCTCACCTTGGCCAAAATCTGAGAATCAATTTCAGGCCTGAAATACCCCAATTCTTTGCCCTTTTCGAGAACATTGACCAGGTCCATCTGAATGATGCATTCCTTAAATTCTTCAAACATTTTCCAAGACTCCGGAAAATACTTTTGGACCTCCAGGATTACCATGGGATTGATGGAAGAAAGTCGTTCTCGCATCATCTTGGAAGTTTGCACCAGGTGCTCAATCACCCCATCTTCAGATTCCAAAATGAACGTCAGGCGCTTTCTGTCCTCATCCAGAATATTGGAAAATACCGCCCTGACCAAATCTCGCTTATCCGAAAACTCCTGATAAATGGTCTTTTTGGAAATCCCAGCCTGCCTCGCGATGTCTTCCATCGTGATGGCTCGGACACCGAAACGGGCAAATTGTTCTGTCGCTATTTCTAAAATTCTCTCTCTAGTCTCCAAGGCTTCTCTCGAATTTGGAAACAAAACTATGGAAACTTTTGATTGGTTCAAAGTTTCCAAGGTTTTTATGAAGAATTTTATTTTTGATTTTTAGATCAAACCTGTACAAAATCGAACAAAAGATGAAAATGTCCATGTAAGACAAAATTTTATTCTAAAATCAAAAAAATTGAGATCTTGAATTCCCGGAATTGAATTAAATTCCGTACAAAATTTCTAAGTCAATGGATTTCCTTGATCATCGCTCTGGAAAGTGGGCCTACCAAAAATCAGGACAAGGGCCGGAGATTTTTTTGATATTCCACGGATTTGGGCAAACCCATCAGGACATGGGAGCTTTTGATCAGATCAGAAAACCGGGTCAGACCTTTTTGTTCTTCGACATGTTTTACCATGGACGCAGCCAATGGACCGATGTGGGATCACCTTTAGATCGATTGAAGTGGAGAGAATTTATCCGGGAACTCCAGCTAAAGGAAAGTTTCCAAGAATTTCACCTGATCGGATACAGCATGGGCGGAAAATTTGCTTTGCTGACCTATGAGCTCCTGCCCAAATCGGTCAAAAGCCTGACCCTTTTGGCTCCCGACGGGATCAAAACAGGCCTTTGGTACAGCATGAGCAGCTATCCCAATTATTTCCATGTGCTTTTTAAACGAGTGGTGTTTCGCCCCAATCGCTTTTTTGGGATGGTAGAGGGACTCAATGCAGTGGGATTGGTGGAAAAAAGCTTGGTGAAATTTGTCAAAACCCAGATGGAAACCCGATCCAAACGTGCTCAGGCCTATTTTGTCTGGAAAGTATTTGGCGGCATCCAACTTCAACTGGGGAAAATCATCCGACAGTCCAGAAGCAAACCCATTCCCATGACCTTGTTTATTGGGGAATTTGACAAAATGGTCACCGCTGAAAATCTCGAGCGCTTCAGTTCCAAAATCCCCCATCTGCGAAAGATCATCCTGCCCGTCGGCCACGGAGGCCTGATCGAAGCAGCCGCAAATTTTCTGGCATCCAAAAAAATCTCCCAGCCAATCCCTTAAAATGAATGAGCGCTTATGAATTAGGCTATTCCAATTCTTTTCTTCAAAAAAAGCAAGCCTCCTCTTAGCGCAGGAGTAATTTTTCAATCTCTCAATTTTCAAATCTTTCAATCCGCCAATTTTCCAATCGATCTCAAATCCTTACCTTTGCATCTTACCAGCCCAAGGACATGATTTTCTTCTTTGAATCCCCTCAGAAACTCATCTACGGAGTTCAAGTTCCCCACCCGCTCAGCACTGAAGACCTCTCAAAACTCACCTGGCTTTTTGGCGAAGCCCAACTGATCTCAGGTGAAAAAGTAGCCGGAAAATACTCCGGACCGAGAAAAGAAATGATCACTCCCTGGTCCACCAATGCCGTAGAAATCACGGTCAACATGGGAATTCAGGGCATTCAGCGCATCGAAGAGTTTTTTCCGATGAGCGAAGGAGACCAAATTGACCCTATGCTCCAAAAAGCATACGAGGGACTCGATCAGGAAATCTACGACATCCATCTCCAGCCCGAACCGATCAAGGCCATCACGGATATTGCTTCCTACAACAAGTCGGAAGGTCTTGCGCTAAGTCAGGAAGAAGTGGATTACCTGGAAAATGTCTCTCAGCAACTTGGCCGCCCACTCACCGATTCTGAAGTATTCGGCTTTTCCCAAGTCAACTCTGAGCATTGCCGACATAAAATCTTCAATGGCACCTTTGTCATCGACGGCGAGGAAAAGCCAATGACGCTTTTTCAACTCATCAAAGAAACTTCCAAACGTCATCCCAACCGGATCGCTTCCGCATACAAGGACAACGTGGCTTTTGTCCAAGGCCCGAGAGTTCAGCAATTCGCTCCGAAAACCCAGCATCAGGCAGACTTTTTTGAGCCACGCGAAATCGACACGGTCATTTCCTTGAAGGCGGAAACCCATAACTTCCCCACTACTGTAGAGCCCTTCAACGGTGCCGCGACAGGATCGGGAGGTGAAATCCGCGACCGCTTGGCGGGAGGTACTGCATCCATTCCTTTGGCAGGTACGGCCGTGTACATGACTTCTTATTCCCGTTCCGAAAAAGGAAGAAGTTGGGAGAAAAACTTAGCAGAGCGCCCTTGGCTGTATCAAACCCCGATGGACATTCTCATCAAAGCATCCAACGGCGCTTCTGACTTCGGAAATAAATTTGGACAGCCGCTGATTGCCGGTTCCGTTTTGACCTTTGAGCACGAAGAAGGCGACAAGCAATACGGCTTCGACAAGGTAATCATGCTCGCAGGCGGCATCGGCTTCACCAATGCCAACTACACCAAAAAAGGCGAACCAAAGGCTGGTGACCAAATCGTGATCATGGGTGGTGACAACTACCGCATCGGGATGGGCGGTTCGGCGGTATCTTCATTGAATACAGGCGAACTCTCCAACGCCATCGAGCTCAACGCCATCCAGCGCTCCAATCCGGAGATGCAAAAGCGGGTATCCAACGTGATCCGGGCCATGGCCGAAAGCGAAAACAACCCGATCATCTCCATCCACGACCACGGAGCGGGTGGTCACTTGAACTGCCTTTCCGAACTCGTGGAAAGCACTGGAGGCACCATCCACATCGACCAACTTCCAGTTGGGGATCCTACCCTTTCGGCCAAGGAGATCATCGGCAACGAATCTCAGGAGCGTATGGGCTTGGTCGTGGGTAAAGAAAACATCGAAACCCTCAAGCAACTTTCCGAGCGTGAGCGTGCGCCTTTCTATGTGGTGGGCGAGACGACCGGAGATATGCACTTCACCTTTGAAAACCAAAAGACGGGCGAAAAGCCGGTGGATTGGGATTTGGCCTACATGTTTGGCTCCTCACCCAAGACCGTCTTGGAGGACCAAAGCGGAAAGGGTTCCACTTTTGCCGAGGCAGATTACGAAGCCGGAAAACTAACAGAATACATCAAGGAAGTCCTTCAGCTTGAAGCGGTAGCCTGTAAAGATTGGCTCACCAACAAAGTGGACCGCTCCGTAACCGGAAGAGTAGCTACGCAGCAGACTGTGGGTGAAATCCAACTTCCATTGAATGACGTAGCCGTGATGGCCCTGGACTTTACCGGAAACAAAGGGATTGCCACCTCCATCGGACATGCTCCGGTAGCAGCTTTGGCCAATCCGGAAGCGGGAAGCCGGTTATCGATCGCCGAGGCATTGACCAACTTGGTGTTTGCACCGGTTCAGGACGGACTGAAAGGCGTTTCTCTCTCTGCCAACTGGATGTGGCCAGCGAAAAACAAAGGCGAAAACGACCGCCTCTATCGTGCAGTGAAGGCTGTTTCTGACTTTGCCATTGAGCTGGGAGTAAATATTCCTACCGGAAAGGATTCCCTGTCCATGACTCAGAAATACCCTGACGGAAAAGTGGTGTACTCTCCGGGCACGGTGATTATCTCAACTGTAGGCGAATGCTCCGACATTACCAAAACTGTCAAAGCAGCCCTTTTGCCGAAGGCAGAAAGCAAAGTATTATACCTCGATTTCTCCCAGGATTCCGCCAAACTCGCGGGTTCTTCACTATACCAAATCCTTAACAAGGTTGGAAAAGAAACTCCAACCGTTGCCGATTCGGCCTATTTCGCGAAGGCTTTCGAGACAGTTCAGGAGTTGATTTCTAAAGGCTTGATCTTGTCAGGTCACGATATTTCCTCCGGTGGTATCATCACCGCCTTACTGGAAATGTGCTTCCCAAGTCAGACAGTCGGCCTTGCCGTGAAAGAATCCCGTTTGGGCGAAACGGATGTGGTGAAAGCCCTTTTTGCCGAAAATCCGGGTATCCTGATCCAGGTTGCCAACGATCACCAAGTAGTAGACTTGCTTGCGAAAGCAGAAATCGACTTTGTAGAATTAGCGGAAGTGACTTTGGATGGAAAAGTAAATCTGGAATCTCAAAGCTTGGACGTTGCCGAGTTGAGAGATTTATGGTTTAAGTCTTCCTATCTGCTTGACAGAAAACAAAGCGGAGAAAAGCTTGCCAAAGACCGATTTGAAAATTACAAAAACCAATCCCTGAGCTATGATTTTGCTCCGGGGTGGGTAGGGAAATTTGAAACCCTTGGGGTCGATCCTTTCAGAACCACCAAAGGAAAAGCCAAGGCAGCCATTATTCGTGAAAAAGGGGTGAATGGTGACCGTGAAATGGCTTACTCCTTGTGGCTCGCAGGTTTTGAGGTGAAGGACGTACACATGACCGACCTGATTTCCGGTAGAGAAGACCTCAGCGATGTGCAGATGATCGTTTTCGTAGGTGGCTTCTCCAACTCCGACGTACTAGGATCGGCCAAAGGCTGGGCAGGTGCTTTCCTCTACAATCCAAAAGCCAAGCAGGCACTCGACAACTTCTACGCGAGACCTGACACCCTTTCACTCGGAGTGTGCAACGGTTGCCAGCTGATGATCGAGCTCGGCCTGGTGACTCCTGACCACGATCAAAAGCCAAAAATGCTACACAATGCCAGCCATAAGTTTGAGTCCTGCTTTGTGAATGTAACTGTACCGGAAAATACTTCCGTGATGCTCGGCAGCCTCAGCGGACAGCGCCTGGGCGTTTGGGTGGCCCATGGTGAAGGTAAATTCCAACTTCCAAAAGGTGAAAACGCCTATCAATTCGCCATGAAGTACAGCTACGCCGCCTACCCGGGCAACCCCAACGGTTCGGACTTTGCGACAGCGGGTATCGCCTCCGAAGACGGACGTCACCTGGCTATCATGCCGCATATCGAGCGAAGCCTGAAGCCTTGGAACTGGGCGCATTACCCAAGCGAGCGAAACGACGATTTCACCCCATGGTTGGAGGCGTTTGTGAATGCGAGAAGGTGGGTGGAAAACAAGATTTGAGATTTCTGATTTGAAATTTGAGATTTATGGATCCCTTCTAGTGCAAACTGGAAGGGATTTTTGCTCTAGGTATTTGAACCCGAAATATTCATTAGACTTCCTATTCCGAGCTTAAAATGCTTCAAAATCAATCGCCTTGCTGCATGTAGCTCATTCGTTAAATGCTTGATTTTCTTGCATTTTGAACTCTTCCCGAAATGCTTCGGAACAGGCAACTGCGGATTCTAATGCATAATGCGGGTTAAATTTTTTCAAGAAATTTGGGGGTAGATAAAAACCGACCAACCTACTTCAAATTTAAATCACTCAAAACCATTGATTTTGACAACAAAAATTCCCAAATTGGGAATTATTTGCGTTTTTAAAATGTAACTAGATGGAGCGCATTTTTTCCAAAGAGACATTAAGAGATTATTGGATTCAGCATCCTGAGCTGGAACAACATCTCAAAGTATGGTACGAAACTGTCACCAAATCCTCATGGAAAAATCCAAACGATGTCAAAGCCACATTTGCGAATGCTAGTATCTTAAAAGAGGGAAGAGTAGTTTTTAACATTAAAGGAAATTCTTTTCGGCTCGTAACCCGAATTAACTATGAAAAACAATGGGTATTCATCCGATTTATAGGTACTCATCAAGAATATGATAAAAAGACGCCAACACCATTTGAAATGGAAATCAAACCGATAAAAACAGAAGCCGACTACAAAAGAGCTCTAAAAAGACTGGAGGTAATTTTTGATGCACCGGTGGGGAGTTCAGAAAGTGATGAAGCGGATATTTTGGCCTTGTTGATCGAGAATTATGAAAACAAGCATTTCCCGATCGAAGCACCGGATCCAATTGAAGCCATAAAGATTCGAATGGAGCAACTTTCTTTAAAGCAAAATGACTTGGCAGATGCAATGGGAGGTAGCAATCGTGTCTCTGAAATACTCAATCGAAAAAGAAAACTAACTCTGGAAATGGTGAGGAACTTAACCGGAAAGCTTAATCTTTCTGCTGAAGTATTGATCCAAGACTATAAGCTTACTGTCTAATTTCCGGAGTGATTCACTTGGAGTTCTATGTTCTATATTTCTGAGTTTTATAATAAGATTTTCGCAAAAAATAATCCCAAATTTAAAAATCCCTTCTAGTGCAAACTGGAAGGGATTTTTTTCTGATTCCCTCTCCTCATTTTTCCAATTATGCGAACTGGTACAGAATTGGATACAATTTAGGCCTGTGATTTTCACCTAGACACAAAACCCAAATCCTCCTGCACTATGAACTTCAGGATTTCTCTGTTTCTTCTGTTGATCCTTGGACTTACCTTTTCTGCAAAAGGACAAAATCAGGAAGCTACCATCAACGAGCAAATCAAAAACGAGCGGGATGCCCAGCTCAAAGACCTAAATGATAAGCTCAAAACCAATGAGGAACTCATCAGCAAGCTCACCGAAAAACTGGCCGCCACCGACTCCAAAACTGCCACCGATAAAGAAAAAATCAAGGATTTGGAGACACTCCAACTGGCTTTGGATGACCGGCTGAGAATCCTCGAAGAAACTCCCAAGACCAAAATCAACCTCAACGGACAATTGGCATTCACCGAACTGCTCAGCATTCAGCGTGACATTCAGCCGGTGGATTTGTTTTTGACTTCCCAGACTTTCTTCACCCAACTCGGAAACATTGGCAAAATTCAACAGTACAATGGGTTTAATGCCTGGAAAGCTGAATACGACAAATGGTATAAAAAACAAGGTCAGGAAGATCCCCTGATCAATGTACTCAATACCTCGATCAACCTGATCAGCACGGCATCCTCGGCGGTCCCCCTGTACGGAACGATGGTCAATACGGCGATTTCAGGGGTAAGCAGCTTGGTCACGACCATGGGAAAGAAGGAAAAAGATCTCTATGAACGTACACCCCAAATGCTGCTTTTGCTCAATGTGACCAGCCAATTTGAACAGCAAAAATCCATCATCGATCACGAATGGACCCTGATCAACAAAGAATTGGAGCAACTTCAAAAAGAAAACACCGAGCTGCTGCAAGAGCAAATGTCCTATTATGGAATCAGCATGGAGCGATACGAAAGCAGATATCTCAAAGCAACCCTTGACAGTGATCGGGAGGCCTTCAAAAATGAATGCCGAAAAATCATCTCAGACAAGCTATCCGGACTGGACAAAAATCCTTCAAGCAAAGGAAAATGGCTCGGACAGGTGGAAACCTACATGTATAAAGTACAATCGCTACGGCTTCGATTTGGTCAGTTGACCACCCGGATGATGGCCAATATCGAGCAATACGAAAATCTGATTTCCGTTTATTCTGATGCAACCCAATTCCCGGCAGAATTCACCTCCAAAATCAACAGCCTCAACAGCCCACTCAACTCTCTGAAAAATAAATTCTATTCCTCCTTCAATCCTGCCCGATACATCGAGGATTCGGCAGTCATGTATATCGAGAGGAATTGATTGGAGATTGGAGATTTGAGATGAATCAGGCCCCATTTGCCAGCGCAGATGGGGTTTTTCATTTCAGGTTTACCTGATTCGAACCCAGGCATAGCGGGGGTTGAATCCGACCTTTTGATTCATTGATAAAATCCTCTAAATTCTAAATCTTAAAAGTCTAATTTAACAAAATGAACCGACGTCCATTTCTGCATAAACTTGGCCTTCTTGGCACTTCCCTCATGACCATGCCTTTTATTTCCTATGGGAAAATGGATTTCCCAAAATCCACCCGAGTCAAATTCATCACTGCTTCAGATGGGCACTGGGGCCAACCCAACACCGATTTTGAAACCTCCCACCGAAACCTGATCGATGCGATTCACCGGGAAAAAGACGTGGATTTTGTGGTATTCAACGGAGATCTGATTCACGACGAACCCAAGTTTCTCCCGGAAGTCATGCAGGTCTATGAGCAATTGCAGATGCCCTGGTATGCCACTCGGGGCAATCACGACCGGGTAAGTGAAGCCGTGTTTCAGGAGGTGATGCATCAGCCTACCAACTTCTCCTTTATTCATAAAAATGACATCGGGATCATTCTTCTTGATTCATCTAATAGTTCAGGAGACTACCTCTGTGCCAATTTGGATTTTGCGAGCGTGGTATTGGAAGAGTATCGGAGACTATCGCATGTATTTCTTTTCATCCACATCTCTCAAAACGACTGGACTAGACATGGCGTGGAATGCAGGGATTTCCTGGACTTGGTCACGTCTTATCCCAATGTACGGGCGACTTTCCACGGGCATGACCACGATGTGGACGGACAGATGATCTATAAGAAGAAACCTTTCCTATGGTCAGGACATTTTGGAGGAAGCTGGGGCAATCCCTTTCCTTCCTATCGGGTCTGCGAAATCGGGGAAGATGGCAAAGCGATTACCTACCTCAAGACAGTAAAAGATGGGATGATTTTGAATGGGCATAATCTGTAAGCTAGAAGACCGAGGACACAAGACCGAAGAAGGCCAAATCCGTCTTTTTTCGGTCATTTCTTTTTTTTAAAAAGTACGAGTAAAGCTCCATTTACTCATAAACTTAAAGGTAATAAAGTCGGGTTTGATACCACGCTAAGCGGAGTTTGATACTCCGCTTTTCTATCTTGGTAAATTTGCAGTTCCCTCTACGAACTCAGTGGTAAAAAACTCAATTTCAAGACTTCCTTCCTATTGGACTTTTTAATTACCCAAACCTAAATCCTTTGAGAATTACCGTCTTTGTGGCCTCTAATTAAACTTAGTGCACTTGGTGGTAACTTGTGGGATTTGCAGTTCCCTCTACGAACTCAGTGGTGAAAAACTCAATTTCAAGACTTCATTCCTATCGGACTTTTTAATTACCCAAACCTAAATCCTTTGAGACTTACCGTCTTTGTGGCCTCTTAATAAACTTAGTACACTTGGTGGTAACTTGGGGGATTTGCAATTCCCTCTGCGAACTCAGTGGTAAAAAACTCAATTTCAAGACTTCCTTCTTATCGGACTTTTTAATTACCCAAACCTAAATCCTTTGAGACTTTCCGTCTTTGTGGCCTCTAAATAAACTTAGTACACTTGGTGGTAACTTGGGGGATTTGCAATTCCCTCTGCGAACTCAGTGGTAAAAAACTCAATTTCAAGACTTCCTCCTTATCGGACTTTTTAATTACCCAAACCTAAATCCTTTGAGAATTACCGTCTTTGTGGCCTCTAAATAAACTTAGTGCACTTGGTGGTAAAAAATAACCCTACTTCTCATACTCAATCTTCACAATTCGCCAGGTCATCTGCATCGTGGGTGTCTGAACCACCGCCTCCTCACCTTCCTCCTTTTTGAGTAGGGCTTGGGCCATCGGTGAGTCAATCGAGATATAATCCCTCCGCTCAAAAATCTCCTCCCCGCCCACGATTCGAAAGCGGATCTTTTGCTTTTTGGCATTTTCGATCTCGACCCAAGCGCCAAACATCACTTTCCCTTCCTGATAGGGAGTGTAAGGAATGACTTTCAGGTTGTCCAGCATTTTTCGAAGGTAATGCACGCGTCGGTCGATTTCACGAAGGCGCTTTTTATTGTAGGTATAATCGGCGTTTTCCGAGCGATCCCCCAAGCTCGCCGCCCAAGCGACTTTTTGAGTAGTCTCCGGACGCTCCACCTTCCAGAGGTGGTCCAACTCAGCTTTTAACTTTTCAAGGCCTTCTGCCGTAATCCACAGGGTTTTCATTTCTCTAATTCAGGTTTTGAGAGCAAATGGGTTAAAAGAGTCACAACAAAAGCTAATTAGCATTTTCGCTCCAAAAAACGTTCAATTAGGTCAAAATCGCAATCGGTAACAGAATTTGAGAGCAAACAGAATTGAATCCAAAACCGGTTAAAATTTAAAAACAACCTGATTCCGTCTTTTTCTCACCTACCATTCATTTCCCTTTTTTAGTTCCTGAACCCTCTTCAGGATTCCTTCATTTAAAAATTCCCCTAACTTGGAACAGGAATTCTATTCGCTCAAACCTACCCCATAACCTATGCAGTACCGCACCTTAGGCAAAACCGGCCTAGACGTTTCGATTCTTGGCTTTGGCGCTTCTCCCATGGGCAATGTCTTTGACCCGGTGGATGAAAAAGAAGCCATCGCTGCGGTCCATCTTGCCTTGGATCATGGCGTCAATTTCGTGGATGTATCCCCGTTTTATGGATTGACTTTGGCAGAAAGCCGACTGGGAAAAGCCCTGGAAGGAAGGCGAAAAGAAATCATCCTTGCCTCCAAATGCGGCCGCTACGACTTACAGGACTTTGACTTTTCCCGAAAAAAAATCCTCCAAAGCATCGACGAATCCCTGACTCGGCTCAAAACCGACTACCTCGACCTTTTCCAACTTCACGACATCGAGTTTGTGGACAAACGAATCATCCTCGAAGAAGCCGTACCGGCGATTCAGGAGGTGGTTCAGTCCGGAAAGGCGCGATTTTGGGGCATTACGGGACTTCCTGTCCGCTACTTAGCCCAAATTGCCCGAGAAACCAATCCCGACACCGTTTTGTCTTGGGCGCATTACAACCTGCTGGAGGACGAGATCAACGACGAACTTGTGCCTCTTTCTCAGGAAATGGGCTTTGGCTTGATGAATGCCGCCCCGCTGATGCAGCGGATCCTTTCGGAAGCTTCCCTCCCGCCTTGGCATCGCTCTCCGGCTGAGGTCAAAGCCATGCAACCCATCTTATTGGACCTTTGCAAAAGCTATGGATTATCCCTGAGTCAGGTGGCGCTGCGGTTTGCCATGGATCATCCCCTGATCGCTACGACCATCGTCGGCATGTGCGAAGTCCACGTGGTGCAACAAAACCTGGAAGCCGTGGACTTGGAAATCCCCGAAGAACTCTTGGAGAAAATCCTAACACTTGTCGAGCCTGTCAAAAACAGGATGTGGTTTGAGGGGAAGGAGGAGAATAATATTTGATTTCGGATTTGGGATTTCGAATTTGATCGGATGCGGGATGACCGAAGACCGAAACGGGGACCAACTCCCCTTTTATTCCAAAAGAAATTCTGGAAAACCGAACCTAATCAAAGGGGGCTGGGGGGATTTGAATTGCGGATTTCGGATTTGGGATTTGGGATTTAAAATGAATACCGATGACCGGAGACGGAAGCCCCATGTATGATGACTTAAAACCCAATACACCGACTCCGAAGGAGTCCAACCTTGAATAGCCCAGGGTGCAACCCTGGGTCAAAAAGTGACAACCATAAAAAGCGCTGGCGTAGGATCTCAATGGGATTCCAGAATTCGATGCCAGCAAGAGGAACACGATATCCCGTCAGGAATGAATGGTTCGGATTTCTTGATTCGATGTTCGACATGTCATTCCCTGAAATAGGTTGACCGTTTTTAAATCTGAATCAAGATGCTAAAAACGGGAAAAAGGATCAAATCGAAGCGTACTTTTTCGGAAGA
>NZ_QKTX01000020.1 GCF_003253485.1 Algoriphagus aquaeductus | reverse complement strand
AATCAACAACAGGCCTATTAGAAAATTCAACTACCTAACTCCTAAAGAGAAATTATTATCTTACAAACCCGTTGCACTTATTACTTGAACACGGCAATACCTTTTTCCCACTGAAATATTCATAACCAAGTTTGCCAACAAAATAGGTAGCACTTACACCTGCTCCAATAGGCCCAAAAAATCCTATCACACCAAAAGAAGCATCTACAGTTGCCTCTAAGCCACTTATTTGACCTTGATCATATTGTAAATATGTTACACCTAAACTAAGCCCACCAACAATATTACCTGCAACCTTAAATTTGCCTGCCGTATTCAAAGCACTTTTGTATCCATTTCTATAGCCTTGAACCCCCCTTACAAACTTCCCATTTGCACCTTTTTCAAGAATTTTAGTGGAATTGTAGTTGCCCTTAGAATCCTTCCACCAATATTTATTGGCAAAGGTATTTTCTAATCCAGAATATGTTACACCTCCTACACCAAGGACATTTCCTGCAAAACCCCAATCAAAACCACTTCTTAAAGGTTCACCAAAACTTCCCATATTCCCAAATCCACCCGCTCCAAATAATGCTGGACCCCTTGCAGATGCAGCCGAAGATACTCTTTTGGTGCTGCCGTCTGAAAACTCTATGTAGCTATAAACTGATCCAACCCTTTTTCCATTAGAATCGACATTATAATTCATACCAAACCAAACCGGATATTTCCCATCTGGATATGCCCCGCTAAATGACATTGACCCTGTACTATTTCGAGCGCTATAGGTTCCATATCAGTACGAATAGGTAAATTCATCGATCTCCAAAATGTCTACTATCTGTATCTCATGATTTTATTAAGGAACGCCAAATCATACTTCCTTTCGTGTTGAGGAATTGAAGAAAAAAAACAACCTAATACTTTATTTTTCAGAACTCTTCTATAAATTTTTCTTTATCAAAATCCTTAATCACACTTTCCATTATTTTTAATTGTTCGCTTGTAGGATTCTCAATAATTAATTGAAGAATTTTATCTAATGCTGAACTTTTATCTTCAAAAAAGATATACAAGAATGCGATATCTGATTGTACTTTATCATTTTTCGGGTTCATTTCTAATCTTTTTTCATACACTTCAAGAGCCTCCTTATACTTCAGCTTAGCTAACTCCAACTTACCCATTTTCTCTAGAATAAATCCCTGTGCAGTTATTACTTCAGCAAAGTCTTGTTTTTTAGTTTCAACCTTTTTTAAAACTTCTAGTGCACCTTCTAATTCCCCTTTTCTTCGCAAGACTTGAGATTTATTTGTGTATGCCAACAGATATAAACTATCAATTTCAATTGCTTGATCTAAATAAACTAAAGCAGAATCATATAATATACTACTTAGAGAATCATATCCATGGGAAGCGTCACTCATAAGACTGATAGCCTTGTTATTTAGTTCTATAGCGATAGAATCTGCAATATTTATACTATTGATTTCACTTTGATTTAATCTATTTTCCTGACTACAACAAGAAAAAATGATCAAAACAATGGAAAATAAAGCTTTATTATTCATATTTTATTTTCTTGGTAGCCCTATACTTCTTATATGGACAGGTATTGTCATTGTAGTAGAATGGTTATTACCAGCTGAGCCAAACCTTATATGGTAACTAAATTGCAAATTAACAACAACGGTTCCAGAGGTTGGCAACTGAATTTTAACCCCACCCAAATTTGAAAACCCATCAGGATATTTAACATTAATTCCATCTTTATAAGCGAAAGTAGATTTACTAGCCATCTTTCCATCAACCATCAAAGAAGCCGTTCCCTTGAAAGTAACATCTCCTTGACTTTTGGCAGGTGTCGTGCCTGCTGCTGATGAATTAAAATAATATCTCCCGTCTTTACCTTTTACGACTGAATAATGCCCAATCATATTAAACATAGCATTTACTCCAACGTTTTCGGCTAACATGTAATCATATTTCATTTTATTAAAAGAGTTACTTATTTCCTGATAATTATTAGGCCCTGCAATCTGATAGCTTCCATTAAAAGAATCTCTCCCAATCGTTGAATTGTTACCGCTATGCAAACCATAACCATCAGACCATAAGAAATCATCTTCTTCTGGATTGGTTTCTTCTCCATTCACCACACTCTGTTCTGTTGAATCCTCCGGTTCTGGCTCTCCCTGTTTTACTTCTCCCATCACCGAATACGCCTCCATGCCATCCGGGTCAATAAAACGCATCGGGTTATTAAGTGCATAGTTGTATGGACTATGCCTTCTTGCTTTCTCCGCCAGCGGATCATGCACAAACCATCGCCCAATCGCAGGAATATAGAATCTCGCCCCGTAATCATACATGATCACACCTAAGCCGCTTGTCAGCTCTTTACCATTATAAAGATAAGGATTCACCCAGCCCTGCAAACTGGCCCCTCGCTAAATCAGTCCACAAGACTGATTATTCACGCTCGGTCCTCTCCATATTGGTAACCTAGTCCCGAGAGATCCACTCCCCAAGGATTCCCGATATCGCTGCGCTCATCGGGACAGGCGCCGTGCGTCTCCTGCACGATCAAAGGACCCGTGCTCATGATCTGGAATTGGTCAAACCAAACGTTTTCAATAGTTTCGTTGACCAAGTAGGTCTCGATATATCCATCCTTTTTGATGGCAAGTTTTTGAATCAGTTCCTCATGTTTATTTCTAGCTTCTTTACTTAGTACGACTTTACCTTGCTCATATAAAACCGAATCAGAATCATAGAGCGCATACCCCATATAGGCTTCTGGAACAGGTTTTTGCTGGACTTCTGAGATTACCAAGGCAATCAAATTGGCAATGGCGATTTAATTAGGAGCAGCTGCCAAATTCTGACCATACTCGGCTAATGTTCGAATAATCTTTTGGTCCAATCCTGTTCGAACGAAACTGGCTGGGCTTAGCCTAACTTTCTTAGGATCCACATACTTCCCAAAAACCCCGATCTCCAAACTGTCTCCTTGTTGGACCTCAAGGCTCCGGGAAGGCCCCAAAGTCCGGTTTCTATCCAAACTGAATTAAGTAAAAAAAAACCAATTTATGACTCAGTGGAATCCTTGGAAAATCTGATGACTATTGTTTTATAAACGACTTGGTGACTTACTTATATCAATAAGTAAAGTAAAACATTTAAACACCATGATTACTTAAGCAAGTTTGCAATTTCTTTAAATGAAGAACTTTTTTTTACCGCTTCTTTTAATTCGATTATATCCCATCCTGATTTCCATATAAATTTTGTTATGTCAATCCTATTTAAAACTTCATTTTTGAAATCACTTAATAAAACTTGTGTAACCTCCGGTTCATACTCAAAATCAATCAATATTTGCCTTCCTTTTAAAAGGGGATTAAAGCCCCAAAAGCCAAGAAATTTTACTTTAAACGCTTTCTTAATTTTAAATTTAGCTCCTGATTCGTCTATCAATTCAAAGCTTGTATAATCTAATTTACGAAGGAGCTCTTCACTAGTAGATTTAAGGTCTTTTTCCTTGAAGTATACATAGACCATATTATCCTTTTTTGGAAGCACTATTACAGGATATTTTAATTCAGCTCGCATATAATTTTCAATTTAATCTACAATTCGCCCCCCGCCTGAAATAGTACCTGCTTTAAACCAAGTAGGAGTACCATACCAATACTGACCTAATGCCCCATAGCCTGGCTGTCCCAAATAATTCAAACCATGACCTGCTCTAAAATGTAAACTTTGATTTGGAAATGTCATCAAATTCCAAGGTTGATTTGCTACCGCTTCCAAACCGTATTTTTTAGCAGTTGATTGATGTATAGCCCAGTGATGAACTGGTTGTCCTGATTCTGCATAGCCTTTTTTATTCAGCCATTTTCTGGTAGCGCTCCATGAATGAGAACCCAATTTCCAAGCACCTTTTCCAATTCCTGTAGCAATAGATTTAACCAAGAAAATATCAGAAATTGCAATAGCTGAATTAAATGCTGCCCAACCATATTTACCATTTTGGAAATCGTCTACTGCAGCCTTACCACTTCCCCAAATAGGAATCATGCTCTCTAAGGTTCCTGGCTGTCCTACACTTTTATTTTCTTTGGTCCCAGAACCATTACTTCCACCTCCAAACATCCCATTAATTCTTATTCCTTCAGAACTATTTTCACTCATAGGAGCAGACCATATTTTCACCCATTTACCATCCCGATATTGGGATGCTCCAAAACGATTCTGGACTACTGCACCTTCACCATATATTGAACCATTTTCTTCTTCATTTGAGCAATTAGGGCAATCCTGGCTCATACTTTCTCCTGAAACTACCGGTGTCCCCTGTACTGAATAAGGAGCCATCCCGTCTGGATCAATAAACCTTAGGGGGTTATTGAAGGTATAATTATATGGGGAATTACTTCTCATCAACTCCGACAAAGGATCATGCACAAACCATCTCCCAATCGCCGGGATGTAGAATCTTGCTCCGTAATCATACATAATCACTCCAAGGCCACTAGTCAGCTCTTTACCATTATAAAGGTAAGGATTCACCCAGCCCTGCAAACTGGCCCCTCGCTAAATCAGTCCACAAGACTGATTATTTACGCTCGGTCCTCTCCATATTGGTAACCTAGTCCCGAGAGATCCACTCCCCAAGGATTCCCGATATCGCTGCGTTCATCGGGACAGGCGCCATGGGTCTCTTGCACGATCAGTGGACCCGTGCTCATGATTCGGAACTGGTCAAACCATACGTTCTCAGCCGTTTCATTGACCAGGTAGGTCTCAATCTAGCCATCCTTCTTGATCGCCAGCTTTTGAATCAGTTCCTCGTGTTTGTTTCGGGCTCTTTTGGATAGGATGACCTTTCCTTGTTCATACAGATTACTGTCTGCATCATAAAGCGCATAGCCCATATAGGCTTCCGGAGCCGGCTTTCGCTGGACTTCTGAAATTACTAAGGCAATCAATCACTTTGGCAATGGTCCCTTAATTTGGGATTATTATGACTAATACCTTGGTAACAGAGAGGGTAAAAAGCTGCATTTACTTTTTATTTTAGCCTAAAATATTCTCATAATTCTCAATAATACACTCCTCTCTATCAAAACAAATATTTAATAGTTTATCTGTACTCATCTTTACATACAATTGTAGTATTGGAACAGAATCATGAAAGATATAATTCCCAAAAAACTTCCTATTTGTTAGTAATATTTTATTTTCTTTAGGATCAAATTTCCATTGGCCTTGCTCAACTATTGGATTTTCAATATCACCTCCATAGCAATCATTTAGTATAGAATAATTTCCATTTTTGTTCAATACCAAAAGATCAGGACATTCAATCTCCCCTTTTTTTGTTTCCTCTGTTCCTACGTACAACCAATGACCTATTAAATTTTCATTAATACTTTGAGAGCAAGTTCTATTGCTAAATAGAAATACTACTAAAACTAAATTAAAACTTATTTTCATAGTTACGTTATAAATTATCGTCCAAAGAAATATGGAGTTGGATCAACCCAATTCCCTTTTACCATTATTTGTACATGAATGTGTGGAGTTATGCCTTTAGGGTAACCCAATGCTCCTAAATTAGCAGCTGTGCCAATTATTGTTTGCCCAGCTGTAACATTATATTTTTTCCAAGCATTCACACCAGAAGGAATATTAACATATAATATTCTTACTTTATCAATACCTAAGGTCGAGTTAGAAGGTGTGATATCGATCATAGGCTTTCCAGAGGTAGCCCCAGTATAATTCACAGCACTACCTGTAACCGGAGACACCAAATTTTGACCCACAGTCGTTAAGATATCAATACCCATATGCTTCCTGCCACCTCCATCTCGAGAGGCTCCAAAGTGCCCACTTCCATAAGCATCCTGCCCTCTTAATGCTCCACCGCTTGGATTTATTAAATCACTTACATTTTGAGCCCTTTCCGCAACCATTAAATTTGGTAGAGATCTTTCTGGAAAGGACATACTTGAAGCCATATTTTCATTTACCCTTAATCCAGCCCTCTGCCTAATTTCATTATTTACTCTATTTCGCGATTCTTGTTGTTGCTTGGCTCGTTCTGCATTTTTACGTTGGACTTCTTTTCCTCCTCCATTTGGGGATATTGGCATGTTTACGTCTTCAGGAGCTAAATACCCATCTACCGTAATCCCCCCCATCACCGAATACGCCTCCATGCCATCCGGGTCGATAAAACGCATCGGATTGTTGAGTGCGTAGTTATATGGACTTTGTCTTCTCGCCTTCTCCGCCAAAGGATCATGCACAAACCATCTACCAATCGCCGGAATGTAAAACCTCGCTCCGTAATCATACATAATCACTCCAAGGCCACTAGTCAGCTCTTTGCCATTATAAAGGTAAGGATTCACCTTGATTCCTCCATATTGGTATCCTAGTCCCGAGAGATCTACCCCCCAAGGATCATAATGGGTCTCCTGCACGATCAAGGGACCTGTACTCATGATCCGGAACTGGTCAAACCAAACGTTTTCAGATGTTTCATTGACCAAATAGGTCTCGATATACCCATCCTTTTTGATCGCCAGCTTTTGTATCAGTTCCTCATGCTTATTTCTTGCTTCCTTACTTAAGACGACTTTACCTTGCTCATATAAGACGGAATCCGAATCATAGAGTGCATAGCCCATATAGGCCTCGGGTGCAGGTTTTTGCTGTACTTCTGAGATTACCAAGGCGATTACATTGGCGATCGCTATTTCATTGGGAGAGGCTGCCAGATTCTGACCATACTCCCCTAAGGTTCGGATTATCTTTTGGTCCAATCCTGTTCGAACGAAACTGGCCGGGCTTAATCTGACTTTCTTAGGATCCATATATTTCCCAAAAACTCCGATCTCCACACTGTCTCCCTGCTGCACTTCCTGACTTCGGGAAGGACCAAGTATTCTTCCACGATCCGCATTGAGCCACGCTGTCGCATAGCCTCCGGGGGTCTTGTTATGCTCACTTGCGCCTTGGCGAGATTCCTTGATATTGTCAAACAGCTCCTCCTCCTCTTCGGCCTTTTCAGGCTCCATGGTTGCCATTCTAAGCGTGGACTGTGGTGCACGGACTACCTGACGTACATTTCCCAAATGATCTTTGACGAAGAATTCGTATTGGAACGCTGAATTCTCATAGGCAGCGCGTCCTTCCTCATGCATGATATAGGACAGTGTATTGGCACCCGAATTGATTTTTTCAAACACAAATTCCCCCAAATAATCCAACGTAGTGGTAGTGGCCCCTTCTACATTTACCTGACGAACCTTCACTCCTTCGGCATTGTACCAATAGGTGAGGCTTCTCCCAGTCCCTGAGAAGACAATGGACTTGGGAAGGTTTAGGTGATTGTAGGTAATGACCACGCTGTATTGATCATTATTCCCCAACAGATTTCCGTTAGCATCGTAATTGTAGGTACTGGTTCCCAGGTTTTTGTAATCTTTGGCCAGATAGGTTGGATTAGTCTGGTAATCATAGACATAGGTCAGCTTGTTGCTATGCGTCCCATAGCTGTAGGCGAGATTATCCACCAAAGCCCAGATACTGGCAGTCTGTTGGTTGACTCGTTGCAGGGTCTGAATGTTCCCGTTTGCATCGTAATTCACATAGCCAATATTATACCTTCCATCTTGCCAGCTGTAATCCGGTACCGTATACAAGGCGTCCTTGATCCTGTTGTTGGCATCATAGAAATAATTATAGATCCTTTTTGTATTGTCTTGACCTCGCCACTCTGCTTTTGAAATATTTCCGTTGAATTGGGGAGAATCACCACCCGATTCATAAAACAATTCCTGAGCAAACACTTTGTCTGTGGCATTGCTTTCCTGAGGATTGTTGATGCGCTTCAGCCAACCTCTGATATTGTAGGTATAATTCATCGCCGCATTGGCAGCCACAGGAAAAGTTTTATTGGTCAGTTGCCCAAGTTGGTCATACTGAAAATTGACCAAGGTGACCGCCGGGTCTGAATTGATTTTATGGGAAATGGAGGTCAATAGACCTGCATTGTTGTAAGCATAGTTTTTGGTAATGGTTTGGGTTCCCGGGGTAGTAAGTTGGGAAATGGTCTCGATAGGCTTGTTTTCAAAATCAAATCGGGAAGAGGATCGGATTGTACCCCCCAAATGATGGTCCTCAATGGTCTGAATCAATCGCCCCAAATCATCATAATAAATGGCCGTTTCATACAAGGTGTTGTTGTCTAGATTCCGAACCAATTTTCCTGTCAGTAATCCGTGGGTTTTAGTCGTCTGATCATGGTAAGCGGTATTTGGTTTGGAATAGGTAAGCGTCCCTTTTCTGAAAGTGTAATGGTCAAAATAGTTGACGGTCAAAACTTCTCCTTCTCCCCCGTCTATGGCTCTAGGGAAACCTCCCGCATTGGTAGTTCCCGTTTTGCCGGAGGTCGCATTGATCACCGCATTATTGGCACCAAGTGTGTTGATGGTAGTTTGCAGCGTTTGTCTGTCCGACGAATTAGTCACCAATCCAGTCATGACTTCCCTTCCCAAAGCATCATACTTCGTGTAAAGCCACTTGCCCAGACCTGCCAGATTTGCATCCCGATAGGCCACCAAGCGGTCCTGAAGGTCATAGACCATTTCTTCAATTCCTTTGTCCGGAAGTTTTTTGGTGATTTGCCGACCCCTTTCATCGTAGGTATAAAGGTAATACAGTCCATCCCGGATGGTCGCAGCTGTAGAACTTTGGCTATTTGAGATGATTTCAAAAACTGCTTTCGGAGGCATTACTACCCGCAATCGTCCAAATGAATCATAGACATAATAAGTACAAAGCCAGCCTGTATGGGTAACAGATGGACTGCCCGATTCCTGAACTTTCTTCAAAATCAATCTTCCCAACTTGTCCTTATACTCAATTACCCGCCGAAGATCTTCATCAAACACCTCCGTTTTGTTCAGCATGCCGGTAGCAAAATTTGCTGAGGTTACGGGTAAACCGGATCCATCCAAAGTCCAGATCCGTACCTCTTCTGACGCGGTATTGGTCAACTCATTGATTTGGACATCTTTATTATTCCAAGCTACACCAGGAACCCCCTGTTTGATCACGCGATTTAAAGGGGAGGATTCAAACGTCTTGTCAGCGTAGCCCTTGGAATCACTGTAAGCAGTGGTATAGTAGGTCGAGTTCAGGGAAGCTGCATTGGTCCGGAATTTTCCTTTGGAGCCGGAGTCGTTATTCGGGAATGGCAAATAGTCCCGATACTGCCTTCCAAAAGCATCGAAAGCCAAGGTACCGACCACATCCGAACCATCCGATGAAGCTGAGAGTTGGACAGTTTGAACAGTCCTTCCCAATCCGTCATGGTAGTTGGTTGATTTATAGGACACCTTATGCGCTGAGCCACGAAGGGAAAAGGCATTGGTCAGGGTATCCCGTGAACTGTATTCTCTTACCCAGTTGAGATTTTCAGGATAGAAGTACACCCAGACTGGCACCTTCGTCGTCAAACATCCGGAAGAAGAGTGTACATAGGCCAAATAAAATAACCGAGAAGCTGTAATTATCGGTGTACTGAATACCTGACTGCTTGAAAGCAAGGTAGTACCATTCGAATCGTACCATCGGTACGCAAATCCTGATGGGGCATTTTGTGCAATGAGATTGACTGAATTACTTGCGGTAATAGTCTCGGACGGGGCTGAGGGCAATACTGTGGTACAGGCTGAAGAAGAGACAACCTGTGCCGACAAACCCTTACAAAGGGTAAAAATTAGTGCGAACGCAAAAAGTGATTTCATACGATTATAATTAAATTTTTAATACCTCCATAAAATCCATCCATTTGGACTGTCAACAAAGGGGCAGAAAAGTCACACCGGCCAGATCTCATGACCCCAAACGTTTCAAAAACAATACATTAAACTCTTCCTTCTCTTTCCTAAGTGGCTTCCAACGCTGTCCCTTTTCCTGAAAAACCACTTCATAGGCCAGCTCTTCTTTTTCAAGCTTCAAGGTCAATATCATAGATGACTCATCAAAAACCCAGTTTCCCACCTCTTCCTGCAAAGCCCCGTTTTCGACCCAGGCCCTTAAAAAGGTCTTATCCTCTTTCAGGTGGCAAACCCATGATTCGGTTTTTTTCCAAAATCTCTTTTCCTCGGCTTTGCCTGCCTCATCGGCTGAAAAATTCTTAGCTGCAGGTATTTCCTTTTTTTGGATGGAAACATCATATTTCCAGATTCCGAACATCTTTTGATCCCCCTTGGAAAGGTTACCATTTGGAGCCAAATCCTGCGAAAAACAGGGGATCGAAAAATTAACAAGCATAAGTAAAATAAAGAGTCTCATATCAGTTGGATTAAGGCTTGATGTAGGTGTATTCGTAATGCTTTAAAACATGCCCCAGGTCATTGGTCACCGTTTCCAACCGGCCAAAAGGATCATAGTGATAATAAGTCCCCTGATTTCGGGGATCAACTTGGGATCGGATTCCTACCAATGGTCTATGGGTATAGGTAGTCATCTGAGAGACTGTGGGATGTACCCGCAGTTCATCTATCAGGGTCCCTGAGCCGCTGATGGTGACACTTCCCGACCCATTTACTTCCACCAACCGCCAGGTGTTGTCTATTGTACCCGTATAGGCAGTGCCATTAATAGTCAAGGTACCCGCTGTACCTGAATTCCTTCTGATCCAAAAACTGAGTTTATACGCCCCAGAGACAGATTTACTGACCTGACCGTTATTGAGAAGGTATACCTTATTCCCGGTTTTGGCCTCTCCCTGCATCACATCCGATTCTACCCCGGCATAGGTCCATCCTCCCTTCTCATTAGTTTCAAATGAGGTGTATGCAATGTTTCCCAAAGCTGAATTTTTAGCCTCAGCTACTACATATTCTCCTTCGTAACCGTAGATTATTGAATGAGTGCTCCCATCCGAAAGGTTATATTGAATCAGATTACCACGGGTATCATAGCCGGTCATAGACATCCTAAGCCTATATCTGGAATCCCTAGAAAGTGCACTTGTTCCAGAGGTCGAAACCTGAGCGTAATTGCTACTGGGAACAGGTGATGCGGTTTCCAAAAAGTAAGCCTGCGACGGTAAATACCAAGACGTACCCGAAACCAAAGCATAATTGGTAACTTGACCTGCCACGACAACATTGGCTCTAGAAGCCTCCCTAACTTGCGTATACTGCTCTACCGGAGTAAGCATGTTTCGGAGAAGTAATTGCCTCAGGGCTTCCGGGGCCCCAGTGTAAACGGTTCCTGCATTTACAATATCATAATTGTAACGGATGATTTTTCGAATAGAAATGGGATTAGGTGAAGTACTCGTTTCTTCAAAACTAGGCTGAAGATAGGTGGGATTAAAATCGCGGGTAGTCAGATTTTCTACCGAATCCGATCCATAATAGAGCGTCTGCTTGGAAGTAGTCTCCAGATACACCCCAACGTCCTGTGTAAGCGTTGCAATCATGTATCGGTGGCCATCATATGGGTATCCCCCTCCTGTACCCGGACAATAGTAGAAAAATCCTCCAACTTCCTCCCCTATAATTACTTGAGCCCCTGCCTGTCCGATATTCAAGGTCTGTCCCTTAAACTTGGTGTAAGACTTGGTAACCACCTCCTTTAAGGCGTTGAGGTTATCATATTTCAGAACTTTGGTAAGTTTTCCCCTTTCCCAGCTTTTTCTGTTTCTCCAAGTTTTATTGGAATATTGGACCGTAAATACCCCATCGGGTATCAAGACATTATTGTCAAACTCATAAATGGTTTTTCCATTTGCATTTGTGCCGTTGGCATATTCAGCAATTCGGGTATAAACCACCGGACTGTCATCAAAACCAGGACCTACTACCGAATTAGAGACCCATGACCTAACCCGAAACTGACGTTGATTTGGTGTACCTGAAACGACATCCCGCTTATATTGGGTGGTTAAAAAATGGAAATTTCTGACATCAAAATTTTTATGACCAAATCCGTCGTCGTTGTTTCCATATCGGTATAGGGTGCTATAGCTGTTTTGCCCATCATTCTTGATGATTTTCTTGATTCTCAGACCTGCTCCATATTTGGTTACACCCGCATCAGAATACTTATGAGGTTCAAACTCAAATTCGGTATATCCTCCAGTAGGAAAAGTGATTCTTTTGAGCACCCCTTCTTTGTAAAAAGTAGTATCGGTGCTTCTGTCTGCCCCCCCGATCGAAATATTCGTTACACCTGTAGAGCTGTTGGCTTGATATTGGACCGATTCCTGAGGAATCAGATTGGTGTTGTTGGTTTTCCCATTGTAGAATCCAAATAAATCCCGGCGGTGAGATCCTTCTACCAAATCCCATGAAAATGTATTGGTATGGTAGGTAAAACTGTACTTATTTATCAGTGTATTCGAACCGTCTCTTATTTCCAATCCATCCAACTTCATTCGAGCATCTCCATTGTTGGAGGCAAGCTTGAAATTGCCCGAATTGAGCAATACATAAGATTTTTCCAGGTAATATTGGCCGTTTAGCTTGGAATAAATTTCTATTCTGCTCAAGCGTTCAATGGATGGACTTCCCGGCAAATCTGTTCGGGTAGTTCCTAAAACAAATCTTACTTTACCCGTCTTAAAATAAATTTCATCCAACGCTAATTGGGTGATTGTGCTGCTGGTGGAAACAAAAGTGGTTACGGGACTGTAAGAGTTACAGGGAAGCAAAACCGCATCTCCCGTATTACACTGGTCCATCAGGGTAATATTGCTTTCAACTTCTGTGGTTGTGATTGTCCCAAGATCCTGATACTTAAAAGTCACATAATCATCAGAATGCTGGGTTTTAATTTCCTGAAGGTACCAAGTTGAGATCGCTGAAGTGTTAATGGATCCCGAAGAGCTACTTAACAATTCGCGATGTCCGTTCTGTCCATTCCAGTCCGCGCCAAAACGATACATTAACCCCTGAGTATCGGTAATGTCAAAATAATTTGGACTGCGTACAAGTTTGATTGCACTTTCAGGAAATAACAAAGGAGGTTGCCCACCCTGTCTCAGGACAAATCGTCCACTTGCACCGGGGTAATTGTAAGAAAACAAATCCGGTTCCCGGTCATTGGTTCCTGTAGCTGTTAGTTCCTTGTAGTTAAAATTTGCGCAGAAATTAAAGGGATCTACGTTGTAGTCATTGGTTATGGACAAAAAATTTGATTCGTCTGCTTTGCCGTTAACAGTTCGGGTGACCTGCCCACCTGCTTGGATCGACCAACCTAATCCAGCCCAAGAAGCCTTATCAGTATACCGGATACCTCCGGCATGGTAGGTTAAAACAATAGGAACCTTGATCGACCCTGCATCTATCTCAAAAATAGGAATACTGATATCGGGTATACCGGTGTACAGGTTCACATTGAAATCCCCGTACTTTTGGATGCCGGCAGCATTGGGGGAATTTTGGGCCGACTTAGGTGTAATTTTTTCAATCTGGGAGGCTACATCCCCCGGCAACTGGGCAAAAAGTTGACTCGGTTGCAAAAACACATACATGGAAAATAAAATCCCGGCGGTAAAAAACTTATTCATAAAACAAAAGGTTAACAATTCTGATGTCAAAAATTCAGCAAAAACTATAAAATAAAAAATACCCGATATAGGGTATTGAAATTTGTTATTTTTTTTATTATTCAAAATAAAATTTTGAAATAAACCGAATTTAAAGCGTGACGAAATATTTTTTCTTTAGGACATCCTGATTATTGTTTGATGAAATAAGTTTTTTGAGTTTATTGAAAAAAAATTTTTGAAAATTCAAACACAAAAAAATTTAAGAACATTTTTATGATATTTTCATGGATAAACACTATTTTTTCTTAATAATTATCAAGAAAAAAAATTAGTATTTTATACTAAAATCCAATACCTCTATTCAATTAGAGAATTTTTCATAGTTGTCTGAGCATATCCCATTAGGTTATTACTTAGAGTTTGTTGCCAGAACATTGCATTTCCGGTCAATTATTCTGACCAAAATCATATTCCCAATTGTTGGATCCATATTTCCAGAAAATGAGTCCCATTTTCAACCTAGTTGAAAAAGGATGGTTTTAGGAAAACCCAAAAAATGGAAAAGCATCTATCTGAAGTACTTTTTTTAAGGGGAATACATTAAACCTTTAGAAAAAACCCGTACAGGAAGCCTGTCCGGGTTTTGTATTGGGTCTGTTTGGTTAATGGTGTATTCCCGAGAGGAGCTTATCCTCGAGTCGGGCTTCATCCACGGTCAACTGACAAATGCTGACCAGGATAGTCCCTGCCGTGATGGCGTAGCCTGCGATGGACTGCACCAGCTCGGGAACGAATCCCGGAGCGGTGACCACGGCTATTCCTACGGCTGCGATGATCAATCCCACTCTCTTCAACTTTTGGAAGAAAGGAGGCGTGGGCGCAACGGCCCGGTATTGGAGTTCTTGGAGTGTGTTCATTGTTTTGATTTAAAATTTGAGATTTGAGATTTGAGATTAAGAGATAAGAGATTAAGAGATTAGAGATTTGGCTCTTGCTTCTTGCCTCTCGCTTCTTGATACTAGCTACTTGATACTAGATACTAGATACTAGTTCTCTTCAGGCTTCTCGAAACAGCTCCTTTGCCCAGAAAAGACCTAACCCATTCCTGCTGGCTTTCCAGTCGGACCACTGCTTCTTTCAGCACCTGAAACTGATCCCTGATTTGCCTGAAGTCCTGGATCAACAACTTCAGAAAATAGGCGATCACCGAGAGTAACAGCGATAAGATCGCTCCTACCCAACCTAGGAGTACGAGGGTATCCGGCATGATTCCCTGAGGTAAGGAACTCCCACAGACACTACCTGCAACTCCACTACTTCTCCCCGCTCCCAACAGCAGCCCAGTTCATCGAACAAGCGCTGAAAAGCCAAGCGGGTAAACAAGGGTCTACCCTCTGCCCGATAGCAGGTCACGGGGGCCATGATTCCGGAGGTCGGAAGATGATCCGGGCCCAGGGATTTGATCCAGCCCTGTTTCCCTACCCGGATCATCCAACCCTCCGCTTCGCTATGTTCCGGCTGGAGCTCATACACGCCCTCGCTCAGGCAGCTATGCTCCCCGCCATAGCAGGCCTTGGGAGCTTCCCGCATCAGGCAGAGTGGGCGATGTCCCAGGTAAAGCCTCCCCGGAGTGCCCCGGGGAGTGTATCTACGTTTGAGAAGCAATCGCATCAGCTCAGGTTTTACTTACCCCTAGGATTTGACCCGCATTGTAATCCCCGTTGTTCAGGTGATAATCCTCCTGATTGACATTGAGGTAAAACTCTACGCTCAGCACAAACAGGAAATGGGTGCCACTCAACTGGGACTTATCAATGGAAAGCACCGTAGCTTCCATCGGAACCGATACCGGAAGAATGGGAGTCGCCGAAGTCTGGATAGAGCGGGTATTGGCGTCAAAATCCAAACCCACGCCCGTGGCGGTGATTTTAAACCCCTGTGCTTCCACCGGATAAGCTATCTCATTGGTGGGCAGAAATGCCGGAATCTGAATTTCCCAGGTCGCCGCTGAGTCCACCGGCTGGATTTGAAAGAGCAGGGTTTTGGTCAGCGAAGCACGGATGTTCAGTTCCATTCCGCCCAACAAATCCCAGTTGCCGTTTTTCACCTTGCGCTCCCCACGGATACTGATCTCATCCGACTTGAGCACTTTCATCAGCCGTTGATTTAGCCGCAAGCCCAAGCGCTGATCGCTCACCTTGGTGGTCACCGTACGAAGGGCATCTTTCACCAACTTGGTGGAATTGGCATTGTCTGCAAACTCGCGCATGTTTTCCCGGGTTCGGGCATACCTCGGATCATTCATGATCCTGGATTTTTCCACCCCTCCCTTTTCCCGGGCGAGGTAGCCGTCTCGGGTCTTGTAGAAGGACAGTCTCCCGACTCTCCCCTTCAGTGTGATTATACTCGTCTGTTTTGCCATAGTTAAATGGGTTTTAGTGAAACATACCTCCAAGATGAAAGGCCAAAAATCAAGTTTCAACCAAACATGCATTCCTTGCCGTTTTCTGCACTTTTTACCACTTCTCGCACTGGTTTTAAGTAGATTAGGGGAAAAAGAAAAGGCCGGAATACTTATTTCCGACCCTTTATATTCATCGTTTGGGGATTTCTCCTCCCTTTGCTTCAGCCTGTGTTGGTTGCCAGATTGATACAGACCGAGTTTGAAAACCTCAGTTTTTCATTCCTGAGTTTTCGATAAAAAGACAGGTAAATAAATGCCCCGGAAAGGTCTATTCTGGGAGATAACAAAACTTCTTGGGACTGGCTTCTCCGAAACACCGACTCCCGGTACTCCTCTACAATGCCCTGGTCAGGATTATACAGGACAATCCAGGTCTGGTCAGTGTCTCTGGCATTCCCGTAATTGCCCCGAAACTCCCAGTGAAGCTGGATTTTACCTGCTTCAAGCCACTCCAAACGGTAATTTTCAAAGGGAGAAACAAAACCTGTCGAAATTAAAACCGCTTCAAAATTGACCCTGGGCTCGTCTTCGGTCTCTACCATGGCTGATTTTAGGGTATGGGACAGGGCAAGATGAAAGCCTTTACGGGTGGGGGTAATTAACTCCCCATACCCCCGGTCGAGCAATTTGCCCAGCGGTCGCAGTCCTTCGGTCGCTTTCTTGAATTTTTGCTGATACAGCAGCTGAAGTGTGGTGGGCTGATAACTCTTTTTCCAATGCGGCTTCTCCCGGACAATGGTGGTTCCGTTGAGCTGATAAATGACCAGATTGCCCAGTTTGCCTGAGATCTGGCCCAGAAAAGGATGATTTAAAATTGCCATAATTCGTAGTCAGTTGTAAGTTTTAACAGATGGATAGTAAATGGGTAGTCGCCCTACAGCGGCCCTGACGATTTTACGGTTTGGTTACCGTCTGTTTACCGGGATTTTATTGCCTGAGGCAATACCCGGACCGAATCCAGGAGGTAGGGAGACGGTACAATCCCCGAAGGAAATGTAAGACTCCCTGCAGTTACTCTAGACTTTGAATGTAGACTGCCTTGGATTAGCTGGGGGAATCAACTTAATTGAGGTAGGCCGAAAGCTCAGATTCGGATATTCCCGAAAATGCAGAGAACTCCGCCACGGTCACATACTGGCCTTTCGATTTTTCGGTCAGGTGACGGATTTTACGGATCACCTCATGACTATACCGTACACTACGCCCGGTGATCCGTTGGATATCCTTGGCATAGATTACACACCGTTTGGTTTGCATCAAGAGTAAGTTGTTTATGAGTCTTCGAATTCTGTATTGTCCAAAAAAGCAGCGGATGCAAGGGCTGACCTGGAAGCCGCCCTGCTCCTATCGCTCTCCAAAAGCTCCTAAGCTTTAACCCGATATCGCTCGCGATATATTCGATCATCAGACTGATGATCAACTACCTGCAATTGCTTGCTACGAAACTGGATCAAGCCAATTAAAAATCAAAATGTGGGTGGATTCTGTGGAATTTGTGGACTCTTAATTAAAAATTGGAAAAGCAGGACAAGGATTTAGTCACTGCTTAATCCAAACTGACTATCCTATCATGCATTCTTTGGAGAAAGTCTGAACGCTAACTCTTGATAGAAATTACCTCTTAACAGACCAATTTTTCCGTTGAGGCAACCGTTTTTTCCTTTAGCTTTTTCAGACAATAGCGTTCGGTTAGAATTGGGGAAACGAAAGGCCATGAATCTGATATACCGAATTCCACTGTTTGATTTTGAGATCAATGATCTTGACCAACTGGAACAAAACTGGAGCAAAATCTTAGCGGCAATTGAAGTCAGTAGCCCCGATCTTTTTAATTCAATAGCATTTAGATCCTATGCTTCTCTTCCCGAGCCATTGCAGCTCAAGGTGAGAAAATACCTCATAAGAGGAAGATTTCGTCCGACTCCATTTGGCAAATTAGCTGGAATGGGACTGGCATCTTGGTCAAAAACCACGCAAGGACCACCTTCCCTTAATCCCCATTTTCATCAAAGCAAACCTTTAAATTCTCACAATTTGAATGGAAAACTTGCAGAGCAGGTTTTTATACCCATGCCGGGATTGACCCTTAGATTTGGTTATCATCAAGCGTTAACCTATGATAGGAGACTTTCCAAATGGTGTCAATCCAAAATTGAAAAAAATGATTTTTTGGACAAATTTCTTTCAATAGCATACCACAACATTGCAGTCGATTGTCAAGGGAAAAAACCAGAATTTAAAAAGCCAAACCTGGATGAAGAGAAACTGGAGGAGCTGCTTTCTACCGGATTTTTCTATCCAAGTCACCAATATACTTCTTCTGTGGCCCAGAGCATCAATGCTGAAGTTCCTGACCAAATGCACATTTCTTATCAAGTCAAAGAAGTTTTGGATGAATTTATCGCTGAATCCGGAGGCTTGTTTGTGGAATCCAAAAATTCCTATACCAAAGATTTCATCAAATGGTTTGTGGATAGGTACGATGACCGACAAATCTGTTTATACGCTCTTTTATCTGATTCTGATTTTTTGGAGAAACAGATGATTTTTGGAAAAACACCTCCTCCTCCTAAGGCCACTATCCCAAATCACCTTCCCGATTCACTGGATCTAAAAAAGCTCGTTCCCAAAGCACGCTTACCAAGAGGTATTCATGACCTTCAACTTGTATTCAGAATTGGAAAAGATGGAAATCCGATCATTGAAAATATGGTCTGCAATCGCCCTTTTGCTTATTTGGGAAGGTTTAACCAATATTCTTATTTTCAGGATTACGGAAAGACGCTTAAAGAAAGCATCTATGCATCCAAGGATTTGATTTTTGCGCAATTGGATCTTTTTGAATCTCCAAAAGTTCAGGCAATCTGCGAAGGAGCCGAATTGTTTGACTGGAAAATCAGTCCCCTACCCAAAGTCTCAGAAAAACAGATTGGACTGGATGATATTTGGCTAGGAGCCGAGGGAGACAGGATTTACCTTTTGCACCATCAATGTAAAAAGGAAATTATCCCAGTAGTCCTTCACCCGCTTCATGGAGATCAGATCACACATCCACTAATGAAGCTACTCTGGCAAATTGCGCTACAGGATCATTACAAATTTTTAGCTTATACACCAAATGGAAAAAATTTGGGAACAGGTTTAGAACTTAAATGGGGAGATTTGATCATTCAGCCAAAATCCTGGAAGCTGGCACGATCTTCCTTTAAGACCAAGGATTCTTTCCTATTCCATTTGGAGCAGACAGAGATCCCGGGCAGATTTTTGGCAGGCATAGAGGACCGGGAATTGTTGCTTGAAAAAGAAATTCCGACAGATCAGGAAATTCTTTGGCAAGAGCTCAATCGATCTGGAGAGTTGACCCTAAATGAAGCACCGTGGATTGAATCTGACCTGATTTCCAATTCCAGTAGGGTTCCGCTATTTCCACAATTCATCTATCGGCACACCCAGAAAATTGATCATCTACCGATCCAAACTCCTTTTAATCCCATTTATTTTTCAGACCCGAATTGGATTTATCTGATTTTAAAAACTCCCTATTCCGATCTGTTGGAAACACTTGAATACATTCGGGACTATTTTCATATAGAAGGTTTCAAGTATAAGGCGAAGTGGTATTACTTGGTTTACCAAAAATCGACCGAACATGAAATCCGATTGAGGATTTATACGCCCAAGAAAACGTCAAAATTTTTGTTATCCCTGACCTGCCATCTCGACCTGGAAGAGATTACCTGGACTAAAGCCCATTATTTTCCGGAAACTGAAAAATATGGTTTTGAGGATTATGCCAAATCGGAAAAACTTTTTTGTTTGGAAAGTGAATTTCTATTCCGGTTTCACCCGGATTACAATATCAATCTTCTCATACCTCAGCAGCAAAAACTGAATTTTTTAACCGGTTTATGGATTTGGATAATTTATTCCTTAGATAAGGCTGAGATATTTTTTGAGTACTTCAAATGGTTGTGTAAAGAACAAAAAAATCAATTGACCAGCGAGTTTAAATTCAGATTCAGCTACCTCAATAATTACTCATCTTTTGGCTTCGAGGATCGGAAATACCTTGAAATTCTCAGAAGTCATCCTTTCATCTGGAACAGCTACTCCAAAACATTCTTAATGAATCATATGCACATGATGGTCAACAGATTTTTTCCATTGGATGCCAGGGTTCATGAACTGGAACTTTGGTATCGGATATACCGGGAATTGGGAAAAAGGAGATATGGCTCGAGCAGAAGCGGAATCTTGGAAAATGAAGATTGGCTCATCCAAATGATTCAGCCCAATCCTCAAATTACCAGACATATTCAATCCGTCATTTGAGCCATATGGAGTATTGATCTAGATGGAGAAACCATCGGCAATCTGCCTATAAAATTCCTTTTTGTGGGACCTGCTGATCCTTGCAGTGACTCCGTTTTTCATCTCACATTCATAGCCCTTTACTTTATGAAGATAAGCTGCATTTACGGCAAATGATTTATGGACACGCATCATAGTCGAACTCTTCATCTGTCCAAGAGTAGTATCCAGCGTTTGTTTCACCTCCACTATTTGACCATTGATTAAATGGATTTTAGTGAATTTCGCATTTTGCTCGAGAATACAAACCTCGGAAGTTTGAATCACCACTTTTTCGAGCGTCTTATTATTGCCTATTACAATTACATTTTCCTGAAAAACCTTTCTGTGCAATTTGAACTTTTCAGACATTTCTCTGGCATACTCCAAAGCATCAGTCAAATCGGTCGGAGAAGAGGGTTTCTCCAGAAAGCTTAAGGCTTTGATTTTATAGCCTTCCAGGGCCAAATCCCCATGCGCCGAACAAATAATAATGGGAATTTGCAGACCCTGAATCCTTTTGGCCAACTCTAAGCCGCCGAGTTTGGGCATAATTAAATCGAGGATCAGAATATCTATGGGATTGTTTTGAATCCATTGGAGCGCTTCCAGAGGCTGCGTACTGGCAAAAGCTACTTCATACCCTTCATTTCTGGATATCAAATTTGTCAGGTAATCCAACTGGCCTTGTTCATCATCCACAAGTCCGATCTTCAGGATAGGTTGAGTTTGCATAACATACAGTCATTTGAAGTGAATAATGCAGATCTTTTTCCTCTATTTTCATCTCAAAATTCTTCCCAAATTGGGATTTCATGATATTTTTCAGCGCATTTAGCCCAAACCCATGCCCTTGTTCAGATTTGCTGGCATCGATTTTATTGGAAATCTTAAATGAAAGAAAAGGCACTTTCGGATTAACTGTATTCAAATCAATACTAACCAATGCCGGACTTTCAGGATCCTCATAAACTCCGTAAAAAAAAAGGTTCTCTATGGCTGTCAAGAGACATAATTTGGGGAAAGGGAGAGTTTTGGCAATTTCCCGAGGTACGCTACATTGGAAGTCAACAGCCATCTTTTCAAATCTCTTAGATTGACACCTAAAAAAGCACGCTACGGCAGAAACTTCATGCTGCAAGGAATTGGATGCCTTATAATCTTTAAATGAATAGCGGATGAGTTTCAGCAAATCCCCGTAGATATCCCAAAATTCGGGTATGGCCCTGGTCGCCTCATGGATTGAAATGGTTAGCGTATTGAGAAAAAAATGAGGGCTCATTTTCATGGCTCTCCTTTCGAGTTCCAATATTTCCATTTCGAACTTCAATTTCAAATTCTGCTTTTGAACCTCAAGGTCCTGAATCATTTTCCAATACAATCCGGTCACAAACAGGTATTGAAAGAGCCTTAAACTTTCATAGACTATAAAAGCAATCGATATCCTTTCTATGGCTTTAAAGGCTTCGGTTAATCCAAATTTCAGCATGATAAATCCTGCCGCCGATATAGCAAGAATATTCAAGGCTAGGATTCGTCTTTTTTGCTTAAAAAATAATGGCAATACGAAACCTATATACACTACCATGGTAAAAAAACCACCAAGCCAATGAAAAATAGGAATAAGAAAATCATCAATAGATAAATCCAATACCCACGTTGTGATCATCAGATCCAGCAAAAAGTAAATCGTCCAGAAAATACCCAAGAATAGAATGGGATAATCCCAAACCAGCTTCGAAAAGCTGAAATTACCTGCTTTCGCTCTGATTTTACCCTTAAGATGGTCGATTTTACCTGTTACTTTTTTGACAAAAAAGAGGATACTAGTTTTCATCTGAATCAAAATTAAACAGTATGAAAAACTCAAATGCGTACCAGCAATTCAAGAAAGCCTTGAATAACACACGAATCAATCCAATGGGAGAATTGAATTCCGAAAAAACAAGGTCCGTCACAGCCAGTTTTTTTCGAGAATGCCTTACCACCATTACTAGAATCTAAAATTTCCGGACAGGGATAGTATCCCAACACAAAATCAGGATGGCGAAAGCCATGTACACTTTCAACAGGTAGATTACCGGATCGTCATTCCGGTGGGAAATACCCAGTTTAGGATCGGGAACTACCCGGTCCTTTTTTTTGGGTTCCTTTTTGAACTGATTCAATCAGTTCATCGACTGGGATACCATGATAATCGGCAAACTCCTGAAAGGTCAATAATTTAGATTTGGATTTGCCAATTTGCCTCCTCACTTCGTTTAACGCATTATAGGCAAACGATCTGCTCCTTCCCGTAAAGATCATGATGTCCTGGGCATAAATCACCATTCTACCTTTTAAATCCATTAGTTAGGAAATTTTACAAAAAGACCGGCTAAATCCTTGCAAAAGCCTGTCCACCTGAAAAGCAGTTTTTCGAAAAACTCAAAATTAATTACTCTCCTAAATTAATATAAATCAATTAACTAGCAAGTATTTACTTGATTAGAATTAAGAAATCTTAGAATTAAATCATGGCCCTGTAAAAACTTTGACCTACAGATGCCATAAATATGGAGAAGTATTTGAGAAAATTCATATAACAAAATAAAACTTAGGACTGTCTTACCCATTGACTTCTACCACTGATTCTTTGGTGCAATTGGCTGTATTTCAGCTAAAATTGAAGACTCCCTATTCACCAATTTTACCCTTTTCCAAGCCATTTTTACCAAAATAGCGGCTCATTTTACCATTTAGTTTTAATTTTTTTCTCCCTGGCAGAATTTTATCCCAACATGATCGCGCAGTATGGATAGGAAGGGGAAATTGAATTTCACAAGCTGGCCCTCAGCAATTTTAACTTTTATATGGGCCTACACCGGATTGGAAAAACTGATCCGATTTGATCAGAGTCGCAAGGCCTTTCTGAATCAACCCATGCCCAACTGGCTGGAAGAATACCTGGCCTTTTCAATACCCGGGATCGAGTTGCTAATCGCCCTGCTCCTACTTTTTTCTGTCACACGCTGGTGGGGATACCTTGGAAGCATTCTTTTGCTGACGGTATTTATCACTTATGTGGGACTGATCTGGGTAGGAGCCTTTCCTCGGGTACCCTGTAACTGTGCCGGGATCATTGAGAGTCTTGGATGGGCAGAGCACTTTATACTAAATCTGGGCTTGAATGGGTTGGCAGTTTGGGGATTGAGGTTGGAGGCGGGGAAGCTTGGGAGTTAGGGAGTATGGGAGCTAGGAAGTATGGGGGTTGGGAAGTATGGGAGTCAGGAAGTATGGAGTTTGTCGAGTTGTCGGGGTGTCGACATAAAGGGTCCAGCTTCTGGAGAAGCAGGACAACAGTTGACTCTAAAAGCCGTGAGTGATGACACTCTCAGGGGCGAGGTTTTATTCCTTCCTATTGGAAGGCAGGACTGGATACAGAGCAGTTGCTAATTTGACCAAGCAATGAACACTAATTCAAACCTTCGAGTCGCCGCGGCGCACTCAAAGGTTAAAAAAATGGAGCGGTGAGGTGGGATCACCGCTCCGCAGCCACATAGTTGCAAGGATTGGCTGCAAAAAATACAAAAAGAGGTTCATTTCTCTCGATGGCCAGGGTGAGAGACTGGTCAATACCAATGAACCCCAAAAGGGAGATGCCGAAAACCCTTTTCAGAGTAGGCAGTGGATGAAACGGTTTGTCCCTTTTTGATGGGTTAAAAAAGGGTCGTTGGTTATGATTAAAATTCAAAAACTGCTTCCTGCACTGGCATTGGTGCTGGGAGCAACCTTGGCCATGGCAATGAATATTGCCAATCCCGTGCCGAATCAGCTGTTTGCTGAAGATCCGGCAAACCCAGGCCAATTCATCAATGTGACCACTTGGGAACCTGATGAGGATTATGAGTGCGTATCAACTGGAGATTGCTTGTATGACTCGCCAAATGGCACTGTCATTCAAAATGGTACTTTCAGGATTTTACCCTAAAAGTTGTGGGGAGGGCATACCTCCCCACTAGTTCAATCTCTTCGATCAGTTTGATCAATTGGGTTTAAATTCAATTCATTATCCGGAATGGGCAACACATATTTTTTCGACAAAGGAGTCAATCGATAGGTTACACCGGAAATCTTTCTTTCGATTGTGCGCTGAAATGCTGGCTCAAAGTTCAGCCTCCTCAAATCAATCCAATTGATCCCCCTATAAACCAGGCTTTTCCTTTTTTCTTCCAACACCTTCTTGAGCAGGTTTATACCCGAAAGCCCCTCAAAGCCCGAAAAACTCCCCACCTTATATCTTGTTTTCAGGAGATCGTTTAAAGTTTTAAGTGCACCCACAGAATCATTTTTTCTGGCAAGGCATTCTGCTTTTATGAAATACATTTCATCCAATGCAATTCCTCCAAACCTTGCGGCTCTCCCTGTGTACTGTCCTTTGAAAGAAATCCCTCCATTTGCACGGGGTATCGCAAACAATACCTTTCGCAAATCTCCCTCCTCATATCTCTGATACAATTCCGGATTGATCCAAACATTGACATTTCCCACACTGGCATAACTATGGGATAAAATGACGGAATTAAAAATCACTTCAGAATTGTAAACCACAAAGGGATAAGTGGTTGAGGGATTTAAATCCTGATAGTTAAGGAGTGATACTTCAGGCCTTTCTAATATCCAGTTTGCGGCCTCTTCTGCCAGGTCATACATTCCCATGGTCAGGTAAACTCTTGCCAATAAAGCCTTGGCAGTCAACTTAGATGGCCTTGTCTTTAACGGCTCCGACATAGGCAAGCTTTCAAAGGCGATTTCAAGGTCATTAATTACCACCTTATAATAATCCCTAAGAGGAATTCTTGGTGATCGTTCAAGAATTTCAGTGTTCAGTCTTAATGGGATTCCAAGTTCCTGATCAGTTACTCCCTGAAAGTAGGCTGGAGAAAATACCTGCGCTAACATAAAGTGAGCATGAGCTCTATGAAATAACGCTTCAGCTTTCAGTTTTGAAACCTCCTCGCTGGCGGGGAGCAATTCGGCCTGTTCCAAGGCAATGTTTGAAACAAAAATAACCCGATAGAGCCTGGCCCAATCGGCAGATGCCTCACCTGCCCACACCTCTTCATTCCAGATGTAGGCGTTTTGCTCTGAGGGAGAACTCAGGGATCCCCATCCCTGATCGTTGATTACCAAATCATCAGAAGAAAGTAAGCCAAATGCCGGGACAACATTAAGATCTGTGTCATTATCCAACAGTGCCCTGATATCTTCCGCCGTGGTAGGTATCAGTATTCCCTTATTTGGCCTTTCATCTAGAAAGCCTGTGCATCCACTAATCACTATCAGTGCAAATGCGATGATTGTATAATTGATATTTTTCATAATTAGAGAGAATTAAGGTTAAAATCCCCCGGGTTGAATCCATCCCTATGAGAAAATCTCCCGGAGGATCAGGATCAGAAATTACCCCTGAGGCCAAGTGAAAAGGAACGCATGGGATTAAGGTTTCGGAATTCAGGATCCAGTGGATCGGAAGAAGCTTTCCAAATAATGCCCAGATTATTCAGGTAGGAATACACTTCCAGATTACTGAATACTTTTCTAGTCTTTGCATTTTCAGAAAACCTGTAACTGATGCTGATATCCTGAAAGCGGATATGATCACCCCGCTCGACCAACGCCTCAGAAAAACGGTGAAGGTTATCACGATTGACATTTCGCACCAGAGGGACTGATGGCACATCTGTGATCAGCTCATCTCCGGGATTTTGCCATCGAAGTGAATAATCAGAATGCCCTGGCATCCCTCCCAAAAGGGATGAATACAGCACCGAATTGCGTCTGTAGTAGTAGCCTAACTTGTAGGCAATGTTGAATGAAAAGGACAATCCTTTCCACCCAACTGTATTTCGGATCGCTCCAAAAACCGTAGGTCTGGCTGATCCATGAAACACCAAATCCTCAATTCCAGAATTCTGGATGATTGCCAGGAAATTGTCGGATGGACTTCCGTCCAAATACCCCATCGGATTTCCAGTGTCAGCACTCAGCCCTGCCCATCGGTAACTGAACAAGGGATACAAAGGATAGCCCTCTACCGGTGAGACTGAACCAAAGCCAAAGCCCCCGTCGATGAGCACATTATTCACCGGTTCCTCCAGGAGGTATTTTGTCACAATCTCTTTGTTGGTGCTGAATAGGATTTGAGTATCCCAGTTCCACACACCCTGAAGGTTTTTGGTATTCAGGATAATATCCATACCCTGTCCGGCAGTATTTGCAGAATTGCCTCTGAAAGAATCCAGGCCGCTGGATGGAGGTAGTTGGGTACTGGCTATCAGGTCAAGCCCATTTTTCCAGTAGTATTCCGCCGAACCTGAAAGTCTGCCGTTTTTGGTTTCAAAATCCACTCCCAGATTTATTATTTTAATCCGCTCCCATCGGAGGTCCGGATAGGGTGGATTAATGATTCTGGCGAAAGGGGTTCCGGAATTAAAACCGAAAGGAGAACTGGTCAGAAACAGCGCTGTAGTTTCTCCTGTCAGGCTTTTGTCAATGTTTCCGTTATAGCCATAGGAAGTTCTGACCTTCAAATATGGCAGCTGGTCAAACTTGTAGAAACTCATCTCACTAATTGCCCAACCCAAACCCAAGGAATAGAGCGGAACTCCACGTTGATTTGTTCTGACTCCAAAAAGATTGGACTGGTCTTTTCTTGCACTTAAGGTGACATCCAGTTTGTTGTCATAGGTATATCCGACATTTCCATAGTAAGATAGAAATCGGTCAGTCAAGTCCATTAATCCTGTAGAAAACGGAATATTTCTTAAAAGTGAAGGATTATAAGAGTAGGGATAGGTATTAATATAATCCACGGGTATAGTGCTGGCAAGCTTTCGGTTGTAGCCATAAAAGCGGTTGGAATACGAATTAAACTGGTAATCTTTTGCCTCAAATCCTGCCAATGCGTTTATACTGTGCTTACCAACGGTTCCTGAGTAGCGGATTAAGCTTCGAAACTGATGGCTGACTCCATCTGAAGATGCTCTATCCAGTATCGCTCCCCTTGGCACCGGATAAACAAACGAACCATCTTGCCTCCGTTGGGAAAAAGTATTGATCAGATTTCTGGAGAAATAGCTTTCAGGACTGTTGTAATTTTCCCTTGAAGCGGAGTTGTTCCAATATTGGTAACTTGCTTCTGCCTGAAGCCCTTTTGCCAGTTTGAAAACCAGTCCGCTCGTCCAACGGATTTCTGTGGATCTATTGGAGACCACTGATTGGCCAATATCATTCAATGGGAAATATTCCCAGTTTAAGAAACCCGCTTCTTCAGCTCCCAAAACGTAACTCCTTCTAAAATCACGAACCACCGGAAGGGGATTTCCTTGGTCATCAGTAAGTCTGGCATAGGGATAAAGTTCGGTTCCCGGAGAAATTACCAACTCCTGAAGGCCTTGATTATTAACCGTACTCCGATTTTGAATCAGTGCAAGTTGGTTGGATAGGGTAATTCGACCTTTCCACAGCATGAATTCCTGGTTGCCTTTGAATGAAATCCGGTTTCGGTCATTGGCCTTAATGTTTTCACGGGTTGCATCATATCCGAGAGAAATTCCAAATCGCTGCTTCTCCCCTCCTCCGCTCACCTGAAAGGCGTATTGCTGATCAATTTGGGGTTGGTAGAAATATTGGTTTATATCATTTCTCAAATCCAGCCCTCTCAAAGCGGCCAACTGTCTGTCTGCTTCATCCTGAGTGATCTGTCCCCTTTGCAAGGCATCCAAGAGCTCAACTCCCGGGGAAATAGGATTGCGGTTAGGCGATGTCAGTGCCGAATTGTAGAAATTTCTGGAAAACAGTAACTCTTCCACCTCCAGAAAATCGGCAGGACTCATTTTTTGGGCATAGAAGGCATCCGGTTGTTCAAAGATGGTCGTGTTGGCATTGAAGGAAACCCTAAGAGGCTGCTTATATTCTCCGTTTTTTGTGGTGATGACAATTACTCCATTCCCGGCCCTAGCTCCCCAGATAGAAGCCGCAGCGGCGTCCCGCAAGACTGTAATGCTTTCTACATCATTGGGATTGATATTTTCCAGGGGACCGTCATAAGGGAAATTATCCACGATGATCAGGGGTTGGGTATTGGCAAGAAAGGTACTTTGCCCACGGATGGATAGTTGTTGATTCGCTCCTGCCTGTGGATTGATCAGCAACCCGGAAGTGACATTATTGAGTCGGGAAATGATATCCGGACTGACACTTCGATTGATCAATTCATTGTCAACTGTGACAAAGGAGCCTGTCACCCTTTCTTTGGGGATATCCTGATAGCCCGTGGACATAACATCCACACCCGCAAGCTGAAGATCTGATGGAATTAAAGTGATGATCGTGGGTTCGGACTGAGGAACCGAAACACTGATTTCGACCGATTCAAAACCGATGAAACTTATGAGCAGCTTATAGGCTCCCTGAGGGAGTCTGAGACGGAATTCTCCATTTTCATCAGAGATGGTGACAGTTTGGGTGTCCCCAACTTTGACGGTGGCCCCAGGCAGGGCCTGCCTGCTTTCTCCCGAAATGACTCTGCCACGGAACAGTTCCTGATTTTGGGCCAAGCTCGGGAAAGCCCAGGACCCAAGTAGCAGCAGTAGGATTGCTAAATGCTTCATAATGTATTAGTAGGGTTAGTAGATGAATTTGGTTCTAAATAGGATTCGATGAGTTGAATCAGATCCGGCGCCAGAAAGGGAACTTGGGAAGTTTGGACAAACTTGCCTTCCCGGTTGATCAGGATGCGGTTGGGAAAGGAACTGATCCCGTATCGGACCAAGAACGGGTGGTTTCGATTGCGTGGGCCTGTATAGAGATTGGTGAATTCAGGTTGGGTATATCTGCCGGACTCAAGGCTGGATTTCCAGAGTTCCGGATTGAAATCAGCGGAGACGGTGATAATCTGAAATCTGGGGTCCTCCCCAAACTTTTCTTTCAGGACAGCTAAGGTTCTTTCATTGAAAGCCACGCAGGCTTTGCAGCCCGTGATCCAGAATTCCACCAGAATCAAATCGGCCTGACTTACCTCTTCGAAGGTTTTTAAATCCCCCTTATCGTCCAGGAACTCGAATCCTGAGACTAGCTTTCCTGAGCCTTTTAGGTCTCGGATTTCTATCAGGCGCTGACGAAAGTCAGGGTTCTCAACAGTAGATATCCAATGCTCCAGTTGCTCATCAACCTGGCTTATTCGCTGGTAGGATTCATAGAAATGGCTTACCAGATATTTTTCCCGCCAGTAGTGCTGTGGGATGAATTCCGCAACATCCATCAAATCTTTGTCGAAAATCAAGCTTTGAAGTTTGGTTTTGGCGGAGAGGTAATCCATCATTGCCGCCGAACTTGGATCCAGATTTTCCTCCAAAAAGGTTTCTGCCTTTCTGATAGCATGAAGTCCAACTTCCTTTGCACGCTCAATAAACAGCGTATCCCTACTTTCTTTGGAAGCATAAATCAGGTGGGAATAAATTTTATTCATGTATTGCTTCCATGCGCTGAGTTCGGCTTCCTTTCTGAAAAAGGCCTGATAATTCTCAGGGACTCTTCCGGTGAAAGAATCAATCCAGCTCCATGACTCGAGTAACTGGCCGCCTTCCTGATAGACATCATAATTTGCCAGTCTATCAAGTTCAGACATGCTCCGCTTTTTGATCTCAAGCACCGGCCCAGCACTCGCTTTGGCTTCTTCCATTTGAGCGCGGTATTCCGGATCCTGAAGGACCAGTTCCGGGTTTTGGGTATAGAGGACAGGCGTAGTTCTGGCGATAGCTTCGGCTGCGATCAGGGCAAGTCCCTGCTGGAGTTTAAATTTCTCTGCTGCAGGACCTGCAAATACCAGGGCATTGGATTCCAGGTTGAGAAAAACCTGAATACTGTCACCGGCTTCAATAAGGAATCTGTCCAAAAAGGCGCTTGTCTCGCCTAGGGATAAAGAAAACCACTGTTTCTGATTTCTGGATTCAAGATTGTACTGGAAGGATCGGTCTTTGGGATAGCCACCTTCCATGATGTTCCCAAGTTTGAGGGGCAGATAAAGCAGGTTGGAACCCGGTGCCTTGGTACTTGGAAAGTAGTATTCCGGGTAAATGGTAAGCTTGATTTGGGATCGGTCGCCGTATTCGGAGATTCGTCCCCAGATGACGGATGCGGGGTGCGGGATGACAGGTGTTGGATGAGCCAAGACCGTGACCGGGGCGGGTTGGAGACTGGTGGCCTCCTCCCCTGCACCCATGTCAAGGTAGCTATCAACTAAACCAAAATTTAATTTCGAAGTAGATGGAAGACCCCGCCACGGCGGGCAGGCGGAGACGGAAGACGGAAGGGATGTCGGGTGTCGGATGTCCGATGACCGAAGTATGGGCCCACCGTCAATGGCCGATACATCGGTGGTGTAGATGGCTTCAACAGAGGTTTCTGCTGAGTTATCTAGCTGAGCGAAGGTATCGGGACGGGAGAATAGCCCGCCCCGATGGGTGTCTCCTGAATGTGGAGAGACGTGAACCGCCAATCGATGTAAAGGCGGTTCGGGGGGTGACTCAGCAACTTTTCTCAGTACCGTTGTGCTTCCGAAAAGGCATGGCAATGCCAGGAAGCATGTGAATAGAAATTTTTTCATGCTACTAGTGGTTTGTAATGATTGCTTGGATTAGGGAGAGATATGCTGCGCGAGATACCGCTGCGCTGAGATATGCTGCGCGAGATATACTCCTCCTGCGTCGGAGTGAAATACACCTCCCTGCGGTCGGTGAAATATGGGGTTCCGAATCGGGTTCAAGTATTTCAGACGTCGAAGGCGGCTTTATTTCAACTGTATTTCAATGATATTTCACTTTAGGAAATAGCATTCCATCCTGACTCCGTATAAGACAAGCAATCAATGGGTTAAGAAATAGGTAGATAGTAGAAGGAAAAAGATACGCTGCAGTCGATCGGCTCCTTCTTGGAGCGTCACAAGGAAAGAGATACCGCTCCGCTGAACTATGCTTCACGAGATATCGCTTTGCTGAGATATGCTAGCGCGAAATACACTCCTCCTACGTCGGAGTGAAATACACCAGGTCGGTGAGATAGTGGGTTCACGGTAACAATCCAGCTTTTGGATTTTCCTTAATGACGCGTGGTACACCCTGATTCGTAGTGGTAGTCCCGTAGGTACGGGAGCAATCAGGGGCGAAAAATGATCAGGTGGGGTTTTTGATCAGGTTTTTGAAGAGCAGCTTGGTGCTCTGGAGGACTCTGGGAGTCGGGATTGAACGTGCTGACATAATTGAAGAAATTGGAATTTCGGATTGCGGAATTCGGATTTCGGTTCGTCCACTTTTTGATACTTGATACCTACCTTCGGCAGGCAGGCCAGATACTTCAAAGAAATCATGGATTTCCACCGTGCCAAGGAATACTTCTGGCGACAAAGAATAGGTTTGACTAGGAAAAGGAACCTCGGATTAGTAGTGGTGTGTCCCTGCGCAAAGGAGCAATCCGAGTAGAAAAGTGAATCGTAAAACCCTCAGATGGGATTCTTCGGTTTCCTAGGAAACAGAATCTCAAAGGAGCCCCCGGTCTTCTGACCAATACGGGCTATCAACCAATGTACCGGAAGTGCTAGCCTCCCTGTCCCATTGCTGGGGCCTGAGAAGATGCCCGAGCCTCGATCCAATAAATGGGAGGCCGCACTTCCAATGTCGTAATTCAAATTATTCATCATCCACGGTTTATGGCTTCTCAGACCGGCAATGAGGATGATAAGTAATCAAACATAAATAATCTCACCTAATAAAACAAATATGTTTAGTATATTTTTTCATATAGTGCCCAAATTCCCTCCTAATGGAAGGTTTGGAGGATTTTAGAATAAAATTGGGGCGAAAAATTAAAACCTTAAGAGAGGAAAAAAACCTAACTCAAGGAAAACTTGGTGACCTTATTGAGAAAGACTATCAAGCAATTAGCCGACTTGAAAGGGGATTGGTAAATCCTTCAGCATATTTGGTATTGCAAATTGCTAATGCCCTTGAAGTAAAAATTGAAGATTTATTCAGATTTGAGTGAGTTTTTAAGTTTTTGCATTTCTGATAAACATGCGTTTTTAACTATGGCTTGCATTTTACTTACCTTCTTTTTGACGAAAACACAGTCCTCTAAGGAAACTTTGTACTTTCGGCTGTATCGAGCATCGATATAACCTTTTTTTAAAGCTTCCAGATGAAGTCGTTCAGATGGGTTGTCACTAGAAAAATCGAATAATAGGAATAACTCACTACTAAGGTGTTTTGAATAAGTTCTCAAACCTTCAATATTATGAGACTTAGGCTTAAATCCTTTTAATACTAAAAGAATAGAAGCATAAAAATGTTCGACGGCTTGATGATATTCAAACATTGCCTTCCTGAAACTTCCCCTTTTCAAGCAATTATTTCCATCGATTAAAAAATCCTTACCCATCTGGAACCAAATCTCAAAATATTCTTGGGCTCTTTCAAACATCTGGAAAGGCGAAAGCTCCTTTGGTGAGACAAAAGAGGAAGTCCCAGTATCATAAAGTAAGATTCCTTCTTCGATAATTTCCTTAAAAAAGTACTGTCCAACAATAAGCCCCTCATTGATGTAATCAATGCTATGGACAAGAGGACTTACAATACCTCGAACGGAATTGAATGCCCTATTTTCAATTTTACTTTTTAGCTCAAATTCTTTGATTGAATCATCCTTTATCACCACCAAAAAATCAAAATCACTCTGATAATGGAAAGTTATTCCATCTTCCATAGTAATATCATCCACCCATTTACCTTTGGCATAACTTCCAAAAAGGATCACCTTCTCAGGATTAGCAATTTTCAGAATAATATCCAAGGCTTTGGCAATTTCTTCTTGCTTAGGTTTTGGCAAACGGGATAATTTCTCGTTCAAATTCATGGTTCCAAATTACTAAAAATAACAAAACCCTGCATTGAAACATATGTAATTTCACTAAAATCTATAGATGATAGCGAGAGTGTAAAATAGATGTATAAGTAGGGTATTTACTTAAGAATAATTCAATCAAACCATATTAAACTTATTACATATCCATAGCTTTCGGAATAAAAGCATTGCTCATACATTTTTCTGCCTGCTCTGTTATCATTTGAAGGTATGTAAAACCAGTCATCTGCTGATACAGATTCTATTCCTGTGTATTTACTGTTTTCTTTTGTGAAATACTCTCCTGCAACTGTAGTTTGGGGAACAGCGTCACCTATTCTGAACTTAAAAGTCCAATTTGGAAAATCAGCACTTTTTACATACCATTTAGCAACATTGTCTTTTGAAATTACAGCAAATATTTCATGTGTTCCAACTTCTCCGAAACGCATAAGAGTGGATAATACGCTAGTTTGAAAGCTACTTGAAAGACCGAGAATTGTATCAAGAGAGAACTTTTTATTCCTTGTTAGTCTCCTGTGCTCTGCAGAAAAGTTTCTGAATTTGTCTTTTGGCATTAGTAAGCAACTAGCAAAATAGTCTGCTTCTAATTCAATTGCCGATTTGTGATTGATGTTATGAAATGAAGCGTGTGGTTCAAGCAAACCGTATTTTAAACCCAATCGATGTTCGTCCAAGAAAAAATGACCGAGTTCGTGAGCAAGTGTAAATCTTCCACGTTTAGAGTTTTGCTTGTTCCCGTTATCAATGTTTATGTGAATGTGAAAGTCTTTGCTGTCTGTATCATATAGCAACATTCCGTCAAAAGCGTTTTCGTAGTTGTCAAAATGAATCGGGACATCTTCAAACTTGGCAATCTCATCAAGTAAAGTAAGATTTTTGTCTGAAAACTCATTAGCAATATATTCTGCTAATTTACATATTTGTGTTTTCCGACCCGTCTGAATCATCTTTTGGTTTACTTTGATTTTTCTTGATTTTGTCCATAATGTGCTTTGGCAAGTTATTGCCATTACGTGCTGCCATACGATATGGGTTAATTTCTTCCTGATTGATATCAGAAGGCATTTTTACGATTTTTTTCTCTCTAAAAGTGCCGTTAATGATTTTATCAGGGTCAATCTCTATCCCTGTTAAGCCGAAATCAACATCACCATTTAGTTTTTCAAATCTTTCAAGCTCAACTTCGTTCCTTGGGAAAAGGAAACCCGTAGAAGATAACCATTCAGTTATGTTCTCTGGAGTAATATGTTTTTTATTTTGAGCCATATATTTTTAAATGTGTATTAACTGCTTCAATTGCTTGTTTCTTGTAAACACGAATACTGTTTTGCGTTAGGTCAAGTTCGTCCTGTAATTTCTTTGTTAAATGTCTCGGTAAATTGTACCCCTCGTTTGTCAATGATTCGTAATGTTTGTATGTTAGATAAATTATCTTGTGTTTTGGTGTAAGTCTTGACAATGCTGCATCTAATAACTCGTACATTTTTACCAACTCTGCTTTACGGAATTTATTGCCATCGCTTAATATTTCTATATCGGGCAATTCACGAATTATTACTTCATTTCCTGTAAATGGGTTCGGTACGCCTGTCTCATTTTTTTTGTAGTCAGCTAAAAGTCGTTTAGCAATAGCATAGAGATAAAACTTAACAGCGGTGTCATAATCTTTTTGCTTTGATTTTGAAAGGTCAAATTTGGGATATTTCCAAATGCGGTTAAAGGCCTCGTAAGCTAATTCTGTGGCAACCTGTTTGTCATATCCCCAATTTTTACAAATTGGAGTAAGTTTCCTTAGAAGTTCTAACTGATACCGGAAAGTAAACACTCTAAATGCCTCCTTGGCAATTTCCGTATAGTCAGGATCGTCTTTCCATTGGATATACTCCAGGAGGTTCTCCGTTGATTCGCTATTCAAGTCTTGACTTTTGTTCATTTTTCAACATTACACATTGACTACCCAATACCGTTAGTAATGGTTTTAGTAGTATGGCTGACTGCTTTTCCAAGGTTAGGTTAATCTAACGCTTTTAGTAGTCAATGTAAAGAACTAAATCCAAAAAAATGGCAAGAAACAAACCATATGGCGATAACGCAAGAAAAGGGGCAGTTACCGGTCGGTCCCAAGTCCTAAATCCCAAAACTGGAATCTGGACCAAACGAGACAAAGAAACCGGGAAATTTATGGATGGGAAGAAGGACGGGGAACCTTTTAAAGGAGTGAGAAAGGAGAAATAAACTAAATAAATATGTCAAGAATACATGTGGGGCAAGATGAAATAGCCCAATACGCCAAAGACAAAGTAAATCTTCCGAAAGAATGGGCAGATGAATATCGCGAACAAGCGAGAAGGGTCAGGGAAAAAGTAACAAATTACCTTCGAGAACATCCAGATTTTACATTAAAGAAAATACTCCTGTCCGGAAGCTTGGCAAAGGGAACTGCCCTTCGAGATCTGAACGATATTGACATGGCTTGTTATGTCAAATGTTCTGAGGACCTTAAAAATGTTAAAGAATTAGTTGAATACCTGGCAAAAAAACTTAGAAAGGCATTTCCGAATCTACAGCCAGAACAAGTACGACCGAACACCTACTCGGTGACAATCTCATTTAGGGGATCCGGCCTAGACATAGATATTGTGCCAATTGTTTACGAAGGAGATCCCAATTGGTACGGAAAACTGATTAGTCAAGATGATGGATCCTATTTGGCGACTTGCATTCCTAGACATCTAGAATTCATCAGAAACAGGAAATCAATACAGCCAAACCATTTCTCTCAGACCATACGACTTGTGAAAAAATGGGCTAAAGTACAAAAGTTGGAAAACCCCAATTTTAAATTCAAATCGTTCATGATAGAATTAATCATGGCAAAGCTTCTGGATGATGGTATCGACTTTTCAGACTACCCAGAAGCACTTCAGAGCTTCTTTACCTATCTAGCGACAAGCAATCTTGAAGAACTTATTGCCTTTAACGATTACTTTCAAAAACCGACTACTTCCGCATTTTCGGAGCGCGTCAAAATAGTTGACCCAGTAAATCCAAAAAACAATGCCGCCAGGCTCTATACTTCTATTCAAGCACAAGCTATTGTTGATGCCGCTTTAGACGCAGGTGATGCTATAGACGCAGCTCTTAATGCAACAACAAAAGAAAAAACAGTCTATTACTGGCAAAAAGTATTTGGTTCATCATTTCAAATCTAAACAAATCAATTTATGAGTTTAAGTTACACATATTCACAGACTACTACTTTTACAACAACGCATGCCAAATACTTGGCTTCCAAGGTTGCTACTGACCTAAAAAGGATACAACGGTTATATGGCTCTCCAAGTGATTCAACTATCGCTTTATATGAAGCAGAATTAACTGAATTTTTAAAAAAGGGATTTCTGGCTGAAGTCACCTATGGATTTAAACGCAATGACAATTGGATCGAACCGACTTTGCGGTACTCAGCTCGTGATCTATCAAATCTTTCATCCGTTGATGATGACCCTGGAAAAATCAGAGCAGGTGCAGATATAAATGGGGCATTTTTTGCTTCATTCATGATATGGAATTCGGATTACAGCAATTTGACTTCGGCTGAACTTGCCAATTTTGAAAAAAGTCTACCCTTTATAAGAAGCGTTGGATCGGCACCAGGCATCAATGGTTACATGAGTTCTGATAAAAGTTATTCTTCAGGAGGCAGGACCCTTGATCGTTCGTCACTTAAAAGTTTCTAATCATGGGTGAAACTAAACCTACATTTTCGGAATTATTCGAGCAAACTATCTCGTTTCCAGATCCCAACATGAGAGAACGATTCAATTTGTTGGTTGGATTGGATGGTACTAAAGAAACGCTAAGAAAAATCCTAGGCCTTTTGGTCAATCCATTTGGCATCAAAGATTGGGCAAACAACTTTCATCCTGGTGCAAACAGAATTACCAATTTCGTTTTGAGACGTCCACCTTTAATCGTTTTGGCCGGAGATGTTGGCTCAGGTAAATCTGAATTAGCATACACTATTGGAGATGCAGTAGCGCGTGAGGAAAAAATTGATGTTGAGCTTTTTCCATTATCACTAGCTACAAGAGGACAAGGCCGCGTAGGTCAAATGACTCAGCTTATTTCAGCAGCATTTGATTACACAATTGATAGAGCCAAGAAACTTAAAGATGGTGATCAAAAATCTAAAGGGGCAGTAATCTTGTTGGTGGATGAGGCCGATGCTTTAGCCCAATCACGGGAAAATGATCAAATGCACCATGAAGATAAGGCAGGCGTAAACGCTTTCATAAGAGGCATAGATGCGCTAGGTAATGGAAAATACCCAGCCGCGGTGATCATGTGCACCAACCGTCCCAATTCACTCGATCCAGCAATTAGGCGCCGCGCAGCAGAGATCATCTATTTTAGCAGGCCAAATGAAGAAGCACGCCATATTTTATTAGTCGAACCACTAACAGAATTGGGCTTTACATTAACTCAAATTGAAGAAATAGTAAAACTTACGGGTTCCAATGGTGAACGCACCTATGGTTTTACTTTTTCTGATTTGGTTCAACGTCTAATACCTGCATTGGTACTTGACGCATATCCCAATAAAGGTGTAGAACCCGAAAGAGCGATAGCTCTAGCAAGAACAATTTATCCCACACCTCCATTTAAAGAAATTTAAAGATAATGGCAGATAAAATTAGTTTAAAGCAATTATTTTCCGGTCTTCAAAATCAAATGTCTGCTCAACTGAGCACAAACAGAGATTTTATTTTACATCCTGGTTCCAAAGGAGATTCTTTAGAGGACACATGGATTGAATGGTTGCGAAAGTACCTACCAAATAGATACTGCATCGATAAGGCAATTGTTATAGATAGTACAGGCCAGCTTAGTGATCAAATAGATTTGGTGATTTATGACCAACAGTACACTCCATTTGTTCTGACTCAAAATGGCATCCACTATATTCCAGCAGAGGGTGTATATGCAATATTTGAAGTTAAGCCTGACCTAAAAGGCTCGATCACTTCCGGTAAAGATTCAATCAGCTACATTGAGTATGCAGGAAAAAAAATAGAAAGTGTAAGACGATTAAAACGCACAACTACTTCAATAATTGATCGAGGCAAAAAATATGACCCAAGACCCTTGACAAAAATCCTAGGAGGTATTTTAACAAGTACCAATAGTTTTAAGAAAACGGAGACTGTTGAAAATCATTTAAAAAACTTAATCGGTTTTCAGAGCATAGATATGGGATGCGCAGTGGATTACGGTGCTTTTTTCGTAGATTATGTGGGTGATGAGGATGTTAATACGACAAACTATGAACAGCGTATCAACGACTACTATCATACCAGAACAATAGAAAACATTGAATTTAGTAAAGCTGATGTCTCCCTTGTCTCATTTTTCTTTCAATTGCTTCGTTATTTGCAGCAAAGTATAGGGACGGTGGCAGCTATTGATTTAGGTGAATATTCGAGAGCAATAAATTTTAAAATAGATGAAGAGCTATAAAACTTAATGATTAGTGAATTGACAAGAAACAAAAACCTTGAAATGTGGGGACAATATGCTCCGGAATCCAGCCTGAATCCTTCTTTAAAGAGTCAACATTCTCGAAATGTCAGGTGAAATTGGCGCAATAAAACAAATTCTGCTTTGGAAAACCCTCCGGATTCAGGGAGTCAACGTCTTCCGGATTTTCAAGGTGAAAAGCTTTACTTAGTCCTTAGTGAAGAAGGTTGTTCACCATTCGTCCAATATGACAACTAGGTTTGTTCTCAATAAAGTATAATTCTATTCTCAATTCTTAACACATAACCAGTTTCATTAAAAAACTGCTCCATCCGTTTTAATTGGCTTACTTTAAACTTTGGACGTTCACTATTTGCTATATATGCTTTCTTTTGTTCATAGTTTTCAGCTTCATCTTCAAACTCAAAATACCCAATTGTGACCTTAAGCTGTTTTTCAGCATCTTTTACCCATTCATTCCCTAAGGCACCCCTTTGCTTTAATTCTACAAATATTATTGTTGAATCATAAGTTAAAACACCATCACAACGTTTAGCTAGTTTTCCGTCAGCTCTTTTTATCACAATACAGTTGTCGATCGCAGTAAATGTCACCTCAAATTTGTCATCATTTACAACAACAGCTATCCATTTCGCACCATTCTTCTCATCTATATAAGCTGGAATTGAGGCAGGTGGTGGATCATCACAAATACCAAAAAGCTTAGCAGAGGAATAAGTCTGACAGCTCAATTCAGAAAAATTAGTACTCATAAGGCTTGTTGAAGGTCTAATAATTGAGCAAATAATTCATTACTTTCTGCTAGTCCTTGATTTAAATAATTTTCGTCAGATGGTAAACCTCTATAACTGTCCAATAATATAATGGTCCCATCTTCTTCATTCAACTCATAAATAGCTAAATCATTATGATTAACGACTGAATCTATCGGAACTACCTTTGATAAAGCCATTTTAAAATTACTTTTTTCTTCAGAAGTCACACTTTTTTCAAAAAGGTTACCTGCTTTAACTGCTAATGTTAAATAATTAATCAAATATGGACTGTGCGTGGTCATAATTAATTTATTGCCTTTATTCATATTATTTACTGCCAACAAACTAAACAACATCTCCTTTTGTGAACTTGGAAATAAATTTTGCTCAGGTTCTTCTACAATATTTATAAAGGCAGTTTTATTAAATTTCTTTGCCTCTTCCGAAATCGCTATTCTTTTTTGCTCTTCCGTCAAGTCATCATTAATGAATATAGCTTGTACTTGCTTTCTAAAACGTTCTCTTTGTTCACTTGTCATTAACTCTTTATCATTTTCACTTTGATTTTTGACAGAATTACCTAAATACGTGGAAACAAGATACAACGGCACTAATGACTGATAACCACTTGAGGATTCAGTCAATTTAATTTTATAGTCATCCCCTTTTAAATATACGATATCATTTAATCTATTATATTCAACCTGAACCTTACTAATAGGCAATTTAATACTACCTTTCATTGAATTCAATGCATTGTTGTATTCGGACACAAATTCAATTAACGAATCAGAAGTGAGACTAAGTGCTTTTGCTTTTTTTACATTAGCAATAAAATTTCTTTCAGCAGGAACATACATTATTTGTGGTAATGGATAATATCCATTCTTGGCATCTTCGATGTAAAGATTACCATTTTCATAAGCTATATTGAAAGAATCACCGAAATACTCTATAAGAGTTCTATTTTGATTTTCATGATTAGAAAAATAGTTTTCAATTCTGTGATATTTTAAGTATTGATTTTTCAGTTTGTTTTTTCTTTCAAAGTGCCTTTTGTCGTAGTCGCCACGTGTTAGAGCCTTTTCAATCCATGTGAACGTGGAAATTAGTTTAGCAACTGTGCTTTTTCCTGAACCTTGATTTCCAATAAAAACCGTTACTTTTTTAATGTCAATCCAACCATCATTATCTTTGATGCCCTCTTTTATTGGTCCAAAATTTTTAATTCTTATCCTGCTCATTTTTTTAATGTAAGTCTAACAAATTTACAACATTGAATCAGTAACGGCTCAAAAAATTTGCAAATGCATCAAATAGGAATATGATTAATCCTTCTGGGAGTAGTCAAATTTCGTTTGATTGGGTGGGATTTGCAATTCCACCCTTATTTCCTTAACAATTTTCAATTGGCTTTGCTACCTCACTCTTCCCACACTACCTCATCCCTCATTCTCCTTAAGGAGAAGGCGATCAAGCAGTGGTAGACTTAGAGATTCTGTTCTAATTCTTACTGTACTCTATTGAACCGGAGCATCTATCAGAAAGCGGAAATCAAGAATTCTCCGAAATGCTGGAATCATTTAGTTTGGATAAAGGATAGCAATTGGATGGTAGTGAGTTGGTTCCTCAAGAAAGAGAAAAATCTGGAACTAAGCAACCCTGCAAGCTGGCCCCTCGCTAAAACAGTCCACCGGACTGTTTCTTAAGGGCTTGTTTTGGTACTGGGTATTATTGTGGTAAAGGAGAAAAAAGGGAGGGGGAAGAGAGAATTTTTGGGGTTGATGATATCTCATGATGCCAGAAGAAGAGTATGATAAGCATCCAAAGACAGCCAAAAAGGGGCCCGCCAAAGGCGACCTTTTCATCCGAATCCATCCCATTTTGATTCCGGATTTTTGTCGGGCTGGGGAAGCTATGCCCGAGCTACAAAAAAGCCCTTCCAAAACAAGTTTGGAGGGACTGAAAAAGATCCAATTTTTTGACTATATGTTGATTTTGGTAGGTAGGATTTACTTTTTGACTTGAACAGCCTCCTCAAATACCTCCAAGAATCCTGACTCAATCCCTATAAGAACCTCTCCGTCCCGAAAGCTTTCGGGAAGCGGTTTCATGCTTGGCTTTGCAAGCCGCACGAAAGCTTAGTTGTTACCAGCAGTAATTCTATCCTTTAACACCTTTTACTGTCCAATTCTTAGATTCAATTAGGACTATGCAGTCATTGTCATTATTAATAATTGTTTTGTCCAAACCCCAATAAAAGAAATGAGAAGTGCTACCGTCTTTGTTCACTCTTGAGTTGTTTGTCCCTTTTTTTGTATATAAAACAACAAGGTCGCCAATTTTAACATCTTTGTCTGGAAACCAGTATGGATGTCTCAATTTATTTGAAACTTTTCCGTCTGAAGTGTAAGAGGTATCGCAAACTAAGTAATATCCTATATCACAATCTTTAGTGACTTCAAAAACGATACGTTCTTCGTCTGCTGAACCATTATTCTTTATATATTTTATTTGAATACTCATCTGTTTGCAAATTTAGAAATTAAACCACCAAGCACTAATAGAAAACCAACTATTACAACTAACCATCCGTAACCTGTCGTCCAAAAAGTTGGTGCTAAGCCCATAATTGCAGCACCAATTGTCAAAGTGAACGTATATAAGATTTCAGATGATTTAGTGCTTTTAAGTTTTTCTTCAAGAACTGCTTTTTCTTTGTCAACAGCATGAAAATTTTCTTCAAATATTTCCAACTCAAAATTTGTGTTTTCGAGTTGGTCAAGGTTGTCCAAAAGCAATTTTTGAACAGCAGGAGAATTTAATTCTTCGTCAGAAAGTTCACGTCTTAATTTTGAAAAAGCCTTTCTTGATTTTGGACTTTCGTTTCCTTTGTCAGATGACTTTTCACTCTGCGAGTCCGATTGTTCTTTGTCTATTTTTTCGTCACTCATAATTTCTAATTTTATTAGTTCGTGTCATGTCCGCTATTATTGCTGGTAACGTAAAGAGTTTTAAACGCAATCTGGCCAAAAAAGAGAGGCCTTAGGAAAACGGTATCCCAGATTGCAGTTAAAACTGCCAATTCTACCTCACCCCTACATTCTCCTTAAGGAGAAGGCGATCAAGCAGCGAAAGATTGAATATTCCGGCCCATTCCAGACAGCCCTAGCCTCGAGTCGAAGCATTTTGAAGAAACGGAAAATCAAGAAATCTCAGAAATGCTGGAATCGTTTGATTCGTTAAGGATTGGCAATTGGATGGTAGTGAGTTGGTTGCTAAAGAAAGGGAAAAATCTGAAACTAAAAAATACCCAGTACTGGGTATTTTGGGGGTGAATGCGGAAAAAGTGAGGTTTTTTGAGTGGTTTAACGAGGTTTTTTAAATCCGAAGTAGGAAAAAAATTGTCTTGAAATCATATTTTCTCTTTTTTATTGAATTGGTTACTTTTGAGTAAACCTCCCTATCTGTATTTATAGGTCTGTTTAAGAGGTTCTTCCCAATCCATTTATGGGATTTAACCAATTATAAATATATATGATGGACGAATGGATTTCCCTGGTCAATAGATACACCACATCTGGTGCCCGAAGCAAATTTGAAGACATCTGTACTACGCTATTCAAACATAAATTTAAGGGGGAATGCGTGAAATCGGTACGGGTTGATATCGGTGACGGTGGAGTCGATGTATTTATTGGAGATATTCAAAACCAGCCAATAAAGGTCATCCAATGCAAGTTTTTTGTCAACGGTTTCGAGGAGTCACAAAAGGCCCAGGTAAGGAAATCCTTTAAGACTGCTATAGGTTCAAGTGATTTTAAGGTCAGCAATTGGATACTTTGCTTGCCCGGAAAGTTAAGTATCCAAGAGCACAAATGGTGGGCAAGTTGGAAGCATAGGCAGATAAACACCTTTGGATTACCAAATGATTGCATCAAACTTATGGATGGAGCCGATCTTATCGATGAATTAAAAACCTTCGGCCTGTATGATGAAGCCTTTGAAATAGAAATAAAAAACGCAGTAAGAGATATTCACAGTGCTGTAGTCGGCAAAAAGTTTGACCTGAATCAAGAAATTTTATCTGCTTCGAACTATGTTAGGAACCTCAAAAATTACTTTTCGAAGAATAAGCTAGCACATGTAGAGAGGCAAGCAGTCCAGGAAATTGTAACATGGGTAAAGAGGGATTTGCCTGGCAAGGAGATTTTAGAAAAGATGCTTGTCGTAAAAGGTAAAAAAGGGGTTGGTAAAACAACAATTCTGCATGATGTCTATTATCAATTGGCAAATGAAAACGAATATAATGTCCTTGCTATCAAGTGTGACCAGTTTTATGATGTAAATTTGGACGGCCTTGCTAAACAGCTGTTTACCGATTTAGCATCATTCAATGAACTTTTTAACACACTTCGGGACAAAGGTGAAAAATTTGTAGTTGTACTTGACCAACTAGACGCACTATCCCAAACCTTATCATCGGACAGGAGATGGCTAAAGACATATATAAAGCTTATTCAGGAACTGCTCAAGCTGCCAAATGCAAGAATTATAATCTCGACCAGGAGTTTCGATCTTGATTACGATGCCGATCTGAGAAAATTCAATGACACACATGTTATCAAGCAGATTGAGGTTGGAAAGTTGTCTGAGACGGAAGTAACAGACATTTTAAAGCTACTTAAACTCGAAACAAAAAATAAACTTCTGATCGAACTGCTTACGATACCTTATAATCTTGAACTTTTCACCAAAATTCCAAATTTAGAGCAACTGTTGCAGAAACAGTCAAGGATCTCATTGACTAAACTCTATTCCGAATTATGGAGTCAAGTGATGATCCCGAGAGAACTATTGCTCACCGAATGCCTAAATGCAATTGTGAAAAGGATGTATGAACAGCATCCAAATCTAATTGAGCTGAAATATCTAGAAGAATTCAAACCAGAAATAAGTTATCTAGTATCCCATGAAATCCTGGTACAGAACGAAAGTAAACTTTCTTTCTTTCATCAATCATTTTATGAGTATTATCTGGCTCGATGGTTCGTAATCTCCGACAGAAAACTGATCGACTATATTTTTGAGGAAGGACAGAACCTGTATATCAGGTCTTTGATCAAGACCGTTATTGAGTACCTTAGGGAGGCCGATCATAAAAAATATATAGAACTCTATAAAAATATAATTGATCACGACCAGATCAGGTATCATATCAAATATTTATTTATACTGGAACTTGGACTTGTAGAAAATCCATCGCAGAAGGAGAAAGAGCTGGTATGTGATATGCTAGCGAATGAATATGGGAAATTGTTTCTTGACTTATTCAATTCAAAAGGTTGGATCGAGTTTTTTATTTCAAATCATCTGCTTTATGGTAATCAAAATGATGTGTTCAGAATTCTTTACCGAAACATCAACCATAATGCAAAGCTTGTTTTGGATCATTTAGAAAATGGCAATTTTGGAGAAAAAAATAAGTTTATAGCAGACATTATACCGAGTGTCAAAAACTGGGATGCCAAACTTTTACCCTATTTTGATAACTACTTTCTATACGATGAGAATACAGAACTTTGGTATTTTGAGACTTTAAAAAAAATAGCTCCTTTTAATCTGGAATATGTATTTGGAAAGCTCAAGCCAGTAATTTTGAAGACAAAAAGCCGTACTAAACGTTTTAGATTCGACCATCGCTTTGATAGAATTATTGATAATTTGTATCAACAAAACCCTCAAAAGACCGCTGAATTTTTGCTCTCTGTTCAATTAGAAATTCTGGAAGAAACCAAACACGCCTATTATTTTGAATATTTAGGAATTACCTCCGAACTGCTAGGCTCCTATCAGCTTGATAACGGATTGTTATATAAAGACAGCGAAGATGAAAAATCAATAGATTTTTACCTGCTTAAATATTACAGCACGTGCGAAAGAAAAGTACTTAAAGAACTTATCCAAAAACATTCCTCGACGAACTATGTTGCTTTGCTCACTCTTTTAACAAAATTGATGCGGGATAGGAGTAGTGAATTTATTGAGGAAATCTACCAACTACTATTGATCATCGAAGCCAAGAATGGTCTGATGGGGGAAGATGATTTTTTCCAGCTAAACATTCGCAGAATGATTGCTAAAGCCATATCTCTTTTTGATCTAAGGCAATACCAAAGGGTTAAAAAACTACTACTAAATATCACCCATCCCTATGAGATATGGAAATATGAAGAAAATGGAAAGAAGAAATTTAGCCTCACCATCGGCCGAAAAAAGTACTTGTTTTTAAAAGCACTTCCCGAAATAGTTCTGGAAAAAGATCGTGAGTTAAAGCTAATATATATTGTATTGGAAAGACGTTTTGGACGAATCGATCATAACAGAGCTCTGGATAGTGGCAATAGTAGGTTTGGGGGTGTAGGTTCCCCATTATCGAATGCGAATTTTAACAAATTCAGTTACGATGCCTGGTTAAAAAGTATGCGGAAAATTGATGAGGATTTTAAATCTGCTGATTTTTTCAAGGGAGGTATACTTGAGCTTTCGAGATCTTTTGAAAGCGTAGTGGAAAGGCGTCCCGAACATTTCTGTAATTTTATTGGGCAGCTGTTTAATGAAAAGGGTATATCTTATCGTTACATCTCTCATGGTATATCTGCATTGATCAAGGCAAAATATAACCCTAAAGAGGTCGCCAACCTTGTTAGAAGGGAAATAAAGCTATCCTTAAACAGAGAATTTACTCTTTATGTTACTTGGCATATTAAATACCTAATCGACACGAAGCAGGTTACTGAAGATATCAAGGATTTCTTGATTGGAATTGCCAAATCAGAAGGATATCGCGATGATTTGCTAAACCCTAATCATCCGATTTCAGATTTTATCAATACACCAAGAGGATCAGCGATTTATAACTTGTTTTACCTGTTCGATTATCCAAACTACAAGGAGGACGTGCTCTCTACGATTGAATTCGCTATTGATCCCAAAAATAATCCATCAACTACAATTCTGGCAGGTGTAATGTTTCATCTTGCCTACTTGAACCACTTTGATATCGAACGTTCCTTCGTAATTTTCAAGAAGCTTATCGCCCAAAAAGATTCACGGGTATTAGAATGTTCCATCAATCCTGCACAGTATTTTAACAATAAGTTCCATGATAGAATGGGTTTCTATTTTGAAGAAATGCTATTGCACGAAGAATTATATGATAAATGCTACTTTTTTGTAAACAGCTGGCTCTTTGATCATATTAATGATTTCAAAATGTATGACCGTTTTATGGGGCTGGGCCAGAAAGCGATAGAATGTGCCATCGAGGTAGCAGAAAGTTTTTTGATTAAGGATGGTATAGTTGATCAGCGATCAGTGCAAGTATTGGAAAGATGTTTGTCACATAACGAATTCGATCTTTCACACGAATTTTCTGGGCTAGTGCTAAGGGTGTTTAAAATTGAAAACTTTGGAGAGCTTTACAGCTTCATGGAAAAATATATTGCTACCAATCAATTCAGTAACGATCCAAGATACCTGTTGGAGTTTTTGACAGAGTGTTCATCTTTATATCCAAAAGAATGTTTGGATTTACTTGTAAAAATGAATATTCCGGACAAGGTTGATATCAGCAAGAAAGCCTATTCTGGTGATGAACCATTGATTCTGGTATTAGCAATTTATTCCAGACTAAGGCTTGAACCCTTTAAATACCGTGAAGAGCAAAAGACGGCATTGGACTGTTTCGATAGACTTCTTGGCATTCCTTCAATAAGATATAAAGCACTGGAAGCCATGGAAAATGTATTGAATTAAAATATAGAAAAGACTGCAAAAATGTTAGGGATAAGGGAGGATTCTTAACCCTTCGTCTGGTGTAGTCAAATGCTCGTTTTGACTGGGTAGGATTTGTCCGCCCTAGATCCCGACCAAGGCTAAAAGGCCTCCCTGCATAATGGCACCTCGCTAGATTAATCTTCTGAATTAATTCTTGACGCTCAGTCCTACCGGATTGTTTCTTAAAGCTTAGTCCTCGACTAGTGGGTATTTTTGGGTTAAGGTTAAAAAAATTCAGTCCTTGAATTCAATTTTTATCCACAGATCAAATTGCTTTCTCACCGGTTCAAAAATTCTTTACTCAAAGTCAAATATCTCGATTAGTTTTTAATAGATGGCAAGAGACTTTGTCAACAAAATGCTTACTTTGTAAGTATACTTTTAGCGATTTTCGCGGATTTAAGTGAATATCGCAGAATTATTGGAGTGATTTTCGCAAATCATAATCATTTAATGCGCTCCCGCAAGTGACACAGTTCGATTACATCAAAGATATTGCCCGGTTTGGTCTTGAAAATGACCAGGAAAAGCTGAAGGACTCCCTTCAGGAGATGATCGAGCATGCACGGAAAAGCAAAAAAACCAATCTGGCCATACAGCTACAGTCTATTCTGAAAGAAGCCATCCGCCATCACTCCTCGGGAGGATCCCTAAAGACCAGTTCTGGAATCCGATTTGAAACTCCAAACAGCAAAGGGGTAGATGAGTTGATTCTTGACCAAGTCACTTCGGACTACCGACTATCTGACCTAATCTGCACTCCTCAAATCAAAGAATCGCTTGATCATTTTATTCTGGAGCATCGCAAAAAAAACCTACTTCAAGCACTGGATCTACCCATAGCTCATAAAATCCTATTTTATGGTCCATCGGGTTGCGGGAAGACTTTGGCGTCCTATGTCATTGCCGGGGAACTAGAAAAAATCCTACTGGTGGTAAATCTTGGAGCAATCGTCTCCTCCAAGCTTGGGGAAACCAGTAAAAATCTCGCGAAAATATTTAAAATGGCTGCCTCAGGGGATTACATTCTGTTTTTGGATGAGTTTGACTCCTTGGGCAAGGTGAGGGACTACAGCCAAGACCATGGTGAAATGAAGCGTGTGGTGAACACCATCCTTCAATTGTTTGACTACCTGCCTCAGTCCACCATCGTGATCGCTGCCACCAATCAGGTTGGCATGCTGGATGATGCCTTAATAAGAAGGTTTGATACCCAGATTGGATTTGAGCTTCCCGCCGAACATGAAATCGAGGAGTTAATCCAATTGACACTCAAGCGTGGGGTATTTACCTTGGGCAGCAAATCAGGAATTAAAAGATTGATCCAGAAGGCAAAAGGGCTGTCCTTCTATAGCATCCAAAAGACCCTTATCTCGGCTATGAAGCGGAGTCTGTATAAGTTGGAGACTGATTTGGTACCTGCTAAAGTTGAGATTGATAAGGCAATCTGGGAAAAATTGATTGAGGAAGAAAAAACCGCAATCAGTAACTCCGGTAAAGTCTAATTTTCTGCCTCCAAAGACGATCCTGCCTCCAAATCAGCAATTGCCTGAAGGCCGTTCAACAGCATGACATCCTTATAAAGCGATCCTGAAAGGTTGGAGCCCTTTGTTTTTGGGATTTCCCTAAGGCTAATCACCAATGAGAATGGATGCTCTTCATTTTGCAAATGCCTGGAAGCCCAATCTGGAATAGTTGATTTGCCATGACAACGCATGGCTATGGAAACTGAAGGATTATCAGGATCAAAGTGTTGACTGGAAATAGGGAAAGAAAGCATCTGAACATTGGAAAATATCCTATCCTCTACCCCAAAGTGATCCTCTGCCCAAGAGACTCCTGATCGTAATCGGAAATTCTCCAAATCCTGTTTAGACAAGATAGAAACATCCACTGGCTTGAATATTCCAAAAGAGATGTGCAGGGGAAGATAAGCTAAATGATTGTTGGGGACTGGAAGGAATTTGTAGACCAATGTAGCCCTGAGTTCGATCTTATTTTGGGTTGACAACACCCAATCCGGAAAATTCAGCTCAAAGGAATAGAAATCATCAAACGTAATAGAGTCCTCAATCACAAAAGTGATCGAATCAGGATTGCCTTCCAATAGCCGATCAGGATTTGGCCGTCCAAACCCAGTAAGTTTACGATACAATTTTTTGCCATCTGCTGAATTAAAATGAGGTGGATTGGTCCCACTTGGAGACGCAGCCGAGTTAATTAGCAACGCTTTAATGGAAGTCATCTTTAGTGTTGGATATTCCTTTACCAATTGGGCTATCAGGGAGGCGACCAAAGGAGTGGACAGACTGGTCCCGGCCAGTCTTCCATAGTAGGGCGAATTATCTTGGGGACTGGTGAGCACTTCCATGGCAGCTTCCTGACTCAAATAATCCCCACCCTCAAACACCAAGTCTGGCTTTACCAAGTGCTTATTCTTTTGGCTTTTCTTAAGCTTTGAACCATTTATCGTGATTGACATATCCCAATGAAACTTCCGGGAATAATATGCTGGATATTCTCTGGCAGGGGTAATCCCATCTGTGACTCCATTTTCGAAATTTCCTGCCAAGGCTCCAACAGAAATGTTGTTCATGGATTCCGCAGGCTCTTGTAGATTGGTAAATTCACAGGAATGACCAGGAATTTCCGGATTCGTTTGGTAATAAAATGAGGGATAATGAGCAACAGGATCCAAAGAGCCATCAAACACCCAATAATCCATGTCATCCAAACTATAGTTGCCTACAGAATTGACAATAAGGATGTCCAATTCATAAGCAAGCTTGTCCAATTCGTAAGCAAACTTACCTACAGGTCCGTTGTAAGGTTTTGAACCGGGAAGATTTAAGGAGATATTGAAAATCCTGATCCCGTATCTAAGGTGCAGTTCCTGAATGTCATTAATTAAGGCTACAATGTTCAAGTCATCGTTTTCTTGATGGATAGCCTTTATCACCGCCAATCTTGCCTTAGCGGGAATTTCCCTCAACCAGGTATTAAAAAAATCTGTTCCAAATGCAATTAGACCTGCCACTGCCGTACCATGCCCTGAATCATCCCAAAAGGGAGCAGTGCCTGTATGGTCACTGGAAATACCGGTTAATAACTTCTTGAGGGGATCAACAGATGACTGAATACCCGTATCGACCACACAAACAATAGGCAGTTCTTCTTCGATGACTGCCTCGAATCCATAAGCGCGAATAGGCGTGGCGACCGTTCCAGGTTTGACAAGGGGTACTCTCGCTGAGGTGATTAGTCTGACGATATCGAAGTTATCAGCAAGAATTTGATCTAGTCCGGAGAAGCCTTTTTTAAGAAAAAGAAGATTTTGTGCCTCCTGATTGCCAATTATTTCAACTCCCTTTGAATTTAAATAATCGGTCATAAAATTAAGCTGCAGCCTAGCTTCAGGGTTTTCCAATATATCGCAGATAGTCAAGATAAAACTTTCCTGACCTGATAAAACGCCTTTCCTTCCATTGGAATCCAGAAGGTAGAAATCACTGATCAAAGCCAATCGGGAATAAGGTTGATTTCGATGATCTTCGCCTTCTCTGAGGCTACTTACGGCAGTAACATCCTTAATGAAAGCTTTAAACTCATTCCCTTTGCCTATACGGAAGAGGACATTTCGGTTGAAGTTGGATTTTTCAATAACTGACAAATTGTATTTTCCCAGAAAGTAGTTTTCTAGCTTAAGATCAAAAGTGACAATAAAATTGATCTGAATTAGATCAATATTCGAAGGGACCTCGAGCGTTTTATTTTTGATCCTATTAGCCGCCGCTGAAACATATACATCTAGTCTAGCTGCCAGAAACCGCTTTTTTTCTTGAGATAGAGGTGGTAAAGGCTCCTGCTTTTGATTTTCTTTTTCTCTATCTCGTCCCCTCCTTCTTTTAAAACCTCTGATTTTATCTGGGCTTTTGGAGTACAATAGGTGTGGAAAGTCTGGCATCCGGAAAGGTTAAAAATTAAAATGAAAAGACGATTAATTGATTTGTAAGATCAATAGGCACTAATTGAGAGGGCTATCTCCCATTTGCTTGATCTTGATTTCATCCTAGAAATTTAACTTCTCGTATCTTTCTTTCAATCGTAGAAAGTCAGCATTCGAAAGAAGCCTAATTCGGAGGTTTCTTTCGGAATTCAGGAGGTGAATTTTTTGGATTTTCGACCAGCCGTATTCAGCTCCAACAACCACATAATCTACTTTACTCGTTATGGTTGATTTAATTAGACCACCGTACCCCATAATAAAATCCTTACAGTCCTCTCTGTCCTCCGTAAGCTCCCCTGTGAAAAGGAATGCTGAACCTTCGATTTGGAGATCCTCAAGCTCTTTTTTTGAAATGGAATATTCCGAGATAATATCCAAATTATCATTTTGAATCTTCAATCTTCCTGCTCTTGAGAACTGCTTTTCTGCTATAAGATTAGGATTTAGAATCTGTATAAGGTCTCGATAATTAGGTACAAGCTCTTTCAGTTCCGTAAAAATAGTAGCGCATGCCTTTGCATCTTCTTTAGGATCGTGATGCTTAATGATGGGAACTTCAAACAGGTTTGCAAGCTCAGTTAGTTTCTTTGGCTTACCCGATATTTCGGCAAGCCTCATGGTGTCTATGTAATCGATGCTGTAATTCTCTATCTTGTAGTGGGAGAATAGTCTTTTCAAGACACTCAAGTCCATACTCGAATTGTGAAAGACGATGAGATTATTATTAAAGTATTTAGAAAACTCTAGATCCCATAGTTCTTTAAAATCAAGTGCAAATTCTAGGTCCTCTTCTTGAATTCCATGTAATCGCTCATGAGAACTTAGAATTTTTTCACCAGGTGGAGGGAGAATAAAGTGTTTCTCTTCATGCACAAAGGTGTCGTTTTTAACAAATGCCAAACCCAAAGCGCAAGCGCTCACTCTATTATTATTGGCCGTTTCGAAATCAATGGCTATAAAGTCAAATTCAGAGTTGAAATATTCAGGAAAACTGTGTGGGTTGCTGAAGGTTCCAGTTCTGATTTTCTGCACTATTGCATCTGAATACTGTGGCTTAAACTGATGGCCTAACCTTTTGGACTGCTCAAACCATTTCTCCAGAAAAAAGACCTGCTCACGTTCTACAAAGTTGAAAAATCGAAATTCATTTTCGGTTTGCGGATTTACTTCTTCCACAGTAATTGAGATCTTGTCATTGGATCTAAAATTGCTCTTAAACCAGCTCATAGACACGGATTTATAGTTTCTACCTTTTCAAATTAGATTGGACAAATTTTGGGAGGGGTCAATTCCGCTTTGACTATAGCGATTGCTTTGAAAAAGTCAGACTCAACTATTTTCTCCATTAAAATTCTTGTTTAAAGAAAAGGAGTTTCATGGATGAAAAAATACCCACTACTGGGTATTTTTCATTAAAAAAAGGGGATATCTGGAACTAAAAAAGATGATTTTGCGAAATCAATTCCCTAAATCCAGAAATCTTCTGGGATGGAAAGGATGAAAAATGGCTAAAGAACTTCAGCGCCAATCACTATATCATGATCGAGCGGCACTACAAAATAGCTACCAGTCAGTCGTATCATATCTATGCGATTGACCTGGATAAGAAGGAGGGAGAGAGTATATTAACAGCTATTTACCTCAGGTGAAGGAATGTAAGGCTATTTTTTCAAAAAATAAGGAGCCGTCCAAATTGATTTTAAGCCACTTATTCACATTATTTTAAAATAAATGTGGATAACCCGGAACAATACTTTGACAAATCATGTATTTGGATTAGTATTGCAATGTCATTCAATGTATTGACAACGCACCCCAATAGGTTTTATCCTATTGGCCAAAAGCCTCTAAATGAGGCTTTTTTTATATCCACTGGTATGAAGAAAAGGGTCTCATTTTACGTCGATGGCTTCAATTTTTACTACGGTCTAAAAGCAATGACCAAGAGTAAACCTGATTGGAGAAAATTTTACTGGATTAATCTGGTTAAGCTTTTCGAGGAATTTTTAAATGAAGACGAAGAGCTGGTTTGCGTTAACTATTTCACTGCCCGACCAAAAAACAAAGGCAAACAGATAAGGCAAAACATCCTTATGAACTGCAACAAAGCATTAAACGGAGAAAAACTAAAACTTCATTACGGTAAATACCAAGATAAGGAAATGATTTGTCGAGCCGATGGCGGTTGTGGAAGAGTTTTTATGCATTGGGAGGAAAAACAAACTGACGTAAACCTAGCCATTAAAATCGTTGAGGATTGTCATAATGGGGTCAGTGATAAAATCGTTTTAGTTTCAGGAGACTCAGATTTTCTTCCTCCTATAAAACTGGTTGAACAGTTTTACAAAAACATTGAATTAATGATTCTTTTTCCACCCACAAAATTCACTAGTAGCTTGGCAAATAGGAGTTTTCCCGCTCTTGATCTAGCTTCGTACAAACCAAAATGGAACAAGGCTATTCTTCCAGATCAAGTTACGATCGAGGGGTCCGGAAAGGTTTATAGAAAACCTATTGAGTGGTTCCCGCAATAAACTCATTTCTTTCTTCCTTTGCCTAAAAGCGGAGTCAAATACTCCTCATACAATTCAAAAAGATACTCAATTCTGGCCATTTCTGTAGTAAATGGCTGCGGGCGGTAGCACTGATCGACGGCCCGATCAAGTTCCTGATGGGCCCTGACCAGATCCGCAGGCATCAGCAGCGGATCATAGAGATCTGCCAAGCTGCTGTCCGGATACTTAGCGCGAGTATCAATGACCTTTTGGGCTTTCTCCTCAACCAGGGCTTTGTTCTTGTCGGAAGGATTTTTGGGCCAAGGGAAGTTGTGATATACAATTCCCGTTGAAATAGAAAAGTCTGACTTTAATCTGCCTGACACGTAGATAATCCAAACCATAAACATTTTTGAAGTCAAGACTCCAAATCCGTAAAGCCCACAGTTTGGAACCATATAAACTTTATTGCTAGCGATTACTTCTCTAGTGTAGTATTCGGTTGGGATATACTCTCTTCTCTCCGAAGAAACCTCAGGAAGTGCTAAATAATCAAAATCAGGTTGCCTGTCTTCCCCAAATAACGTTGGCGTTTTAGCTGATTTTCTAGTTGCTTCTCTGTCACTTTTAAGTCGCAAATCCTTGACTAATTCGACTCTTTTCAAAACCTCTGGCATTGCCCTGAGCTGGTTGGGATTTATACCCTTTAACCATAAACAATATCTCGAAATGCCATTTATGAATTCGCGACCACCGATAAATTTTCTTATCCATTCATTGGCGTTCGGCTCTGTTTTCAAAAAATCATTCTTTTCCTCTTCATTGAATAAAAAATAGCCACCATCATTGGGCATACTACCCTTTATCATTTTTGGGGCTTGTGGAGAAATAAGATTATTCCTTTTCAGGATAAAAACATCCCTTCCTTCCACCAAATAGGGATTAATCCTCTTAACTCTAACTTCAATAGGATCACCATTTATGTTATCATAAATAAAAAGCTTCTTTTGATTTTGCTCCAAAACGGAAAATCCAATGATGACCACATGAACTGCGGCGTTACCTTTGGCTTCGTTCTTCCAATTAAAAGTTTGATGAGCAAAATTGATTTTAACTCCAAAATTCTTAACTAAATAACCCCATAAAACTCCTGTTTGTTCGCCTTGCGAAATTGAGTTTGTAGAAACAAAGGCTACTCTGATTTTACTAGATACAATTAGAGCAGAGGCCTTTAAATACCAAGCGGACACATAATCCAAAACGCCTGCACCATCAACCCCTTTGAAAACCTTAGCCATATCCTCCTTCTGCACTTTGGATTGATATTGCTTTCCATAAAATGGCGGATTACCCAGGATAAAGCTTAGCTCCTCCTTTGGAACGACATCTTCCCAGTTGATCCGGAGGGCGTTGCCATGGACGATCTTGGCGGATTTCTTCAGCGGCAGGCGGGCGTAGTAGAGACCGAACTCTTCCGAAACCCGGAGGTTCATCTGATGATCCATCAGCCAGAGTGCAACCTCAGCGATCTTGGCCGGAAACTCGTCGTACTCGATCCCATAGAATTGATCCACATCCACGCATAGGATCTCCTGGATACCGATGGCTTGCTGACCTTTGTAGATCTCCTTCATCACCTCCAGCTCGAGCAGTCGAATCTCCCGGTAGGTAATGATCAGGAAGTTGCCACAGCCACAGGCAGGATCGAGAAACTTCAGCTTACCGAGACGCATCTGGAACTCCAGCAGCTGGCGCTTATTGCCCTTGATCTTGTGAAACTCCTCCCATAGCTCATCGAGAAACAGCGGCTTGATCAACTTCAGGATATTCTTTTCCGAGGTGTAGTGCGCGCCCAAGTTGCGCCGCTCCTTGGGATCCATGACCGACTGGAACATGGAGCCGAAGATGGCCGGAGAAATTTTACCCCAGTTAAGCGCACTGCAAAGCAGCAGAATCTCCCGCATCCGGGAGTTGAAAGAAGGAATCATCAACGGCTCCTCGAAGAGTTTTCCGTTTACATATGGAAAAGCATTCAAATGCTCATCAAGCATGGTGCTCCGTGCTTCCTTTGGCCTGTTAAGCGTTTGGAAAAGCTGTGCCAGTAGGGCTCCAAGGTTAGAACCGTCTTCTGAGGTTTTTACCTCGATGAATTCCTTAAATATATCTTTCTCAAAGATCCCGGTATCGTCCGCAAAGAGGCAGAACAGCAAGCGGACCAGATAGACTTCCAGATCATGGCCCTGATAGCCGCTCTCCTCCAGCTGATCATGGAGCTTGCCCATCAGCTCGGCCGCTGCGATATTGACTTCATCCTCATCCTTGAAGCTGCGCTTCTGATAGCCTGCAATGAAGCCGAACAGCTTGATATTCTTATGAAAGTCGGAGAGGTGGAAGCTATGCTCGGTCTTTTCGTCCAGGTCATAGAGGCGGAAATTTTCGAAGTCCGAGACCAGGACATATTTGGGCAGCTCGTGCTCCTTGATCCCGTGGAAGTAGTCTGAAGCCTGCTCGAAAGCAGCGTCCAGACTACGCCCCTTGGACTTATGCTCGACGAGGAGCGTACCCTTCCAGAACAGGTCGATAAATCCCTGGGCATTGTTCAGCTTCTTGACCGGCTCCTCAAAAGTGGCCAATCGGCGACGGGAGATCCCGAAGACATTGAAGAAGTCATTCCAGAAGGTATCTTTTTCTGCGCGTTCGCGGGATTCGCCTTCCCACTCCTTGGTAAATCGCAGTGCGCGATCTTTGATTTCGTTCCAGCTAAGGGCCATAGGGTTTAAAAATGAGGTTATTGAAAAATTGGGAGTCCAATTGATGGAATAATGATATCTGAAAAATGAGTCTTATCAAAAGAAAAATCCCTCCAAGGTGAGTCGGAGGGATTAATTGGACATCTTAATTGTTTTTTTCATCTTTTTAGACTGTTAACGTTAAATTAAAAATCAGACAAAAAAAATGTTATAGGAAATCATCTGGCCTCATGATTTCTCTGATCAGCTTAATCAATTCAGTTAGAAATTGAAAAAACACTATTAAAAATAGAATCGAACTCATATCTTTTTTACACCTCCTTTCTGTTAATAAATAGAATCACAAAAACGAAAAGATGAGGTTTGGTCGAAAAAAAGTTGTCTTTTTTTATATCTACCTGATTTTCAGTTCAATTATTTTTAAATCGATTAAATTTTTAGACTAAACATCCCCCTTTCAAATCTTTTCGCTACAAACTTAGTAGGTCTTTTTTCTAATTCCTAATTTTTTGGTTTGAAAATTATAACCTAGTACAGATTAGTGTTTTCAAGGAATTATCTCCTGTCCTCCCCACTACCATTCACCCCTCACATCTTACAGCACAATTCGCTGAAAGATAGCTACCCAGTTAGTAAATCCCCTTCCCACGATTCACCCGATCTTTGATCCGCTGATCGCTACCTTGGCTGATCCCGGAGATCCTGCTTTAGACTGTGATGGGCTATCGCAGGTAGAATTTGAGAAAGAGGTGGAAGCCGTGATGAACTCCGACTCCTGGAGGCTGATCAGCTGCTAAATTCCTACAGCCTCGACACAGACACGACCGGGGCTATCATCCACAAAGTCCTACTGGGAGTGCTCTGCCCGGATAATCTTCCCGATATCCTTAGCACTATGCTGACAGAGGGCACAGGGATCGTGAAGCGCTATCACTTGCTCGTTCGGGATGTGGTGGATGGTGAGGGCCTTATTGGGCATAAGCCTATAAATCGCACTCTACTGGAATTAGAACAGAACTTAAAATTAAATACATCGTTAGCTCTACTCAGTATTTATGAGGTTCAAATAGTCTCTCAAGAAAATATGTCACCCTCCAAAAAAAGAGCCCCGAAAAATCCGGGGCTCTTACAAAGGATTGATGGTCCTAAGAATTAATTGAAGATATATCTCAAGCCAAACTGCATTCTCCACACGTCAGCTACACCAGCGGTTGGTCTGAAGGTTTCAGAGATCAACTCAGTGCCGAAGTTTCTCAATCTGTACTGAGGTCTTCCGTTAGCACCAATGGGGCCACCTTGAGCAGTTGAAGGTACTACCAAAGGCTGGGTAGAGTTGAAAGTCTGACCGATACCCCAATCCTGGTTCAACAAGTTGCCCACGTTGAGGATATCCACTCTGAATTCCAGGGAGTTACGCTTGCCCTTGATGTTGGTGAATAATTGCTGTGCAAAAGAGAAATCAGCTCGGTATACCATTGGCATGATGACCGCTCCTCTTTCCGCGTATTTTCCTCTGTTAGCGCTGAGGTATTTATCTTGCTGAATATAAGCTTCCCAAGCAGCAGCCTGCTCTGCGGCAGTAAATGTTCTTCCGCTGGCAGTGTACTGCTGGAAGTTCATTTCATCTACGCTTCTTGGAATATAAATCAAGTCATTTGAAGTACCTCCATCACCGTTTAAGTCACCACCGAAAACATAGCTGGCATTCCCGATGGTACGGCCTTCCCAGAATAGGGAAACTGAAGTATTACCAAACTTGAAGATATCTTTGGTATAGCTGGCGGTAGCAAATATTCTGTGGCCCATAAAGTTGGAAGAGAAGCCAAGCGTAGGATTGTTAGGATCTCTGTTGACCGGATTATTAAACCAAGTACCTGCAGCAATTGATCCAGGATCAACCGTATTTCTGGATTCACCATAGCTGTATGCCGTTTTCACAAACAAGCCATTGGCAAATGGTCTTTCCAATGATATGGAAGCTACCCAAGAGTTACCGATTGCTTGATTGGTTAAGGTCACTGCGTTGGGGATTTTGGAGTTAATTCGGTTGTTTGTCCATCTTGGTCTGTTGTCCGGACCGGAGAAAGAAGACTGATATACAGGAAGGTTTGCATTGTAATAAGCTACCCCGTTTACGTCAGAGTTGTAGATAAATTCAGCTGTAGCAACCAAACCTGCCGGAAGTTTTTGATCCACCGCAAAGTTTGTTCTCCATACCTGTGGGAATTTGAAGTTAGGATCGGTCAAAGCGAGCTCGTAAGAAGCGGCTGGAGTACCCGATACTTCAGCAGGCTTATAAGCATTGGGATCTGGATTGAATGGTCTAGAGGTAAGCGGTTGATTAGCCCTGGAATCCAACTGCTCGAAACCTGTCAAAATCCCGTTGTTACCTACCTGGTTAGAGATCCAAACGTATGCCGGACGTCCGGTGAAGATCCCTGTGCCACCTCTTACCTGAGTTTTTTGGTTGTCAAACACATCCCAGTTGAATCCGAATCTTGGAGACCAAAGGATGTTGGCTTCAGGAAGTTGATCTGTTCTGGTGTTGTAGTATTTTCCAACCGGATCTTTGAAGAAGAATTTTTCAACTTCCTCATTTCTAAGCGCGGTGGAACCGAAGAATGGAACGTCAATTCTCAAACCTACTGTTAATTTAAGGTTGTTTCTGGCCTGGAATTCATCCTGTCCATACACCCCGAAATAATTAACTTCCAATGGCTGAATTGGCTTTTCGGAGCCTGGAATGTTATTCCATCTTACCTGGAATCTTCTTAAGTCTACGCCGGATGGGGTTGCGTTACCGTTTGCGAGGAAGTTGTTGGCATCTCTGTAGAAGTCTTCCAAGGAGTTGTACACGTAGGCAGACTGAGAACCTGGGAAGAATACGTTTTCAGACTCATAGTACTCGTAGCTGAAACCGGTGGTGATGGTGTGCTTACCGGCAAAAATCTGGAGGTTATCCTGAATTTGGAAAGTCTTGTATCTCAACTCGTTGTTTGGAGTGAATGGCTCGAAACCAAATGTAGTGTAAACAGAACCATTGTTCAGGATATCCACCATTGGGAAGAAAGTTCCACGGCTGCCACGGCTTTCATCCTGGAAGGTGTAACCCACGATCAAGCTATTGCTCATGTTGGTTCTCACTCGAGTGTTCAATTCCGCTACGATCGAGCGGATATTTTCCAAAATGCTGTAGTTGGAGTTTTGGAAGTTCAAGCCTTCCGGTCTCAGGTTACGGTTACCAAAACCAAGAGAAGAAGAGTTAGAAAGCAATACGTCAGTAGAGGAATCCAAGTGGTTATATCTGACGCTAAGTTTGTTTTTGTCGTTGATGTTGTAATCCAACTTTACCAGGAACTTGGTTGCCAAGGTTTCATTGTCATATCCTTGGTAAGGACCTGTCTCATAGTTAAAGTTGTTTCTCAGGAACGTGCTCAAACCATCCAGGTCTGAAGCCAAAACTCGGGTGACGTTACCTTCAATGGGTTCGTTGCCGTTGTTGGCTCTCCAAGTAGTACCCGGTCTCAATTCCTGATCATCTTCGAAAGATGCGAAGAAGAACAATTTGTCTTTGATGATCGGACCACCTACACGGAAACCAATCTGACGATAGGTAAAATCACCTGGGTTGAAGGTGTTTTCACCTGCTTGAGTACCTACGTTGTTGTTGTTTCTCCAGAAATAGTAAGCAGAACCTTCGAATTCGTTGGTACCTGAACGGGTTACCGTGTTTACACCGGCACCGGTAAAGTTACCTTGTCTTACATCGTATGGGGCAACGTTTACAGAAATTTGCTCGATTGCGTCCAAAGATATCGGAGAAACACCTGTTCTGTCACCTGGCTGTCCGCCAAGACCGAAAGAGTTATTGAAGTAAGAACCGTCAACAGTGATATTGTTCAAACGGCCATCTTGTCCAGCAAAAGAGTTCCCATTGGCTTGAGGGGCCAATCTTGTAAAATCACTGATTCTTCTGGAGATAGTGGGAAGCTTACTGATGGTTCTGTTGTCGATCGATGTATTCGCCCCGGTTCTTTCGTTTGAAAACAAGCTGTTTGGACTAGCTGTAACCAAAACTTCAGAGAGCTGCTGACCATCTTCGACCAAGGTCACGTTCACATTGGAAAATACACCCAAGGAGAGGACAATGCCTTCTACATCCTGAGTAGCAAATCCGATAAAGGAAACAGAAAGTCTGTAAGGACCACCGACACGCATCCCAGGAATGGAATACTTACCTTCCAAATTGGATACTGCACCGTAACGGGTACCGGAAGGAAGGTGCGTTGCAACCACGTTCGCTCCCGGAAGCGGCTGACCATTGGCTTCGGTCACCGTACCGGAAATACCGGAAGTGGTAACCCCCTGTGATAATGCCAGCCCTGTGCTCATCACGAGCATGACCACTGCCAGCAAATTCTTCAGTAAATTTTGCCTCATAAATTTTAATTTTGGTAAAGTTGGTTTTGATTGTAACTCCCTGCAAAGGTAAAGTTGACTCTCTGTAGATCTGAGTAGTTAACGTTAAGTTTTGCCTGCCAAATTTCACATTTTTTAACGAAAGCTTAACACCTCCTGCCAAACAATTTTTCTGCTTTTCAAGAAATACCTGTCTTTTTTTTAATGGGAAATTTTGAATTTGGGATTCCTTTCGAAAGAAAAATCGGAAAATATACCCCTGAGTTCGAAAAAAGAGATTTTTTGGATTCGGTATTAAAAATTGAATAGTAATAACTTGTCAGAGATTTATTTCAATACTTGTAGCCAACACAGAATAATATTCCATTGAGAGACAAAAACATAATTTGGCTTTACGTCTTTTTGGCGGCGACCATCGCAGATTTGACCTTCTTGATTGAGGGTAATTCCTCTTTGAGATTCTACTCCAAACCCCTGATTCTTTTGGGGTTGATTTTGTATTTCTATCAGATCTCCAAACCGATTTCCACTACACTCCTTTCCAAATCCATTTTGGCAGCGCTCATTTTTTCATGGATTGGAGACATCTTGTTGATGTGGCCGAGTCTTTTTGTCTATGGTTTGGGATCATTTTTGATGGCCCAAATTTGCTACATCATCGGATTTAAACTAGCCCAAAACACGATCCTCCGAAGGGAAGAAGTAAACTTTATCAAATCCTTCTTTTATAATCTACCGATTTACATTGCCGCCGCCCTGGTGTTCTATTTAGTCAATCCCAATTTGGGAAACCTGAAAATCCCGGTCATTGCTTACATCCTGGTGATTGTAAGCATGGTGGCTACCGCAAGGGATCGTTTTAAAAAATGTAGTCCAGCTTCTTTTTGGCAGGTATTTATCGGAGCTGTCTTATTTTTTGTATCCGACGGTATTATTGCCATCAGCAGATTTTTCAGGGATTTTCCCGAATCGGGGATTCTGATCATGGGGACTTATGCCACAGCCCAATTGCTCATCGTGATGGGAATTAGATCTTATTTGGTAGCGCCAAAGTAATTTAGGAGGTTAGGAAGTTAGGAGGTTGGGAAGTAAAAGGGTTGGGAAGTTGGGAAGGCAGAAATCCAAATCTAATGGTAAGATTTCCTCCTGTCCGGCATTTTCTGACTTGGAGCCTATAAAAGCAAAAAGGGCCGAGGCCCTTTTTAGCTTATTTTTTCAATGCCACTCGAATCGAGAGTTCCTCCAACTGGGCGTCGGCAATCGTGCTTGGAGAATCGATCATGACGTCTCTTCCTGAATTGTTCTTTGGGAAAGCGATATAATCCCGGATCGAGTCAGAGCCTCCAAAGATCGCACAAAGTCGGTCAAATCCGAAGGCAATCCCTCCATGCGGTGGAGCACCGTATTCAAAAGCCTCCATGAGGAAGCCAAACTGCTTTTGTGCCTCCTCGTCGGAAAAGCCCAGATGAGTAAACATCAGCTGCTGAGTAGCACGGTCATGAATACGGATCGATCCGCCTCCTATTTCGACTCCGTTGATGACTAAGTCGTAGGCATTGGCCCGAACAGCACCTGGGTCTGTCTCCAAAAGTGGAATGTCTTCACGCTTCGGAGAAGTAAACGGATGATGCATGGCATGGAATCGTTGCGTCTCTTCATCCCACTCCAAAAGCGGGAAATCAACGACCCAAAGCGGCTTGAAGACATTTCGGTCTCTCAAGCCCAAATCCTCACCCATCTTCAATCGAAGTTCGGAAAGCTGTTTTCTGACAGTTTTTGCCTCTCCGCTCAAAACCAACATCAAATCTCCGGGCTGCGCACCAAAGGCCTGAGCCCAGAAAGTCAAATCCTCTGAAGAGTAGAATTTATCCACGCTGGATTTCAGCGTGCCGTCTGCATTGTATCGGACGTAAACAAGCCCTTTGGCTCCGATTTGTGGTCTTTTGACCCATTCTGTCAGCTCATCGATTTGTTTTCTGGTATATTCAGCAGCCCCTTTTGCACAAATTCCGACTATCAATTCGGCCTGATCAAAAATGGAGAATCCTTTTCCCTTGGCCAGATGATCAAGCTCCACAAACTTCATATCAAAACGAAGGTCCGGCTTATCATTGCCATAGCCTTTCATTGCATCTGCATAGGTCATGTGCTCTACATACCCAAGCTCTATGCCCTTGACAGCAGAAAAGAGATGCTTGATCAAACCTTCAAAGGTGTTTAAAATATCCTCCTGAGTCACAAAAGCCATTTCACAGTCGATCTGAGTAAACTCAGGCTGACGGTCTGCCCGAAGGTCCTCATCCCGGAAACATTTCACTATTTGAAAGTACCGGTCAAATCCACTCACCATCAACAGTTGCTTGAACGTCTGAGGAGACTGAGGCAAAGCATAAAACTCTCCCGGATTGACCCGGCTTGGCACCACAAAGTCGCGCGCTCCCTCCGGTGTTGATTTGATCAAAACGGGGGTTTCCACTTCAATGAAATTCTGCCCGTCCATGTACTTGCGGGTCTCCTGCATCATCCTGTGGCGAAGTTGGAGCTTCTCCCGGACGACATTTCTTCTGAGATCTAAATAGCGGTACTTCATTCGGAGGTCATCTCCTCCGTCTGTTTCGTCTTCTATAATAAAAGGAGGAACTTTCGCAGGATTCAATACCGTCAATTCTTCGGCCTTGATTTCAATAGCACCTGTAGGAAGTTTGTCATTCTTGGAAGTCCGTTCGATTACAACTCCCACCGCCTGAACGACAAATTCCCGGCCCAGTTGTGCCGCTTTTTCCAAAAGGGATTTGTCTGTGGAGCCTTCTTCAAAAATCAATTGGGTCACCCCATAGCGGTCACGTAAATCTACCCAAATCAATCCACCTTTATTTCTGACCCGCTGCACCCAGCCGGCTAATGTCACTTTTTGATTTACATGATCGAGACGAAGTTCGCCACAGGTATGAGTTCTTAGCATTTTATTTATTCCTGATTTTGGGAGGTCAAAGATAAATATTTGCTTCAGAGTAATCCATCTATCTTTGGAAGATTCATAGCCAAAGAGAAGTTTCACTGAAGAATCTGTGATTTTTAGAGAAAATTTTAAAAACTTAAAAATCAGAGCTATTGAAAAACAGGGGGTATCTCATCTAAGGAACGGCATAGAAATTGGTTGAAATGCGCCACTGCACCATCTTTATCTTGGAAAAAAGTGATCTTTTTCCTTGATTGAATCCCGAAATCAGTTTAACCGCCTACTAATCAAGTATCAATGAAGAAATTATGGATAGGCTTAGCCGCCCTCTTAGTCACCTTGAGTGCCGCAGCCGTTTTCCAGGGAAATCTTCCTTTTCTGAGTGAACTTCCAAATGAGCCAGAAAAACCCATCGAAGACAGTTTGTTAGTCAGTCCTCCCAAGCAAGTTTTTCTATACGGTATCGATGTCACCGGGCTCCACATTGTAGAAGGTACAGTCAGCAAAAATCAAACCTTGGCGACCATTCTTTCCCCGTTTAATGTACCCTATCAGATCATTGATGAAATCGCCAAAAAATCGAAGAGCGTTTTTGATGTGAGATGGATAGCTGCGAATAAGAAGTTTACGGTAATTACCCCCTCCGACTCCGAAAAAGCCCAATTTTTCATCTATGAGCCCAATCCTGCGGAGTTTGTGGTGTTTGATCTGGACTCCATGGAAATCTACAAGGCGGAAAAGCCAGCAGAATACCGAATCCGAGAGATAGGAGGAGTGATTGAAAATTCCCTGTATGTAGACATGGACAAAAAGAATGTTTCTTTGAAGGTTATCAACAAATTTGCGGACCTCTTTGGTTGGTCCGTTGATTTTCAGGCGCTTCAAAAAGGAGACGTTTTCAAAGTGGTCTATCAGGAGAAACTGATTGAAGGACAGGTCGTGGATGTCACCGATTTCCAATTGGCCTTCTTTGAGCACAAAGGCAAGCCCATTCATGCCATTCCATTTGAGCAAAACGGTGAGTTGAATTTCTTCGATCAGGATGGAAATTCATTGAAAAAAGCATTTTTGAGAGATCCTTTGGAATACACCCGGATCAGTTCGAGATATAATCTCAACCGATTTCATCCGGTTCAAAAACGCTATAAACCACATCTGGGGACAGATTATGCTGCCAAAACCGGCACCGAAATCCGATCGGTGGGTGACGGTACGGTAGTAGAAGCCCGGTATACTGCTGCTAATGGCAATTATGTAAAAATCAAGCATAACGGCACCTACACCACTCAATACTTGCACATGTCCAAAATCGGTAGCGGGATCAAAGCAGGTACACGTGTTCGTCAAGGTCAGGTCATTGGCTATGTCGGCAGCACAGGTTTGGCGACAGGCCCCCATCTCTGTTTCCGATTCTGGAAAAACGGAAAGCAGGAAGATTGGCTGAAAGAAGAGATTCCTCCTTCAGAACCGATTTCCAAATCAAATCTGATGGCATTCCAGGCTAAAAGGGAACAGGCGCTTCAACTTTTGGCTCAAATCAATCCGAGTGGAGAAGGCAGATTGATCGCTGAGAAAGCAACATATGAAATCAATGGATTGGAATAAAGTCTACTAATTCCTAACCTATTTTCAACAAGGTGATTTCGATCGAGTATTTTTCGGTTCAAATCACCTTTTTAAATTCACCATGGAACAGGACAACTCCATCCGAATCAACAAATACCTCAGTGAAGTAGGGTTTTGTTCCCGAAGAGCTGCTGATTTACTTTTGGAGCAAAAGCGGATCACCATCAATGGAAAACTTCCCGAATTGGGCACCAAGGTTTTCCCTCAGGATGAGGTACGGGTGGATGGACAATTGGTCGGCAAACCCAAAAAACAACATGTCTACATTGCTTTCAACAAGCCGGTAGGCATTGTCTCCACGACAGATACTAAAGGAGAAAAAAATAATATCATTGATTTTATTGGCCACAAAGAGCGGATTTTTCCAATCGGCAGATTGGATAAAGACAGTGAAGGATTGATCCTGCTGACCAGTGAAGGAGACATTGTCAATAAAATTTTGAGGTCCAAAAACAACCATGAAAAGGAATACATCGTGACTGTAGACCGACCGATTAACGACTTTTTTATCAAAAGAATGGGTGCGGGCATCCCGATTTTGGGTACGGTCACAGACCCGTGCCAAGTGGAACTGATCAACAAATTCAAGTTTAGAATAATCCTGAAACAGGGCCTGAATCGGCAGATTCGAAGAATGTGCGAATATCTTGGCTATACGGTCAAGCAACTGAAGCGAATCCGAATCATGAATATCCACCTTGACCTGCCGGTCGGAAAATGGAGAGATCTCAGTGAAAAAGAGCTTTTGGAGCTGAGCGAGATGATCAAAGACAGCTCAAAAACCATCTAAAAAAAGGCCTCTGAGGATATCCCAGAGGCCTTTTTGGTTGATGTGCTTTTTCGGGCAGGATACCCGGTCTGCTTGCTTACATCGTGTCCACTTTTTTCTGTCTGCCCGTGTAGCCGTAGGAAGTTTTGCCTACCCGGAGTTCTGTCCTTCTGTTGAGCTGGTGCATCGCCGGAGTACAGGT
>NZ_QKTX01000019.1 GCF_003253485.1 Algoriphagus aquaeductus | reverse complement strand
TCTTCCGAAAAAGTACGCTTCGATTTGATCCTTTTTCCCGTTTTTAGCATCTTGATTCAGATTTAAAAACGGTCAACCTATTTCAGGGAATGACAGATTTAAAGAACTTCGAACAATAAACAGCTTTGTGCCTTCGCGCCTTATTGGAAATCAAAGAATGAAAACAACCTCCATCATCGGTCTAGGTTGGATTGGACAGCCTTTAGGGTTGTACCTTCTGGGAAAGGGTTTTCAGGTCCTTGGTTCCACGACTTCTGCTGAAAAGCAGGAAAAACTCAGCCAAAAAGGACTCCAAGCCATCCGATTTACCCTCAATCCTCATCCTGAGGGAGTTGGGTTTAATTTACTTTTTCAATCTGAGGTGTTGGTGGTCAATATTCCTCCCCGTACTCGCAGTGGAAATGGGGCTTTTCACTTGGAGCAAATCAAGTATTTGAAAAGCTTAATCGACAATTCTCCGATTCAGAAAGTAATTTTTGTCTCAAGCACGGGGATTTATCCGGATTTGACATCTGAGGAAAAGTACGCGGAAGATTTTCCACTTTCAATTGAAAATACAGGGAATGAAACGATTTTCGGTGCAGAACAACTGATGGAAAAGGACCGAAAATACGACTTAAGCATTGTACGCTTTGGAGGATTGATGGGAGAGGACCGGATTCCGGGCAAGTATTTTTCAGGAAAAGAAAATGTGGCAGGCCATACCCGGGTCAATTTTATCCACCGTCAAGATGCTTTGCGGATGCTGGCTTGGGTGATGGAAAAGCAGCTTTGGAATGAGACCTTCAATGGTGTGGCACCGATTCATCCGCTGAGAAAAGAGATCTACGAGAAAAACGCCCTAGATCTCGGCATTGCCCCGCCTGGCAGCTACCAAAACGAACCCGAAGGCAAAGACCGATTGATTGATTCCAGCAAGATTCTGGAGACGGGGTTTGAGTTTGAGTTTCCGGATCCTATGAGATTTAGATACAGTTGAAACACGGTTGAAATACATTTGAAGTAAAGCTCCCTTCGGTCGCGGAATATTTTTGTCACTAGCTCCTCTGGACTTGAATTTTCTAGGTAGTTATTTCTCTTTTTTCGCCCAACAAAGGAGGGCTTATTTCCACAGTATTTCATTCATCCTGTCTACGTTTTATTTCGCGAAACATCTCTCAACTACAATTTCTCCATCCTATCTCGCGACCGCAGGGAGCCTATTTTTTTTGTATCTCGTGCAACCTATCTTTTTTCTATTCTGCCTACAGCTACTGCTATCTGCTTACTTTTTTTTCAGCTTTCTGACTTCATCTTCACCGATTAAAAGATAGCGGTGCAGATATTTTTAATGATATCGCTTGCTGGGATATCTCGCGACCGCAGGGAGCATATCTCTATAGTATCTCGTGCAACCTATCTTTTTTCTATTCTGCCTACAGCTACTGCTATCTCCTTACTCTTTATTCAGCTTTCTGACTTCATCTTCACCGATTAAAAGATAGCGGTGCAGATATTTTTAATGATATCGCCTGCTGGGATATCTCGCGACCGCAGGGAGCATATCTCTCTAGTATCTCGTGCAACCTATCTTTTTTCTATTCTGCCTACAGCTACTGCTATCTCCTTACTCTTTATTCAGCTTTCTGACTTCATCTTCACCGATTAAAAGATAGCGGTGCAGATATTTTTAATGATATCGCTTGCTGGGATATCTCGCGACCGCAGGGAGCATATCTCTCTAGTATCTCGTGCAACCTATCTTTTTACTATTCTGTCAACTGTAACTGCATTCTGATCACTTTTACCTTCCGCCTTCGTGTCTTTGTGGCAACCTTCAAATGCCATCTTGTCACTTTTTCACTCTTGGAACGGGCATTGATAGGGTCACTTCGTCAACATTTTGTAACTACTAAACCGATTTATACCATGCAGGAAAAAGGTACCATCTCGATCCATACCGAGAACATTTTCCCGATTATCAAGAAATTCCTCTATTCTGACCATGAGATTTTCCTTCGGGAACTCGTCTCCAATGCAGTAGATGCTACACAGAAAATCAAGAGACTGGCTACCCTTGGTCAGTACACCGGCGAATTGGGAGACATTACTGTAGAGGTGGCTTTTGATGAAAAAAAGAAAACCATCACCATCTCTGACAAAGGTCTCGGGATGACCGCCGAGGAGATCAAAAAGTACATCAATCAGATTGCTTTCTCCGGCGCGACGGAATTTGTGGAGAAATTCAAGGATGCCAAAGATGCCAATGAGATCATCGGCAAGTTTGGTTTGGGTTTCTATTCCGCCTTTATGGTGGCCAAAAACGTGGAAATCCACACCCTTTCCTATCAGGACGGCGCCGAACCGGCCATTTGGACCTGCGACGGCAGCACCGAATTTGAAATCAAAAAAGGAAAGAAAAAGGAGCGCGGTACCGATGTGATTCTCCACATCAACGAAGAATCTGAAGAATTCTTGGACAAGTGGAAACTTCAGGGCATCCTGGACAAATACTGCAAGTTCCTTCCTGTGCCGATCAAGTTTGGCACCAAATCCGAATCCGTAGAAGACGGAGTCGATGACAAAGGAGACAAAAAGTGGAAATCTATCGAGGTGGACAATATCATCAACACCACTTCTCCGATCTGGACCAAGTCACCAAGCGATCTGAAGGACGAGGATTATTTGGCATTCTACAAGAGTCTCTACCCAATGGGAGAGGATCCGCTTTTCTGGATTCACCTCAATGTGGACTATCCGTTTAACCTCACCGGGGTGCTTTATTTCCCGAAAGTGAAGAATGAATTCGAGCTTCAGCGCAATAAGATCAAGCTTTTCAGCCGTCAGGTATTCATCACCGATGAGGTGAAAGATATCGTACCTGAATTCCTGATGCTGCTTCACGGGGTGATCGACTCTCCGGATATTCCGCTCAACGTATCCCGAAGCTTCCTGCAGGCCGATGGCAACGTGAAGAAAATCAACAACTACATCACCAAGAAAGTAGCCGAAAAGCTGTCCGAACTCTTCAAAAAAGACCGCAAGGCCTATGAAGAAAAGTGGAATGATATCGGTCTTTTTGTGAAATACGGCATGATTTCCGAGGAGAAGTTCTACGAAAAAGGAAAAGAATTTACCCTGCTCAAAAACACCAAAAATGAGTATTTCACCTTGGATGAATACCGTGAAAAGGTAAAAGCAATCCAAACGGACAAAAACGAACAGACCGTATTCCTATACGCCACCGACCTCAACAAGCAGGATAGTTTCATCGATTCAGCGAATAAAAAGGACTACGATGTGCTTGTGCTTGACTCTCCGATCGACAGCCACTTTATCCAACATATCGAGACCAAGATCGAAAAGACGCAACTCAAGCGAGTGGATGCCGATGTGGTGGAAAAGCTCATCCAAAAAGACTCCACCTATGCCAATCTCCTGACCGAAGATCAGAGCAAATCCGTGAAAGAACTCTTCGAAAAGGCGATCAACAACAAAAACTACAGCGTGGAGATCGAGGGCTTGAGTCCTGAGGAAATGCCCGTGACCATCACCATGGAAGAGTGGATGCGTCGGATGAAAGATATGGCACAGACCGGAGGCGGACCAATGAGCTTCTACGGCAGCCTGCCAGACAGCTACAAAGTCGCCATCAACGGCAACCATCCTGTCGTGGACAAAATCCTCAAAGCCGAAGGCGAGGAAGCCCAACTGAAACTAGCCAAGCAGGCATTTGACTTGGCTATGCTTTCTCAAGGCTTGCTGACTGGAAAAGATCTGACTGCCTTTGTGAAGCGAAGTGTGGAGATGATTTGATCTCCAATGCAAACCCTCCAAGGATTTTGAACCCTTGGAGGGTTGATTTATTCAATCCCCGGCTACTTGTCGGGGATTTTTTATTTTTTGCAGTTGATTTGCGTTTAGTTTGATTTGATACCTAAAATTGATCCATTTAATAACAAATTGTATTTCAGCTGGTTAGAAATTGAATATTTTTTAGAACTAAAAATAAATTAATTGATTTTCAACTAGTTATAAATTATGTCTACAAATTAATTCGTTCTGATCTTGATTTTTTGAACTGGGGGGGGGTATGTTTAGTTCAAGTTCCACGCGCGGCGAGCTTTTTAATCAATTTGTTAAAATTCAAAAAATCTTTAAAATGAAAAAATTTATTTTGCTAATCGGTTTCATTGGTATGGTCGGGGCCGCTCAGGCTAATGAGCCATGGAGATACGAAATGGTGAGAGAAGCTTGCAACCGAGTAGAGGGTGCTTCTTTCTATGTATGTCGATCAACAGAATTATATGTTGGCTGTAGTGTATCCGCCCAGACATTGTGTCCTGGATATGGCGGAGCTTCAATCGAATAATTTCAGTCTAAGGCTGCATTGAGAAAATGCAGCCTTCCATTAATTCAACTTGTTCATGATACAAAGACTGTTTTTAGTGATATTGGTTTTGTTTGTGGGATGCAGTATCGAATCTCAAAATGAAACTTCAAATCAAAATATACCAATCGACCTTGATAATGCCACAGAAGCAAAAGCGAGTGAGGTTTATGAGGATATAAAATATGTGTTTTTGAAAAACCCAGATCAATATCCACTCGTCAGGCCTTATAAGTTTAAAATCCAAAAAGACTTACTTGGAATTGAAGATGAAGGTATGGAACAATATGTTTTTTTCGATCTTGAGGGTAATCCACTTTTCAAAATTGCAGGGTCTTCCGGGGGAGGCCCGGGAGAGTTTAAACGAACTGAGGATTTTCAAATCTCTGACAATCAAATTATAATCAAGGATCCAATTTTATCCAAATTTTTATTTTTTGATAGAAAAGGAAACTTTATAAATGAGGAAAGATCTAGGGTTAGAACAAGTTACTTTTTTAGAAATACTGACACTGAACTTCATTATTCCAAAAATATAAGAGAACATGGAGATTATGAGTTTTACCGGATAGAAGATGATAAAATTATCAAACTTTTACCTTCAATTTCGCCTGTAAAAGATATCGTTTATTCCAATAAAGATAGTTTTATATTAGATGAAGATCGGAATGAATTAATTTTTCAAATACCTTATTCAAACAAGGTGGCTTTCTTTAGTTTGGGCGGAAATCTTAACCAATTGGTGGAGTTTGATTTTGGGAAAAAATATTTAAGTGATGAAGTTCAGGCTAAATTGGAACCTGAGGAATTGAACAATTTGGTTATGAGTGAGAATTTAGTGACAGGAATTGGATCATTTTTTCCAATTGGTGACGGTTATATCATCACATTTGGTTCTGGTTATAGGTATAGTCACCAAGTTTTCCTAGATAAGAAATTTGAGGTCAAGAGTCACTTTGGTAAAATTATAAATGATATTGATCGAATGCCTATTAAAACTATTCCATGGTTTTTTTACGAAGATCGATTAGGCTTTTTCATCCCCTCTAGTGAATTCTTAGCGAATTATTTGGAGAAGTTTGAAATTGGAACAAAGGAAATAGATAATAGTAATCTTCATGAATTCGTTTCAAAGTATCAAAATGAATTAGGCGGAGATTCCTATGTACTCACTTTTTTGAAGGTGAAGAAAAGCATTTTTAGCATCTAATGATAAAGACAATACTTTCGCCCTAATGCTTCTTTTTAAGAAATTCTACTCAATAAATAGGTGTACTTCAGCAATCTAAAAATCAGACCTTTCCGATAACTAAAAATTAACTGATTTTCAATTAGTTATGGTTTTTTGAAAATAATTATTCGTTTATTCTTGACAAAAACAAGGGGGAGGGCATTACATTTAGTTCAAGTTCAATGCGCAGCGAGCTTTTTAATCAATTTTTTAAACTTAAACCCTTTTAAAAAAATGAAAAAAATTAACTTAGTTTTAGTAATCTTTTTATTTATATCATCATGTAGTTTAAATGACGATAGTTCAGGAATCGAACTATTAGAAAAAGAGTCAAACAATTTCCTTACGACAAGTGATTTAAAAAAAATTGGTGAGTTTTATAATCAAATTCTAGAAAACATGGTGTTTGATGATGGAGTTAATAAAAAAGCAAAAACCTTTCTTGGGAAAAATGCTAGGACTCATGTTGATTCTCTTGAATTTATGAGAGAGCTGCAAAGCTATGTTTCTAATTATACTAAACAGCTGAATCTTACAGCTTTTGATTCCATTTTAGACAACTCTGAATTTAGATTTTGTGATGAAGAATTGATTCGTATTTTACGGGATTTAAATGGTTTTGAGGTACAGAAGAAAAATAATAATTTAAATTACGAGGCAATTGAATGGGATCAAAATCAGGTTTTAAGTTTAAGCAATATTTCAGAATCAAATCTACTAATTGAAATTTCAAAACTGGAAAATCTTACCAAAAAAGAACTCTATCAATCACCTGAAAGCTTAAATGTAGTTTTATTAGGCTTGAGCATTGGGAAATATTCAAATCAATTTTGGAATCTCAGCCCAAATACCAAAAAATATCAAACTGAAATAAATTGAAGAACGACAGGATGGATAACTACAGCATGGGCTGATGTGACAGGTGCATATTCCTGGGGAACTTGGGGAAGTTTGGCAGGCCCTGCCGGCACTGTAATTATGGGGGCAAATGGTGCATTGTTATGTTCTGGAGCAGTTTACTTGGCTGAATAGCATCTTCCTTAAGCCACTTAAAAATATTCTGATTATGTTCAACTTTGTTTTTATAATTTTCCTTACCGTGTTTTCTCTTTTGAGTACGATTTATCTTTATAAAGAGAATTACAAAAAAAATGTATTTGACAGTAATACCTTCAAAATTGAAGGTGATAAATCAGAAGTCTTTCAAAGAATAAAAGAATCATCCAGATTACATGGATGGATTTTGATCGAATCATCAAATGATGATTACTTAAGATATAAAATTCCTTTTTCTATGTTCTTTTGGGGAGGCATTGTGAAAGTGTTTTTGATAAGTAAAATCAATCAAATAGAAATCAATTTTCAGAAAAGGCCAATTTTTATTAAAAGTAAAATACAGGACTCAATTCTTGAAAAGCATGTGGCAGAAGTTTTGGAAGATATAAGTATTGGTAAAATATAAAGGAGGTTTTGATCTTCATGCTTAAATAAAATTCTTTTATTAATCCCCGGCTACTTGTCGGGGATTTTTTCATTCCCCACCCCCGTACTAGGCTATTTGGAGAAATCCTGTATTTTTGGTCATGCTTTCCAAAAAGACCAAGTACGCCCTTCATGCCCTGACTTACCTCGGTAAACATCGGGAAAATAAGACCGTCCTGATTCAGGACATTGCCGAAGAGCATGGCATTTCGCATAAGTTTCTCGAAAACATCCTCCTTGAGCTTCGCAAAGCAGGCTACCTCGGCAGCAAAAAGGGCAAAGGCGGAGGCTACTATCTGATCAAAGAACCCAAAGACATCCCGCTCTCCCGCGTGATTCGGCTCCTCGATGGCCCCATCGCCTTGCTTCCCTGCGTCAGTCTCAACTACTACGAACCCTGCGCCGAATGCAAGGATGAGTCCCATTGTGGAATCAACAAGGTCATGGCCCAAGTTCGTGATGAAACACTTAAAATACTGGAAAACAAGACCTTGCAAGATATTTTAGAAGGGGAATAAAAATTTTTGTCTATAAACCCTATAAAAAACATAGGGAATATATACTTTTGTTTTCCCTTGCCGTATAGTCTGCTATGATTTTAGATTCATTCGCCAAAAAACTCTTTTCCTCCAAGCCCGGGAAGGACAGCAATGCTAAAAGCTTGCTGAAGTCGATATCCTGGAGAATCGTCGGTACCATCGATACGATTGTGATTTCTTACTTCGTCACAGGTCAGTTGGTGATGGCAGTGTCTATCGGCTCGGTAGAAGTAGTGTCCAAAATCCTGCTTTATTACCTGCACGAGCGGGTTTGGGAAAATGCAACCAAAGAAAAATCCAATGAGCCAGCCACAGAACTTGTCCGATCTTGAAGCTAAGCTAAACGACCTTAGTGCAGGAGCAGGGCTTGCGCTAATCGCGGAGCTATTTCCTGAGAAAGTGGTGTTTTCGACCTCCTTGGGCCAGGAAGATCAGGTGATTACCCAGTTGATTGCCTCTCAAAACTTACCTATTCAGATCTTTTCGCTGGATACGGGAAGACTGTTTCCGGAGACCTTGGAGCTATTGTCCAGAACAGAAAGCAAATACAAAACCCGAATCAAGGTCTATTATCCGGATACGGCTTCGGTTGAAAAGTTGGTGGGTGACATTGGTATTAATGGCTTTTACGAGTCAGTTGAAAACCGGAAATCCTGCTGCTTTGTCCGAAAAGTGGAGCCTTTGAAGCGAGCTTTGGCAGGGAATGCCGTTTGGGTAACCGGACTTCGGGCCGAGCAAAGTGCCAACCGGAGCGAGATGAGGCGGATCGAGTGGGACGAAGCTAATCAGATTATCAAGTACAATCCCTTGTTGGATTGGACCTTTGAGCAAATGATCACCTACATCGAGGAGCATCGGATTCCATATAATCCACTCCACGATCAGGGCTTTATCAGCATCGGCTGTGCGCCATGTACCCGAGCAATTCTCCCAGGAGAAGATGCACGCGCTGGCAGATGGTGGTGGGAGGATTCGAAAAAGGAGTGTGGGTTGCACAGCAAATAAGACACAAGATTTTAGACGCAAGACCCAAGACTTCGACATTCGAAATTTGAAGATTTTAAGAATTATAAAAGACAATAAGAATTTGAAACAAGGTTTAGATGCTCCTCACAAGCTCGTAAATCGTACTTCGTAAATCGTAATTCCTATGAACCTATTCATACCTAACCCCAAAGAAGCAGAATCCATCTACATCCTGAGGGAAGTAGCGGCGCAGTTTGAGCGTCCGGTTCTGCTTTTTTCCGGGGGAAAAGACTCGATTACTTTGGTCAGATTGGCTCAAAAGGCCTTTTTTCCCGCCAAAATTCCTTTCCCATTACTCCATGTGGATACCGGACACAATTTCCCTGAGACTATTGAGTTTCGGGATTGGTTGGTGAAAGAATTGGGCTTGGAACTGATCGTCAGAAATGTCCAAGACTCTATCGACCAAGGAAAAGTCCGTGAAGAGCGAGGTCGCTATGCCAGCCGAAATACGCTTCAAACGACTACGCTATTGGATGCAATCGAAGAATTCAAGTTTGATGCTTGCATCGGTGGTGCAAGACGGGATGAAGAAAAAGCCCGCGCCAAAGAACGGGTGTTTTCCGTCCGAGACGACTTCGGTCAGTGGGATGAGAAAAACCAACGCCCAGAGCTATTCGACATGCTCAATGGGAAGATCCACGTGGGCCAAAATGTCCGTGTATTTCCGATTTCCAACTGGACCGAACTGGACGTGTGGGAATATATCCGCACCGAAAATATTGCCATTCCAAGCATCTACTTTGCGCACAAGCGGGAGGTGTTTTTCCGTGATGGCATGATTTGGACTGCTAATGAGCACGTCTTCCGAGAAGCCCATGAAGAAGTAGTGGAGCGTATGGTCAGATTCCGAACTGTCGGTGACATGACCTGTACTGCAGCGGTACTTTCCGAGGCGACTTCATTAGATGATGTCGTTTCCGAGATCCGGGAATCAACCATCTCTGAGCGTGGCGCCCGAATAGACGATAAACGATCGGAGGCAGCGATGGAGACGAGGAAGAAGGTAGGGTACTTTTGAGAATAAGAGGCAATATAGAAGAAGATAGCTGCGCAGATAAACTGAGATATAGCTAGAGCTGAGATAGAGGGACAAGATATCTTAAAGTATCTTCTAAATATCTCGCGAAGCATATCTTAAAATTCAAAAATGATCTAAAGTAGAATTTGATAATAATGGACATACAAGGAAGAAAACTCATCAAAATCGCTACCGCTGGTTCGGTGGATGATGGCAAAAGCACCTTGATTGGGCGATTGCTTTACGATACGCATTCCCTGACCACAGATAAGATTGAGGCCATCGAGCGCAGCAGCAAGCAGCGGGGATACGATTACCTTGACTTTTCACTAGCCACTGATGGCCTGGTTGCGGAGCGCGAGCAGGGTATCACCATCGACGTGGCTCATATTTATTTCAATACTGATAAGACCAACTTCATCGTAGCGGATACTCCCGGGCATGTGGAGTACACGCGAAACATGGTGACAGGAGCTTCTACTTCGCAGGTAGCCATCATCCTGATTGACGCCCGCAAAGGAGTGATCGAGCAAACCTATCGACACTTTTTCATCAGCAATCTTCTCCGCATCAGTCATGTAGTAGTGGCGATCAATAAAATGGATTTGGTGGAGTACAGCGAGGATGTGTTTTTGAAAATTAAGGCAGACTTTGATGTCTTGGTCGGTAAAAGTGACTTTACTGAGGAGCAGATTACGTTTATTCCTTTGTCCGCTTTGAAAGGAGAAAATGTGACCCGCAAGTCAGAACACATGCCATGGTATGTGGGAAATACCCTTTTGGATCATTTGGAGGTGTTGGAACCCGAGGATTTGCAAGAAAGTGCCGCCGCTAGATTTCCGGTGCAGTTAGTCATCCGTCCCAAAACCGAGGCCTACCATGATTTCAGAGGCTTTTCTGGAAAGCTTTATGGCAATTCGCTCCAAGTCGGTGACCGGGTTACGGTACTTCCTTCAGGAAACGAATCCACCATCAAAAGCATCCACTTCTTTGATAAGGAGTTGGAACGTGCTGCTCCGGGTTCCTCTATCGTGCTTACGCTTGCCGATGAAGTGGACTGCAGTCGCGGGGATATGATCGTGAAAAGCGGGGAAGCTCCAAGTAGCGAAAAATCAATTTCAGCCACCATTTGCCAAGTCAACAGCAAAGCCTTGAAAGTAGGTGGAAAATATATCCTGCAGCATGGCATCAACCGGGTTTTGGCCAAAGTCGATCAGATCGAAGCCAAAATTCATACGGATTTCTCAGGAACTGAAGAGGCCGAGCAGCTGAAATTGAATGACATCGGTAAGGTCAATCTTAGACTCAGCAAGCCGATTCACTTCGATTCCTACCACCAGTCCAAGTCAAACGGAGCCTTTATCCTGATCGATGAGGGAACCTATGATACGGTGAGTGTGGGATTTATTGAGTAGCAGAAAGAGATTAGATACTAGACACAAGACGCTAGACATAAGACTTTGATGTTTGACATCTGATATTTTAAAATGTAGAATATCGAATGTCGAATACTGAACTCCGAACGGAGAACATCGAGCCATAAATAACAAGCCCTGACGAAGGTCCTGGCTTTTTCTAATAACCTATACCCTATTTAACCTATAGGAAGCAAGCACTATCAATTATGCAAAGTTTTCGAACAGAACTGGAAAATCCGATTGTAGAACGGGACATCATCGAACTGGAGCGCAAAATCGCCCTTTTCCGGGAAGGAAAAATCGATGAGGAAAAATTCAGAAGCCTTCGCCTTGCTCGTGGGGTTTACGGTCAGCGACAGCAAGGCGTACAGATGGTACGAATCAAATTGCCTTATGGAAGAGCTACTTCCGCGCAATTACGTCGAATTTGCAAGGTTTCGGAAGAATATTCTATCGGTCGTCTTCATATCACCACCCGTCAGGACATTCAGATTCACTTCGTGAGCTTGGATAGGACTCCTCAGCTTTGGGCAGAACTTGAAAAGGACGATGTCACGCTTCGAGAGGCTTGTGGTAACACCGTTCGAAATGTCACTGCTTCGGAGACTGCCGGGATTGATCCCAAAGAGCCTTTTGATGTGACACCTTATGCTGATGCCACCTTCCGTTATTTTTTGAGAAATCCGGTCTGCCAAGAGATGGGGCGAAAGTTCAAAATGGCCTTTTCCTCCTCCGACGAAGACACCGGTTTGGCCTACATGCACGACTTGGGCTTTATCCCAAAAGTCAAAAAAGTCGATGGAAATCAAATTCGAGGGTTCAAAGTGCTTTTGGGCGGAGGATTGGGTTCGCAACCACGCCATGCCGATTTGATTACGGAGTTTTTGGAGACCGATCAGTTGATTCCATTCATCGAATCAGTCTTGCGGATTTTTGACCGTCATGGAGAGCGGGCAAGAAGAAACAAGGCTCGGATGAAGTTTTTGATCAAAGAGATCGGCTTGGAGGCGTTTTTGGATTTGGTAGAAAAAGAGAAAAAAGCACTTCCGTTCAAGAGCTTTCCCCTCGATTTTGAAAACTATGAGCTTGGAAAAAGCCTTCCAAATCCACCCTCCGTCGAGATCAATCAAGCCGACTTGGGATTGGACTATGAGCTTTGGAAGCTGACCAATGTGCTGCCGCAAAAGCAGACTGGCTACGTTTCCATTGGAGTTCGCGTGTCTTTGGGGGATTTTTACCTGGATCAAGCCAGACCTTTGGCTGATTTGGTGGAAAAGTATGCTGCGGGAGAAGTGCGTTTTACCCTTCGTCAAAATATTCTGATCCGCGATGTGCGGGAGGACCTGGTGCCCTTCTTTTATCAGGAATTGAAAAAAATCAACCTCGCCCAGCGGGGGTACAATTCCCTCGGCGATATCACCGCTTGTCCGGGTACCGATACCTGCAACTTGGGCATTGCGAGCTCGACGGGAATTGCCAAGGAATTGGAAAAAGTCATCGAGCAGGAATATCCACAGTATCTTAAAAACCAAGATTTGGTCATCAAGATTTCCGGGTGCATGAATGCCTGCGGACAGCACAATATGGCGCATATTGGCTTCCAAGGCATGTCCATGAAAGCGGGTAAAACCGTCATTCCTGCCCTTCAAGTACTCTTAGGCGGTGGAAATCTAGGCGATGGCAACGGCCGATTTGCCGACAAAGTGACTAAAGTTCCCAGCCGTCGCGGGCCTCAGGCACTGCGGGTATTGCTTGATGATTTTGAGAAAAATGCAGGTGGAAAAGACTTTCTCAGCTATTACGATCAGCAGGGGCAGATGTATTTCTATGATTTGCTGAAGGATCTCAGCGATGCTTCCACGGTGACGGAGTCGGATTCAGTGGATTGGGGACATCAGGAAGCGTACGAAGTAGCGGTTGGAGTTGGCGAATGTGCCGGAGTGGTGATTGACTTGGTCGCGACCTTGCTGTTGGAAGCCTTGGAAAAACTCGATCTGGGTCAGGAAGCCCTAGAGCAAGGTCGCTGGTCTGACAGCATTTACCATCACTATGCCGGGTTGATCAATGCTGCCAAAGCCCTTTTGCTCAGCGAAGATGTGAGCACGAATAGCTATGCGAATATCATCAGCCTCTTTGATGAGAAGTTTGTCGAAACCGGCAAAATCCAGCTGGAAGGCACCTTTGCCGACAAAGTCTATCAGATCAATCAGCACGAACCTACTGAGGAGTTTGCCAAAGCTTACGCTAAAGAGGCCATGGAGATCTATAGCCTGCTGAAAACCTATCGGGAAGAGGAGGTCGAGGCATGAGAACGTCGATTAATCCCAAAGTAACCCTAGTTGGGGCAGGTCCCGGTGATCCCGAGTTGATGACCTTGAAAGGAATCTTGGCGCTCAATACCGCCGATGTGGTTTTGTATGATGCTTTGATTGATCCGGTGTTACTGAAGCATGCGCCGGCTACTGCCTTGAAGATTTTCGTGGGAAAACGAGTGGGCAAGCACAGCACTCCTCAGGAAGACACGAATCAACTCTGTGTCGAACTGGCTCGAAAGCATGGTCATGTGGTCCGATTGAAAGGTGGAGATCCTTTCGTCTTTGGTCGGGGAGGAGAAGAAATCGAGTACATCGAGGCCTTTGGCATTCCAACAGCAGTGGTACCGGGGATCACTTCGGCGATTGCAGTTCCGGCCAATGCAGGAATTCCGGTCACCAAACGGGGCATCTCCGAAAGCTTCTGGGTAGTGACAGGGACCACTACAGCGGGTGAACTTTCCCGAGACTTGGCACTTGCGGCTCAGTCCACAGCTACGGTGGTGATTTTGATGGGTACCAAAAAATTGGGAGAAATCGTAGAAACCTATCAAAAGGTAGGTAAGTCACATTTACCCGTGGCCATCATCCAAAGCGGAACCACTCGAGAAGAAAAAATCACAGCCGGTTTTATCCATGACATTGGACAAAAGGCGGCAGAAAATCAAGTCGAAGCCCCAGCGGTCATTATTGTCGGTGAAGTGGTTAGGGAAAGTATGCGGTTGGCGGAGGTGTATCGGGAGGCTGTTTCAGTGATCAGTATGCGTTCGCAGTGAGCAATTTAAAGATATGCTACGCGAGATATTGAGGAGATACATAAAGATAGGTTGTCTATCTCAGCGCTAGCGGTATCTCTTTTATCTGCGCAGCTATCTTTTATAAGATATGCTGGAAAAGATATAGAGAAGATACTAACAGATATGCTGTTTATCTCGGTGCTAGCGGTATCTCTTTTATCTGCGCAGCTATCTTTTTAAGATATGCTGGAGAAAAGATAGAGAAGATATTTAAAGATATGCTGTCTATCTCAGTGCTAGCGGTATCTCAGTTTATCTGCGCAGCTATCTTTTAAATCCTTAATTACCAAGTCTTGCATATTGTGTCTAAAGTCTAAAATCTGAAATGAACCATCTCTACCCCATATTCCTCAAAGTTCACGAACTCAACGTCCTATTGGTCGGTGGGGGATTTGTGGCAACCGAGAAATTGGAATTTCTGCTTAAATCGAGTCCCAAAGCTCAGGTGACGATAGTCTCCAAGATGTTCAGACCGGAATTTCTGGAATTGGCCGAAGGAAAAGAGACCGTCACGCTGATCGAAGATGTGTATCATGAAAAATATCTGGGCGGAAAGCACATCGTGATTGCTGCGACGGATGATAAAGCCGTCAACCGACAAATCCGCGATGAGGCCAAGGAACGCTTTCTGCTCGTCAATGTAGCCGATACGCCTGAACTCTGTGATTTTTACCTCGGAGGTATTGTAACCAAAGGCAATCTGAAAATTGCTATTTCCACCAATGGAAAATCTCCGACTACCGCCAAACGCCTTCGTCAATTGCTGGAAGAAGTGCTGCCGGAGGAAATCGATGATTTGCTTGAAAATCTAAATGCTTACCGGGCTACGCTCAAAGGAGACTTTGAGTACAAGGTGAAGGCGATGAATGAGATCACGGAGGGGTTGGTGAAAAGGGAGACACAAGACTCAAGTCATTAGATCCAAGACTTTAGTATCAAGTAGCTAGTATCGGGATTTTGGTGAGTGGTAATTTTCTGCTTGACCTTTGCACTTGTTGCCAATTCATTCTTATTAAATTTGATAGAAAATCACATCTTAAGTTCCGATTATGTGATTTTTTTCACATTTTAGGAAGATAAAATGTGATTCTATGTTTTTTGAACGGAATATCCTTTCTCAACTTCAGGTATGGACAGCCCGTCCAAAGCCCAAGCCGCTACTCTTGAAAGGGGCTAGGCAGGTCGGCAAAACCTCTTTGCTAAAGTGGTATGGACAGACTCACTATTCAAAAACAGCTTACTTTAATTTTGATCGTCAGCCTGATTTAAAGCAATTTTTTGAGTTGACCAAAGACCCTTTGCGAATCATTCAGAATCTCTCTTTGGTGGTGGGGTTTCCGATAGAACCTAAAAACACGCTAATCATTTTTGATGAAATCCAGGAATGCAAGGAGGCACTGAACTCGCTGAAGTATTTTGAGGAAAATCAGGAGCCTTTCCATGTGGTAGGCGCCGGTTCATTGTTGGGAGTTACCCTAGGCAACTTTGCCTCTTTTCCGGTTGGAAAGGTTGAATTTTTAGAGTTGTTTCCATTGACTTTTTTAGAGTTCCTTACTCAAAAGGATCCTGAAATGTCCAATTACCTCAATTCAATTCAGCTAGTTGAACCTATTCCTGATTACTTTTTCAACCGGATTTTAGAAAGCTTTCGACTGTATATGATCTCAGGAGGAATGCCAGAACCTGCAAAAGAATTGGTTGAAAGTGCAGATTTATCTCGAGTGGAAACTCTTTTGGAGAATATTAATCTGGCATACGAATTGGATTTTTCTAAGCATGTTCCTTCAAAGGATATCCAGAAAATTAGTTACATCTGGAATTCGATCCCCTCTCAGCTTGCCAAGGAAAACAAGAAATTTCTTTACCAAGTAGTCAAGCCAGGTGCCCGGGCCAGAGAGTATGAAGATGCATTGACTTGGTTGATTCAGGCAGGTTTGGTTTACAAAGTCAATCGCGTAAATAAAGTTGGGATTCCCCTGTCAGCTTATCAGGATTTGGCGATTTTTAAAATTTACTTTCTCGATTTGGGATTACTCAGAAGCAAAGCAAGACTAGCTCCTAATGCCATAATTCATCCCACTGCGCTATTCTCGGAATTTAAAGGTGCATTAGCTGAAAATTATGTTCTCCAGTCTTTGATCTCGCAGTTTGGTGAGTTGCCTTCCTATTGGACTTCCAATGGTAAGGCCGAAGTGGATTTTTTGATTCAAGTCCAAAACTCGATTTTCCCTGTCGAGGTGAAGTCAGGTGAAAATACACGAAGTAGAAGTTTGACAGTATATGATGAAGAAAACAGGCCGGAATTAAAGCTGAGATTTTCTATGAAAAATCTGATTCATCAGGATCATCTGCTCAATATCCCCCTCTTTATGGCAGATCGTACTCGGGATTTGGTCGATATGATGCTGAAAAAATAAGAGGACACACGGTTACCAAGTGGACGGGAGCAAGATTTTGGAAATTGATAACTAGTGTGTCGTAATTTGGGAGTAGGGTTGGTAATCTTGTTACTTATTATTTCTGATAGACTTGATCAAAAATCACATCTTAAGTTCCGATTATGTGATTTTTTACACGTTTTCGGAATATAAAATGTGATTTCCACCATTTCACTATTCCTCGAGAGCCAAAAATACCATTGGATTTTTTTGGTCTTTCATATACAGGTAAAGCTTATTGGACTCGATGGTGTAGGACTCGACCGCCAATAAACTGTTCTTGATTTTATTCTCAAATTCTAAGATGGGAAATGTCTTATTCCCAATTCCAGGATCATAAACCACATTTTCTGGAGAAAAATCAATCCTCAGATTTTCTTCCGAATCAGCCTCATAACAGCCATCAATCTGATGGTCAAACGAACGGAAACTGAATGCAAGCAAATCTTCACATCCAATTAAAGGAGATGATTTTCCTCCAAGTTGAAGGGTAATTTTAAAGACATTTTCATAATCCTCACCACTGAGCGTAAACCTTGCTGTTCTAGCCAAACAGGTCAGATTGTCAAAAGAAGAACCTTTTTCAGCTTGAAAAGCCACAAACTCCCATTTTGAAGTCAGGTTATAGGAACCAATTTTATCCTTCAAGTCAAAACAGCAAATGTCTTTTGGATTACACCGAATTTCCTTTACAATCGGAGCTGGTAGTTCCTCCTCGGGTAGTTCGAATGCCGTCTCGCAGGAAGCGAGAAAAAGCAAGATCGGGAAGAGGAAAAAAGCGGCTTTCATGGTGAAGGAAGTGATCTTGATTTTCATTTTCGGTGGAAAAGGTTACCCATAGAAGACAACTGAATTCCTTAAAGTACTACCAATTCATTATTTATCAACCAGTTTCACAATAGAAATTAATTTTTAAAACGAATAACCGAACCTCGAAGTATATGGCTGAAGTCCCTTTTCCGGTTTTTTATTTCCCTGAGTTCCTGTAATTTTGGGCTTCCTTAAAAACGCATCAATTATCTAATTTATGGCATATTTATTCACCTCAGAGTCAGTGTCTGAGGGTCATCCTGACAAAATCGCTGACCAAATCTCTGACGCCCTGATCGATAATTTTTTGGCTTTCGATCCCAATTCCAAAGTAGCCTGCGAAACACTCGTGACCACCGGACAGGTAGTCTTGGCGGGTGAAGTGAAATCCGATATTTACCTCGACGTGCAGAAGATCGCCCGTGACGTGATCAACCGAATTGGCTATACCAAAAGTGAATACATGTTTGAAGGCAATTCCTGCGGAGTACTTTCAGCAATACATGAGCAGAGTGCTGATATTAATCAGGGTGTAGAGCGAAAAAATCCAGAGGAGCAAGGTGCCGGTGACCAAGGGATGATGTTTGGCTATGCCACCAATGAAACCGAAAATTATATGCCATTGGCTTTGGATCTGTCTCACATGATCCTGCGCGAATTGGCCGCCCTCCGCAGAGAAAATAAGGACATCACCTACCTCCGTCCGGATTCCAAGTCTCAAGTGACCATCGAGTATAGTGACGATAACGTGCCTCAGCGTATTGATGCCATTGTAGTTTCTACGCAGCATGATGACTTCGACGCGGAAGAAGCGATGCTGGCAAAAATCAAGTCTGATATCATCAATATTTTGATTCCAAGAGTCAAAGCCAAGCTTAAGCCCGAGCTTCAGAAGCTTTTCACTGACCAAATCACCTACCACATCAACCCAACCGGGAAGTTTGTAATCGGTGGACCTCATGGCGATACCGGATTGACCGGAAGAAAAATCATCGTGGATACTTATGGTGGAAAAGGTGCTCACGGTGGGGGTGCTTTTTCAGGAAAAGATCCATCCAAAGTGGACCGCTCAGCAGCCTATGCTACCCGTCACATTGCCAAAAACATGGTGGCAGCGGGCGTGGCCGATGAGATCTTGGTTCAAGTTTCCTATGCAATCGGTGTAGCTAAGCCGATGGGGATATACATCAATACCTATGGCACTGCCAAAGTAAACCTGACAGACGGAGAAATCGCCAAGAAAGTGGAGGCCATCTTTGATATGCGTCCCTATGCGATCGAGCAGCGACTCAAGCTCAGAAATCCGATCTATGAGGAGACCGCGGCCTATGGTCATATGGGCAGAAAAAATGAAATCGTCCGCAAGACTTTCTATTCTCCCTACCGGGAAGCAGTAACCAAAGAAGTGGAGCTTTTCACCTGGGAAAAACTCGACTTTGTTGATAAAATCAAGGCTGAATTTGGCCTTTAATTACCAAAGCCCCGGAGCAATTCGGGGCTTTTATTTTTTTGGGAATGAACAGTTTTTCAGACTGACAACTAGAGAAAAGCAACAGACTCTTTTCCATTTCGTTATATTCGGAAAATCTCATTTTTATGAAAGCACTTTTCTTATTGGTCACATTTCTAATGTCATTCCAATCTTTTGGACAAGTATTGAAGGAAATCCGCTTTAAGGACAATTTTTTTAATATTCCGGTTTTCAGTATTGGAGAGGAGAAAGTGTCCCGGCCAACAGTCTATCAATTGATGAAAGATTTTCCATTGGAACAGAAGGATTTTGATGAGGGAATGACCCAAATGAGAATCGGCACTACTTTAAAGTTGGTCAGTTTCGTAGTTCCAACGGTCGGCTTGGGTTATTACTTAGGAAATATCGATGAGCCCAATTCATGGAAAGTACCCTTGGTTACCTCTTTTATGGGGTTGATTTTAGCTCCAGTTGGTCAAGCGTTTAGAAGGAAGGGATACAATCGGGTGAATAATTCGATCTATCGATACAATTATCAAGTAACCAATCGGGCCAATCCTTCGGAGGTAAGTTTTTCTTTTTCTCCTTCAGGTCCCGGAATCATCTTAAACTTTTAAATCATGAAATTTCTTTTTGTGTTTCTGCTGGTTGGTATTTATTCTTTTTCCAATGCACAGGAAAAGCCATTTTTGAGAGTGGATGTGAGGCAAAATTTACTTACCCAAAAAATCGATGTGTTGGATGGGCCAAAGCGACTTCGAAAAAGCGAGCTAATTACCCTTCTCCAAAGTGACCCCGAAGCGTTGGCTAGGTATGAAAAGGCACTGGCAAAGCAGAATGTAAACGACGCCCTCTCCTTGGTGGATATGGGCTTGTTTTTGGGTACGTCTGTGTTGGTCGTTGCTCCCCGGCAGCAATCTTCCTCCCTTAGTCGTCTTGCTTGGCCTTTGATGATCGGCGGTTTTGTAGTAGGTATAGTTTCTGGTGTGTACCGACGCGAAGCAAGGAATCTTACTCGTGAGGCGATTGACCTCTACAATTTTGGAGGAGGCACATCCGATCCTGTCTATTTTGAAGAAAATAGGATCGATCAGCCGATTTTTTCTTTCAAAATACCCATTCAATAATCATCTACTGAGCATCAGCCAACCCTGGGGATCTACCACAGGAGGGGTTTTGCTTTTGACCTCAATTCCTTTTTTTCCGACGGGGGCTCGCTGCACTCCTTCGGAAGTTTCAATTTCTAAGGGCATTTCAAAATCAATCCCCTGAAGAGAAATTACATAGCCTTCTTTTCCTTTTTTACTCACTTTCAGTTTGGGGATGGAAGTGGTGTAGAGATACAGGTCGAAAAATCCCTTCAAATCCTTTCCGGTGTAACTCTGAATAAAATCGGTAAAATCCCGGGTGGTGACTTGATTGAGATAGGTAAATCGCTCATCCATGACAAAGGCTTTGATGGCAGGGAAAAAGAGCTCGTCGCCCAAAACTCCCCGCAAGGCATGAATGACCAAAGCCCCTTTGGTATAAATCTCCGGATGATATGCTTCCTCCTCGGTCGAATTGGGTGGACTGACGACAGGTTTGGCGTGGGGTACATTTCTCGACTCAGCTTTAACCTTGGCAAAATAGGCCTCGGGACCGCCATGTTCCCAAAAGAATAGCCAATCTCCATACGCGGTCAATCCTTCATGAATCCACATATCTGCCCAGTCGGAGACCGTCACCTTATTTCCCCACCATTCGTGTCCCAGTTCATGATGCAGCAGCCAATCGTACTTCACTTTTCCCATCGGGACAAACTGAAAATTGTTGCCATAGGCATTGATGGTCTGATGCTCCATGCCCAGGTAAGGCGTCTCGACTACGGCGATTTTATCCTCAGAAAAAGGGAAAGGGCCGAAGTATTTTTCTTGGGTTTCGGTGCTGATCTTCAGAAGTTCCAAAAGCTCTTTCACTTTGGCGCGATTTTCTTGTAAAACCCAAACCTGCATAGGAATTACTTCTCCTGAAACGGAAGTGAAATCCAATTTTTCCTCGTGGAAAATCCCAAGGGTGAAGTTGATGTTGTAGTTGCTGATCGGATAGCCGGTTTGCCAGTGATACCTCATTTTTTGGCCTACTTCCTGACTTTCGATGAGTCGGCCATTGGAAGCGACAAAATAGGGCTTGGGTGCTGTGAAAATCAGATCCACTCCTTCGCTCGGTTCGCTCGAGGGATGGTCGAGAGCCGGCATAAATATTTTCCCCCCTTCACCTTGGGAAGAGAGCCCCATCCAGTGATTGTCCAAAAGGTCTTTTTCCCAGGTGAACCCACCGGTCCAAGGCGGATTCTGTGCGATGGGGTTTTTTCCACCGTAAAAGATTTGGACCTGATCGCAGGTACAATCTACAGGAATGATGTCCAACAGATCCTTTTCATGGGTGAATTTCACCTCTTTGCCATCCATCAGGACTTTGCTGATTTCATATTCATTGATCAGCTGGAATCGGAGCGTGTCGAGTTTTTCTTCTGCCGAAAAGGTGATCGTATTGGAACCCTGAATACTTTGAGTTTCTGGAAGGAGCTCCAGTTCCAGGCGATAATGCCGGATTTTCATCTTTGCCTGAAGTGGATCGATTGGGCCTCCCCAATCCCAATTTTGTGCAAAAGCACCTGTACAACTGCTGATGAAAATGGCCAGAAAAGAGATGATTCGCATGGCTAAAGTCTTAGTAAAGTTCATATCGGATTTCATAAAGGGGTACGCCAAAGTCCTCGGAAGCTTTCTCGGAGGCTTTTTGAAAACCCATACTTTCATAAAGGTGGGCTGCCGAGTCCAAGCCTGAGGTAGTATAAAGATAGGCACCTTTATACCCTTTTTCCCGATAAAAATCCATCCATTCCTGCATCAATTTTTTGCCGATACCAAGGCCACGATAGGCTTTATCCAAAATAAAATACCGGAGTTGTGCCTGAAAATTGGGACGATGCATCAACAACAAAAATCCGACGATTCTGCCATTTCCCTCCACGATCCAGACTTTGTCCTGCTGAGGATCATATTGTCGGTAAAATTCCACCAAGCTCTCCATCACATAGGTTTCGAATCCCATTCCGAAGCCCTGTTCCTCATAATAAATGGTCGCATGGAGTAGTGCTACCTGACTGAGATCGCCGGGAAGAAGTTGATTTCTGAGCGTATAACTTGCCATGCTGAAAACTAGCCCAAAGGAATGAAAAGAAAAAGCCGTCCGGAATTCTTTCCGGACGGCTTGAGATCAATCTTCTGCGTAGTTGAACGAGTCCACTTGTTCTTTGACCCAATCGTGGTATTTCCCATTTCGGTATTCAATCCACTCATTTTTGTACTTGGATTCATCGATCAAAAACTTAAACCCGGTGGCAGCTTTAGGTTTGCTCAGTGCATTGACTAAATCTTCCGCGAGATTCTTTTCCTTTATTTTACGGTCAATGAAATCCTGCATCATGGAATGCTCTTGAGCAGGTTCCATTTTGGTAAACTCGGCGAAGTTTTCAGGCTGATCTTCAATTTCGTCGAGAATGTCCTCTTCCTCTTCGGTCAGATCATAGTTGAAATAATCTTCATCATCCGGCATATGATGAATCTTTTTCTTGTCAATTTGGTAAAAACAGACATTACCCTTGAGCAATTGGGAGGCGATGAAATCTACCTCTTTTTCAGTAAGCAAAAGCATGGGATGGTTTCAAGATTTTTGGAAAAATAGTGAAAGTTGAAATTTCATCAAATTGTTTTAAACATAGCAATGTCAAGGCCAAAAATTAGCCTATAATTCAAGATTTATGATTTTTTCCAGCGCTTGGGGTTCTAATTCGTGCCCACCCTGAAAGCTACAAGTGATCAATGACTTGCCGAGAGCCTTAATCCACTCGTTTTGCTGAAGAAGGTGCTCATCCTTGATGAATTCATCCTGCTCCCCATAGGCTAAAATCAGGTGGGTTTTTTCAAACTTTTCCTTACTCAAATCTAAGGATAAATCGTGGGCAAAACCTCCGGCCCAGAGGACCAGGGTATCCACTTGGCCTGACCACTGACTTGCCCATCGACTCGCAGTAGCTGCACCTTGTGAAAATCCCAGGACATGGATTTTTGGAAGATTTTTAAAGTTTTTCAGGATTTCTTCCATCAGGAGATTCAAGTACCGATGATTGTTGGCAATGGCTACTTCCCTTTCGTGCTTGGTCATCCAATTGGCCCCTACTCTTCCCTGAAAATCCTTGAGATAGCTGTAATTGGTTGCTTCTGGAGCAATTACCAGCCTATCCTTGGTGTCAAAAGGGAGAAACTTCCGAATGAAAAACTCAGCTAATTGCCCGTACCCATGTAGGACCAGCCAAATATCTGTTTCATATCCGGAAGGTTCGTGAGAAACAGCAAAGTGTGCCTCGTATTCAAAAATCAGGGAGCGTTTCACTTAGGTGTTGAGGTCGTCAAATTTCAAAGGGAGTAAGTTGGAGATGCCGTGAATACGGATCACATTCCCATTGGCACAGAGGATCAAGAGGGTAATGGGCTTGGAAAACCGGTTTTCCACTTCATTGATGTTTTGTCTGCAGATTCCACAAGGTGCCACCCCTGCCCATCTTTCGTCCCCTCCGCGATGGGCTACGATAGCAATCATTTCAGGCGCTTGATCCGGAAAATTGGCGCCTGCATACCCAAGTAACAGTCGTTCGGCACAAGTACCGGCCGGAAAACTGACATTTTCCTGATTGGAAGACTGAAGGATCTCCCCATTTGCCAACAATAAGGCAGCACCAACATAGAAATTGGAGTAAGGTGCATAGGCGTGTTTCGAAACTGCCTTTGCACGGTCGATCAGGGTTTGTTCGATCAGGTTTAGTTCCCCGGGTTGGAGTTCTTCGATTTCAGCGGTATAGTTTACTTTTTTCACGGGCGATTGATCAGATTGGGAAAAACCTAACGGTCAAAGTACGCAAATGTTCCTTAATTCTTTGGAAATTGACTTTTCACCACCAAAAAATATGGGCAATTTAGCTACATAAACCCAAGTGCATGAAAACCATTTTGATCCTGGGAGCAGGAAAGTCGTCGACTTATCTGATTGATTATTTGGCAGATTCCTGTGTGGAAAAAGGCAGAAAACTTCTCTTGGCTGACTTAGATCCCAATCTGGCCAAGTCCAAGTTGAAAGATCGTCCCCAAACCGAGGTTGAAGAAATGGATCTGGAAAATCCCCAATCCAGAAGGAACCTGATTGCAAAGGCAGATGTGGTCATTTCCATGCTTCCGGCAATGATGCATCCGGTCGTTGCGAAGGACAGTCTTGATTTGGGAAAACATTTTTTTACTGCTTCCTACGAAAGTGATGCGCTACGGGAAATGGCCCCTGAAATTGAGAAAAGGGGACTTTTTTTCCTGAATGAATGTGGCCTTGATCCAGGGATCGATCACATGTCTGCCATGAAGATCATTGATACAGCCCGATCCAAGGGGGAAGATATTCTTTCCTTTAAATCCTACTGCGGAGGCCTGCTGGCACCAGAAAGTGAGGACAATCCCTGGAAATACAAATTCACCTGGAATCCCAGAAATGTCGTTTTGGCAGGGCAAGGCACTTCCCGGTTTATTGAAAATGGGGAACTGAAATATGTGCCTTACCATCGGCTTTTCAGACGTGTCGAAACCATCAAGTTTCCCGGATTGGGGGAATTTGACGGGTATCCTAACCGGGATTCGCTGAGCTATCGCCATGTGTATCATCTTGAAAATATTCCTACGCTTCTCAGGGGTACCTTAAGAAGAGCAGGCTTCTGCAAAGCTTGGGATGTTTTTGTCCAGCTAGGGATGACCGATGACAGCTTTCTGATGAAGTTTCCTGGGGGAAGCACCTACAGACAGTTTTTGAATGCGTTTTTGCCTTGGTCCGACACCTTGACTGTGGAGGAAAAACTCGCCGAAGAAATACCTGACTTGGATTTTTCCATGTTTGAAAAGCTCCAATGGTTGGGATTTTTTGAACATCGACCACTGCCTCGAGGTGAGGGGAGTCCGGCTCAGATCCTTCAGGCGATCTTGGAAAAAGATTGGCAGTTGCTACCGGAGGATAGGGACATGATCGTGATGCAGCATCAGTTGCAGATCAAAACCGCTTCTGGAATAAAGAAAGTCACCTCCAGCCTGGTGGAAATCGGCAAAGACTCTCGCTACACAGCCATGGCAAAAACCGTGGGACTGCCATTGGCGATCGCAGTGGATTTGTTTTTGGAGGGGAAAATAAAGAGTAAAGGATTATGTCTACCGGTCGTGCCGGAGATTTATGAGCCTATTCTGAATGAGTTGGAAAAGCACCAAATCCGATTTGTGGAGGAAGAATGGATATGATTGAAAATTGATCAACAAGATCCCGCCCCAAGAATCTTGGGCGGGATTTTGTTCAATTAAGGATTCCAGTCAGCCGGGGGATTGGTACTTGCTCCCGCTACTTCTCTACAGTCATCCGGAATGATAGCCCGGATTTGCTTAAAGGTCAAGTCGTCTTTATCAATATAGATTCTTCTGGAAGTTTCTCCGGCGGCCATGAAGTAGCCAAGCACTACTTCATCAGGATTGTCCAGACTGATCATATTGCCCCGAATGGTAGCCGGAGGAGGATCAAAGATGGATCCGCTGATTTCGGCCTGCTGCTTCACCAGTCTCAGAAATCGGTAGGCACCCTGGGAAATACTGTATTGCTTGAGATCCATCCTGAATTTGTTGACAAATCGCAATCCGTCATCTTCGATAAAAGCAGCGGGAACTCTTGCGGTCAGTCCGTTAAAATTGTCATCGTTGACGACAAAAAGGCTTTGGTTATTGCCAACCTCAGACCGGAAGCATTGAATACAGCATGGTTTGGGTTGGGGTGTCCGATTGGGGTTTTCAGGACTCGGTCGCGGGGTAAATAAGTCGGGACGTGTCTCCAGAATATAAACCGCAGGGCCATTTCTCCAGAAATAGAAGTTATTCTGGTCGGCTGGGTCATCGATTTCGGCGATGAGTTGGACTCCGGATCGGGGAGTTTCGATGCCCTTGTTCGGAATGGTGACTGTTCTGACTTCCAAAGATGCAATTGGAGGAACAGACTCCACGCGCTCGGGTGTTGAGGTAAACACTTTTCCCTCTGCAGTCAATATTTGAAGCGTATAAGATTTACCCACTTGTGCCCGAAAGCCCGCGGGCGTGAAGTAGCTTCCTTTGGCGTTTTCGCTTTCTGTCAAAAAAGTCACATTGCCCTCATTGTCTCGGATGACTACGGTGGCCAGGGACACCGGCCGAATCAAACCCTCAAATACACTTCCATATGTGGCACTTCGGGTCAGCGTGATCGCATGGGGCCCAGGCCCGGTGGAAATGATTCCCTCCACCGTCAGTAGCTGCTCTCCTTCCGGAACTTCGACCTTGTATGGATCGATGCATGCCAACGGAAGCAAAAGGAAAAGATAAATCAGTCGTCTCAGCATGGTCTAAAACTTAATGGAATAACTCAAACTTGGAAGCGGAATACCCAAGAGTGCCAATCGCAGGGCTTGGGGTGGTTGGCCGGGAGCATCGTCAAAGAAGATGGAAAATGGGTTTTTTCTTCCATACACATTGAGAACTGAAAACGTCCAGTTCCCGTCATAGAATTTTCCTGTTCCGTTTAGTTTGAAATTGATCGCAAAGTCTAATCGGTGAAAATCCGGGAGCCGCTGTTGGTTTCGGTCATTGAAATAGGCCAGGTTATTTCCGGAAAAGTCAAATTTGGCTTCAGGGAAGGTGATTGGTCTTCCTGTACTGTAGGCGAAAGTGGCCGAAAAAGAAGTGTTGGTACTGACTTTATAATTCCCGATGAGGGTTAGGTCATGCGGTTTGTCAAAATTGGCGGCGTACCATTTGCCATCGTTGATGTTTTCCTCTTCAAATGGTGTAATGACTCTCCGCAAGGATCTCGAATAGGTATAAGAAATCCAACCTGTCAGTCTTCCCAGATTCTTTTTTACATAGAATTCAGCACCATAGGATTTTCCTTCAGCAGGAATCAATTCCGTTTCGAGGTGATTCTGTAGAATCAGATTCGCGCCGTCTTTGTATTCGACCACATTTTGAAGATCTTTGTAGTAGACCTCCACGGAGGTTTCAAAAATGTTTCCTTTGAAGTTATTGTAATACCCGAGTGAGAATTGATCCGCGATCTGAGGCTGGATAAATCCGTCGCTTAGCTTCCATACATCCGAAGGCGCAATGGTCGCGGTATTGGAGATCAGGTGAATGAATTGGTACATTTTATTGTATCCCAGCTTGACTGAACTTGCCTTATTGAATGAATAGCGAAAAGAGGCTCTCGGAGCCAACCCATCATAGGTTTGGATCACTTCACCTTCTCCGTAGGCAGTTTCTGCGATAGCGCTTCCATCCGAGACAGGTTTGCCGGCTTGGTAGGATCTCACTACACGGGGCCCTAAATAGTGATAAAGGTCGTATCTCAATCCGTAGGAAAATCCGACTTTTTCACCAAGTTCAAACTCATGTTGGAAATGAGCTGCCATTTCTCTGCCTGATTCATTTTGGACCTTTTTGGGTAAGATTTCTTCTTCGACTCCGGTTGGAATCAGTTCTCCTGGCTGAATATTGAGCTGTTTGTACTCAGCCCCTGCCGTAATTTTATTGTTTTCACCCAAGGCATAACTGAAAAACAGGCGCCCCCCCAAGTCTTTGATATCCGAATTGATCTCAAAATCATTGATTCCTGACCTGTTAAAAATTCCATAGTCGTAGAGGGTGTAAAAACCGTTGGCCTCCATGGCCAATTTCTCGCTGAGTTTGCTTTTCCAAATCAGGGAATGCGCTGTGTTTTTCCAGGAAATGGTGGTGTCGGAGGCAAAAGCAAAATCATCATAGCTGGTGTAATAGCTGTAGGTAAATTCGTTCCTGTCGGATAAAGGGGCATTAATGATCAGATTCCCATCGTAAAAATTGGCATTGGAGGTATTGAGTGTAGGATTGGTGAGGGACTGAAGGAGCCAATTGATATAAGAGGCCCTAAAGCCTCCCAAAACAGAAACTTTGTTTTTGATCAAAGGCCCGTTGAGGGATATTTTCCCGGAATAGCTACTGGCCATTACCTCACCTCCCCACTTGTCCACGCTGCCTGCTTTGGGGGCGATATCCAGAATGGCAGAACTTCTCCCTCCAAATCGGGCAGGCACTACGGCTTTGTAAAGGGTGACGTCATTGACCATGTCCGGATTGAACGCAGTAAAAAGCCCAAACATATGGGAAGGATTGTATATCGGAGCACCGGCAAACTGGATCAGGTTTTGATCCACTCCGCCACCACGAACGTTCAGCCCCGAGGAAGCTTCACCGACTTGACTCACTCCGGGAAGCGTAGCCAGGGATCTTACAATATCTACTTCACCCAAAAAAGGAGGCAACTCCCGCATGGTATTTACGCTCAGGGTGACTGCTCCCATATTAGTGGATCGGATGTTTTTCTCCGGATCACTTCCATAGATGACGACATCATCGAGGGTAAAATCTTCCTGAATCATCCGTATCGACAATCTTCCATCACCAACGGCTGTAATCGGGTAAATTTTGGTTTCATAGCCTACATAGCGGAATTCCAGTGTGTATTCAGCCCGGTCCAGGACCAGCTCGAAGCTGCCGTTGTTGTCCGTGATTCGGGTGAGGTTAAGCTCAGGAATACTGACCGTGGCTCCGACCATGGCCTGCCCGGTGATTTCATCTATGATCCTTCCAGAAAGCCGAATACCCTTCAGCTGTCCTACATCCCTTCCGATGACCTCCCGTTTGATAGGATTATTTTGAGCCCAAAGAGAGGTGAGCCCAAAAAACAGAAAAGTTACTAGCAGTAGTTTTTTCATACCATCAGGCTTAGATCGCATCAGGTTCAAATTTGTATAATTCCATGGGAAGGGCGCCATTTACTGATTCTTCGGCTGCTCTCAGAATATAGATTGCTTCTCCAAAAACAAAGGAACCCATGTTGATACTTTGAGGCAGCCCGATGATTTGATTTTTTGATTTCCATATCCCGGTTTCCAGGTTGAGTTCCCAGATTTCCTGTGTCCTACGATACAATCCCATGTAGGCTTTGTTTCCGATCACCTGAGCAAAAGGATACCCTTCTCCGGTACTCCCCGGGTAGGTCGAATCTCTTCTCCACTCATCTTCTTGAGGCAAATATTCCCAAATAGCCCCAGAACTTGATAATACAAATACCCGGTCTCCAAAGGAAAATGTTGCCGTGGTCCCACTCATATCAAAGGGGGCGTTACGTTTGAGAGTCCAGTTGCCCGTTGTTGGATTATATTCCCTTACCACCGACCCTGCCCCATCTCTACCACCGAAAAGGTAGAGCTTTCCCTTCCAATCTACCGCCATGGCTTCTCGTGTGTTGAACGGGAGGTCGGGAAGTCTTTCAAATGTGCTGCCTTGGATCTTCCAAAAGCTCCGGTCAAATTGGAAAACGTCCCGAGAAGTTTCCAAGGCCCCACCTCCCAAATAGGTAGGGGAAGAAAAGGCAAACCTTCTGGGTGCTCCCGGAAAACTCACCTCCGCCCAGGTATTGCCAGCTGGGTCATAGCGTTGGAAAAGAGGATAAGGATCTGCCAACCGCAGCCTACCCAGTCCTACATGAAACCCGGATGAATTGTAAAAGAAGGTATTGTCATAAATCCGGCTCCCGCCTGGAAATTCGGTGATCTTGGTAAACTTTCCAGCCTGGTATTCAAAAGGCTGGGGAAGGATGATTTCTTGATCTTGGATGACAATTCTGACCGGGACTACCACCTGACCAGATGCTGCCGGTATGCGTAACGTCAATCGTGATTCAAACAGATTTTGAATTACCTGAGCTTCTTGAGTACCGAAAAACACCTTGGTGCCCTCTGGAAAATTCCTGCCCTCAATTACCATTTGACTCCCTGCTGAGGCATACCTTGGAGAAAAGTTGTTTACAAAAGGAGTCAGCGTTTTCAATTCCACCACATCTCCTTCAATCCGCTGTCCATTGACCTCGGCAAAAGCCTTGGCGAAGTAGGTTTGGCCGATCTTGAATCCTGCTGATTCTCCAATAAATCGCCCAGGTCCATTTTTCTCCCCAAGGGATAGAGTTTGGGCTCCGGAGAAAGAAGGTTCTGTAGAAAAAAGGAATCCATGGTCCGTCGCCAATACTTCCCGGTTGGTCAACAATCGCCCGGATATCCGGACCTTGTCCCCTCCTACAAACAGGAGGTCCTCTGTGGATACCAAAATGGGAGAAGTATCTTCCTGATTGCAGGAAGAAAAAGAAAGGAATATGGAAAAAATACAAAGGGTTAGTAGTTTTCGCATGCAGTCAATCAGTGGTGCTTTCAAAAGTAAAACATCATCAAACCTTGGAAAAGAATCATCATGCCTATTTACTAAAAAACGGTAGATAAATCGGCGTCTCTTTTCAAAATCCCAATAGAAATCCGGATATCAGGTTGGAATAGGGATCTGAAAAAGTTCCGTCCTCGTTTTTTAAGATGACTTCTGTGGGTATATGAGCTCGAGGCTTTCTCGAAAATCCGACTATTTCACGAATCACGGGTTTTGTTTTCCTATCTTTTACCCAGATCCTTCGGATTGAAAAAAGTCCCTCATTAGCCGCTAAATTTTCTAAATCCTTCATTTGTCTTGGAGGAAGGATAATCCAGAGTTCACCGTCTTTCGATAGTATTTTTGCCGCCTTTTTGATCAATTCTTCAAAAGAAAGGGCATCCGTATGGAGCGCCTGATTCCGCTTGGAATCTTTGGATTTGAGATGATCGGGAAAATAGGGTGGATTGCTTACGATCAGATCATAAGCGATATCCTCGGCCAATGCTTGGAAGCTTCCTTCGATAAGTTGAAGTCTCTCAGAAAACGGACTTTCCTGAAAATTTTCTTCGGCTTGTCTTGCTGCTTCGGGATCAAGTTCAACCCCCGTAATCAATGCCTCAGAAAAACGCTGGGCCAGCATCAATCCGATCACACCGGTACCTGTGCCAATGTCTAAAATACCTAGAGGAAGCTTTTTGTCAGCAAGTGCCCCCAGTAAAACCGCATCCGTGCTGATTTTCATTGCACAGCGATCCTGATGGATTCTGAATTGTTGAAATTGAAACCAGCTGTTCCCCATCAAGTACGTGCCCGGCTAAAGAACTTGGATCGGAATCTCGATTTGTCTTCCATCACGTTGAGTTCTTCTTCAGATACCCGCTTCACGCTTTCGATGGTGTAGAAGGCCTTTTCATCGATTTCCTTTACTTTGGAAATAAACTCCTGAAGCTGATCTCGCTTCATCACCGTGAAAAGAAGGTTCACTTTTCCATAGCGACCTTCTGCTCCCACATTGGTAAATCGGTAATTTTTCTCCTTCATAAACTCCAAAAGGGCCGGTAGAGGATGTGGGGTAATGACCCTCACCAAGACTCTGCCCAAGGCAAGTTTTTCATCTAGAGTCATTCCTACATAGGTCCCTGTGGCAAACCCTCCCGCATAGGCGATGTAAGAAAAAGGGTTGTTGACATTCTGAAAAATCTGTCCGATTGCCAATAGCCAGATCATAGCTTCAAAAAAGCCCAATATCGGCACAATGTTCTTTTTTCCATTCATCATAAACATGATGCGTAGGGTGTTGATCGACACGTCCCCGATCCGGGCCACAAAAATCAACAAAGGCATCAATACATAATTGAGGAGATTGTCCGAAATGCCGAGAGAATGAAAGAGGTCTTGCATGATGGTGCAAAAATACCCCTTTATTCGCAGAGGTGAGTAGAAAACTCCGGGATTAAAAGATTAGATTTTTTTGTCCTTACCGGCCTGCCATCCAAAGACGATAAACTGTACCGTCATGGCCAGCAAAAACCAAATCAAAAAGTTCCAGTTGTCAAACAAATCCAGGGAAATCCCAAAAACCAAAGGTCCTAGTGCCGCCAAAACATACCCTGCCGACTGGACCATCCCGGAGAGCTTTGCAGTCGTCAGATCTTCAGCTGTCCGCATGGAAATCAGGGTGTAGGCGATGCTCAAACTTGCTCCGCTACCTATGCCAATGATGGTAAGTGCCCCAAAAGTAATGAGTTCATTGGGGAGGAAAAGTGCCCCATAGCCTATCAAATATCCGATTCCCACGATCAGTACCACTCCGGACTGTTGCTTGAGTCTCATCAGGAGATTGGGGGCAAAAAAAGTCCCGATCAGGGAGATCAGCTGCATGTAAGAAAGCGCAATCCCGGCATTGACCGGACTGATCCCGCGGGCAATCAGCATATCAGGCAGCCAAGTGATCATGGTAAAATACATCACCGATTGGGCTCCCATAAAGAGCGTGACTTGCCAAGCCAGGCGGGATTTCCAGACATTTTTGGGAGCAAATATTTCCCGCTGCTGGCTGCTTCCCTGAGGTTTTAGCTGGGGAATCCATACGATCAGCGCGAGAATCATCAGTCCAACCCATGAAATCAAGGAGCCTCTCCAGCCTAGTCCCAAATCTATGGCTAGCGGCACGCTCACCCCGGAGGCGATCGCAGCAAAAAGAGACATGCCTGTAGATAGAAGCGCGGTCATCAGACCAATTTGCTCAGGAATCCGTGCTTTGAAAAATGGAATCATCAGCACATTGGCAATCACGATCCCGATACCAGTCAATGCTGTCCCAAAATAAAGCAATTCAATTCCTCCCAAAACCCGAATTACCACACCCAATGTCAATAGGACAATACCGAGGAAAATAGCTTTTCCGTGTCCCAATTTTTTCCCCAAACTCGGAGCGAAAAGGGAAAAAATCGCAAAGGTGATCAAACTCAGAGTAGTCAGAAAACCCGCCAGCCCATTGGAAATCCCCAAGTCCTCCCGGATAAACGGAATCAAGGGCCCAACCGAAGCAATCGACGTCCTCAAATTGATCGAGATCAGGATGATTCCGAGGATTAGTAGGGCTTTGTTGGAGGATTTGGACATGAAAGATGGACGAATTTTGAATTACGATTTACGACATTTTTCTAAACCTCAATTCTACTTCTTAAGGCTATAACGATTGGTAGGAACCATTGAAATCAAACTAGACGTCGTCAATCCTCATTCGTATATCGTACTTATAAATATCAATTAGGGAATATGGAAGAGAAGGCTCTATCAAGCCCTTGACTCGACCAAATCCTTCACGCAATCCACCCAAGTGTCGTTGGAGTTTAAGCTTGGTACCAAGTCCCAATGCTCGCCACCGAGCTCTTCGAATTGCTCCTTGTATTCCTCGCCTACTTCTACGGTTGTTTCCAGACAGTCTGCGACAAAGGCCGGAGAGAAGACCAATACTTTTTTAACGCCTTCTTTAGCCAAATCCTTGATCATATCTTCGGTGTAGGGCTTGATCCAAGGGTCTTTTCCGAGTCGGGATTGGAAGCAGGTGACAACTTTATCTTCGGGTAAACCTAGTTTTTCTGCCACCAATCGGGTAGTCTGAAAGCATTGCGCACGGTAACAAAACTGATTTTTCAGACCATATTTGTTACAGCAGGCACCCAGTTGACAATAGCCTTCGACACTGCCTTTCCGGATTTGTCTTTCGGGTAATCCGTGGTAAGAAAACAGGTAGCGGTCGTATTCGTGCTTTTGCATGGCTTCGCGTCCGAGTTCGGCCCAAGCTTCAAGGAAAAGCGGATGATCTACGTAATTGCTGATAAAAGTGATCTCGGGGATGATCTGCCAGGTGCGGGCGATTTCCATCACCCGATCCATGACCGAGCCATTGGTGGCTGAGGCGTATTGTGGGAAAAGCGGAAGCACAATTATCTTTTTGACCTTCGCTTTCATCAATTCTTCCAAGCCTTTCTCGATGCTCGGGTTTTGATAGCGCATGGCCATGGCCACGAGGTATTTTTCCGGATCGAGCTTTTTGATCAGTTTGTCTCTGAGATCTTCGGTATGGAAAAGTAACGGGGACCCGCGATCTGTCCAGAGCTTCCGGTATTCTCCTGCCGATTTTGGAGCTCGAAAAGGTGCAATAATCAAGTTGACCAGCATCCACCTGGGGATAAAAGGGAAGTCAATGACCCGTCCGTCCATCAGGAATTCTCTCAAATACTTGCGAACGTCTCCTGTCTTGGTGCTGTCGGGTGTGCCCAAATTGACGAGAAGGACACCGATTTTTGCTTTATTTTTAGCCATGGACTGATTTCAATTTCCTTTGGAAAGCCCAAAAATAGCCCCTTTGTTCGATTTCTTTGATTGAAGTTTTCTAAGAGGAATAGTTCAGCGATTTTCCCAAAATAAAAATCCCGGGCTGATCGGGATTTTTGGGTTACGAAGCGGCCTTCTTTTTCAGCGCCCACTTCATCAGCGGTCCGGAGGTCATCGAGGTGACTAATGCCATGACTACCAAAGCGACAAAAAGCTTTTCATTAATCAAGCCGTTTTCCAAAGCAATCAGACCTAAAATGATCTCCATGGCCCCTCGGGCATTCATGCCGAATCCTACTGCCAGGGCATCCATTTTGGCATAACCCGACCTGAGTGCACCGTAGCCGCTCCCAATGATTTTACCCGCAAAAGAAATGACAATAACAGCCAATACCAACCCAATGTCGAAGTTGGTAAAGAAGTTGATCTTTAGTCCAATGGAAACAAAAAAGAGCGGGGCAAAGATGTTGTTGATGAATTGATGGATGATTTCCTTGGCCTTTTCGGAAAGGTGATCGGAATCTCCTAAGGCTACCCCAAATAGAAATGCGCCAAAAATCGCGTGGATTCCCAGCCATTCGGTAAAGGCGGCAAGCATAAAGCAGAATGCCATGGAAAGAGAGAGCACCCCACCAGGCCAGGCCAATTTTTTGTTGGTCCAGGGTAGCACTTTGTTGAGAAGCCCTTTGCCAAGGGTAAGCATGAAAACGGTGAATAATAGCGTAATCCCGATGGTATTGATCAGCGATAGATTGCTGCTTTGTCCCATGAAAGAAAGGATGACAGAGAAGATTAGCCAGCCGATAATATCGTTGACCATTGCTCCGGCTACGATTACCATGCCCATTTTCGTTTTGAAAAGATTCATGTCCATGAGGATTCTCACCACCACCGGCAGCGCGGTAATGGACATGGCTGTACCCATAAAGAGGGAGAAGAGCATCTGACTACCTTCGGCCAGGCCAAAGAAGGTTGGAAAGAAATAGGGAAAAATAAATCCCAGAATAAACGGGATCACTAACCCAAGCAAACTGATACTGACAGCTGATTTGCCCTGAGACCAGACCAAATGAAGCTCCACCTCAAGTCCTGCAATGAATAGCAAGAGGATGACGGCCATTTGGACGATACCATCCAAAGCAAGATTGGCTGAAGGATTACTTCTAAACAAAAATTCAAAAAAGTCCGGACCGATGATTCCTAAAATAGTCGGGCCCAAAATGATCCCGGCAATAATTTCCCCCACGACCGCCGGCTGTTTGAATTTTTGGGCGATTTCTGCAAATACCCTGGCCATCAGCAGCATACTGGCGAGCTGTAAAAGCAGATTGATGACGTCCTTGTGCGCTAAACTCTCCATACCTTACTTCACAATTAAAAGGTTACAGGGGAGTTCGGTGAGGATTTCCTCAAGATCGTGTGGGAAAATTCTATCAATAAAGCTGTATCCTTTTTCGTCACCCATGATCAGCAGGTCGGCATTGATCGAATCGCAATAGCGGACCAGTTCTACAGCCCATTTTCCGGCAGTGACTTTGATGTTGATTTTTAAGCCGGATTGGTCCAGTCCGTCCAAAATTTCCTGTACATATTTGATTTCGTCCTGAACGAGTTTTCTTCGGGTCAGAGCCACTTCATCTTCCGAACCCTCACCGGCAGTAGCCATCTGCAATCCATATAGTTTGATTTCATTCAGGATATGCACTTGTGAAGCGCCTTCTGCCTGACAGAATTTCAAACCCTTTGCGATGACTTTGGGGGTAACTTCAAGCTGTGTTCCGTTGATGACTACCTTGGAAAATCGAGTGGTTTCAATTTTCGGGTCGATCAGAGTCAGTACTGAGCAGGGTGATTTGCGGATTACTTTTCTCGCAACAGAACCCAAGTAATAAGTGAGCAGGCCTTCTTTTTTTAAGGCCCCTAAAACCAGGAGGTCCACGCCTTCTTCCTCGCAGGTTTTGAGGATCGTTTTGGCAGGTTTCCCTTCTTTCCAGAGAGTCTTAATTTGTTTTAAATCAGAACAATGCCGGTGTAGTATTTCATCCAGTTTGGATTCCAGTTCATCGGTTTTTATTCCAACATGGATCAGAATGAGTTCCCCCTGAAAGATTCCAATCAGCCTTCTTGCTTCAGCAATTAAGGCTTCCATTCTGGGGGAAAATGCTATGGCTAACGCTACTTTTTGATACATACTAAACCTGCTTAGTTTTCTGAAATAAGAGATTTTTCGGCAAATGACCAATTTAAACAAAAACGTCAGCCATTTATCCCAAGCCTTTTCCGCCTGAGTTTGATTTCCATTGTCTTGAAAAGTAGCGCTGTAGTTTCGCCCATTTTTTTATAAACTTCCCATGGATTTTTCATTCAATTCTTCAGAAATAACCCGAAAACAAGTTTCCTATGAGAAAATTCTTACTCACCGGACTGTTGCTGGGAAGTCTGATTTGCGGCAGTGCTAATGCCCAAACCGACTACCCTACACTCAGTCAGGTCACCCAGCGACTCCAGAAGCTCGGCAGCAATGCCTCCGTGGATTTGAAAACCCTTACCAAAACCGAGGGCGGAAAAGACATCCAAGTCTTAAAAATCGGTACCGGAAACAAGGATCAAAAGCCAGCCATAGCAGTGGTGGGTGGTGTGGAAGGCTTTCATGTTCTCAGTGTGGAACTGGCCCTTCAGTTTGCCGAAAAGCTAGTGGCTGAGAATTCCAAAGCTTTAGAGTCCACCACTTTCTATATTTTTCCCAACATGTCTCCCGATGCCTATGAGCAGTATCATGCGGCATTGAAGTATGAGCGAAGGGGAAATGCGGTGGCCGCAGATCATGACCGGGATGGAACTCCAAATGACAATGGCTACACTGACCTCAACGGAGATGGGCTGATCACCTGGATGCGAGTAGAAGATCCGATGGGTGACTGGATGATTTCCAAAGAAGACGAAAGAGTCTTGGTCAAAGCGGATCGATCCAAAGGTGAGGCAGGTAAATACCGAGTATTCAAAGAATCCAAGGATGATGACAAAGACGGCAATTTTGCAGAAGATCTTAAAGAAGGCATTGCGTTCAACAGAAATCTAACCTACAAGTTCCCGGTTTTCGAACCATTGGCTGGGGATATTGCGGTATCTCAACTGGAAACACGGGCGATGTTGGATTACCTCTTTGAGCAATGGAACATCTTCGCCTTTGTGACCTTTTCGCCGGCAAATAACCTAAGCTCTCCGCTGAAATACAATGCTCCTGATGCGCGAAAGCGCGTGGTGACTTCTATTTTGGAAAAAGACCAAGCCATCAATGCCATGGTGTCGGAGATGTACAACAAGACTGTCAGCCAAAAAGCTTTTCAACAAAGCAATCAGGGCACAGACGGGGACTTCTTCCAGTGGGCCTATTTCCATTTTGCACGGTTAAGCTTCTCGACTCCGGGATATTGGACGCCCGAGTTTAAGGGAAAAACCAATGCAGAAGCTAATTACCTAGCTTGGGCAGATTCCTTGGGATGGAATTCTTTTGTCCCTTGGACCGAAGTAAAACATCCTGATTTCCCGAACCAAAAGGTCGAAGTGGGTGGTATCAAACCCTTTGTGATGGTGAATCCACCTTTTGAAAAAGTAGGAGAAATCGCTCAGCAGCACACCGACTTTATCCTCAAGTTGGCGGCTATGCAGCCCAAGTTGGAATTTCACAACCTAAAAACTGAATCCTTGGGAAATGGACTGACCCGTATCACGTTGGACCTGTACAATAATTCTCCCCTGCCAACCCATTCTGAAATGGGGGCAAGGTCCCGTTGGCTGAGAAAAGTACGGATCGACATCGATGCCACACCTGACAAATTGATTTCGGGTGACAAAGTTAAGCTGGTAGATTCGATGGGGGCTTACGAAAAAGCCACCTTTAGCTGGATCATCAGAGGAACCGGCAATGTGACGATCAAAGCCGGCGCTTCACATACCGGATTTGCTACCCAAACTGTAAAACTCTAAGCCATGAAGATGATGAATACCAAAAATATACTTGCGGCCCTGGCTTTGGGAGCATTGAGTCTGGGTTCTATGGAAGTCACAGCGCAGCAGGAAAACTACTTCCGTGCCATTGGAACTCCACATAAACCCAAAGTAGAAATCGCCTGGAATCGCTACTACAGCGCTGAGGGACTTTGGGACTGGATGAAAAAAATAGCAGCGGCCCATCCAAATCTGGCTAAAGTGGAATCGATTGGAAAATCTGTAGAAGGGCGAGATATTCTAACCCTGACCATCACGGATTTTTCAACCGGAAAAGACACAGACAAACCTGCCATGTGGATCGATGGTAATATCCATTCAAATGAGATTCAAGGTGGTGAATTTTCACTTTACGCAGCTTGGTATCTGACTGAGATGTATGCCGACAATGAATTTGTCAAGCAATTGCTGAGGGACAAGACCTTTTACATCACGCCGACAATCAATCCTGACGCGAGAAATAATTTCTTCAAGGAACCCAATAATGCCAATACACCACGCTCAGGTATGCTGGTACTCGACAATGATGGTGATGGACAGGCTGGTGAAGACATGATGAACGACCTGGACGGCGATGGGCATATTACCATGATGATTCGAAAATCACCTACCGGAAGATTTATCAAGGATCCGCTGGATTCCAGAAAATTAATTCAAGTAGGTCCCGATCAAGTCGGTGAGTATGAAATGCTGGGACAAGAGGGCATGGATAATGATGGGGATGGATTTGTCAACGAGGATGGAATTGGCTATTACGACCCAAACCGGGATTGGGGATGGAACTGGCAGCCGGATTACATTCAGCGAGGCGCTTTGAAATATCCATTTACCCTTCCTGAAAATCGTGCTGTAATGGAATTTGTGATGAAACACCCGAATATCGCTGGTGCGCAAAGTTTCCACAATTCCGGAGGGATGATTTTAAGGGGCCCTGGAGCTGAGGAAGATGTAAACACTTATAATAGAGATGATATCCGAATCTACGATGCCATTGGCAAAAAGGGTGAGGAAATGATCCCCGGCTACCGCTATCTTACCGTTTACAAAGATCTTTATTCCGTTTTTGGTGGAGAATTAGATTGGTTTTATGGCAATCGGGGAATATTCACCTACTCTAACGAACTGATGGTTTCTTACCTTTATTTTCACCAAAATGCGGGTCGAGGCAGCCAGGATGAGCAGTTGAAGGTAGATCAATTGCTGACTTTCGGAGACGCTTTTGTGGATTTCAAAGAGTATAAGCATCCGCAATTTGGCACCGTGGAGATCGGTGGATTTAAAAAGACCTTTGGCCGGGCTCATCCGGGATTCCTTTTGGAGCAAGATGCACACCGTAATGCCGCCTTTACGATTTACCACGCCTATCACACCCCAAAGCTTTCTGTGATGGATGTGAAAGAAGAAGATCTGGGTGGAGGTTTGAAAGCCATCACGGCCACTATCTTCAATGAGCGCATGATGCCAACTCACGCCAGCCAAGACCTGAAGTACAAAATCGAGCGTCCGGACTATGTGACGATCTCGGGTGCAAAAGTGGTCGCGGGATTTGTGGTTGAAGATGAGGACATGAAGAAATTCAAAGAACAAAAATCCTCACCTGAAAAGATGGCTGTGGAAAATATCCCGGGTATGGGAGCGGTGAAAGTCCGTTGGATCGTCTCTTCAGCTTCCAACTATAGTATCACCGTGGATTCTGCCAAAGGTGGAAAAGCCAGCTGGAAGAAGTAAATGGATTGATTTATAATGTATTAAATAGGTCCCGTCAGCTTTGTTGACGGGATTTTTTTTGGTTTTCAGGATGTGTGGAAAGAAAATTTTCCAGCCAAAACCCAGTTTTTATAGGCATTTCTGGCTGTTATAAATATTTTTCACAGCCAGAATTTATATTTAAATGACATTTTTGGCTGTAAATATTTCACTTTCCAGCCAGAAATGATATTTTTGATTCGGTTTTGGCTGAAAATAAATAGGTTATGAATGATTCTGATCTGGTCGGGCGGAGGAAAGCCAAGGAGCGATTCCAGAAATTTCTGAAAAGCAAAAAGTCTGAGTTTGTGGCTGTCTATGGTCGAAGACGGGTGGGAAAGACCTTTTTGATCAAAGAGTATTTCCAGTATCAGTTTGACTTCTCCATCACCGGCATGGCCAATGCGACGACAGATCAGCAGCTTTTTAATTTTGATACCGAGCTAAGCCGGCAATCCCCTTTGGTTTTTGACACTCCTTCTGCCAACTGGCTGATTGCCTTTCAGCGACTGCGGGAGCATTTGGAATCCAAGAAGAAGGATGGGAAACTAGTCATTTTCATAGATGAATTGCCGTGGATGCACACCCATGGATCGGACTTTATGATGGGTTTGGAGCACTTTTGGAACACTTGGGCCACCCATCGCAAAGACGTCTTGCTGATTGTCTGTGGATCGGCAGCTTCTTGGATGCTGACTGAAGTAATCAACAGCACCGGAGGTCTGCACAATCGAGTCACGGCTCAGCTAAAAATCGAACCCTTTACCCTCGGCGAAACGGAAGAGTTGCTCCTCGCCAAAGGCTGTCAGTTGGATCGTTATCAGCTCATTCAACTTTATATGTGTTTGGGGGGAATTCCCTACTACCTGGATGCCGTGGAACCGGGAAAAAGTGCTGCTCAAACTATTCAGGAGCTGTTTTTTGAAAAAAGCGGTCTTCTCCGATATGAATTTCACAATCTCTATCGGGCCCTTTTTAAACGACATGACGTCTATGAAAAAGTGGTGGAAGTCCTTTCCACCAAAACCTACGGCATGTCCCGGAATGAAATCATTCACGTCTCCGGATTGCAATCCGGTGGTACGCTGACGAAGGTTTTGGTTGACTTGGAGGAAAGCGGTTTTATCACCTCCTACCCATCCTTAGACCGAAATCAAAAGAACACGGTCTATCGGCTCTCCGACTATTTCACGGCCTTTTATTTTCGGTTTTTGCAAAAGCCTCTAAGCAGCGATTGGATGCAACTCATCGATCAGCCTGCTCATCGCGCTTGGGAGAAATTTACCTTTGAGCAGGTTTGTCTTGATCATGTAGTGCAGATCAAAAAGGCACTTGGAATCAGCGGGATTCAGGCCGAGCATGCTGCTTGGCGTGGCACTACGGGTGACAAAGGAGCCCAGATTGACCTGCTGATCGACCGAAGAGATCATGTGATTACGATCTGTGAATGCAAATTTCACCTGGACAGCTTTAGCATCTCTAAAGACTATGCCGATCAATTGAGATCCAAAATCTCTGTATTCAAGGACGTGTCCAAAACCAAAAAAGCCGTGCATTTCACCTTTATAAGCACCTATGGACTGCACCGGAATGCCTACAGCGACCTGCTCGTTCAGAGCGAGGTGATGATGGACGCATTATTTGAAAAGATTGACTGATCCAGAAAATTTCAACAGGTCCAAGACCTTTAGGGAACGTAAATTTGCCGTCCCAACTTTTGAGCTGATTTAATAGGGGATTGATTTTGAGAGATTTAATGCTATTTTGAGAGGAAATTATTTCGGCTTTTGCTAGCTTGAAAGACCTTTAGCTTTATGTTTTTTCGATATGATTAAACTTCAGATTTTTGATCCCCATCCCCTGTTATCGAGCTTCGTCCAGAATATTATTTTGGTCGATAATGTGATGGAGTCCAATGCTCCACCACTTGTCGGCCAATATCCACCCACTCCACAGCATTGTATTTTTTTATACATCAAAGAAAAATTTAAAGCCAAAAAAATTACGGACCTGGATTATCAAGTGAGGCCTAGGGCAGTGGTAGTGGGGCCTCAGATTACCAGGATGGAGTTGGCTGTAGAAAATGATCACCGGGTGGCGATCATAGGGTTTATGCCAGGAGGATTGTACCGATTGATTGGTATCCCGATGGAGGAGATTTTTGACGATGGATTTGATGCCTTTGAATTGATCGGAAACGACATCAACGAGTTGGTGGATCGTTGCTCGGAAATAAATGATTTGGGCAAAATCCATGTGTGCATTGAAAATTACCTTTTAGGCAGATTAACAAAGGTAAAAGAGCAGTTGCCCATAGACAGAGCGCTAACCGAGATGCTTCGCTTTCAAGGGAATTTATCCATTGGACAGGCAGCGGATTATTCTTGTTTGAGCATTAGGCAGTTTGAGCGCAAGTGTAGAGAAAGGGTGGGGTTCTCACCCAAGGTTTATTCCCGATTAATCCGCTTTTCTCATGCTTATCGACTTTTTGAACGGTCCCAAAAGCCGAACTGGACGGAGATTGCCTATCATTCCGGGTATTATGATCAGATGCATTTTATCAAAGATTTCAAGGAATTTGCAGGAATTACTCCCACGATGATGGAGGAGGAGTTGCTAAGGAAACCGCTGAGGTTTCAAGCTTCCCTTACTTTTTAGAATCCGGATTTTTGAGGCAAGAGGCTAGAAAAAATGCCACGAGAAAGGAGTAAGCGATTTTTTATTGCGCTAAGTCGTGCCTTTGGTTCTGAAATTAGACACCTTCATTCAACTTGTCGTTTTCTTACTATCCAATTTTTAGCGCTGACTTTAGGTTTGTGAGGTAATCAGTCTAAACCTTATTCAAAAAGTCTTGAAATGCCCATGAGAAAATGCTTCTCACACAGGGGAATGATTATCCGGGGCATTCCATCTGGCCATTAAAAATCAAATTATAAACAGATGAAACGCACAAAAAATTACCTGCTGCTGAACGTATTGTTTGGTCTTTGTTTTTTGGTCCTTGCCTGTTCCAATGGGGATGGCATGCTTGACGTCTCAGATCTTGAAAAAGCAAGATTGGAGTATCAAAAGTTGAAAGCTGACCCGGGATTTGTCGAACTTGCCTTTCCGGAAGATAATCCCGGACCTCCATTTTATGCCAGAATAGCCGAGATGGGAGCGGATAGGTTGTTTATGGAAGCCGATGGCTTGGTCATTATTCCCATGATGAGGCAGCCGGGATGTATCGATCCTGAATTTAATCTGCTGGATTTGTTTCACGTACCCAATGCATTTTTTTGCCCATTGACCCTTTCTGGAAAGGGATTGATAGAACCCAATGCACCTGAGGGAACTTTTCCCCTCATCGCTTACGGGATTGGAACAGAAATGCCAGTTTGGTTTTTGGAAAGGGCACCTTTGCTAAATGCGATGGCAGACGGGAAGCTTACCCTGAATGAGTTGGAAGCCCTCAATCCCAAAAAAGGAGTAGCCTCCAGATATGAAGAATATAACAAACCCAGGACTGCAGAAGATCATCTTTTGGTCATCGAGTCGGAAGGAGTTATTTCAGCCACTAATCAGCGCTTTGAATACAAAGTAAAATCCATTACCAAATCTACCCATGATGTGCGGTTGAGGATTTGGTGAATAAATCAGATTCGGGTTTCGATTTTCCTAATCTTCTAATTTCAAAATTGAGCAGAAGATGTTTTGCGAAATCAATGAATTTCAATAGTTTAAATAATTCAAAGAGGATTTAACCAAATTGAAATGGGAAAAAATAAGCTTGTACAATTGCCTCTTTGGACTTGGATTTTGGCAATTCTTCCCCTTTTAGCGTTTGGGGTTGGAAAAGGGAAATGGGGGAATTTCAGTGTGCAATTCATTCAGGAAATTCCAAGAATCTGGACAGATTTGGCCATGAAAAATTGGGAACTTCCCAATTCCAATCCTGAATTTTCGGCTCAACCTGTTTCTGAGGAGTTTTACTATAGCCTTCCTGAGAGAGTCATTTTCAAGACCTATCCGGTTTACCATCCCGACTACGAGCCGGATGGATACTGGGAGTGGCTTCACGAGCAAGAGGCTGAAATCGTATTTGATCCCAAAAATCTAAAAACTGAAGAAGACTGGATCCGTGCGGGTGAATTGCTTTTTGACTATCCCATCGACACCTTGGGGGCAGTGATTGGGACTGAACATGTCCGCGACAGGGATTTTTACAGAGATACCCAAATGCCCCTTACCTCTGAGGGAGTAATGCCTTTTGCCAAATGGGTAGTGGCAGGAAAGGGAAAAGTTTACCTTGGCAATCTCTCTTGTGGCATGTGTCATACCCGAGTGATGGAAGATGGCTCTTTGCTTAAGGGAGCTCAGGGAAACTGGCCCGGGGATAAGGCTTTTGCCTATGCACTTGAAAAGGATGGGGCTTCTGAAAAAGCCATTCAAAATGTGACCGGATTCTTATTTTCCAGTCCATTTGTGGCAGGGGATCCCCATGGAAAATTGATCGCAAGTGGGAAGGATTCTCTGGTAGCAGCATATCGGGCTGTGCCGGAGGGTGCTTTTGGTCGGCAGGGAACCAGTATCCTTTATCCTCCTCAAGCCCCCAATCTGATCGGGGTGAAGGATAGAAAATACCTGGATCATGGAGGCTTGGGGCAGCATCGGAATATCGAAGACATGATGCGCTATATTGCAATGAATCAGGCGCTGGATTTTCTGAATTTTTACGGGGATTACAATCCTTTGGGCTTGACCAAAGAAAGACTTTACAGCGGGCAGCCCATTATCTTTCCCGGAACCTATGACCGTCATTCTGATGAGCAATTACTGGCGATTGCCAAATATGTCTACTCCTTGACTCCCCCAGAAAACCCCAATAAACTATCCACCTTGAGCGAAAAAGGAAAAATTATCTTCGCCCAGCAAGGTTGTGTGACCTGCCATACCCCGCCACTTTTCACCAACAATCAGCTTACCCCGGCGGATGGATTTGAGATCCCGGAGGAGCATTACGGCAAGTATGACATCTTCGACATTTCTGTAGGGACCGATCCCGGTTATACCTTGAATACCAGAAGAGGGACTGGATATTACAAAATCCCTTCTTTGCTTGGATTATGGTATCGGGGGCCGTTTTTACATGATGCTTCTTTGGCCAAACTGGAGGACTTATTTGATCCTGCGAGACTTAGAGGGGATTATGTGCCGACCGGATTCAAGCCGCATACGGTTAAAACAAGAGCGGTGAAAGGACATGAATTTGGGATGGATTTGGGAAAAGAAGACAAGGAAGCACTGATCGCCTATTTAAAAACACTTTGACTTTCAGTATATGAGACTACTTTTTGTCGCTCTGTTCAGTTTTTTTCTGTCCGTTCCAGCCGGATTTCAATCTGCCTTTCCAGTCCGTTTCCAGATCAAAAATGCCGGGATTACCGTTGAGGGCCATTTCTCTGAGTCTTCCTTTGATGTCCAGTTCAATCCTAAAGATCTATCCAATTCCTACCTCAGAGGCAAAGTCCTTCCCTCCAGCATCAACACCGGAATCGGTCTTAGAGACAAGCACCTTCAGGGAAGGCAATATTTCCAATCCGCTTCCTATCCGGAGGTACAGATGCACTCCAAGCGGATCCGAAGCTTGGGAAAAAATCAATATGAGGGAGTTTTTGAAATCCAGATTAAGGATTTCCGCCAGGATAAGACCATTTCATTTTCAGCAATTCCAAAAGGCAAAGGGTATGAGTTTGAAGCCAAATTCTCGATCAATCGCCTGGATTTCGGAATTGGGGAGAAAAGTCTGGTACTGGGAGATGAGGTGGTGGTGGAAATAAAATTAAGGAAAGAGTGACTTTTTTTGGTTAGCTAACTTAAAATAGCCCTAACATGAAAATCAACAACCAAGTCATCTGGATTACTGGAGCCTCCTCAGGACTCGGGCGGGCCATGGCATTGGAATTTGCCAGACGGGGTGGAATAGTGGCGCTTTCTGCGAGGAAAATGGACTTACTGGAAGAGGTAGTGCAAGAAATCCAAGGTGCAGGAGGAAAGGCCAAGGCTTATTTTTGCGATGTGTTGGATGTTCAAAGCATAGCTTCTTGTGTGGAGCAGGTCATCGGGGATTTTGGACAAATAGATGTAGCTATAGCTAATGCAGGCTTTGGGGTCATTGGGAAGATGGAAGATTTGACAGCCGAAGACTGGAGTCGTCAGTTGGCGGTGAATGTGACAGGCTTGGCGATGACCTGCAAGTATGCCCTACCACATCTCAGGAAAACCAAAGGCCGTTTGGCCTTGATCGGTAGCGTGGCTGCCTTCGTTCCCAATCCGGGGATTTCTGCTTACGGCGCATCCAAAGCAGCAGTCCAAAATATCGGAGAATCACTTTTGGTGGAATTGGCGGGAACTGGGGTGAGTTGCACCACTATCCATCCCGGATTTGTTGAAAGCAATATTGCCCGAGTGGATAATTCCGGAAGGTTTCATCCCGATCGCCCGGATCCCAGACCGGCCAATCTGATGTGGCCTGCTGAAAAGGCAGCCAAGGTCATGGTAAATGCAATTTTGAAACGGAAGAAAATCGTGGTCTTCACAGGTCACGGAAAAGTGGCGGTATTTTTGGGTAAGTATTTTCCGGGAATTATGCGGAAGTTGGTAAGCAAAATGACTCCTAAATAAGCGATGAAGGTATTTCTTGCCCTTTCCGTTTTTTTTCTTTTGACCTTTCCGGTTTTCTCGCAAATTCAACCTGAGGTGCTGGTGGTCTATTATTCACAATCAGGCAATACCAAACGAATGGCTGAAGAAGTGGCCAAAGGAGCCAAGTCAGTTTCCGGAGTGGAAGTAAGGCTTAAGTCGATCGAAGAGGTGAGCGAAAAAGATTTGCTCGAGGCTGCCGCCATAATCGTGGGTTCCCCGGTTTACAATGCAAATGTCGCACCTGCCGTACAGGAATTCATCAATTCCTGGCCCTTTGAAGGCAGGCCATTGAAAGATAAAATCGGGGCCGCTTTCGCTACAGGCGGAGGGATTTCGATAGGAGAAGAGGGAGTTATGATTGATATTCTCCGGTCCATGTTGATTTACGGCATGATCGTCATAGGAGGAGAGAAGGTGGAGTCTGCTTTTGGAGCGTCTGCGATTACCGATGAGGGGCCTTTTAAAGAAGGTGATTGGGAGGAGATTTTTAGGATCAAAGCCAATGGATTGGGCAGACGAGTTTCACAATTGGTGCTTCGCCTTCCTCAAAAGATGTAAAATACCGCTGTATTGCATCAAAAATCTACTGCCGACTTCCTTTCCTTGGGGCACTACACTTTTTTCTACCGAATGCATGATTTTTACTCGGGTGGTACTTTTTGTTCTGTTTTTTTTATAGACATTCTTAGTTGATACATAGATGATTCCTCCTTCTTCTTTTTTATCTGACTAGGAAGCTGTATCTTTTTAAAGCTATGAAAATCAATAGTTTATTGTGAAACAAAAACCCTCTCGAAAATGGAACAAACAGATATCAACAAGGAATTATTGGCAAAATCCTGGAGTGGAAGCAGTGTCAGCGAACGGGAGGGGCAGGCATGGGATAAGAAAAAGGAAATGGACTTTACCTATACCAATATTGATAAATTTATAAGGTATAGTCTCGGGGAAAATGCCGTATTCAGTAATGCATGGTTTGACGGAGATTATTCCCTCAGTCTAGAAGAAGGTCAACGGAGGAAGCATGAATTTGTCACCAAGGCGCTCGGAATCAAGAAGGGAATGAGGGTGTTGGATCTTGGATGTGGTTGGGGAGGTTGGCTTAAGTATTTGAAAGATGAAGTGGGGGCGGAGGGAATTGGCGTAAATCTTTCTGATGGCCAAGTAAACTCGTGCAGAAAAAACGGGTTGACGGCCTATCTTAAGGATGCAAGATTTGTGAAGCCAGAGGACTTTGGGACCTTTGATGCCATCACTGCATTCGGGAGTTTTGAGCATGTGGCCACAGTGAAGGATTACTTGGAAGGCAGGCAGGATGAAGTTTACCAAGACTACTTTCGACATGTAGCCAACCTTCTTAATCCTGGAGGTAAATTTTACATGCAAAGTATGACATTTGAAAAAAACATGATTCCCTTTGATCAAATCGATATCCATGCTCCCAAGGATTCGGACAGTTACATTTTTGCGTTGCTTTTGAAGCATAATCCCGATTCATGGGTCCCTTATGGATATCAGCATATCGTCAAGACAGCGAGTCCATTTTTGAAAAACACATTTCATAGCGATGGACGCCTGGATTATATTCATACCAACCGGGAATGGACTAAGCGGTTTTATAAGTTTAATCTTAAAAAATACCTGTGGTTTGCTTCTTTGGTTCCCAAACTGTTTACTGACAAAGAGTTTCGACATCAGTTGGCAATCTTGAGGGTTCGGCCAAACCGAGTATGCTTTGAGCGGGAGATCATGGGACATGCCCGCTTGGTTTTTGAGAAAGCCTAAAAAAATAAACCCCTGACCCAAACGGGCAGGGGTTCAAGTTAAAGTTGGCTTAGCTTATTTTGAAGCTACAAATGCTGAGAATCCATTGGAAGTAGATACTTTAAAGCTGATCGCGTCAGGAAAACCTGGCTTAGCAATGGTATATACTTTATGAAGGCCTTGTGGATTGTCGATCACCTCGGTGTGGATCAACTTGTCTCCGTCAAAAATTTGGACGGTAACCTCTTTTGCTTCCAAGTTGGATACCAATAATCTGTATTGGTTATCTCCCAGTGCTGTCACTCTTGAAAATACCTCGGGTTTTGTTTTCACAGCCGTGTTGAAAGTGGCAGTTCTCAGAGTTCCATTTGCATCAGAAACCTCGATGGAGTACTGACCTACTGGAAGTGCATTCAAGTCATATCTTTTGGCAAAAGCTTCTGTCTTGGAAATCCTGTCTCTCAACACTAATTGATTTTGAGCGTCTGTAATTTTTACCACGAGGGTTCCCTGTGGAGCGTCGGCAACTGCCACCATTACTTTAGCAGGTTCAGTCTGTCTGATTTCTACTGTTTTTTCGTCGTTGTAGGCAAAAGCTCCTGATGCGATCCCCGCAACAAAAAGCATAGTCATGAATTTTTTCATTTTCTTAGTTGGTTTGATAAGTTGTGATGAATGATTGAATAATGACCCGGATGGAGTCCGGATAGATAAAGTTTAAATAGGTTTTGATTTAAGATGTGTAACCGCTGGATGGACTGTTCCATCAGGGGGAGATTTTGGGCTACAGGGTCTTCGATGCAATTCGAATACAAAGTTACCAAACGGAACCTTAATTGCAATAGTTTCAATAAAACAATAAAATATTTTTCAAATCATTAATAAAATATATTAAAAAATGAAAATAACATAAAATTATAGCGCAATCGATAGCGGTGATGAGTCTGTTTGGATTTTTCGAAAAATAACAGAATTTTATTTTGTATAAATAAATAAAAGTAAAATCATGTCTCTACATGAAAATACTTATTATAGGTTTCGCAATCGATTGTATGGAATTGGATAAAATCTGATATTTTCTTTAAAAAAATGTGAATAATCAATAAAGGCCTGATATTTCAGGCCTTTAGAGGGGGTAAAATGTAAGGGGGATTAGTTCAATTGGCTTTTTGCTTTGGCAATCATTTCTTGGGTAAAGTTCCCCTTCAGCTCGACAACGATCAAATCTCCTTCTTTTTCATCCCCTACCAGAATCACCAAATCTGAAAGAGATCTGGAGCCTTTGCCATAGATCAGCACCCCACTTTTACCTTCGGCTGCTTCCATTAAGAGATCGTAATTCTCTTTTTCCAAGCCTTTTTGGAGTGAGCGATATTCAGCGATTGCCTGTGATCCTTCAGGAAGGGTGAAAAAGTGGAGCCTCTCTACCGACTTGGCCACAGTAGCAAGGTCGTTTTTGTTGAGATTGATCTTGAAGCCATCTGCAAAATTCATAAAGTTGCCGCCCAACTCCATGTGAAAGAAGTCATCATTGCTTTTGTATCTGTCTTTGAGTGCTGCGATGCTTTTGCTTTGAGCCTGTGCTCCAAGAACTAAAGCAAAAAGGGAAAGGGTCAAAATCAGTTTTTTCATAGTGGTTTAGTTTAAGGTGTTTTCGAGTTTGATTTTTAGAGATTGAATGAGTTTTTGGGAGTTTTTGGGATAGACGATTCGGAGAAGTTCGGCCTGTTTTTCATTGCCTACCAACAGGTATGCTTCATCCGGATTATTTCCAATAGAGATCAGTCGGCAGAAATTAACCGGTCCATCCTTTTCAAAATCGACGGTAAATCCTTTCGAAGTCCCCGCATCAAAAGCCTCGATAAGTTTCGCCCGATCGGTCACATCAAATTTGAAAACGGCGCTTTCCAAGGATTTGAAGTCATCCATAGTTAGGATCAATTCAGATTTACCTTCTTCTAAAGGAAAGCGGTAATCCACTTTTGCATCGGTGACCTTGACTCCCTCGATTTCCAAGGGAAAAAGTACGGAAGGATTAACCTGCTCGGAACCCAAGGATTCTTTGAGGGTTTCGTAGGGATTTTGCTGTGCAAATCCAGCTGAGATCGCAATGATCAAAAAGCTAAGTGTGGAAAATAATGTCTTCATGGTTTGTTGATTTTAAGTCTATTTCGGCCCTTTTGAGCCTTTGTTGTATTGTTCCATACCGGGGATGTTGGTCTTTTCGGCCAGCATGTTCAGATCATCATAAGTAAAGCTTCCCAGCATAGAGATCAGCGAAAAGCTCTTGGTGTCCCCAGAAATCATGGTGAGTTCCCGAATCAGCCCTCCCTCTTCTCGGATCATAAATTTCAAACTGCTCCCTTTGTCCTGCACATCCATGAGCTCTTCATACTTATTTCTGGTCAGTGTACCCATGGCTTCGGTGTACAGGGATTTTCCATTTACTCCCTCGGAAGACAAGATTCGGATTCCCTTGATTTTCCCGATGAGTTGACCGAGCTGCTCAGCATCCTTGTCACCTTCTGAGTTGTTTTTCAAGAAACCACCTGCCATTTGCATCATTTTGGGAGAGATGTATACTCTGGAAAATCGCTCATCCTCCATGTATTTGGAGAAAAATCGCTGAATCGCATCCTCCTGGGCAAAGGCCTGAATCCCGATTCCAAGGATCAAAAAGGCCAGTATCATTATTTTTTTCATAATCACTGCGTAGTTTGAAATAGCTGATTGGTTGTGTTAAGATATTTGAGGTCGTTGAGCGGCTGCATTTGTTCTTGACCTTTAGAAAGGTTGTTTTGGATCAATGCCAAGGCTTCCATGACCTGCTGATACGCAAGTTCTTCTTGCTTTTTTTGCTCATAATCCTGCCAAATCCAAATCGATCCGGCAATCAAGGCAACCGATGCTGCCCAACCCAACCAATGCATTCGGATTGTTCGAGCAGGTTTTTCGGCAGGAATTTGGAGTTGTTGAGGCTCTTCGCTTTTGAAATCCGCTACGATTCCAAAAAGGACTTTTTCCGCATCATATCCTTTTGCATTCTTGAGAAGAGCTTTGAGTTCCTTTTCATCCTCCAGGCTGGTTTCTGCCTCCCAATATTTTTCGATAAGTGTTTCTATTCTCGTTTTCATCGGGTTATTCCGTGATTGATTAATTTTTCCCGGACCGCGTTTCTTGCCCGGTGTAGGTTGATTTTGACTTGGTCCAGAGTGATTTCCAGTTGCTGGGCGATCTCTTCGTAGGTCATCTCCTCCACTTCACGAAGCAGGAAAACGTCTTTTTGCTTTTGTGGCAGCTGCTCTACCAAGCCGAAGATTTGCTGATGTTGCTCTCTGCTTTCCAAGCTTTGGGATTCCGGCTGCGGGAGTTCCTCGGTTCCTTCCAATCCAGACATGCGGTTGGCTTTCCGAAAGTGCATGAGGGCTTCATTTTTCAGGCTTTTGACCAGCCACCCACCCAAGTTGGGATGGTTTTGGAGTTCCGTCTGACGCTCCACGGTTTTGGTGAAGACATTTTGGAGCAGGTCCTCAGACAGGTCGCGATCTTTGGTCCAGAGATAGACCATTCGATACAGCCTACCTCTCAGGGGCCAGATGTGCGCTTCGAAAAATGACTTCATTCGGGAAGATGATGCGTGAAGGATCAAAAAGTTACAAGGTGAAATAAAAATTTCCGATTTTTTTTTCAAAAACCATTTTAGACAGGGCCAGGTTACCCCAACAGAGATGGCTATGGATTTTGGTTCAAAAAAAGTAGATTCATTTTAAATTGGATTGAAAAATAGTATGCATGCAGACTATTTTATATTTTGGCAGTCATGAAAAATCAACCCACATCTAAGCGATCAATCAAAGGAAAAGGGCAAAAAAAATCCCGATCCTTGAGGGATCGGGAGGGTGGTGATAAGTGGACTCGAACCACCGACTCACGGATTTTCAGTCCGATGCTCTACCAACTGAGCTATATCACCGTTTTGTAAAGTGATGCAAAGGTAGAAAAATGAGTTTTCCGTACAAACCCTTTTCAGAAAAAATAAGCCCAAATTTTATAAAAACCAGTTAATTTGATCAATATGAGCATTTTACCACAACTCGCTTTTCTCCTGATTTTAGGTGCAGCGGGGTATATCTTGAGCAAAAGGATCCAATTTCTTCGGAGAAATATCCTGCTCGGTAAGGCTGAGACTCGAAATGACCAATCCGAAAACCGATGGAAGACCATGCTTTTGGTGGCCTTTGGTCAGCAGAAAATGTTCTCACGAATGATTCCGGCTTTCTTACACTTGTTAATTTATGTGGGATTCTTGGTGATCAATCTGGAGGTGCTGGAGTTTGTGCTGGACGGAATTTTGGGCACGCACCGGCTTTTTGCGCCGATTTTAGGAGGAGCTTATACAGCAGCGATTAATATGTTCGAATTCCTCGCTGTGGCGGTGTTGGTTTCCTGCGTGGCTTTTCTCATTCGGAGAAATGTGATGAAAGTGGAGCGCTTCACCAAACCCGAACTCAAAGGATGGCCAGCCCTGGATGCCAATCTGATTTTGGTCATCGAGATTATTTTGATGTTTGCCATCCTCACCATGAATGCGACTGATCAAATCTTGGCAGCAAGAGGAGATGAACATTATTTGGCTTTGGGCACGCTCTTTTTCAGCAGCTTTTTGCAGCCTTTATTCGAAGGGTTTTCCTATGGAGCCTTAGTGGCGATCGAACGCTTCGCTTGGTGGTTTCACATTGTAGGGATTTTGGCTTTTGCCATTTATGTGACCTATTCCAAGCATCTGCATATATTCTTGGCTTTCCCCAACACTTGGTATTCAAACCTTAAGCCAAAAGGGGAAATGCAAAATATGCCTGAAGTGACCAATGAAGTGAATATGATGCTGGGTATTCCTGTAGAAAATCCTGCCGAGCCTCCTGCCGAAATCGGACGATTTGGTGCCAAAGACATCAATGACCTGAGTTGGATCAACGTACTCAACGCCTACTCCTGCACCGAATGCGGTCGATGTACTTCCGAATGTCCGGCCAATCTGACCGGCAAAAAGCTTTCTCCCCGCAAAATCATGATGGATGTGCGTGACCGTGCAGAGGAAGTTGGAAAAAGCATCGACACCGGTGGACCTGGATTGGCAGATGGCAAGTCGCTATTGGGAGACTATATCACTAAGGAGGAAATCAACGCCTGCACGAGTTGCAATGCCTGTGTGGAGGCCTGTCCAGTCAATATCGATCCGCTCTCCATCATCCTACAGCTTCGTCGATACGTGGCCATGGAGGAATCCGGCACTCCCGCACAATGGAATGCGATGTTTCAAAACATGGAAACCAGCTTCTCCCCGTGGAAATTCAGTCCTTCTGACCGATTCAACTGGGCAGAAAAAGTAAAAGAAGAGGAAATGAAGTGATTAAATGTCCGAAGCTAGGTGACCGATGTCCGATGGAAATTCCTTCTCTCTTTTCTTGTCTCTAGCGTCTTGTGTCTAACGTCTAAAATCTGAAAAAATGTCTACCTATAAAGTCCCAACCATGGCCGAAATGGCCTCCAATGGCCAAACACCCGAAGTACTTTTTTGGGTGGGTTGCGCCGGTTCTTTTGATGAGCGCTACAAAGCCGTTACGCAGGCTTTTGTGAAAATATTGAATAAAGTCGGAGTCAGCTTTGCGGTACTTGGGCCTGAAGAGACTTGTACCGGTGATCCTGCCCGACGGGCAGGGAATGAATTTCTTTTCCAAATGCAGGCCGTTGCCAATATTCAGGTGATGAATGGCTATGAAGTGAAAAAAGTCGTGACAGCCTGCCCGCATTGCTTCAACACCATAAAAAACGAATACCCTGCTTTGGGCGGAAATTATGAGGTAATCCATCATTCCCAGTTCCTACAACAGCTTATCAACGAAGGAAAAGTAAGACTCCAAGGTGGAGGTGAGTTTAAAGGAAAGAAAATCACCTTCCATGATTCCTGCTATCTCGGCCGGGCAAATGATGTCTATGAAGCACCTCGCGAAGTGATCAAAGCACTCGATGTAGAGCTAGTGGAGATGAAGCGATGCAAGACCAAAGGCTTGTGTTGTGGTGCAGGTGGTGCACAGATGTTCAAAGAACCGGAAGCTGGTAAAAAAGACATCAATATCGAGCGTACCGAGGAAGCTTTGGCCACAGGAGCCCAAGCGATTGCGGTGGGCTGTCCTTTTTGTCTCACGATGATGACCGATGGTGTGAAAAACAAAGAGCGGGAGGCTGAGGTCAAAGTCTATGACCTGGCAGAGATGATTGCCAAGGATATGGGCATTTAACTGCGTATGAATTGAATCAATTCAACCCTTTTTGCCGTTATGCAGAAAGGGTTTTTCTTTGACCAAAGTTTTAAACTATGTACATCCCATTTGAGCAACTTCCTGCACACTCCCGAGTATGGATCTATCAGGCGGAGCGAATATTGACTGAAAAAGAGATCGAAATTGTAAAGCAGCGACTGACTCGATTCTGCGAAGGTTGGAACACGCACGGGAATGGAATGCCGACCTCATTTGATATTTTCGAACAGCAAATACTGGTTTTGGCAGTGGATGAAAGCGGCCTTGGTGCGAGTGGATGCTCGATTGACAGCTCTGTCAAAGTGCTCAAAGAATTGGAATCGATGCTTGGAGTCAATCTGACGGATCAGGGAAAAGTGAGTGTTCGCAATTCCTCCGGAGATTTAAAGGTATTTCCGGCTTTGGGACTAAAAAGTAAAGTTCAGGCAGGGGAATTGACTCTGGAGCAGGAAGTAATCAACCCACTGATTCGGACTAAAGCCGATCTTCACCAGCTGTGGCAGCCTGTCCGAAATAGCTGGTTGAACAAATATTTTCCAAATTAATTAGTAATATTCAGGACTAGACCTTCAATCGCTACTAATGAAAAAGCATTTTTTCTGGATATCGGCTCTGATAACACTTGGCTTGGGCAGCTGCAAAAGCTTAATGGAGAAAGGAGACAACCAGTTCCTTTCCGGTCAATATCAATACGCCATATCGACGTTTAGCCAGATACTTCAGGAAGATTCTACCAATCTCAAAGCCAATCAGACCGTTGCGGAAAGCTATCGCCTCTCTAACCGAATCGAAAAATCCGAACCGTACTATCGTCAAGTAGTCGAACAAGAGCCCAGTTTCAACAGCTATTTCTTTTTGGGACAAAGTCTAAAGGCCCAACAAAAAAACAGCGAGGCAAAAGAGGCCTTCGAAAAGGCAAAGGGATATACCTCTGACGAAAGTTTACTTGCCCGAACACAGCGTGAAATTGAATCTATCAAACTTGCAGAAGGAATTGCCGACTACTGGCCAAACCATGTCTTGGTCAACTTTAAGGAATTGAATACTACAGGGCCGGACTTTGCACCTTTGGTCAGTGAAAATTTTTTCTATTTCACCTCAGCACGTCAAGCCTCGGGAATTTATCCGGCTACCGGGACACCCTATACCAAGCTATTCCGAACCCGTGCCGAAGGCGTCAGAGTAGATGTAGGGTCCGTTCAGGCACTTCCCGAATTCAGAAATGAAGAAGGACTCAATCAGGCTGCCATAGCGATCAGTCCTGATGGAAATATCATTATCTATGCCCGAGGGAATTCGACTTCTTCCAAAGATCTTCCGGATGTCGCTCTTTTTGCTTCGTATTTCAGGGGCGCTGGATTTACCCAGCCGATATGGATGCCGGTAAATGAGGATGAATTCTGGTGGAATTCCACTCCGGCATTTAGCCCCGATGGTTCAGAACTCTACTTTGCTTCCAACAGGCCGGGAGGATATGGAGGGATCGATATCTATAAAGCCACTAAACTGGCAAACGGCGACTTTGGGAATGCCGTAAATTTGGGGCCTACGATCAATACTCCAGGAAATGAGCTGTTTCCAAGACCTGCTCCCGACGGTAAGTTTTTTTTCGCTTCTGACGGTCATCCCGGCTTTGGCAAATTGGACCTTTTTGTAGCCGAAAAAGATGAATCGGGTGCCCAAATCATCAAAAATCTTGGCCAAAATTTCAATACCAAAGACGATGACTTCGGGATTTTCTTTACAGAATACCCCAAGGCAGGATTTATTTCTTCCAATCGTGAAGGCGGTGTTGGTGATGATGACATCTACTTTTTTGAGGATAAGACGCCCAAACCAAAAATCGTTAACGTTCTTCTCAATGTTTTTACCAAAGAAGAAAAAGCGGACGGCAGTGAGGCGGTATTACCTCAAACCCGAGTGGTGCTTTATGGTGCAGACAACAAACAACAAGGGGGAGATTTCTCCAACGCGCAGGGAAGGGTGAGATTTACCATGGCTCCCGACCAGGATTACACCATCATTGCATCGAAGGGAGGATATTTCTCCAAATCCATCCCATATACCACAAAAGGAAAAACGCCTGATCCGGCCACATTGGTGCAGGATGTGACTAATGTGTCTTTGGATACTACAATCATCTTGGATCAGTTGATTTTAGAAAAAGCGATTGTACTGGACAATATCTATTATGACTTAGACAAAGCAGATATCCGTCCTGATGCTGCTCTCGAGTTGGACAAATTGGTGAAAATCTTGAAGGATAATCCTTCGATCCGCATTGAACTGAGCTCACATACAGACTCCAGATCCAGTGATGCCTACAACCTAAGCCTCTCCCAGAGAAGAGCCCAATCCGCCGTGGATTACATCGTATCCCAAGGTATAGCTGCCGAGCGATTGGTGGCCAAGGGTTATGGCGAAACCCAGCTGATCATCAAAGATGCCAAGACCGAGGAGGAGCATCAGGTGAACCGACGAACCGAGTTTAAAGTGATCGAAATCAAGGAATAGAAATTAATCTAAAGCGCTCCAATGGGAGCGCTTTTTGTTTAAATTGAAATCAAATAACTGACAATGAGTATCAAAGAGCGAAAAATAGCGCTGATCAGGTCAATTGAAACGATGGACGAAAGACTTTTTGTCCAAGTCGAAAAACTCCTATCACAAGCTCAGGAGAATGACCAATTTCTAGAAATGGTCAACCGAGCACTATCCTCTGAAAAAGACATTGCCGCTGGAAACTTGATCTCTCTCGATGATGCAGGAAAGCTTTTGGATCAGCATATTTTGGAGTGAAGGTAGTAATCACAAAACAGGCACTTGAGAGTTTAAAAGACACCTTGGATTTTTACATCAAGGAAGTCGGAATACCGAAAGTGACTGTGCGTAAGATAAAATCAAACTTACTCGCGAGCTGCAAAAAACTTTCCTCTGAACCATTTTTAGGTCAGGAAGAGCCCATGTTGTCATTTTTGAATCTAGGGCATCGCCGGATAATTGAAGGCAATTTCAAGATTGTATATCGGGTAGTTGAAAATCAGGTTATTGTCACGGATTTTTTTGATACAAGGAGAAATCCTTCGAAAACAAAAGTTTAAAAGATCATTAAACCTTCTATCAATTTTCCATTGCCTCATAGATCAAATCATGGATTTGAGTACGGATACCGGCGTCTAGCAGTTTGTTATTTCCCCCATCCGGATAAACCCGATTGGAGAGGAAGACATAGATCAGGTCATTTTCAGGATCGGCCCAGACGCAGGTTCCCGTAAAGCCGGTATGTCCAAAGGTGCTTTTTGGGGCCAATTTTCCGGCTGAGCCTCCTTTTCCTTTTTCCGGTTCGGGTTTGTCCCATCCCCATCCCCGTCGACTCATATTGGACTGCCGCTTGGTGAAGGCTTCGATGGTTTCAGGTTTGATAAGGGAAATTTCCCCATAAGAACCTTTATTGAGCATCAATTGCATCATGACGGCTAGGTCATTGGCGGTACCGAACAGACCTGCGTGACCGGCCACTCCTCCGTACATGGCAGCCCCGGGATCGTGGACATATCCTTGAATTTGTCTTTTTCTGAAAGCCACGTCATTTTCCGTAGGTGCGATCCGCGTCAATGGCATTTTCTGAAAAGGATTGAAAGTAAGGGTATGAAGACCCAAAGGCGCATAGAAATTCTGATCTAAAAACTCGTCCAATGGCTGCCGGACAATCCGCTCGATCACTGCCTGCATAAAATACATAGTCAGGTCAGAGTAGACATATTTGTTGGGCTTGGGCAGCAGTTCGGATTTAACCGTCCAATGCCAAATGCTGTCTCTGAGACCATCCATGGCATACATATCATTGGACACCGGTCTGTTGAAACCGGGGTTTTGGCTGGCCTGATAGTAACTTGGCTTCCATTGTCCGGACTGAACGGTGTTGACGTAGTGCGGAATAAATGCCTTGAGCCCAGCTTCGTGGGCCATCACGTCTTTCAAGACCAGATTGGCCTTGTTGGTTCCCTTCAATTCAGGCAGATAGTCACCCAAGGTCTTGGTCATATCCAATTCCCCACGACTGTGGAGGAACATGGCCGCCTGTGTAGTGGCCAAGACTTTGGTGATAGAGGCTAGGTCATAGACGGTTTCTGAAGTGACCGGAGTTGATTTTTTATAATCCAAATACCCATAGGATCGATCAAATACCACCTTTCCGTTTTTAACTACTAACACATTGGCACCAGGGGCGGCTTGAATCAGCATCATCTTCTTAGCTACCTCATCGATTTTGTCCAGTTTTTTACTGTCCAAGCCCACGCTTTCGGCCACTCCGTAGGAAAGACGGTTGAGGTCTGCCAAATATCCTCCTACCCCATGTGAAAATTGACCACTGACGGTCACCGGCAAAATTCCTTTTCCGGGTCTCCCTCCAAATAGAATCTGAGGTGCCAGTTGTTGGGTAATTCCTGTGTTTTCATAAGCCAAAACCACATTCCCAAAACCTTCCAGGGCCTTGGCGGCATAGGCATTTCCAAAAAGTACAGTTGCCACTTTTTGCCTTTTTTCAAGGCTTTTGATCAATTGAATATCTCCGGGTGCAACTCCAAAAGCGCGTTGAGGGCTGTTAGTTACTCCCATCAGGCCCACGATCACCACATCGTAATCTTCCAGCTGCTTCATCAGATTGTAATGGGCTGATTCTCCCAAAGCTTTTGGAATGGTGAAATGATCCACCTTGGTGTATTTGTTCAGGTATTGACTGAATTCTTTTCCTTCGTCTCCGATTGTCAAGCTGGCAAATTTTTTCAGATCCAGCTGCTTGAAAGGCAGCAAGTCGTCCTTGTTTGAAGCAATGGTGATCGCATCCGCATAAAGTTTTTCGATGACCTCTTTGGTCTTTTCGGTATTGAGACGGTCCGAAATTTTATATGTATCGATGGGTTTGTATTCATTTAGGCCGGCCCAATATTTTGCTTTGAGGACTTTTTTGACCCTTCGATTGATTTCATTTTCACTGATTGTTCCATTAGCGACCGCTTCTTTGATCAGGGCTTTTGCTTTGGGTACATCCTGTGAATAAAGTAGCACGTCATTTCCTGCGAGAAGAGCTTTTAGATCCACCTCGCCCGGACGGCTAAAATTCGCCACCCCTTTCATATTCAAGGCATCTGTGAAAATCAATCCCTGAAAATTCATTCGGTTTTGGAGCAAGTCAGTAACTACAGGCTTGGAAAGGCTTGTGGGAATATTGGAACCGTTGTCCAGGCTGGGTACATTGAGGTGTGCGACCATGACTGACATGAGATTTTCCCTGAAAAGCTCTTGATAAGGATAGAGATCCACGTCCCAGATTCTTTTCTCGGCATGCTTGATGACAGGTAGCGTGTAGTGACTGTCACTCTCCGTATCACCGTGACCGGGAAAATGCTTGGCGTTGGCGATGATTCCATTGTCCTGAAGTCCTTTCATGTAAGCCACAGCACGTTGGGTGACCACATCTTTGTTTTCACCAAAAGCACGGTAGCCGATTACCGGATTTTGCGGGTTGGAATTCACATCTACTACCGGAGCAAAATTGACATGCATTCCCAGTTCTTTGAACTGACGGGCGATCTCAGAGCCCATCTGATAGATGAGTGCTGGATCCTGAATAGCGCCCAAAGTCATCGCTTTTGGAAAATTCCAAACCGAATCCAATCGCATTCCGATACCCCACTCGGCGTCCATGGCAATCATTAGCGGGGTTTTGGCTTGAGCTTGGTAAAAATTCGTCAATCGGGCTTGTCGATTGGGACCGCCTTGGAAAAAAATGAGTCCACCGAGGTTTTCCTCCCTGACCAGTTTACTGATTTCATCCACATGCTTTTGGTCCTTGTTGGAATAGGCCGCCACCATGAAAAGTTGGCCGAGTCGCTCTTCAAAATTCAAAGCATTGAATACGCTGTCTACCCAACTGAGCTGATGATTTTGGTCTTTGCTTTCCAGTGGGTCTTCATTGGCCACAAATGGATCTGATTTTCCGGAGGAAAACAGTCCGACTAGCAGGACCAAAGACAGAAGTCTCCAATGCTTTGTACTCATGGATGAGATTGGTTTTAATTCCTTAACTTTTGAAGTAAATTTGTCCGAGCGACGACTTGGCATTTTCAGCCTTCATCAATGTCCCTGGTCGCTGATGATGCATTGGAAAAGGGATCACTCTAACCAAGATAGCAAAGATCGGGCAACATTAATCGATTACTCGGGTTAAATTGCTTAGAAATCTGATGATCGGTTAGTCTTCTTCAAAGCCAGTTTCGTTGGATGAAAACGTACGCTTTTCAGAAAAATTTGAACCAAAGATGAAATTTCCCGCCCTATTCAAAACTTCCTCCCCACAGCGATTTGATATCAAACCCAGGTATTACGATCCCGTCAAAGAGGAGATTGAACAGCGTACTTCCCGCATCAAAAAAGAATTGGAAGAAGAAGGCTTGTTGAGCGGGGAAGACGGACATAATCCTAAAGGCTATGGTGCTTCTATCCGGGGTTCGTTTTCATCCTACCGGGGGATCAAACAGCGAGACACTTCTCTGTTTAACTCCACGGCAATGATTCGGACTGTTTTATTTTTCGGAATGATCACAGCAGCCTTTGGTTATATCTATATCGGGCCGGTCATATTTACCTATCTGATTTATTTTGCAGTGATTGTGGGGGCGGTTTATTTCTTTTTAAGACTAAAAAAGAAAGGGAGAAATGAATAATATTATCCAGCTTCTCCCGGATGCAATCGCCAATCAGATTGCAGCAGGAGAAGTGGTGCAGCGACCTGCGTCAGCGCTCAAAGAGCTTTTGGAAAATGCAGTGGATGCAGGGGCTACTCAAATTCAAGTTCTTGTAAAAGATGCCGGCAAGCAATTGATCCAGGTCATCGACAACGGCAAAGGCATGTCTCCCACTGACGCCCGTATGAGTTTTGAGCGTCATGCGACCTCTAAAATCCGTACTTCCCAGGATCTTTTTGCCATTCGGACATTTGGTTTCCGGGGTGAAGCTTTGGCTTCCATCGCAGCAGTAGCCCAAGTGGAATTGAAAACACGCCAGGCAGATTCGGAATTGGCAACTTTGATTCAGATCGAAGGATCGGAGTTAAAGAAACAGGAACCGATCTCTGCTCCTGTTGGCACCTCGGTGGCAATGAAGAATCTGTTTTTCAACGTTCCTGCCCGAAGAAACTTTCTCAAATCCAATCCCGTGGAAATGCGCCACATCGTGGATGAATTTCAGCGGGTAGCACTTTCTTATCCTGAGATAGGATTTACACTTTATCAACAAGACCTTGAAACCTATAACCTGACACCGGGTAAACTCAGTCAGCGGATCGTTGGTCTATTTGGAAAATCTTACCAAGGTCAGCTCGTTCCTTGTGAAGAGGTCACTCCTCATCTCAACGTAACCGGCTACATCGGCAAGCCCGAACACGCAAAGAAAACTCGGGGGGAGCAATTTTTCTTTGTCAACAACCGGTACATCAGGAGCAGTTACTTGCATCATGCCGTCAGTTCGGCATTTGAGGGATTGATTCAGGCGGATCAGCATCCCTTTTATGTGTTGTTTTTGGAGATAGATCCTGCACATATCGATATCAATGTTCACCCTACCAAAACCGAAATCAAGTTTGATGATGAGCGGACAGTCTATGCGGTCATCCGATCTGCCGTCAAGCAGGCCCTCGGCGCACATCATGTGATGCCTGCCTTGGATTTTAGCGTGGATGTCAATTTTCAGGAAAATTGGACCAAGAACCCGGAAACGGCTGTCCAAGTCGATCGGGAGTACAGCTATAAGACATTCAATACACCGGAATTCAAAAAGTCTGCTGTCTCCGGATGGGAAAAATTATTTGAGGGAAATTTTGAAAATGCACCAAAGTATCCCGGTCAATCCCACCCCAGAGAAGAACAGGAAATCCTGACCTTTCCCAGCCGGGCTTCGGGAGACGAATCCCGACTGGTAATCCAGCCCTCGGAACAGGAAGCCACCGGCACCACTTTTCAGGTGGAACTGAGCTACGTTGTAGCCCAAATGTCCACCGGATTGCTCATTGTGGATCAGCAGATGGCTCATGAGCGGATCTTGTATGAACGATACATCAAACAATTGGCAACTCATCAGGGAGCCTCCCAACAGTGTCTTTTTCCGCCTACTTTGCAGCTCAATCCGGCTGACTTCGCTCTGGTCATGGACATGCTTCCCGAACTTTTCAGTTTGGGTTTTGTCGTGGAGGAGTTTGGAAAAGATACCGTTTTGATTCAGGGCGTGCCGGCTGATGTGCAGGTGAAAAATGAAAAAGAATTGTTTGAAGGATTGATTGAACAGTTTAAAAATTTCAAAAGTGAATTGTCTTTGGACAAAAGAGAAAATCTTGCGAGATCACTTTCCCGTAAGTCCTCTCTAAAGAAAGGGCAGAAGCTTAATTCCCAGGAGATGGAGACCTTGGTGGGGCAGCTTTTTGCCTGTCAACATCCAAACTATTCGCCTTCAGGGAACAAAACCTTTGTCAAATTGGATTTAACTAGCATTCACGCATTCTTCGGAAAATAATATGTTTAGAAATATCACTCCGGTCGTTCAAAATCTGCTGCTGATCAACGTGATCGTTTTTCTGGTAGCCAGCTTTGTGTTTCCGGTCTTAAATAAATGGTTTGCTTTATACAATATTCAAAGTGAATATTTTAGTCCTTTTCAATTCCTAACCTACATGTTTATGCATGCCGATTTTTGGCATTTGTTCAGCAACATGTTCGGACTGTTGATTTTCGGGCCGCTATTGGAGCAGTTTCTGGGGCCTAAAAAACTTTTTACCCTTTGGATGGTCTGCGGAATAGGTGCCGGCGTACTTTATTCTGGCTATTCCATCTATCAGTACAAATCCCTGGAAGAAAAAGTAATCACCTTTGAAGCCTCTCCTGACCCGGAGTATTTTAATCGCTTGGTCATCGAAAACAGAGGATACTTTTCTCCTGAGGTGTTTGATTTTGTCGATCAATACAGCCGAAATCCTGAGGATCCGATGTATATCGAGCGGGCAGAAAAAACCTTGAGTGCAATCTTGAGACTTCATGCCAATCAGCCCATGGTAGGTGCATCCGGAGCACTCTTTGGTATTTTGATCGCCTTTGCCATGCTTTTCCCCAATACCCAACTCTTTTTGCTTTTCCCTCCCATGCCGGTGAAGGCGAAATATCTGGTATTGTTTTACGGACTTTACACGGTTTACAACGTATTACTCAACAGTCCCACAGATAATGTGGCTCATTTTGCGCATTTGAGTGGATTGCTGATCGGAGCGGTGTTGGTTTACAATTGGAAAAAAGACAGAAACTCATTCTATTGATATGTACGGCGGCTTTTGGGACAATCTGAAAAATGCGTTCACGCACCGGGACAACAGCCTTTACAAGCTGATTGCGATCAATATCCTCGTCTTTTTTGTGGTCTTGGTCTTCAGAGTATTGATGACCATCAGTGGATTTGGGGAATGGTATCAGGCCGGATTGAAGTACCTGATGATGCCTGCATCTCTTCCTAAGCTTGCCACGCAACCTTGGACTGTTTTCACCTATATGTTTCTGCATGAGGGATTGTTTCACATTCTCTTCAATATGCTTTTCCTCTATTGGTTTGGCCTCTTGATCCATCAGTATCTCGGTAGTCGCAAACTGGCCAATCTCTATATCCTTGGAGGAATCTTTGGAGCGGTCTTTTATGTCTTGATTTACAATCTGGCGCCGTATTTCAGCGCTTCAGTTGACTCTTCGATGATGCTTGGCGCCAGTGCGGGTGTGTTCGCCATAGTCGTAGGAGCGGCTACGCTGACTCCCAATACAACTTTCTTTTTGCTTATTCTGGGACCGGTCAAGATCGTCTATATCGCGGCCTTTTATGTGATTTTGTCCTTTGCCAATTCGATCGGGGCCAATGCCGGCGGGGAAATCGCCCACTTGGGAGGTGCACTTCTTGGGTACTTGTATATTGTCCAACTGAGAAAAGGGGTGGATCTGGGTAAACCCGTTCAGAAAGTCGGGTTGTTTTTTGAAGGCCTGTTCAGTGGCAAAAAAAGCAAGGTCAAGGTGAGCTATCGCAAAGCCAAAACGACATCCACCGGAAGTGCTTTTGGAGGATTTAAACCTGCATCAGAAAGCCCTGCCACTGCAAACAAGGAGTTGATCAGTCAGGACGAGATAGACCGGATCTTGGACAAAATTGCAGAAAAAGGATACGATGGGCTGACTAAAGAGGAAAAACGAAAGCTATTTGAGTTTAGTAAAAAATAAATACGATTGTCCGCAATTGCACCACCAGCCAAATTCTCTTTGTTAATGGGTCGGAAGACCGATGACCGAAGGATTCTTGATTTCTGCCTTTTTTGAAAAATTTCATAAGCTGGCTAAGCCTACTAGTATGAAAGCGGATAAACAGAAAAATAAAAAAGGGGAATCGACTCCCCTCATTTTTTACAAGTATAACCTGTTGTCATGGTTCATATCATGAGTTTGGCTGGACTGCTCCAATTTGCCAAGAATTTAGATCTTCAGCACTCGGGATTATATCAAAGCGGAAATGCAAAGCCAAATCGAAAGATCGGTTGTCGGAATCCTTGGCTCTGAAATTTAAACTCCGTGCTCAGTCCTATCCACTCTGTCAAAGGAATGACAGCCCCCACCCCTACATTTGCTCCGCTTTGGTTTCTTCGCGTTCCGGCAGATCCGGGTTGTGGGTTTTCACTGGTCAGGCTGTATCCCGCCATGGCATACACTTGGGATTTTCCGGTAGAAAGGTAATACCGGAGATCTGCACTGAAGTTGCCTGCATTACCCACGTTTGGGAAAATCCGCGTATAACTCGGCATAAAACCGAACTTTTCGGCAAAGAAATACTCCCAACCTGCACCAATTCCGGGTTCATTTAACCGTAGTCCGTATTGTCCCAAAACATGAATTCTCGATTCGCCCTGATTTTGAGCTTGAGTTAAACCAAGGCTACCTATTCCAAGCAAGAGGAGTAATGCAAATTTCTTCATGAGTTTATTTTTTGGAAAAAGGTAGGAGGGTTCTCCCGGTTAAGCAAATTATTCCAAGACTTTGACCAATCGGCCAAGTCTTCCAAAACTATCCATGCCTTCAATCACCACTAGGTGCTTTGACGCGGAATCTGAATTATAGAACTCCACTGAAGCTTTTCCGCTTGCATCGGTGGAAATCAAAGGATTCCAGAATAAGGTAGCCCGCTTGTCAGTCACGGCGGTGGCAGGTGATTTTTCATCGTATTTGGGGGAATAAAATTCCCGTGGCAATGCATACCCTCCATATTTGGTGACCAGCGTTCCTCCCACGCTGGTGCTGGACAATCCTGCTCCTGTTTTGGTATAGACAGCAATAGCTCCATTGGCACCTTGTGACCCGAAAATTGCTGTACGGGAAGGGTCTTTAAATACCTCAATGCTCTCCACGTCTCTGGGGCTGACCTGACCCAGAGTGGCAGCATCCACGGGTATATTGTCCAAAAGATAGAGGGGTTCGGTGCCTGCCTGGATTGAACCTACCCCTCGGATTTGCACACTTGCCGAGAAGCCATTCAAATTGACCCTCACTCCGGCTACCCGTCCCTGGATCATTTGGAAAATATTGACAAACCCACTTCCTCCCGGGATTTCGTCGGGCTTCAACGTGGCATCTCCGGATCCGTAGATTTTTCTGTTCGAGGTTTTTTCTTCCTGAAGGGTCTTGGCGCCTATGGTGACCTCTTCCAAATCAATGATTTTGGGATCAGCATTGAGCTGCTGCATGAGTGACCGTTCTCTGACTGTGGAGACTAATCCTTCCGGCCATGAAATTTCCAATGGATATTTCACCTTCAATTTTGAAAAAAGCAGCTTTGGGTCCTCCAGCTCCAAGTCTATGAAGTTTTTGGCCCTGCTGTCCTCTGCTGTGATGGTGACGGTGACAGAATCTTGATATTGAAGATCTGTGAGGAGAAACATGCCATCGGGACCATATTCTGTACTGAGCAGTTCTATTCCCTCTCCGATGACGACATTGATTTTACCTCCTCCCAGTCCTTTTCTAGTCGGGTATTGTTCTTTTATTTTTCCCTTGATGCTGATGCCTTGCTCAATGTAGTAGCCTTGGTCCGGGAATTTTTCTGTAAAAATATCCTCCCACGAAAACCTACTCCAACCATGGGTCAGCATGACCAAATCCAACGCTTCTTTGGTTTCCGGATTTTGATGTTGGAAGTAGTATCCTGGCCGATAGATTTCGCCTTTCAAGTCCGAACTCAAAAGCAGATGCGAAAAGATGGATCCAAAAAGTTCGCTTTCATCCTGGACTTGATCTACATCTGCTACCGCAATGGAGAAGCTACCGGAATTTGGGTTGTTTTGAAAGAGAGATTCCAGGGAAAGATCGATTTTCCCTCTGGATGTGATTTGGGATGAGGAGCTGAGGTTCAACTGTAAGGTGTCCTCATTTTGGATAAAGACCAAGCGCTCCAAAAGGGGTTTGCCTTTCTCATCCAAAACGGCAATGGTGTTGATTCCGCTGGGAAGGTTTTTTTTCGGAATTCTTGCTCCCCATACTCCGTTGGTAAGTTTACCTTGGACCATAAAATTGATCAGGCCTCGGGTATGAGAGACCAAAAGTAAATTTCCATCCACTTCATTTCCCTGTACCAGGGCAGAAAGAAAGGCCCCTTCTTCCGGATTTTGGACTTGGATATTCAATCCTTTGCTGCTTGCTTTTGGGAGAGCGACCTTACGGCTTTCGCCGTAGAGTGTGGACTGAATCAGGGCGACGTAAGAATCTTTAGAAGGCGTGATTTCTACCTTTCCCAATCCGGCAAAATTAGAACTGAAAGTGGTCCCTTCTTCTCCTTCTAGAGTGCCTGTCAAAGTTATGGGGGTTCCGTCGGGATCAACTGCCCGAAAGGCAAGTTTAGACTTTTTCCCCATCAGCAATTGACCTCCTTCAGGTAAAAACTGGATGTCGGCAAGCTGAAGCGAATAAGGAAGTCTGATTTTTTGGGTGATCACGTAGTCTTCATTTTCCTCAAAACTCAGCTCCAGACTTTGAGAGGCATGCGCTACGGCCGGAATGGAAAAAATAAATTCCGCCTCTCCCTGTGCGCTCAGTTGCAATTCTTGAGAATAGAGGACTTCTCCGTCTCCCGTTGCTTGGACCAAAATATTTTTATTGGAAAGGGGATCTCCTGAGGAATTTACAGCTTGAAGAGATACTTGGTATCGAACTTTTCCTTCTGCAGCACTGAGATCCAAGAATTCAACTCTGGGAAGAAACGACCCACCCAAACCGTCAATTACTTCAAATCGCTGCGTGAAAAAATAATCTTCCCCAAAGTTTTTCATCCATGAAGTATAGGCTTTGATCTGGTAAATGCCGGTTTTTGCGAAACTTGGGATTTTAAAATCACCTGCACCACGGCCATTCTCTACCTGAATCATTTTTTGGGTGAGTAGCAATCCCTCTCCGTCAAAGAAGTCGACATACAGCGTGTTGCTCAAGGGAGAGGGGACTTGTGTCCCCCCGGCTACCAGATAGGCACTGAACCAAAGGTCTTCGCCCAAGGTGTAGGTGAATTTGTCCAGATGGAGGTAAGCTTTTTCGACCGGGAAATCTTCCTGGTATTTGTCAAAATAGGTTTGAATTCGTTCAGGTAATTCGTTTTGTGCAAAAATGGAAGTAGAAAATAGAAAGCAGATCGCAAAAAAAGCTGTTCTCATGAGTTTATATTTTTTTAATCTAGGTTTATAAACTCCGTAATTAAACTAAGGTTGCTATATGATCAAAATAAAAAAATGTTAATCGGTGGCGAGTTGAGCCACTTCATTTTTGTTGGCAAGTTGTCCACAGGCTGCGTCGATATCCTGACCCCTTGATTTTCTGACTTTTGCAATAATGCCCTGAGATTCCAGAATCCGGACATACATTTCGACAGCTTCTTGCTTGGCCTGACGAAATTCTCCCTCATCGATGGGGTTGTATTGGATGATATTGACTTTGGAAGGAATGATTTTGCAGAATTTGGCTAAGGCTTTGGCGTGTCGTTCGTCATCATTGATTCCTTCCCAGATCACGTATTCGTAAGTGACTTTCCTCTTGGTCTTTTGATACCAATATTTCAACGCTTCTCCGAGTTCTTCCAGCGGATTGGAATCATTGATTGGCATCAGTCTGGAGCGAGTTTCATTGATCGCCGAGTGAAGAGAAATAGCCAGGTTAAATTTCACCTCGTCATCAGCCATCTTTCGGATCATTTTGGGTATTCCGACGGTTGACAAGGTGATTCTTCGGGGAGCCATACCGAGTCCTTCCGGCGAAGTGATTTTGTCAATGGCCTCGATCACGTTGTTGTAGTTGAGCAATGGCTCTCCCATTCCCATAAACACGATATTGGTCAACGGACGCTGGAAATACGTTTCCGCCTCGTCTTTGATGGCCACTACCTGGTCATAAATTTCGTCCGGATTGAGGTTTCTCATCCGCTTCAGTCTTGCCGTGGCACAAAAATTACAGTCTAAGCTACAGCCTACCTGCGAAGAAACGCACGCCGTAATGCGCTTGGTAGTAGGAATGAGGACCGACTCCACGATTTTATGATCGAAAAGCTTGACTGCATTTTTGATGGTGCCGTCACTGCTGTGCTGCATCAAGTCAACCTGAATATGATTGATGGCAAAGTGTGATTTGAGCAGTTCACGGGTGGAAAGGGAGATGTTGCTCATCTCGTCAAAATTCTTGAGCGACTTATTCCAGAGCCATTCGTAGACTTGCTTGGCCCGGAATTTTTTTTCCCCATGAGCCAAAAAAAACTCCTCCAGCTCTGCCAGAGTCAACTTACGGATGTCTTTTTTCTGATTTTCCACGGGGCAAAGTTAAGGATTGGAAAATTGAAAAATTTCAAATTCGAAAAATTGGCCTTTTGTAGTTCATGTGCGAAAAGAATCAAGCAATCGAAAAGAACTTTTTTTATCTCTATATCCCGTTCCTTTTATCATAAAAAGAAGCGGAATCAGGAACTTATGCCTTATTTTTGCGCTTGAAAATGTAAATCTCAGCTATGCGCCAATCCTGGTGGAAAATCCTGACAATCGGACTCTTATTGTACACCTTGATTGCGGGATTGTTGATGGACGTACCGCGTCTACCTATCCTCAATGAGACCATCCGTGCTCTTCATTTTCACGTGACCATGTGGTTTGGGATGATTCTGATGCTGGTCGTTGCGGTGGTCTACAGCATCAAATTTTTGCGAAGCAATGACCTCAAGCATGATGACATGGCATTGGAATTCACCAATGCAGCGATCCTTTTTGGGGTACTGGGCATCGTGACAGGGATGCTTTGGGCTAAATTTACCTGGGGCGATTATTGGAGTGGAGATCCCAAGCAAAACGCTTCCGCGATAGGTCTTTTGATGTATTTCGCTTATTTGATTTTGCGAGGCTCCATTACAGATCAGCAGCAGCGAGGAAGAATTGGGGCCGTTTACAACATTTTTGCGTTTGCCGCATTCATTCCTTTAATTTTTGTGTTGCCCCGATTGACCGATAGCCTTCACCCGGGAAATGGAGGAAACCCCGGATTCAATGCTTATGATTTGGATTCCAAATTGAGGATGGTTTTTTACCCTGCCATCTTGGCCTGGACCTTATTGGGTACTTGGATAGCAACTGTACGGGTAAGAATCCGTAGGGTAGAGCGTGTACTTGAAGACCGATTGATTAATTCTTGATTGATGAAAAAACTAATTACCATAGCCCTTTTGATGTTTTCTCTGAGTGTACTTGCTCAGGAGAAAATTCCCGTGACTGATGCAGACTATGCTAATAATTCCGTGGAAATGGCAGACCGAATGCGAGGAGATGGGAAAATATACGTGCTGGTCGGTATCATTACCATAGTTTTCGCAGGGATCACCCTCTATGTGATCCAAACTGATCGGAAGATCAGCAAGCTTGAAAAAAATCTTCCTACTAAATAAATCCAGAGTATGAAAAAAGGACATATCATCGGACTGGGGATCATCGCGGTCGCAATCGTAATCATCATGACCTCCATCGGCGATGCCAGTAGCTATGAAAGCTTCAGTACTGCATGGGAAATGAAGCAAGATGGAGAAGATAAAGCCATTCACGTAGTAGGTCAATTGAAAAAAGACGGAGAAGGCCAAGTGACCGGGATCCAAGTCAGGGAAGATAAAACCTCGTTTACCTTCCTGTTGGTGGACAATGAAGGAACAGAGCAAAAAGTGTTTTATAATGAGCCTGTACCAGCAGATTTTCAGAGATCTGAACAGGTGGTGGTGATCGGTTCATACCGTGATAAAGAGATTTTCGTGGCAGATAAAATCCTGATGAAGTGTCCTTCCAAGTATCAGGAAACAGAGGTGCAGGAAGCAGGAATGTGAGGTTGAGTAAAATCCCAAGTATACAATCATGATCAATACCTTTGTGGGTAATCTAGGCCATTTGATGACTATCGTGGCCTTTGTCAGTGCGCTGGTTTCGGCATTTGCCTATTACCGGTATTTCCAAGCCAACGAGATCGATAAGGCCAGTTGGAGGAGATTTAGCAGAATCAGTTTCTATATCCATGCGATTTCCACCACGATGATTGCATTGTCTCTTTTTGAGATCATCTACAATCATCGTTACGAATATTTTTACGCGTACTCTCACAGTTCCAAAGCCCTTCCGGTACATTACATGATTTCCAGCTTCTGGGAAGGTCAGGAGGGTGCTTTTATCCTTTGGGCATTTTGGAATGTGGCCCTTGGGGTGATCCTTATTCATACCAATAAATATTGGGAAGCGCCTGTCATGGTCGTATTTGCCTTGGTGCAGGCGTTTTTGGTATCCATGATCATGGGAGTGGTTATCGGAGATTTGAAGATTGGCAGTTCACCATTTATTCTGCTGAGAGATGCTACGCAAGCACCCATATTTAACCTAAATCCGGATTTTGTGCCGGAAGACGGCACAGGCCTCAATCCTCTTTTGCAAAACATCTGGATGGTGATTCACCCTCCTACCTTGTTTTTGGGATATGCTTCGACCTTGGTTCCTTTTGCTTTTCTGATGGGAGGACTGGTGACCAAAAAGTACGCCGAGTGGATTCGTCCGGCCTTGCCATGGGCGATTTTTTCAGCCATGATTCTGGGTATGGGAATCATCATGGGGGCTTATTGGGCCTATGTGACGCTGAACTTTGGTGGTTATTGGAACTGGGACCCGGTAGAAAATGCGGTTTATGTGCCTTGGTTGATCCTGGTAGCATCGATCCATACCATGATTACCTTTAAGAAAAGCGCTACGGCTCTGAAGACTTCGATAGTATTGGTAATTCTGAGCTTTATTTTGGTGCTGTATGCCACTTTTTTGGTTCGTTCGGGTGTGCTTGGAGATGCTTCGGTACACTCCTTTACCGATCTTGGGCTTTCTGGTCAGCTGTTGTTGTACATGCTGTTTTTCATGGGGATTGCTATTTTCCTGGCCGCAAGGGCATGGAAGCACATTCCTTCTTCCGAAAAAGAAGCCTCCGTTTATTCCCGTGAGTTTTGGATTTTCTTGGGTGCAGTGACCTTGGGATTGATGTCTTTTCAGGTGATCCTCCCCACATCCATTCCGGCCTGGAATGCCCTGGTCGAGAGCTTCGGAGGAATTTCCAACATGGCACCTCCCGCTGATCAGGTGGAATTTTATACCAAATTTCAGCTTTGGTTTGCCGTAGTCATTGCTTTGCTTACGGCGGTGGGTCAGTTTTTCTGGTGGCAAAAGATGGATAAAAAAGCCCTCAAAGAGGCCTTAATTACCCCTTACATCATATCCGTTTTGCTCTCTGCAGTGGTGATTGTATTGGCAAAAGTGTATGACTGGAAATATATCATTATCGTTTTGGCTGGGATGTTTACCATCGTGGCCAATTCGGTGATTTTGGCAAGATTACTGAAAAAGTCCACCTTCAAACTGGCCGGAGGCTCCTTAGCCCACATTGGTCTTGGGATGATTCTGATCGGCATTATGTTCAGTTCGGGCTACTCTGATGTGATTTCGATCAATATGTCCGGGCTCACCTACAGCAACAGCTGGGAGGATGAAATGAACAAAGAGCATGTGCTGCTTTGGATCAATAAGCCTACGCAGATGAAAGATTATACAGTAATCTATAGAGGTCGGCAAAAGAAGGTGGTGGGAGTGCCAGAATATGTTCCGGCAAAGCTTTTAGAATCTACCGGCAATGTGAATGAGGCTTTGGCTTTGGCAGATTACAAGGATTATTTCAAAAAAGGGGATGTAGTAAAGTTGGTTTTGGAAGAAAACGATTATTTCCAAATTGACTATTATCAAAATGAAGCCCTTAAGTTTTCGCTGGCTCCGATGTCACAGTTTAACCAAAGCATGGGTGGATTGATTTCATCTCCTGACTCCAAAATTTACCTCAATCGGGATCTTTACACGTATGTGGCGGCAATGAATGACTATGCCGATCCCGACTGGAAGGCCGATGAAAACTATGAGGTGGCCCCTGGGGAGCAGTTTCACATTGCAGATTTTGTGACCTATTTTGATGGAGCAGAAGTACTCAAAGAAATTGAAGGCTATACCTTGCAGGAAGGGGATATTGCTGTCAAAGCAAAGCTTCGTGTTCTGGACTACGATGTAGAAAAATTGCTTGAGCCAACCTTTATCATCCGAAACAATCAGGTGGGCAAACTTCCGGTCATTGACACCGAGCTTGGTCTAAAAGTGAGCTTAGAAAATATTCTTCCCGAGCAAAACAAGTTTGTTTTCAAAGTAAACCAGTACCAGAAAGACTATGTAGTGATGAAAGCCATCGTAAAACCCTACATCAATGTACTGTGGGTAGGGACCATTATCATGCTGATTGGTTTTACTGTGGCGATTTTCCGTAGGTTTGACGAGTTTGCCAAAATGCGGGATAAAGGAATGGAGTAGTCCTCCAGCCGATCAGAAACTTCTAAGAGCCTTGAAGAAATTCAGGGCTCTGTTTTTTTTGCCAAAAAAAGCGCTCAAGTGTTTCTGCCACTCCATCTTCCTTGTGATGTAGGGTGATTTCATTGGCGACTGCTTTTACTTCTGGTCTGGCATTGGCTACGGCCACTCCCCAGCCGGCTTTCTGTAGCAGATCAATGTCATTGTAATTGTCCCCGAAGGCGATGACCTCTTGGATTCCGAAATCAAATTTCGCTTTCAGCAATACCTCAAGACCTGTGGCTTTGGAAATTTTTCTTGGAGCAATCTCAATGTAAGTGTCTTTGGACCGGTAAAGATGGAGGTCACTCCCATGATGTAAATGCAGTTCTCCAAAGAGCCAGCTGATTTCATTTGAATCCCCCATGACCATGACCTTGTGGGCTCCCAGATTTTCTCTTGACCACAATTCCATGATTTCCTCCCTTTTCATCCATGTGGGATTGACTTTGGTGTTTTGAATCTCACGTTTAGACCAATAGTCTTCCTTGGACTCGTACCAGTTTTCTCCGTGAAATAGGCTCACGTGGATTTCTGTTTTGGCAGTCCAATCGATGATGGTTTTTACCAATTCCAAAGGGATGGTTACAGAATCCAGTATTTGACCCTTTTCATCCAAGACCAACCCACCATTGTAGGCGACCATTGGTTCGAAAGGCCTGCCTAGGTCCGTTAGAAGGTGCCTCATCGCATCAGGCATTCTCGAACTCGCCAAAATGACCGGGATTTGAGGGGATAAAGATTGGATAAGGTTTTTCAGGCGTGGAGAAAGATCACGGTCGGAATTGAGCAGTGTGCCATCTACGTCTGAGCAAATCGCTTTGAAAGTCATGGGAGTGAAAATTTTTCAGTGTAAAAGTAGAAGGTATATTTAGAAAATATGATTATCCGCAATGGCACCGCCAGTCAAATACGCTTTGATTTATGAGTCGGATGCCTCGACAACGCTCAGCACAGGCGACCGATACTTCGAGAAGCTCTGTACAAGTGACCGAAGGATTCCAGATTTCAACCTTTTCGAGAAATTCCTTATGCTACCTAAGCTTTCTGGTAAAAAGCGGATAGGCAGATTAGAAAAAAGTCAACTCAAAAATCGCTTACCTCAAAGGTGTATTCCTCCAGCGCCATATTCTGTGGATCATTCGGGTCAGTCTGGATGAATTGAATGGTGATTTTTTGATAATCCATGGCCTTTTCGAAGTCTTTCAGGTAAAGTTCCGCACATTTTCTTGCCAAAATTTCCCGCTGACCGGAGAGTTTTGCCGGATCACCATTCTCCAACCTCAGAAAAATTACAGCTTCAGTGATTCCATCTACTGAGGATTGCCCAAGTTGGACACTCATGCCCTGAAAATTGCCCAAATTCCTAATTTCTTCGGAGGGCAAGAAACCTTCTCCCATCAAACTTTCTAATCCGGTAAAAGCCAATTTAAAAAGCTCTTCAGGCTTGCAGGAACATTGGCTAAAGAGAAAAAATACAGGAAGCAGGAATAAGATTCTTTTCATAAGTCAGGCAAATCAGGGCTGGCTCAAGTTACTAAGAATCGGAGTTTTGAAGCGTTTAAGAAGGTGTTTTTCTAATCTGACCTAATCACTTTTATGGTTTCAGACTGGTTTCTCCATTGCACTCGTAGAAGGGTCAATCCCGGTGGGAGTGATCCGATTACCTGATCTACAGACAATACACCGTCATGTCCCATGGTAAGTTCAACTGTTTTAAAAAAACTACCCCCATTTATAGCCTGTACCTGGACTTTTTCGTCTGAATTCAAGTTTTCGGAAATAAGTTTAAGTTGAATTCTGCCATCCCTACTGGGGTTGGGGTAGGCAGCCCAATTTCCTTTCAGTGGATTTGCTCCATTTCTTTGAATCATCCTGACCGGACTGTAGCTGATCGATTGTTCCTGATGAAGGACAACACGGTAATAAAGGATGGTTTCAAAAACCGGGAACGTTTCGTCTGAAAAGGTATAATTTACCGGTGCCTGGGAGGATCGAGAGGAAGTTAGTTCTCCTATTTTGGAAAAATTGAAAGCGTCTTTAAAGCTCCTTTCAATCTCATACCGGCTTCCCTCTTTTTCCGAATTTAATTCCCAGTTCACCGCGATTTTAGATCCCATCTCTTTGACCTCAAGGGATTTCCACTCTATCTGCAAGACAGAGGCAATATCCATTACATACTCGACGGTTTGGGTACATCCGTTTGCATCGGTGACTGTCAAACGGTAGAGCCCGTCGGCAAGATTGAAAATATCCCTGTTGGTGCTGGTGAATCCATTGGGTCCTGTCCAATAGTATGAATAAGGAGGAGTTCCACCTGTGACACTTTGGACATAGATGATTCCCGAATTGTCATTTATTTTGGTTGGAAAAATACTGACTTGAATCCCAAAATTGGGATCGATAAAGATGTCTTTGGTGATCATGGTGATGGACGTGCCATCGTTGACAGTAAGGCGAATCGGGTACGTGCCTGAACTTGGAAAATTATAAACCGGATTGGCCAGATTAGAATCCATGACCCCATCATTGTTGAAATCCCAGGAATAGGTGTAGTTAAATGGCGGTGTCCCACCTATGGTTTGACTGGTAAATTGGATGGTGGTATTGCAAATGCCATTGGAGGCAAAATCGAATTTTGGAAATAAGGGGACAGCTGCGGTAAATCCCGAAGGGTTGCTATAACATTGGGAATTGATATTGCTTTTTGTACTGACCGTGCAGGTGGTATTTGCTTTTACTGTGCCGGTTTCCCAGTACATGAAGATATCTCTGATTTCAATGATATCTCCCCAGTTCCAAGTGAAGTTCCTGACCTTGACCCATACATTTTGGACTACTTGAACACCTGAAAAGAGACAATTATAGGCATCGTCCTGAGTTCTTGTTCCATTTACAAACACATCATAGTACATCAACATGTTGTATCCATTGGTGGTCGAACCGCCAAAATTTACCCAAAGCTCTCCTGTGACGGGCTGACCTAGCACATAATTATCTGTGACACTGAATAAATTTCCGTTAGCGTCCCGAAGCTGGAAGCCTGTAACTGTGAAGTTGTTCTGTGGGCATTGTGCAAAAAGTATAGAGGGAAATGCAGTTGCTATATATAATATAGCAATTAATATAAGAGGTCTTATTTTACTAAATAATTCCACGTTTTATTTCCTTTATATCTAGAGTCCAAACTGAGGATAAATTTATAAAATGGATTGAAATAACAAGCTGATTTGTATCAATATGTAATTAAAGAGTCATTCCTATTTAGGTTTGGTAAAATTTTGAAATACAGATAATTAGTGACTATTGGTGTTTATTTGTGTGTATCTAAAAAGAGCGTATATAATCTGTATAAAGTGCTCCAAAATGTAAATGATCGAATCAATAAAAAATCGGAATGTTGATCAAAAAGCTGGAGGAAAAAGAGTTGAAAACGAAAATAAAAAGGATAAAATTGATGGAGTTTCTTAAAAAAAACATTTCTGATCGAGATGCCAAACTTGCTCCGTTGGCCAATTAATCAAAATCTTTGTTTAGTAGCAATCTGGGAATTTCAAATTGGCCTGAGGGGAGGAATTCAATGGGCAAATGGTAAAGGATCGATAGGAAGACAGAAAAGATCTTCTAAAAATCTGGAGTGTTACTAAAAGTCTGAGGGACGCTCTAGCCAACAGAGCTGATCAACCATTCGATATATCTTTTGCTCTTTTTCTTTTTGATTTCAAGTTCTCTTTTGAGTGCCTCTGATCGGTCAGGATGAATTTCGTGGTATTTTATTTCCCAAAAAGGAGCGCCCGACTTAGTGGAAGGAGTAGCACCAGAATTATGATGATTTAATCTACTATTAAGGTTGTCAGTAGACCCAATGTAGAATTTATTGGTTTTAGAGCTAAAAAGTATGTAAACGTAGTACATGTTTGAAAAATAAAAGAGGCCTGCATTTTCTGCAAGCCTAAAGTGGAGGATAACGGATTCGAACCGATGACCTTCCCGCTAGCTAGCGGGACGCTCTAGCCAACAGAGCTGATCAACCATTCGATATATCTTTTGCTCTTTTTCTTTTTGATTTCAAGTTCTCTTTTGAGTGCCTCTGATCGGTCAGGATGAATTTCGTGGTATTTTATTTCCCAAAAAGGAGCGCCCGACTTAGTGGAAGGAGTAGCACCAGAATTATGATGATTTAATCTACTATTAAGGTTGTCAGTAGACCCAATGTAGAATTTATTGGTTTTAGAGCTAAAAAGGGATCAGTCCTAAAAGTTGGGGGATTTAGGTCAATGTGGTTTCTTTGTTAAAAAAAAGAATTGGAAGAAAAGGATTACCTCAGTTTGGTTTTGCC
>NZ_QKTX01000018.1 GCF_003253485.1 Algoriphagus aquaeductus | reverse complement strand
CAGTCAACACGAGTAGAAAATGTGAAAAATTGGTCTGAAAAAAACATCGGGCAAACCACTCTTTCCAAGAGATTAAAAACCTTAAAGTGGGATGCGAATAAAAAACCAAAAATGGCACAAATTTGACACCCCACCTGGCAGGTCCTACTTTTATTTTTCTTCCAACTTGATCAATTCAAACTGAAACTGATCCTCCTCATTTTTGGGATTCTCGGGGTGATTGATGGAGAGATAAAGTCCCTTTTCCCCCACAAAATAATTGCTGGGATAATAGGTACCCCCTTCGAGTTTCCGCTCGGTGAGCACCCTGCCTTTTTCATCTAAAACCATCACCACGAAAGCGCCCGGAGTAGCACGAAGTGCTCTCAGCTGATCATCATTTTCGATGGTGACCGTCGGAAAAGCAAAGCGGTAGTACACCCTTCGAAAAGGATCAAAAATCAGTGATTCATATCGGGACTTCGCTGAAGAATATTCGGCAAATCCACGGCTGTCCGTATCCTTGGCAAAACTAGGCATCACTTCATCCAAAAATTGGCTCTTGGCTTCGGTGGAGGTAGCTTCGGCGGAATTGGCAGAATAATAATAGATACGATGGTCTCCTAAAAATGACACCGTCATTTGATCCTCATCCTGGTGAAAACTGTATTCGAGTTGCTTCTGTCCAGTAGAAAGGTAGTCTTTGGGGAATCGCTGTGGCAAAAGGCGAACCGATCCTGTTTCCAAGTTAATCGCAGCTGCCAGTGAAATCGTATCCAATTGGGTTTGTGTAAAATCCGAAATTCTTCCATCCGCTCTTAGCTTAGCCACCAATTCATTACCCATCACTTTGGGAGGAGAGACATAGTAACTATTGTGAACAAAAAGGGTGGCGTACCCATCGGGCAAGTCAAATCGGATTCGATTTTTCACTTTTCCGGAAGTGTCTGTAAGGATAAACTGATTGCCAAAGGGAGGAAAAACGAAAATGCTATCCAGGCTTTGTACATGAAAATAGGCTAGTACAATTCCTTGGTCTCCCTCCCTTTCGAAAATCAATTCCTTCACCAAGGATTGATTGCCCAGATCATAGATTTGGATGGCATTGGTATTCGAGTTGGCATTAAAGAGGTAAGTTTCTTCCCCTTGGAAATACTGCAAACCCACACTGATATTGGGAGTTTGATCATTCAGAGGAAGTGAAAGAATCTCGTTGCCGGGAGCCAATTCATAGGTTTTGGCCTTTTGAGTATCTGGGGTTTGACAGGAAAAGATCAATCCGAAGAAAAGGCTGAGAAAAGCGATTTTTAAAGTATTCTTGTGCATAAGAAAAAAGGTTTAGCGCCTAAACTAAACCTTATCTGGATATTCTGAAAGAATTATTTTACAAAATGACCCAACAACTCGGACAACTCTCCCTGCTCGTCAGAGAATACGACGAAGCCATTCGCTACTATACCGAAGTCCTTGACTTTGAACTTTTGGAAGATACTCCAATGAGTGAAACCAAGCGCTGGGTGAGAGTTTCACCTCCTGGTTCGACCTGTCACCTGCTTCTCGCCAAAGCAGCCAACGAAACGCAGGAAAAGCAAATCGGCTTTCAGGCTGGTGGCCGGGTGTTTCTTTTTCTCTACACGGATGACTTTTGGAGAGATTATCGGAAATATACCTCCCGTGGAGTGGAGTTTATCCGCGAACCGGCAGAAGAAAGCTACGGCATCGTGTCGGTTTTCAAGGATTTGTATGGAAATCTTTGGGACTTGATCGAGCGGAAGCAATGATCAATTTTCAATGCCCAATGAGCAATTCCCAAAACCTAAAATTCTTAAATTAACCTGAAGCTTTAGTATCTGGGAAAAGGGAAATTTTAGGTTTTCTGAAAATGTCGGAATTAAACCACTGCCGTCTTCGGTCCTCCGTCTTCCAGCCCCCAAATTGGAAATAGTCCTTCCTGTTTTATTGGATAATAGAGGACACGTCTAATTCTGGCCCTTCACTTCTTGCCATTCCGTCCTCATTCCCTATTTTTGCCCCTACCTGACCAAAGGGGACTTTGCCCCTGCCATGCGGGTGATTTTCCTTTTGGTCCTTCCTTTTATGTCACTCCAAGTCACACGTCTTACCAAAATTTACGGTTCTCAAAAAGCACTCGATGAGGTGAGCTTTTCCGCTTCTCCGGGGAGAATTTTGGGCTTTCTGGGACCCAATGGTGCCGGTAAATCCACCACGATGAAAATCATCACGGGGTACCTTTCCGCAGATTCGGGCGAAGTGAGTATTCTTGGTGAAGACGCTTTGGCACAACCGAAAAAAGTTAGCCCAAAAATCGGCTACCTCCCGGAACACAACCCTCTCTACCTGGATCTCTATGTTCGCGAATTTTTGGAATTTTCCGGAGGTCTGTACGGACTCAAGTCTGCTGAAATCCGTAGACGAACTGACGATCTGATCCGCAAAACCGGACTGCTGCCCGAGCAACACAAAAAAATAGGACAGCTCTCCAAAGGGTATCGACAGCGGGTGGGCCTAGCCAGAGCCCTGATTCATGATCCTCAAGTGGTGATCTTGGACGAACCTACGACGGGTCTTGACCCCAATCAGCTGGTAGATATCCGCAATCTCATTTTGGAGGTAGCGGAAAACAAAACCCTGATCTTTTCCACACACATCATGCAGGAAGTCGAAGCGATCTGTCAGGATGTCGTGATCATCAATCGGGGAAAAATCCTGGCCGCGAGCCCACTTTCCGAACTCAAAGCTTCATCCTCACAAACCGAACTTATCCTGGAAACTGAAGAAGCGATGGAATTGGTGTGGTTTGAAGGCATCGGAGCAGTTCGTTTTGGACAAAAAGGCAATCGGGAGATCATCCTTCCAACCGAAGATCCTTCCGAAACCCGGAAGGCTCTGATGCAAGTCGTTGCCCAACAGCAATTGAATCTAATCAGCCTCAACCAAGGCAAGAAAAATCTGGAAACCCTCTTCCGCGAAATCACTAGTGCTCAATGAAAAGTCTCTTTCTGAAAGAAATCAACGCCTTCTTCGGAAGCCTCACCGGCTACCTGGTGTTGGCTTTGTTTCTCGTGGCTCTAGGCTTGATTGTATGGGTATTTCCTGAAAGCTCGGTTTTGGATTACGGGTACGCAGATTTGGAGTCGCTGTTTGCCTACACTCCCTATGTCTTCACTTTTCTGATTCCTGCCATTTCCATGCGGGCGATTGCCGAGGAACGCAAAAATGGAACTTGGGAATTGCTCCGGACTTCCCCGCTTTCTTTGGTACAAATCATTATCGCCAAATACCTGGCACTCCTTACCTTGGTGGTTTTGGCTGTTTTGCCCACCCTTTTGTACGGGTACACCATTTCCACCCTTGGGAATCCTCCCGGCAATCTAGATTGGGCGGGCTTTTTCGGAAGCTGGGCAGGTTTGCTGATGATCGGGGCCACTTTTGCCGCAGTGGGATTGTTTGCCAGTTCGCTGACCTCGCAGCAAGTGGTCGCATTTGTTTTGGGTGTGTTTCTTTGCTTTGTGCTGTACTTTGGATTCACGGCCTTGGCGGAAATGCTCAGTGGTGATGCAGCCTATTGGATAGAGGAACTGAGCTTGAGTTTTCATTACAACAGTCTCAGCCGGGGAGTCATTGACAGCCGGGATGTGTTTTTCTTATTGGGCATGATTTGGGTGTTTTTGGGAGGTTCGGTCTTGATCTTAAGAAACAAATGAAAAAGTCTTTCGCCTCAAACTTGACCCCATTTTTGATCCTGATAGCAGGTGTGTTGGTCCTTTTCGGGTTGGGACAATTTCTCCGTTTTCGGTTGGATTTGACGGAGGAAAAGCGCTTTTCCCTGCATCCTTCCACCAAAGCGCTGTTGGAAAATCTGGATCGCCCGATCTACGTGGACATTCTTTTGACGGGAGAAAATCTCCCCGGTGGTATGCGTCGATTGCAAAAATCTATCGAAGAGACTGTCCGGACCTTCAATGCCTACTCTGCCCAAAAAATAACGGTTTCCTACTTTGATCCTCTGAGTGTGGCCGACTCACTTCAGGAAGAGTTTATCATCAGTCTGGCCGATTACGGAATTAATCCAACCAACGTCTATGTCAACCAAACTACCGGTCAGCAAACACAATTGATTTTCCCGGGAATTTTGGTCAGCGATGCAGATTTTGAAACCGGAGCTTTGGTCCTTAGGGGTGAAATGGGCATGACGGCAGATCAGAAACTGAATGCCTCTATCGAAAACCTGGAATTTGAGCTGAGCCAAGCCATCCAAAAACTCGTCAATCCGGAAAAAGGCGCTGTCGCCATGATAATCGGTCACGGAGAGCTTTCTGAGGACGATGGTTATGGCATGGTAGAAGCACTTGACGGTCAATTTGAGCTTTTCAAAGTGCCCTTGGAACAAGCCAAAAAACCCGAAGACCTGAATTCCTTTTCAAGCATTTTTATCCTTGGCCCAAAGACAACTTACACCGAGCGTGAGCTTTTTCTCCTCGATCAATATGTATTAAATGGGGGTAATCTCGTGGTAGCTGCAGAGGGAATTGACGTAGATATGACCCAAGCCGGAGGGGAAGGCACCTTGGCACTTCCGCTCGAAAATGAACTTGACCGGTTGCTATTCCGCTACGGTATCCGTGTGAATAAAGACGTGATTCAAGATCTGAATTTCTCCATGATCCCGGTCATGGGTGGTAATTTCGGAAATGAAGAGCAGCTCGTTCCACTCCCTTGGCTATTCCATTTCAACGCCGGTCGGGTACAAACTCATCCGATCACCAAGGCCTTGGATCAGGTCAATTTCCGCTTTGCCAGTAGTCTGGACACGGTAAAGGCAGACGGAGTGACCAAAACCCCATTGATCTTCGGTTCAGAAAATGCCCGAATTCTTCCTGCCCCTGCGCGGGTGGCTTTTGCCGATATGCAACAGGCTCCTAAAGTAGAAGAATTTACTCTTCAGCGACTTCCTTTGGCCTATTTGCTGGAGGGAGAATTCACCTCTTTGTTCAAAAATAGATTTGTGCCGGATGAATTTGCCCAAGTGCCTTTCAAAGAATCCGGAAAAGGAAAAGTGGTCGTATTCGGTGATGGCTCGGTTTTCCAGAGTCAGCTTAGCCTACAGGGAAAACAGCCTTTGGCACTCGGGGAAGATCCTTTTGCCCAAACTACTTTTGCTAACAAGCAACTCCTCCAAAACCTGGTCAAGTACCTCAATGATCCTGAAGGAATCATTTCGGCAAGGACAAAAACACTTCAGATCCGACCTTTGGACAAGGTAAAAGTGGCTGAGCAAAAGTCCTTTTGGCAACTCATCAATGTAGGCCTTCCGGTGGGAATTATCCTGATTTTGGGCGGTATCATCCTTTTGATAAGAAAGAATAGGTTTGCCAAAAAAGCTTAAAAAGGCAATCGATGGAGGTTTAGAAGATTTTTACCTCAAAAAAATCTCTACCCCATCGAATTAGCATTTTATTTATAAATTTACCCCTCCAGAAATAAAAAATCACTAAGCCCGAACATATGAAATTTATTGTTTCCTCTTCTGCATTGCTTAAGCAGCTATCGGCCATCAACGGTGTCGTGACTACCAACCCGGTAGTACCCATTCTTGAAAACTTCTTATTCGAAATCAAGGATTCCGTCTTGACCATCACTGCCTCCGACTTGCAGACTTCCATGATGACGCAGATCCAAGTGGAAGCAAAAGAGGACGGAAATATTGCGGTTCCTGCCCGTATCCTGATCGAAACCCTGAAAAACTTGCCTGAACAGCCGGTGACGTTCAGCATCGATCATGACACCTATGCGGTAGAAATCAGTTCTGATAACGGTCGCTACAGACTCGCAGGTGAAAACGCGACGGATTTCCCAAAAATCCCAACCGTAAACAATGCTACTACCGTGGATATGTCCACCGAGGTGCTTTCTTCTGCGATTTCCAACACCATTTTCGCGACTTCTTCCGACGAGCTTCGTCCTGCGATGACCGGTGTGTACATCAACTTGAGCCCGACCAACACCACCTTCGTGGCAACTGACGGTCACCGATTGATCCGCTACAGAAGAGTGGACGTGGCCTCTGCCAACGGCGCAAGCTTGATCATCCCAAGAAAAGCGCTCAACCTCTTGAAATCTACCTTACCTTCTGAAAATGTACCGGTAACCGTAGAGTTCAACCAGTCCAACGCCTACTTCAAGTTTAACAACATCAAGATGATCTGCCGTCTGATCGACGAGCGATTCCCTGATTATGAAAACGTGATTCCGGTGGACAATCCAAACCGCATGAACATTGACCGTTTGGAACTGCTAGGATCACTCAGACGTATAGCGATCTACGCCAACAAGACCACCCATCAAGTTCGATTGAAGTTGACAGGAAGTGAATTGATGATTTCTGCAGAAGACTTGGACTTCTCCAATGAAGCAAATGAGCGGCTTTCCTGCGATCACGACGGAGAAGATATCGAAATCGGGTTCAATGCAAAATTCTTGGTGGAAATGCTCAACAACCTTTCCTGCAAGGAAGTCAGCTTGAAGTTCTCCGCACCAAACCGAGCTGGTCTGATTCTTCCTGCTGAGCAAGATGCCAATGAAGACATCCTGATGCTCGTGATGCCGGTAATGCTCAACAACTACGTATAATCTTAACCACAACCATAAATCAAAAGCCCTGGTCGATGATCAGGGCTTTTTTTTGTAACCTTTGAGGTTTTTCAAACCTCGAAGGTTTTTAATTTTTCACCGCGGAGACGCAGAGGACGCAAAGGTTTTTTAGATAAGTTTCGAAAGTTATTTACGAGTACCCTTGAGTTGGAATTATGCCGATAAAACTTGGCTTTGAAGTTCCGAATAGGGCAATTCCCCCTTCATAAGGGGGCTAGGGGGATTTAATTATCTTGACTCGCTGCTCAAGATTTGTAATCTTGAGCTGATATCTCTGGGATTTGAAATCCGGATGGCCTAATTCAGCAAACCAATTATCATTCCTGTCTAAAAACCTTCGCGGTCTTGAAGACCACAAAGGTTATAGAAAACTTACTTCCTATCCCTCAGCATCTTCAGATACAAGCCCTCCACTCGTTCCCGCGCCCACGGAGTTTTGCGGAGAAACTTCAGGCTGGAACTGATCGAAGGATCATGGGTAAAGCAGCGAATGGTGATGCGCTCCCCGAGTTCCTTCCAACCATAAAACGAAACCAACTCGGCGAGCATATCAGCCAAAGTGACCCCATGAAGCGGATTGTTGGGTTGTGATTCCAATGTTTTTCTTGGTTTTAAGAGAATGCTAAAGTAGTGAATCAGGGGAATTATAGAGGGATTAACCTATACCCTAGATTGATAAAGGAATAAATTATTAATTCTATCAATTCCTAAAATTTTCAACTATTTGGAGACCCATTCCCATAATTGATCCTAATCGCAATTTTTTTCATTGTTACTTTTTGTGGGGCAAAAAGTAACCAAAAACCCTTGACACAGCAAAGCTCCTATCGCACATGGCCGGACGCTGGCCCGCTGCTGTGTCGGCCCACGCGCCCAACAGAACAAAGCTTTGTACTAATTGGCTAATTCCAGTCATAGATTGGCCTAAATAGTAACCATATAAAAAAGAGCCTTATACTTTCTTTTCTTTTTGTTTTAAAAAATATGTAAGTCTCAGGCAGCAAACACTAGATCTCTAAAATTGTATCTGCTGACTGAGACTGAACACTACTCACTTTTTCAGCTTTCTCGCTTCAGTCTTCTTAATTTCTCCCTACTGCGACTGATCACTGAGACTGCTTACTATTTCTTCCCCTTTGGCCGTAACGGTCTGCACTCCACATCCGCCACGAAATAATTTGGATGAGTTTCCAGCGTCTGCACAATGGTCTGGGCTACATCGATCGGACGCATCATGTGTTCATGGGCTTGCATTCCGGGGATAGCATCGAAGAAATTGGTCTGGATCGATCCCGGATAAATCGTGGAAACCTTAATTCCAAAATCCCTCAACTCCATATACATCGAGTGAGATATGCCCCGCACGGCATGCTTGGTTCCCACATAGCCCGCAAAATTGGCGACTCCATTTAATCCTGCAATCGAGGCTACATTGAGAATATGCCCTTCATCAGCTGCTTTCATGGCGGGAACGAGTCGTTTACTCACGTAAAAAATCCCGTGAACATTGGTATCAAACATGGACTTCCAGTCTTCCGAGCTCATGGTTTCAAAAGGTCCGGCTACGCCAAAACCTGCATTGTTGACCAGGATTCGGATATCCGAGCCCAGCTTGGCCACGGTGGCTTGGTAGGCATTTTCCACCTGCTCTTCCACCGCTACATTACAGGTGAAAAAGTGAAAATTGGGATGATCGAAAGCGGGCTTGTTTCTACCCCAACCGGCCACGATGGTTCCTTTTTCCACCAATAATTTAACGACTTCCAGTCCCACACCTTTGCTGACTCCGGTGACGACTGCGATTTTATTGTTCAGTTCCATAAATTCAGTTTTGAGGATAAATCCATTTCCTGCCGAAAAGTTCTGCGAATGCATTTTTTATCCCAAATCACAAGGATTTTAAATCCAATGGTTCTAATTTTCCTTCTCACCCAAAAAATCGCCAATCTGATCATTCACCAAATTACCTTATGAGAAAATTAATTTTACCCTTGGTTCTGCTCAGCGGAACTGTCTTTGGCCAAAGTAAACTACGGCCTGAAATCGATAAGAAAGCCACGGCCATCGAGACCAAAGTCATCGAGTGGAGACGAGACATTCACCAGAATCCCGAGCTGGGAAATCAGGAAAAGCGAACCGCCAAGTTGATCGCGGATCATTTGCGCTCCTTGGGCATCGAGGTGACTGAAAACGTAGCCGTAACCGGTGTAGTAGGAGTCCTTCGTGGAGCCAAGCCCGGCCCGATGGTCGCTCTTCGTGCAGACATGGATGCGCTTCCGGTGACCGAGCGTGTAGACCTCCCGTTCAAATCTACCGTGACCACCACCTACAATGGACAGCAAACCGGGGTGATGCATGCCTGCGGACACGACTCTCACGTGGCCATTCTGATGGGTGTGGCAGAAGTCCTTGCCGGAATGAAAAACCAACTCGAAGGATCCGTCAAATTCATCTTCCAACCTGCTGAAGAAGGTATATACGAACCCGGAGTCACTACGTGGGGAGCCAAGCAGATGGTGGAAGAAGGGGTGATGAAAGACGTGGACGCTATTTTTGGCTTGCATATCTCCGCCCAAACCGAAGTAGGTACTATCGGCTACCGCTCAGGACCTGCCCAAGCGGCCGTGGACAATCTCGAAATCATCGTACATGGTACCCAAGCGCATGGCGCGTCCCCTTGGTCAGGGGTAGACCCTATCGTGACGGCTTCGCAAATCGTGACAGGCTTGCAGACCATTCTTTCCCGAAGCGTCAACATCACCCAAAACCCTGCAGTAGTTACCGTCGGGGCGATTCATGGAGGTATCCGTCACAACATCATTCCTGAAAAAGTAGAGATGATCGGCACCATCCGAACCTTCGGAGACGAGCAGCAGGAATTGGTACACCGAAGAATCACGGAAATTGCAACCAACATTGCCGAAAGTGCGGGCGCCAAAGCAGAAGTCAACATCACCAAGCTTTACCCATCTACCGTCAATGACCCTAATCTGACTTCGAAAATGGTAGCCACCTTGGAGGCTGCCGCAGGAAAAGAAAACGTAAAAGTAAATCCTCCGGTGACCGGTGCAGAAGACTTCAGCTTCTATCAGCGGGAAAAACCGGGCTTGTTCATTGGACTTGGCGGCATGAAAAAGGGTGGCGATCCTACCAAGACCCCTTCTCACCATACCCCGGATTTCTATCTTGATGAAAGCGGGTTCGTACTCGGGGTGCGAGTGATGAGCTACTTTGTGGTAGATTTCATGGGAATGAAAAAGTAATTAGACCATAGGATATAGACTATAGTCCATAGAAAACCCCCTTCCAGAGTGATTTGGAAGGGGTTTTGTGATTTTGGCACAACAAAAGAAGAACTTTTACCACATCGACACATAGCGCCACATAGTTTTATAAAATGGAAAGTTCCTTTCTATGTTTTCTATGTGGCTATGTGGTTTTATTTATTCTACCAGCAAGAGGAAAGTATGAAAAAGTCCCGGATTGTTCTGGAAAGGTTTTTCTGGTTTTAACCTAACAATGTCGGTGTTTTTTACCACTTAGGCACATCGCGTCACATAGTCTTATAAAATGGAAAGCTCTTCTCCTTATTTTCTATGTGATTATGTGGTTTTCATTTTTAAAACTCAAAGAATCAAACACCAATCCTACTCATTCGCAATATGGATCACTCGACCCTGCTTATCAAAAGAGATGTAGATCCCGTCTGAAGAGGCAAAGGGAGCGCGGTACTGATAAGTGGTATCAGCATCCACCCTGGAAGCAAAGAGATTACTTTTTTTGTCCGGCTGTCCCATAAAATGGAGCACTTCTTTTGAAGTCATGCCAAGGCGGACTTTTTCGGCATTTTCACGATTCCGATTGGGTTGATACTGATCATACTGAAACCAGCCCACTCCAAGAATCACCAAGATCAAAACGATATATCTGATTTTCATTTCGCTCTAAGGTAAATTGTAAAACCTCGCACAAAAACTCAGATCGCTGCCTTTTCCGCCTTCCGCATTCAACACCATTGGATCAGCATACCAATCACCTTTGTAGATCAGGGTATCATACTTCCCGGGCAAAAGCTCCACCTGAAAAAATGACCCAATGCCCAACTTCAGAGTATCTTTTACCTCCCCGGAAAGCTGGAGCTCGGCGTGATGGATGCTGTTCCGATCGGGGGAATCGATCATCAAGGTATCGATGATGGGGCGATCAGCACCTAAGGTGATGGAGGTACATTTTTCTTCGGCCCTCATTCCACAAGAGGTAAAAACTGAAAGGATGATCAGTAAAATCCCTGTAACTCTCTTCATCTTTCTCCTAATCCTATTCTAATATTTCTACTCTATAAGCATCAAAGTACTGGTAAAGTAATGAACCCACTTATTATTCTGCTTTTTATATATTAAAAGCCCGGTTCCTCCACTAAAAACATATAGAAACGCATATCGGTAATCTTGCAAAAACACAGGTTTGGAAATAGTCTTATAGCTCATGTATTTCTTCAATTCCATATCAAGTTCGACTACTTCCGGCTTACCTAAAGCATTATAATAGGCATTTGACAAACTGTCGTACCTCCCCTTTTCAGAAGAGACTTTCACTCCTGCCGGAAACATATCCTGTTGGAATCGGAAAGCTTGCCTTCCTTCCCTGCAAATCTTTTTTGCGTCTGCTTCTGTGAACACATCCTTGAACAAAACTTTATAACGGAAGTCACTTTGCAAACTCAGTATGCCTTCTACCGAACAAGAGTCTAGCCAAGGGATTTTCCAATTCTCCTCTGCTTCCGCAAACACGATGACTTCTTCGCCTCGGTTGAGTTCCCATTCAAATACGGCATTCATCAACTCCTTGATCTCGTTTTCTTCTCTTGAGGTACAGCTAAAGCAGACCAAGGCGAACACCAGAAGCTTGAGAACAATGCTTATTATTTTTACCAATTGGCGACCGCTGAGATCTGGATGTGACATCGTTGAATTCATTTTGACCTTTTTAGGCTGGTTATTCTCTTGGCAAAGGCTAAACTCAATAGTAGGTATAGATCTCTCTAAACACCTCTTCCCATTTTCCTGACTTCTTTTCCATCACTACATAGCCTGAGTTATCGCTAAAAAAGGTGTAATACAGTAAAGCAAAATTTCCTCCACCAAAGAATACCGGCTTAGAAAATCTGAACCTAGTTTGAAAATGTAGTTTATTCATGGCCTCTGATTTCAGAGAATCTACGAACACTTTGGAATCCACAAGTGCCTGCAAACTATCCAAGTGACTTTGGGAAACAAGCTCTACCCCTTCCGGAAAATGCTCCTCGGTAAATCGGAATACCTTAGGTTCGCTCAGGCAAGTAGAAATACAATTCCAAATCGTCATCTTGGCCTCCCGACCGTCGAAGATCATCCGATTTTTTCCCAAGAGACTCCTCTTAAAAAACTCCGCCGAGCAGATCTCCATCCCAAACATGGTCCGATTGGAGGCGGTGTCCGACTCGGTAATGACCCAAACCGTATTTCCACCCTCCAGTAGATAGGCTGGAATAAGGGCTTCAAATAGAGGCTTGAGCTCCCCATCTGTTTTTGGAGTGCAGGCGAAACAGACGGAAAAGATTAGAAAAAGTATTTTTCGACTAAACATTACTATCTAACCAAGAGTACCCCCCTGAGGAGGTTTCAGGCGGGGAAAATTTGCTTCAAATTCAACATAATAATTCAGTTAATCACAGGGCTCAAGCGTGTCACTATGGGAATTTCAACCCTGACCTCACTGGAGCTTAAGAAATCCAAACCTTGGTCATACATATTCTCAAAAACCATGGCCAAATTGTTTTCCCGCTCTTTTTTATCATCCCAAATATGGAGAATGGTATAGAGAACCGTTACCTCTGAATCGAAACTGATGCCTTTTTCTTCCATGAATTTCTTCAACTTAGGAACTGGGTTAACAGTCTCATTTTTTTGCAAGATGGACTGGGGTGTCTGTTCAGAATATTTGATAGTAATCGAATCTCCGAAAACAATCAAAAAAGAGTAGGCAATAAACTTCATGTTATCATTTTCTCCTGGATGCCTTATAATAATTCTACCAACTTCCTTTCTGAGCATGGCAAAATATTCTTCCGAATGAGTCGAATCCTGGGCCAACAAAGAGGAGGTGCTCAAAAAAAGCCAGGAAAAAGTCAACAGGGCTAAGGTTCCCAGCCCCAGGGAGTAAAAAGGTTTGTTCATACTAAAGAATTTAACTTCTTTAGTATAACCCCTCCCCGACCAAAAAGTCAATAGTTGACTAAAATTAATTTTTAGGGTATTGAAAATCAGCACATTTGATTTTAGGTTTAAAACAGACTGATTTAAAGTTTTTTACAGCTTATTTGGAAGGCCTTTTTGAAAAGGAAAATTCAAAATGTCCTAGTAAAAGGAAAGGCCTAATCCCATCATCCCGCTTTCCACTGGTATCATAAGAAAAACCAATCCCTAATGCTTTTTTCCCCATCCGCTTCCTAGATTGCCTCCTTTCCTTAAATTTGGTTTCACCCATTCCAACCATGAAAAAAATCATCCTCCCTCTCCTGCTGATTTCTGCCTCGGCGATCGGACAGTCCAAGCTTCGTCCCGAAATCGATAAGCGCGCCGTTGCCATCGAATCCAAAGTCATCACATGGCGGCGGGACTTTCATCAGCACCCTGAGCTCGGCAATCAGGAAGTTCGCACCGCCAAGATCGTCGCCGACCACTTGAGGGCTTTGGGCATGGAAGTCACCGAACAAGTGGCTGTCACAGGTGTTGTCGGAGTACTAAAAGGCGGCAAGCCCGGACCGATGGTTGCCCTTCGCGCAGATATGGACGCGCTTCCCGTGACCGAGCGAGTCGATCTCCCATTTAAGTCTACCGTCACCACCACCTTTGCCGGACAGCAGACGGGCGTGATGCATGCCTGCGGACACGATTCCCACACAGCTATCCTGATGGGTGTGGCTGAGGTACTGGCAGGAATGAAAAATCAATTGGAGGGTTCCATCAAATTCATCTTCCAACCCGCTGAGGAAGGGGTAAGCGATGTGGATATGGCAGGGGCTGAACTGATGGTCAAAGAAGGCGTGATGAAAGATGTGGATGCAGTCTTCGGTTTGCACATTTGGGCACAGATCGAGGCTGGTAAAATCGGCTATCGTCCCGGACCTACCATGGCGGCCGTGGATATCCTAGGCATCAACGTACTCGGAACTCAGGCCCACGGGGCATCTCCTTGGTCAGGCGTGGATCCGGTAGTCACCTCCGCACAGATTGTGACCGGACTTCAGACCATCCTTTCGCGCAGCGTCAATGTAACTCAAAATCCTGCAGTAGTATCTGTAGGCGCCATTCACGGAGGTATACGCCACAATATCATTCCCGAAAAAGTGGAAATGATCGGCACCATCCGAACCTTTGGAGACGATCAGCAAGCCTTGGTGCATCGCAGAATCAACGAAATCGCAACTAATATTGCCGAGAGTGCTGGTGCGAAAGCTGAAGTGACCATTACCAAGCTGTATCCTTCCACTGTGAATGACGAAGCCCTCACTGCCAAAATGATTCCGACCCTTGACGCAGCTGCAGGTAAAGAAAATGTTGTCTTGATGGACCCGATGACCGGTTCGGAAGATTTCAGCTTTTTCCAACGCGAAAAGCCGGGCGTATTTATTTTCCTTGGAGGAATGAAACCCGGTGCTGACCCTTTGAAAACTCCCTCTCACCATACCCCTGATTTTTACCTGGACGAAAGCGGCTTCAAGCTTGGCGTACGGGTGATGAGCTATTTTGTGGTGGACTATATGGGGATGAAGAGGTAATCAAAGACCCTAGCTTATAGACCATAGTCCATAGTAAACCCCTCCCAGAGCGATTCGGGAGGGGTTTGCTTTTAGTATCAAAAACCAAGCAAAGTAGAGGGAATTACCATGGACAAAATAAATTAAAAAATTTACAAACTAATTCAACAGGATCATAGTTAAAGTAGCCAAAGGGTTTTAGTTTGATCACATTTTTAAAGTAAATCTGAGTTGATGATGGGTTTCGAATTTGTTAAAGAAGAGTTTTTAAAGTTGGGTTTCCCATTGGAATGTGAAAGCCTCGAGGTTAAAAAGGGGCATTGTCTTTTGATGCATGGCCAGCCATTGACTAATTTGTACTGGATAAAGAATGGATTGTTTAGAGAGTTTCCCGACGACGGAGTAGAGCAATTTAACAATTCCTTTCCTTCTAAGGGCAGTTTCTATCTAACAGGATTTTATTTCGGAGGCAAGATTAACTCTTCATTCACCGTAGAGGCCTTGGAAGACAGTACTGTTGAGATATTAAGTTTGGAAACATTGAATCACCCAAAAATAGAACCCATAGTGATTGTCGAAATTTTGAAGAAAATTTCGACAATCAAGTATGAGCAAAATCTGAACTGGAAACTGATCAATGGAAAAAAGTCTTTTCTGCACAGGTGGGAGTTATTCAAAAAGAAATATCCTGGAATATGGTACAGGATACCTCAGAAGCATCTGGCATCTTATTTTAATGTGACACCCCAATACTTATCCAAACTAAAGTCCAATCGACTACTTTGATTTTTTAAACTAGTTTAAATCACTTTTTAATCTAGTTTAACTAAATATAAAAATGAAACAATCTAGTTTTGAATCATCTCAAGTGAGATAAAACTATGTTAAACTTTAAACTCAATTTCTCATGAAAAAAAGTATTGCCCTATTTCTGTGTTTAGGACTTTTTATGTTTTCCTACACGAATCTTTCAGCAGCATGTTCAGCAGGAGGAGAAGGAGCAACCTCTTGTACCTTCAGAACTCAGGTATCAATACTTGGGGTAAATCTTTGGTCTGTAAAAGGATCTTCAGTGTCTTGAGGTTCCGGATATTACGCTTGCTGTAATGCTGATTCAGCTACGTGCATTCAAAATTCTACTCCTGCAAGTATTCAGTAAGTTTTTTAAGCGGCAAAATTCTAGGATTTTGTCGCTTTCTTCCCTCTATTTCTATGAATCGAATTGTTGTTTTCTTATTGCTAACTTTTGTATTTTCCTGCGGCAGCCCTTCTGTACAGGAACAAGTTGTCTTCAATTTATCTCCGGTTTCCTTAGAAGTCAATGAGTTTGACCTCGTAGAATTTCATCATATTCCGTTCAGTGGCGTCATTGATAAGTGGAAAATCGGGGAGAGCGGATTTACCATTCTTTCTAAATCTTCTTTATATCATTATCCAGATCCCACTCAAGAACCTTTTATTTTTAATTCAGAAGTTTACTTGGAACTCCAAGGCTGTATTATCTCTGATTTTTCAATCTCAGGCACCAAACTTTACCTCCTTTGCGAGGGAAAGGGAATAGCTCACCGATTCGATTTGGTAACCAAAACTTTTGAAACCACCTTGGACTTGGGGGTAGATGCTTCTAGGATGACAGTTTTTGAGGATCGGGTATTTCTATATCAGCCACCCAATACACTGAACAGAGATACCACGCTTAATTTTCAGCTCCTGACTTATCCACTAGATAGTCCTGAGAAAATTAAAAAACACCTAAGCTACCCCGCCTCGCCGACTGATTCTTATTCCTTCAATGTGTTGACCAATCAGTCGCTGGTTAGTACTGAAAACGAGGTGATTTTTTCCCGAATAGGAAATGACAGCCTGATCAGATTCAATCAAGAAGGGGAATGGGTTGGTACAGAGCTTTTGCAGGTATCTCCCTCTGGAAAAGAGACGGAAGCTGGTGTGACGCTGGATCCCGAGCAGACCTACTTCCCCTTGTATTTGTCCCAATCGGAGGATTGGAGATGGTACTCTTTGGTGAGAAATTCCACTTTGCAAACTTTGATTCATCATTTGCCGAGCGGGAAAAAAACATTGCTCAATAAAGTCATACTCTCTAATGGTGTACAGCTACCTTTTTTGGGACAAGAATACAATGGGGAAGTTTATCTCCTATTGACCGAAGAGGCTTTCATCGAGTTTAACTCCAACAAAACTTACCCCGAACCCTTCCTAAAACTCAAAAATTATGAGACACCTTTCTTATTTCTTCGCATTCCTCTTTCTGAGCTATCTTCCTAGTTTTTCACAAACCCAGGTGGCTTCTTCCAAAAAAGTCCTTGTGGCAAGTGGCACCATTAAGCAAGGCAATTTCGAATTGCACAGATTCGAAGGCGATGGAGAGCGGAATACGAGTTCGGCTTCTGGTCCGGGCTTTGTGAGTGCAGGAGGAACCCTTTCGGATATATTTACCGAACTGTGGCCTGAGGTGGAGTTTAAGATCAGTCGGAAGTTTGGAGAAGAACTTTACACCCTGCGAATCAATTCCATGGCTCCTCTGGATCAATCAGTTTTGGATCAAATCTGGAAACAGTTGGATCAGCTTCCTGAATTTGTTACCAGCCAAACGTCTCAAAACCAAACGGGTAACTGTCTTCAAATCAGCTCCCAAGACCAACTCGACAAGTCTCTGTACACTCCAAAAAATGGAGTACTCAAAAAGAATGAGTCCAGCAAATCGCGAGTCATTTTGGAGGGATACACTGTAGAGGAGCTTGCCGAAAAACTCAGCCAAGAAAAGCGACTGGGTAGATTTTTCTTTGAGCAAGCAAAAAGTGCCAAGGTATATTCCTTTAGTTTAGACGCAAGCTCACTTGATTCGCTGCGTGAAGGATTGAAAAGCTTTGGGGTGATTTTGCAATCCTGCAATCGCACGATTTTTACCTATGAGTTGAAATAATTTTGCTTTGTCTTCCGTCGTTGAAGGAAAAATGGCACTAAATCGACCAAAGCGGTTTCAAGCTTGGCGTACGGGTGATGAGCTATTTTGTGGTGGACTATATGGGGATGAAGAAGTAAAGAACTAGTTATTTGTTGTTGGTGGTTTGATCATTGAATTTGGTTATTGAAAATTGATCATTGATTATTGCTCATTGATAATTGGTCATTGGTTATTGGTCATTGGTCATTGGTCATTGGTTATTGAAAATTGGTCATTGAAAATTGATTATTGATCAAACCACCATTCGGGTTGTTGGCTGGTGCTGTTTGGGAAGACGTTACAGCTCAGGCAAGTTGGCTTGTACTCAGTGGCGCGTTTGCCCGGAACGTATTCGCAAACCTCCTCCAAAAAGAATGGGACATCTGCTCGAGTAGTATAGATTCGGGTGATTTTCGCCTTGGCTACTTCAAAGTAACCCAACACCACTTCCTCAGGGTCGTCCACATGGTACATATTTCCTCGGATGGGTGCAGGGGGAATATCAAACACAGAGCCTGTATTGTTCACCAATTGTCGCACTTTTCGCCAATAATCATGTGCGTCTTTGGTGATGCTCAGTTGCTTCACATTGAAGTAATGTCGGCTCAGAAAGGACTGATCTACCAGTCTTTTGGCTAAAATCTGACTACTGACCGCCCCGGGTCTGTTGAGTAGGTCTCCATTGACTAAGGTAATCCGCGCCGCATCAGAAATCTCCGTAACGTAGCAAGGCGGAGGAGGCGTGTTGAAAGGATTTGGGAAAAAGGTGAGGTCCCAAAAATAAACTTCCTCCACTGTCCATCTTAGGTAATAGCCTCCTGTCTGATTGGGCAAGGTGACTTCTGTAGCGATTGCGATCAGTGCAGCCTCCGGATTGTTTTCCAATCGAGCCCGCTCAAAGCTAAAGCTCAATTGGTCCTCCCCTACGACTTCAGGCATGCGCTGTGGCTGAGACCGATAGACCTTTTCCTGGACCCAAATCTCCAATTCATACTCCAATCCAGGCCTGGGAGGAAGAAAACCGCTTAGCTCATAAGTTCCCGGTTTTGTCTCCCGATACTCCCAGGATAAGCCCAATTCCCTGGAATGTAGCCTCACCCTTGCCCTACTGACCGGTCTTGGTAAATCATTCAAGGTAAATAAACCTTTATCTCCATCCTCCAAAAATGGTTGTCGGGCATTGGACGTCGTCTGCGAAAGGTAGACAAACTGTGTCTCTGCCAAATCGGTCAGTGTTCCCGATACAATCAAACGCTCCCGGTCTAATCGGTCCAGGTCAAATTCGATTTTTTCCACACAGGAATTAAACAAAACCAACACGATCAAAAGCTTCTGAAAAACTAACCTAGTCATTGGCACCTCCCCACTGTATGCTATAGGTAATGGAAGGAAAAATCGAACCCAAAATCGCCAGTCGATAGGGTCTCAACTGCTGAGAATCCCCATCCCGCTGCCAAAAGACAGAATAGGCATTTTTCCGCCCTAACAAATTGTAAATACTCAAATTGAGTGAATCCCCTTTTTTGGCAAACACCTTTTCTACTGTGAAAGAAACATCCACACGAAAATAATCCGGGATGCGGTATTGGTTTCTGTCACTGTAATCCGGCACGAGCAATCCCCCATTGAGCAGATAGCTGGCATTTACGGCACTTACCGGTCTGCCGGTGGAGTAATTGGCAGAAACATTGAACAAGCCTCTGGGGTACATCTTTTTGCTGAGAATGAAATTCACTTCGTGCGGCTTGTCAAAGTTGGAGGGAAACCACTCGTTTCGATTGATTTGCTCTTCATCAAAAGGGCTCTGGGATCTAAAAAGTGACCGGGAGTAAGTGTAAGCTAGCCATCCGGTTACCACACCCAAGTTTTTCTTGATCATAAACTCACCGCCATAGGCTTTACCCTGACCCAATACCAATTCGGTTTCCATGTGCGGGTTTAAGAAAATAGAAGCAAAATCCCGATACTCCACCTGATTTTGACTGGTCCTGTAGAAGCCGTCTACAGAATACTCCCAACGGTTGTCTGTGGAGTTTTTGAAAATTCCAAAAGAAAAATTATCCGATCGCTGAGGCGGTATGTATCTCGTGCTCAACTGCCACAAGTCGATTGGGGTGGGGCCGAAGGTATTGGAAACTGACTGCACATACTGGAAAAGTCGTGCGTAACTGAGTTTCAGGGAAAGGGTAGCGGTGAGATTCTGCCTTAACGAAACCCTGGGTTCTAATCCAGAGAAAGAAGCAAGGCTGCCTGACGCGAAGATTTCCTGTCCGATCTGATTAGCTTGGGAAAGCGCCGCATCGGATCGGTATAGAAAAACCGTATCCGGTCCTCTCTGAACAAAAGAGGAGTACCGAATTCCAGCAATCACTCCCGTCATCGGACTCAGGTCCTGCTCCACCGACAAAAACAGGGAATATTCGATCCCCTTTTCCTTTCCTACTTCCTCCGGCTGTACTGCGGATTGGGTTCCAAAGGGCTCCAATCTCTCCGGTTTTCCCTGGTAGCGGATTGCTTCTATTCCTCCTGTGACCGCCAGTTGTTCTTTTGCCCAAGTGGCAGACACCTTACCCTGTCGGTACCGCATGCCATTTTGAACTTTTGCTGCTTCTACGCCTTCGGGATCAATAAAGGCATTGGAAAAATCTCCGTCTGCAAAAAGCGCACTTATCGAAAGATGCTCCCCTACGATGCCCCGGTATCTTATCGAACTCACCCGATTGCTCCAATCGTAGCCAAACTGATCGGAAAACTGAAATCGATCTCCTGTCAGCAGTGTATTGGCCTCTAAGGTATGTCCCTGGGACACCTTCCATGTGAACCCAAAGTAGCCATCAAAAAAATTGAGTCGACTCTGCTGCAGGTCCAAGTCCCTGGTCTGATTGAGCAACCAATTGACATTGGAAATTCTACCCCCTGCAATGGCACTGACCTTATCAGTTTTGATAGGCCCTTCCAGGAGAAACTTCCCATTGGAAGTACCCATTCCAACTTGACCTTTCCATTCGCTCACATCTCCGGGTCGCATCAGGATATTCAAGGCCGAACCTGCTCTTCCGCCAAAATTAGCGGGAAGGTTTCCTTTATACAGGGTGAAATTCTCGGTAACATCTGTATTGAATCCAGATAAAAACCCCAGTGCATGATTGGAACTCAAAACCATTGCTTCATTCATCAGGATAAGATTTTGGTCCGTTTTGGCACCCCTGACGTTGATCCCGGAGGTGTCTTCCCCAACTGAAGAAACACCCGGCAGAAGCTGTAAACCTTTGAAAATATCCGCCTCCCCGAGAAATGCTGGGATAGACCTCAATTCCCGAGTCGTAAGCTTAGTCACACCGGTGATGGGATTTCGGACATTTCGGTCGGGATCCTCTGACATCACCACCACTCCGTCCAGCTCAAAACTTTTGACACTCATCTCCAGATTAATCACCCCATTTTCAAACAGCTCCACCTGAGTAAACACGGGCACATAGGAAATGTGCCGAAAAGTAACCTTGTGTTTGCCCGGTTTTAGCGTGATGTAATAAAAGCCAAATCGGTCGGTGGCCACACCTGTAAAGGTACCATCTACATGAAGTCCAACCCCTGAAAGCCCTTCTTTGGTATCCTCACCGAGGATCTTTCCGGTCAGGACATAGGTCTCTGACAGAAAACTTTCCTGCTTTCCAAATCGAAAAGTGAGGGAATCAGTTTGACTGAAAGTAACTCTGGTTGCAAAAAACAGAAGTAGAAAAAGAAGAAGCGAAAATTTTGACATCAGACTTCTAAGAAATCAGTTTTTTTCAAATAATTGCAGAAAAAAAGCGAAAACCAATTCCAAAAGGTGATCGTCTTTTTTGTATAACTCGAGGCGAAATGAAAAAAATACTATTCGTTGTACTCCTGGCGCTTCCCATTCTCACGGCCTGCAAAGAAGACGAAAAGCCCGATGAGGAAGCCTTTATTTTTGGTCAGTGGAATCTACAATGCGAAGGCAATTGCATTCAGATCTACAAGTTTGAGGGAGGAAAACTCTATGAAGACAACATGCGAAGTTTCCGCGAGGCTCCGATTATCGTCTACAAAACGACCCCAATGGATTCCAGATATTGGGCTCTCGGACAGGAGTTGGAAGACTCGTTTCCAAAAGACTATCTGATGCCCCGTGGGCTTCAGTTTATCGCCTGTTCCAATTGTGTGGAAGAAGGCGGCTATTACCTGGCCTTTGAGCGGGAGGCTGAGATTATTTGGTGGCAGGTAGGTCGGATTCCGGAATTGTGGCCGGAAGAAATCAGGCCTTTTATGGAAAAAATGATCGAGACCATGAGACAATTTCCTCCTCAGCAATAAAAAGTACAAAACAGATCACATTCTCCCTACCAACTCCCGCATGATCTGACTCATGACCGGTTCGGCTTTGGCCGCCGCTGCAAGGACGTCCTGAAGCGACACTTGGTGGATTTTTCCTTCTACTCCCAGATCGGTAATCGCAGAGATCCCAAACACCTCGATTCCGCTATGACGGGCTACCAATACTTCCGGTACAGTACTCATCCCCACGGCATCTCCACCGATGATCCGAAGGTATTTGTATTCTGCCGGGGTTTCCAGATTCGGACCTTCAACCCCACAATAGACTCCGGTGTGGAGTTTTAGCCCTATTTCTTTGGCAATTTCCAAAGCCAAATCGATCAATCGACGGGAATATGCATCGCTCATATCCGGAAATCTGGGACCTAGATCGTCGAAGTTTTTACCTCGAAGTGGGTTTTCAGGAAAAAGGTTGATGTGGTCAGAAAGCACCATGACGTCTCCCACTTCCTGCGCAGGATTGAGGCCTCCTGAGGCATTGGATACCAAAAGGGTTTTTACGCCCAGTTTTTTCATCACGCGGATGGGAAAAGTCACCTCCTTCATGGAATAGCCCTCGTAATAATGAAAACGACCTTTCATCGCCAGCACTTTTTTACCTGCCAAGGTTCCAAAAATCAATTTCCCGGAATGACTCTCCACCGTAGACACGGGAAAATGGGGAATGTCTCGGTAATCAATTTCCAGTTCGACTTGGATTTGATTGCCCAAGCTTCCCAAGCCTGTACCCAGGATAATTCCTACAGGAATGGATTGACTGTTTTTGCTCTGAATAAAAGAAACGGCTTCTTGAATCTGATTGAGGTAGTCCATGATTTTTGGCTGATTTACGGGTAAAGATAGGATTTTGGTTTTGCCTGAGAACTTTTCCCCCTACTTGCTTGTATTGAGGAGAGAAAATTCACCCGTATGATCAAAATCATCGTAGGCACCAACCGGAAAAACTCTGTTTCCAAAACGATCGCAGCGCTTTACAAAAGCATTTTGGAGGAAAAAGGAGTAGAATCAGAAATCTTGGAACTGGAGCACTTGCCGTCAGATTTTACAGCTACTGCCCTCTACGAAAACAATGGAAAAAATCCGGCTTACAATGCCTTCCACGACCGAGTCAAGGAAGGGAAAAAGTTTGTATTTATCGTGCCGGAATACAATGGGTCGTTTCCGGGAATCTTAAAGACGTTTATCGACGGAATGACCTACCCCAACACGTTCCGTAATAAAAAGTGCGCTTTGGTAGGCATCTCTTCCGGAATAGGCGGGGGTGGCATCGCATTGAGCCACCTCACCGACATCTTCCATTATCTGGGTATGCATGTCCTTGCTCTCAAGCCGAAGCTTGCCAAAATCGAGCAAAATATGTCAGATAACCTGCTCACCAACAGGCTGTATGTAGAACTCCTACATACCCAGGCAGACATGCTGCTTGAGTTTTAGGACTTAGTCCACATTGTCATGCAGGAATCTGTTATTACCGAGGATTTCATTTTCCTCACTTAGATTGTACTTGCTGATGGCTGGCTCGGAGCTATGCTGGGGTTCATTGAGCACCACATTCTTGCGCTGATAAGCAGGTACGTTCATCTTTTCCTTCATTTCTTCAGGAGTAGCATTGAATACGCGGTTGCCTTTGAGCTTCTCGAAACGCTCGTGGGCTCTCTGAATCGCCTTTTGCTTCATTTGCTCATAGTAATCATTGGCAAAAACCGGGGCAGCAGGCTGAGATTCCTGTGGCAGCTTTTCTGTCTTCTTCTCAGACTCATCATAGAGGTTGTGGACGATTTTTTCCACCTCTTCCACTTTAGTCTCAATCGGCTTTTCTTCTACTATTGGCTTGATCGAGAAGGAAAACTCCTCCGATTCTTCTTCCATAATTTTTGGGATAGAAGGAGCGGACACAGGAGCTTTCGGGATAGAAAAGGTAAAAGTAGATCCACCTGCGATCGGTTCTTCTTTCACTTGCTGAGCCTTGCCTGAATCCAGGTTGATCACCGTCTTCACCACCTCCGGAGTAGCAACCGGAGTGTTGGCTACAGGAGAGGCAAAAGCGGAAATAGGCGCTGAATCCACTTTTTTCACTGCTTTATCAGAAAGCTTATCCATTTCAAAACCAGTGGCAATGACAGTCACGCGGATCGCCTTGCCCAATTCCGGATCGATCCCCTGACCGAAGATCACCTCGGCATTGTCTCCGGCCTTCTCCTGGATATACTCGGTGATTTCGCTGAGCTCGTCCATAGACAGTTCCTCTTCCTCACCGGACATGATGGAAAGCAAGATCTTCTGCGCTCCTTTGATGTCCACATTATTGAGCAATGGGGAGGAAATAGCAGAACCTGCTGCACGAATGGCGCGGCCTTCTCCTTCTTCAGTGGCAGAGCCCATCACAGCTGCACCTGCGTCTTTCATGACGGTCTTCACGTCTTCAAAGTCCACGTTGACATCCTGATGGATAGTAATGATTTCAGCAATGGATTTGGCTGCAGTAGTTAAGATATCATCGGCTTTGCTAAAGGCAGTTCGGATGGCCAGGTTACCATAGATTTCTCTCAGCTTGTCATTGAGGATAACGAGGACGGTGTCGCAATTTTCGCGAAGGGATTCGATCCCCGCCTGAGCGACTGCCATTTTCTTTTTACCCTCAAACATAAACGGGGCGGTCACAATACCCACGGTAAGGATGTTCAGCTCCTTGGCGATTTTGGCTACGACTGGTGCCGCACCAGTCCCGGTTCCACCACCCATTCCGGCAGTGATAAACACCATTTTGGTGTTGTCTGCAAGGAGCTCGCGAATTTCTTCATGCGATTCCAACGCTGCGTTTCGGCCTTGCTCTGGATTGGCTCCTGCGCCCAGTCCTTCGGTCAAGTTGGCTCCCAACTGTAGCCTCAACGGTACAGGGCTGGATTTCAAAGCTTGGGCATCGGTATTGACTACCACAAACTCCACATCCTTGATGCCTTGGCTGTACATGTGATTGACGGCGTTGCTGCCGCCCCCACCTACGCCGATTACCTTGATAATCGACTTTTGATTCTTTGGGAGATCAAATCTGTAATCTTTCATGTTATCTGACATATTTTATGGTTTGGTGAAAATTTTTCAGTTGTATGTTTTTATTTGTTAGAGGGAGTAAAAGGGAAATAATCTGCAGAGCGGATTATCTCCCCCAATCATAAGCCCTAGTATGTTGAGTCATCTCCGATATCGTCAGAGATGATGTTTTTCAGTCGGTCTCCGATGCTTTTGAAAATATTGTTATACACCGCTTCTCTTTTTTGCATCATTTTAGGTTTGATTCCTGCATTCGCTCTTCGCTTTTGGTAGATTTCATCACGGGTATCCAAGGATTTGAATCCGGCTAGAACAAGCCCTACAGTAGTGGCATACATTGGGCTTTTCACTTCTTCGATCACCGATTTCCCCAGATGCTCATTGGGAAATCCTATTCGGGTGTCCAATCCGGTCATGTATTCAAAGAGTTGGGAAATACACTGAAGCTGCGATCCACCACCGGTAAGGACGATACCACCTGCCAGCTTTTTGTAATACCCACTTTGCATGATTTCATTCTGTACGATCTCAATGATCTCTTCCATTCTGGCTTGAATGATAGAAGCGAGGTTACGGATCGAAATCTCCTTTGGTGGCCGATTTCTCAAGCCCGGAATAGACACAATCTCATTGGGATTGGCTTCTTCGGCAATAGCTTTTCCAAATCTGGTCTTCAGCAATTCCGCCTGATTTTGCATGAGCATGCATCCTTCTTTGATATCGGAAGTGATAATATTTCCTCCCAAAGGAATGACTGCGGTATGACGGATGATATTTTCGTAGAAAATGGCAATATCTGTCGTTCCCCCTCCGATATCCACCAGACAGACTCCGGCTTCTTTTTCGTCATCGCTCAAGACGGAAAGTGAACTCGCCAAAGGCTCGAGAATCAGCTGCTTGGAAGTCAGATTCGCACGCTTGACGCATTTGTTGATATTATTAATCGCTGTGGTTTGGGCAGTGATGATATGGAAATCCGCCTCCAATCTGGTCCCTGACATCCCCACAGGATCTTTGATCCCTCCTTCATAATCGACGGTATAATCCTGCGGCATCACATGGATGATGCTGTTGCCTGGAGGCACCACGATATTGTGCATGTCGGCGGTGAGCCGCTGCACATCTTCGATGGTGATTTCATCCTCAGTTGGCTGCCGCATGATGCTCCCATGCATGATTTTGCTTTGGATATGTTGCCCGGCGATGCCTACGATTACTTCGGCAATGTCTACTTCAGCCATGTTGGCACAGTCTTCCACTGCTTTTTCGATCGCATTGACCGTCTTTTCTATATTGGTCACAATGCCTCGGTCCACCCCATCGGAGATCGCCTTGCCCAAACCCAAGACTTCGAGTTTTCCAAACTCATTTTTCCGTCCGATGATCGCGCAAATTTTGGTGGTCCCAATGTCCAGACCTACTATCAGTTTGTCGTTTTCCATATCCAAGCTTTATTCACAAACAATTTGATTTTTAAACTTCACGCTGATCCGCTCATATGCATTCCAGCCTTTTCTCGGAAGAATTTCCTTGTAGAGCACTTCAATACGCTTGAATTTGCTCTCAAAGTCCAATGCATCCCCAAATTCGATCACCTGCTTCCCCACTTGCTGGTGAAGCCGGATGTCATTCTTTTTATTGATTTCCAGTTCGGTTACCTGTGAATTCCAGAACTCATCCTGAGTAATGAAATGGATCAAAGGCATCAGTTCAGGCATTGCCTCGATACTACCCTCATTCATGAGCTGCTCCGCATACGCTCCTTCCAAAATCAGCACCCGGCTGGTATAGGTCGGAGACGTCGGGATGATCAGGCCATCTTTGGTGATGTATCCATCTGCCCCGTTGGGCCTTGCGATTCTCGCAATAGGCTCGTGCTGCTTGATACTGGCTTTTACTATTCCTTTTTGCCCTACCGAAGCTTCGGCAGTTTTGATGAACGGATGACCCAGCAATCGCTCTTCAATGGCACTCAATGGAACTTCCTCCAAGGGAAGTCCTGCCCTGAGTTCAGGAAATGCAGAGGAAACGATCCGTTCAATTTCCTTTTCCTCCACGAAATACACTCCGCTTACTGCCTCTAGGTCAATTTCGAGACCCTTGTAGGTTTTGAGCTGAACTTGTTTTTCAACAAATCCAATAAACCCAACCAACACGAGGCAAAGTGTAACCAACCCAAGTCCTTTCTTCAGCTTTCTTTTGTTCATGATTGGCTGTGTTTGGTTCTTGTATTCATCCACTGAGCAATACCCGGTACCAACCGGTCAATATCTCCTGCACCCATCGTCACCAAGACTTCGGGCTGGGATTCCTCCAGGTAATCCATTACCTGATTTTTTTGTATCAAAATCTTCTTGCCAGCCTTAATGCCATCCAAGAGCATGGCTGAGCTCACTCCCGGAATAGGAAGCTCCCGTGCCGGATAGATATCCAAAAGCACCACTTCATCTGCCAGCGAAAGACTCTCAGAGAATCCTTCTGCAAAATCTCTGGTTCGTGAGAAAAGATGAGGCTGAAAAATGACCGTCATCCGTTGGGTGGGGTACATCGCCCGTACCGAACTCAGACAGGCTTTGATTTCCTCGGGATGATGGGCATAGTCGTCAATGTAAATTCTTCCAGGATCTGAAGAATGGATTTCAAATCGTCTCTTCACCCCTCGGAAGGATCTGATTCCTTCCCGAATCTGATCTTCGGTCACTCCGTGATCAATTGAAATGGCGATCGCGACCAAGGCATTTTCCACATTGTGGAAGCCTGGAATATGAAGTTCCAAGCCTTTGATTTGGGCTTTGGTACCGATATAGTCAAACTGAAAGGATCCCGGTTTGGCGATGATATTTTCGGCATGGATTCCAGAAGAGCGAAGACCGTACTCACGGATTCCGGCACCCGAACTCACCTGTTCGCCCAAGCGGTACCAAGCGTGAGTCTGTAGGTAGAGCTTGCCCTTCTTATCCACCAATCGGATAAAGTCTCTGAACCCATCCAATATGGTGGCTTCATCTCCGTAGATATCCAAATGGTCTGGGTCAGCACTGGTCACCACCGCTTCATTTGGATGAAGTCGGAGGAAAGAGCGATCAAACTCGTCCGCCTCCACGACCACGAGGGTGGCCTCTTTGGACTTGCCCGGAAGAATCAAGTTGCTGTGGTAATTCTGGGTAATCCCTCCCAAAAAGGCGGCCACGGGCTTACCTGCTGACTTCAGCAAATGAGCTATCAAAGAAGAAGTACTCGTTTTGCCATGCGTACCTGCTACGGCGATGGTGTAGAAATCCTTGGTGATCATGCCCAGGACTTCCGAGCGTTTTTTGAGTTGGTAATGTGCTTGGAAAAAGTTGAGCAGCACACTGTCTTTTGGAATCGCAGGCGTCCACACCACCAAAACCTCATCGGGATCAGTGGTGAAATCCAAAGGAATGCTATCCACTTTATCTTCAAAAGTGATCAGCATGCCTTCTTTCTCCAACTCTTTGGTCAAAGGAGAAGGAGTCTTGTCGTATCCTGCTACAGGATACCCCTCATGACGGAACCAGCGCGCCAAGGCACTCATGCCGATGCCGCCAATACCAAGGAAGAAGACTTTATGTATTCCTTTGAATGTCATTTGACTAAGAATTCGAGTTCGTTGACAATGGCTTTTGCCGCATCCGGCTTGGCCAGCTTTTTCATATTTTCTCCCAGAGTTGCGGCCAAAGCTGCGTCCTGAAGGAGTTCGTCTACTTTATTTTTCAATTGTCCTACCGCCTCAGCATCTCTCAGGAGCATCGCTGCCTGATGGCTGACATAAGCCATGGCGTTTTTGGTTTGGTGATCTTCTGCCACATTGGGTGAAGGGATAAATATCACCGGCTTGCCCACCAGGCTGAGTTCGGATACTGAAAGCGCACCTGCCCGGGATACGATTACATCTGCCACTGCATAGGCCAGGTCCATCTCCCGGATGAACTCTCTCAGATGGATATGCTTCAGACCAGATTCTTCCAGTTTGGCAAGCATTTCTTTGAAATAGAATTTGCCGCTTTGCCACAGTACCTGATAGCCGGCTTCTTCCAGCTTTTGCATGTCCTGAAGTACGGCCTGATTGAGCGTACGTGCTCCCAAAGAGCCTCCGAGTACCAAAATGGTCTTTCGGTCTGTAGCCAATCCAAAGTGTTCGATCCCTTTTTCCTTTTTTCCTGACAAGTCCAAAATGTCTTTTCGGACAGGATTTCCGGTAATCTTGATCTTTCCGGCAGGGAAAAACTGATCCATCCCGGGATAAGCCACACAGATGGAGTTCGCCTTTTTGGCCAGCAGCTTATTGGTCAATCCCGCGTAGGAATTTTGCTCCTGAAGAAGTGTTGGGATTCCTTTACTTTGGGCAGCCCGCAACACCGGTCCACTGGCATAGCCTCCTACTCCCACCACAGCATGCGGGCGAAATTCCTTCACAATCTGGGCGGCCATTCTCAGGCTTTTCCAGAGTTTGAATGGAAAGCTCAAGTTGGCAAGAGAAAGACTTCGCTGAAGTCCAGCTACAGGGAGTCCTTTGATTGGATAGCCTGCTTCGGGCACTTTTTGCATTTCCATTTTACCCAAGGCACCGACAAATAGAATCTCACTGTCAGGATATTTTTCCTTCCAGGCATTGGCAATGGCAATCGCGGGATAGATATGCCCCCCGGTGCCTCCACCGCTGATGAGAATTCGATATGTAGACTGAGCGCTAATGGCTTTTTGGGTTTATGCGGTTCGTAATCGGTTACTTACTTTAGTGGACTCGGCTGCTACAGCCTCATCCTGATGATCTCCACGGCTCACACTTAGGATGATCCCTAGGGCAGTTCCAGTAAAAATCAAAGAGGTTCCTCCCATACTCAAAAGCGGTAATGGAAGGCCCGTAATCGGCCCTAATCCCACTGCCACGGCCATATTGACCAAGGCTTGGATGACGAGTGCAAAACTCAAACCCGCGGAAAGCAAACCTCCGAAGGCCTTGTTGGAATTGGCCACGATTCTCATTCCCCGATAAAGCAAAGCCAGATAGAGGAAAAGAACCGTCACTCCTCCCACCATCCCATATTCTTCGATGATGATGGAATAGATAAAATCAGAATAGGGGTGGGGAAGTGAATTTCGTTGCTCGCTGTTGCCGGGGCCTTTACCGGTTATTCCACCTGTAGCAATGGCGATGTAGGACTGCTCCGCCTGGAATGGAATCTTGCTGTCATCGTCTTTGGATTCCATAAATGCCTCAATCCTGGAATTGAAAGTCTCCCGACGTTGACCGGTGAGCACTGCCACGGACAATCCCAATAACCCAACCATGACTACCAAAGCCAAGTGCTTGACCGGGACTCTGCCGATAAACATGATCAGCAAACAGGTCATCAAAAGAAGGATAGCCGTGGACATATTGGCCATTCCGATCAAGGCACAGATCACTCCGATCGAAAGGATCACCGGAAGTAAGGTGCCCGTCAGGTCTTTGATGTTGTTTTGACGCTTTGCAAGCATGGCAGCCAATGCAGCGATCAAAGAAAGCTTTGCCAAATCCGATGGCTGAAAGGCCTGATTGATCACCGGGATGGTCAACCATCTGTTGGCTTCGTTGATATTGGAGCCAAACATATAAGTCACCGCCAAAAGCGGAATTGACAGGTACATAAAGAGCCTGGCATAAAGGGCATACTTGCGATAAGGCATCTTATGCGCCAGCCACATCACAAACAGGGACAGGAATACCAAAAAGGAATGACGGAACAGGTAAAGTTCGGTATTGCCTCCGGCAGTCTTATACGCCAAAGTGCCCGTAGCTGAATACACGACCAAGATGCTGAACAAAGACAGTAAGATCACGATCGCCCAAATAATCGGGTCGCCCTTAAAATGCTCGTCTATCCATGCCTTGAGGCTGTTCATACGCTTTGTTTTTGTTTTAATCCCAATACAGCAGCTCTAAACTGCTCTCCTCGATCCTCATAATTCCTGAATAAATCAAAACTGGCACAAGCCGGAGAAAGCAAAACCACTTCTCCCTCGGTGGCCAACTCCTGTCCCCAAGACACCGCCTCTCGGATATCCTGAGTTTCTCTGATCTCAGCAATCAACCCGGAAAATGCCTTCTTGAGCTTCTCATTATCGGTACCCAAGCAGATCAAAGCCTTCACTTTGCCATCTCGGACCAAGTCATTCAGCACGCTGTAATCATTTCCTTTGTCCACTCCGCCGGCGATCCAAACCATCGGATCGGTATAGCTGCCCAATGCATAATAGGTGGACTCGACATTGGTTCCTTTGCTATCATTGACAAACCGTACCCCGTCAAGGGTGCGGATCAACTCCATTCGATGTGGGGCGTTTTTGAAAGTTTTGAAACCCTCGATCATTTGCTCTTCAGTCAATCCGGCCATCAAGGCTGCCGTGCCGGCAAAAAGAGCATTGAGAATATTATGCTTGCCCTGAATGGAAAGTGCATTGACAGGAACTTTTACCGATTTGTGGGCAGCTTTGATTTTTAGAAAATCGCCATCCAAATACCCTCCCTTTTCCTGCTTTTCCTGAAGAGATATCCAATAGGCGGAGGCTTTGGAGGATTTCATCTGAATTCCTTTTTGGCTAAGCGGATCTTCTTTGTAGAAAATGGCTTTATCCCTGGAAGTCATCATCTTGAACAGATTCATCTTGGACAGTATATAGTTGTCCAATTGGTACTCATAGCGGTCCAAGTGATCCGGTGTGATATTGGTCAGCATGGCGATGTGAGGCCTGAAGCACTCAAAGCCATCTATCTGGAAACTCGATGTCTCAATGACCCACCAAGCGTGGTCCTTTTCAACCAATTGACCGGCCCAGCTTTTTCCCACATTTCCCGCAAGTCCCACATCCAATCCCGCCTCCTTGAGCAAGTGATAGGTCAAAAGTGTGGTAGTGGTTTTTCCGTTGGTTCCGGTGATGGCTATTACCTTCCCACTACTGAATCGACTTGCAAACTCCAGCTCATCTATGACAGGTACCCCTTCTTCATGGGCTTTTTTCACCAACGGGGCCTTGTCAGGAATTCCGGGGCTTTTGATAATCAGGTCACAGGAAAGGATTTTTTTCTCATCATGCATCCCCTCCTCAAAGCCTATCCCGGCTCTTTGCAATGCCTCCTTTCTTTCGGCAGCGATGGTTCCCAAATCTGAAACCCAGACCCCATAGCCTTCCCGCTTGGCGAGCAATGCTGCTCCCAATCCGCTTTCTCCTGCACCTAGGATGGCTAGTTGTTTCATGGTTTTAGAATGGTGACTGTTAACTTTTTATCTGAGTTTGAGTGTGGCTAAAGAGATGACTGCGAGAAGGATTCCAACAATCCAAAATCGGGTTACGATCTTGGATTCGTGGATGCCCTTCTTTTGATAATGGTGATGAAGAGGAGACATGAGAAATATCCTCCGTCCTTCCCCATATTTCTTTCGGGTATACTTGAAATAGCTGACCTGAATCATAACACTGAGATTTTCGACCAGAAAAATCCCGCACATGACCGGGATCAAAAGCTCCTTTCGAAGCGTCAGTGCCAAAACTGCAATCACCCCACCCAACATTAAGGATCCGGTATCGCCCATAAATACTTGGGCAGGATAGGCATTATACCATAAGAATCCGATACAAGCACCGATGAAGGCTGAAGCAAAAATCACGAGTTCCCCGGAGTTGGGGATGTACATGATGTTTAAGTATTGGGAGAAAATGGCGTTACCGCTGAGGTAAGCGAAAATGGCAATCGTCAAACCAATGATGGCGGAGGTACCCGCAGCCAAACCATCTATACCATCCGTGATATTGGCTCCGTTGGATACGGCGGTGATGATAAAAATCACCACCAAAATGTAGAGTACCGGAGTCATGGACTCTCCCAAAAACCCTAAAAGGGTTTCATAATTCAGCTCGTTGTTTTTGAAAAACGGGATGTTAGTCTTCAATGCTTTCACATCCTGAAAAGCAGGTGTCTCCACCACACCGCTTTCCACAGAAACCGGAGTAGAAAATTCACGAATGACGACGTCATCGTGAAAATAGAGCGTAGTGCCCACAATGATTCCGATCCCAATCTGCCCGACAATCTTAAAACGGCCCTTTAGCCCTTCCTTATTTTTACGGAATACCTTGATGTAATCATCCAAAAACCCGATCAATCCCAACCAAACGGTGGTCACCATCAGTAATATGATGTAGATATTGTTGAGGTTGGCGAAAAGAAGGGTGGGAATCAGAATCGCTGCGATCATCATCAATCCGCCCATGGTCGGGGTACCTTTTTTCTGGTTTTGTCCTTCCAAACCCAAGTCTCGGACCGTCTCACCGATTTGGCGATTGCGTATCCAATTGATGATATGATGGCCAAAGGTGATGGTGATGATCAGGGAAACGACCGCTGCCATCCCCGCACGAAACGAGATGTATCGGAACACTCCGGTGCCCGGAATATCCAAAACTCGATCTAAGTAGTCAAAAATGGGATAGAGCATATCAGTTTCCTGTCAGTTGGGTTAATAATTCTGTCACGACCTCCGCATCATCAAAATGATGCTTCACTCCCTTGATTTCCTGGTAATCCTCATGGCCCTTACCGGCCACGAGAATTATGTCCCCTCTTTGGGATAGCATAATGGCCGTCTTGATGGCTTCTCTTCGATCCTCAATTGTGAGGGTTTTCCGAATTTCAGAGGGTCCTACTCCAGCCTGCATATCACGAAGGATTTCCATAGGATCCTCAAAGCGGGGATTGTCCGAAGTGAATATGGCCTTAGTGCTTTCAGTCACGGCGATCTTAGCCATGGTGGGACGCTTGGTTTTATCCCGATTTCCTCCACAGCCGACTACCGTAATCAGCTGCTCATTGCCAGTGCGAACTCCATTGATGGTTTTGAGTACATTATCCAAAGCATCCGGAGTATGGGCATAGTCCACTATGGCCGTGATTCCTCCGATAGCAATGCGATCGAAACGTCCTTTGGCTCCTTTGATCCCGGACAGTTCACGCAGCACTTCCTCCTCATCTTCTCCCAGAAGAACGGACACTCCCAAAACTCCCAGAAGATTATAAGCATTGAATGCTCCGATCATCCGAAACCAAGTCAATCTACCATTGATGTCCAGCTCCAGTCCTTCGAGGGTATTGGAAAGTATTTTCGCTTTGAAGTCAGCGGCTGATTTCAGGCCAAAAGTCTGATGGGTGCCTTTGCAGTTTTGCAACATGACCATAGCCCGCTTATCGTCGGCATTGACTAAGGCAAACGCATCTTTGGGGAGATCATCGAAGAGTTTTTTCTTGGCTTTGATGTATTCATCGAAGGTGCCGTGATAGTCCAGATGATCGTGTGTGATATTGGTAAATACGGCCCCGGCCAGTTTCAGCCCGGCAATTCTCTCTTGCACAATCGCATGTGAACTTGCCTCCATGAAGCAATGGGTGCAGCCGGCATCGACCATTTTGCGAAGCAGGGCTTGTACACTCACGGCATCAGGTGTGGTATGAGTGGCAGGGATTACCTCTTCGTTGATTTTATTCTCCACCGTAGAAAGCAATCCTGTGCTGTATCCCATTCGGACAAACAGTTGATGAAGAAGGGTCACGGTGGTAGTCTTCCCGTTGGTACCGGTGACTGCCACCACTTTGATTTTGTCGGATGGATTTCCAAAAAAATTGGACGCCATTACCCCAAGTGCTTTGGCCGAATTGACCACTTGCACATAGGTAATGCCTTCTTTGATTTGCTCAGGTAAACGCTCACAAACGATGGTACCTGCTCCTTTTTCCAAAGCAGCAGGAATGAATTCATGGCCATCCACCTGAGTTCCGGCAACTGCAACAAAGGCAGCATTTTCACTGACCTTTCTACTGTCAAAAACAATTTCACTCACCCGACGCTCCATGTCGCCGATGGTAGAGGTAAGAGACACCTTATATAATATGTCCTTCAGCACGTTCATCTATCCGAGTATAAGGTTAATGGTGGAGTTGGGGGTAAGCTTGGATCCGGGCAAAATTGATTGCTCGATTACCCGACCCTTGCCGTTGTAATTCACTTTAAGTCCTTTGTTTTCCAAAATGAAAAGAGCGTCCCGCAAAGGCATCCCAGACACATCCGGCACCAAAGGCTTTTCGGTATCATTGATTTTCAGATTTAGCTTATCATCTGAGACTACCGCGGATATCCAGTCTTCTGCAGAAGGAGATTTGGCTTGAATGCCTAAGTGTTCCAATATTCCCTGGAGTTCTTCACCTTTCCCAGCCCCAACTTTTGGAAGCTTGGATTGTAAATTCTCTGCCTGGAATATTTTAGTCTGATCGACCGGATTGAGTTCCATATCCAAGGCATAAATCCGATCGGCTATTTCCTTGAATACCGGTGCGGACACATCTCCTCCGTAGGCGGCAATTCCTTTGGGACTATCGATGACCACGATCATACTGTACTTAGGCCGATCAGCCGGGAAGTATCCCGCAAAGCTGGTGTAGTACGTTTCGACATATCTTCCATTGACAATCTTTTGGGCAGTACCTGTTTTGCCGGCGATTTGGTAGTTGTCATTTTTGATATTCTTGGCAGTTCCTCTTTCGACTACACCGAGGAGTAATTCCTGAAGCTGTTTGATGGTTTTTTCGGAAGCAATTTGCTTTCGAATGATCTGCGGAGAGTAAGTTTCCACCAATTGATTGCCTTTGCCTACCGCTTTTACAAACAGAGGCTTCATCATCGTGCCGTTGTTAGCCACTGCATTATATAGTGCCAGCGTATGGATCGGATTCAGTTTGGATTCATACCCAATGGAAATCCAGGGAAGAGAGGTCCCATACCAATTTTTCGTTCCAGGCTTTTTGAAAAAAGGTTTGCCTTCACCGGAGATCTGAAGATCCATGGGCTCAGCCAATCCGACTTTGTCCATATACCCCATAAACTTGGATGGACTGGAACCAAAGTACATGTCCACCAATTTGGAAATAGCTACGTTGGACGATTTTTCAAAAGCCTCTCTTACCGTGATGGTACCAAAACCCCCGGTTTTGGCATCATACATGGTTTGGTTGTAAAATCGATGCGCACCATTTCCGGTCTCGATGAGTTCATTGGGACTCACTTTATTTTCTTCCAAAAGAGCAAGCATGGACAGTAGCTTGAATGTCGATCCAGGCTCTGTACTTCCAATATCCCCTACGGCATAGTTGTAGCTTTCAGAGTACCCCACACCACTTTTGTTCCGCTGAAGGTTGGACATGGCTTTGACATGGCCCGTCTTCACTTCCATGACGATTACAGAGCCAAAAGCAGCCTCCCGATCAGTCAGTTGTCTTCTTAATGCGGTCTCAGCAATGTCCTGAATATTCACATCCAAGGTGGTGAAGACATCATAGCCATTCTCAGGCTTGATGTCGTCTGCGTCAAAGAGAGGCTTCCAAACTCCACCGGCCAATCTTTGGAACAACGCCTTGCCGTCTTTTCCCTTCAGGTAATTATTAAAAGAGTATTCGATTCCGGCACCGTATTCGTCCTCATTCAAAAAGCCGACCGTACGGCTGGCTAACGAATTGAAAGGACGGTAGCGTTTTTCAACTTTTTCAAAAATGACTCCGCCTCCGGCTCGGCCCTCTCTGAAAATCGGCCATTGGGTCATTTTCTGCATTTCCTGATAGCCTATCTGTTTTCTGTTTAGCACCAGGTACCGTTTTTTATCACCCCGGGCATCCTGAATCATCCGCTTATATGCAGTGGCAGATTTGTCTTTATAAAAACCTGAAAGCAACCTGGACAAGGAATCAATACCCGACTTGAACTTTTGGTCTTTGACGACAGTCGGATCGATCGCTACTCTATAAAATGGCAAACTGGTAGCGAGCAGGCTTCCATCAGTTGCGTAAATGTTGCCTCTGGTAGCCGGCACCTCACGGTATTGGAAGTTGACCTGTTCTGCTTTTGCTTTCCACTTTTCTCCTTCCTGGAGTTGCACCACGGCAATTTTGTAAGGAATGGCACACGCAGCCACAGCCACCAGGATGAAAATCACCCTCACTCGGAGCACTATGGAGCGTTTGATGTTCACTTGTTTACTTCTATTTTGATAGGCGGCTGATTCAACTCATAGATTTCTAGCTTGGCGGCACGCTTAGCCACTTCGGATTGCATGCTGCTTTGCATATATTCTGCTTCCAGGGTGGTGACATCTGCTCGCAGGTCTTCCACCTCCTGTTGGGCTTTTTCAATTTTTCGGACCATGTTTTCCGCCCTGTGATTGCTATAGATATAGATCAAAGCAAGCAACACCAGGAATCCAACAGGCGGGACCAATTGCACAGGAACGCCTTCACCTAAAATTCCGGTGACATCCAGCTTCTCCTCGATCCAGGTAAAAATGGTCTTCTTGGGACCTCCTTTTGGAGAGTTCCCAGCCTTCAGTTTCCGCTTAAAGGTGTTCTGACTCATTTTCCTGTTCTTTTAGCTACTCTCAACTTGGCACTTCTAGCCCGCGGATTTGTCGCAACTTCCGCTTCATCCGCTACCACTGCGCCTCTGGTCAACGGCTCGAGCGGACGGATCAGATTTCCGTAAAAATCCTTTTCCACCTCACCCTGAAATTTCCCTTTGATGATCAGGTTTTTCACCAAGCGATCCTCCAAGCTATGGTAGCTCATCACCACCAATCGGCCTTCGGGCTTGAGCAAGTCCACGGCACTGAGGAGCATTTCTTCCAATGCGCCCATCTCATCATTTACTTCTATTCGCAGAGCCTGAAAGACCTGCGCGAAGTATTTAAACTCTTTACCTCGTGGAGCAAACTTTTTCAAGAATGCCGTGAAGCCCTCCGTCGTATCAAAAGGCTTTGCCGCACGTTCTGCGACTATTGCCTGAGCCAGCGTTTTGGCATTTTTTACCTCCCCGTAGATTCCCAAAATCTTATGAAGCTTTCCTTCCTCATAAGTATTTAAGACCTCTTTGGCCGATAATTCGGCTGACTGATTCATTCTCATATCCAAACTGCCGCTAAATCGGGTCGAAAACCCTCTACTCGGCTCGTCGATCTGATGAGAAGAAATCCCCAAATCAGCCAATATCCCGTCTACCTGCTTGACTCCATACAATCGGAGGTACCGCTTGATATCTCTGAAATTGGCCTGAATCAAGGTAAATCGACCATCCTCGGGAGCATTGGCTACCGCGTCCTTGTCCTGATCAAAGGCATACAAATGCCCGCTATCCAGGTGTTTTAAAATTTCCCTTGAATGACCTCCTCCCCCAAAAGTGACATCGACATAAATCCCGTTGGGATTAATAGCCAAGCCTTCAGTGCATTGGGCAAGCATCACTGGGATATGGTACACAGACTCAGTCATAGCGCTTAGGAGAGATACTTTTCCATCAGGCCGGACAAGTCCGCCGGATCTACAATGATGTTTTTGAGGTAATTGTCAGGATTCCAGAGTTCGATGCGAGTTCCCATACCGACTACCACAACGTCCTTGTCAAGGCTGGCATAGGTTTGGTAAAGCTTGGGAATCAGTAATCGCCCTGCAGCATCCAGTTCCACCTCGACGATGGAATTGAAAAATGACCTTTGCAGCATACGCTGTTCCGGATTATTGATATTCAGGGACTTGATCTGACTTTCCAGCTTCTTATACTCTACCATGGGATAGAGGGCAAGACATTTGTCTTCGGCCATGCGGAGCATGAGCGATGGCCCATTAGCTTCCGGAATTGCCGCCTTGATTTTGGCAGGCAACACCAGACGCCCTTTGGGATCCAGCTTGCTATCGTATTGACTGTTGAACATGACTTGACTTCTATTCGCTAGAGTTTTCTGTAAAAACAAAAGTAAGAAAATGAGTTACACATTCTACCACTTTCTCCCACTTTTTCCCACTTTGGATTAAAAGTAGCCAAAAGAATATTCCAAGCCAATATTTTTTTCTAAAAATTGAAAGAAATTTTTGTTGATTTTCAGGAGGTTAAGAGGGCTAAATACTACCCAAAAAATGGCCTTATTGTAGAAATTTTAAGGTTTTTCGGGATCAAATCTTCTTGTGAATCAAAAGCGGAGCCGTGCTTTTCGAAAAAGTGGGAGAAAATCCCATGGAAAATCCTCCTTTTCGGGAATCTCAAAAAAATAAGCAAAAAAAAACCTGCCCAAACAGGCAGGTCTTTCGATAGCATCAACACACAATTAGTTATCGTCTTTTTTAAGTTCTTCCCTGAGCAGTTTTTGGAACTCTTCCAATCTGGCTTGGTGCTCTTTTTGCCAAGCCTCCATTTTCTTCTGGAACTCTTCAAGTTTCGGCTTTTGGGTCGCTTCCCACTCCTTCATTTTAAGTTCAAACTCTTTCATCTTGGGTTCCTGGGCTTCTTGCCAAGCTTTCATTTTTTCCTCAAACTCCTTCATTTTAGGACCTTGAGCTTCCTGCCATTCTTTCATTTTCTGCTCAAATTCCTTCATTTTAGGCTCCATCTCTTTTTTCCAGGCTTCAATCTTGGCTTCTCTTTCCGCTGCATTCTCTTTCCATCGAGCCGCCCACTCTTCAGAGCGTTTTTCCATTTCAGCCGACCATGTTTTCATTTTTTCCGCCCACTGTTTCTGTTCTTCTGGTGTCATTTTCGTGGTGTCCGTCCGAAATTGAAATCCTGGAATATTCCCGTCAAATGGGATCACCATCAACCTGTCTTTCGGATCGAGTAACATAGGAAACTCCTTCATATCCAATAACGGCATGGCAGGTACTCCATTCATTTCAAATTCGAAGCTCGGCATCGGAGCATCTGAAAAAGCTAAAACCGGAAAATTAGGGGCCATTGGCAATTCTAGGGTGGGAAGTCCTGACTTGTCAAGTTGTCTGAGTTTCAAAAGAGCCTCCTTGGAGCGACCGGTTAGGATAATCGTGTCTTCGCCGGTGATCAGAGTATCTCCTTTGATTTTATATTCAAAACCATCACCAGAACTAAAAACCATCACATTATTTCCATAAACTTTGACATCTTTCGGAGCACTGGGAGTGGTTTTGGGTTTTTCAGGAATCGTGTCTGTTACAGAAAGCGGGGCAAAAGCAGGTTCAATCGAAGAAGCATTGCTTTTTTGAATTACAGGTTCAATAGGTTTGGGAGCATCTTGCTGTGCACTCGCCATCAGGCCGGCACTGAGAAATAGCGTAAGTAACATGGGGATAGAGATAATAGGGGTTTGTGGATAGTTTTCAGTTGGATAGCCTAGCATTCGCTTGATTCGAAGCAGGGTTGGATTTCTCTTTTTGCCGGCAGCAAGAGCGAGTTCGGGAGGATTTTGCTTGGCAAAGTTTAGCACTTCGGCTAGACTCGTTGCCAAAACTTTGGGCTGTACACCCGTCTTCAATGCTAAATCATCTGCGGCATTTTCTCTCAGTTCCTTGACAGTTTGGCTCATCCACCAGTAGCAAGGATGGAAGAAAAACAGGATCTCCAATCCAGAAAGAAGCAGATTGCTGAGATAATCATTTCGTTTGACATGAGCGAGTTCATGAGCAATGATAGCTTCTAGCTGCAAGGGGGTAAGTTGGAAAATCAGCGCAGCGGGAAGTAAAATCACAGGCTTAACGGTGCCAAAAGTCAATGGGGATTGTGCAAATGAACTGGAACGGAGCTGTACCTCCCGGTTGATGTTCAGTTTACCCATGAGTCGGTACGTGATTTTCTCCAGTTCAAAGTCTTGGATCAAGGATGCATTTCTCCTGAGATTTCGTACTTCCGCCAAGCTATTGACCAGTCGGAACAGAAATAAAAGGGATCCAAAAAACCAAAAATTAACCAAAATCGGAAGATTACGATCAATCCAAGCGGTAGCTTGAACAATTCGGGATTCCCAGGTGAGATCTTGGGAAATTGCTGTCGAAGAGACGAGTATAAACTCCGTCTCTGACAAGGTAAAGACAGGATTTGATTCAATCTGCGACCATTCATAGGTGAACGTAGCGAAAGTCAGTACAAATGAAAACACCAAGGCACCCACTGCAAGTCCGTATTTCAAAGCAGGGCTGGACTTTTTGACCAGATGTAAGACGATCCATAAAATTCCTGCTACTAAGATCAGCTGCCAAAGTGCGTGAACCAGGGTCCATCCAAGAGCCTTCAGCAATTCTTCTGAGATCCAATCATTTAAAAGTGTCATATGATTATAATTTTTTCTTTAAGGCCATATGGAATCTAGCTTGACTTAAAATCATGGAAGGATGTGCCCCTTCCGATATGCTCGATTTCATCGGTTATCGTTTTCTAGGTTGTCGAGAAAAGCTCTTATTTCATCCAGTTCTTCTTTGGAAGGCTTCTCTTGGCCTAGAGCCTGCATGACCAGAGATTTGGAGGACCCTCCAAAGGCTGTGGAGAGTAAATTTTTCAAGAGGGACTTTTGAGTATCTCCCTGCTTGACCAAGGGACGATAGACATGGGTTCGGCTCTCCTCATCACGAGCGAGCATCCCTTTGGCATGCATAATTTGCATGATCTTGAGGGTGGTGGTATAACCCGTGTCTTTGGTTTCAGCCAACCGTTCATGGACTTGGCGGACACTGGCATCCTTCAATTCCCAGAGAATCGACAAAATCTCCAATTCGGCTTCTGTTGGTTTGTTCATGAGCGTAATTACGATAGCTTTCGTACCAAAGTTATACGAAGGCAATCGTAATTTCAAAATAAATACGATAATTATCGTATTAAAAAGTGTTAATCGCTCAAAATCGGTTACTTACGTAGTTTTTGAAGGTTTTTTATCCCTCTTTTCTCCAAGGAGTTTCTAAAAATTTCACTCAACTGTGGCCAGGCTCCGGCAATTTTTGCCAATAATCCTCGAGAAGAAGGGACGGTCACCTGAAGTCTGGGATTCTCCATCAAGTCCAAGATTTCTTTCACAATATCTTCAGGTTGAAGAATCTTAGAGGAACCGCTAAATGTAAGTTTAGACTCCTCCGGATATTCCAGTTGTATATCCAGCATCGGTGTCTGAACCAAATCGGGGCAAATCACGCTCACATCCACCCCATAATCACGTAACTCTGCAGCTACTGCTAAAGAAAATCCACGCAAGGCAAACTTGGAAGCCACGTATAAACTCAATCCCGAAACCGGTGCCAAGCCAGCCAAGGAAGAAACATTTATAATGTGCCCAAATTCCTGAAATTTCATCTCCCTGGCAATAAGCGTGGTTCCAAGAATTGCCCCTTTGGCATTGATATTCAGATGATAATCAATATCTGAAATAGCATAATCAACCAAAAAACCAGGACGAATCACTCCTGCGCAATTGATCAAATGCGAAATAGGCAAGTGAATTTCCTTTGCCTTTTCCAAGACTTGATGCCAAGTTTCTTCTTTGGCAACATCTCCGCCTATAAGGTGAATTTTAGAGGATGAAAAAGAGTTTTCCAACGGGCCAAGGTTCAGGTCTACTAAGATTAAGGACAAATTATTCCCCTGAAAATGACGCGCAAGTTGAAGACCAATGCCACTGGCAGCTCCGGTAATAACGATCAGTGTTGGATCCATTAATTGTGGTGATAACACAGACAAAGTACAGAAAACTTCCAAGAAAAGGAACATTCTGCATTGCATAATAGTTGTATAGACATTGAATTTCGAAACCAACAAACTACCATGAGTATTACACAAGCGCTTTTACAACCTATTCAAGTCGGTGATTTACAACTGAAAAACAGAGTGTGGATGGCTCCAATGACCCGAAGCCGAGCCAATAATCCAGAAAACAAGGTCTTTGATATTCATGCAAAGTACTATGCCCAAAGAGCTTCAGCCGGATTGATTATTTCTGAAGGATCTCAAATTTCTCCAAGAGCAGTCGGGTACATTAACACTCCGGGCATCTATTCTGAAGCCCAAACCGAAGCCTGGAAGCAAGTTACTCAAGCTGTTCATGAGGCTGGTGGACATATCTTCATCCAGCTTTGGCACGTGGGCCGCATGTCCCATCCGGATTTCCACGGCGGAGAATTACCGCTTTCGGCATCTGCTACCAATCCCAACTCCAAGTCTTACACCCCTCAGGGATTCAAGGACACGGTAACTGCTAAGGAGATGACTCTGGAGGAGATCAAACAGACCATTGCTGACTTCAAAAACGGAGCGAAAAATGCCATGGAAGCGGGTTTTGACGGAATAGAAATCCATTCTTCCAACGGCTATTTACTTCACCAATTCTTCAATGCGACTTCCAATCATCGAACCGACGAATATGGGGGAAGCATTGAAAACAGGGCAAAAATTCTTTTCGAGGTAATCGATGCGATCAAGGAAGTAATGCCTGAAAACCGAATCGGTGTTCGCCTCAATCCGTCGTTGCATGGAGTATTTGGGATGACCATGGATGAAGAGACCATCCCGACTTTCGATTATATCGTCACTAAGCTAAACAAATACAACTTGGCTTACCTCCACCTCTCGGAGCCATTTACCGATGTGAGCGAAATTCCTTTTGCCGAACCGAATATTGCCGAGAGATATCGACCGTTATACAAAGGCACCTTGGTGATCAACAGTGCATTTGATCAGGAAAAAGGGAACCAAATCATTGAAGCGGGTTTGGCGGATGCAGTTGCATTTGGCAAGCCATTTATCTCAAATCCCGATTTAGTGGAACGCTTTGCGGAAAACGCCCCTCTGAGTGAGTGGGATCAAAGTACCTTTTACACCCCCGGTGAAAAAGGGTTTACCGACTACCCAAGTCTGAAAAAGGAGCAAGTTGGTTAATCACCCCAAAAAGAGGTTGTCTGAGTACAGCCTCTTTTTTTTACCTTTAATCTTATGTGTCTGGTAGCGTTATCCTGGAAGGTCCATCCTGATTTTCCGCTTTTGATTAGTGCCAATCGAGATGAGTTTTTTCATCGCCCCACCCTTTCCATGCATCGTTGGGAAGAAGGTTTTTATGCTGGAAAAGACCTTCAGGGTGGTGGGACTTGGATGGGCTTTCATCCAGCCGGTAAATGGGCCTTACTGACCAATTACCGAGATTTCACGCAGAAAAGGCAGGCAAAAATAAGTCGGGGAGTTTTGGTTTCCGATTTCCTCACTTCCGCTATTTCTCCCGAAAACTACTTGGATCAAGTCTGGGAGAAAAAAGCCGAATTTGATGGGTTCAATCTGCTCGTTTCTGATGGAGACCGTCTTTTTTATATGAGTAATTATGGAAATGGTCTTATGGAAATTCAACCGGGAATTCATGGCCTCAGCAATGGCTTACTCAATGATCCTTGGCCTAAAACAGAACTGGCCAAACATCAACTCCAATCTAGTCTAAAATCGCCCTCACCTGAACAACTCCTGGCAATTTTAAAATCAAAGGAAAAATACCCTGAAGAACTTTTACCGAATACAGGGATCCCCAAAGAAACTGAAATTGAACTTTCTTCCCAATTGATTCGAATACCTCCTAACTATGGAACCGTCTCATCCACGGCTGTTGTAAAAGACAAAAACGGAAAGACCTTGATTCGGGAACGGAGTTTTGCTTGGGACCCTGCTAATTTTAAGGACGAAGAAGTCCAATTTTAAACTTCTCAACTATGCAACCTATACATGATTTGATTATCATCGGAGGCGGGCCCATAGGCCTCGCTTGTGGGATCGAAGCAGGGAAAGCAGGCCTAGATTACCTCATCTTGGAAAAAGGAGCGCTTTGCAACTCGATCTACAACTATCCGTTGAACATGACTTTTTTCTCCACTTCCGATCGACTGGAGATGGCCGGAATCCCATTTATGTCCGTAGGTGCCAAGCCGACACGTACCGAAGCATTAGAATATTATCGACGGATCTATTTCCATTTTAAGCTCAACGTCAACCTCTATGAAGGAGTAGAATCGGTAAAAAAAGTGGGGGATCTTTTTCAGATCAAAACTTCAAAAAGGGCTTATCAATGCCGAAAAATCGTGCTTTCTACAGGCTTTTATGATCTTCCCAATCTCATGAATGTCCCAGGCGAGGACTTACCGAAGGTTCTTCACTATTATAAAGAACCCTGGCCCTTTATCGGACAGAAGGTTTTGGTGGTAGGTGGTGCCAATTCGGCCGTAGATGCAGCTTTGGAATGCTGGAGAAAAGGCGCAGAAGTCAGCATGGTGCTTTTGGGAGACGAGGTAGATGATAATGTCAAATATTGGGTCCGCCCGGATATCATGAACCGAATCAAAGAGGGTTCGATCAAGGCTTTCACCCGATCCAAAGTCAAGGAAATCAAAGCTCAGGAGGTGGTCATTTCTACCCAAGACGGTGAAGTCACCATTCCAAACGATTGGGTACTCGCCATGACCGGCTACAAACCCAACTTTTCGCTACTCGATCAACTCGGTGTGGAACTAAGCCTGGACGAGAAGCGACAACCCTGCTACGACCAAACTAATCAGGAATCCAATGTTCCGGGAGTTTACTTAGCAGGAGTAGTGTGCGGAGGTTTAAATACCCGGGAATTTTTTATCGAAAACAGCATCTCTCACGCCGAGGCTATCGTAAAAGATATTATTGCAAAAAGGAGTTAGAGGTATTGCAAATACAATTTTTCTTGATAACTTTCTGGGAATAAAAGAAATAGCCATGAGCACGACTTGGAAAATCCGATTTGATGATCAGCACACCGAAGTGATCGAGTCAGGACCTAGGGCCTATCACTTTTTCACGCAGTCTCCTTCTATCGTGGCCGAGCAGCGGGAGCAGTATGGTGAGGCTGTGCTGGATTTTCATGAGACAAGTCCTTTTTTCGATTACTTGGATTTTACTTCACAGGATGTGGCCGAGCTGCTGGAAGTGGATCCGAGTACACTGTTCCGTTGGAAAAAGGACGATCGCAAGCTCAGCAAGGCCATCACCAAAAACCTACTCGAGATGGATCAGATTATCGCCAAAGGCATCCGGATATTTGGTTCAGAAGAGCTCATGTCCGAGTGGCTTCGCACCCCCAATACTGCCCTTTCTTCCCAAAGACCCGTTGACCTTCTCAAGAATCCTTATCAGATATCCTTGGTGGATCAGGCCTTGGAGGCGATTTCCTGGGGTAATATTCTCTGATGCGCTACTTCCGACTGATCGAGCATCTTCCCGGCCGTGATTCCTTGGGCTATGGCATAGGGCCAGGCCGATGGAATCTCTATGGCACTCCGATGATCTATGCATGCTCGGTGAGTTCGCTTAACTTTTTGGAAATGCTAAGCATCAAAGGTTCAGTCGTCACACAAAGCAAATGGAAGCTGATCATTTTTGAAATCGAGGGAAAAATTCCCGAGCTCGACATTTCCGAACTCCCGGATAATTGGAAAAACCGACCCTATCCAAGATCAACCCAGGAGTTTGGTTCTGCCTGGGCCAAGAGTATGCTCTCTCCTTTTCTAAAAATCCCTTCTTGCCGAATCCCTTTAGGTAGTTTTTCTCTGGAACATAATCTCCTCATCAATCCACTTCACAGAGAATTCAAAGATAAAATCAGGGTGGTTGAAGAATGGGATGTGAGCTTTGAGGTAAATCGCTGAGTCAGGAATTAGCTTCGGTAATCAGTCGAAGTCCTTCCAAGGTTAAGTTTCGATCTACTACGTCGAATTCTTCTTCCAAATTGGTCAAAATCGAAGAAAGCCCTCCTGTGGCGATCACCTTGAAATCAAGTTGTGTTTCTTTTCTAATTGCCTCGAGCATTCCCTTAACCAAGCCAGTGTATCCATAAAGAATCCCTGCCTGGATCGCATGGATCGTATTTTTCCCCAAAGCAGACTCAGGCATTTTCAACTCCACTTCAGGCAATTTGGAGGTATTCATGAAGAGTGCTTTGATCGCAGTTTGAAGTCCCGGAGCAATGGAAACCCCTAAGATCAACCCATCCTGTCCCACGGCAGTAAAAGTCAATGCTGTACCAAAATCCACAATAATTACGGGGCCCGATACCCGCGAATAAGCCGCCATTACATTGCACATGAGATCGCTACCGATTTCATTGGGCCGCACAGGCTTGACAGGTAGTTTAGAGAAGCTTTTTGGCTGAATCAAATACGGGGCTTGTCCAAAAAAACTTTCACAAAACTGCTCGATGATGCCGTTGATCTCAGGCACCACGGAGCTAAAACCGATCTTTTCAATCTGGGAAACATGGATATCATGCTCGAGAAAATAGAGCGGAACCTTTTTACTAAGCTGAGAAATCAATTTGGGTGTTTTAGTTTCCAATCGAAATTGATTGGTCCACTTGCCGCTTTTGGAGTCAAAAAGTGCAAAAACTACATTGGAATTGCCGGCATCGATGGCTAAAAACATTCGTTTCTCAGGTTTTGACTAATTTAGGCGCATAGTTAACAAAATAGCAAATCACTTCCCCACAAAAGCCTATGTATTCCCTCCGCGAAGGCAAAATCGAAGATCTGCCCCGAGTACTCGAACTGATCAAGGAACTCGCCCTGTATGAAAAAGCTCCCGAACAGGTCACCAACACCTTGGAGATGATGGAAAAAGACGGATTCGGTCCCAATCCGGTATATGGTCTTTATGTTTGTGAGAAAAACACCACAGGAGAGATCATCGGTATTGCCATTTATTACTATCGCTATTCTACCTGGAAAGGGAAAAGATTATACCTCGAGGATATCGTAGTCACCGAATCCGAGCGAGGAAATGGTGCCGGGAAACTACTTTTCGACCGGGTGATGGCCAAGTGTCTCGAAGATGGGTGTACCGGTATGATGTGGCAGGTACTGGACTGGAACAAGCCTGCGATCAATTTCTACAAAAAATACGGGGCCTATCTCGAAGCCGGCTGGCTAAATGCGCATTTGCAGGATTATGAGATTAAAAAACTGTTGGATGTAGGGTGACCGATGACCGATGCATCAGACATCCGACATCGGTCATCCAACATATTCCCCTACCTTTGTGATTCATTATGAGAACAAAACCATTTTCTGTTGTCTATGAAGACAATCACCTCCTAGTCGTCAACAAGGCGGCGGGGGTCTTGGTACAAGGGGATAAAACCGGAGACAAGACACTGACGGACTACTGCAAAGAGTATATTGCCAATAAATATGAAAAGCCGGGAGCGGTTTTTCTCCACCCGATTCACCGTTTGGACCGGCCGGTCAGTGGCTTGGTGGCTTTTGCCCGGACCTCCAAAGGACTGGAGCGAATGATGGAGCTTTTCCGCAAAAGAGACATTCACAAAGTCTATTGGGCTATCGTGAAGCGTCGCCCGAAAGAAGAACAAGGTAAACTCACGCACTGGCTGACCAAGGACGAAGCCAAAAACTTCGTCACCGCACACGATACAGAAGTACCGGGTTCACAAAAATCCGAGCTCAATTACAAGGTGCTAGGCAAACTCAACGATCACTGGCTTCTGGAAGTTAGACCGATTTCTGGCCGTCCGCATCAGATTCGCGTTCAATTAGCGTCCATGGGTTGCCCGATCCGAGGCGATGTAAAGTACGGATTCTCTAAAGCCAATCCTGACGGTAGCATCAATCTTCATGCTTTTCACTTGGTGTTTGTTCATCCGATCAAAAAAGAAAAAATCTTCCTCAGAGCAGCACTTCCTGAAATAGATTTCTGGGAACAATTCCTGGAATTTGAAGAAGTCAAAGCCAAGGATCAGCATCTGGACAATACCTTTTCGGGATAATCAAAAAGATAGCTTCGCAGATAAAAAAATATGGCTAGCGCCGAGACAGGCCTTCTATTTTGCGAAGCATATCTCTAATCTCCCGGAGCATACCTTTAAAAATCTATGAAAAACCTACTCCTCCTCTTCAGCCTGCTTCTAATGCTAGGAGCTTGTACATCACCAAATTCTCCTAAGACCATCTACATTGTCCGTCATGCCGAAAAGCAATTGGTGGGGAATGATCCTGAACTGGCATTTGTGGGTGGCGTGAGAGCATTGAAACTTTCACAGATTCTGGAAAAAGAGGATATCAAGCATATATTTTCCACAGATTATATCCGCACCAGAAATACGGCAAAACCTACAGCAGACCAAGCCAGTATCGAGATCGAAATCTACGATCCCAACAATCATGACGCCTTGGTAGAAGAGCTTCGCAAAAGAGAAGGAAACATCTTGGTGGTCGGCCACAGCAACACCGTCAGTCAATTGGCTAACTATTTTGTGGGCGATGGAGAAAAATTCGCCGATCTGACTGACTTGGAATACGACTTTATCTATGTGGTGACCTTGGAGAAAAATGGATCCAAGGTCGAGCGAAAGGTGTACAAAGACTTTTAAACTACCACCACTTCGATTCCCTTTTCTTCCAGCTTTTCTTTGAAAATCTCCGGAATTCCCGAGTCGGTGATGATCACATCGACGTCTTCGAGTTCACCGATTTTGCCAAATCCTTTTCGACCAAACTTCCGGCTATCGACCAGCACGATGGTCTTCTGAACGGATCGGATCATTTGAGCATTGAGGTGGGCTTCCATCATATTGGATGTGGTGAGCCCGTGGTCCAGACTGATGCCGTCCACACTGAGAAACAATTTACTGCAGGCAAAACTTTTGAGCATCTCCTCAGCAAAATGTCCAACTGCAGAACTGCTGCTTTTTCGCACCACTCCTCCAAGCTGCACCAGTTCGATCTCCGTGGTATCGATCAGGGCCATCGCTACATTCATGGCAGAAGTCAACACCGTCAAGGGATAATTCCTTGGAATCGCTTGCGCAAAAGCACCTACAGTCGTACCCGAACCAATAATGATGGCATCTTTCGGTTCTAAAAATTCCAAGGCTTTCTGCGCAATTCTGCTCTTTTCCTCCACCTGCTCCAGTTTCTTGACCTGAACCGAGCGGTCAGACACATAGGGAGATACCGAGGTGGCACTTCCGTGAGAGCGATAGAGCAAGCCCTTGTCCTCCAAGATTTTTAGATCTTTTCGAATCGTCACAACCGTCACTTGGAGTGATTTGGCGAGGTCAGATACACTGACAAATCCGCTTTTTGCCAGTTCGTCCAATATATGCTTATGCCGTTCTGCAATGGTCATGACTTTTCAATTTGATCACTCGAAAGTAATTAAAAGAAAGTAATTGGAAACCATTTCGTAAATTTTACTTTCGTTTAATTTCTTTTTATTTCCTTTTGAATTACTTTTAGCCCAGAAGGGAAAGAAAATGAATCGAGAAGAAAACTTAAATCAGCTTAGAGATAAAAGTAAAATCTGGGATATTGCCGTGATTGGCGGCGGTTCGTCCGGGCTTGGAGTAGCCTTGGATGCCGTTTCCCGAGGGCTTTCAGTAGTCTTGTTGGAAAAGGCTGATTTTGCCAAAGGAACCTCCAGCCGAAGCACCAAACTGGTACATGGGGGAGTTCGCTACCTGGCCCAAGGCGATATCGCGTTGGTTTTGGAAGCCCTCAAAGAACGAGGAATGCTCCTTAAAAATGCCCCCCACCTCACCCAAAACCAACCCTTCATTATTCCAATCTATACTTGGTGGGACCGCATTCAATATAGCGCAGGACTGAAAATCTACGACTGGATGGCAGGCAAGCTCCGTCTCGGAAAGTCCAGATTTATCTCCAAAGCTGAAACGGTTCGCCGCCTTCCTTCCGTAAACCAAGACCAACTCAAAGGCGGAGTGGTCTACCACGACGGGCAGTTTGACGATGCAAGACTGGCACTCAACATTGCTCAAACAGCAGATGAGCTTGGAGCCTGTGTCTTGAATTACATGAAGGTTTCTGGGCTTGTGAAAAATGACTCAGGCAAAATCTCCGGCTTAAAAGTCATCGACGAACAGTCCAAAGAAAAACTGGAAATCCAGACCAAAATGGTCGTCAATGCCACTGGCGTTTTTGCGGACAAAATCTTGCAAATGGATAATCCAGAAGCACCAAAAACCATTCAGCCTAGCCAAGGCATTCATTTGGTTATGGATTTAGATTTTTTGGGTGGAAAAGACGCCTTGATGATTCCCAAAACCCGGGACGGGCGTGTGCTTTTTGCTGTACCTTGGCACAACAAACTCGTAGTAGGTACGACAGACACCCTTCGGGAAAAAGCCAAACTCGAACCCGAAGCTTTGCAAAGGGAAATTGATTTTGTGTTGGAAACAGCCAGTGGTTATTTAACCAAAAAACCAAGCAGAGCCGATGTCAAAGCTGTTTTTGCTGGGCTCCGACCACTCGCAAGACCCAAAGAAGGCAGCACCAAAACCAAAGAAATCTCCCGCTCCCACAAGGTAATCGTATCCCAAAGCGGCTTGGTAACCCTTACCGGAGGCAAATGGACCACCTATCGAAAAATGGGCGAAGACACCGTGGACTATTTTACCCAAATCACCGGACAGAAACTCAACCCAAGCAAATCCCTTAATCAGAAAATCCATGGCTTCACAACTGAAATTCCGTCAGGACATTGGAGTGTTTACGGTTCGGACGCAGTAAAAATCCAGCAACTCGCAAAGGAAAACCCAGAATGGAGCGAGCCCATCCATCCGGCATTCCCGAATATCCTGGCAGAGGTCGTCTGGTCCTGCGAAAATGAAATGGCCGTCAAAGTGGAAGATGTACTTTCCCGAAGAATTCGTATGTTGATTCTCGATGCGCAGGCAGCATTGGATTCGGCTGAGAAAGTGGCCCAAACCATGGCCGTTGCACTTCAAAAAGACCAAGCTTGGATCGATTCCGAACTGGTTGATTTCAAGAAAACTGCAGAAAAATACCTCATCAAAAGCACATAAAACCGACCCTTTACCTTTAACCTCTAAACCCAAAAATGTCCCAAAACAAACCTTACATTTTGGCTTTGGATCAAGGCACAACGAGCTCCAGAGCCATTATTTTTGACCAAAAAGGGCAAATCGTCTCCGTCGCCCAAAAGGAATTCAAGCAGCACTTTCCCAAACAAGGATGGGTGGAGCATGACCCGGATGAAATCTGGTCCAGCCAATCGGCGGTCATGATCGAAGCCTTGGTTAACAAAAGCATACGCGCTGACCAAATCGCTGCCATCGGCATCACCAATCAGCGGGAAACGACCATTGTCTGGGATCGAAAAACCGGAAAACCGCTCTATCATGCCATCGTTTGGCAAGACCGAAGAACTGCCCCTTATTGCAATGAGCTCAAGGAAAAAGGCCATGCCGAGCAAATCGCTGCCAAAACTGGATTGATCATCGACGCCTATTTCTCCGCTACCAAAATCCGCTGGATCCTGGAAAATGTAGAAGGAGCAAGGCAAAAAGCGGAAGCGGGAGAACTGGCTTTTGGCACGGTGGATTCTTGGCTGATTTGGAAGCTGACAGCTGGAAAAAGTCACCTCACCGACATCACCAATGCAAGTCGCACGATGATTTTCAACATTCATACGCAGGAATGGGACAAGGAACTGTTGGAATTATTCGGCATACCTGCCTCGATGCTGCCTGAAGTGAAAAGCTGCAGCGAGGTATTCACCGAGACCGCAGGCGATGTGCTCAATACCAAAATCCCGATTGCAGGAGTGGCCGGAGATCAGCAGGCGGCACTTTTTGGACAGCTTTGCACCCAACCCGGAATGGCTAAAACCACCTACGGAACAGGATGCTTCTTGGTCATGAATACCGGAAAAGAGGCCGTTCGCTCCCAAAATCAACTACTCACTACCGTTGCTTGGAAAATAGGCAACAAGATCAACTATGCACTCGAAGGCTCTGTATTCATTGGCGGAGCGGCGATTCAATGGCTGAGAGATGGCATCGAACTCTTCAGTCATGCGAAGGAAACCGAAAAATTGGCCACCAGCCTGGATGATAACGACGGCGTGTACTTTGTTCCTGCCTTGGCCGGACTAGGGGCCCCGCACTGGGATCAAAATGCACGGGGAGCTTTCTTTGGCATCACACGTGGCACGACCATCGCCCACATGACCCGCGCAGCCTTGGAAGCGATCGCCTACCAAGTCTTTGATGTACTCAAAGCCATGGAAAAAGACAGCGGGAAACCTACTCAAGAACTCCGGGTGGATGGAGGAGCTACTGCCAACAATTTCCTGATGCAATTCCAGGCGGACCTACTTGGCTGCGAAATCAAACGCCCAAAAATCATCGAAACCACAGCCATCGGCGCTGCATTTTTGGCGGGATTGGCTGTGGGATTTTGGAAAAATCAGGAAGAATTGCAAGAGTTATGGGAAGCTGACCAAAGTTTCGAACCTAACATGGAAGCTGAAAAGCGTGATCAGTTGATACACTTTTGGCATAAGGCAGTCGAACGCTCTAAAAACTGGGTAGAATGAACGCAATCGTAGCAGAATTTATCGGAACTGGTATTCTTATCCTGCTTGGTTCAGGTGTGGTTGCCAATGTAATTTTACCGGGAACCAAAGGAAACGGAGGTGGTTTGATCGCCATCACTACAGCTTGGGCTCTTGCTGTCTTTTGTGGGGTAGTCGTGGCGGGACCTTATAGTGGTGCTCATCTCAATCCGGCAGTGACCATCGGTTTGGCAACTGTAGGCAAATTTGATTGGTCCATAGCTCCCGGGTACATTATCGCTCAATTAGGCGGCGCAATGCTCGGGTCGGGCTTGGCTTGGCTGATGTATCGTCACCATTTCGACATGACAGATGATCCAGGATTGAAGCGGGCGCCATTTTGTACCGATCCCACCGTGAGAAACTTCAGCACAAGTGTTCTTTCAGAAGTGATTGGGACTTTTGTTTTGATTTTTGTGATTCTCTATATCGCTGGAGCAAAATTGGAAGACACTGCAGGAACACCCATCGGATTGGGTTCTGTCGGTGCATTACCGGTAGCGTTTTTGGTTTGGGTGATTGGATTGGCTTTGGGCGGCACCACCGGCTATGCCATCAACCCTGCCCGTGACCTGGGACCTAGAATCATGCATCAGCTTTTGCCTATCAAGGGAAAAGGAAGCTCGGATTGGGACTATTCTTGGGTTCCGATCCTCGGTCCAATTCTTGGCGCCTTATTGGCAGCAGGCTTGTATTTGGTGGTGGGTGCTTAGAAAATTACCTTTTCCCCAATCCAAAAAATATCCGGACTGGAAAACTCAGAAATGCCTTCTGGTACCTCGATCTGAGTCAAATACTGAATAGGAAAAAGCAATTGGCCGTTGGAATTGGAAAGTTCCAGCGGCTGATTTTCTTTAGCCAAAATCCGGATTTCATACGATGTAAACCACTTTTTGAACTTTCCCTCTTTGACCGGATAATACTTCCACTCTCCATCCAGTACGGTCAGATCCAAAAGATTCGCCTTTTCTGTCAAGGCAGTGATTTCTGCATGATCAAACCCCACCAAATGCACTCCATTGTGTTGGGAAGCTAGCAAATACTGTAAGCCTTCTTCCAAAAATCCTTCATCAGAGACGGTCAAAAACCGAACAGGATACTGCTCTTCTAGGAGGTTATAATTAGCTTTTTGAAACTCTTGAGTGGCCAAAATCACATCCACTTTGATCCCCCAACTTAGCACCGTCTCTACGCATTCTTGCCAGACGAGCACCGTGGGCACCCATTCCAACAAGGGTGAAACAGTCTCAAACGAAATGCCTTCCGTGTTCAAAATGAACACCGCAGGTTCCTGCTGCTCTTTGACAAAATGGTGGCTAGACATCAGTCCCAGAGTTTTTGGTAGAAATTAAACACATTTTCGAAAGCCATTTTGCGAAGCTGAACCTCCGAAAGCTGCTTGCTGAGCTGCTCCAAAATGGAAGGATACTTTCCGGCATTTTCTGCAAGGGGAAAGTAAAATGGATGGCGACTTGGGTCAGGAAAATCCTTGGTGTAGAAAAAGTCAGCGCCAAAGCAGATGGCATTTTCACCTAGCTTAACTCCGTGAAGCAGGTGCTCAAACAGCCTTTCCGGAACTTCATTGTCCAGAAATGCTCTGAGAAAATTCACCCCGATGATGCCTCCACGATGGATGATTTCCTGCGCAAATTCATCGCTGAGGTTACGCTTGTGATTCCAAATGGATCGGAAATTGGAATGGCTGGCAATGACAGGAATCGGCAAATGATGTCGGTCAATGTGTTTGAGAATCCCTTCGGCGAGTAAGTCAGAAGTATGTGAAAGATCAATGGGAATCCGCTTTCCTGCCATGTAATCGAGCAGGCGCTTGCCGTCTTCTTTTAGGCCTATGCCTTCGGTATAATTTCCTCCGCCGAATCGGTTTTCGGTATGGTGCGTCAGGCTGATGTAGGCCAGTGGCCCGACTTTTTCCACAATCGAATCAAACTGCTGATAGATTTCAGGCCAGGTGGAATTTTCCGTGCCAAAACCCGCCGCATTTTCCACCGAAGCGATGATTCCGATTGGACTTTTTTCAGATTGATTTCGGAAAAAATCTCCATCAAATCGGCAAACCGTTTCTTTTTCTTTGCGAAGCAACTCATCAAAAATAGCTGCCTGCTTGGTGGCCAAGGCCCTACTTCCCGAATCGACAGTAGTATAAATCGCCATGACCTGCATCTTGACACCTCCCTCTTGCATCCATGGAAAAGCGCAGGCAATTTGGTTTTTATCAAATGGGTCTGCACGGGGAACTACCGCCAAAAAAGACAGGAGGTCACAGTGCATATCGGCGATGGGAAAAGGCATGGGAAGGATTAATTTACGATCTACGAATGTCGATTTACGAGGGGCAGCTGCTCCTCAAACAGGAATCCAAAGTTAAACTTTTTCCAATGGAAGCGCTTTTCCAAAACTATCTCGCCGCTGCATTTGTATTCAATACCTATCTTTGAGTTTATCCTAATTCAAATCCATCAAAAAATGGCTGTAGCAAAACCTTTCAACTTCAAAAAATGGATCGATGACAACCGCCACCTGCTTAAGCCACCCGTCGGCAATCAGCAGGTGTACAAAGGAAATGATGATTTTATCGTGATGGTCGTTGGCGGTCCAAATTCCCGAAAGGATTACCACTATGATGAAGGAGAGGAATTTTTCTACCAACTCGAGGGCGATATCGTCCTGAAAATCATCGAGGACGGCAAACCCAAAGACATCGAAATCAAGGAAGGGGAAATCTTCCTTCTGCCGGCGAAAGTGCCTCATTCTCCCCGTCGACCCGCCAATACCATCGGTCTGGTGATGGAACGCTACCGCAGACCGGGAGAAAAAGACGGTTTCCTTTGGCACTGTGAAAACTGCGGAGAAAAACTTCACGAAGAATACGTGGAGCTCACCGATATCGTTACCCAACTTCCTCCCATCATGGAGCGATTCTGGTCTAATATGGACCTGAGAACCTGCAAAAGTTGTGGAACAGTGATGGAGAAGTAGTTTGCAGTGGTCAATTGGAAGTTTTCAGCTAGTGAAAAAGCACCGCTGACACGCTCCTAAGACACAAAAGGCCTTCGAAGTAGTAATAAATCTCACAATTAGGATTCTTCGGTCATCGGTCTCCGGTCTTCCCTCTCAAACCATGATTAAAAACACCTCCTTGCAGAATTGTCAATCCTAGGATTCAAGCCATAGATATGAACCCAAATACATTCCAATACTCCGAGTCTTTTGCACGGGAAATGGACGCCAAAGATTCGCTGGCGCATTTCAGATCCCGATTTCATTTTCCCAAAGTAAACGGTCAGGAAGCCATTTATTTCTGTGGCAATTCGCTCGGCCTTCAGCCCAAAACTGTCAAAGATCACTTGGAAAAAGAGTTGAGCAACTGGGCAGATTTGGCGGTGGACGGACATTTTCACGGAGAAGATGCTTGGTATCATGTGCGGAAAAAGTCGAAACCTGCTCTTGCAGAAATCTTAGGCGCCCACGAGCATGAAGTGGTAGCGATGAACAATCTTTCGGTCAATCTTCACCTGCTGATGGTTTCCTTTTATCGTCCGACCAAACAACGTTACAAAATCATCGTCGAAGCGGGAGCTTTTCCTTCCGATCAATATATGCTGGAAACTCAGATCAAATTCCATGGGCTCGATCCGGCAGATACCCTGGTCGAAATCAGTCCAAGACCGGGTGAACACACGCTCCGAACCGAAGATATTTTGGCCGAAATCCATAAGCAAGGTGACTCCCTTGCCATGGTCAATATGGCCGGAATTCAATATTACACCGGACAGCTTTTTGATATGCAGGCCATCACCCAAGCCGCTCATGAAGTAGGTGCGGTAGCTGGATTTGACCTGGCTCATGCAGCTGGAAATGCCCTCTTGAAGCTTCACGATTGGGATGTGGATTTTGCGACCTGGTGCAGTTACAAGTATTTGAATTCTGGTCCGGGTAATGTGTCGGGCATTTTTGCCCATGAGCGCTATGCCGAGCGTCCGGATCTGCCACGCTTTGCGGGTTGGTGGGGACATGACGAAGGCGAGCGCTTCCGAATGGAAAAGGGATTTGTACCGATGTATGGCGCTGATGGCTGGCAGCTGGCCAATTCCAATGTCTTGGCTTTGGCAGCTCACCAGGCTTCTTTGGATATTTTTCAGGAAGCCGGAATGGAAAATCTCCGGGCAAAAAGCGAAAAACTGACTGCCTTTTTGGAGTTTCTGATTGAGCAAATCAGCGGAAAATCAGGAGTTTTGGAAATAATCACCCCAAAAAACCCTGCTGAAAGAGGTTGCCAGTTATCTTTGCTGATTCACCGGGGCGGCAAGGCGGTCTTCGATGAGTTTTACAAACACGGCGTGGTAGGCGACTGGAGGAATCCCAATGTGATTCGATTGGCACCTACTCCGCTGTACAACAGCTTCTTGGATGTGTTCCGCTTCGCAAAGATTTTGGAACAATCCCTGGAGAAATTCGCTTAAAAGAAAGCGGGAAACTAATCCAATGAAAAACAACTCCATCACCATCTTGGGTGCCGGCTTGATCGGCAGCTTGATGGCCATATATCTCAAGCGTCAGGGTCTGGACGTACATATCTATGACAAGCGTCCCGACAAACGCAAAACTCCCTACTACGAAGGCGGCCGCTCCATCAATATGGCTTTGAGCCATCGGGGTTGGAAAAGTCTCGAGCAAGTCGGGCTGAAGGACAAAGTACTGCCCTTAGCCATTCCGATGTACGGACGAAAGATCCATGATGAACATGGAGGCACGACTTTTATCCCCTACGGAAAGGCCAATCAGGCCATTTATTCTATTTCCAGAGGAAAATTCAACCAACTGCTAGCCGAGGAGGCTGAGCGACTGGGGGCACAGATTCACTTTGAGCACAAGTGTCAAGAGGTAGATTTTAGGTCCAACGAAATCACTTTTGAAACTCCCGAGGGATTGGAAAAACTCCAACCCCAAGTGATCATCGGGGCGGATGGGGCCTATTCTGCCCTTCGCATGTCCATGCAAAAGCAGATCAGATTCAACTATAAGCAGGAATACATTTCTCACGGGTATAAAGAGCTGACCATCCCGGCAACTGCCGCGGGGGAGTTTGCCATGGACCCCAATGCGCTCCACATCTGGCCAAGAGGAAAGTTCATGTTGATCGCATTGCCCAACCCGGACAAGTCTTTTACTTGTACTTTATTTCTCCCTTTCGAAGGGTATAAGGTGTGCTTTGAAAAAATTCAGGATGAAAAGGATCTGGAAACGGTCTTCAGGGCTTATTTCGATGATGCGTATCAATTGATGCCAGATTTGAAAAGTGAGTTTTTCAAAAATCCGACTTCTGCTTTGATCAATGTGGAGTGCTATCCTTGGGTTCAGGGAAACTCATTGCTGATCGGTGATGCATCCCATGCCATGGTTCCTTTTTATGGGCAGGGTATGAATTGCGGTTTTGAGGATTGCTACATTCTCAATCAACTGATCGAAAAGCTCGGTAGCAATGCTTGGGATTTGGTTTTTGAAAAATTCCAGAAAAAACGCAAGCCGGACACCGATGCCATCTGTCAGTTGGCCATGGAAAACTTCATCGAAATGCGGGACAGCGTAGCCGATCCGAAGTTTCAGCTACGCAAAAAAATCGAGGCTAAGCTGCATGACCTTTACCCTAAGGAGTGGATTCCACTCTATACCATGGTGACCTTTTCGGATATGGGCTATGCCGAGGCCTATGCACAAGGCAAGCTTCAAGAGGCGATCATGGACAAAGTAATGACCGACCCGCTGATCACTGAAAACTGGAATAAGCTCGACTACGAGGACATCATCAATCAGATGGAAACAGCAAAAGCGGTGTAAGAACCGCTTTTTTTGATTTATTCTTGCCAAAACTCAATTTGGAAACGTTAACTTGAGTAGAAAACAATCAGCTTATGGATATCGAGATTAAGAAAAGTCTAATTGCCGCTATCCTTCAAACAGAAAATGAAGAGATTCTTGAGGCAATCAAAAATCTGCTAAAAATCGAAGATCAAGCAGATTTTTGGGATCAATTGTCTTTGGAAGATCAGGAAGCAATAAATGAAGGAATAAGGCAATTAGATGAAGGGAAAAGCGTATCCTATGAAGAGGCAAAAGATCTAATTAAAACTAGATTCGGTTTTTAGTTTGAATAGGAAAGTAAAATATTCGCTTCGTGCTATCGAGGAGCAAATCGAAATCCTCGAATACATTGTTCATAAATTCGGGCGTTCAAAAGCGAATGAAGTTTTTTTGGAAATGAATCAAACACTGGAATTGATTTCTAAAAATCCAGAAATGTATCCAGAATCAAAAAGAAAGTCGGGGTTACGAAAATGTGTTTTTAGTCCTCAAACTAGTATTTACTATCGAATTAAAGCTGAGGAAATCGAGGTCATCACTTTAAGACCAAACCGAATAGACCCCACAAAATTTAAGATTTAAAAGACACTCAAACCCCTGTAGCTATTCGATTTAAACTGAATTGTTTTTAGAGATTCAATCACAAATCAAACAATGTCCCACTCGCTCCGGTCGGCTTGATTTTCAAATGTTTATAAGCTAATTCAGTTGCCATGCGACCTCGGGCGGTCCGCTTCATATAGCCTTCTTGGATAAGGAAAGGTTCGTACACTTCCTCAATCGTCTCCGCTTCTTCTCCACAAGCTGTTGCAATTGTGCTAAGCCCTACCGGGCCTCCCTTGAATTTTTCGATGATGGTCAAGAGGATACGGTTATCCATTTCATCCAAGCCATTTTCATCCACGTCAAGGGCATTGAGGGCGATTTTGGCGATTTCGAGGGTAATCGTTCCGTTTCCTTTGACTTCGGCAAAGTCTCGGGTTCGACGAAGCAGCATATTGGCGATTCGTGGTGTCCCACGGCTTCGGCGTGCGATTTCAAAGGCAGCCACCTCATCAATCGGAGTTTGCAAAATCCCCGCAGATCGGGTCACAATATCCGTCAGCAACTTGGCATCGTAGTATTCCAATCGGGAGTTGATCCCAAATCGGGCCCGAAGCGGAGAGGTCAATAAACCCGAACGGGTAGTCGCGCCAATTAAGGTAAATGGACTGAGGGAAATCTGCACCGAACGGGCATTGGGTCCTGAATCCAGCATGATATCGATCCGGAAGTCCTCCATAGCCGAGTAGAGATATTCCTCCACGATAGGATTGAGTCGGTGAATCTCATCGATAAAAAGAACATCACCTTCCTCCAAGTTGGTCAGCAAACCCGCCAAATCGGAAGGCTTATCAAGCACCGGACCGGAAGTGATTTTGATTCCAGCCTGAAGCTCGTTGGCGATGATGTTGCTCAACGTGGTCTTGCCAAGTCCTGGAGGGCCATGCAAGAGTACGTGGTCAAGGGGTTCTTTTCGCTTTTTGGCGGCATGAACGAAGACGCGGAGATTTTCCAAAATTTTGGCCTGACCGGTGAAATCATCAAAGCTTAGCGGACGCAAAGCCCGCTCAAATTCCCGGTCCTTTGGGCTTAAATTTTCCTCATCTCCTTTCAAATAATCTTCTCTCATGGCAAAACGGATACGCACAAATATAAACAAAAGCCCATGCCAAGGACTTTGGACTTTAGCTCAGAGGACAAAAAAATTGACCTAACTTTGGAATTCAAATTCTCCAGAAATGAATTCAAACGCACGGAAAAATCTCATTTATTCCATTGTCCTGCTTCTTATGGTATTGGTGGTTTACTTTTTCCGCTCTCAAAAATCAAATATCCAAACCACCGAAACACCTGCTGAACAGTCGGGATTGGTAGGTTTCAACGGGGAAATTCTTAATGAGCCCTATCTCGTCTTGTATCATCCGAAAATTGCCGGGATCGAAACCTCCGTAGATTCCATATTTAAAGTATGGAATGAAAAGTTTTCTTCAGACTTACCTGGCTCTGAAATCCGGGATTTAAATCTCAAAGATACTTTATTGCGACCTACCAAATTTCAAGTGGATCTCCTTAAGTCTATTTCCAAAAATCACCGAGAAACCAATTTTGCTTGGGACCCCAGCAGTGGTCCGATTGACCTCCAATGGAATTTTTCAACTTCCGGAGCAAGACTTAGGGATAGTGTGAATGTAGCGGAGATTCTTTTCTTGGTAGGACTTCAAAAAATTCAATTTTCGGATTCTTTAATTAGAAAAACCAGAAGCAACATCCGACTAGATCTAAGCGATTATGGAAAAGCTTTAGCCTTGGATGAAGTTTCATCATTTCTGCAAAAAAGAGGGGTTCAAAATTATTTTTTACAACTGGGAAGATATACCACCTCCAAAGGAGTGAATGAAAAAGGAGAGGTCTGGAAGGCGAAATTGACTTACCCTTCAGATTCCCTGGGAATCAAAAAAGAGGGGTTCCTCGCACTTCAAAACCGTTCCATGGCTATATCCGGAGATTTTACATCTTTTTATTCCCAAGATTCTTTAAGGAAAACATTTAAAATAGATCCCAGGACAGGATATCCTGTCGGTCATGGGCTTCTGAGTGCCATTGTCCTTGCCGATGACTCGGAGACGGCGGGGGTGATTTCCGAATCTTTGATGGTTCGGGGCTGGAAAGAAGGGATCGCTTTAGACTCCGCAAACCAAGAGATCAATTTGATTTTGGTTTACAACGAAAAAGGATCCGGACTGAAGATGTATGTAAGCCCCATGCTGAGGAAATATCTATCCTTTCCGGTGAAATAAAAACATAAATGCAACATTATTGAATTTTTATACCTTTGTGGCGGTTAACGAATCAGTCCTTGCCTTTAATTCGGCAGGATTGAATGATTTACATGGGGATAAACTTTCTTTTGCTCTTTCTCACCGCGATGATTGCGGGTTTACTGGTCTTTGTTGCACCTGTATTCCGTGAAAAATATTTTAAGCTCGTCTTGGTTTTTGCCGGTTCGTACCTTTTTTCCATCACTATTCTACATATCATCCCCGAGCTTTTCTCGGAAGACTACGGAATCGGCGAGATGGGACTGTATATCCTTTTAGGCTTCTTGCTTCAACAGGTATTGGAATTTTGGTCCTCCGGGATCGAACATGGGCACATCCATAAGCACCAATCAGAAACATCAAAAGGAGTCATCACACTGATGACGGGACTTTTTATTCATGCCTTTTTGGAAGGGACTTTGCTTTCTCACGGAGAAACTGTAAGCGGTTCGGGAGCAGAACTTGGCCATGTACACAGCAACAACACCGTACTCTTGGGAATTATAATGCACAAGGGACCTGCTGCGTTTGCACTGGCTGCGGTACTTTCTTCCTCTTTGAGTAAAAAGTGGACTATCGTTCTTCTGACCATTTTTGCCTTAGCCTCACCCCTTGGAATGTTTTCTAGTTCACTTTTCATTGAAAATGGACTGCTCTCCAGACAAGGGATCGGTATTTTGTATGGATTGGTGACTGGAGGATTCTTGCATATTTCCACCACGATTTTCTTCGAAAGTAGCCCTCACCACAAATTCCAACTTAATAAGTTGCTTGTAACTTTTTTGGCAGCAGGATTGGCGGTGGTTTCTGAATACCTGATCTGAAAGACTTGACTCAGGAATTTTTGGAATAAGGGAGGACTTATATAAAATTTTTAGCTTTTTCCTGTAAAAGCCTTTGGATTCTCGAAGGAGATTCGAGTATTTCATTTTTGAAAATCAAATGCCGAATTTCTTTTTGGAAAATGAATATCTGAATGGAAATTCATTCTGATTTTCAACAAAAACCCAAAATCATGACCAATCCCAAATCCAATTCTTCTGCCTATTGGAAGAAAAATCTCCAAACCCTCATTTTTCTCTTAGCCATCTGGTTTGTTGTTTCATTCGGCTTCGGGATTTTGCTTGTGGAGCCTCTGAACAACATTAAGGTTGGAGGTTACCCACTCGGTTTTTGGTTTGCTCAGCAAGGTTCGATATACACCTTCATAGTGGTGATTTTTATCTATGTGGTTCGGATGAATAAGCTGGATCGGGAGTTTGACGTAAACGAGGACTAAGATGGACATTCTGACCTGGACCTATTTGCTGGTAGGCTTAAGTTTTGCGCTTTACATCGGCATTGCCATCTGGACTCGAGCCGGATCGACCAAAGAATTTTATGTAGCAGGCGGAGGAGTCTCTCCGCTAGCCAACGGTATGGCTACCGCAGCGGATTGGATGTCTGCCGCCTCCTTTATCTCCATGGCTGGATTGATTTCCTTTGCCGGATATGACGGCTCGGTGTACCTGATGGGCTGGACAGGAGGATACGTGTTGTTAGCGTTACTCTTGGCTCCCTATCTCCGAAAATTCGGCAAATTCACCGTGCCTGACTTTGTCGGTGACCGCTATTATTCCAATAAAGCGCGCGTAGTCGCTGTGATTTGTGCCCTTTTCATCTCCTTCACCTACGTAGCTGGGCAAATGAGAGGGGTTGGAATAGTTTTCTCCCGCTATCTGGAAGTACCCATTGAATGGGGTGTGGTCATCGGGATGTGCATTGTGTTTTTTTATGCGGTTTTGGGTGGTATGAAAGGGATCACCTACACTCAGGTGGCTCAATACTGTGTGTTGATTTTCGCTTACATGGTTCCGGCGATTTTCATTTCGATGCAGCTGACCGGAAATCCTGTCCCTCAACTTGGATTGGGAGGGAGTTTGGAAGATGGAGTACCTCTTTTGGAAAAATTGGACGGAGTCTTAGCTGATTTGGGTTTCACGGAATACACTTCGGGGCGAAAAGGCATGGGAGATATGCTGATGATTACTCTAGCCTTAATGGTGGGAACGGCAGGTCTTCCACATGTGATTGTCCGGTTTTTTACGGTTCCAAAAGTCAAAGACGCCCGACTTTCTGCCGGATATGCCTTGGTATTTATTGCTATTCTTTACACCACCGCACCGGCAGTGGCCGCTTTCGGCATTTACAACGCAATCAATTCCACCTCTGAAAAAGAACTTGCTGCCTTACCTGCTTGGGTAGAAACTTGGCAAAAAACCAACCTGATTCAGATCGATGACAAAAACGGAGATGGCAAAGTCCAATACCTCCCAGATCCCAAGGCCAATGAACTCACCATCGACAAAGACATCATGGTACTTGCCAGTCCGGAAATCGCCGAGCTCCCCAACTGGGTGGTCGGGCTAGTGGCCGCCGGAGCCATGGCAGCAGCTTTATCTACAGCTGCGGGATTATTATTGGTGATTTCCACATCGGTCTCCCGCGATCTGTTCAAAACCTTCAAACCCGATATTTCCGAGAAAAAAGAACTTCGAATCGCCCGGTTCTCAGCCGCAGGTGCCGTGATCTTGGCGGGATATTTTGGGGTCAATCCTCCGGGATTTGTGGCTGAAGTGGTCGCATTTGCATTTGGATTGGCCGCAGCCTCCTTTTTCCCCGTGATTATTTTGGGGATTTTCTCCACCCGGATCAACAAAGAAGGAGCCATCACAGGGATGATCGTAGGTCTGGTTTTCACCATCGCCTACATTTCTTATTTCAAATTCATCGCTCCAGATTTGAATAATGCCTCCCATTGGTGGTTTGGCATTTCTCCGGAAGGAATCGGATCGGTGGGCATGCTGCTCAACTTTGCCTCCTGCTATTTCGTGTCAAAAATAACCCCGCCGCCACCAGCACATGTGCAAGACCTCATTCAGGAAATCCGAATCCCGAGAGGCGCCGGAGCGGCACAAGATCATTAACTTAGAGTTTTCCAAATAACCCTACTACCATGAGTGATAGACTTCATACCCTTAGCGGATACCTTTACGAATACCAAAAAAGCGTGGCACAGCCCGAGGAGTTTTGGGCGAGAATTGCTGATTCTTTTCACTGGAGAAAACGCTGGAACAAAGTACTCAAGTGGAATTTTGAAGGACCCGAGGTCAAATGGTTTGATGGTGCAACGCTGAATATCACTGAGAATATTTTTGAAAAACAACTCTACACCATTGGAGAACGACCGGCCATCATTTGGGAACCCAATGAGCCGGATGAGCCAGCCCGAACCTTGACTTATCGACAACTTTTTCGGGAAGTTTGCCGATTTGCCAATGCGCTGAAGGCAAAAGGAATCGGAAAAGGAGATCGAGTCATCATCTACATGCCTATGGTGCCTGAAGCAGCCATTGCCATGCTGGCCTGTGCCCGAATCGGTGCGATTCACTCGGTTGTTTTTGCTGGATTTTCCAGCTCATCACTCGCAGATCGAATCAATGACTGTCAAGCCAAAGCCGTATTGACCTCAGACGGAAACTTCCGAGGGAATAAAAAAATCACTGTCAAAGGAGTGGTGGATGAGGCGCTGGAAAAATCTTCTGTAGAAACGGTCATCGTCTATAAGCGAACCGGACAAGAAACTACCATGGTCCCAGGAAGGGATTTTTGGTGGGATGAAGTGCTCGAAGGTCAATCCGACGAAAATATCGCCGAAGAAATGGAAAGCGAGGACATGCTGTTTATCCTTTACACTTCCGGCTCTACAGGCAAGCCAAAAGGCGTCGTCCATACCACGGGAGGCTATATGGTCTACACCAAATATTCCTTTGAAAATGTCTTTCAATATTCTCCGGGAGATGTCTATTGGTGTACGGCTGATGTAGGCTGGATCACCGGGCACTCCTACATTGTGTACGGGCCACTTTTAGCAGGAGCGACGACACTCATGTTTGAAGGGGTACCGACCTATCCTAATCCAAGCCGATTTTGGCAAGTGATCGAAAAACACCAGGTTAATGTATTTTATACCGCTCCGACAGCGATAAGAGCATTGCAGGCTTTTGGCACCGAACCGATCGAAGGCTATGATTTGAGCTCACTCAAAGTACTTGGATCAGTGGGCGAGCCCATCAACGAAGAAGCTTGGCACTGGTACCACACCCATATCGGCAAAGGACATTGCCCAATTGTCGATACCTGGTGGCAGACCGAAACAGGCGGGATTTTGGTATCTCCGCTGGCGGGCATTACTCCGACTAAGCCTGCCTATGCCACTTTACCCTTACCTGGAATCCAGCTTTGCATTGTAGATGCGGAAGGAAATGAACTCACGGGCAACTCGGTGGAGGGTAATCTTTGCATCAAATTCCCTTGGCCATCCATGATCCGAACCACCTATGGCGATCATGAGCGCTGTAAGCAAACCTATTTTTCGACTTATAAAAACATGTACTTCACCGGTGATGGAGTGAAGCGCGATCACGATGGCTACTACCGAATCTTGGGTAGAGTCGATGATGTGATCAACGTCTCCGGGCACCGCATGGGTACTGCCGAAGTCGAAAACGCCATCAACGAACATCCAAAAGTCATCGAATCGGCGGTGGTCGGTTATCCGCACGAGGTCAAAGGACAGGGTATCTATGCCTATGTAATCTGCGATATGACCAACCGGACCGAGGAAAACCTCATCAATGAGATCAAGGAGATGGTTTCCAAAATCATCGGACCGATCGCCAAGCCGGATAAAATCCAGATTGTGCCAGGACTCCCCAAAACCCGCTCGGGAAAGATCATGCGACGTATTCTGCGAAAAGTCGCCGAAGGCAGCACCGACAGCATGGGAGACACCTCCACCCTGCTCGATCCTGAAGTGGTGGAGAAGATTATTGAAGGAAGGAAATAAAGATAGATTTTAGACTCAAGACACAAGAAATTAGACCTTGGAAACACTACCTGCTGAAGCTTTTCCAAAGTTTGAAACTTTGGAAAAGCTTAAACAGCAGATTTCGGTTTTGCTCAAAAGGATTAAACCCGAAATATGCATTAGACTTCCTATTCAGAGCCCATCCGCCGCGGCGGACAAAATCAATCGCTTTGCTGCATTTAATTCATTCACGAGAGTGATGCTATGCCTCATTCGTTAAATGCTTGATTTTCTTGCATTTTGAAATCTTCCCGATTCGCTTCTCTATCGGGACAGGCTAATACGGATCCTAATGCACAATGCGGGATAAATGAAAAGACAAAAAGTGTCGAGTAAAAAACTGACATGACACTTTAATCTTGAATCTAATGTCTTTTGTCTAACTTCTTCTATTTAGCGCCTTACCTCTTGTTTCTTGCATCTAGCTTCTTGCGTCTATTATGAACGTCATCGTCAACCGGGTAGCCGAGTTTCTGAAAAGGTTTCCGCCTTTTTCATTTTTGGAAAAGGAGGACCTGTACGAGGTAGCTCAACAGGTGGAAATCCAGTATATCGAAAAGGGCGACACTCTTTTTGCTCAAAGAGAGCCCGCTAGACCTCACTTTTTTGTGTTAAAAGAGGGAATAATCCACTTGACAGAGAAATCATCCAAAGGGGAGGAAATCCGGGAAATCTGTGATGAAGGTGATGTATTTGGGGTGTTGGCACTCTTGGGCAAAAGACCCTATTTATTGAATTCGAGGGTTGTTCAAAACAGCCTGATTTATGCCGTCCCTGTTTCGGTTTTTGAAAAAATACTGGAGAAAAACAGCCGCGTCGCTTTGTTTTTCGCAGCAGGATTTGCGGCAGGACAGGTGGTGGTCAGACAGGATCTTTCGCAGGGACAAAGAGCCCGTGGAGAATTCCGCAAAAGCACAAAAGATCATTCGCTCCTGATTTTCGCAGATCAATCGGAATTCAAAATTTCTGAAGAAGTGCTCAGCTGCTCTCCCGAGACCAGTATTCAAACTGCTGCCCAGCTTATGGCAGCTGCTCAGGTCAGCAGCATCATCATCTGTGACCAAAACCAATTCCCCCTGGGAATCCTGACTGATAAGGATCTCCGAACTCGGGTTCTTGCCAAAGGAATTTCACCGGATCAACCCGTATCCCTGGTCATGACCACTCCGGTGGTGACACGAAAAAAAGAGGACGATTTTTCTACTATATACCTGACTATGATCCGAAATCGGCTCCACCACTTGGTGTTGACAGAAGACGGAAGTACTCAGAGTCCTGTCAACGGATTGATCTCCGATCATGATGTATTCCTCTCCATGGGTAACAGTCCCGCGGTATTGATCCACGCGCTGATGAATACCCGTGAAGTATCCGAAATGCGGAAAATCCGGGATCGGGCAGAGCAGATGCTCCGATATTATTTGGAAAATGAGGTCTCTATGGATTTTGTCTCTTCGGTCATGACAGAAATCAATGATGTCATCATTTCCCAAGCCTTAATGATTGCAAAGGAAGAGCTTAGGAATCAATTCCCTGAAATGGAAACCATTAAATTTTGCTTTCTTTCAATGGGTAGCGAAGGTAGAGAGGAACAATTGCTTCGAACAGATTTGGACAATGCCATCATCTACCAAGATGTGCCTGCCGGGCTTGCAGAAAAGTCCAGGGAATATTTCCTAATGTTGGGAGAGCAGGTCATCGAGATCCTTCTTGCATGCGGCTTTGACCCTTGTCCTGCCAAAATCATGGCGAATAATCCGGATTGGATTCAGCCCGTATCAATTTGGAAAAACTATTTTTCAGAGTGGATCCTTCGTCCCACGCCTGAAGCCTTACTCAAATCCTCCATTTTTTTTGATTTTAGACCAGTAGCCGGCGATTCAGCATTGGCAGAAGAGCTGACCTTACATATCTATCAAGAAATACGGAAAAAGAAGGCATTTCTCAGCTTTATGGGTACCACTGCCTTACAAACTCCTCCACCATTAGGGTTTTTTAAAGATTTTATTGTTGAAAAGTCCGGAGAACACAAGGATCGATTTGACCTTAAAGCTAGGGCAATGATGCCGCTTACCGATTTGGCGAGATTGCTGGTTTTGAGTCACGAAGTTGTGGGGATCAACAATACCTTTAAGCGTTTTGAAAAATTGGCCGAACTGGAACCGAGCCAATCCGAGCTCTTTCTTCAGGCAGGAAAGGCCTACGAAATACTGATGCGCATGCGAGCTTTGGAAGGGATCGAAAAAGGGAATAATGGCAGATACCTTGATCCCAAATCACTGGGAAAAATCCAACGTCAATTACTCAAAAACACCTTCAGTCCAATTTCTGAATTGCAGGAATTGATCCAGATACGATTTCAACTTGACTATTTCCGTCGATGAGCTGGTGGGAATTTTGGAAACGGAAAGGGGCTAAACCGGATTTTGTACAATCCTTTTTAGAATCCAACGAATCAGGGATCCCTAGTCTCCGAAGCATCAACCAGTTGGCCTTTACTGTTTTAGACACCGAAACCACCGGTTTGGATACGAGCAAAGATGCCATCCTTTCTTTTGGGGCGCTCAAAATAGAACAGGAAAAAATACTGGTCAATCAATCCGTAGAGTGGTATCCCCATGCGGAAAGCCATGGAAAAAATACGGTAGCTATCCATGAACTGGTCGAAATCCCAAACAAGCTCTCCAGAGAAGAATTTGCGAGGCAGTTATTGGACTACATTGGCAATTCGGTCTTGGTGGGACATCACATCGGCTTTGATTTGGAAATGCTGTTAGCTTATCTCAAGCCGCTAGGCTTTACCCGATTTCCCAATCCTGTCATCGATACCTTTTCCTTCGCCATCCGGTTGGAAGTTGGACCCCAAGCAGACCTGAGTAGGATCAAAAAGGAGGATTATAGTCTGGATGCTCTTTGCATGAGATACGAGATCGAATTGGACGATCGGCACACTGCTCCAGGTGATGCACTTTTGACGGCATTGCTATTCTTAAAACTGCTGAAAAAAGGCAAAAAAAAGGGCTTTAAAAATTTTAAAGATTTGATGAAAAATTTTTAGAAAATGCAGGGCAGATTTTTTGAAATTTAATTTTTAATAGATTGATTTTTAATATTTTATGATTAGTTTCGATTAGTTTTTTGTATCATTTTTATCTAACACAGTCCTATGTCAAAACTACACATTGACCCAACAATTGTTAGGACAGATCTGAATTTGGAGGCCATCAAGGATCTCCTCAAAGTTCAGCATCCCATTACCCAAAAGTATCTTGCTTTGGGTGGTCCTGGAGGCTGGCTTGGACCTCACCTTATCCCGATCACCAGGTGTCCGGATGGGGTGGGTTCTTACCAGCATTATGCAAACGGATCGATTTATTACCATCCTTCCACCGGTGCCCATGAAGTCCATGGGTTGATCAGAGCACGCTGGCAGTCATTTGGCTGGGAGCGGAGTTTTTTAGGGTATCCTCTGACAGATGAAACCACCACTCCAGACGGGATTGGAAGGTACAATCATTTTCAGGGAGGGAGTATTTATTGGAGCCCATCCTCCGGTGCCTGGGAGGTACACGGAGCTATCCGTAACAAATGGGCTAGCCTTGGCTGGGAAAGAAGTTTCCTTGGATATCCCTTGACCAATGAATTGACCACACCAGATGGGATCGGTCGATACAATCATTTCCAAGGGGGAAGCATCTATTGGACTCCCAGCACAGGAGCCCATGAGGTACATGGGGCGATCAGAGAACAATGGAAGGCCCTGGGTTGGGAAAGAAGCGTTCTGGGATATCCCACTTCAGATGAATTAGTGGTCTTTGGAGGAACAGGCAGAATTTCCCATTTCCAGAGAGGAAGCATTTATTGGTCTCCGACCGCAGGCACCCGGGTGTTGAGAGAAAGAGTAAGGATTCATGTGAAAATCCTGGAAAATCCCACCTCCTTCACCTTAAACGAGCAATTTGCCGCTATGCAGGAAGTTTTTGCGGTAGCGGGAATCCGGGTAGACTGGGTGACAACTGAAAACCTAAGTCTTCCCACACTAACTGATGTGGATGTAGGAGGCTGTTTCATGGGGCAATCCACCGCCGAACAAACGTCCCTTTTTGGAAATCGAAACTTCATGAGTGGCAATGACATGGTCGTGTATTATGTACGAAGTACCGTCCCCGCCTACAACGGATGTGCGGCACACCCCAATGGCAGACCGGGTTGCGTAGTGGTCAGGTCGGCAAGCCGATGGACATTAGGTCATGAATTTGGACATGTGTTGGGTTTGAGCCATGTCAACAACAATGATCGATTGATGACAGGAAACGGTACCTTCAACATTACCAATCCTCCGCCTGACCTGGCTACCACTGAGTCCAGCACGATGCGAAATTCAACCTTAAGTACTCCCCTTTAACCTTCCAAAATCATGGCACGAAAAAGATTAATCGACGCACAGGGAAATCCGTCTGCCGAAGCGCTTTTGGCATTTCTCCGACAAGATGAGCTGGACTATTCAGCCGCGGCTTTGGATTTTGGCAAGGAGGCCCTGCCTTTCTTGAAAGATCTCATTGCTTCCAGTGATGAGAACCTCTCCACTAAGGCGGCCTATTTGGTTGGGTACATTGAGGATGATGAAGCTGACAAAATTTTGACTGATTTGGCAGCAATGGGCTCTGCACCCCTTAGAGTTGCAGCGGCCTTTGGTGCGCAGAAGCGGAAATCTGCCGTAGCAGAATCCATTCTCCAACGATCATTGGACGATCAGGATCCCTCGGTCATCAAATTTGCCCTCAAGTCAGTCCAAGCTTCCAAGCTGGAAAAGAACCTCAAGTCAAAAATCGACAAAATCTCCAAAAATTTTGTCGATGAACAGATCAAAACCTCTGCAGGAGAAATCCTGAAAAAGATCAAGTAAAAGGAAAATCAATTCATTAAAAAGCTGCCTTCAGTGGACTAGCCCCAAAAAGTTGGACACTTATTGGGGGCATTTCACAGGGGCAGCTTTTTCTATTTCCAGTTCACTTCGACCTTGCCATTGGCTTGAAGTTGAATCTCCAATCCAGTTGCCGTAGGATAAAAGCCTAACGGAAATACCTGAAGCTCATTGATCATCAAATCCGCAAAAGGAGTCTGGATAGCCAACCTTTCCCTGATACCTTCCAAACTTCCTTCAAGGGCTTCCTCCAGCGAAAACTTCATGCGTTGATTAAGTTGTTTCAAGATCTTTCTTCTCTTCACATTCGCACCAAATCTTGCTTTGGAGCTGCTGCTCTGAAGGTTGAAATTTACTTTGTCAAAGGCTAAAACCTTGGCTTCTTGATCAAAAACAGGAATTCCTGCCAAAAAGAGCTCCCCGGAAATTTTCTTTTCTTCCTCACTGGTAGCGATGAAATCCATCAGTACTCCTAATCGGTCTCCATAGGGTTTGGTCCTGAAATTTGAAGGTTGAAACAGGTATTTTTTATTGACCCGGATCGCCTGTCCCTCAAATGACTGACGAATCATCAGATCCAATTCCGCATAGGTCACATGCAGGGGGATGGTAATTTTCAGGTGATTGGAAGTGTCCGAATTGGTTGTGATTGAAGGCAAAGGAAAAGGCCGGGAAGGCGCCGCTTGGGCAGGATGCAATTGCACCTGTCCGATCATTCCCAAATCCAGGTGAAACCCCTTTGCTGGATTCAGGTATTCGTTGATTTTGATGGCATCGGGCTTGATGGAAAATGCCAGTTGTTTTCCTTCAAAATTTACAAAAACCGGCCTGCCCACTTGATTCCATGTCGCATCCACCAAAGGACGCAAGTTGATCAAATCCGGAGTGGAAGTCAGACGTTCCTGGGCAAAAGCCCTGATCTCATTTCGGATCATCGGACTCAAATCCAACTCCATTCCCAAAGCTGAAAAGGACATTTTTCCTCCCAAATCCGTCAATTCAAACTCGTCAATCCCTAAAGACCAATTGGAATTCATCTTGGGGTCCAAAACAAAAACCGGAGAAAGCACCCTATCGATGGGGATTTTTGATTGGAAAAGATTCCGAAGTCCACCTGGTTTTAGCCCTATTTCACCTTGGATTTTTAAAGGAAAAATCACCTGTATTCGCTGACTGTCCAAAGCCGCCAATTGAATCATTCCATTTCTTGAAAAATTCAAATCCCCGATCAGCCCATTGCCTAAATCCATTCCTTTTTCATCAAAAATGCCGGGAGGAACCGCCTGATTTGCCAAATTGGCCAAGGTGGCCATGGGGATATCCAGAGGCACATTGACAGAAGATTGTGGAGTAGGAATCTGCATCTGGGGAAATTGAGCCGTAGGATCAAGAGACTTACAGGACATGAAGTAATACCCCAAAACAAGAACAACTCCAGCCAGTTTGAATTTTTTGATAAAACAGAGTAGGTTGAATGTCATATTTGAACTTTCTAAAGGAACTTTTTACCCCAAGCAAGAATTGCCCCAAAAGTAAAGGAAAGAGTATATGAACTGGAATAAGTTAACCCTAGCCAGCCAACTGGAAGAGATCAGAACCATCAGTCAGGAAAAGCCAGTATTGATTTTCAAGCACAGCACCCGATGCTCGATTAGCAGCATGTCCTTGGATCGAGTCCTCAGAAATTGGAAGGATGAGGACAGAGACAAAGTCACTCCTTATTATTTGGATTTGATTTCTTATCGATCACTTTCCGACCGGATAGAAGAAGAATTCGGGATTCCCCATGAGTCTCCCCAAGTCTTGGTGATCAAAAAAGGCCAGGCTACCTACCACCAAAGCCACTTTGGAATCTCTTATCCTGAAATTATGGCAAACCTGTAAGCCAAGAGCCTCCTTCAAAAGGAAAAACAACCACTCATCCTGAGAATTTCCCTTTCTAATTTTTAAGCGGATTCAGGTTAAACCTTTCTATTTCATGTTCAGTCAAAGAAGGTGAACTTTGCTCTGATATGAAAAAACTCTTTACACTTAGTTTCCTGATTTTTAGTCTTTTATTGACTACAGCCGGTTACGGACAGCGGCCCGTTGGGCAAAATCAAGAAGAACGAAAATTTACCGGGAAGGTAATCGACGGAGTGACAAAAACTCCAATGATTGGCGCTAACGTTTTGATCAAAACTGTAACCGATTCCCTTTTGAGAGGAACCGTGACCGGCGCTGACGGGTCCTTTGAAATCGTCAGACCCGATATTCCTCAAGTCAAATTTGAGATCACCTTTTTGGGATACCGAACCATCTCCCAGATCCACAGCCTTAGAGATCCCATGAATTTGGGAGAATTGGTCCTATTGGAAGACACCAAGGTCTTGGGAGAAGTTGTGATCCAGGGTCAAGTCCCGGTCGGAGAACAGCGAGGAGACACCACCTCATTCAATGCCAACGCATTCAAGACGCAGACCAATGCCCAGGCAGAAGATTTGATCCGAAAAATGCCCGGAATTACCATGCAGGGCGGACAGATTCAGGCCCAGGGAGAAAACGTCCAACGAATCTTGGTTGATGGGCGAGAATTCTTCGGGAACGATCCAAATATCGCCTTGAGAAACCTCCCCGCTGACGCCATCGATCGGGTCGAAATCCTCGATCAACGCTCAGACCAAAGCCGACTTACTGGCTTTGACGATGGCAACTATACCAAGACGATCAACATTATCCTTCGCTCCGATAAGAAGAACGGTTCTTTCGGTCGGGCTTATGGAGGCTATGGTACAGATGATCGGTACTCAGCCGGAGGTAGCATCAATTTGTTCAAAGGAGATCAACGGTTCTCCATCTTAGGTCTATTTAACAACGTCAACCAACAAAACTTCTCCAGTCAAGACCTGGCAGGTGTCACTGCCAATGCTTCCGGAGGCGGTGGCGGTCGCGGTGGAATGATGGGCGGCGGCGGTCGTCCGGGAGGAGGCGGCCAATGGGGCGGTGGAGGAAACAACAATTTCTTTGTAGGAAATACCGGGGGGATTGTGAGCACCAACGCATTAGGCTTGAACTACTCGGACAAATGGGGCAAAAAAGTAAACTTCACCGGAAGTTATTTCTTCAACAATACCACCAATTCACTCCGTCAAATCACCAATCGGGAGACAGTAGTCAATGAGAGCCTTCGTCAGTTTTATCAGGAAAACCTGATCAATACCGTAGAAAACAATAATCATCGGGCTAATGCACGAATCGAAGCGGATCTCAATCCGAAAAATACGATCATCTTGACCCCGAACATTTCCTTCCAAAACAACAACACCTTCAGTGACCGGGATGCATTGACTCGAACCAGCGCAGGAGACTCGCTTTCTGCCCTTCGCTCGATTTCCAATGCGGAAACCATCGCATTCAACATCTCCAACAATCTGACCTACCGTTACAAATTTGACAAGAGAGGCAGAACGCTTTCCTCTGAAATTTTCACGGCATGGAACAAGAGAGATCAGTTTTCCGATCTCCTTGCAGCAAGCAATGATTATAGAAGAAATGTCATCGATACCACTGAACAGGTGACAGATGCCCTAAACAACGGTTTTAACTACCGAATTAACACTACCTGGACCGAACCGATTACAGAAAAAGCCTTGGCAACCTTTGGCTATCAGATCGGCAACAACAAAACCCGCGCGGATCAAAAGACCCGGATTCTGAATCCTGAAAACCGATTTGTACTGGACACGGCACTATCCAATGAATTTGACAACAAATTCATCACACAACGCCTCCGTTCTGGCTATGCCTACAACAATCAAAAATGGAGTGTAAACCTTAATTTGGATTATCAAAATGCCCGATTGGACAATCAGGCCTTCTTCCCAGAAGCAAGAGAATTCAACAGAAGCTTCAATAATATTCTCCCAAGTGCTAACCTGAACTATCGAAACAGAGAAACGGGCTTTAGCTGGAGAATGCGCTATGGCACCAATACCAATGAGCCTTCTGTAACGGAACTTCAAAATGTAGTGAACAACCAAAATCCGCTCAATCTCCGTGTGGGTAATCCTTCACTTGGACAGAGCTACAACCACAACATCTTTGCAAACATCAGCAAGGTGAATCTGGAAAAATCCAGAACACTGTTCATGTTCATGAATTATAGCGCCACCCAAAACTTCATCGGTAGCAGCACTTTACTTACTACTCAGGACACTTTGATCAACAATGAAATTCTCCTCAGACCTGGCGGACAAATCACGCAGCCGGTGAATTTGGACGGCAACTTCCGGACAAGTTTCTTTATGACCTACGGTGCACCGATCAAGAAGATAAAATCTCAATTCAATACCAATTCTAGAGTTAGCTTCAACAGAATCCCGGGTTTGATCAATGGAGTGAATAACCTCAATGATAATCTGACGCTAAGCCAAGGGTTGACCTTTAGTTCTAACATCAGTCAAAATGTGGACTTCTCCATCAACACTACAGGGTCCTATAACATTGTGAATTCTTCCTTGCAGCAGAATCTGGACAATAACTTCTATCAGCAGGAATCCAATATCCGACTGTATTTCTCTTCTCAAAACGGCAAATTCTTTATGGGCAATAATGTGGCCCACACCTTGTTTACAGGACTTTCAGAAGGATTCAACCAAAACTTCTGGCTGTGGAACATCGAAGGAGGTTTCCGATTTGCCAAAAACAATAAGGCAGAGCTCAAAGCAGTCGTTTTTGACTTATTGAACCAAAACAACAGCATCAGCCGAACCATCTCCGATGTGGCAGTGACGGACGTCTTTACCAACGTGCTGACCCGCTATGGCATGATCACCTTTACCTACATCATCGGCAACTTCAAGCAGCCTGAACCTCAGCAACAGCAGCCCTGGATGATGGGCCGACCTCCCGGAGGAGGAGGAAGGACTTGGTAACAAAGTCTGAAAGATAAAGTCAGAAAGCTGAAATAAGGCCCAAGTCGAGAGATTTGGGCTTTTTTATCTCAAAATTTTTTAGGGGGATATTTGAAATTCAAAAAATAGTTTTCATCTTAAAAGAAGTTTTTAATCAATAACCTAACCCCATTTTATGAAAAACACTTTTACCACCCAAGTACAGAAAACTAAATAGATTCAGACTTTTAGGTTTTCTAGCCCTCTTGATCACGATGAATCTCCTGCTCATGTCCTGTGTGGAAGAACCCGAAGCTTCTCAAATCGAGATTGATGAAAATTCACAGATCGCTCAAGTAAAGTCTTGGTTTGAAGAAAATAAGACCAAGCTCAGACTTCCCGAACGGGGTTCGAATCTTAGGAATGAATCCCATGGAAATAGAGAGTTTAGTATTATGAGACTAAGAGATGGGACAATTGAAATTTATACCTCTGGTGCTGACAGGTTGACAACGAGATTTGATCAAATTGCAAGCACAATGTCCCAGATATTTTCTCAGCAATATAATTTAGATCCTTGGGTTGCTCTGAATGGTATTCAATTTGCCAAAGCTGATTATTTATGGTTGAGTTTTCTCCAAGGTATCACAAAATTTGCTGAACAAAGGGGGGCTTTCAAAACGAAAAATGAATTTAGAGTTAATCGCCCCAATTGGGATAAAGTAAAAGAAGCATTGGATTCTAATAGCCCAATTCCCTTAAACTGTAACTAGCATGTTCCAGATAATCAAATTCCTAACAGGATATTGTTTTTGTCTGATTATATTTAGTTTAACTACAAGTCTTTTAGTTAACTTAATGGCTTATAATCGGATTAGCCTAGGAGGTCATTTTAGCGCACTATATATCTTAATTATGTTTAGTCCTACAATCCTTGGTTATTATGTAATTCATTATTATGTGCAATTCAAAAAGCAAGATTGGAACAGTCAGCCTAAATATATAATGGCGTTTATGCTAATAGCAATTTCCTACACCTATATTTTCGGATTTCTTTTTCCAATTATTGGTCTTATTTCAAAAAGCCCTCTTGTTGTATATCAGTTTCTCGGAATGTCAGTATCTAGCGGAGCTACTTATCTGGTATTTAGGGACTCCATTAGCAAATAGAGAAAGCTAGTTTCTAACTTCCATTTCAAGGCCAAGGTTTAGAATTCCACTAATGTAAAGTGGGAAAGTTTTGAGTTTGATTTAAGGGAATATTTCAATGAGTTAAATACAAAAAGCCGCTTGAAAGTAATTTTCAAGCGGCTTTTTAGTTTACTCTGGACTGTTTGGTTTACATTTTAGGAAGTACCACGGTATCCACGGAGTGAATCACCCCGTTTGATTGCCATACGTCGGCGATGGTTACTTTGGACTGACCGCCGTTTTCATCCGTGATGTAGAGATCTTTGCCCTTCATCCATGCAGTCAGCTTTCCGCCTTGTACCGTGGTCAGGACCGCTTTTCCATTTCCTTTTTTGATCGCGTCGGCGATGTCCTTGGAGCCCATTTTACCCGCTACTACATGGTAAGTCAACACCGCTGTCAGTTGGCCTTTATTTTCAGGCTTCAAAAGTGTTTCCACTGTTCCTGCAGGAAGTTTAGTAAACGCTGCATTGTCTGGAGCAAACACAGTGAAAGGTCCGGCGGTCTGTAAGGTCTCTACCAATCCAGCTGCCTTTACGGCGGCTACCAAGGTGGTATGGTCTGCAGAGTTCACCGCATTTTCCACAATGTTTTTGGATGGATACATCGGCGCCCCGCCTACTTCCACGGTTTTTTCCATTTGGGCAAAAGCCACATTTGCTGACAAAAAGACGAAGGCTGCGATAGCCACTTTCAGTAGATTGTTCATAAAGGTTTTTGTTTTTTTGGTTTCTGAATTTGAAAGCACTTACGAGCCCTGATTTGGGATTGGATTGAGTGGTGAAAAAAAATTTTGTAGTGAGACTCACTCCAAGGGGAGATGATGTCCATCTTTCTCCGAAAAAAAGCCTAAAAATGATAGCTTTGTGGCTTGATTAATTTTCAGTCATGTATCAGGAAAAAATCGAAACCATCAAAGCTGCCATTGCCGCTGCTGACGCCACTACCCCCGACCAACTCGAAGCTTACCGCATGGAGTTTATCTCCAAGAAAAGTGTCGTAGGCGAACTTTTTGCCGCCATGGGCCAAATCCCAAATGAGGAAAAACGCGCCTATGGACAGCTCGTCAATGGCGTAAAGCAATTGGCCGAAGAGAAATTCCAAGAACTGATCGAAAAAGTCAACTCTGCCAATAAAAAGTCGAAATCAGCGGATATCGATCTGACCCTTCCTCCATCCAATGTGGCATTGGGAGGCATTCACCCGCTTACGGCTACCCGTCAGCGGATCATCGAGATCTTTGAGCGCATCGGGTTCAACCTTTCCGAAGGACCGGAGATCGAGGACGATTGGCATAACTTTACCGCGCTTAACTTCCCTGAAAATCACCCTGCGCGTGAGATGCAGGACACGTTTTTCATTGAGAAAAATCCTGATATCGCGCTAAGAACCCATACTTCCTCCGTGCAAGTGCGCGTGATGGAAAACCAAAAACCTCCCATCCGTACCCTTTCTCCAGGAAGAGTTTACCGAAACGAAGCGATTTCGGCCCGTGCACACTGCATCTTCCATCAGGTCGAAGGACTCTATGTAAATGAAAATGTGGGTTTCGCGGATTTGAAAAACACGCTTTACCACTTCGCCAAGGAGATGTTTGGCAAGGAGACCAAGGTGAGGTTCAGACCTTCTTTCTTCCCCTTCACCGAACCAAGCGCGGAGATCGACATCTCTTGCCTGATCTGCGGAGGCAAAGGCTGCAATGTCTGCAAAGGAAGCGGCTGGGTAGAGATCGGTGGATCGGGAATGGTCGATCCGAATGTGCTGGAAAATTGCGGAATCGACTCCAAAAAATACACCGGATTTGCTTTTGGGATGGGAATCGAGCGAATCGCGATGCTGAAGTATCAGATCAAAGATTTGAGACTTTTTACCGAAAATGATGTCCGATTCCTGCGGCAGTTTAGGCCGATGTTGTAGAACAAAGGAAGGCTGATCGAGAGATTGGCCTTTTTTTATTTCCCACAGATTTGCACGGATTAAGAAACACAGATCATCACAGATCTTTTTTCTTGATTTTAAAATCTGTGGGAATCTGTGAAATAAATCAGTGAAAATCTGTGGGAAATATAGGTGGACAAATCAGCGCTCATCTCCGACTTTTTCTGCGTTGATCAGCGGGAAATTAAATCTCTGCCTGAAAGGACTCAATTCCCTCCACCTTCACCAAAAACACATCCCCGCTCTGCGGATATTTTTTCAAATCATCCGCTGTCAGATTTTCCTGTGCCGTGGTAATCAGCATCAGATCCAGATTTTCCCCACCAAAACAACAGGAAGTGACATGAGGTACGGGCAGTTCGATTTTGTCTAAAAGTTGTCCCGTGCTCGGATCCCAACGATACACGCCCGAACCCGCATAATGCGCCACCCAAAGCATCCCTTCCCGATCGATGCACATCCCGTCCGGAAAGCCCAATACCTCCGGAATCTCGACTGCTATTCGTCGAAATTCAATGGCTCCAGTTTTCGGATCAAAGGCAAATTCCTGGATTTTCTTGGTTGGGGTATCGATAAAGTAAAAAGTCCGTTGATCGGCTGTCCAAGCCATCCCGTTGGAAATGGTCAGGTTTTTTAATTGAGTTAGGGGTTTTAGATCCGTTCCAATTCGATACAAGGAACCCGAACCTTCAGTAAACAGTGTACTTAGCGTGCCGATCCAGATTCGACCTTGAGGATCGACTTTTCCGTCATTGAAGCGATTCAAAGTCAAATCCGATTCAACTTCACAAAGCTCTTCGATCACCTCCGTTTCCCAATCGTAGCGAACCAGCTTCCGGTCCAAGCCCAAAATCAACTTTCCGTTTTGTCCCTCCAAGACCACGGCCAATCGATGTGGAAAATGACGGATTTCCAGTTTTTCGGTCGCCAAATGATAGCGATGCAGGTTTCCCTTTTCGATATCCACCCAAAAGAAACAGCCCAATTCCGCAATCCACAGCGGGCCTTCGCCCAAAAAACACTGACTATGGATGGATTTTATTAAAGCATTTGCCATGTTGGTTGGATTGGAAAATTTTAAAATTGAAAGATATGATTATCCGCTTTTCCGCCTTTTCTAAGTTGAACGCAGTATAAAATTTTTAATTCCTGGGAAATGGCTCTGAAGGAGCCAAACAATTCATGACCCTGTACGAAGTGCAGGGAAAATATGCCCTTGATTGTCCTTGAGCCCTGGAAGGGTGAGACATCAAAGTTCCGCCCTTTCAGGGCTTCCCTTTACAGTTTTTTACTTTAACCCCCGGCTACACCGGGGGTCATTAATTGTTTCAATCCTTCGGATCTTGATGTAACTAAAATATATCTCCTTTCCAAGTGCAAGGTTTAAATTCTGCGAATGGTGTGATTGCGGATATACATTTTGAAAGATTTTAAAATTTATAGAACACTAATGATTCCAGCTTAAAACAAGGTCAACTTGAAGAAAAGATGTCGTAAATCGTAAACTTGTGCTGAGCGAAGTCGAAGCATCGTAACTCGTAAATCACATATGCCAATACTGCGCAATCTTCTTCTTCAAAAACGCCACACTACGCTCCAGCTGATCCATGCCATCCACGCCATCTTCGATACTGATCCAGTTGTCAAAGCCGACTCGCTTGAGTTCGGTGAAGATCGCGTCATAATCATTCATGCCTTTACCGATTTCGCCGTGACTGAGCATTTTCGCATAACCCACGGCTCCACCCTCTACTTTTCGCAAATCTTCAATTGTTCCGTATTTTAGGAATCGATCGCTCGCATGCATGGTCACCACCCGTTCAGACACGTCATATAGTAAATCCAGTGGATCTTCTCCTGCCAAAAAGGTATTACTCGGATCGAAATTCACCCCAAAGTTGGGATGGTGAATGCTGTTGACCAGTTTGGTGAAGATCGCCCGCTTTTGGGCAAACTCCGTGTATTCCCAAAAGTCATCCTTGTAATGATTTTCGATGATCAGGGTGATTCCAAGACTTTGGGCATAAGGGAGACAGGCTTCGATACAATCTTTGGCGAGCTGGATTCCTTCCTCAATAGAGAGTTCGGGGCGATACTGTCCGGAAAGCACCCGGCAGTATTTTCCTCCCAAAGCATCCGTCATCTCGATCCATCGCTTTTGCTTTTGGATTTCTTTTTCCCGGAAAGCTTTGTCCCGATGGGTAAAATCCGGCGAGCAGCACATCATGGGTATGACCATGCCCTCGTTTTCGACCATTCGACGGAATTTGGGCCAGTTTTTTTCATCGGCCATCTCCAAAAATCCGGCATACCACTCCAGTCCATCGATCTGAAGCGGGGCTGCCAATTTCACCCAATCGGCAATTTTCATACTCCCATCCTTGCAGAGCTGCTGCATAAAGGCCTTGGGAAAGGCGGCTAATTTGGGCATTAGGAATTATTTAAAGGTCTTGTTGTCTTTGGGTAGGTTTCTCCCGATCATCGGATGCTGCTCCAAAGTGAGCACTTGTCCGGAAACCGGTCCGCTTTCGTCCGAAAGGAAGAAAATACATGCCGCTGCAATCTCTTCAGGAGATAGAATTCTCCCGGATGGAGCAATGATGGCAGGCAAGTCCTCGTACCAAGTTTCGGAAAGTCCATGCTCCTTTTTGCGTTCTTTTTCACGCTCGGTCAGCACCCAACCCGGATTGATTTGGTTGACCCGAATGCCATATTCCCGCATCAGGGAATCCCCCAAATTTCCGGTCAGGGTCATGATGGCACCTTTGGAAACAGAATAGGCAAGCAGGTTGGGTTCTCCGCTCCAGGCATTGATCGAACCGATATTGAGTACGCTTCCACGGGTTTTGATCAGTTCGGGAAGTGCTTTTTGAATCAGCAGAAAGGGCGAAATGGTATTGATATCCAACACTTTTTGGAAAAATGCACGATCGGTATTGTGGATATCAGAAGCGATGACCCAAGCTGCATTATTGACGACGGCATCGAGCTTACCGAACCTTTTCACAGCAAGGTTCACGAGATTTTCAGGGCATGACTCTGAAGTGATGTCCTCACAATGAAACACCGCGTGTTCGGCCCCAATCTCTTCTTCCACTTCTTCTCCCAGGTACTGCTCCAATCCATGCAAAACCACTTTTGCTCCCTCGGCTGCGCATCGCTTGGCGATGGCTTTTCCGATACCTGTGGTACTTCCGGTGACGATAATGACTTTGTCTTTGAGTCGCATGTTAGACAGGTTTAAGTACAGCTTTTACAATTTGTCCGGTATGCATTTTTTCAAAAGCGGTATGCCATTCGGTGATTGGCCAAACGCCTCCGATAATAGGCTTCACATTCAATGCCCCACTTGCCAGCAAAGCAATAACCCGCTCCCAAATCGGCCAGTTATGACTGAAGCTGCCCTGCAAACGCACGTTTTTCTGAACGATCGGGTCGATGGAAAAATTCAAGGGCTGAGGTCCCCAACCCACTTTGGTGATTTGCCCATTGGGACGCACCAACTTCATGGCTGTCTTGAGAGTAATGCTATGTCCAGCTGCATCTACGATTAGGTCGGCCCCTAAGCCATCCCGCTTTCGTGCCCAAGCCTCAGCTGCATCTTCTCCGATCAGCGGATCACAACCGTAGGCATTTTTGGCGATTTCCAGTCGGCCTCGGTCCGCTTCCAAACCCAATACCGCCACTTCGGCACCACAAAGCCTGGCCACTGCGGCACACAGGATCCCAATGGTACCCGGTCCGATGACGATGACCCGATCTCCTGGTTTGATATGGGAATTTCCCACCAAGGAATTGAAAGCGACACAGCAAGGCTCTGTCAGGCAGGCTTCTTCGAAAGACAAATTCTCGGGAACGGTATGCAGGCATCTGGCAGGTACACGTACATATCGGGTCATCGCACCATTCACCCCATAGCCGAAGCCTTTGCGGGTGGGGTCGAGATTATAAAGTCCCACCTTGCTCATGGGATTTTGGGTATCGATCACAGCAGCGGTTTCAGACACGACCCGATCACCGACCTTCCAACCCGAGACTCGGGAACCCAAAGCGGCAATTCCCCCCCCAAATTCATGACCTAAGACCACCGGATAATTTACCGGCCAACTGTGGTCGGAAGTCCATTGATGGAGGTCACTGCCGCAAACACCGACATTCTCGACTTCGAGAAGGATATCTTCTTCCCCGATTTCGGGAACAGGGATTTCACGGATTTCTACCGAATGCTTTTGCTCGGAATAATTGACTACTGCGGGTATTTTGGTGCTGGACATGGCTTAAGCTTTAGTGGGGAAAACGGTGGTTTGGGCATGTATGGCTTCGCAGATCATCCGAAGCGAAGCTTCAAGATCTCCATCTGCGGTCTTGAAGGAATCCGCATCAATCGTCAGTGGGGCACCCAAGACGACTAATGGGGCTCCGTATTGTGGACATTGGATCGCCTGCTCGAGCGAAAGTCCTCCTACAGCCTGTACCGGAATATTGACCGCAGCGACTACCTCGCGAAGTTGATCAAGCGGACTAGGCATTCGATGACCCGCTGCAGCAATGCCCCTTCGCTCATCGTAGCCAATATGGTGAATGACATAATCACATCCCAAGTCTTCCAAAAATTTGGCTCCTTCCACCATGTCCGGACAGATCATATTATCCCCCATCACTTGGACACCAAAGTCTTTCCCTGCCTTGACCACACACTTGATGGTCTCGGCATGTGCTCGGGCCATCACCACGACGTGGGTAGCACCGGCTTTGGCCATCATTTCGGCCTCCAGATAGCCTCCATCCATGGTCTTGAGGTCGGCTACAATGGGAATTCCGGGAAAAGCTTCTCGAAGTTTTCGGACTCCGTGAAGTCCTTCGGCCAGAATGAGTGGAGTTCCTGCCTCCAGCCAGTCCACTCCGGCGCGAAGGGCCAAAGCGGCGGTTTCCAGGGCCTCATCGATATTCGTCAGATCGAGCGAGATCTGTACAATAGGTTTCATTTATTTCGGGTTTAAGGTTGGGATTGAATATAGAATTTTTCCTTCCTTTTTTACTTACAAAATGGATGAAAGGACTATCCAAATATGGATTTGGGTTTAAATAGTCGTACTTTCTGAAATCAATTAGCACAAGAGTCAACCGTGCCAAACCCAATGAACCTAACCCATGGCTGAGAAAAGAAAAGTCACACTGAAAGACATTGCCAAAGACCTCAATCTTTCCCCATCTACCGTTTCCCGCGCGCTCAATGGCTACCCTTCTCTTTCGGAAGATACCATTCAGATGGTCAAGGAATATGCAGAAAAGCACAATTATGTACCCAACACGATGGCGGTGAACTTCCGGAAAAACCGAACTTCGATTTTAGGCATGATTGTACCGCAGATTGTCCATCACTTTTTCTCCACGACTATCAGCGGCGCAATGGAAACCGCAAAAAAACATGGCTACAGTATTCTTTTAGCCCAATCGTATGATTTATTGAAAGACGAGATTCTGGCAAGTCAATACTTATTAGGAATGGGTGTAGATGGGTTGCTGATTTCCGTCTCCAATGAAACCAAAGAGGCAGATCATTTACAGGCATTTGTGGACGAAGGAAAGCCGGTGGTGCAGTTTGACAAAGTCACAGATCTATTACCGGGGCCCAAAATCGAGGTGGATGATTTTCAAGGAGCCTACCAAGCCGTGACCCATCTGATCCGACAAGGTTATCGAAAAATTGCCCACCTCAGCGGACGAATGGAAGTAAAAAACGCACATGAACGATTTTTGGGCTACAAAAAAGCCTTGGAGGATCATGGCTTGGAATTCAGGGAATCTCTGGTCAAAAACTGCTTTGCGATTTCCGAAGATGAAGGTTTCGAATTTACCCGAGAATTGATGGAATCTGTGGAAAAGCCGGATGCGTTATTTTGCATCACAGATCTGGTGGCTTTGGGAGCAATGAATTACCTGAAATCCTCCGGCTATCAGATACCCACTCAGATAGGCTTGATGGGCTTCAGCAATTGGATGCTTTCGGAATACACCACTCCTTCCTTGAGTTCGGTGGATCAGTTTGGCTATCGGATGGGTAGCAGGGCGGCAGAATGGATGATCGAATTGCTAAAAAATCAGGACATGGGTCAAAATGAAACCCTTGAAATGAAAACCGAACTGGTCGTCAGGGGATCTTCAATGAGAAGCTGAAAATAAAGGATGATTCATATCAGTGTCAGCTCGATTAATAAACATTCAAAAAGGACCCAACGGAGCTTTTTCCTTCATCGCAACATTGTTTTTGCATTTGGTATTTGTTGACTTTTTTGAGTACAAGACTCTTTTTAGATGGGCGCGGGGGCTGACGCAGCAGCGGGCCAGCGTTTGGCCTTGTGCGGTGGGAGCTTCCTGCCGCACCTACTGGCTCAAAAACTATCGTTTTTGCCCTTTCTTGACCTTTTGGTTCTTTTGGGTCAAGCCAAAAGAACGAAGAGAAAGAGAACCGAAAAATGCTAAATGGGAGAATGTCATCCTCTTTTTAGGCTTTCGGCTCCAAAACCCGAAACCCATACGGCTCTAAAATCAGATACTCATGATCCGGACCCACTGCGACTTCCGATTGTGTCCAGTGATCCCAAAGTTTACCAGACCCTTCTCCCTGCTCCCGAAAGGCATACCAAGTCAGGTAAGCCGCTTTGTCCGAGAAGTTGAACAGACAGTACATCCGCTCATTTCCCATTCGGCGGACAAGGCCTGCCACGTGGATGTTGTGCGGACTCATCCAAGAAATGTTGCTCAGGTCGCTGAAAAGCTCATTTTCCTTCCGGATCTGAAGTAATCGCTTCGTCCCTTCAAAAATCTGATGCTCGACTGTTCCTTCTACTTTTTTGCGGTTGACCTTTTCCCAATCGATCACCGGGCGGTGCATCCAGCGGTTGTCATAGCTTTTGCCGGGATCATGTTGATAGCTGTAGTCATTGGTGTAGCCGACTTCGTCCCCATAGAAAAGCATCGGCAACCCGCCCAAAAAGATCGAATGCGCCTGCATCATCAGGATTTTTTGGATGCTTAGATCAATAGCCGGACCATTGCCTTCGATGAGTGCTTTTTCCAATCCGCAGAGCGAAGCCAAGGTTCCTGAAATCCGTGCGTCGCCGGTCTTTGGATTGGAAGAGAAAAGGGCTCCCCTAGCTGGGCTCATCCATTGATCTCCGGAAAAGGAGTAGTATTCTTTCAGAAATTTTCGATGCTGATAGGGATCTTTTCCAGCCTGAGCGATCATGTAGTCATCGTATCCCAGTCCGATATCGTCGTGGCAACGGGTATAGGTAATCCATGAAGTTCCGTAAGGCTTGTTGAGGATTTCAGATTGCGCATTGAGCATGACACGGGTTTCTCCTGAGGCCAGCATGTCCCATTGAAGGGCCATTTGGGTAGCATTGTAGGCAAAATCGCATTCCTGAGCGATAAATTCTCCCGTGCCAAAGTACTTCATAATTTCTTTGGGGGCCACAATGGCTTCACCCAAAAGGGCCATTCCGGGTGTAGCTACTTGTACACACTGCTTGATCAATCGGAGAAGCATATGTGCTTGGGGAAGGTTTTGGCAGGAAGTGCCCATCTGCTTCCAGATGAAAGCTGGAGCATCTATCCTTAACAAGTCCAAACCAAGGTTACCATAAAACAAAACGGTATCCAGCATGGCGCGGAAGACATTCGGGTTGGTGTAATTCAGATCCCATTGATAGCGATGAAATACTGTCATCACCCACTTGCCCATTTCTTCACTCCAGGTGAAATTTCCCGGAGCACTTTCCGGAAAAATCTCCGGCATACTCCGCTCAAACTCATCCGGAATCGAGCGGTTGGAATAGGTATAAAAGAAGTCCTGATAATAGAAATCTCCCGCTTTGGCCTTTTGGGCCCACTCGTGATGGTGCGAAGTATGGTTGAGTACAATGTCCAGCATAAGGTACATGCCTTGGCTATGCATGTTTTTCCTCAGGGAAATCAAATCCTCCAAAGTCCCAAAACGGGGTTCCACTTTTCTGAAATCCGATACGGCATAGCCTCCGTCGCTTTCACCTGCCGGGCTTTCAAAAATCGGCATTAGGTGAAGAAAATTCACTCCCAATTCTTCGAGATGTGAAAGCTTGGTCGGCATGGTCTTCAGACTTCCGGCAAATCGATCCACGTATAAGCTCATGCCAGCAAGCTGATTGCTAAGAAACCAAACGCCCTTTTCAGATTTTTCCTGATCTCTTTTTTTCAGACCCGACTCTCGGCTTTTGTGGGCTAGAATCAGACTTCGAAGCAAGTCCAAAAACTGCTGCTCTGCATCAAAACATCCTCCATAGATCTCCCCAAATAGTCTATGGATTTTTGGCAAATGGGCTTGGAGACGGTCAGCAAAGTCTTTATCCTTTTTGAAAGGGTCAATGGAATGCTCTTGGAAGAGTTGATGGATTTTTTCAGAAATAATAGATTCCGGGTACATGGAATGGGTTCAGTTGGTTTGAAAAGGGAGTTAATGTCCTGCCGAAACAGGCGCTGTAGAAGGATCTATGGATTTGTTTTCTTTGATTCGAAGCGTGGCGAGGGCCGCAATCAGCAGCAAAACCCCACCGAAAATGATGGCTTGTCCGGCATTGTTATTCAGGAAGGTTTTGGAGATAAAACCAAAGGTCAGCGTCTGCAGGATCATCGGGATCACGATCATCATGTTGATAATGCCCATGTAGACGCCATAGCGTTCCTTTGGAATTTCATTCACAACAAGTAGGTAAGGCACGCCCATCATGCTGGCCCAAGCAACCCCAAATCCGGTCATCGGAGCAAACAGCAAATACTTGTTTTCAATCATCGGAAATAAGATCAATCCCACTCCCGCCATCAGCAGACAAATGAAATGCACCTTCTTGGGGCCGAAGCGTTGTGCCATTCGTGCAAGGAAAAAGGCAGAAAGGAAGGTCACGATATTGTACCAGCCATTGACCAGACCTGCCCAACCTACTGCTTCCTCATACTTGGCAGGGTCGCTCGACGGAGTGGCATCCCAGACCGAAAGAGCGATACTTTTGGCTGCGTTTTGCCAGTAACAGAAGAGCGCATACCACTGGAAGAGATAGACCAAGGCAAGCTTCCACATCACAGCGGGCATTTCCATGATGGACTCGATGATCTCCAGATTCTGGGCAAAAAGCACTCGAGTGGTTGGATTTTGCTCGGCGGATTTCATCACCTTTTTGATCAATCCACGATCGAAAATCGAAGGAATCAAAAGCAGTAAGAAGATCGTGTAGGCTACTAAGGTGGTGAGGATGGATAGAAAAAACTGAACCGCAGGATGAGGCATGCCTTTATTTCGCTCCTTCAAAGCAGCCAATTCTTTGGGTGAAGGCGGATATTCCGGAGTTTTGGAAATGCTCCACATCACCGAGGTGATCGAGCAGACGGTACCCAAAAAGAAGGAAGCATAGACCCACATCGGAAGCGACCCGACGGTGCCTTTGAAGAAAATCTGGAAGACAAACAGAGAAATATTGGCAAGTGTGATCCCCAATCCGGTAAAGAAGCTTTGTGTCAAAAAGCCCTTTCCGTACTGCTCCTCAGGCAGGGTATCCGCAATCAAGGCTCGATAAGGCTCCATTGCGGTATTATTCGCCGCATCGAGCACCCACAGCAATCCCGCAGCCATCCAGAGTGAGCTGCTAAATGGATAAAAGAAAAGACAGATACTGCATAGCAAGGCTCCAATAAAGAAGTAAGGCTTTCGTCTCCCATACTTTTCACTCCAGGTACTATCGCTGAGCGCACCGATGATAGGCTGGATCAAAAGTCCGGTCATCGGGCCGGCAAGATTCAAAATCGGAATCTCATCTGGCGCCGCACCCAGCATGTCATAGATCGGGTTGACAGCGCTTTGCTGGAGACCAAAGCTGTATTGGATCCCAAAAAAACCAACGTTCATGTTGATGATTTGGGAGAAGGATAAGTGAGGCTTTCGCATGAGGTTAGATTGGGGAATTTTGGCTTTATTGGGATAAAGCCTCATAAAATACAAAGAATAGGGCTCGAAAAACAGGCAAGATTCAAGCTGCTTTGAAAAACTGCTAGGAAATCGTTTGATATAGATGAATATTTTTAAAAATTATTTTCAACCCCTCCTCAATATTTGCGATTCAAATAATTGCTTTGCCAAGAGAGAAATCTCACATTAAAAAGCCGATGCCATGAAATGCCCATGAGTAAATGCTTCTCACACAGGGGGATGATTATCCAGGGCATTCTCCCGATGAAAGATCGGGACAGGCTATCTGACCTTAAAAAATCAAATTATAAACAGATGAAATGGTAGCATAAAAAACAAAGGTCGGTCATTACTGGAGGTTGAAATATCACTGCCCAAACAGTGAAACCCCGTACATGAAATTGACATCAAGCGCTAAGCACACAGGAGTATTGCCGAGAGCATGTAGATGAAAATTTAACTTCTTAGCGTTTTTCTACTATTGCCTAAAAAAATAAAAATGAGTTAACAGACAAATTATAAACAGATGAAATGCCCATGAGTAAATGCTTCTCACACAGGGGAATGATTATCCGGGGCATTCTCCCGATGAAAGATCGGGACAGGCTATCTGGCCATTAAAAATCAAATTATAAACAGATGAAATCTTAAAACCACCATGAATCATCCACTTCCAAAGCCCTGAATGAAAGAAGTGTTTTTTTGAAAGGAATCTTATAGTCAAAAAGTAAAAGATTGTTTTTCCCACACCTACCAAATTAAACCCTTTTGATTATTTCCAAAAATCTGAAAAACAGCAATCAATTCATGGGTAGAACTCGGTAGGAGATAGGATCTTATTGTTGGAGTCTCATACACATACCCAAATCTTAATTTATTCATTATTAAACCCATTTGAAGGCTATTCGCATAATCCACCCGATGCCCTACTCCCAACCACAATCTTTCTAGGAAGAAGGCTTTTAGATTGATCTCAATATTTTCTGGTAAATCTGCTTGGTGTCGAAACATGAAGTTGGTCGATACACTTACTGATTTACTTAATTGATTTCGATATCCTGCCTGAAATACACTGACTTGAGGGATGCTATTTACAAAAACATCACCCGACCTAAGTCTACCTTTATTTGCTTGGTTCAGAGAGTATGAAAAATAATAGTTGGTGTGAGTAATAGATATTCCAAGGTTGAAATCAATTGTTCTCATCGAAGCATATCGGCCTAAATATGGACTGACAACAGGATCATTGCTCTCCTCTACATTCAAGTTATTTCCGTCAAGTCTAAGTTCTTTCCAAGATAACCCTGCTCCTAATCTTAAATTGGTTTTTTCACCAATTTGGACTCGCGCTGCATAACTTGACATAAGTTCAACCTGATTGAATGCCCCATAGGAATCAGAAAGAACAAAAATCCCCATTGCATTTTTTCCTCCAAATTCGGTTTTTGATTGGTGTTTCAATTGATCGAAATCAATTTCAGTTGAAAAATAATATGACTTGGGAGCACCTTCCCAACCTGCCCATTGATTTCTGGCTAATCCTCGAAGTAAACTGCCCTCATACCCAGTCATTGCTGGATTAAAATAACTTTGAGCTTGATTAAATTGAGAATAGTATTTCCGGGATTGTGCCTGAGCACCCAATCCAAAAAGGAAAAATAGAATTAACAAATTGATCTCTTTCATTTGATTTGATTTTGGTCCAGACATCCCTTGATGAAAATCATCCTTTCGGGGGACCTGTATTACCTTTTTTTAATAATTAAGTATCCAGAACCTAATTAACCCCATTGATATTGGGGCTTGGAAAAATGAATAAGTTCTTCCAAGCCCATTTCCCAAATCAATTCTTAAGTAAAGTGAGGATCCCTCTTCTAATTTTTCCGGTTGGCTTGTGTTCCAGTACCCAATAATAAGACCCTACGGAAAGCTCCCTCCCCTTGAATGTTCCATCCCACCTTTGACTAGGGTCTTCAGTATAAAACACCCTTTCTCCACTTTTTTCAAAAACCTGAATTCTAATTCCTTCAAAATATTGAAGTTCGCGAATACCCCAAGTATCATTTACTTGATCTCCATTTGGAGTGAAGGTGTTGAAGACAATAATTTCTTCAATAGAAGGCAGGATTCTGAAAATTTCAAACTCTTGAATGATCTCATTGCTATCTCTGTCAGAAACTCTAATAGTGAGTTGGAATGATGTTTTCCCTGGTAAATACTTCTGCCCTATCCACCTCAAATTCCCACTCACAATTTCAAAGTATTGATTATCCCCAGTATTCCCGTTCAAAGAAATCGTATGTATTTGGTCGATTGGATCATCTACCGACAAAATTCCAACTACAACTTGGGAGTTATCAGGTTTAGATTCAAATGAATTTTTACTTAATGTTATTCCTTTTGGAGCTGGTTTTGAATCCACCATCACCTGTATCACAGGAAAGTTTTTAAATGGATTATGTACCCATCCTGGAAGAACCCAACTTCCTTGAACCTTATAAATCCCTCGCGCCAGGTTATTCAATCCATTAGTATTCCACACTACTGGTAGTAAAATAGCTTTGCCATTTCCTAAGACTACCTCTATTTGGGCAGGAAGCTTCAAGGTTCCTCCCCATGGAATAACTATAAACTCTTCGTAATTGAGCGCAATAATTGACCTGTTCTCTATGTAGTCAGCAATCCTGTTTCCATTAGAATCCAAGAAGTCATCTTTGTCAGTTGGATTTGTCCCTTCAAGGAGTTCAACATAATCGGGTACCCCATCCCCATCTAAATCTTTAAAGTCTGTTGGATCAAATGGATTTGTTCCCACCCGTGATTCTTCATAATCAGAAACTCCATCTTCATCAGAATCTTTGAAATCAAACTTGTCTTTTGGATTAGTTCCATCTATTAATTCCTGTTCATCGGAAACTCCATCCCCATCGGAATCCTTTTGAGAATCCGAGCAGCCGTTGACGTCTACAACAGCCTCTTCAGGTGTATTTGGGCAAAGGTCCAAGTCATCAGTTACGCCATCGTTATCGGAATCCTTTTGAGAATCCGAGCAGCCATTGGCATCCACTTCCGAATTTGCTGGGGTATTTGGACAGAGATCCAAGTCATCGGTTACACCATCGTTGTCGGAATCCTTTTGAGAATCCGAGCAGCCGTTGACGTCTACAACAGCCTCTTCAGGTGTATTTGGGCAAAGGTCCAAGTCATCAGTTACGCCATCGTTATCGGAATCCTTTTGAGAATCCGAGCAGCCATTGGCATCCACTTCCGAATTTGCTGGGGTATTTGGACAGAGATCCAAGTCATCGGTTACACCATCGTTGTCGGAATCCTTTTGGGAATCCGCGCAGCCATTGGCATCCACTTCTGCATTTGCAGGGGTATTCGGGCAGAGATCCAAGTCATCGGTTACGCCGTCATTGTCGGAATCCTTTTGGGAATCCGAGCAGCCGTTTTCATCTACTTCAGATTCAGCCGGTGTATTGGGACAGAGATCCAAGTCATCGGTTACGCCGTCATTGTCGGAATCCTTTTGGGAATCCGAGCAGCCGTTTTCATCTACTTCAGATTCAGCCGGTGTATTGGGACAGAGATCCAAGTCATCGGTTACGCCGTCATTGTCGGAATCCTTTTGGGAATCCGAGCAGCCGTTTTCATCTACTTCAGATTCAGCCGGTGTATTGGGACAGAGATCCAGGTCATCGGTCACGCCATCATTGTCGGAATCCTTTTGGGAATCCGAGCAGCCATTGGCATTCACTTCTGCATTTGCAGGGGTATTCGGGCAGAGATCCAAGTCATCGGTTACGCCGTCATTGTCGGAATCCTTTTGAGAGTCCGCGCAACCGTTTTCATCTACCTCAGATTCAGCCGGTGTATTCGGGCAGAAATCCAGATCGTCAGTCACACCATCGTTGTCGGAATCCTTTTGGGAATCCGCGCAGCCATTGGCATCCACTTCTGCATTTGCAGGGGTATTCGGGCAGAGATCCAAGTCATCGGTCACGCCATCATTATCGGAATCCTTTTGGGAATCCGAGCAGCCGTTTTCATCTACCTCAGATTCAGCCGGTGTATTCGGGCAGAAATCCAGATCGTCAGTCACACCATCGTTGTCGGAATCCTTTTGAGAATCCGAGCAGCCATTGGCATCCACTTCTGCATTTGCAGCGGTATTCGGGCAGAGATCCAAGTCATCGGTTACGCCGTCATTGTCGGAATCCTTTTGAGAGTCCGCGCAACCGTTGGCATCAACTGGGGTACAGAATGGTGTATTTGGACACAAATCCAAATCATCAGTTACTCCATCCGCATCAGTATCTTTTTGGGAATCCGAGCAGCCATTGGCATCCACTTCTGCATTTGCAGGGGTATTCGGGCAAAGGTCCTTGTCGTCAGTTACTCCGTCGTTGTCGGAATCCTTTTGGGAATCTGCGCAGCCGTTTTCATCTACTTCAGATTCAGCCGGTGTATTGGGACAGAGATCCAGGTCATCGGTCACGCCATCATTATCGGAATCCTTTTGGGAATCCGAGCAGCCGTTTTCATCTACCTCAGATTCAGCCGGTGTATTCGGGCAGAAATCCAGATCGTCAGTCACACCATCGTTGTCGGAATCCTTTTGAGAATCCGA
>NZ_QKTX01000017.1 GCF_003253485.1 Algoriphagus aquaeductus | reverse complement strand
AATCAACAACAGGCCTATTAGAAAATTCAACTACCTAACTCCTAAAGAGAAATTATTATCTTACAAACCCGTTGCACTTATTACTTGAACACGGCAGAGCCTTAACCTTACTATTCTCTTTTTTTGTATTATTTCTGTTTGGGGTGCAATGCACCTTCTTGGAAAAGCGCTTTAGAGAAGTTTTTAAAGATCCCTATGTCTTGGATCTGGAGGGAATTCAATCCCGAGGCATCTTGCGAGCTGCTGTTGATAACAATTCCACCAGTTATTATATCTACCGAGGCCGACGGATGGGCTATGAGTTTGAGCTTCTCAGGGATTTGGGCAAAAGATTAGGCGTTCAGATCGAGTTTGTGGTGGTTTCCGATATTCAAAAGGCATTTGAACTGCTGGAAGAAGGTAGAGTCGATCTGATTGCAATGAATTTGGAGCAAAATGAAGAGCGGAGTGAGCGGGTTGCCTTTACGCATACCCTTGGTGCTATGAGTACCGTGTTGGTAGGAATGAAGCCTCAAGAAAGCTCGATCCAATGGGAACTCCTGGGATCGGATACTGTTTTTGTCCGTACCGGGACTGTTTACAAAAGCCAACTTCATGAAATTCGAGATTCGTTGAACCTTGAATTTGTGGTGCAAGAATCGCCTGACCATGAGGAAATCTTAATTGATAAAGTCACCGATGGAGAGATCAGGTGGACGGTAGCCGATAAGAATATTGCTCAGGCCAATATGACCTATTACGAAGGGCTGGATATTTCCCTCAAAGTGGCAAATGAAGGTTATGTGGCTTGGGCGGTCAGAAAAACCTCTCCCAAATTGTTGGAGGAAATCAACGTTTGGGTGAAGGATAAAAAGAAGCGGTTTATTCCGGATCTTTACACCAAGTATTTTTTAAGCCCTAAAAACAGCTATTATCGGACCAACAGCCCTTTTTCCTCGCTGGGAGGAAATCAGATTTCTGTTTATGATGATCTCATTAAAGAGAGCTCCAAAGAGTTGGGTTGGGATTGGAGATTATTGGCGGCCTTGGTTTACAAAGAGTCAGGTTTTGATACCACTGCATTATCCTACGCCGGTGCTGAGGGACTCCTTCAGCTGATGCCGGTCACCTTGGAGCGATTTGGCGTCACCAATCCCAATGATCCCATCCAATCGCTCAGAGGAGGCGTGAAATATTTGCAGTATCTGGATAAGTTCTGGAGAGAGCGTGTACCAGAGACGAATGAACGGGTCAAGTTTGTCCTGGCATCTTACAATATTGGACAGGGTCACGTGGAGGATGCCTGGAGGCTGACGCTGAAATATGGCAAAAATACCCAGACCTGGAAGGACGTGTCTTATTTTCTCAATCTAAAAAGTGACCCGGAATATTACAGAGATCCGGTGGTCAAAAGCGGATTTGCCAAAGGGCACATCGCGGTCAACTATGTCCGCGATGTGTTGGGACTATTCCATTCCTATAAGACGCTGGTCAGTCCCTAATCAATACAACTCGTACAAAGCTTCGATTTCTACAGGAATATTATCCGGAAGGGAGCCCATTCCTACTGCGGATCTCACGCCTATTCCGTTTTCTTCGCCCCAGACCGAGGCAAAAAGCTCGCTGCATCCATTGATGACATAAGGATGCCTTTCAAAAGAAGGAACACAATTGACCATTCCCAGGACTTTGATCACACGCTTCACCTTGTTAAGGGAGCCGAGATTTGCTTTGATAGTGGCCAGCATGGCCAGACCTACCTGCCGAGCAGCCAGTTTTCCCTGTTCGATATCCAAATCTTCCCCTATCCTTCCGATGATGAGTGTGCCATCCGGCTTGACCGTGCCATGTCCGGACAGGTACAGGTATTTCCCGTCGATCAGGCAAGGTTTATAGACACCAAGTGGCTTTGGGGCTGGTGGAAGGATCAGTCCTAATTTTTCAAAATTCAATTCAGGAGTTTGCATGAGGATAATTTTATAAACTTTAAATAAATAGATCTAATATCAAAACACCACCCAGACCTGCCACGGCCACGATGGTTTCCATCAAAGACCAGGATTTAATGGTGTCTTTGATACTGACATTGAAGAATTCTTTGAACATCCAGAATCCTCCGTCATTGAAATGGGAAAACATCAGGCTGCCGGCTCCAATGGAGAGCACGAGCAGGTTGGGATCTACATTCATCGTCGTGACCAATGGGGCAATAATCCCGGCTGTAGTCAGTCCTGCCACAGTGGCTGAGCCTACACACACACGAATCACCGAGGTGATCAACCAAGCCAGAAGCAGCGGATGCATTTCCCAGGTTTTAAGTCCTTCAGCAATGGTCTGACTCACTCCCGTATCGGTGAAAATCTGTTTTAATGCACCTGCCCCGGCCACAATCAGCAGAATCATGGAAATGTCTTTGGTGGCCACTGTATACACTTCCATGAGCTGGGTCATGGTTTGATTTCGCTTCAGTCCCAGTGAGAAAGTGGCGTAAAATAGGGATACCAACATCACGATTCCGGGGTCAGCAATGAAACTGACCAAAGGGCTAAATGAATGTTCTTTGGGTATACTAAAACTCAGGATGGTTGTCCCTATCAGCAACAAAACCGGAAGGAGCGCGGTAAATAGGCTGTTTCCAATACTGGGAAGCTCCGACTCGGGTTTGGGTTCTGCTTGGAATGTTTTGAGGGGCTGGGAGTGAATTTTTTTAAGAAAAGGAGCAAATAAAGGTCCTGCTATGATGATGGTTGGGATGGCAATCACAAACCCATAAAATAGGGTCAATCCCATGTGTGCCCCGAATTGGGCAACTAGGGCAGCCGGTGAAGGATGGGGTGGCAAAAAACCATGGGTCACAGATAAAGCCGCCAAAAGGGGCATGCCTACATACAAGGCCGGCAATCTGTATTGGTAAGATACGGTAAAGGCCAAGGGGACCAAAAGGACAAAACCCACATTGTAAAAAAGGGGAATGCCCACAATCAATCCTGTAAAGGCCATGGCCCAGGTGATGTATTTTTCTCCAAAAAAGCGCATCAGAAAACTGGCAATTCGCTGGGCGGCACCACTTTCTGCGACCAGTTTCCCTAACATCGCTCCCGTTACAATCACAATGACGAGATCTCCAAGAAGAGCGCCCATGCCTTTCTGTATGGATTTGGCTACTTGATCGGCAGGAAGCCCCAACATCAAGCCTGCCGCAATGGCGGAAATCATAAAAGAAAGGAAGGGGTTGAGCTTGGCCCACACAATCAGCACGACCAAAAGGGCAATGCTGATCAGTACAAGGAGGATGGTCATAGGTCGGGTTTGGAGTAGGTGAGAAAGTTAGGAAAAATGACCAAAAAGCCCGTTTCTACTCATCAAATTATGGTTTATAGCTTGATCAGCCTTGCATTATAGTTTTGATCTCCAGAGACCAAAAGAACAAAATAAACTCCGGGAGATAGGGATTCCGCAATGGATTCAGGGATTTCTTCCAGAATCTCGGAATTCAGGAGAGTTTTACCCTGCATGTTTTGAAGAAGGAGTCTAGTCCCTTTTTTGTGAACCTGGGCCGGAATGAAAAGTCGGATCGAGCCAAAATGATGGGGGTTTGGATAAATGACCAATTCCTCCGACGCATCTTCAGGTTGGGAAAATGATCGGGCAGCAGCACTCCATGAGGCGGTTCCATCCATGGAAATTTGGCGGACCCGGTAGAGATAATCATGAAATCGGCTGGCGGTATGGTCTTCAAAGGAATAGGCGATCTCTGAATCATGATCCCCTTTCGAATTGAGAATCCCCACTTTTTCCCATTTCAGAGGTTCAATGGGGCTTCGGTATATTTCAAATAGCAGGTTGTTTTTTTCCTGATTGAGCTTCCAGGAGATCAAATTCCCGGATTGGGATCTTGTGACCTGAATTTCCAACCAAGTGACAGGTAGAATGCTCAATTCTCTAAAACTCCCTATCGTGAAATTGAAATTCTCCAATTCATTCCAGGTCAGCGATCTCCTAGCCCAAAGTAAGGTAGGGTCCAGTCCGGGCAGATGGGTTCCGGGGGCTGGCTGTCCCGTGCCCACGATTCGTAGGTCGTCTACTTGATCCACAATCAGATTGGCTGCAGAAAGGCGGAGTTCTATGGGTTGATTTCCAGGATTCAAACCGGAAAACTGAAAATGGCTGTACAGTTGGTACAAAATGGGCGTATCATCTGTGTCATTGAATCTCGGGTCATGGTTAGCACCAGTATATTCCAGGTATCTGATGGTCAGATTTCCTCCCGGCCCGTTACCTGATAGTTGCACTTTCCGAATTCCACCATTGGTTACATCCTCAAAGGGAAAAGAGGCATTGGTGGAATTTAGAACCGAAGGGATGCCTAGGTAGGAAACCGCCCCTGCATTTCTCCAGCTACCTCCTCCATAATTTATCCCGCCAGCGAATGAGGTATTGATCAGCAAGTCATGATTTTGGAGGTCTATCCTTCCTTGGGTTAGGGTGAGGGTTCTCTCCACAGTAAGATTTCCGCTTGGATAGAAGATTCCATTGGTTTTGTTAAGTGTTAGATCACGCACTGTCAGCGCAAACCCGGTGATCGTCTGATTATCTCCTCCGAGAAGAGTCAGATGAGTGGTTGAGGTAAGGAAGTCGCCTGTGCCTGATTTGGTAAGATCGCCCAGTAAAAAAAGTTGATTGGGCAGGCTGAGGTTTTGGGAACTTTGAAGCTCGACATGTCTTACCGACAGTGGGGCGGCAGCGTCTGCAAAGGAGCTGGAAAGGAAGGTTTTTGGCCCGGAGTTTCCCCTGAAAATGACTTTGCCATTCAGTTGAAAATTAGCAGCCTCAATTCTTGGGGAGTTCCCTTCCAAAATTAATGTACCTCCATTTTGGAGTTCAAAAGACTGTGCACTCGTGGTTCCGCTTGTCGATCGGTTGACAATATTGGCATTGCACTCGGAGATAAAAGTGGCGCCATCATCAATCGAAAAATCCCCAAAGGGTCCAGTTCCAAAAACCGTGGTTTCGGTGTTGAAGGAGATGGTAAAGCATGCATTGGGGATGACTGAAGTATCTACCTTTTGGATCAAAGTCCCGGATTTTACCTGAAAGGATAGGGCTTTGAAAGGAGCTTCAATGGTGAGTTCTTTGTCGGGACCGGGATCAAAAATCACCGAATACCTGCTCTGAGTGGTCTGGGCACTCCAGCTTGATTTATCCAGGATTTTTCGGCTATCGCCTCGAAAAGTTATCCTGCTGTTGATGGAATTTCCGATCCAGTTTTGGCTATTCCAGGCATTGGCAGGGACTCCGGGGGCGGGACCGGAAAAAGCCGACAGAGTTCCGTATACATCCAAATTAAATCCATTAAGATTTAATTTTTGACCTGCTCCGGTTTCCGCATTGATGTAGACACTTTTCACCTGTTCATTTCCGATTAGCCTCAGGGTGTGGGTTTGATCGACATAGATGTCGTTTCCGCTTCCCGGCTTGGAAGTAGCAGGTACCCAAAATGATCCGTTCCAAACTACCCAAATACTCAGGTTGGGAAAATCTCCTGAAGCGATGGTTTTATAAGCTCCGAATTCTTGGGCATGAGTGTGGACAGGACCCATGAAGGTTCCTGCAACTGCCAAGAATATCGTGTATATTCGGCAGTAAAAAAGTACAGTGCGGTACAGCAAGAAGCAAAAAGAAGCCATAAAACAGACATTTTAAAAAGTAGTTTAATTTAAGAAAATAATGAGAAAATATAAAATAGTTTTCGCGCTGTTTTTTCTGATTTTCACAGGATTAGCTTCTGCCCAAAACCAATTTTACGAGATCAGTCTACTTACCTGTGATCCGGGGGATCAGCTCTATTCTTCCTTTGGGCATAGTGCCATCCGGGTTCGGGAGATCGGTTCGGATGGGCGGGACATGGTATTCAACTTTGGCACCTTTGATTTTGACACCCCCAATTTCTATGGGAAGTTTGCCACCGGCAAGCTCAACTACATGCTCAGTGTAACAACCTATGACCGCTTTATCATCGAGTACGATTATTTCAAAAGAGGGGTCAGGGAACAGGTTTTGGACATGAGTCTGGAGCAAAAAGATTTTCTGGTTCAGCATTTGAATGCGCTGTATGACCCTGCCCGAAGATTTTACAAATACGATTTCTTTTTCAATAATTGCGCGACCAAGGTTCGGGATGCTTTTGAAATAGCCATGGGAAAGCAATTGGTCTGGAATGATTCGTTGGATACCGAAGAAAAGACCTTTCGCAACCTCATCGACGAATATGTGTATCCACTTCCTTGGGCGGATTTGGGAATCGACCTTGCCTTGGGTTCAGTAATAGATCGGAATGCCACCGAACGGGAAAAACAATTTCTTCCGGATTATATGGAGCGTGCCTTTGCCTCTGCTGAGATTGTAGGAGATGGGCCTTCCCGCCCTTTGGTAAAGGAGTCAAGGGTGATTCTTGAATTTCCAAAACCTGAATCCAAGCTGGATTTACTGAATCCCTACCTTTTGTTTTGGGTATTGGCTATTTTTTATGCAGTGGCCACTTGGATTGGCTTCCGAAAGGGCAGACTGCTGAAAGCTTTGGATATAGGACTTTTTGGCGTGTTGGGAATTGTAGGATTGGTCATCAGTTTTCTTTGGTTTTTGACCGACCATTCGGCAACCCTTTGGAACTGGAATATACTTTGGGCTTTTCCGGGACATTTGATTTTGGCCTGGAGTCTGATGAAAAGAGTTGGAGAAACCTGGACTTCCAAATATTTACTGTTTGTTCTGATATCCACATCGGCAGCCTTAATAATTTGGATTACAGGCCTTCAGTCTTTTCATCCGTCTTTGGTGCCTTTGTTTTTGGTCATTTTACTGCGGGCCAATTTTCTGTTTTACAATCTGGAAAGATTTGAAAAGAAGGCCTAATGATTTTCTAAGTCTCAAACCTTTTTACCCTCAATTGGTGTTGGAATAAGTCATGGAATTCAAACTCACCTCAGATTACCAACCCACAGGTGATCAGCCTCAAGCGATCAAGCAACTGACTGAAGGAGTCAAAGCAGGAGAACCTGCGCAGGTTTTGCTTGGAGTGACTGGGTCAGGAAAGACCTTCACCGTTGCCAATCTCATTCAGGAGACCCAGCGTCCTACCTTGGTATTGAGCCATAATAAGACCTTGGCGGCACAGCTTTATGGAGAGTTTAAACAGTTTTTTCCGGAAAATGCCGTCGAGTATTTTATTTCCTACTACGACTATTATCAGCCGGAAGCATTTATTCCCAGTTCGGGGACTTACATCGAAAAGGACCTGAGCATCAACGAGGAAATCGAGAAACTCCGGCTGAGTGCCACTTCTTCCTTGCTATCCGGACGAAGAGACGTGATTGTAGTGGCATCTGTTTCCTGTATTTATGGCATTGGCAATCCGGAGGAATTTGGCAAAAATGTGATCCGATTGCAGGAAGGAGATCGAATCCCGCGCAATCAGTTGCTTTTTAAATTGGTGGATATCCTTTACAGCCGTACCCAGCAAGATTTGAGTCATGGCACTTTCCGGGTCAAGGGTGATACCGTGGATATTTTTGTGGCTTACGCGGACTTCGCCTACCGGATATTCTTTTGGGGAGATGAGATCGAAGCGATCCAGCGCGTAGAGCCCCATACCGGGAAAAAGCTTTCCGATGAAAAGATTATTTCCATTTTTCCCGCCAATCTTTTTGTTACTGGCAGGGATACCATCGAAACTGCCATCCATGAAATCCAGGATGACTTGGTCGCACAGCTTAATTTCTTTGAAAAAGAAGGGAAATACCTAGAGGCCAAACGCCTGCAAGAGCGGACTGAATTTGACTTGGAGATGATCCGGGAATTGGGCTATTGTTCGGGTGTGGAAAACTATTCCCGCTACTTTGACCGGAGAAAACCAGGAACCCGTCCTTTCTGCCTTCTGGATTATTTTCCGGATGATTACCTGCTGGTGATCGATGAGAGTCACGTGACCGTGCCCCAAATCCGTGCGATGTGGGGAGGAGACCGCTCCCGTAAAGTGAATTTGGTGGATTACGGATTTCGATTGCCTTCAGCTTTGGATAACAGGCCTTTAAAGTTTGACGAATTTGAGCAGCTTGCCAATCAGGTCATCTATGTCTCGGCTACTCCGGCTGATTATGAACTGGCACTGACAGAAGGGGTAGTGGTAGAACAGATTATCCGACCGACCGGGCTTTTGGATCCTACCATTGAAGTGCGGCCCAGTCAAAACCAGATCGATGACCTTCTCGAAGAAATCGATCAAACCATCAAAACCGATGCACGGGTTTTGGTCACTACCCTGACCAAGCGGATGGCCGAAGAACTTCAGAAATACCTAGAACGGGCAGGGGTCAAGTCCCGATACATACACTCAGAGGTGAAGACGCTTGATCGGGTGGAGATTTTGAGAGAGCTTCGTTTGGGTATTTTTGATGTATTGGTAGGAGTCAACTTGCTCAGAGAAGGGTTGGATTTACCTGAGGTGTCTTTGGTAGCCATTTTGGATGCAGACAAGGAAGGATTCCTGAGAAACGAGCGTTCTCTCGTCCAAACCATCGGTCGGGCAGCCCGAAATTCCGAAGGTCGGGTGATCATGTACGCCGATCAAATCACCGATTCTATGGAGGCGGCGATCGATGAAACCAAGCGAAGAAGGGCGTTGCAAATGGCCTACAATGAGGAACATGGCATTACCCCAAAGACAGTCATCAAGTCTCGGGATAAAATCATGGGGCAAACCAAGGTGGCAGATTCGAAGAAGAATGCGAAAGTCTATGCCGAGCCTATGCCAGGAGAAGTGCAAGTTGCCGCTGATCCGGTGGTTCAGTATCTCAGTAAGGATAAACTGGAAAAACTCATCCTTCAGACCCAAAAACAAATGGAAAAAGCTGCCAAAGAACTGAACTTCATGGAGGCAGCCAGGTTGAGAGATGAGTGGCAGGCGCAGAAGAAGCGGTTGGAGGAACTGGGGCGTGGTCCCGGAAAATAATCTGAAACAAACTTAACTGGCGATGACCCTTCAGGAAGTGAAATCCTTAGCCGCAAAAGGCGAGGGGCTCAAAATCGAATTCAAGAAAAAGGCGGCCTTTCCTGAAAAAATCGTCCGTGAAGTCATTGCCTTGGCTAATACGGCGGGTGGAGACCTGTTGATCGGAGTGGATGATGATGGCACGGTCAGTGGTCAGCGCTTTATCGAAGAAGAGATTTTTGTGATGGAAAAGGCCATCCGGGAATTGATTTTGCCAGCCCTATCCTATGAACTATTCACCATCAAACTTTCCGAAAAAAAGGGAGTGGCCGTTTTTCGAATTCCCTTGAGCCCGGATCGCCCGCATTACCTAAAATCAAAGGACAAGAAGCAATCTTTCATCCGGGTTGAAGATCGGAGCGTGCAAGCAAGTCGGGAGGTTTGGGAAGTATTGAAAAAAAGCCGGGTTCCAAAGGATACTGTTTTTACTTACGGACGAAAGGAGGAAATTTTAATGAAAATATTGGGAGAAAAAGGAAGAATTACCCTAAGGGAATATGCTAAAGCTGCCGGTATTCCTCTTTTTTTAGCTTCCAAAACCTTGGTAAGGTTGGTTGTAGCCAATGTACTCCTCCTTCATCCCCAAGAAACTGAAGATTTCTTTACGATCAAGGAGTAGGAAGTTGGATTCCTGTGCGCTTGGTAAATCCCGCATTGCCCTGTAGTCCACCGGTATGAATCAAAAGTATCCTTGCGCTCTCGGGGAAATGATTTTTTCGGACTAAGTCAAAAAATGCGTATGCCATTTTTCCGGTATAAATGGGGTCTAACGGAATTCGAAATTCGCTCCAAAACCAGTGGATAAAGTCAATCAATTCATCCGTCCATTTTGCATAACCCCCAAAGTGATATTGGGACAAGACCTCCCATTTTCCCTTGGAGGTGATCCCAGACTCGTGTAGTAAATTCCTGATTTCCGCTCTCATAAACTCACCTTTGAGCGAGGAAAATCCGAGAAGATTTTGGTGGGTCAGGAGGCTTTTTGCCAATCCTGCAAATGTGCCTCCTGTTCCTATCGAAGTACAGATATGGGTGTAATCTTGGTGCTTTTTCTGCAAAATGTCAGCAGTACCCTTGATGGCCAGTGCATTGGTACCACCTTCGGGGATTAGGTAAACATCTCCAAATTGGGAGAGAAGTTGATCGATATACGCTTTGGAATTTTTCTTTCGATAATCTTCTCTCGAGACAAAATGCAGGCGCATTTCTTGCTCACGGGCATGAATCAAGGTGGGATTATTCGAATCCATCCCATCACCTCGTATGATCCCGATAGACGCTAGACCTGCCTCTCTTGCTGCGGAGGCTGTGGCATAGATGTGATTGGAATATGCGCCTCCAAAGGTCAAAACAGCGGGTTTTCCCTGTTTTTTTGCCTCTTCCAGATTGTATTTAAGCTTAAAGAATTTGTTTCCGGAAATCTCACAATGGATTTGATCCAACCTAAGGATAGCGACTTCCAGTTTTTTTTCTTCGAAAAGCGAGTGGAAAAGAGGCGTGGTATCTGTTGGATGGATGGGAAGCATTTAGAGACTTTTGCCAAAGTTAAGCGACATCCTCCTATTTTTGTGGAATGAGCCAACAGCCAGAAGAGGAGTTTGAAGAGGACGAGTTAGAATTATTCGAACGCCATCGCATTTTAGTTGATAAAGGACAATCTCTCGTTCGGATTGATAAATTCCTGACCGAAAAAATAGCCCACGTCACCCGAAATAAAGTCCAACAGGCCATAGAAAATGAAACGGTTTTGGTCAACGGCAAGCCTGTCAAGGCGAACTATAAGATCAAACCTCTGGATGATATTCAGGTATTCATGGACAAGCCTCGCAGGGATACCGAGGTGATCCCGGAGGATATTCCGCTGGATATTGTTTACGAAGACAAGTATCTGCTTTTGGTCAATAAGCCTCCGGGGATGGTCGTGCATCCAGCCCATGGCAATTGGAATGGTACGCTGGCCAATGCTTTGGTACACCATTTTCAGCATTTGCCTGAGATGAAAGGCAATGAAGGACGACCTGGTTTGGTGCATCGAATAGACAAAGACACCTCCGGACTCCTGGTGATCGCTAAGTCAGAGGAGGCAATGACTCCACTCGCAGCTCAATTTTTTCATCATACGATTGACAGAACCTACGTGGCTTTAGTTTGGGGTGAACCCGCGGAAGATTCGGGCACGATTACAGGTCATGTGGGAAGGAGCGCCAAAGACCGCAAAGTAATGGACGTGTTTCCGGATGGAAGTCAGGGTAAGCACGCGGTGACCCATTGGAAAGTAATCAAGCGATTGAGGTATGTCTCACTCATCCAATGTAATTTGGAAACCGGTCGAACTCACCAAATAAGAGCGCATATGAAGTTTTTGGGGCACCCCTTATTCAATGATGCGATGTATGGCGGAGATAAAATCCGAAAAGGAACACAGTTTGCCAAGTATAAAACGTTTGTGCAGAATTGTTTTGAATTAATGCCCAGGCAGGCCCTTCACGCCATGAGTCTGGGGTTTGTACATCCGGTGACCAAGGAAAAGCTGTATTTTGAAGCACCTCTTCCAGAGGATTTTTCATCGGTTTTGAAAAAATGGGAATCCTATGTTCAGTCAGATTGATTAAAAATAATTTAATATATCGGCTGAAATGATGTAAAAACTACAATAAAACAGTCTTTTTATGATCAAAATAGCAATATGTATTTTGATTATTGCGAATTTGTTAATCTGAGATTTAAAACCACTTGATTTTTTTTCAAATCGTCATAATTCAATCGATTTCCTTAAAAATACTGTAAATTTTTTCTGTAATCTTTGAATAATTTGTAAAAAAGGCTGTGATCCTACTATATTTGAATCAGCATTTAAGCTAAAAGTTCACACACATACTGTAGGATGTTGAAATTGGCAGACAAGCCCTCCTGTCTCGGGGGTGGAGGTCATGGGATAAAGCAATTAGCGAGCTCGTAATTTTGCCTAACTACTCCGTGGAGGTTCGAATCCTTCTCCTACAGCAGGTTATTTTGGGTTTATTGTTAATTGACTAAAACCATGGAATTTTATTCTGTGGTTTTTTTATTGCCTTTTTTTTCAATAAACAAATAAAATTTTTCAAACTGACCTGTACCCGAAATGAATAGGAGGTATTTTTCAGTATAGTTTCCTGGTTAACAATTTTATAATCTTACCGATGATTTTAGCCAACAAATTCAGAAATATGTAATAAAAATGAGTATTTAATGACAATAGTGTAAAAAAATAAAATAAAAGTTGCAAATATTTTAATAAACCGTCTCGTTTTCTAACTTTGAGGCATCAAGTATCTCAAACCTATTCAATCGATTTCATCAAGCTCGTAAGAGCTTTTTGATTATCAGGGGATTAGGACTTGCGATGGAAGCAAGCCCTTTTCCCAAATTCAAACTTACAAATTGTAGGATGTTGAAATTGGCAGACAAGCCCTCCTGTCTCGGGGGTGAGGACCACAGAACAAAGCGTAATTCAAACCGGACTATTGCCTAACTGCCTCGTGGAGGTTCGAATCCTTCTCCTACAGCACCGGAAAGAGCAGCCAAACTTGGCTGCTTTTCTTTTTTGGGGAAAAATTGTGGTATCTTTTGACTAATTATTCAATTGTCTATGGCTTTGCAGTCGGGTCAAAAACCTCATATCACTGCCCATCCTTTGAGAAAGAAGGTACTTCGCTGGAGTTTAGTTGCAGTTTTGTCCCTTCTGACTTTGGAATTTTTGGTTTATTTCGGGTCCAATGTCTTTTTGGCGGGGATCGCCAGAGAAGAAATCAACAAATCCACCAATGGGGTTTATCAGGTTGAATTCAATCGATTCAACCTCTCTTTACTTCGGAGAGGATTTCTTTTGGATGGGATTGTTTTTAAACCAATTCATCCCGAAAACTCTACCAGCGAACAGGTACTTTTTCAAATGAATGTGGATCAGATCAGGTTCACAGGTTTATGGTTTGATTTCTTTGAGAAGACCTTGACGATTTCCAGGATCTATTTCGACAATCCAAATGTGGAATTGTATATGCCGAAATCAGACGATCAGAGCCCCCCAGGATCCAAATCCCAAGAAGCAGAAGGACAAGAGTCTGCTGTTAAAATTCTGGAAAAGGAAATCAAAAAAAGTTTAGCTAGAGTAAGACTCAATGGGCTCTTTGTAAACCGGATTGAGATCGATCACGCCAATGTGTTTTTCTTTAAGTTCCTAAGCCAAAGTGAGTTAGCGGCGCAAAATACGACGTTGGTCGTCAGAGACTTGGACTGGACCACCGGTGAGGAATGGTCCACCCCTTTTAATGCCAAAGGATTTGAATTTACCTTAGACCATGCCACTTTTCCTTTGCCCGATGGGATTCATACGCTTTCTTCTGAGAAAGTGTGGATTTCATCTTTGGACAGGACCATTGATATCCGGAATTTTTCAATGCTTCCTTCTTTCGAAAAAGAGAGTAAGGCTTACTATTCCCTTCATTTGGATCGATTGCGGGTTGGCAATTCGGATCTGAACAAGGCATTTATGACTTCCGAATTGGAGATAGATGAGCTGATCATGGATCAACCCGAAATCAAGGTGGTCAAGTCCAATTTTGGGAGTGAGGAAAATGTCGCCTCAGGGGACTTGAATGATTTAATCAAAGGAAAGTTAAAGTCTATCTCGATTAAAGAGTTGTCTATCAATAACGCTTCTTTTCTGAAAGAGGAATTGGAAGATTCCCTTCGAAACAGAATTCAATTGGATGCTTTGGATTTTAAAATGGTGGGGTTTTACCTGGGCCAGGAGGTTGAAAAAAAAGAAAATCAATTTTTCTACGGTCAGGATGCCTCCATGGAAATCAGAGGAGGAAAGCTATACCTGGGAGATGGAATTCATGTTTTGATGGGAGAGGAGGTTAAAGTTTCTTCTTTCAAGGATGAGCTGATTGTATCCAATCTTTCCCTTCTTCCCCGATCGGAGGAGCAGATTTCCAGAATCCCCCGAAACCTGATACGCCTTCAACTCCCCGAATTTGTTCTTTTGGATGCGGATTTGAAGAAACTTTACCAAACCGGAAAATTGGAAGCAGGCAATTTTCTGATTGATCAACCAAAGATTGAATTTACCGAGTTGCAAACTGTTCTGAGGGAGGATGAAGAAGTGGCGGTCTTGGAGGTGGTTGCCGGATTTTTGAATGAGGTGTCCATCAAGAAATTTCAAGTAAAGGAAGGAACCGTCTTGTTTAAAGATGAAAAGGGGCAGCGAAGCAACAACATCGGCTTTGAGAGATTCAGTTTGAATCTTGACGAGCTGCATCTCCTGCCAGACTCCAATTTGTCGGTTCAGGATCAACTTCAAGTTCAAGAAATCTACCTCGCACTGAATCAATATCAGCTTAAGTTGAGGGATAATCTTCATCAGATTTTTGCTGACCAACTCATTGTAGATTCCAAAAGAAAAATATTGGAGGTTCAGAATTTATCCATCAAGCCGGAAAACCAAGCTCAGATTCAATCTCAGTTGGATATCTATGGCAAAACCTCCGCAGTGGAATTTTTTGTGCCGCTTTTCAGAGCTGAAAATATCGATGTCAAAACAGCTTTCTTTGATCAGCAGCTTTCCATCGGGAAAATTAGGCTGCCGAACCCTGATTTTTTTATAACAACTTATAGGTCTAAGGGAGACAGAGACTCCAATGAGGGCCCCAGTTCGGCCAAAGATATTCAGGATTTGCTTTTGGGGTATTTTCAATCCATCCGGGTGGATTCAGTCCATGTAGATCAAGCCACCATCCGATATGAAAGCCTGGCCCAAGATAAGAAAGCAAGTTTTGAAGAGAACAATCTGACCTTGAAGCTGAGGAATTTTGCGCTCAACGGATCAGATACACTTACTACGAATAGGACTTTTTTTTCGGATGAGGTGGATTTGACCTTCAATGCCTATTCATTTACCCTGGCCGGAGGGAAATATTTGGCGGAGACGGATTACCTCAATTACAACTCTCTGACCAAAACCATTGCTATGGAAAATCTCCTGTTGGTCCCGGGAACGGGATTTGCAAAGCGGGTTTCTCTTGCGTTGAATATTCCAAAAGTCCAACTGGAGGGAGTGAATATGGAAGAGTTTTTATTTGAGAATCTTCTGAATTTGGAGAAACTGGAAATAGAGGCAGGAGAAATCGAAATAGCCATTGACCGAAAAATAACTACTGCTTCCAAGTCTAAGTTAAGTGATCAAAAGTCGGTTCAAAAAACCATTGACCGGATCAGGATCGATACCGTAAAGGCGAGCAACTCGATTCTTCAGCTAAATTACCTTGGGCAAAATCAAGCCGCTCAGTCCATCAAAACCGGGTTTGATTTTTTGGTTACCCAATTTAAACTGGATACCCTCTCTGTAGATGCTGAAGATATTTCGAGTATTTATGGGACAGCTAGTCTGGATTTGAAAGACTTTACCTTCGCGCTTCCGGATAGTGTTCATACCATTCAGTTTTCAAATGTTGCCTTTGGCGATCAGAGTGACGAAGTCGTTTTTTCAGATTTAAGGATATTCCCCAAAGATTATTTTGGAAAGTCAGGTAGCCCCGTGGTCGAGGCCAAGATTGACCAGATTCAGATTCGGAAAAATACTTTTCAGGAAATTTTGGAAACAAAAAATGCGAAGCTAAACCTTGTCAGACTCGTCAATCCTGTTGTTGACCTTTATTTGGATGCGGAAAAGGGTGCTTTTAAGCAATCCTATTCACCTTTAAATACTGAAAACCAACTTTTAGAATCCATTCTTTTGAAGGATGTGGTTTTGGAAAACGGAAAAGTAACGTTCCACCGGAAAGGTCAGGGGCTAATTCCCAGGTTGAATTTCCCCCAATTGGATATCAGGTTATCTGATTTGGGGATTGATTTGTTGAATTCCCAACAAAAGCTGGATTTGAAAGACCTGGCTGAAAAGCAAGTTGCGTTCAATTTGAAGGGGTATTCCATCATGACACCCGACAGTCTATACTTGCTGGAAATGGGCAGCGTGAGATATGATGAGGGAGATTTTGCGATTGACCAGCTTTCTATCCAACCTGTCATGGGGTATTATGGGTATTTGAGAAGTCGACCCTATCAAATGGATGCAGTAAAGGCTCGGGTCGAAAAAATTAGAATAAAGGGTTTGGATCCCATCCACTATGTTGAGACCGGAAAAATCCAAGCGGAGGAGGTATTGCTGGATGGAGCTGAAGTAGATTTGTTTCGGGATAAGCGCCTTCCGGTAGATTCTACTGCCTATCGACCCATGCCTCAGTTTTTGCTTGAAAATTCCAAAATCAATGCAGACATTCTTTCCTTCAGAGTACGGGACAGTAGGATTCGTTATTTCGAATTTGCTCCCAAGGCGACGATGCCGGGAATGGTCTATTTTGATTCTATACGCATGGATATGGCTCCCTTTTTTCTCAGAAAAAAAGAAGAGGGCTATCCTTTGGACCGAATCAGGTTGGGGATTGAATCAAAATTGATGGGAAAAAGTGAGGCTCAATTGGAAGCTTTGCTGTATTTCAAAGAAGGATATCCCATGGATGTTTCGGTGCAGCTAAGTGATTTTGAGTTTACAGCAGTATCGGATTTTCTTTCGAAATCACTTTTCGTGGAGGCAACTCAGGGCAAGGTGACCCAAGGTGCTTGGAATTTCAGGTTGGATGAGGAGTACGCTATTGGTGAGATGGCCCTGGGATATCGGGACCTTAAGATTCAATTTTTGGACAGCTTGACCTTGGAGCCCGGTCGAGGAAAACTCAGGGCTTATACGCTTGCAGCCAATCTTTTTGCAAGTAAGTCCAATCCGAGAAGTGGTTCCGGGAAGTTGGTGAAAAGAGAAATTTACGTGCCAAGGGACAAGCGAAAATTTGTGATTCATGCGTGGTGGAGATCGACTTTGTCCGGATTGAGAGCCACGGTTGGTCTGGGTAGACCCAAAGTGCCCAAGTCAGTAAGAAAAGAGGAGGACTAGGTTGGGGTTTTTTGAAGGGTTAATCAGCCTTTTTGATCAATAATGGACTGTACTTTGATTTTTTCTTCAGACTGTTCGGCGATCCAGCCTTGATTCATGGCATGTCTTGCCGCTTCCAGCGTATCATCGACAAGGACCAAAGGAATGTTCATCTGATCATAGGTCCGTTGTACAGCAGAGAGATCCCGCTTTGAAACATCCCGGATATATACCGCAAGAATTTTATGTGGGTGTTTTTGAATGGCTTCGAGGTAAATCTCCGGATCCTGCTGCCCACTATCCCCGATCAGGATAAAAGGAAGGTCGGGGTAAACTTCAAAAATATGTTCGATCTGTTTTAGTTTATGATCTCTATGACTGCCGGCTATCCACTGATTTCTGGACAGTCCCAAGTCCCGAAGCATGAGCGGACCTTTGGGGATCTGATGTGCTTCGAGAAATTCCATCAGAAAATCATAAAGATTCCATGGGCTGCTCGATACATAAAAGAGTGGATTGCTGAGAATGCCATCGCTTCCCTTGCGCAGGGAATGATAAAATTCCGCTACTCCCGGGAAAGGGATTCGGGTGTGGGCATTTTGAGAAAAAGTCACCTTAATCATCTCCCATATCCGCATGGCCCCGGTACTCACGATGGTGTCATCGATATCCGAGATCACCCCAAATTCAGCTTTGGGTGAGGGGAAGTAGATTTTTCCGGCGGCAGTAAGAAGTGATGTACTTCGAGACACCGGGTTCTCCATGCTCAACTCAATGGGTTTCCAGCCTTCTTCAAACTCCCTTTTGGGAATAATAGGCAGTCTGATTTCAAAATACCCTTCCTCGTCTGTTTGGACTGTGATTTTTTGATTTTCGAAGGTAGCACTTACATAGACGCCGGGGAAAACGACCGTAAGAAACCGCTTTCTCATTTTTCCCAGATTGCTCCAAAAACTGTCCAAGGCAGTGGAAGGAGCTATTCCTTTGTCTTCGAGTACCCGTCCCGCCAAGTAGATTTCTTTACCGTTTCCATACCCTGCATAGGCTTGAATCATCACGTTAGTGACGAGCCCGGTTTTGAGCAAGGTCAGCAGCTTGACTTTTGAAACCTGCCTTTTGACAAAATAAAGAATGGGGAGTAATCGGCTTTTGGGAAGAGAAGTACTCATTTTATTCATGTGTTTTCGTTTGGTTGCACGTAACCGATTTAACCTGGATTATGCATTAGAATTCGTAGCGAGAGTTCAAAATGCAAGAAAATCAGGCACTTTGGAGATCGAGGCGTAGCATCGCTACGGTGAGATCGAAAAGTGAAGTGAAACTGCTGATTTTGAAGCATTTTGGGCTCGTAGTAGATTTTCTAATGCATATTTCAGGTTTAATATTGGTTTAGGAGTTCAAAATAAGCGGATTCCCCCTTGGCAAGGGGGTTAAGGGGATTAAAAAAAGCATTTTAACTTGAATTGAAAACTACGTGCAAAGTTCCGAATACTCCTAAATGAATATACGGAATCTTGCCAGTAGCATTTCTAAAGGTCCGAAGACCAAGTTAACGTCATATTTTTGGGAATCTTCGGTCTTCGGTCATCGGTCTTCCAGCCCAAAATCAGGGGAATATTCATCAACTGGCAGAATAGCGTATAATCAGTTACTCCCATTTTATTTTTTAGAATGAAAAATAAAAGACCCTGCCATTCCGAATTGTTGAAATGATAGGGTCCTTTCTTTATTATCAGTTATCTAAAGTAATCTGATAGTTGATTCTTCCTAGTGTCTGAAGACGAAATTAACGGCAAGTTTTGGAAATCTTCGGTCTTCGGTTTCCCGGCCCAAAATCAAAGGAAAATTCGTCAACGGTCAGAATAGCCTACAACCAGATTATTAATTAATCAGTTTTTAATGATTCGGAAAGATTCCGTTTTACCAGCCCAGTTGAGGGTAAGGATATAGACTCCCGCAGCTTTGGTTTGTAAGTAATTGCCCAGTTTTTCGCTGAGTTTCTCAATATTTGGATCATTGAACTGCTCTGTTTGTCCAAGGATAGTGGAAACAGTTGCAGTCACGTCTCCCTCAAGTAATGGATCCTGACTGACGAGTTCCAGCCTGAATCCGACACCGGAGGTAGGATTGGGATAGATGATCCAAGAGGAGGCCCCGGCAACAGCTTCCACCTGAATGGAGCGCGTCGCACTGTAGAAATAAGTTCCACTGAAGTTCACCTGCTTCAATCGATAGAAGATATTTCCACCCGCAGCCGGAAGATTTTTATCGATAAAGCCATATTCTACCGGGGAGTCGGAGTATCCCTTACCGGTCACTTCACCGACTTTAGTCCAGTTTTGAATTTGATTTACCGCCCGTTCCACTTCAAAATGTGAGTTTTCCCATTCTTTGGCTACTGCCCAAGCCAGATTCCCTTCTCTGTTTGTAGCATTATAAGTCGCGTTGAAATAGAGGTAGTCGAGGGGGAGGATTCTGAAAACATCATAATAGATGTAGACAACACCATTTCCTCCACGGCCGCCCCCAGCAAATCCTGCACCTCCACCTGAACCAGTTAAATCTTGCCCTTGCTGACCTATTGATGTAGAGTTGTCCTGATTCCCATCTCCTCCGATTTTAATATCAAGTAGGTTATTTGTAAGGCTATATACTTTTCCTCCCTCACCATTAAATTTATTTACACCATTAAAATTATTTCCAATTCCTCCGCCTCCTGCCCCATAATTAATTAATAGACCCCCTATTTGGTATTGTCTTCCATGTCCTCCGTCCCCGCCTTTTCCTTGTCCGGCACCAGCACCTTGTCCGTTAATACCCACTGTTACGATTCCCCCGCCGCCTCCGCCGGCATGGGCTCCGCTTCCAGAAGCGTCACCTCTTCCTCCAGCTGAACCGATAGGAGGAGTACCCGTCATACCCGTACCACCATTAAAATTTGTTTGAGGAGTTGGAATGGCAGCTCCACCTCCACCAGAGGCACCGTTCAATCCAGGACCATTTTCTCTTGACCCTCCACCACCGCCACCTTCAGCTATTACGGATATAGGGGATCCATCAATATTTCCTGAGATACTGGATAGGCCTCCTAAGCCGCCTTTCTGATTTAATGAAGTAGCTCCAGCTCCACCTTGTCCAACGGTAATAGAAAAGGAAGTTCCTGCGGGAAATCCTGCAGGATTGGTTGTGGAGTAATTTTGATTATGTATCAATTGACCAGCACCACCGCCACCGCTGCCAGAACCAAATCCGCCACCTCCACCTGCACCTCCAACCGTAGTTCGGAATCCTGTGAGTCCTTCTGGTGCTGTCCAAGTGGTATTGCAATTAAATTGAATAATGGCTGTACCAGTGACTGATCCATCATTAATAACTGTAAAACAAGAACTTACTGGAGGTAATGGATAGGTTATAACTACAAAGCCTGGAGCTCCGGCTCCTCCACCGCCATTTCCTCTTGCTCCGCCGCCGCCGCCGCCAAATAGAGATCCAGAAGAACCATTCCCATTATTACCAGAAGCTCCTGGTCCTCCGCTTCCTCCAAGAGGACCGCTGCCATCCCCTCCATTTCCGCCTCTATCTGAAACAGGAATATTTGGAAGTTTGCCTATGTTTCCAGGTTGATTTACTGTGCCATTTAATCCTATTGTGGCCGCAGATCCAGGAGTGATCCCATTCGCTCCGCCTCCTCCAAAAGCATAAACGATGCTAGTTGATTGAGGATTTGGATTACTTGAATCTCTTGTAACCCAAGTATTACCACCATTTCCCGCTGGTGTTCCCGCAGAAGTCTGACCTGATCCACCATTTCCAATGAAAATACCAATTGCTTCACCAGGAACAACATTTATTGTTCTTGTAGAATATCCACCTCCGCCACCTCCAGCGGCTGAATTTCCTGGGCCTAAACCTGCGCCACCACCGCCGCCGCCGCCGTAAGCGCTCACTGTGATTTGAAAGATCCCAGCAGGAACATAAAACGTTCCGTTGGAAGTGAAGATTTTTGGCTGGATTCCAAAGAAGGTTATATTATTTGTACTAGTTGGAACGGGGCAAGAAACAGGATCTGTAGATTTGCGGATCGAATTTATTGTGAGGGAGGTAAGGTTCTCGTTGTTGATGCCTGGGCTCAGAAACACTCCCACTCCATTGGTAAAATTCACTGTGATATCAGTAGCACTAAGTGGATTGGCTAAGCCTCTTTGATAATTTATCACATAGGAACCGTTGGTAAGTGCGGCTGGACTTACAGTCAAGGTGATGGTAGCTGCACCTCCCAAATTGGAAGGGGAAACTGAAGAAATTGCTGCTAAAGTGTAAACAGGTTGCACATCAATAATTCCCGTAGCAGTAACTGTTCCACAACCACCCGTTAACGGTATGCTGTAGGGTTTTGGCCCAGGAGTTACTGAGGGGTCTACGGTACCACTAATGGTAATAGTTCCGTTTGCTGCCGATCCAGACCAAACTGCTGAAAGCCCTAATGGAAGGCCAACTGGCGCACCTATTCCGGTAGCTCCTACCGTAGAATGGGTGATGGTAGGGAATACTCCTGTCGAGCATGCACTTGGATTTGGATTGGAAGGAGGAGTGACCGTGTTTTTAAGAACAGTGATTGTTGAGGAAGTAGCAGGTGAGGTTGAACCGCAGCTGTTGGGGTCTGTATAATTTACAGAGATGGATTTAGTCCCCGGAGTAAGCCATCGGATTACCGCAGTATTACTGCTGGAATTTCCTCCCGAGACCAGGGTATAATCCGTTCCTGCTACACCAGGTATGGTCCAAATATAATTAGTCTGTCCTGATTGGGTGGTATAGGTAAGATCTGTGTCAACACAATGGGTACCACTGGGTTGGGCAGTAAAAGAAACTACTGGTAAAGGATTAACCCGATGAAGACCTGAAACGGCACTGGTAGCGGTTGTTCCACAGGAGGTTTGTGAACTTACCACTACGTAGTAAAACATGTCTCCAACAACGTTTGAAGGAGGTGTAAAACTATTTGAGGTTGCTCCCGGGATTAAGGTTCCTCCAGAATTTGATGCGGTGCTATTGCTATACCATTGATAGGTCCAACCTTGACCTGTGCCTACCGAAAGGGAAGAGAAGGCAACATTTTGACAACGGGTCTGAGCCCCTAAACTTGGCGAAATTATAGCAGGTAGGGCATTAACTATGATCGTTCCGGTAGCATTGACCGTGCCACATCCTCCTGTCAAGGGAATGGAATAATTGAAAGTGCCGGGGGTTGTAGGTGTGCCTGAAATAGTGATGGAATTTGCTGACCAACTGGCAGTTACTCCTGTGGGCAGTCCGGTAGGAGCTCCGATTCCTGTAGCTCCAGTAGTGGTATGGGTAATAGGTGTTATTAGGGAGTTTTGACAAGCGATTTGGTTATTTACAGAAGGGGCAGATACTGTGTTGTTTGGATTCACGACGTATGCTGCCGATACTGGACTGGTAACTGAAGTACAGGCTGGCGAGCTGACTACTACATAATAATATAATGTTCCGGCTGTTGAATTAAGCGGAGTGTAGGTATTTGAAGTAGCTCCAGGAATTGCAGTCCCTGTTGAATTATTATTTGCTGAATTGCGAAACCATTGATAGGTAAAGCCAAATCCGGTTCCTACGGACATTGGCGCGAATGCAGCGCCATTTATACAAGTCGTCCCTCCGGGTGTAACCTGGGAAGTTATCGTAGGTACAGCATTGACTATAGAATTACTAGAGGCTGGGGCTGATCCTGTGCAACCATTTGAATTGGTATAATTAACAGTTACAGTTTTAGATCCTGGTGTCAACCATGTTAACGTAACCGAATTGTCTGTAGAACTAATCCCTCCGGAATTTATTGAGTAATCAATTCCTTGTGTGCCAGATATTGACCAAGTATAGTTTGAATTACCGGGTTGGGTTGTGTATGAAACTGCAGACCCTAAACATATATTGGCTGATCCTGAGGCAGTAAAAGTAGGAATTGGTAATGGATTGACAATTATTGTACCTGTGATTAAGGATTGGCCTGTGGTGCAACCCCCAACCATTGGAATTGTATAATTAAAAGTACCTGAGACGGTTGGCGTACCAGAAATTGTAATTGTATTTGAAGACCAAGTGGCAGTAACTCCTGTAGGTAATCCGGTTGCAGTTCCTATTCCTGTTGCCCCAACAGTATTTATTGTAATAGGTGTCGCTATTGGAGTACCTATGCATAATGTTCTGTTTGGTGATGGTGATGTAAAGGTGTTGGGTGCGACCGTAAATGTAATTCTTACCTCTCCTCTAGCACCATTACCTCCGGACCGATTTCCTGAGTCCTGATTGGTTCTTGCCCCACTTCCTCCTCCTCCAATTATTGTTCCTGGATTACCGTTACTAGTGGAATTTCCAGTGATGCTGTTTCCTCCATTTCCTCCATTTCCCCCATTCCCACCAGCACCACTATTCACATTATTTCCACTAGCTCCATTTCCTCCATTAGTACCATTAGTAATTGTTCCAACCCCTGTTACAGCACCTAAACCTCCTGTGGGTGTTCCTCCAACTAAATTACCAAATCCCCCCAAACCTCCATCAGCCCTGATGATAACTAGTGCACTTCGTGAAACAGAGGAAGATCCTCCAGAATTTCCATTTCCTCCACTTACGCCAGTTCCACCTGCTCCAACTGAAATATTAAAAACATCGCCAATTGAGAAAGTGGCCCCTGTTAAAGTGATAACAGAATATGCTCCTCCTCCCCCACCTGCTCCTGCTCGACCATTATTTGCTCCTCCACCTGCATTAGTACTTCCTCCACCGGCTCCTCCACCACCCCAAGCTTCGATTGTAATAGATGTGGTGCCCACAGGAACTGTCCAAGATGAAGCTCCTGTTGTTGTAAATGAAGTTGTAGTAGTACATTGCCCCAAAACCTCCCCAATTCCAAAAAACACCATCCCAACCCCCATCAAAATGGGAGAAAGCCTAAAAATTTGCTTGATCAGCTTTTGGAAAATATTCACGGGTGTATAAGTGTTGCTAAGCTCCTGAATTTGAGTGTAAATATACGGGTAAAATGAATTTCAAAACAATAAAAATGCATTTTGATTTCATTTTAACCCTTTTCATAGGTTTTGACAAGCTATATACTAAAGAAAGTCAGTGCTTGGATTGGATATAGGGGTTTTGCTGTTTCTTTTTCCTGTGTGGGGTGGTATGATCAATTTGATTTATTGGGGGTGTTTTTTGGGCAATAAATGAACTGCTTTTTTATGTTAATCAAATACAATTTGCCTGCTTGAAACAAATTATATTCTAGATCAACTTCCAAAAGGGCTACCAAAATATATCAAAGTCTATAAATAACAAATTTTATTCGGAAAAATGTGTCGCATATCCTGGGGACATCCTGATGTTTTCCCAAGAAATATTTACACTTGATTTACTTTTTTGAGACTTTGAGAAAAAAATAACCCCGGCCTCTCAGCCAGGGTTAGGAAGTTTATTTTGGAGAAAGGAATCAATTACCCGTTCATCGATATCAAAAACTCGGCATTGTCCCGGGTTCCTTTCATTCGGTTCAACAGGAATTCCATGGATTCCTGAGAATTCATATCACTCATGAGCTTTCTCAAGATCCAGACCCGCTGCATTTCTTCTTTGTCCATCAGCAAGTCCTCACGACGGGTACCTGAACCCAGAACATCAATAGCAGGATAGATTCTACGGTTAGCCAGTTTACGGTCGAGCGCCAGTTCCATATTGCCGGTACCTTTGAATTCTTCAAAAATCACCTCATCCATCTTCGAGCCTGTTTCTACCAGGGCTGTGGCAATGATGGTCAGGGAACCGCCATTTTCTACATTTCTGGCAGCACCGAAGAATCGCTTAGGCTTGTGGAGGGCATTGGCATCCACCCCACCGGAAAGGATCTTTCCAGAGCTTGGGACCACCGTGTTGTGTGCACGTGCCAGTCGGGTGATGGAGTCGAGAAGGATGACCACATCATGGCCTACTTCGACCATTCGCTTGGCTTTTTCCAATACGATATTGGCCACTTTCACGTGGCGCTCTGCCTGTTCGTCAAAGGTGGAGGAAATCACCTCGGCTTTGACCGAACGGGCCATATCGGTCACTTCTTCCGGACGCTCATCGATCAACAAGATCATCAGATGGACTTCCGGATGGTTTTTGGTGATGGCGTTTGCAATCTGCTGAAGGAGAACGGTCTTACCGGTCTTGGGCTGAGCCACAATCATTCCCCGCTGACCTTTCCCGATTGGGGCAAAGAGATCCAGAATTCGGGTAGAATACCCATCCGGCTTGGTAGACAAGTTCAGTCTTTCCTCCGGGAAAAGAGGCGTCAGGTATTCAAAAGGAACGCGGTCACGAATTTCGTCTGTGGTCTTTCCATTGACCGTTCCCAATTTCAAGAGTGCAAAATATTTTTCGCCTTCTTTCGGAGGGCGAATGGATCCTTTGATATGATCACCGGTTTTTAGCCCAAAAAGTTTGATCTGACTTGGAGATACGTAGATATCATCGGGAGAGGCCAGGTAGTTGTAATCCAATGACCTCAGGAAACCGTAACCTTCCTGCATGATTTCGAGTACGCCTTCGTTTTCGATCACGCCGTCAAATTCCCTTGGGCTGACGAATGGTTTTTTTCGTCCGGTTCCCGGAATAGTCTCAGCCGCAGGCATCAACACCTCATCCTGAGATTTGAAGTTTTTCCGTCTGGGAAGTTCTACCTCCCCTTCCTGTCTTGGGGCCTTTGGTTCTTGCGGAGTAGGAGAAGTCGGCTGTTCGGTGGAAGATTCTTCCGTGATGCTTTCAGCTACATTTACTTCCTCAAAGACTCTTCTTCTCGGTCTAAAAGTTTTAGGTTCTTCACCCGTGATTTCAGAAGCTTCTTTTTTCTCGGTTCTTGGTTCCCTCGCCTCAGGCTTAGGTTCACGATGTTCAGGTCTTGGCTCTCTTTTTTCCGTTTTTAGAGTAAATTCTTTTGGAGCTCTTGCCTCTTGTTTTGGAGTTTCTTTTTCTTTCGCCTTCACGCTGCTCTCTTCGGCTTCGGCGGCTGGGGCAGCTGGAATTTCAGTGACGTTTTGTCTTCTGAATTTGGGTTTGTATTCTGCTTGGTCTGGGGCAGCAGCGGTTGCGGGTGTTTCTGGCTGCGTTTCGGGCGTCTCAATGGCCTGTGTCTCGACGATTGAGGGCTTTTTCTTGGGGAGGGCTTGCTCTGGGGTGATTGCCTGTTGGTCTAGAATGGCGTAAACCAATTCGTCTTTTTTAAGGGATTTGAAGTTTTTCACTCCTAGCTCCTCAGCAATTTCCTTCAGTTCAGATAAAAGCCTGATTCTGAGTTCTTCTATGTTGTACATAAAGAGGGTATGAAATAAAATAAGATCTGTATGATGCGGTATTTGGGATCGTGGATGATTTTCTGAGCAAAAAAGGTCTGCAGGAAAGGCTCAAGTCAAAGTGGGCTGACTTGCTTCATACACGGTGATGTCACAATATTAAACGTTGCAGATGGATTTAACAAATTTTTTCTTTTTCCTTCATTTTTTTAAATCCGATCACATTCAGCTCATTAGCTGTCGGATGATCGGGAGAGACTTTATCGGAGACGCTTGGTCGAGGTGCTCGGAATGAAAATCCAAGAGATGGTCTAGGAGTTTTCTCCGGATGGCTACGGAAATTTTGAACTGACAAAGGAATCGATCCTCAATAAGGCTTTCCAAATATGAAAGTGCCGGAACCATCTCCTCAGCCGGAAAGGGATGATGGACACTTTCGACCAGAAAACCGCCTGCTGTCTCTGGGGCAAAGCCCAAATATTTGGCTTTTTCGACCAGGAAAACCAAGGGAAAATGGCCTACAATGCAATCCTGACGGTCCAGTGTCGAGATGCTTTCTACCAAGAAATCAAAGAGCCAATCATTTTGATATCCTTCGTAAATACTCCGATTGATCACTTCTGTCATAAATAAGGCAATGCTGGTGCGGGCAAAGTCAAAGGGAATCAGTCGATGGGGATGAAGGATTTTTGCCTCCGAAATCCGCTGCAGGCCGGAGTTTTCTTTGTCATAAACGACCAAATCCAGGAGCGTCAAAGGCTGATAGAGGGCGATTTTACTTCCTTTGCCCTGAGTTCGGACACCATGGACCAGGTAGGATTTTAGTCCCAATTCCCGGGTGAAGATTTTCACGATTATACTCGTTTCCTTGTATTTGAGGTAATTGAGTACGATCCCTTGGGTCTTCTTCAGCATGGAAGTCTTGGCTATTTTTTATCCTCAAAGAAACATTTGCGGCAACGGGCCTCGTAACTTTCTTTTTCTCCCAACACCACTTTTTCCTTGGCTTCTGTAAGCCGAAGCGAAAAAGCGGCCAAATCCCCACACTTCATGCAGATCGCATGGACTTTGGTCACATATTCTGCGATGGCCATCAGACGGGGCATAGGCTCAAATGGCTTGCCTTCAAAATCCATGTCCAAGCCAGCCAAAATCACCCGCTTGCCTTGATTGGCCAGAATCAGTACTACCCGTACGATCTCCTCATCGAAAAATTGGGCTTCGTCGATGCCGACGACTTCGCAGTTTCCGGAGAGCAAGAGAATATCCCCGGCAAAATTTACGGGTGTGGAGCGGATGCTGTTTTCGTTGTGCGAGACCACATCAGAGTCATGGTAGCGCTTATCCACGGAGGGTTTGAAGATCTCTACACGTAGTTTTGCCAGCCTGGCTCTATTGAGCCTCCGAATCAGTTCCTCAGTTTTTCCGGAAAACATAGAGCCGCAGATGACTTCGATCTGTCCTTTGCGCTCGGTGGGTTTTCTGGTGCTGAGGGAGGGTTCTATAAACATGTTAATCCGAATACTTCAGGTGGGGGAATTTATTGATATCGGCGACTTTGATGATCAGCCTGCCTTGGAGTAGCCTGGATTGGCAGGTTAGGCGTTCATTGGGAAGGAGACGATTCTGTTGCCGAAAAAAGGTCTCCCGCTCAGTTTCTTCACTTACATTTTCCTGTCCCTCCAAGATAATCATCTTACAACTGGTGCAACGGCCTTTTTTACCGCAAGCATGCATCCAATCGATGCCGTTTTCATGAATTAATTCGATAACTTTACGATCGGTGTTTTCCGAATCGATCGTGAAATTTTCCAGATTTTGAATGATAATTCGGGGCATCCGTTCGTTTGCTTTTGAAAACAAGACCTACCCATGACAGTTCAAATTAACAGCAATTATTTAGAAACTTATTCCAAAGAATACGCCCAGTTGGTCTGCGATCGATTTTTTAACGGTCGGCAATTTATCACCGGACAGGAAATAATTCAGCTGACCAGTAGCATTCAGGTTAATTTTTTTGTGATCAAGCGTCTTTTTGAGCTCTGGCAGGAAGAATTGGCCAAGCTGAAAAGCAGTCCTTATTTCGATTACCGGGATATTGCTGTACATGAAGCGCTGACGCAGTTTATGAATGTGCTTTCTCGCAGAATCAAAGTGGAGCGGGCGCACTTGGAGCCTATGGTAAAAACTGCCGTGAAACAAGCCATAGAGGTGGCCACTGAACCGGTTTCTTTTTATCAGGGAGAGATTAAAAAAGCCCCCGCCGGAAAGATCAATGAATTTCTCAGGGAAAATAAAAAATACTACAAGTGGCACGACAAAGTCATTACTTTTCTCATTGACAAGACCGGATTTGGGCATGACGCAGATGCTTACCATCGGGCGATATCTGCCAACTATCAGGTGATCAAAGATTCATTGGAATCTGTCAATCTTCTCTTGGCAACTCTTGGTGAGGTCAGAGCCTTCAATCTGGACCTTTACATGGAATCAGAAATAGCATCACCTGCTTCTCCAATAACAGATATTCCGCAAAGCAGCCCCTCATCTTTCTTCGAAGAGATCGAGGAGGATGAAATCATACCGGCAAACCCTGCCCCAGTGCAAGAAGCAGCCAGAATTCAGTCAGAAGTGATCCCGGTTGTTAGATCAAGCAATCCTGCAAGTGCCGGAGTATTGCTCACCGCCTCAAAACTGAAAGTTCAATTCTCTTCAGAATCTTACAAAGGAATGAAAGGAATCATTGGGGAACTTTCCGAAAGTTTGGCCTTGAATCAGCGGTTTATGTTTACCAAGGAATTGTTTGATGGGAATGCGGATTTGCTCCGCCATGCGCTCAAGTCCATTGATGAGTCAGGATCCTTTGAGGCTGCCGTCGAATTGGTCAATAACAGGTTTGTTTCTGAATTGAGCTGGGAAACGGAATCCGAGGCTGTTCAGGAATTTATGAGGCTGGTTTACCGTAAATTTTTGGATTGATAGGCAAACAGCAAAAATAAAAAAGAGCGTAGATACGGCATCCTACGCTCTTTTTTTTGCTTTTATCGTCAGAATTAACTGATTCTGCCCAGCTGGGTGGCTCTGGACGAGTCAAACTTGATGAAAATAAACAGGAGCACTGTAAAGGACCAAAGCGAAGAACCCCCATAACTAAAGAAAGGAAGTGGAATTCCAACCACCGGAAACAGCCCGATGGTCATGGCGATATTGATCATAAAATGGAAAAGGAGGATAGAGATCACTCCATAGCCGTAGATTCTCGAAAACCGGGTTTTCTGTCGCTCCGCCATGATTACTAACCGGTAAAGTAAGCCTACAAACAGGCCAATGACCACCAAGCTTCCTACCCATCCAAATTCTTCCCCTAAGGTGCAAAAGATAAAATCAGTGTGCTGCTCTGGGACAAAGTCAAATTTGGTCTGCGTTCCTTCCAGATAGCCTTTTCCCAATAACCCACCCGAACCGATGGCGATCTTGGATTGCGTCACATTCCATCCTACCCCCAGTGGATCGATATCCGGGTTGAAAAGTACCATGATTCGGTTTTGCTGATGTGGGGGGAGTTTGGACACCACAAAATCAATCGAATAGGTGTAGGCGATCAGCCCGATACCGATGAGGGAAAAAGCCAGAATTCTTTGCCAGGTTCGTTTTCCAAGGAAAATAAGAGCAGCGGTTAGCAATACTATGGCTAGGGCTAAATAGAGATTGTTGTCTATTCCCAAGGCCAATAGGGTGATCGTCACCATACCCAAACCCAATCCAAAGTACCACTGTGGAAGGCCTTCTCTGTAAAACATCAGCAAGAAAGAAAAGTACACCATGGCGGTACCTGTATCAGGCTGAAGTAAGATCAGTGCTATAGGGATAAAAAGTACTCCGAAAGCGATGAATTGATAATTCTTTTTGGAGAGGTCAAACGTGGGACGCTCCATTACTTTGGCCAAAGCCAAAGCGGTAGCGAACTTGGCAAATTCCCCGGGCTGTATCCTAAAATCCCCGAAACCGATGGAAAGGGTCTGTCCGTTTACTTCTTTTCCCAAAAAAGGAGTTACGATCAAAATGAGCATAAAAACTCCATAGATAATCAGGGAAAGATTTTCGAAAAAACGATAATCTGCCACCATGATGATGGTAATCAAGGCAATGGCTGTCCCGATCCAGACCAATTGTTTTCCGGAATTGATCGAAAAATCAAAGATGCTTTTTTCCACTTGGCTGTCATACACGGCCGCATAGATGTTGAACCAGCCGATGATTACCAAAGCAAAGTAGATCGATACAGCGATCCAGTCCACCCGATTGATATGGATATCTGATTCTCTCATGGATTAATTAAAATTACCGGCTAGTACATACTCCTGAAGTGCAGGTCTGCTGATTTCTCCCTTGATGTATTTCTCGATCATCAGCGAGGCTGTACTTGCTGCTGCCCTTCCGCCCCAGCCGGCATTTTCCACATAGACGGCAATGGCAATCTTGGGATCATCCTTGGGTGCAAAAGCAATAAAAACAGAATGATCCTCTCCGTGGGGATTCTGGGCGGTTCCTGTTTTTCCGGCGATGACCAAATCCTTGATCACTGCACGGTTGGCGGTGCCATAAAGCGCTTCGGCCATGGCATCTTGGATGAGATCAAAGTGGTGGGCATCGACTCCTACGTCATGTCTGATCTGAAATTTACCGGGGATCAAGGTGGGATCACCGTCAATTTCTTTGACCAAATGGGGGGTATAGTAGTATCCCTTGTTGGCAAAAATTGCCGCGAGATTGGCCATTTGAAGGGGAGTTACCTGCATCTCGCCCTGACCGATCGATAGGGAATAAATGGTTGAATATTTCCAACGTCCCGATCCATAGATCCGGTCATATAGTTTGCTGGAAGGAATATCTCCTCCTTTTTCCCCAAACATGTCAACTCCCAAAGAACCTCCCAAACCAAATTTCAAGACTTTTTCCCTCCAGGCATTCAGACCGATTTCGGTGTCTTTGAAAGTGTTGGAAGAGATGCCCTGATTGATGATCATCCGGTAGGCCTGATGGTAATAGGGATTGCAGGAGTTTCGGATCGCTCCAAACAAGTTGACAGGGTTGGGATGATTGTGACAGGCGACCAAGGACCTGTTGCAACTTAAGGTCGTATTTGGAGTTAGGATTCCTTCTTGAAGTCCAATCAAACTTTGAACGATCTTGAAAATGGAACCTGGGGGATACATCGCCATGATGGGCCGATTAAAAAGGGGCTTGGCCTTATCTCCGTTCAGCCTTCGATAGGTTTTGCTGAATTCCGCTCCGGTCAACTCATTGGGATCGTAAAATGGGGCAGAGATCATCGCGAGGATTTCTCCTGTTTTCGGTTCGATTGCCACCACCGATCCTGTTTTTCCGTTCATGAGCATCTCGCCGTAGCGCTGCAGGTCCAGGTCAATGGTGGAGGTGATGTTTTTTCCTGCAATGGAGGCAGTGTCATATTCCCCGTCCTTGAATGGGCCCTTGTCCACTCCACGGACGTTGACCATTTTGTATTTGACGCCTTTTTTACCCCTCAACTCATTTTCATAATACCTTTCCAAGCCACTCAGTCCAACATAGTCTCCTTGGGAATAATACTTAAGGGTATCACGCTCAAGTTGACCTGCACTGATCTCCCCAATGTAGCCTAAGGCATGCGCAGCAGTAGGAGTGGGGTAAGATCTGACTGATCGGGTCATGATGAATAGCCCCGGATAATCCACCAAAAAGTCCTGGATTCTGGCAAAATCGGTTGTGGAGATTTGTTTGATCAATGGGGAGGGCTTGACGCGGGAATAGTTTTTAGCCGCATTGTACCCTTCGATCAGTTGCTCTTTGCTGATTTTGAAGAGCTGGCAAAACCGTGTAGTGTCTCCCACTTTGAATTCTTTGGGCACGACCATCAGGTCAAAAATGGGGTTGTTGAATACCATCAATTTGCCGGTGCGGTCATAGACTAAGCCCCGATAGGGATGGTCTACAATCCGCTGAATGGCATTCCGCTCAGCCCTTTTCATGAAGCTGTCGTCCAAGACTTGAATCGTAAATAACTTGGCAAGTAAAATTACACTCACCAAAAAGATAAAGATGAGAATGACTACGGGTCTTTGGTCTTTCATGTGATTATAATTCGCTCAAAGGTCATGCCTTCTTTTGTCGGTAGGCAGGTCGTATGAATTCTCATTATCCCAGTTTCTGGCCAGGAAGACTTGCTCGATTTCATCAGATTCCCCTCCTGCGTTTGAAGAACAGGAGTTGTACAAGTATAACCAAAAGTGTGGTGAAAATCGACGAAAACAAGCTTTTGCTCAAGATCCCAACCAATCCGCCTGTACCCCATTGATCCGCAGTAAAAAAGACCAGGGAGTATAGAAAGACAAGGGGAAAAGCATAGCTGATGAATCTTCCGATACCGATTTCAGGCAAGCTTGGTGTTTCGGCTTCGTCGTATCCTCCAGTCAGACTGGTAGCTTTAAGCCAAAGAGGTCTGACAAAAGCGATAGCAGTAGCCGCCGCAGCATGCATGCCGATCGTTTCGTAAAAAACGTCCAAGGTGAGTCCCAAAAAAAAGGCAATGATCAATAACGGTACTGTACGGATCGAAGATGGCAAAACCAAAATTCCCAACACATATAAAAATCCGAATGCCTGTCCAAAAAGAGCCAGGTTTTTCAGGAAAAAGATCTGAACCAATCCCAACATCAGCAGCAGAAGCGTAAAAGAAATCAGCGATCTAATATTCATTGGTCATTTCAGCTTGTCGATACAAAGAATCCAATTCATTGAATCGTGTGTTTTCGACGAGGTAGACGTAGGTCAACTTACTGAAGTCTGTGCTAAGCTTCACCGTCAAATCCAGGTAATTTGGGTCTTTTTTATCCGGTTCTACCTTTGAAATAATGCCAATAAGTATCCCCTCCGGAAATACCGCATTAAAACCTGAAGTGATGACCGAGTCACCCTCCTGTGTCTTGACATGTCGAGGTACATAGAGGAGTTTGGCTTCTGATTTATCCTCCCCGTTCCATTGCACCGACCCAAATACATCTGAAGACTTGATTTTGGAAGACACCAATAGTCCGGTATTCAGCAAGGAAAATGCCACGGAGTAGTTTTCAGAGACAGACTTAACCCGGCCTACAGCACCTTCTGTATTGAAGACTCCCATTCCTGGCTTGATGCCATGCTTGGAGCCTTTGTTTAGCGTGATGTAATTCTGCGAAAAGCGAAGAGAATTGGCAATGACTCGAGCACCCTTAAATTGGTAATCCATCGAAAGGAGGGAGTCTATGGCAAGCGGCAAGCTGTCCGGTTTGGATTGAAGCGTCAACAGCTGACCCATGATGGCTGCATTTTCTTCGGTCAATGCTTCATTAGCCTCCGCCAAAGAAAAAAACTGGACCACATCTGCTTGCTTCTGCAAAACTGATCCTACGACTGCATTCGAACTGTTGAAGAAGGCTGCACCCTGGGGAGAATTGTTGGAGACGATCATCCAGATTGCCACCACCTCAAGTAAAACAAATAATAGAAATGCCCTTATTCGATAAAGGAACTGTAGGATGCGTAGCATTCAGTACTTAAGTCATCAGAACGGTTCGGAAGTTTTGGATATTTTTCAGCGCAGTACCGGTACCCCTTACGACTGCACGAAGTGGATCTTCTGCGATATGGATAGGCAGCTTAGTTTTTTGATGGAGTCGTTTATCCAATCCTTTTAGCAAAGCTCCACCTCCGGTCAAGTGGATTCCATTGTCATAGATATCTGCGGACAATTCCGGAGGAGCAATTTCCAAGGCCTTCAAGACCGCTTCCTCTATCTTGGAAACAGACTTGTCCAAGGCAAAGGCAATTTCGGAATAGGAGACCTTGATTACTTTTGGAATCCCCGTCATCAAGTCCCTTCCTCGGATTTCATAATCCTCAGGCGCATCGTCGAGCTCAGTCAATGCCGAACCGATGGCGATTTTGACTTTCTCTGCAGAGCGCTCTCCGATCAATAAATTGTGCTGACGTCTCATGTAATCCAAGATGTCTTTGGTGAAGGTGTCTCCCGCAACCCGGATTGACTGGTCGGCTACAATGCCTGAGAGCGCGATCAGCGCAATTTCGGTAGTACCCCCTCCAATGTCCACAATCATGGATCCCATGGGTTTCTCGATGTCGATGCCGATCCCGATAGCTGCCGCGATGGGTTCATAGATCATGTAGACCTCTTTCGCACCGGCGTGTTCGGCGGAGTCTCGTACGGCTCGCTTCTCTACTTCTGTGATTCCGGATGGGATACAAATGACCATTCGGTGTGATTGAGGAAACATTCCTTTTTTCTGACCCGGAATCATTTTGATCAATCCTCGGATCATTTGTTCGGCAGCGTAGAAGTCGGCAATCACCCCATCCTTGAGTGGTCGGATGGTCTTGATGTTTTCATGAGTTTTCTCATGCATATTCATTGCCTCTCGACCGACTGCCAGCACGCGGTTGTTGGTTTTGTCTATCGCAATGATGGATGGTTCGTCCACCACAATTTTATCTTTATGAATGATCAGGGTATTGGCAGTACCCAAATCAATGGCTATATCACTAGAGAAAAAATCAAATAATCCCATTTTGAAGTTTTGAGTTGGCTATGAACTGGATTTTGGAGTTTAAGATAGTACCTCGGTACCGTTTTTAAACGTGGGTCGGCAAAATTATTATCTTAAATCGACAAAACTGAGGGAAAGAAGATTTTTTTGTTTTTAAATTCTATTTGATTTTCAGAGACCTGTTTAAGGAAGTTTTTTTCAATTTTTCTCCAGGAAATCCTGAATATCCTCAGATTGGATTGTCGCCATTTTGTATTTCGGGATTCTTTATATTACTTTTGTGCCGTATTCGAAAGTTTCTGGAGGGGACAAAAAGTCCCCTCTTTCATTATCCAAGCCTATGAATGAGCCGAGACGTGTGATCCAGGATTTGGCAGAAAAACACCTGCCAGATGAGAGTCATTTCCTGGTGGAGGTAAAAATGGAGGATAAAGCGGGAAAGACCCGGGTTTTGATTCTGGTAGATGCCGACCAAGGTGTGACGATTGAAGCATGTGCAAGGTTAAGCAGAGCGATCTCCGAGGAGCTTGAATCCCAGGATATCCTGGGTGAGGCGTATATCCTCGAAGTTTCTTCTCCCGGTTTGGATTATCCTCTGAGCAGCAGCCGACAATACCAAAAGAATGTGGGACGTGAGCTAAAGGTCTTCCAGAATTCCGGCACCGAAACAATCGGTAAATTGCTGTCAGTAGAGCCAAATGAGATTAAATTGTTGGTCAAAAAAAAGGAAAAGGGTAAGAAAGCCATCGAAGAAGAAATGATAGTTCCTTTCGGGGAAATCAAGAAATCAATCGTACAAGTATCTTTTAAATAACTCCAATGGATGCCAAAGTCTTAATAGAATCCTTCGCAGAGTTTGCGAGATCTAAAAATGTGGATCGACCTACTATGATCCGTATTCTGGAAGATGTATTCAGAGCCATGATCCGTAAAAAATTCGAAACGGATGAAAACTTCGACGTGACCATTAACGCTGATAAGGGAGACCTTGAGATTTTCCGAATAAGAGAGATTGTGGACGACAACTCTGAGGATATTTGGGATTTTGATAAAATCAGCTTGAGCGAAGCTCAAAAAATTGAGCCTGACTTTGAGATCGGAGAAGAAGTCTATGAGAAAATTGAACTCGAGGAGTTTGGCAGAAGAGCGGTACAAATGGCTCGTCAGACCCTGATTCAGCGAATCAAAGACCTTGAAAAAGACATCCTCTTCAGCAAATACGAAGAGCAGATTGGAGAAATCATCTCTGCGGAAGTGTACCAAATCCTGGGAAGAGAAATACTTCTGATAGATGGAGAAGGAAACGAATTGATTCTTCCGAAAGTAGAGCAAATTTCAAAAGACCGATTCCGAAAGGGAGATACCGTCAAAGCTATTGTCCACCGAGTAGACATGATCAATGGCAATCCTAAAGTAATTTTATCAAGGACATCTCCGGTTTTCTTGGAAAGACTGTTTGAAAATGAAGTACCTGAAGTATATGATGGCTTGATTACAATCGTAAAGATTGTCCGTGAACCGGGAGAAAGAGCCAAAGTGGCTGTTGAATCCTATGATGATCGGATTGATCCGGTTGGAGCTTGCGTGGGAATGAAAGGATCAAGAATCCATGCGGTTGTACGTGAGTTGCAAAACGAAAATATCGACGTAATCAACTACACGGACAATTTGGAACTTTATGTGTCCAGAGCACTGAGTCCTGCCAAGGTTTCTTCGATCAATGTAAATCAGGAGTCCAAGCGTATTTCAGTGTTTTTGAAGCCTGATCAAGTTTCCCTGGCCATTGGTAAGGGAGGATTCAATATCAAACTGGCAAGTAGACTGGTGGGATATGAAATAGACGTGTTCCGTGAATTGAACGAATACGATGATGAAGATGTAGACTTGAATGAATTCTCTGATGAAATCGATCAGTGGATCATTGACGAGCTCAAGAAAACAGGTCTGGATACCGCCAAGAGTGTGTTGGCCTTATCTAAGGAGGATTTAATCCGAAGAACTGAATTGGAGGAAGAGACCATTGATGAGATTTTCCGAATACTCAGAACAGAATTTGAACAATAAGGGGAATTTCCCCCTGAGAATACCCTAATTTTATTTAAGATTTCGAAAGAGGTTTTTGCTTATGTCAGAAGAGAAAATGATGCGATTAGGCCAGATAGCCAGAAAGCTCAACGTGGGTACGGCGACCATCGTTGAGTCACTGGCTAAAAAGGGCTATGAGGTAGAGAACAATCCCAATTCCAAAATTAACATGGACCAAGTAGCCATGTTGGAAAAGGAGTTCAAATCCTCTGCCCTTGAAAAAGAGGAAGCTTCCCATTTGTCAATTGGGAAGCGTCATGAGCCTATTTCGCTCGAGCCTGAAACGCCAAAGCAGGAAAAAGCCCCTGAGCCGACTCCAGCACCGGTTCATAAGGAAGAACCTAAGCCGACACCTGCTCCAGCTGCCAAAGCAGAAGAGCCTCAGGCCGAAAAAATAAGCGCTGAACCCCCTAAGCTGGAAGGGATTAAAATTTTGGGAAAAATTGATCTCGAGAAGAAGCCGACACCGACACCGGCTCCTGCCCCTGCACCACAACCCAAACCAGCTCCAACCCCGGCGCCAGCTCCCAAAGTGGAAAAAGCTCCAGAGGCTCCAAAGCCTCAGGCCCAACCGCAAGCTGCTCCACAGCCTAAGCCCCAACCCGCTCCGGTTCAAAAGCCTGCTCCACAGGTACCAGTACCACAGCCGAAGCCAGTAACAGAGCCTGTTAAACCCGGACCTGTTCAGGATGAGGTGATCGCAGCCAAAGCAGACTCGCTCAAAGGCCTCACGGTCTTGGGAAAGATCGAACTTCCGGTTGATAGAGCGAAGAAAAAGGGCGGACCAGTGGCTTCGTCTGACGAAAAAGGAAGAGATAAAAAGCGTCCGAGAAAAAGAATTGACAAACCCGGAACTCCAGGGGCTCCTCAAGGTCAAGGCGGTCAAAATAGGCCTCAAGATCAGCGTGGAGGAAAGCCCGGCCAAGGCGGTCAGCAACGTGGCGGTCAAAATCAAAGAGGAGGCGGTAACCAGCAACAGCGTCTGCAGAAGGCAGAACCTACTCCAAAAGAAATTCAGGATCAAATCAAACAGACATTGGCGAGACTTCAGGGTAATAAGCCCGGAGGCAAAACCAAATCCAGAAGAGATAAGCGCGCCGAACGAGACCGTGAGGTGGAAATGGAGGGAGAAGAATCCAAAGTATTGAAGGTAACCGAATTTATCTCGGCTAATGACCTTGCTGCTTTGATGGACGTTTCTGTCAACCAGGTTATTTCTACCTGTATGTCTTTAGGGATGTTTGTTTCGATCAACCAAAGACTGGATGCAGAAGCCATTACCATCATTGCTGATGAATTTGGATATGATGTTGAATTCACCAAATCTATCGAAGATGAAATGGTAGAGGAGGCCGAAGATACGGAAGAGGAACTGGAAGAACGAGCCCCGATCGTGACCATCATGGGCCACGTGGATCACGGAAAGACCTCCTTGCTTGACTACATCAGGATGTCCAAAGTGACTGCTGCTGAAGCAGGAGGTATCACCCAACACATTGGTGCTTACGATGTAATGACCAAAACAGGTCATAAAATTGCCTTCTTGGATACTCCCGGTCACGAAGCCTTTACCGCCATGCGTGCCCGTGGTGCCAAAATCACGGACGTTGCCATCATAGTAATTGCAGCGGACGATAGCATCATGCCTCAGACTAAAGAAGCCATCAACCATGCTCAAGTGGCTGGTGTGCCCATGATATTCGCCATCAACAAGGTAGATAAGCCAAATGCCCGACCTGAGAAAATCAAGGAAGAGCTGGCAAACATGAACCTTTTGGTAGAAGATTGGGGTGGTAAATACCAGTCTCAAGAGATCTCCGCCAAGACCGGTCAGGGTGTAGATGAGCTTTTGGAAAAGGTTCTTTTGGAATCCGAAATCCTTGAGCTAAAAGCCAACCCTGATAAAAATGCAGTAGGTACAGTCATTGAAGCTTCGTTGGACAAGGGACGAGGATATGTCGCTACCATTATGGTGCAGGCAGGTACTTTGAAAATAGGAGACATCATGCTCGCAGGTCAGCATTATGGCCGTGTGAAAGCGATGTTTGATCATAAGGGCAAAAAGCTTAAAGAAGCCGGTCCTTCCACTCCGGTACAGGTCTTGGGTCTAAGCGGTGCGCCGCAGGCAGGGGACACGATTAAGGTATACGATACCGAAAGAGAAGCCAGAGAAATCGCCAACTCCAGAGAGCAGATTCAGCGTGAGCAAAGCTTGCGTACCAAGAAGCATATCACCTTGGATGAGATCGGTCGTCGATTGGCGATTGGTAGCTTCAAGGAACTCAACATCATCATCAAAGGTGACGTGGACGGTTCTGTGGAAGCACTTTCTGATTCCTTGCTCAAACTTTCTAAGGATGAGGTGAAAGTGAGCATTATCCACAAAGGCGTGGGTCAAATCTCTGAGTCTGACGTACTATTGGCCTCAGCCTCAGATGCGATTATCATCGGATTCCAGGTTCGACCTTCTTCCAATGCCAAGAAACTGGCTGAGCAGGAGGAGATCGAAATCCGTCACTACTCCATCATTTATGATGCGATCAATCAAATCAAGGATGCGATCGAGGGTATGCTTGAGCCGGAATACGAAGAAGTCATCACCGGTAATATCATCGTGCGTGAGGTATTCAAAATTTCTAAAGTCGGTACAGTTGCAGGTTCGTATGTGACCGATGGTTTCATCACCAGAAAAAACAAGATCCGCATCATTCGCGACGGGATCGTTATCCACGAAGGAGAGATCGATCAGTTGAAGCGATTCAAGGACGATGTTTCTGAAGTGAAGGCTGGATACGAATGCGGTATTTCCATCAAGAATTTCAACAATATCCAAATCGATGATACGATTGAAGGGTATGAAATGAAAGAAATCAAGCGTAAGAAGTAATTATTCTAACCTGATCATAGAAAAAGGAACGGTGCATGCCGTTCCTTTTTTAGTTTTGGGATATGCTAGAAGCGTTGAAAGTTCTCCTGCTAATTTTACTCGCTGCCTCGGTTGCTTCACTTTTGGCCGGACTGTACCGACCGGTGTATGTCCTTTGGTTTTTGGATCGGTTCAATCGGCTCAAAGTGCTACAAGTATATGGAATCGCTTCCCTGATTTTAGCATCACTTTGGATATTATTGGGATTACTCAGTTAGTTTCGGAATAAAATTTTACATATAAAGAAATTTCAGCAGAATGAACTGTTATTAGAAAAAATGGGGGAAGAAATTTTATTTTTCGCGGATTTTCATCCATTTTTCAAATCGTAATCAAATCGTTTTGAGAAGAGCTTTAGCCATAGTACTCCTTTGCTGCTTTGCCATATTTCACTTTGGCTACTATGCTTTTTATTTTTCGGCCAATATCTCCCTGGAAAATCGGTGGAAGGATAAAATCTATGGAGATCATATCGGACAGTTGGAAGAAAGGGTATTGGAGATTCCGCTGAATGCTCCCTACATGTCCAACCAGGAAGAATTTCAGGCCACCAATACACGGTTTGAAAAAGATGGCAAATACTTCAGGGCCATCAAACAGCGCTATCAAAACGATACCCTTCAGGTAGTGTATGTGCCTGATACGGCCCGGAAAGTCTTGGATTCTACGGTCAAAAAATGGATATCTTCCTTGGTAGATGATGAGCTACCCCAGGATCAAAACGGGAAGAACTTACTCAAGCTGTTTGCGAAAGACTATTTGGAAACAGACCTATTCGGCTTGGAAATCCCCAGCCGGGAGGGATATGAAATTAAGATTGGGTTTATTTTTTCACCTTACATGAGTCCTTATTTCACGCTTGACTCACCGCCTCCCCAAGGTTGATATTTTTCGATTCAAAGTTTCTCGAGAGTTGGTTTTGACTGATTCTTGGGTGATGGTTGTTTCCATTTCCCGGATTGGTATTTGGGCATTTCTTGCTTGAAGCGTCCTGGAAATATTTATTTCCTCAATTCACTATCTATTTCTATGAATTTCAAATTCAGAATTCTGGGTATGCTCTATGCGTGCTTGGGAATCTCTACTATATCTATTGCTCAAACTCCCACTGATGGATTGATGATGCCCAAAGGGGAGATTTGTATTGCTGTTGTGTATGAAAATTCCTCTTGGGGGCGCTATTGGGAAGGGACCTATTCTCGGGAAAATGCCAATATAGGCACCTTTACCCGCCAAATGCTGATGCCCATGGTGGTCGGTGGAATCACTGACAAGATCAATTTTATTGTCAGTCTGCCGTATGTAAAAACTGCCGCCACCGGTGGCCAATTGGCAGGAGTGGAGGGTATTCAGGATTTAGGTCTTTCGCTCAAAGCCCAAATTGTAGACAAAGCAGTAGGAAAAGGAAAGCTGATGGGATTTACCAATGCCAGCTTTAGTACTCCGGCTTCCAATTACCTGTCTGATTATATGCCATTTAGTCTTGGTTTCGGAGCCAATGAGCTGGGATTGAGAGGTATTGTTCAATATGAATTGGACAAGGGACCGTATCTCAGAGCTTCATTTGCATACCTCCATCGGGGTACTACCGAGGCAGAGCGTGATTTCTATTACAATGACGGGGCGTTTTACACCTCCACCATGGATGTGCCGGATGCGATCCACGGTCAAGTCGGGGTAGGATCCTGGTTTTTGAATAAAAAACTCCGGGTCGAAGCAAACCTCACCACCTTCAGGTGTGCGAAGGGTGACGATATCCGGGCCTATAATATGCCTCAGCCCACCAATAAAGTTGATTTTGACCGAGTAGAAGGATTTGCTCAGTACTATTTCAAAGGAAATGGGGGATTGGGGCTTCTAGCCTATTACAACCACATGTTTTCCGGGCGTAACATGGGGCAATTCTCAGGATATGGTCTTGGGATGACCTATCAATTCAAAGCCTATTAATTCGACTATTCCTATGAAAAAATATTTCTACTTCCTTATTGGTTTACTATCCTCTGTTGTTCTTCTGAACTCCTGTATGGAGGAATTGCCCACGCATTTTGAGTACCAAGGCTATGAATTTACCGATCTCGATCCCAATGCAGGACAATGGAGATTGGTAATGCATCAATCCCCTGAGCAGTTTACCATTCCTGCTCCAGCCGCCTCCGGATCGGCCGAGTTGAACAGGGAATTAACGGAAGCCAAGGAGAACATTTCCAAAATAAGTTCCAAACAGAAAGAAGCAGTCGACTATTGGACCAACAATCCACTATTGAGATGGAACGAAATTGCCTTAGAGCTTGCGACCAAATACAATTTGATTCCAGCTCCCAATCCGGATGGAACCTATCCTGCACCTGATGCGGCCAACCCTGGAAAATACCCCTTGTTTCCATACGCTCACCCACCCTATACGAGCAGAATGCTGGCGTATTTGAGTGTGGCACAGTATGATGGACTGATTATGGCCTGGCATTACAAATACAAGTTTAAGCGGCAGGCTCCCTATGAGCTAGATCCTCAAATCAAGTCTGCCTATGATGCCAACAAACTGTATTCTTATCCTTCAGATGGAGCGGTAATCGCAATTTCCTCAAGGGAAATTCTCACGGCCATGTTCCCCTTGGAGAAAGAATTCTTGGCCCAAATGGCCCAAGAGCATTTGGAATCGTTGATTTTGGCAGGGATTAATGTGAGCAGTGATGTGGAAGCCGGAAAATTGATCGGTGCCGAAGTCGCCAAAACAGCCTTGGCTCGGGCCTCGACAGATGGAATGCGTAATGCCCAAACCAATAAAGCCAAGTCAGATTCAATAAAGAATGCGGCAAAAGTCCGCTTTGGCTGGACTTGGGAAAATCAGGAAACGCCTCAAAGACCGGTTGGTTTGACTCCTTTGTTTGGATTGGTGAGAATGTGGAACGTTCCGAATGTAGAAGCAGTTCGGCCTGGGCCACCTCCAGCTCCTGGATCCGAAGCATTTAAAAAAGATGCTGAAGAACTCAAAAGATTTGCCGCTAACCTTACCACTGAGCAGCGTCGAATTGCCAATTTTTGGAATGATGGGTTGAATACCTACACTCCTCCCGGGCATTGGAACCGATTTGCAAAAGAAAAAACCGTGAAATACCGCTTGAGCCCGGTTCGTACAGCAAGAGTATTTGCCTTTATGAATATGGCCATAGTGGATGCAGGGATAAGCTGCTGGGATGCCAAATATTACTACCATTATCCTCGGCCTATCCAGACTATTCCCGGATTCAAGACGATTTTGGGTACGCCCAATTTTCCGGCATATACCTCGGGGCACAGTACCTTTTCTTCTGCCGCAGCTGAAGTTTTATCCCATTTCTTTCCCACCGATGCTCCCCAGTTCAGAAAATGGGCAGAGGAGGCAGCCATGTCCAGAGTTTATGGCGGAATCCATTATCGCTTTGATGCCGAGGTAGGTTTGCAACAGGGCAAAGCTGTCGGGGCCTATTCCGTCGCCAAAGCCAAACTGGACGGCATTGATTAATCTTTAACCTTAGAACACGATGAAAAAAATACTATTTACCTTGGTTCTAGCCTTGGCAGGACATCATATTTCTTATTCTCAAGGCTGCGTAGCCATCCGTCAATTTTCAGGAATCGGCAATGCGGTCGGTCAGCTTAATGTTCAGTCCAAAGGTGACTGGAATCTCAGTACCAACTATCGTTACTTCAAATCCTTCAGACATTTCCGCGGTACTCATGAAGAGCCAGAGCGGGTCGAGCAGGGGACAGAAGTGATCAACTGGTCTCACGGCGTAGATTTCAACGTCAGCTATGCATTGACTGATAGATTGTATGTATTAGCTTCTTTGCCTTTTGCATACAATGAAAGAAGCTCACTTTACGAACATGGGCGACAGTCCCGGCACATGTCCTATTCGGGAGGATTGGCTGATGTCAGACTCGGGGCCGGATATTGGCTTCTATCAGGCGAAAGAGCTGCTAAAGGCAATCTGGCACTGGGACTAGGATTTAAGCTGCCCACCGGAAACTACAATGCCAAAAGCACCTTTTACAATGTCGGGCCGAATGGAACTTCACAGATTCGCCCGGTCGACCAAAGCATCCAATTGGGAGACGGAGGATTTGGGATCACTATCGAGTCGCAAGGACTCAAAGAATTCAAATCTTCCCTTTTCGGGTATTACAATGCCTTTTATTTGCTAAATCCCCGAAATACCAACGGTACCCAGACCTTTCGAGCCAGACCAAGTGAGGGAATCATGAGCGTTCCTGATCAATATGCCTTGCGTGCAGGTCTTTTCTATGGGGTCAAAAAAATCCATGGATTGGGATTCTCGCTAGGAGGTAGAGTAGAAGGAGTTCCTGTTCGGGATTTGATCGGGGAAAGTGATGGCTTCCGTCGTCCGGGATATGTTATTTCGGTCGAGCCGGGAGTGAGTTACATGCTGGGTAATGTCACTGCGACCCTCAACGTGCCGGTAGCCTTAGTCAGAAACCGGACCCGCAGCCTCACCGACATTGCCGATTCGACTCCGGAAAATATACGGCATGGGGATGCTGCCTTTGCCGATTACCTGATCAACTTTGGCGTGGCTTGGAGAATTTCTAAAAAAGCACCTGCTGTATTTAACTCACTTTAATGACGACAAGCCCGGATTCACACATTCGGGCTTGCCTGTTTTTCCACAGCTGCCCATTCCCATGGGAAGGCTGGATTAACCTTCCCTTGGAATTGGGCTTTGGCCTGTTTCATTTTCTACTGAAAAAATCATCCTATGAAAAACCTGTTTTACCTGGGTTTGGGCATGTTGGTGCTGTTTCAATTTCTTAAGATTTACTTCATCATGCCCTTCCCAGGCAGCCAGCAATGGGATTCCATTGATTTTGCCTATTTCCTGCACCAGTACCGATGGGTGTTTAGGATAGCCTTAGGGGTTGTGATTTTAGCAAGAGTAGTGCCTGCTGTTTCCGTGAAAAGGAGATGGGTCCCTGCTCTTTCTTTGATAATAACCTTGGCCGCGATTTGGGCCTTCAATTTCAAAATGGCAGCGGATGCCATGTTTCAAGAACCCAGAGAACTCAGGTTCCTTGCCCGCGACTCTTTTGATGAAAATGACAGTACTCTGGTCGTTGCCATTGAAAAAGGGGACGAAGCCAAGGCCTATCCCATCCGGTACATTGTCTATCATCACCAAGTGAGAGATACCCTGGCCAGAGAGCCGGTGATGGTCACGTATTGTTCTGTATGTCGGACCGGAAGAGTGTTTTCGCCATTTGTGGATGGGAAACCCGAGAATTTCCGATTGGTAGGCATGGATCATTTCAATGCCATGTTTGAGGATACAGAGACCGGCAGCTGGTGGCAACAGGCCACCGGAGAAGCGATCACCGGGGAGTTAAAAGGGAAAAAACTCGAGGAAATCGAATCCATCCAATTGACGGCTGGTGCTTTTTTCAAAGCTTATCCAAACGGAAAAATCATGGCTGCAGACCCAAACTTCCTATCGAAGTACGATTCTCTTGGAAAATTTGAAAAGGGGAAAAGCGAAAGCAAACTCACCGGTACAGACCCCTTTTCCTGGAATGAAAAGTCCTGGGTGGTCGGCGTGGATCTGGAGAAAGGTGCCAAAGCCTATGACTGGAACCTGCTTCTGGAAAAAGAATCCATCCGGGATCGGGTAGGCAGCCAAGATATTTTGATTCTCTTGAATAAAGACACCCAGAGCTTTGTGGTGTTCGAAATTCCTTCGGATACCCAGTCCCATCTCTGGACTGGTGACACCCTTTACCTGGATTCAGCGGCCTATTCCTTTACGGGAAAATCACTGAACCCAACTCTAACAGATCTGAAACGCCTCAAAGCCTACCAGGAATTTTGGCACAGCTGGAGGACTTTCAGACCTGGAACTGAAGGGCCTAATCCAAAACCTCTCTAGACTTTTGCAGGCTCCTTAACTTCCTTTTTCAAACTCTTGAAGGCAAGAAAAATTAAAGAAATTGCCAAGACAAAAAGCAGGGCTGCAATCACTGCCAGGACATAGCCTTTCTCCTGATAATTTTTCCAGGCAAAAAGCCCCAAAGAAGCCAAAGTCACCGTAAACATGAAGAACATGGGGATGGTGACAAACGTGGCAGGGATATTTTTCTTAATGAGCCAAACCGCGATGGTCAGTAAAGCCAAAGCAGCTAAAAGCTGATTGGCCGAACCGAAAATGGGCCATAGGGTGGAAAATTCTCCTGAGGCTAGGAGCAAGATAGAGAGGATCACTACGACGAATGTGGACAGGTAGCGGTTTTTTGCCAACACCTGGGCCGCCGGTTGTGGCATATCCTCAAAATATTCCTGCAGAGTAAATCTGGCCAATCTTGTACACGTGTCTAAAGTGGTCAGCGCAAATGCCGAAACCGTGAGCGCGACAAAACCTACCGCAAAGGTTTCCGAAATTCCCAAGGTAGCTATCATTCCTCCCAAACCGGTGGAAAATAATGCCACAGGGCCCTCTGCCCCAAGTCGCTCGACATATTCTGTTCTGGATAAGACAATCACAGCCCCCACAGAAATGATGGCTAGGAATGATTCAATCAGCATCCCTCCAAACCCCACGATTTTCGCATCACTTTCTTTATCCAGTTGCTTGGAAGTGGTACCGGAGGCCACAAGAGAATGAAAGCCCGAAATTGCCCCACAGGCAATGGTTACAAATAAAACCGGAAAAACATATCCCAGACTTTCACTGCTTGCCACGACGCGGGTGTCCATTTCGATTTGAGGATTGGCCACTAGCACACCGGCGACCGCGGCGATCATCATCCCATACAAAAGATAACTGTTGAGGTAATCTCTGGGCTGAAGCAAAAGCGAAACCGGAGTCACAGAAGCCAGGAAAGCATAGGCCAAAAGGCCCAAAATCCAAATTTTGTAATCCAAAACAAAGGGAAGTTGGGTGCCTAAATAGACGAAGTAGTACATCAGAATCACGCCGACCACAGTCACCAAAATGAAAGCAATATTTCTGTTGCCTACCATTCGATTGACAAAGCCAAAGGCTACTGCCAGAAAAATAAAAAAGATCGAGGCTGAGGCAACTCCGGGATTGGAGACAAATGTTTTGGCGATGATATCCGCAAATACACCTATTACCAGAATCAAGGTAGAGAAGCTAAACAAAACAAAAAGCTGCTTTCCTTTTGCTCCGATTTGGTTTCGGATGATGACTCCGATCGATTTCCCCTCGGTACGCAGGGAGGCCGCCATACTTCCCAAATCATGAACAGCTCCAAAGAATATTCCCCCTGCCAGTATCCAAATCACGGCAGGAATCCAACCAAAAGTTACCGCAATGATGGGCCCGACGATGGGACCTGCGCCTGCTATCGAGGCAAAGTGGTGGCCCAAGACCACAATCGGCTTGCTGGGTTCATAATCCACCCCATCCCGATGCGTATGGGAAGGTGCTTTTCTGGAATCATCCAACCCAAATTTTTTATAAACAAAATTACCATAGAGCCGGTAGGCCAGAAAAAGAATTACAGCGGAAATCAGAAGGAGAAGGGATAAGCTCATGGTTATTTGGTATAGGCGAGGATGGGCAACTTGAAAATTCAATTTTCAAAAGGATCTCAAAATAATGTAAAATCGGCCGGCTTAAAAAGTGATTTTTAATGCAGGGATAACAGGGCTAATATTTATCCCGAGGAGAATAAAATTTTAATTACTGGAGATTAGGTCTAAATTTGTGACCTTTGACTTGTCAAAAAACAACCTAAATTATCTTTATGGCTTGGTTTAAAAGAACTGACAAAGGCATTAAAACTTCCACTGCGGAAAAGAAAGATGCTCCCGACGGGCTTTGGTTTAAAACTCCCAACGGCAATATCATTCACACAAGGGAATTGAAGAACAATGCCTACGTCTGCCCGGATGACGATTTTCATGTGAAAATCGGCTCCAAAGAATACTTCGAAATACTTTTTGACAACAATAAATTTACCGAACTCGACCCGGAAATGAAGTCCGGTGACCCGCTAAAGTTCGTCGATACCAAACCCTATTCCTCCAGGATCGAAGCTACCATCAAAAAGGCTGAACTCAATGATGCGGTGAGGACCGCTTATGGTAAAATGAACGGGTTGGATTTGGTTGTAGCCTGTATGGACTTCAACTTTATCGGGGGGTCTATGGGATCTGTGGTCGGTGAAAAAATCGCAAGGGCGATTGATCATTCGTTGAAGCACAAAATTCCCTTCTTGATGATTTCCAAGTCAGGCGGTGCACGAATGATGGAAGCTGGTTTTTCTTTGATGCAAATGGCGAAGACCTCTGCCAAGCTTGCTTTGTTGGATCAAGCAAGCATCCCTTACATTTCTCTTCTGACTGATCCGACCACAGGAGGTGTGACCGCTTCGTATGCGATGTTGGGAGATTTCAATATTGCTGAACCGGGGGCATTGATTGGTTTTGCCGGACCAAGAGTGATCAGAGAGACGATCGGTAAGGATTTGCCAAAAGGCTTTCAGAGTTCGGAATTTGTTTTGGAACACGGATTTCTTGATTTCATCATCGATCGCAGACAGTTGAAATCAAGATTGACCACTTTGCTAAACCTCCTGAACAATTAATCAGTTATCTCATCAAAATCCCACTGTAATTCAAGCCAAATTTGAATGCATTTTTGGCCTGTATTATGGATTAATAAATATATTTGTGCTCCCAAAAAGGGGCAAATTCCTACGAAAAAGTAAAACCAAAATTTCATGGGTTCTGTAATTATTACGTCCATTGTAGCATTCACGGTGATTATCCTGCTACTGGTACTTATCCTCTTGTTTGCTCAGTCCAAACTGGTCAACTCAGGGGATGTGAAGATTGTCATCAATGTTGATGAAGGTAATCCGATTGTTGCCTCAGCGGGTACAAGCTTGCTTTCTACCCTTGGCAATCAGAAGATTTTCCTTCCTTCTGCCTGCGGTGGAGGGGGTACTTGCGCGATGTGCAAGTGTGTGGTCGAAGAAGGTGGAGGAGATGTCCTGCCTACCGAAGTGGGGCACTTGAGCCGTGCAGAGCAGCAAGGCAAAGTTCGTCTCGCCTGTCAGGTGAAAGTGAAGCAGGATATGAAAATCCGGGTACCTGAAGAAATTTTTGGTATCAAAAAGTGGGAATGCGAAGTAATTTCCAACTACAACGTTTCCACCTTTATTAAAGAATTTAAGGTAAAACTGCCTGAAGGCGAAACGCTCCACTTTGAAGCAGGAGGTTATATTCAGATTGACGTGCCTGCCATCACGGTGAACTTCAAGGATATGGACATTACGCCTCATCCGGAGTTGGGTCACCCAGCTGATGTCTACAAAAGCGATTGGGATAAATTCGGCTTGTGGAGCTTGGTCATGAAAAATGACGAACCGCTCTTCAGAGCTTACTCTATGGCCAACCACCCTGCAGAAGGCAATATCGTCATGCTTACTATCCGTATCGCAACTCCACCATGGGATAGAGCCAACAACCGTTGGATGGATGTAAATCCGGGCGTTTGTTCTTCGTATGTGTTTTCCAGAAAGCAAGGGGATAAAGTGACCATCTCCGGTCCGTACGGTGAATTCCATATCAATCCTACCGAAAGAGAAATGGTCTATATCGGTGGGGGTGCAGGTATGGCTCCATTGCGAGCTCAGATTTTCCACCTGTTCCATACGGAGAAGACCCACAGAAAAGTATCTTACTGGTATGGTGGTCGTTCTAAAAAAGAACTTTTCTACGTGCCTCATTTCCGTGAAATCGAGAAAGAATTTCCAAACTTCAATTTCCACATCGGACTTTCTGAACCGCTTCCTGAAGATAACTGGAAAATCAAAAAATCCCTTGACGACAGAGAAGCTGATGGTTATGTAGGATTCATTCACCAAGTGTTGTACGACAATTACTTGAAAAATCACCCTGAGCCGGATGAAGTAGAATATTACCTGTGCGGCCCTCCATTGATGAATGCGGCCGTGTTGAAACTTCTTGATGACATGGGGATACCCAAAGAGAATATCCGATTTGACGACTTCGGTGGTTAATGAAAACAAAAAATCCTGCCTCGGCGGGATTTTTTGTTTAGGGCCATTTTTGTTTAAAAGGATTAAAGGAGTTTTAACGGCTATCTGGATTAAGGTCTAGTTTGAAACTTAGGCCAAATCTTAGATTCTTCCCCTGTCGGTTTTACTAACCGAATTCAGCCCTCCATGACAAAATCAGCCGAATATTCGTCAAAAGGCAGAATTGCGTATGATCAGATTTGTTTATTTTTAATTCCTCAACTACCCACTATGAATCTTCAAACCTTTTTTGACCCTGTCGCCAAATTCCTTTCCGAAAAAGCATATCCGGAGAATTCCTTTTTCAGTCAGATTACCATCCATCAGGAGACCTTCCCCGACTTAAACGACGTGCAAATCGCATTGGTCGGTCTGAAAGAATGCCGTGGCTCGAGACATGCCGAAAGCATGGAAAGGGGGAGTTCAGAAATCAGAGAGAAACTCTATGAACTGAAGAAGGGGATGGTTACCAATAAAGTCGCAGACTTGGGAGATTTGATTTCGGGGGACAGCTTGAATGACACCTATCAAAAGATCCGTCAGGTTGGCGAGTATTTGATGAAGCATCAGGTCCTTCCGGTTTTTTTTGGAGGTTCGCATGACTTGGATTACGGACAATACCTATCCTATCAAAAAATGAAGAAGCTCGTCACGATGGTGACGGTGGACGCCAAAATAGATATGGAAGAATCAGGTCCTGAGAGTGATCGGCATACGCAGGAGATCGTTTTGCATCAGCCAAACTTTCTGTTTTCCTATACCCATTTGGCGTATCAGAGTTTTTTGGTGGATCCAACCTTGGTCAATGTGATGGAGAAGCTGTATTTTGATCATGTGAGATTGGGACAAATCCGTGATAATTTTAAGGAAACTGAGCCCCTGATCCGGGATGCGGATCTGATGAGTATAGACTTGAGCGCTATCCAATCCTCGGTAGCTCCCGGGGCGGTGGATGCTCAGCCCTTTGGACTTACCGGAGAGGAAGCCTGTCAGATCTGTTGGTTTGCAGGTACGAATGAAAAACTGAGTTCGTTTGGAATTTATGGATATGATCCCTATTTCGACGATGCCCATAATAAGACAGCCAAAGTGGCCGCCGTGATGATTTGGTACTTTATTGAAGGATTTTACAGTAGAAAAGATAGCTTGTCGTTCAAAAGTGCCGATTACATCAAATACACCGTGTCCTTGGATACCAAGCCCAATACCCTCGTTTTTTATAAGAGTAAGCGAAGCGGCAAGTGGTGGATGGAAATCCCGCATAATGAAACAGATCGATTTGACCGGGTGAGTACAGTTTCGTGCAGCTATGCGGATTATCAACTGGCTCAAAAAGGAGAAATCCCGGAGCGATGGATCAATGCCCAAATCAAACTGTATTGATTACCGACTCATCTCGGAATTGATCCCATTTCAGGCTTGGACTGCGATTTTCTCTACAACGAATCACAGGAAGCCCCAAGTAAATTTTTCCAAACTTCATGAAAACCTATACCAAACAGCAGCTTTCTCTTCGTAATGGTCAGGATAAGCCCGAAATTTGGATAGCATTTCGGGGTGTGATCTATGATGTGAGTGCATCTAGACTTTGGAAAAATGGAACGCATTATGAGCATTGGGCAGGGCAGGACCTGACAGAAGAATTGCAGGATGCCCCTCATTCCGAAAAGGTGTTTGAAAAATTTACGGCTATAGGCCAACTGATATAATATGATTTTAATTGCAGACAGCGGTTCCAGCAAGACAGACTGGAGAGTAATCCACCGGGATGGCCAAATCAGCCAATATCGAGGAGTAGGATTTAATCCATACTACATGACTGCGGAGGAGATGTCGATCCAAATGAGGCATGACTTTCTGGTCAACTTACAGGAGGAGATCGAGGTGATTTTCTATTATGGTGCAGGATGTGCTGCGCCGGAGCGGAAGCAGGAAGTAGCCGAAGCGCTCAGGTCTATTTTTTCCAGGGCAGAGATCCATGTAGACCATGATCTCGCTGCTGCAGCCCATGCCACCTGTGGGCATAGTCCGGGGATCGCGTGTATATTGGGTACAGGATCCAATAGCTGCGATTATGACGGGGAAAGGATTACCGCTACCCGACCTGCAGCCGGTTATATCTTAGGAGATGAAGGAGGAGGTTGCTATATCGGCAGGAAATTTCTTCAGGATTTTATTCATGAAGAAATGCCTTCAAAAATTAGAGAGGCGGCTATTGAGCGATTTCACCTCACCCAACATATTATTCAGGATCATGTCTACCGTCAGCCTTATCCCAGTCGGTACATGGCCAGTTTTTGCAGGTTTATTTCCGAAAACAAATCAGATCCCTATTGCTATGGTCTATTTTACAATTCTTTCAAGGATTTTTTTGCCAAGCATGTGTGCAAGTATACCCACTACCGGGAGAAGCCGGTTAGCTTTGTCGGATCCATCGCCTATTACAATAGCGACATTTTGAGAAAAGCAGCCTTGGATACCGGTATCCAAGTCAATCTAATCATCGAAAGCCCTATTGCGGGGCTAACTCTTTACCACCAGCAAAAATTATGAAAAAGGTAACTGAAAGCAGCTCGCATTATGATCATCTAGAACAAATGGGGGTCATGGAACTGTTGCAACATATCAATGCAGAGGACCACAAGGTAGCTCCGGCAATAAAGGAAAAGTTGGATTCGATTTCCGAATTGGTCGAGCAGATTGTACCCAGAATGCGGGAAGGAGGAAGATTATTTTACATTGGCGCAGGTACAAGCGGGAGATTGGGGATTTTGGATGCTTCAGAGTGTCCTCCTACCTATGGCGTGCCGCATGATTGGGTCATCGGGCTGATTGCCGGTGGGGATGCAGCCATTCGTAAGGCAGTTGAAAATGCGGAGGATGACCCCAATCAGGCATGGTTGGATATTCAGGCATATGGATTTTCTGAGCTGGACACCGTGATCGGCATAGCTGCATCCGGTACTACCCCCTATGTCATTGGTGGCGTGAATATGGCCCGGGAAAAAGGACTTTTGACTGGATGCATTACATGCAATCCGGGTTCTCCATTGGCAAAAGCGGTAGAATTTCCGATTGAAGTAGTGGTCGGGCCGGAGTTCGTCACCGGAAGTACCCGAATGAAATCAGGTACCGCCCAGAAACTGGTTCTCAATATGATCTCCACAGCAGTCATGATCAAATTGGGAAGAGTCAAAGGCAATAAAATGGTGGATATGCAGCTTTCCAATGCAAAATTGGTAGATCGAGGTACCAAAATGATTATGGAGGCCACCGGATTGGACTACGAAAAGGCCAATCAGTTATTGCTTTCTGAGGGATCGGTTCGAAATGCAACAGAATATTATTATAAAAATCAAAAGGGAGCTTAAATAAAATTCGGTAGCCGAGAACCACTTTGCGGGGATTCCTCTTATCTTTGTTGCCCGATTAAGCATTTGAAATTCATAGCCTTAGGTTTTGGTGTAGGATTTTCTTATGGAAAGCATAAAGCACATTTCGCTCAAAATTATTCAAGCAATTTGCGCTCAATTTCTTACTTAATAGAAAAATTTAAGTTCTGACTTCCGGTAGATAGGCTTCCAACCTTGGCTTAGAGAAAGAAATTAGCTAGCCACTTAAAAGGGTTACAGAAAAAAAGATTAACTAACTACAGCAGTGATGCTGCAAAATCATGAAAAAAAACAATCCTAGAAAACCATTTTTCAACGAAGAAAAAAAGGACTTCGACTCACCCAAACGGCCTGATTTTTCCTCCAAAGGCTCAAAATTTAGCAAACCAGAAGGCAAATCAGAATTCAAGGGCAAATCTTTCGGGAAAAAGGAAGACTCATTTGACAAAAAGCCTTTCCGTAAAAAATCCGACGATCAAGCTTCATTTGGAGATAAGCCCAAGGGAAGATTTTTCAAAGAAGAAGGAAAATCCTTTGACAAGCCTGGATACGGCAAGCGGAATGAGACAGATTCCAATGATCGAAAATCATTTGGAGACAAGCGATTCGATAAGTCAACCGGAGCTCCCAAGAAATGGGAAAAAGGAGAGGATCAATCTTTTGGCAAAAAAGCTTTTGGAGACAAGCCTGAGCGATTTAAAAAAGAAGGACCATCTGAGAAGAAATTTAGCTCCAGAAAACCGGATTTTGAAAAGCCTTATGGTGAGCGTCCTGAGAGAGGCGGTAAAAAAGAGTTTGGGAAAGAAAAATTTTCCAACCGGCCTAAGTCTGATTTCGATAAGCCATTCAAAAAGGATGTTTCGGGTGATAAATTTAATCCTGAGACAGGAGAGAAGTTGGTTTACAAGGGAAGAGGCAAGGATCAGAAGCCGATTTTCGGTGTAGGGGAGCGGCGAAATTCCTCAGAAAGCAGCGGTGAAAAACGTGGATTTGGAAAAAACAGACCCAAGCGCGTGGAGCTTAATCCTGACCGTCCGGATTACAACTTTGACAACTTGCCCCAGAAGAAATCCAAAAAGGAATCAGAAGATCTGATCCGACTCAATAAATACATCGCCAATTCAGGGATTTGCAGCCGAAGAGAAGCCGATGATCTGATCACCAAAGGATTGGTCATGGTCAATGGAGAGGTGATCAAAGAGATGGGATATAAGGTGAAGAAAACAGATCGGGTGGTTTTTGAAGGGAAAAGGATCAATCCAGAGAAGCCCGTGTATGTTCTTTTGAACAAGCCCAAAGACTTTATCACCACTACCGAAGATCCCATGGAGCGAAAGACCGTGATGAAACTGGTGGAAAATGCCTGCGAGGAACGAATTTTCCCTGTGGGAAGATTGGACAGAAATACGACCGGTTTATTGCTCTTCACCAACGATGGGGAATTGGCTGCAAAACTCTCGCATCCTTCCAATGAAATCAAAAAAATCTATCAGGTCACGCTGGACAAGCCACTCACGCACAAGGATGAAGAGGCTATCTTGGAAGGATTGACTTTGGAGGACGGAGATGCCAAAGTGGATGATATGCAGGTGCTTTCCAAAGACCGGACGATCCTTGGATTGGAAATTCATATTGGCAGAAACCGGATAGTGAGACGAATTTTCGCTCACTTGGGCTATGAAGTGATTGCCCTGGATCGCGTCATGTACGCTGGATTGGACAAAAAAGACCTCAAACGCGGGCACTATCGATTCTTGACCGAACAGGAAGTGATCCGACTGAAATATTACATCTAAGAATAAAGGCCTCAAATTGAGGCCTTTTCTGATTTATACAAACCCCTTCAACTGCTGCACCAATTCCCGCTTGGTAAGTATGCCTCCTTTTCTCCAGAGTATTTTTCCACGTTTGAAAAGGATATAGTGAGGGATGGATCGGATTCCAAACTGCTGACTGAGTTGGGGATGCTTGTCTACATTAAGCTTTAGCAGTTTGATTTTTCCTCCAAGCTCAGCCAGTGATTCCTCCAATACCGGATTCATCGTCTGACAGGGCCCACACCAGTCCGCATAGAAATCCACCAAGAGGACTTCTTGGCTTTGGCTGATGATTTCTTTGGGATTCTTTTTGGGCATACGAAAAAACAACTGGTAAGTGGAAAATTAATCTTATGTGATTTAACCTGGTTTATGCATTAGAATTCGTAGCAGCCTGTCCCGAAGTATTTCGGGAAGAACTCAAAATACAAGAAAATCAGGTACTTTGGATCCCGATAGTTATCGGGAGAAAAGTGAAGTGAAACGACTGATTTTGAAGCATTATGAGGTCGTAGTAGTTTTTCTAATGCATATTTAAGGTTTAAGGGTAAAAAGACCAGCCAGGTTTTCAAAACCTGGCTGGTCTAGTCTACTCGCAGGGTTTCCTTTTTGGAGATGCTCAAAAAAAACCGGCCTTTTGAGCCGGTTTATGTGAAGATTACTTTTGAGCAGGTTGCTGAGGAACCTGAATTCCCAACTTGGCAAGAACCAGTTCGGTGAATTTATCTTCTTCTTTGGTGTAAAGAAGGATAGGCGCTTGACCGGCTGTTTCTGCGAAAATATGCGTGTAATTATTCTCTGCAGCTACCGCATTGATCGCGTTGATCACTTTGGTTTGCAAGGGTTCCAACAGTTCCTGAAGTTTTCTCTGATAAGAAACCTGAGCGTCTTGCTCATACTTTTGCAAATCCCCCTGAAGTTTGGTCAACTCCTGTTCTTTGGTAGCTCTGGCAGTTTCGGTCATGGTAGCAGCAGCTTGCTGATAAGCCTGTACCTGACGCTGAAAATCAGCAGCTTTGGTCTGGATATTGGTTTGAAGCTGGGTTTGATAATCTTGGATGTCTGCTCCGATTTGTTCCATTTCAGGCATGAGGTCCATGATTAACTCCACGCTCGTGTATCCGATCTTAATGTTTTGAGCCTGAGCGGTGAATCCTACGAACAGCAACGCTATTGCAGCTAGGATAACTTTTACTTTCATATGTGTATAATTTGTGTTTTTAAATGGTCTAACTTTTTTTCTAAACGTGAGCGGCCTCACATGTGCTCGATTTAATCTGTAAGATGGTTATTTAATTATTGTCTTCAATTCCCAATTCGTCCAAAACAAACTCCGAATAGTCATGCCTTGGATCAGTGTAAATGATGGCCGACGGTCCGGCTGCCTTGTCAAAAAGAACCGCCAGATTGTTTCTTCTGGAGACCCGTTCGATGGCATCATAGATTTTGGATTGCAGGGGTTGCAGCAGTTCTGCCTGCTTTTGATAATACATCCCGTCAATTCCAAAGATCCTGCTGTTAAACTCCTGCGAAGCCTTTTGCTTCGCCTTAATCTCTTCCAACCGCTTTTGATACATCTCTTCGGTCAGTAGTACTTCTTCAGCTTTCAGCTGAGTATTCATTTCTTTGATCTCCTGATCCAAACTTTGTGCCTCTTTCTTCCACTGGTCACTCAGTTTCTTAAGTTCCTCCTGGATTACTTTGTAGTCCGGGTGCTTGTTGAGAATGTATTCTGAGTCAATGTATCCAAACTTTTGCGCAGCTAATGGGCCCGTATTCAGCAGAATGAGCAGCAAAAGTACAATTTTCAATGGTTTATTCATGGCTTCTTCCAGTTTTCCAAGCGAGGGATAGCGGCATTATTAACGTTTTATTTTTGCATAAATTAACTAACGCCCGGCTTATTTGGAAGCTTATCTGAACTGTTGCCCAATGGTAAAGTGAAATTGTGCTCCGCTCCGCTGTAAACTTCCCGGTATAGGATCAAACCCGTACCCCCAATCTATCCCCAATAAACCAAATGCAGGCATGAATATCCTGGCACCTACACCAGCAGACTTTTTCAGGTCATACGGGTTAAAGTCTTTGTAGGAACCCCAGTTATTTCCGGCTTCCGCAAAGGTCAGCAAGAAGATTGTAGCTGAAGGGTTGGGGGAAACGAGAAAGCGAAGTTCCATCACGTATTTGTTGTAGACTACCCCTCCGTAAGGATCTGGGTTGGCCGTGCCTCGAGTGGATCTACCCGGGGTAAGGGTTTGGTTTTCGTACCCTCTCAATCCGATAATCTCCTGACCCAAGGCAAAATTGTTGAAAGTCATCCCGTCACCCCCCATTACAAATCGCTCCAAAGGAATCAGTCCTACCTTGTTGCCATAGGACCCCAAGAAGCCCATGTGTGCCCGGGCACTGGCGACCCATTTGTTGGACCCGAATACCGGGGTAAAGAAAGAGGCGTCAAACATCCACTTGTGGTATTCCAACCAGTTGAATTTTTCCTGATCCGTGGATTCGCCATTGAGATTCTTATTCAGGGAATTGTAAGGAGGCGTAAATTCCGTAGAAAGGATAATGTTGGATCCCAGTCGTGGATAGATATTGTTATCTACGTTGTTTCGGGCGATGGTTGTGTTTAAGGTGACACTTTTTGAATTTCCGGTCGGATAGCTCAACCCAAAGGAGGTTCCGAATTGGTTGAATTCATAATTCTGGAACTGAATAGAATTACTGATGCTGAAATAGTCATCAGGCCAGGTCACCCGCTTAGCCAGTCCTACAGTTACCCCTGTGATCTTGAAGAATCCAAGGTCAGAAGCGTTAGGTAGCCTGTTAAAGAAATCGACCTGTCTCTGGACCGAGTGGTTGAAAGAGAAGCTGAGTGCATTGGGTTTCTTTCCTCCAAACCACGGTTCGGTCAGTGAAAGCGAATAGTTTTGGAAAGTTCGTCCATTGGCTTGAACTCTCAAGGAAAGCTTTTGTCCATCTCCTACCGGCAGGGGATCCCACTTGCTGAAATCACCGATGTTTTTTGCGGAGAAATTGTTGAACACCAAGCCGACCGTTCCCACAAAGCCATAAAAACCACCCCAACCACCGGATAATTCAATCTGGTCATTTGGACGCTCTTCGAGCTCAAAGGTAATATCGACGGTTGCCTGTTCGAAGTTAGGCCTTAAGTCAGGGTTGATTTTTTCGGGGTCAAAGTATCCCAGGGTGGAAAGTTCCCGAATCGTACGAACCAGCAGGCTTCGGTTGAATTTTTGTCCGGGTAGAATTCGGATTTCCCGCATCACCACATGGTCGGAGGTCCGTTCGTTGCCCTTGATGCTGACACTGTTTACCGTGACTTGCGGGCCTTCAAAGATTCGCATTTCCAAGTCAATGGAGTCTCCGGAAACATTGATTTCCACCGGATCAATGTTGAAAAACAGATAGCCGTTGTCCTGATAAAGAGAGCTCACGTCGTCTCCTTTTTGAGGGTCGTAATTGAGTCTCTTGTCCAGCTTTTCTTTGTCGTAGATATCTCCTTTTTCAATGCCCAATTTGGCCATCAATACCTCATCGGAATGGATGTAGTTTCCGGTGAAGCTAATGTTTCGGTAATAGTATTTTCGTCCTTCTTCAAACGCAATATCTATGTTGATTTTGTCATCTGAGTACTTGTAAACCGAATCATTGAGGATTTTGGCATCTCTGAATCCTTTGCTGTTGTAAAATGCAATGGCTTTGTCTTTATCGCTTCGGTATTCTTTGGGGATGTATTTTGATCCGTTGAAGAAGTTGAGCTTGAAGTTTTTGTTGATGTAGCTGGTTGCGTCTTCTTTGGATGCCGAGTCTGTGTGGAAGATAGACCGGCTGATACTCTTCGCATCTGCTTCGACGAGTCGGGTGTGGATGTCATTGAAGATTGCCACCCGGGGATATTCTTTGGTTTTTTTCAATTTGCCCTTGATGGCGCGGTCAGAGATTTCCTCGTTGCCGTAGATCTTGATCTCATTGATTTTGACCTTAGAGTTGGTATTGACATCAAATCGAAGTTTGACGCTGTTAGGAAGGGTAGTGTCCCTTTCTTGAATGATTTTTACCTCTGTGTTCAGAAAGCCTTTGTCAAGGTAGTATTTTTCAATATTCCTTTTGGCAGTGTTGAGTACGTCATCACGGACCACTCGGCCTCTGATATTTACTTTGTCTCGGAGTTCACCTTCTTGGGTTTTGTTGATTCCAGAAAACTCTACTCTTGAAAATCGGGGGCGCTCGGTCAGGTCAAGAAGCAAGTAGATATCTTCACCTTCTATTTTGGTCACCAAAATCTTTACATCTCCGATAATCCCCTGTCCCCAAAGTTTTTTTAAGGCGTTGGCAATATCATCACCGGGCACCTCGATTCTATCGTCTACTTTCAGTCCTGAGAGCGAAATAATAGCCACTTCATCCAGAGTGGAAAGTCCCACAGCTTTGATTTCGGCGATTCTGAATTTTTCGGGTTTGGAGTAGTTCAATTCCAAAATGTTGACAGGCCTAGGAGCGGCATATCGGCTTTGGCCAAGGCGGATTTGGGCCATGGAATTTGCCGACCAAATCAAACAAAACAGAATCAATAAACTTCTTTTCATATTGGTATAATTTGACCTAAAAAGGCCATATGTAATCTCGCATGTCTGAGGTTCACACGGTAAGTGTGAATCTGGATGTCATGCCCGATTTCATTTACTGGTTAAGGTTTCACTTGCTCTCCGGTTTTACCAAACCTTCTTTCTCTTTTTTGATAATCTTCTACTGCGGCAAAGAGATGCTCTCTTCGGAAGTCAGGCCAAAGCACCGGTGTAAAGTACAGCTCGGTGTAGGCGAGTTGCCAAAGCAAGAAATTACTTATTCTAAACTCCCCACTGGTCCGAATCATCAATTCCGGGTCCGGGATTCCGGCCGTATCCAAGTGATCGGCGAGGGTTTGCTGGGTAATTTCCTCAGGCTTCAGTTTTCCTTCGGAGACTTTTTGAGCAATGCGTTTTGCGGCTTGAGCCATTTCCCACTGACCGCTGTAGCTGAGTGCCAAGATCACGGTAAGGCCATTGTTGGAGGCGGTGAGTTTTTTGGCTTCCATTAGTTTTTCGTAAGCCGAAGGGGGTAAACTTTCCAAATCGCCGATGGCATCCAGTCGGATGTTGTTGTTCATCATCTGCGAGATCTCATCAATGATGGTTTTCACCAACAGTTCCATCAGGGCTTTGACTTCATCTTGGGGGCGGGACCAGTTTTCCGTGGAAAAGGAAAAAAGCGTGAGGTATTTTACTCCCAATTTATCGGCTCCTTCAATGGAGTCCTTGACCGCTTGAATCGCATGTCGATGTCCGAAGATTCTCATGGCGCCTTTCTTCTTGGCCCAACGGCCGTTGCCGTCCATGATGATCGCAATATGTTTGGGGATATTGGTTAGGTCTAGTTTTTCCTTCATTCCAACGCTTGGGAGTACCTACATTTTTGGAGGTACAAAAATGCTATTTCTTTTTCAATAATCTGCCCATGAAATCAATTAATTAATAGGCGTAGCATTTCACGTTGGAAAGAGTGTAACTGATCGTAACCCCCAGGAAATAATACCAATCCTTCGTGTATGGATTCCCAAAATTAATGATATGGGTAAGGTTCTCCCCAGTGATAACATCAGTTTCAGAGATGGGAAAAACCCCTGCTTTAGAATCGATTTTATCCAGGTAATCCGTAAATGTCGCCCGAATCCCCAGTTCAGCAGCCAATGTCCATTTGTCATTGAGGCGGTATTTCACCCCACCTCCAAACGGAATCACCGGCGAAAACAGCTGATAGTAATCTGCCGGGGTAAACCGCTCAGCACTATAGCGTCCTTTCATCGTGAAGAAGGTGTATCCCAATCCAAAGAAAGCGTATGGGGAAAACCGGAACTCCGAGTCGTTTCTAAGATAGTCCAGAAAGTTAAATTCCATGACTGCTGATGCCTCGATCAGTCCTCCTCTAAACCGGGCATCTCTGCTTTGATACACCAAGTCCAAGGGTTTGATCTCATCATCAGCATGGAGTATAGCTGTACTCAAGGCTGCTCTGAGCGTCCACACATTGTCAAAATTTCTCTTGCCAAACAACGTTCCCTGAAGGCCTAACTGGCCCGGGTCAATTTTTCGAATGATATCCCCAGAATAGACTGCTCCGCCTAATCCGCCTCCGATCTCGTATTTCTGGGCTTTTCCTTCTGAAATACCGATGGAAACTACCAATACAAAAGCAGATAAATATCTGAAAATCTTAAAATTGACCTTTTTCAAGACGATGCAAGTTATGAAGTACCTAACGTTTAAAAAACGCTCTTCTGTATTTCTCGGGTTAATAATTGTTAAGCTCAAGAGGCCTGTTTTTTTCAGTTTCTCATGTCAAAGCCCCAATTGAGTTTTTGCCTGAGCGTATCAAAGAAATGATAGTGAGGCAATTTTACCAATTTAGCCGAAAACTTTTCCTTTTTCACACTGAGTTTCAGATCGGCAGAGATGGAAGTGGATCTGGAGTCAAGGGAGATCATAAACTTATCGGTTCTCCCTTCGATTTCAAAACTGATTTCCGAATCATCGGACACAATGATTGGTCTTACGTTTAGGTTGTGTGGGCTTACCGGAGTGATGACGAAGTTTTTGGCTCCAGGGGTAATCAAAGGCCCTCCGCAGCTTAGCGAATATCCTGTCGATCCCGTAGGAGTAGAGACAATCAAGCCATCTGCCCAATAAGAGTTCAGGTATTTTCCGTCGATGTAGGTGTGCACGGTGATCATCGAAGAGGTGTCTCTCTTATGAATCGTGAATTCATTTAAGGCAAAATTCAGCCCGTGGAACAGCTTTCGGTTGCTTTCCAGAGAGAGCAAAGTTCGGGATTCGATTTGGTAATTTCCGGTTACTAAATGGTCTAGGGCTTCTTCGATTTTATCTTTCGCAACCGTCGCCAAAAAACCCAAACGGCCTGTGTTAAGTCCCAAGATTGGGATTTCCAGACCGCCGACCACACACACGGTATCGAGCAAAGTACCATCGCCCCCAATGGACATGAAAAAATCAAGGTCTGAGAAATCCTCAGCATTTTCCAATACCCAATATTTTAGAGAATGTTTTTCAATCTGCTTGAGTTGCTTATCGAAGGGTCGGGTGACAAAAACTTCAATTCCTGCCGCTTCGAGGAGTTGAAACAAAGAAATTATCTGCGGGAAAAACTCAGCCCTCAATGCCAGGCCATGTAAGGCGACTTTCATAGGATCAGTATTGGTCTTTTGCGCTCATACCTGACTGCCGTCCAGGGAAGTAGTGTCATGAATCGGCCTGCGGCAGACAGGTGATCGATAGCAACCCCTGATGGGAATGTGCCTAATGTTCGATTTTAATGCCCTAAATATCTAAAAATCTGAGCAAGTTCCCGATTCGGTCTTCTTCACTGGAAATGCCTGATTCCTCTTGATAGTGGTCAATCACCCGGTATCCGAACCGCTCCAGGGTTGCCTTGACATGTCGAAGTTCGGGCTTGTCCAGTTTCAGCGTCAGTTTAATCCGGCTGTCATCCAAAGGATCGGAGGTGATAAAAGAACTTAGGATTTTCGTGTTTTCTGACTCCACCAATCTTGAGATTTCGGAAAGTTGATAATCCTTCATTTGGAGGGAAAGAATCAGGACACTTCCCTGGGATTTGATGGATAGGCTATCAGCAAAGGCGGCAATAGCATCCTCCATAGTCACGACACCCAAGTACGTGTTTTCCCGATCGACTACAGCGACAAGATTGGATTGATTCTCGGAAGCCACTCTCAGCACATCATAAATATGTTTGTCCGAAAAGACCCAACAGGCGTTGCTCTCGAGCTGAATATTTCCGATCAATTCTTCCCGATCATTGAGTTCAAAAATTATTTCGTCTTCAATAAAGCCCAAGAATCTGCCTTGGTCAATTACCGGCAGAGAGTCCGTTCGGATTTCCTCCATCCAGTTCAATGCCATCCCCGCACGATCAGTCAATTTGAGCGGAGGGATGAGACTGTTGATGAATTCGTAGGCTTGCATAAGAGAAAGTTAGGAAATGAATCCAGAACTCAAAACGCTTTTAAGGCGATTCTTGTTCCGGTGGACCTAATTTCTGTCCATTAGCCCAAAAAATGCTGCGTTATTATACCCAAGACCAGACCTCCGGCAATAATCATAGGAGAGGAGATTTTGGTAAACTGGAGAAGAGAATAGGTACCGAGGATGAAAAAAATATTGGTTGAGTTGGCCTCCAAAGGTTCAAAAAGTAAATAGGCTGCTGCAATCAACATGCCGCAGGAGACCGCATTGATTCCTTCCAAGGCGGCACGAACCGGACGGTAGAGCTTCAATTGGTCCCAAAATCGAATCACAAAAAAGATCAGAAATATTCCCGGGAGGAAAATTCCGGCTGCCGAAATCAATCCCCCTGTAATAAACCCGATTAATCCACTTTCTCTCATGGATAAGGCTCCTACATAAGAGGAAATGGAGAAAGTGGGGCCAGGAATTCCCTGGGAAATGGCGTATCCGGTAAGAAATTCTTCCGAACTCAAGAAGTGTTTGAACTCCACAAACTCGGTGTATAAATAGGGAACCAAAACCTGCCCTCCTCCAAAAATCAGGCTTCCGTTTCGATAAAAATTCTCAAAAAGAAGAATCGGTTGGTATTTGGTGATCGCTCCGCCAATTGCCGCAAGGATCAAAACTCCACCCCATAAATAGAAATTACTCCACCGGATTGTAAGGGGGCTTTCTTCGGCCACCTTGGGTTGATTTTTATACTTCATGGAAGTACTCAGTCCCCCTATGATCAGCATGACGGGGAAAATGTATGGGGAACTGTAGAAAAATGCCACAAAAGCTGAAATCAACATCAAGATCATCGCTTCAGTGGTTTTGATCATTTTACTGATCGTTTTTTGCGCAGCAAAAATGATAAAGCCGATGGCCATCGGCTGGATAAATCGGGCAAAATTTAATGCTCCGGGGGTATTTTCCTGTAAAAAATCTATCAGGACCGCCGCTGTGACCATGATGATCGTAGCCGGTAAAATCCATACTAAAAGGGCTAGATAGGCAAGGTTTGGCCCTCCTACCCGGAATCCAATAGCGGAGACCAATTGAGTAGAAGAGGGGCCGGGAAGCATGTTGCACAAAGCATTCAGCTCCCACAGCTCCTCTTCTTGGATGTACCCTCTTTTTTTGACCATTCGCTCCAGAAGCATTGCCAGAAAAGCCTGTGGGCCTCCAAAGGCAGTCAGCGAAAGGACCAGAATATCCTTTAGAAAAACATAATATCGGACTGTCCGTACCGACATCTTACTTTTTAAGGCCTAGTTCTCGGAGTCTTTCTTCCAGAAACTCTCCGGCTGTTGCGTCAGTGAATTGCTTCGGGTTATGTTCATCAATACAGCTTTCAAGACAAGTCAGGTCCATTTCAGATCTAGGATGCATAAAGAACGGAATGGAATACCTGCTGGTATGCATCAGGTCTCTCGGAGGATTGACTACTCGATGGATGGTAGACTTAAGTTTTTTATTGGTCAATCTTTCGAGCATGTCACCCACATTGACTACCAATTGGTCAGGCAATGCGGTAATCGGAATCCATTTGCCATCTTTTCTTAACACCTGAAGACCATCTGCACTTGCTCCCATCAGTAGTGTAATCAAATTGATATCTCCATGCTCGGCTGCACGAACGGCATCTGCAGGAACTGCATCCGGATTTTCGATAGGGAAATAGTGAATTTGGCGCAGGATTGAATTTCCGTAAGCTACCTTGTCTTCGAAATAATCTTCCGGCAATTCTAAGTTTAAGGCAATGGCTCTTAGCATTTGCTTGCCTGCTTTTTCTAAAGTCTGATAGGCTTCGATGGCGTCTGTTTTGAACTGAGGGAGTTCTTTTGGCCAGAGGTTTTCAGGATATTCAGACTTAATAGGGTCGGTGTCAGGGATGAGATCCAATTCCTGTCCCACATGGTAGAATTCCTTCAAGTCACCGGTATTTCTACCCTTCGCGTGTTCTTTTCCTTTTCCGGTATACCCTCTCTGAAATCCGATTTCGGGTTTTTCATACTGAGATTTTACCTCATCGGGTAAGGCAAAGAAAGATTTTATAGAATGGTAAAGTCGGTCCTGAAGGTCCTGGGAAAGTCCGTGGTTTTTGATCGCGACAAAGCCGATGTTTTGATAGGCTTCTCCTAGTTTCTTTACGAATTCAGCCTTTTTTTCAGGATTTCCTGAAGTGAAATCTGCTAAATCCAAGCTTGGGATTTCGTCAAATAAGATCTCCATTAATAGTCTAGTTTATTTATTACTTCCGTACAATTCTTCAAAAATAAATATCTTTAACCTTAATCTTGGTGGTCGTATGAATAAAATCCTGATTTTAGCCTTTATCCTTGGTTGTTTCTTGTGCGCTTCTTGCAGTGAAGAGAAAAAAAGAATCAATGAGTCTATTTCAGAAGAAGGTCAATCCTTGGAGCCTAGCGGAGAATCCCTCCCCCAAGTTACATTTTTTCAATATGAGGATTCTTCCCGGTTTCCGGATGCGATATTGGAATTGTATACCCCACTGGGAAATCAAATATTCAAACCGGGGAAGGTGCCTTTTGAATTCAACGTAAAGAATTATACGCTCGAAAAAGGAGGAGGAGGAGAGGCCAAACTTTTCATGATTCTCAATGGAGGAGATCCCATCGGGTATTTTGCCCCTATTTTCCAGCGAGAATTGACCGTCGGCACCTATCGAGCCGTGGCCTATTTGGTCGATGAAGATGGGTTGGCCTTGAAAAATTTCGGAAATTATGTGGATCGGGATTTTATGGTCGGAGACTCCCGGGCTTTTCCTTATTCAGCAGAGCCCTATTTGGCTCTAAACTTTCCCCGAAATGCACAGATCCTCAAATTGGGAGATGAATTGGTCGTGGATTTTTTGGTTTTGGGAGGGGATATGAACCTCGATAGATTGAAGGTCAAAATCTCGGTGAATGAGCATACCTATGAAATTGACCACATGGCCCCAATCCGGGTGACCAACCTTCCCAAAGGCGACTATCAAGTCAAGGTCCAATTGCTTCGAGTCGACAATAAAGAATTGGAAGGTCCTTTCTCCACCATTACAAAAACAGTCTTTGTCCGATAAGTACTTATCTTTGGGCATTCAAACCACGTTTTCGACATGCTTTTAGTCAATCAAATCCGGGAAAACTATGATCAGGTTTTTGCCGGTTTGCAGAAAAGAAATATCTCCGATGCCGCACTGCTACTGGATCGGGTCATTGCTTTGGATGATTTGAGGAAATCAACCCAATCCCAAAGAGATCAAATCCAAGCAGAAGCCAACACGATTTCCAAGCAAATCGGGCAGTTGATGAAGGAAGGGAAATCAGCCGAAGCCCAATTGATCCGGGAGAGGACCACCGAAATCAAAGCCCAAATCAAAGAGCTTGACGAGCAAAATGCCAAAGCAGAGGAAGACCTCAAAGCACTGCTGTACACGATTCCAAATGTTCCGCACAGTTCGGTGCCACAGGGAAGGTCGGCAGAGGACAATGAAGTGGTCTTGACCAATGGCACCATTCCCACGCTGCATGAGGGGAAACTTCCTCATTGGGAGTTGATCAAAAAGTATGACATTATTGACTTTGACCTAGGGGTAAAAATCACCGGAGCAGGATTTCCTGTATATAAAGGTAAAGGAGCAAGATTGCAGCGTGCTTTGATCAATTTCTTTTTGGACGAAGCCATGGCAGCCGGGTATATGGAAGTTCAGCCTCCCATTCTGGTCAATGAAGATTCAGGCTATGGCACGGGGCAATTGCCGGACAAAGAAGGTCAGATGTATTTTGCAGCAGCAGATAATCTATACCTGATCCCTACGGCCGAAGTTCCGATCACCAATCTCTACCGCGATATCATTCTCAATGAGACCGACCTTCCGGTGAAAAATGTAGGGTATACTCCCTGCTTCAGAAGAGAGGCGGGTTCCTGGGGGGCTCACGTCCGAGGACTTAATCGCCTTCACCAATTTGACAAGGTGGAGATTGTCCAAATCACCCATCCGGATCAGTCGTATGCCGCTCTTGAAAGTATGAGCAGCTATGTGCAGGGTTTATTGCAAAAGCTGGAATTGCCCTACCGGGTGTTGAGACTTTGTGGAGGGGACATGGGATTCACCTCAGCCTTGACCTATGACATGGAGGTGTATTCTGCCGCTCAGGAGCGTTGGCTGGAGGTGAGCTCGGTTTCTAATTTCGAAACCTATCAGACCAATCGGTTGAAGCTTCGGTTTAAAGGGGAAGATAAAAAGACCCAACTCGCCCATTCACTCAATGGAAGTGCACTGGCTTTGCCTCGAATTGTGGCCTCGATTCTGGAAAACAATCAAACCCCGGAGGGTATCCTAATGCCGAAGGTTCTCCATTCGTATTTGGGTTTCGACAAAATTTGATTCCATAAGCCGTTCCATTTTTTGGAGCGGCTTTTTTCATTTATCCGTTAAATTGGTTTGTACCAAGCCTTGGTTCCATTCCCTAACGAAGGAAATACCTTTCACAAGGAGTGATTTTCGTTTGCTTATAGAAATTTGTTCCAGGCTTAACTGCATTGAACCCATGAAAAAACTTCTGATCCTCATCTTTCTTGTACAGCCCTTTGTTGTTTTTTCTCAAACCGAAGAGGTTGAATCAGTCACCCAAACGGTACAATTATATTTTGATGGGATGATTCAGAGGGATCGAGGCAAGTTGGAAGAGGCATTTTTTGCTGAGGCAAGATTGATCGGGTATAGGGGAGACCAATTGTTTGTCACCCCTTTTGCAGAATGGGCTGATGGAACGTCCAAAGGTTCTCGGCGTGATCCGGCTCTATACAAAAACGAGGTAAAAGCGGTCAGAATTGTAGGAAATATAGCCCTGGCTGAGGCAGAGCTTTTTTGGCCGGGGATCTATTACTATGACTTTTTGACCTTGATCAAAATGGACGGAAAATGGAAGATTGTCCATAAATCCTGGACCGAAAAACCGCTGGATCTTTGATCAGCTTATAAGATTTCTCCCACGTGCTTGTCGATGTTTTTCGCAATTTTTTCCATGGGAAGGTCATTCTGATCATTTCCAAATGGCTCTTCGATCTCTTCGGCAATGAGCTCAAGACTGGCCAGCACGTAGAATATAAAGGCAACAATGGGCGCCGCATAATAGCCCATTATCAAAGAATACCCGATGGGAAGTGTGATGGAGTAGAAAAGAATGAACTTTCTTATGAATGAACTGTAGCTGTAGGGTATGGGTGTGTTTTTGATCCGTTCGCACGCTCCGCAGATGTCCGTGAAAGAAGTGATTTCACCATTCAGAACAATCAGCTGGTCTCCTGAGATTTTTCCGTTTTTGTAGAGCTCGTTGAGTCGGGCAAACATCAGTTTGGCGACTTGATTGGGCACGTGGTTTTGCTTGCTTAGGGCTGAAGGGAGGTCTTCAAAAAACTGATTTTCATCGTCCAACATGTACTCGGTGGATTTTGACTGAAGATGATCTTTGAGGACAAATCCATACATCGGGATGGTCTTTCTAAAGAACCTTCTATTGATTTCGTCTTTGGGATCAAGAATCGCTGCCAGCTTGAGTGCGAAATTCCGGCTGTTATTGACTAAGTTTCCCCATAGTTTTCGGCCTTCCCACCAGCGGTCATAGGCGGTGTTGGTCCGAAATACCAGCAACATGGAAATCACAAAACTCAGCAGGGAATGCATCACAGGAAGATTTTTTACCCAGCTGTTTTCTCCAAATTTGAAATACTCCAATTCCAAATAAGCAATCCCCAGGGAATACAATAGGATGACCAAAATCAAAGGGGCCAGCCGAACCAGGGTATCTGATTTTTGAATCAAAAAGATGAACTGTACCCAGTTTTTGGTGTTGTATACCTTCATTCCTACTTGGAGTAAAATTGCTTGGGGGCTGATTGTCAGTTGATCAAACAGCGAATCATTCAGATTGAACCGAGATCACTTGCAGTGAGCTTTTGGTGAATTTCCAAAATCTGTGGGATGATCAGTTTGTTGTCACTGTTTTTAATGGTAAAATCAGCCAATTCGTTTTTTTTCTCATCCGGCCATTGCTGATCGATGATATGGTTGACCTGTGATTCAGACCGATGAGGATCTCTTAACAGGACACGAGCCATCCTGATTTTGAGGGGAGAACTCACATTGATTACAAAATCCAATTGATCGGCAGATCCTGCTTCAAATAAAAGTGCCGCTTCTTTGATTACATAAGGGGCATGTTGTTGGGCAACCCAGTTTTCAAAATCCTTGCCTACCGCCGGATGGACTAATTTGTTGATTTGGGCTACTTTTTCCTGGTCTGAAAAAACCGTTTCTGCCAAAAAAGACCGATTGAGCTTACCGTCCGGTAAAAAAGAAGCTTCTCCGAAAGCAGAAATTATTTGCGTTTTCAGTACAGGGTCATGCGCCATCAGCCATTTGGCGCGGTCGTCTGCGGGGTAAATCGGAATTCCCAGGATGGAAAAAACCCGACAAACCGTGGACTTTCCTGAGCCAATCCCTCCCGTCACGCCAACCAAAAGAGGTTTTGATTTATTCATATTTGAGCTTTACCTGGATTGGGTCAATTTTCAGATCCTTTAAAAAATCCGGTTTGGGTACAACGTCTACTTGAATGGTGCTGTCCTCTCTGTTTCTTTTCCCATAATTGAGTATAGCCTCAAATTCAATTTCTTTTAATTCGTTCACCTTACGCTCGTCCACCAAATAGGATAAAATGGGGATGAGTTCTTCATTTTCCAGGGTGACTGTACGGGGAAAATTGACTTTTTTCAATTTGAGGCGTTTGTTCCCTTCAAGATATTTGAACACGGAAAAACTAACCTCCACTTCCGTCTCCTGAATTTGGATCAGGTCTTCGATTTTTTTCTCCAATTCGAGCGGGACTTGTCGGGAGAAATTCTTTTCTATCCGGTTTTCATTCAAGTAGACCGGAAACTTCCCCTCAAATGATTCCAGGAGTGAGGAGGGGCCTGTCAGCGTGATTTGGTTGGGCGTGAAAAGCACTGCTCCATCAATCTCGATATTTTTCCCCAAAGAATATCCTGCTGAATCCAAGTAGGGGGTCAGAGACTTGGTGACGATTTTATCAATTTGAAAATGAATCGAGTCTTCCAAGAGGCTTTCCAATTGAGTGGGAGTGATAAACTCACCCAAAGGTCTTTTGAGCTCAGTGCTCAGAATGAATTTTCTGGAAGATGGCTCGGCAAGAATGATGGAAAAGGGAGGCTCGTTTAGATTGAAGTATTTGCGTAAAAGATCCCAACCATTTCCGGAGATTTGGATTTGGATGCTTTCCGGAAGGGGCTTGACGGGGATGTAGTTCGTTCTGTCAAATTCCCATTGGATGGGATAATCGACAATAGTATTATAGTTGTCCTTATTCAGGGCATTTAAAATCCAAAAAGTGGTAGCCGCTAAGATGCATAGGACTACCACTTTCAGATCAGAGATTTTTTTAGAAGAAATCCTCCAGGAGGATTTTTTGGTTTCAGGCAAGGTTACTTTATTTGGTTGGACTGCTTTTCTTGGTGAAATCCAGTGAGATGGCAGATTTTTCCACCTTGATTTTTACTCCTCGGTCGATATCCAACAGGACGGCGTCGCCTTCCACACTGGAGACTTTGCCGTGAATACCGCCAATGGTGATCACGTCATCCCCTTTTTTGATTTCTTCAATGAATTTCTTGGTTTCCTTTTGTTTTTTCTGTTGCGGTCTGATCATGAAGAAATACATGATTAGAATGATAGAACCAAACAGGAAAACTTGGCCAAGAATCCCTCCACCGCCTGCTGCGGCTTGTGCTAAAACGAAATTGATCATGGGTTATCTTTTCAGAGGTCCTGCAGGAGCAGAAGCACCGGCTAATTTAGGGGTAACGCTACCTTTCATTCTAAGGCGGGTAACGGTTGGGTTGGTGTTTGCTTGAATGGTAACTGTAGGAGCCTGCGCACCTGATTTTGCTGCCGAATTGAATACCACCTTCACAAAGCCTTGCTCTCCTGGCTGTACGGGAGTTTTGGTCCAATCAGGGCTGGTACATCCACAAGAAGCAGTGATGTTGGAGATCACCAATGGAGCTTGTCCGTTGTTGGTGAAATTGAAGATATGTTCAATCACCTGACCCTCATTGATGTTGCCGAAATCATATTCCATTTCGGCAAACTGGAATGCGCCGAGTGTGCTTGGATCGGCCTCGGTGGTCGTTTGTGCATTCACCGGGGTGACAGCCGTGTTAGAGCCTTCCAAGGCGGCTATTTTATCTTCCAAAGCCTTGATTTTTGCAGCCTGATCGTCATTCTTTTGTGAGCAGGAGACCATCAAAACCATCGCCACGGCAATGGCGCTTACTAATTTGATTTTCATAGGATTGTTGTTTGATTTTAAGCGTCTATTTGGGATGTCCCGAACAATGCCCAAAAATGGGTGATATCGATTCAGAGACTTTTAAGGTTAATTTTTTCCTTGGTTGATTTGATCGATCAATTTGTTGACATCATTCAGAAGACCTTCTGCCTTGTTTTTGGCTTCTGAGATCACTCTTTTGCCTTCTGACTTAGCTTCATTGAGGTGAAGTTCTTTTCCCTCTACCAACTCATTGATGAGTTCTTCAAGTTCCTTTTTGTATTTAGAAAGCTTAAATGACAGTTTGTCTCTGGTATTGGCCCCGGTGTCCGGTGCAAAGAGAATGCCCAATGCAGCACCGATTCCGGCGCCAACTGCGAATGCCAATAAGGTGTTTGTACTTTTGCTCATGGTTGTATTATTTATTGTCTAAAAGTCCCCGACCACTCTTACGGATTTGGCCGCTGTCTGTTAACTCTTTTGCCAAAACATCCAACAAGCCATTCACAAATTGCTTGCTTTTTGGAGTGCTGTACGTTTTGGAAATATCAATGTACTCATTGATACTGACCTTTACCGGGATGCTTGGGAAATTTTTCATCTCGGCAAGGGCCATAGAAATGATCACTTTATCGGTGAAAGCAAGTCGTTCAATATCCCAGTTTTTGGTTTTTTGAGCGATAAGAGCCTTACTGCTAGCATCATTTTCGATGGTGAAGTTAAATATATTTTGAAAAAACTCTTTGTCTTCATCCCAATTCATCGCGATTTCCGGAAGTGGATCGCCGCCGTTTTCCTCAGTGGAGGTGGCATTTTTAAGTACTTTGGAGGCAAGACTTCTGACTACGGATTTGTTTTCGGTCCAGTTCAAATCCTTTTCTGAGAAATAATTAAGGATGACTTCATTCTTGAAAATGATTTTTTTCAGCAAATCATCCGCCGCCTCAAAATCCTGATCCAGGGTAGGATTGGATAGTTTCAGGTACTCCTGATAGGTTTCTGACGGCTTGATGTAATCTCTAAACCATTCTTTGATTTCAAGCTCCAAATCATCCAGGTGGACGTTGTGTCGAACCAGAGCAGATTGGTAGGTTTGAGCTTCGCGGATATTTTTGAGTACCTGGTTGTTGGCCAAATTGAGGTCATTGCCAAAGGCCACCGGGGTGTCTCCCGCGAGTTTTCGCTTTTTTTCCAGGTCTTTTTCCACATGCTTGGCAAATGCCTGAAGAAGTTCGATTGCCAATAGGTACAGCTGCGGGATGCGCTCTGCCGAAGTGATCATATTTTTTAAGAGAAACTCACGGTCTTTTTCATTGGCGGCGTGGTATTGCTTGAGCGCATCCAAGACCACCTTTTTTACTTTGGCACTGGCATCTGAGGATTTCAGAAGCTGATTGCTCTCCAGATTTTGGTCGAAATGCCGGATGGCCTCCTCGGCTTCCCTGTTGAGTGCGGCTTTGTCCTGCACTTCCATACTGTTGAGGTCAGGCAGAAAAGACTCCCGTATGAAGTCTTTGGCCAAGTTGAGATTAGATCCTTTGCATTGTTCATAGGCATAGAGGTTCTGAAATGCCTTGACTCTGAGGATTCTTCTGTTTAGCATAATGGTCTTAAAAGAGCCGCAAATATAGGTAATTACCAATCGTGAATTAAGAATTGATCGTTTTGAATTGTTGAATCTCCTGATGATTTGAGCTGGTCTATCTGCTGAAATAGTGAAAATGAGGCAGGAAATATCATAATAAAATAACGATTTGGGTAAGACTTGATATTGGATCTCTTTAAAGAAACTCTACATTGTTTTGAATAAATTTGAGAGAATTATTAAAAAAGTTTCATTTTTTTTTTTCATACATTTTGGAATCATTAGTACAAACTAAATTAATCATGAAAAAAGGCAGATTTCGAAGAGTTGCACTTCTTGTCCTCACTCTTTTTGGAGCAATGGGATTAAATTCAGTCAGTGCAGAGCGCGTTTTTTGGGAAAGTGCAGACAAATGTGTTTATGGATGCTACCAGCCGGGTGGAGATTGCCTGTCAGCTGATCCTTGGGAACAGACGGATTGTTGAATTAAAAGAAAGCTTCCCTCATTTGATCTTAGTAAGGAATTTGCAAGTCATTGAGGAAGCTTTTGATTTTTAGCTGACTTTGATGAAAAAATATTCTCATAAAATAGTTTTGGGCGTGGTTTTCCTTGCGCTTTTATCCTGTGGGAAGGGAAACGGAAATAATTTTAATCAATTAGACTATAACCTTTCCTTTGAGTTTTCTCTGGTGATTCCTGACCATCCCCTTTCTACCAACATGCTGCAAGCGAAAATTGTAGATGGTAAGGAATTACTTTTTTGGGGTGATGTGAAAAGATTTGATCGGATATTAGTGTACAATATGGAGGATCAAAAATGGGAAGATCCGATTCAGTTTGAATTGGAAGGTCCTAATGGAATAGGGAAATTAAATGGGTTCTACGTCAAAGACCAAGACTCAATTTTTACCGTTGACAGCTTTAGATGGAATATCCATTTAATGGATAGTGGAAAAAAAGTTGCTACCTACAGTGTTCGAAGTGGTTTGGATCCACTTGAAATAATTACACCCTTTACAACAGAAAATCCAATTAGTGGCGTAGCTGAGCACAATGTTGTCTATTTTGGATTCCCGGAGTTATCACCGTTTGAACAAGATTATTATACTAAAGGTCGAACGGGTGCATTGATCAATTTGAAAAATGGACAAATCAAAACAGGAGGCGGGTATCCCGCTCAATATCACGGCCATCAATGGCCCGGGGTAAATACTATCTCAGATAGGCAAACTGTGATAAAGAATCATGTCGCACATAGTTTTTCGTTAAGCGATACTGTTTTTTTGTACGATCCTGAGTATAGATTAAAAAAGAAAATATTGTTTAATTCATCGAAAAAAAGGACTACCCAAAATTTTGATGGGCAATCAAAAGAAGAGCTCTCCGGAGAAAAAGCCTACTTTGAGATGTTGTCAAAAGGATTTTATTCTAGTCTAATTTCAGATGAAAAACGGGGAGTTTTATACAGAACAATTTCTTATTCAGATCAAGATCCTTCAAGTTTTTCTAACTATTTTGATTACAAACTAACGGCTAAGAGAGATTTGATTATTTACGATTTAGATAAAGACAAACTATTGGGAGAAATTGCCTTTAAGCCTGGAGAATTGGACGAAATCCCAATGATGTTTGTTGGAGAAAAGGGCCTTTACTTGAGTAAAAAACGCACTGACAGAGAAGAAGTCGAGTTTTATTTGCTGAGTTGGTAAAATGAATTTCGGTATAATTGATTATCCAAGTCCGTATTTTATTTTAAAAAAACCTTCAAGAATTTTGATTCTTGAAGGTTTAATAGAATAGACCTTTTTGCTAGATCAGAAAGGCAGTTTCAACCTTCCGATTGCTTCAATTCTGGCTTTGGCGGCCTCAATCGCAGCCTGCTGTGCAGGAATATTTTCTTTTTGTGATTTATCCAAAATGGTCAGGCAGGTGTCATAGATTTTCTGTGCCTGAGCAAAGACGGTTTCCTCATGGTAATCGCCATAATATTCAGCGCCAACATTGATCACTCCGCCGGCATTGATCAAGAAATCAGGGGCGTAAATGACGCCTTTATCCATCAGGATTTTCCCGTGCTTGGCTTCATCTTTCAACTGATTGTTAGCTCCACCGGCGATGACTGCACACTTTAGCCGGTCAATGGTCTGATCGTTGATGGTAGCTCCAAGGGCACAGGGTGCATAGATATCCATCGGTAGATCATAGATCACGTTGGGATCTACTACGGTAGCGCCTGAGGATTTGGCTACTTCTTTCAGTTTGTCTTCGAAGATGTCTGTGATCAGGATTTCAGCTCCTTCTTTGACCAAATAGTCGATCAGGTATTTGCCCACTTGGCCTACTCCCTGTACTCCGATTTTTTTGCCTTGAAGAGAATCTGATCCAAAAGCTTTTTTTGCAGCGGCTTTCATGCCCATATATACGCCAAATGCTGTTACTGGAGATGGATCGCCTGCTCCGCCTTTGATTTGAGGCAATCCGGTGACATGTCGGGTCTCCATGGCTATGTATTCCATATCGGAGGTCTTCATGTTCACATCTTCTGCGGTGACATACCGGCCACCCAGACTTTCTACAAAACGCCCAAATCTTCTAAGGAATGCTTCATTTTTCTGCTTGGGATCTCCAATGATGACAGCCTTTCCACCACCAAGATTCAGTCCGGCAAGGGCATTTTTGAAAGTCATTCCCCGGGAAAGTCTCAACACATCGGTGATGGCTTCTTCTTCGGTAGCATAAGGCCACATGCGGGTTCCTCCAAGTGCCGGGCCAAGAACGGTGTTGTGAATGCCGATGAGCGCCTTCAATCCGGTGGGTTGATCGTGGCAGATCACGAGTTGTTCGTGGTCCATGGTGGTGATTTGTCCAAATACGGAGCCTTCACGCACGGTTTCGGTCGCATTAATCTCTAACATGTGAACTTAGCTTTTTAGAATGTGTTATATTTGGGTTGTTACCTTCGGAAAAAGGCTGATACAAAATTAAATACTTTTATCAGCTCTCAAAGTAATCGCATCAATAGTTTCTGTAAGTTTATCCCTGATTTTAAAGCTTTTATTTGGTGAAGCCGCTTTGGAGAATAAATAAGTATTTGTACAAATACAAGGGTTTGTTGCTCTTGGGAATAGTATTTACCGTCATCTCAAACATCTTCGTAATTATTCCTGCCCAACTGGTCAGAATTGCGATAGATTATGTGGTGGATAGTTTTTCGCTTTTCAGGCCTCTGACCAAGGGTGGGATGGGAGAAATAGCCCGAGAAAATTTCCTGGAGTATGTCTTTGTTTTCGGGGTCTTGATCCTTGCCATGGCTTTGTTGAGAGGTTTTTTCCTCTTTCTGATCAGACAGACGATCATCATCATGTCCCGTCGGGTGGAGTATGACATGAAGAATGAAATTTTTGAACATTACCAGAATCTACCGCTGAGCTTCTATCGAAAAAACAGCACCGGAGATCTTATGGCTCGGATCTCAGAGGATGTCAGCCGAGTGAGAATGTACCTTGGCCCTGCCATTATGTATGGCCTCAATTTGTTGATCTTGTTTCCTTTGGTGATTTCCTACATGGTCTCAGTCAATGCAGAACTGACGCTGTACTCGCTTTTACCTTTGCCTATACTTTCCCTTAGTATCTATTTTGTCAATAACCTGATCAATGAGCGCTCAGAGAAAATCCAGCGAAGCCTTTCCAATCTAAGCACCTTTGTTCAGGAGGCTTTTTCAGGAATCCGTGTGCTCAAAGCCTTTGTAAGGGAAGAGGATTCTGCCCGTGAATTTGCGGAGGCTAGCGAGGAGTACAAACACAAATCGATCGAACTCACCAAAGTCAATGCCTTGTTTTTTCCCCTGATTATGGCATTGGTGGGCATATCCACGATCATTACCGTCTATGTAGGCGGGATGAAAGTAATTCAGGGTGAAATCGGGTATGGAGTGATTGCCGAATTCATTCTTTACGTCAACATTCTGACTTGGCCCGTGACTTCTTTGGGCTGGGTGACCAGTATTGTACAGCGGGCTGCGGCCTCTCAGACCCGGATCAATGAGTTTTTGGATATTAAAAACGACATCGTCAGTACCGAAAATACCGAAATGGAAATAGAAGGGGATATCCGGGTGCAGGGAGTTTCATTTGTCTACCCTGACTCCGGGATCAAGGCATTGGATAATATTTCTTTTGAAATCAAAGCTGGGCAGACCCTTGGAATCATCGGTACCACCGGCTCGGGTAAATCTACCATCGCCAACTTGCTGATGAGAATGTATGACCCTTCGAGCGGTCAGATTTTTGTGGACGGAAGGGACATCAGAAGCTTTTCCACTTCCAACCTGAGAAAACAAATCGGGTTCGTTCCTCAGGATGTTTTCCTGTTCTCGGATACCATTGCCAACAATATTGCTTTTGGATTGGATCATCCGGATATGCAACTGATTGAAAAAGCCGCCAAAGATGCCGACGTGTATCAAAATATCGTCGATTTCCCGAAAGGATTTGAAACGATGCTCGGTGAGCGGGGAATTACGCTATCGGGAGGACAGAAGCAGCGGGTCTCCATAGCTCGGGCAATAGCCAAAGAACCTAAAATCCTGATTCTTGATGATTGCCTATCGGCGGTGGATACCAAGACGGAAAACGCGATTCTCACGGCCTTGAAGAAGATCATGGAAAACCGGACTTCGATCATCATCTCCCATCGGGTTTCTTCTGCCAAACTGGCCGATCATATCATTGTACTTGATGATGGGGCAATTGTAGAGCGGGGGGACCATGAGTCCTTGATGGAGCAAAAAGGGGTCTATGCCGAATTGTTTGAAAAGCAGACCCAATCTCCGGAGTCCATTGATAATTAGCCCTTTTTAGGACTTTTTTACTGATTTTCTGTAACTTCAGATCCAAACAAACTGATTTTTATTATGACAGCTAAAAAGTCAACCACTCAGGAACTGGAAGATGTTCTGACAGAGATCGGTCAAAAAATTGAAGAGTTGGTCAAAAAGGGCGCCGAGGCAGGAGGGGAACTCAAAGAGGAAATTGAACAAAAAATCAATGACTTGAAGGAGAATAAAACAACCCTCGAAGCTGAACTTAAAAAGGCCAAAGAATTGCTCAAAAAAGAATACAAGGAAAAGAAAGAAGAGCTGGAACCCCGGCTTGAAGAGTCTAAGGGTTTTGTCAGAGCAGGTTTAAGGCAAATAGGACAAGGGCTAAAAATTCTTTTTGGAAAAAAGTAATGGTCTTTTTTCAGTTAAATCCAAAGGCCTCGCCGAATTGATTTCGACGAGGCCTTTTTCTATTTATCCTGGAGAGGATTGCACCGATCGTAGGAGGGATCGATGTCGATGAAAACATCCTCCTTAGCAGTCAAAAACCATTTGCTGAGGACTTCATCTTCTTTTCGACGAAGGGTTGCGGCTTTCAGTTTCTCATAGTCATCCTGAAGGTTTGCCTTGTGGGCAGGATACCTGGCTTTGTAATAAAGAATTCGAACCTTTGTACCTTCTCTGGGGTCTTCAAAACGTAGTGGAGGGGTAATATCGCCCACTTTCATGGTGTCTATGGTGAAATAGAGTACCGGATCTTCCAGTGTTCTCAACGATAGACGATTGGAATTGGTCGCCGGGTCGGTAAAAAATCCGCCTGCATCAGAGGTAGCCCTGTCCTCAGAGTATTCCTTTGCGGCTTTCGCAAAATCGATTTTACCATCCAGAATTTGTTTTTTCAAACTGTCCAAATATCGCTCGGCTTTTTGAATGTCCTCTTCAGAGGCCTTTGGAATTCTCAGGATATGCCGGGTGTTGTAGGTGTTTCCTTTGATTTCCAGCAATTGGATCATATGAAAGCCGAATTGGGTTTCGACCGGATCGGATATTTCACCCGGTCTCAAACTTAGTGAGGTTGCTTCATATTCAGGGGCTAGTTCTCCCCGACGGAAAAATCCCAAATCTCCTCCTTGTGCCCCGGAACCCGGATCTTCGGAGTATTTTTTGGCCAAATCCGCAAATGAAGATTTCCCTTCCAATATTTCCTGTTTGAACTGGAGTAATTGGGCAATGAGCTCCTCTCGGATGTTGGGATTTGCTTCAGGCTTTCTTACAATTTGTCCTACCGTGGCTTCGGAAGTAAACAGAGGTAAAGAGTCCCTTGGAATGCTGTTAAAAAAGGCTCTTACTTCTGCCGGGGATACCGTAATTCCCTCGGTAATCTTTGATCTCATTTTTTGTACAATGAGCTGCTCTCGGATTACTTCTTCCAATTCGGCCTTCAGCTGATCACCGGACTTTCCGTAGATTTCGGCAAGCATGTTTTCATCCCCGCCGAATTGCTGCATGACCATATTGAATCGGTTGTTGGTCTGAACCAATACTTCCGCTTCTGTTACCATCACAGAGTCGATTGCAGCTTTAGCCACCATGAGTTTATTGATCAGGAGGCTTTCAAAGACTTCGCATCGATTAGGAGCCTCCATTCCCTGTTGGGATTGGGCGATGGCCTCGATGTAGGTTTTTTGAACTTCGGACTCCAGAACGATACTGTTGTCTACTTTGGCGACGATTTTATCCAAGACTTGCCCTGTGGGAGGATTTTCTTGGGCAAGAGTATGCCCTAAGATTAATAGCCCACTTAGGCTTAGGATAAGTCGATTTAATAATTTCATCATGGTTAGGTCTTCTCTCTGGGATATCCTGGGGTCAGGATTATTGGTTCAAAGCGATAAATGCTTCTTCTTTCACATTTTGATTTACTTTGACCGGGTACTTTTCTTTTAGTTTATCAGTGAGGCTTTTGTCCAAAAATTCCTGGTAGTCTCTGATCACCAATCCTCTGGATTCCTCGAATTTTCTGGGTTCAGCGGGGAGTTTTTGGCCTAGATTGATCAAATACGTCGTTCCATCTACTGAAATCTCTTGATAGGAAAGCCCCAAATCGGCTTTTGAAAGAATCGGGTGACTTTCGTATTCGAATATTCCAGATTCTGTGGTAAATGCCAAGGATGCTGTGGACTTGAAATTGGTCTCGAATGCCTGAATCACAGAAGGATTGAATCCATTTCCCTGAAGTGCTTTTCGCCCGATATCAATTTTGGAAAGATCAAGCACCTTCACCAAATAGGCTTCCACTCTATTTTTCCATTGGTAGTTGGAAATATTTTTTCTGTAAAACTCCACCTGACCCAAGGAGTCTGTGATCCCCTTTTGCCAAACCTCTTGGTTCATCAAAGAGAAGAGCAGAATTCCATCCCTGTATTCCTTTAGCAGCATTTGGTACTCTTTGTTGTTAGCCTCAAGATCCATTTGCTCTGTTTGAGATAGGATACTGGCGATGTATCTCCCGTACCATATGTCGAATGTGCCTCCTTTTGATCTTGGCACAAACTCTTCCTCCTGCATGTATTTCCAAAGATCGGAAGCCTTGTAGGTTTTTCCTTGTAAGGTGAACAGTTCTGCCGAAGTTAATCCTTTGGACTCCAAGACTCCTCCAAAAGTGGATTTTGCCGACTCATTGAGGGCAGCAGCAAGATTGTCTACAGAGGTCTCATTTTCTTTGAAGCCATATCTGGCTTTTTGAATCGCCACCACTTGAGATTGGATCATGGTTGATCTTGAATCCCTCAAAATCCTGGATCGGATACTTTCTTCCATTTCCTCGTATGAATCGAGGGGTTTTTTGTCTTCGAGCCTCAGAATATGGTAACCGTATTGAGTTTTGAGGGGAGGGGACACTTCGCCCAATTCGGTGAGGGAGAATGCGGCCATTTCAAACTCCGGGATCATGGTTCCCACCCCAAACCAAGGGAGAATCCCTCCGTTTTCTTTAGTCGCGGGGTCTTCAGAGTAGGATTTTACAATGTCTTCCCAAATGGTGTTTTCCTTTTGAATCTCGGCATATATATCTGAGATTTTTCTTCGGGCATTTTCTTCCTGTCCTGCATTTTGAGGATCAAAGCGAACCAAAATATGAGAAACCCTGACTTGGCCTGGGTTTTTTTGTCGGTCTTTGACCTGGATAAGATGGTACCCAAAATTGGTCAGAACCGGATCCGATACTTTTCCAAGAGGAAGGGAAAATGCCGCATCCTCAAACGGCTGAACCATCTGAAGACTGGTAAAATAGCCCAAGTCCCCTTTGTTTGTTTTGGCAGAAGGATCATCAGAATATTGAAGGGCCAACTCATTGATATCCCCTCCATTTTCAATTTCGCCTTTTACCTTGAGTGCCATTTTCAGTACAATGAGGCTGTCCTCATTGGAGGCATTTGGAGGGAATTGGAATAAAATATGACTTGCTCGGAGGATTTCTTCCATGCGGGAATAAGCTTTTCTCAGTTCTCCTTCCTCCAATGAATTTTTGATGAGGTAAGGGGCGATAAGGGTCTCTTTGAAGGAAGCAAATTCTCGGTTGAATTCTTCAGTTTTGTCAAGCCCGAGCGATTCAGCTTCTCTGACTTTCAGTTTGTAATTGACAAAAAGCTGGAAATTCTCTTCAAATTCTTCTCTACTTACTCCAGTGACAGTACCACTCGCACCTTTTCCTTTGGATAAAAGGTATACCAATTCATCTTTTTCCACAGACTTGCCACCGATGTCGACTAAAACCTCATCTTGATTTTGGGCAATAGCTTTTGGGGTATGTGCACCCGGTGATACAATGAGGATGAAAGCAAGAAGCGCCGAAAGAGCTCGGTAATTCATGAAGTAGAAAGCCGATTTAGAATGCAATGTTACAAATTTAACAGGAATTCGCTTGGAATGCCTTGGTGTGTGAGGTTTTAACCAAAATTAGGACCTGAACTTTTTGATCAGTCGGCAGGTATTGATGCCGTTTTTGGATTCGAATTCTATCTCATCCATTATCTTCTTCACCAAAATGATGCCTAACCCACCTTTTCTTTTTTCTACCATCACTTTTTTGAGATCCGGCACTTCATATTCCAGAATATTGAAGGCCATGCCCTGATCGGTAATTTCAAAAATCAATTTTTGACCAGTCTCTTTTATTCTTAACTGGATATGATCTTGTGGATTGCATCCATGGGAGTGGATAATCAGGTTGGCACACACCTCTTCCACCGCCAGAGTTACCTGGTGCTTTTCCATATCACTCAAAGAAAATCCGGCCAAGGCACCCTGAAGAAACGCTCTCAATTCTGATAGCGCAGAGGTTTGGCAGGAGATATTCAAATCATACTTCATTTTCACTCGCAATTGCCGTGCTTTTATCTTCAACTATTGGAATCAACTGATCCAATCCTAAAATCTTAAATACTTCATACACTCGAGGAGAAAGCCCGAAAATGACCAGCCGAATCCCCTGATCCTGGAAATCTTCCAGATAAGACATGAATACGCCCAGTCCTGCCGAAGAAATGTACTCCAGGTTTTGACCATCTACCAAAATAACTTTGGCCCCTTCTTCCACCAACTCTTTGATTGCGTGATCCAATATCACAGAGTTGCTTGCATCTACTTCGCCGCTTAAGCTCAGGATGTCGAAATGGGATTCTTTGGATTTGTGTAGGTTGAGCATGTAGGTACTTCTATCGTTTTTTAGCTTTCTGATTCTTTAAACTTGACCACCATCAGCGAATAATCATCGTCTATCATGCCATCTCCCCCCACAAACTCATGAAGCGAGTCGATCAAAACCTGCTGAAGCTCTTTGGGTGTTTTGTGGCAGTTGATTTCAACCAGACTTTTTATTCGCTCAAAACCAAATTGATTCCCTTTTTGGTTTTTTGCCTCTACTACTCCATCCGTGATCAAAACCAGGATATCTCCGGGAGCATAGTGGAAGGTTCTTTCCTGAACGTGATTTTCATAGAGCTTGTTTCTTAAAATTCCCAAGCCCAATCCATCAAACATCAGAAACTCAGATTTTTGTTCATTGGCACGATAAATCAGCGTCGGCACATGACCTGCCCTGGCGTGAGTGAAGGAATTTTCCCGTAGATCAATGAGGAAAATGGAAGCTGTAATAAAATGGTTTCTTTCCAGGCATTTACTCAAGGCCGCGTTGGCCCTGATCATAAAATCCGAAGGACTAAGTTCCAGCTGGATGAGACTGTGAAAAACGCCTTTCATCTGTGACATGTGAAAGGCGGCCGAAGTTCCTTTTCCGGATACGTCTCCGATGATCAGCACGTATCTGTTTTCATCGAGCTTGAACGTGTCGTAGTAATCTCCCCCAACTTCATCGGCTGCATTGGAATAGGCACAAATGTCAAAAGAATCCGGATGATCCAATCGAGTCGGTAAAAGCGCCTTTTGAACTCTTTGTGCAATTTTAAGCTCTTCCTGATATCGCTCGTTGAGAATGGCCTGATTGAGCAGACGGTGGTTTTCAACTGCAATACAGGCCTGTCTTACAAATGTGCTGATGATGTTGATCATCTCTTTGTTGAACCCATCCCGAACCTCTTTGCACAACACCATTCTGCCTATGGCTACTTTATTGATGGTCAAGGGGACCAGCAAGAGGGATTCAAATTTGGGATGTTCCAGACGAAGGGAAAGTGGTTGAAGGTTTTCCGGCTTGTCTCCCGTGGCCCAATCTTGGGCTGCTTTTTGGGTTTGAATCCAATCCGAAATCTCCTTTTTGGTTTCCAATTCCAAAAATCGGAGTTGATCAATTTCAGTGAGGTTTTCGGAAGGATTCATTTCAAGCCATGCGGCATCTGAATAAGAAGCACTCATGCAGGAGTCCATCAGGATATCCAATACCTGTTCCTCGTTTTCTTCAGGCTGTATGGATTGACTCAGTCGTTGGAAATTGATCGCCTCGGTTAATTTTTGTTCAAAAACTGAAGAAGTGGGAAGGTTAAACAGGGTGACCAAAAAACTGAACAGGGCATACACAAAAATAAACCCAAAAAGGGCCATGAGGAAAAGGTTGTCTGTCAGGTTGATTTGAAATCTTTCATCATTCCCGTAAGTAAGGAGCCGGTTGAACAGGTATCCGGTACTCAACAGAATGATGGAAAGGAAAAGAATGGATTTCCACTTCTCCTTAAACGTCAGGTAGGGAATCCACTTCAGGTTTCCGGACAGGACGATGGAAATGATCAGGAGAATCACCAGCCCGAAAAGAAAGCTATAGTCAAAGTTGTTTTTGTTGAAAAACACGAAAAACATGGCTACCAGCATGGTAAATTCAAAAGCCTGCCATTGTTTGACGACTTGTTTGTTTTTCTGGTAGAGAATGAGGTGCTTCCAAAGCAAGGCTGTGGAAATAAGAAACAGGGTAGTAAAGGCGAAATTGAGGTGGTAAAAGAAGTTTCTCAGAAAAGGCTCATTTCCGATTTTACTTTCGCCCATGACCGAATAGAAAAGCTGGGTCAACAGCCCCATCGCCGAAGCAAAAATTCCGGTCGTAGCTCCCCGCCAAATTAGGTTAAGGAAATCGCCCTGACTGTTTTTGCCGATAGAATAGGTGTAAAATCCATAGAGCGTGAAAAAAAACAGGATCTCCAAAATCCAGGTAAATTCTTCGGAAATTCCGGAATCCAATTCATTGATGATTCCAAAAATTCTCACCAAATCCACAAACAGTAGGGCCAGCCATACCAAAATGGCTAGTAAAAAACTGAGTTTGCCGATATGAATTGTTGGGATCTTGACCATCGGAATGCTTTCGCAATAATACTTAATGTCGATCAATCCTGATTTTCTGATCAGACTTAGGATCAGGGATCGATGTTAAAAATCATCAAAATTTGGTTAAAGGAAAACTAAATCTTCCACGATGCCTTTTCCGATTTTTTCTTCGATTAGAGAAAGAACCTTGGAACGGTTCAATTGGAGTTCTTTTTTTACAGGTCCCGAGGTAATTTTTACCACCAGTTTTTTTTCTTTTATAAAAATAGTACCGGTCCTATCGGCAATGGTTTTGCCTACCAGGTCTGTCCAGGAGTTGATGAGCAGATTTTCCCGAAATTTATCCTCCAGTCGATAAGCTTTGAGCAGTTCTTGGAATGCGGATTCCAGTGGAGCAGCTTCTTTTTTCCTTCCGTGATAGGGATCGTATTTCATAAAATCAGATAAAAAGCTCCAAGGCGATAGTATCGGCAAGTAATTTACCTCTTCGGCTCAAAGATAGGTGATTGCCTTGGGCCAATAACCACCCTTCCTTTTCTAATTTATGGATCGTAGTGGATTTGATTGTCCTAAGGTCGACCTGATATCGGTGGAGCAAATCGTCCAAATCAATGCCCCAAATGGTACGAAGTCCGGTTAATATCTCCTCGTTGAACTGATCGGTCCGGTCCATAGGGTCAACCTGGAAAGGGCTAGATCCGGATAGGAGCATTTTTACATAAGCCGGATTGGAAGAGGGGTTGAATCCCCTTTCTACTCCGTTGAAAGAATGGGCACTCGGGCCCAATCCCAAGTAAGGAATACCCTTCCAATAGCTGGTGTTATGAACAGCAAATTGATTGGGTTTACCAAAGTTTGAGATCTCGTATTGGACGTACCCTGCTTTGTCGGTCTGCTCTTGAAGCCATTCAAATTGTTCTGCAGTGAAGTCCTCCTCTGCAGGTGTGAATTTTCCTTTCTTGGTCCAGTTTCCGAGTACAGTCTTTGGCTCGACAGTCAGTGCATAGGCCGAAATATGGCCTGGATCCTGCCGCAGAGCTTCCTCGAGGTCTTTTTTCCAAAGATGATGATCCGGATGTGGGAAACCGTAAATCAAGTCAATCGAAAATTTCTCAAATCCTCCCTTTCGGCCCAATTCTATCGCTTTTTTGGCCTCATCGGCAGAATGGGCCCGGTTATATGCTTTGAGGATCTCTTGCTGAAAGCTTTGGATTCCCAGGCTGAGCCGATCAATTCCCATGGATTTCCAATGGTTGATCTTTTTCTCATTCAGATCATCGGGGTTTGCTTCCAGCGTGATTTCTGTTTTTTTTCCGGGGAAAAAAGTGAAAATCTTTTCCAAGATCCTCTCCAATTGGACTTCAGGCAACAAAGAAGGAGTGCCCCCTCCAAAATAGACTGTTTCTACCGCCGCTCCATTCAAATAGTCTTTCCTTTGCTCGATTTCGATGAGAATGGCCTCAGTCAATTCATTCATTTTACCCAGGTTGGTAGTAAAATGGAAATCACAATAGTGACAGGCTTGCCTGCAAAATGGAATATGGATGTAGATGCCTGCCACGCTATTTCAGTTAACTTGCAAATATAACTAATCCCCATCTCTTGGTTTGAGAGCACCTTGTTTGATCCTGATGTTTTGGTTACTCCTCGGAAACACGTGGTGCTTGGGACAAAACGTTTTCTCTGTTCAGTGGAAAAAAAGCGAGCAGGCCCAGTACAAAAGTCGGGTGTTTCAAGAAATAGGAAGCGCAAGGCTATTCGCGGATTCCATCAGGAATGTATGGACTGAGAATGGATTTCTTCAGACTGAAGTCGGCCAACAGCAGCGATTGGATACCTTATTTATTCACATCGACTCCGGGCCTCTGTTTTTTTGGGAAGAACTCCGAATGGGAGAGGTACCTCAGAAGCTTTGGACAAGAATCGGTATGTCTGGAAAGAATTATTCTGAGCCGTATGGATGGATGGAGAAGGTGGTGAGAGAAGCCGAAAACCATGGTTATCCCTTCGCGAAGATCTGGCTGGACAGTGTGAAAATCGAAGGGGAAAGCCTTTCTGGGGTGTTTGTCTTTGAGGAAGGGCCGTTGATTACTTGGGATAGTCTTGTAGTCAGCGGAGATACCAAGACCCAACAAAGGTACCTGCAGCAATTTTCGGGCATACTGCCGGGAGCGGTGTTTTCCCAATCGGATTTGGAAAAATCGATCCAGAGGATTAAAAGATCACCTTATTTTTCCTTGGCCTCCGTACCCGAACTCAACTTCCAGATCAAAACTGCCAAGCCGTACTTTATTCTAAAAGACAGAAAAATCAATGTGTTTGACGGTGTCATCGGATTGATCCCCAATCAGAATGAACCCAATACCTTATTACTGACCGGAGAGTTGAATTTGGATTTGTATCACCTTGGAGGAAAAGGAAGAGATTTTTCAGTGCATTGGCAACGCCTAAACATTCAATCGCAAAGTCTGGAGGTAAGTGCAAAGGAGTCCTTTTTGTTTCGATCTCCTCTCGACCTTCAATTGAATTTTTCGCTGCTCAAGCAAGACAGCTCATTTGTCAACCGGACTTTCCAGATTGATTTTGGATATCGGATTTCTGACTCCGGGTATTTGAAGTTTTTCAACCGAAGGCAATCAGGAGACTTGATAGGAACTTCAGAGAGGACTAGCCCTCTTCCAACATCTTTGGATTACCGATGGAATCAATATGGAATTGGAAGTACTTGGGACTGGTTGGATGATCCTTTTTTTGCTCGAAGAGGAGCAATTTTGACTACCGAGATTTCATTGGGGAATAAACGGGTAATTGAAAACACGGCCCTTCCAGTAGAATTATACCAAGAAATCCCAAGGTCCTCTCCTCAATTTCAGGGTATGGTAAATGCGGAAAAGCATCTTTTCCTAAAACCTTTTCTTGGCTTGTATTTTCGTCTGAATGGGGCAATCATGAAAAATGAAAATTTGTTTCTCAACGAATTTTACCGATTGGGAGGGCTTCGGTCCATCCGAGGTTTCAACGAGAAGTTTTTCTTTGCCGACAGGTATGCTTTTTTTAGTGCTGAGCAGCGAGTTTTCTTCGGAGACAATTCCTTTCTGATGGTGTTCGGAGACTTTGGAGTACTTAACAACTCATATTTTTCACCAAAAAATGACAAACCCCGCTCATTTGGATTGGGAATAAATTTGGACACTGAAGGAGGATTGTTCAGTTTTGTGTTTGGTTTGGGAAGTTCGAATATGCAACCCTTATCGTTTTCCTACTCCCGGATTCATTTTGGTTATTTGGCTAGATTTTAGAGTGATTGACTGTTGAGATGTTAAGGCTTGTATTGATTCTTGGTTTTCTGTTTTTGGGCCGTACTGGTTTTGCCCAATTAGTGGAGAATTATGACCAAGAATGGGTCAATTCAGACAAACAATCTCTTGTCTCCCGAGAAGTCCAAAAACAGCTGTCGGTAAATTTAGAGACTTTTCCAGAGTCGTTTTTAAGATTTGAGGTTCCAGGGAATTCCACGCTATTTATCGAGGGGAAGCTGTGGAGGTTGTTTCAAAAGGATACTGTTTTTCAGGTGCCTGTCTACAAGCTGAAAGAAGAGTTTGAGAAAGAAACCATCCAATTGACAGTCATCAATGACAGGATCAGTCTTGGGGGAGTTTCATTGAGTGTTTCAAAAGTTTTAGATCAGGAAATGACTATGGGCTTTACAGCCAAAGCCGGAGATACGCCTGAGAATAGAAGGGTCATCGCCCAGCCGATCAAAGATTTTTATTTCACCTCCCTTTTGATTATTCTTTTCCTACTGGCTATTTATCGACTGGCGTATCCCTATCTACTGGGCGTGTTGTTGCAGCCACTGGCAGTGATTAATGCCGAGGATTTTTCAGAAAGTGGGAGTTTGCAGAAGTTCTTCTCTTTCGATATCCTGTTTTATTTGTTGATTGTCGGAATGATGATTTCTCAAAGTGCCGTAACCTCAATTTTGATTTTTAGGCCGGAATGGCTGAAAGGTTGGTTGGGGTGGGATTTTGCCTCGTTTATGATGATTTGGCTCGCAGGGTCTTTTGGCATGTTGATTTTGACGATTCTTAAATTTATCGCCATCAGGATAATCAGCTATCTCTTTGACCTGGGCAAATCTGAATTCGCTCATTTTTTCTACTTGCTACGCCTAATTGTAATCGGGTTTTCCGCGGTGATCCTAATAGGGTGTTATTTTATGGTCAACAATTTTTCAGTAATCTCCTCGGTCTTCGGTTCGCTGATGTCTTTGTTCTTTTGGTTTTATGTCTTAGGGGTCTTCGGGCTCTTTTTGATTATGATGAATCGGTTGAGTTTTAAGAAATACCATTTATTTACTTACCTTTGCATCGCGGAAATAGTACCTTTTTTAATCCTCTCCAAGTGGATTATGGTGCTAGGCCAATGACGTTTTAAACTCATAAATAAAGGAAAGACTAGCATGAGTGCAGCTCCAAAAGATCGCTTTAAGCCAGTAAAAAGTATCCTAGTTTCCCAGCCAAAGCCTACAGACGCAAATTCTCCCTATTTACTTCTTGCGGAAAAATACAAGCTCAAAATTGATTTTAGACAATTTATCAAGGTTGAGCCAGTCCCGCCGAAGGAGTTTAGAAAGCAGAAAATCGATATCCTGAAGCATACGGCGGTTATTTTTACCAGCAGAAATGCGATTGATCACTTTTTTGCGATCTGCAAGGATTTCAAAATTGAAATGCCTGCTGAAATGAAATATTTCTGTATTTCTGATCAAACAGCGCACTACCTTCAAAAATACATCGTCATCAGGAAACGCAAGCTTTTTGTAGGTCAGAAGACCGCTGAGGATTTGTTTGATTATTTTAAAAAGCATAAAAACGAGAAATATCTTTTCCCCTGCTCGGATATCAGAAAAGATGATATTCCGGGATACATGGAAAAGCATGGCATCACGTTTACCGAAGCAATCATTTATCACACCGTCGCCGCAGATCTCTCAGATTTGGCAGATGTCAAATATGATATCCTTGCGTTTTTCAGTCCTTCAGGTATAAAATCTTTGAAGCAAAATTTCCCAGATTTTGAGCAAGGAAATACCAGAATAGCAGCTTTTGGGCCTACCACAGCCCAAGCGGTAAGAGATATGGGTTTGATTTTGGATATTGAAGCTCCGATGCCAAATGCCCCAAGTATGACCGGTGCATTGGAGCTTTATATAAAAAAGGCCAATAATTTGTAATTCTTAGAATCATTTTCTGTGGTTTTTCAGTTTAAATTCCTACACTAGTTTAAATTTGAACAAGCCATAGCCAAATGACTACAAAAAGCCCATTGGATATTTTTTTCAAACTTAGTCTTACTGTGACCTTTCTGCTAGCTTCAAAGGTTGCTTTTGCTCAGCAAGACGCGCAGTTTACGCAGTACATGTTCAATGGGACATTTTACAATCCCGCGGTGGTAGGTAAAGAAAGCGGGTACCGTTTTTCGGCACTGCATCGGTCTCAATGGTTGAATTACACCACAAGTTCTGGTGCCGGTGGAGCTCCCACTACCCAATTGATTTCCGCTCAGGGAAGGCTGGATTCTAAGAATGTCGGTTATGGTCTTACGCTTGTAAATGATAAGATTGGAGCCACATCCAATTTGGAGATTAACCTACAAGGGAGTTATCATAAAAAAATCAAAAGGTCAACCCTAAGTGTGGGAGGGTATGTCGGCATGTTCTCAAGTGCTTTGGATTATGGGGAACTCATCGTGGTCAATCCCGAACCTAATCTTCCTCAAGCAGGTAAAGAAAATCAAATGGCTTTGGACTTTGGAGCAGGGGTGTTTTTTGACCGGAGAGATTTTTATTTGGGATTAAGTGCCAAGCATTTAAATCAACCAACTTTTGATTTCGGAGATGCCTCCTATGAGAATCAGCTGAAAGATCACAGCTACTTTCTTTTTGGATATAGGGTTCGGCCAATAGGTCAGTTGAGAATTGAGCCGAGTTTCCTTATAAAATCTGTTGGCTTTAATAATTTTTCCTATGATGTGAGCGTTATGGCTACTCATCAGAATAGGATCAATGGGGGATTGGCGTACAGAGGGGAAGAATCCATTTCCCTGATTTTGGGCTACAGTCTTTTAAGGGATAATTCGTTGAAACTGGGCTATGCGTTTGATTTGGTAGTGGGTGGATTGGAGGCCAAGTCTCCTACTTCACATGAATTAATGCTAAGGTACACTCTGGTGGAGGTAAGTAGGGAAATAGAAAGAGTGATCCAAAGAACTCCTAGATTCAGGTTTTAAAACACTGGTCTACCTCAGTATAGTGTTACAAAAATCTGCGTTACGTTTGATTTACAAAAAGGTTTAAAATTGGCAGGTTATTTGCATTAGTGCGGTTTATTCCGCTAAATTTCGAACTCCATGAAGATTTTAGATTGGGAAGAATTTGATGATTTAAAAAACGTCATTTATGTATAAAAAAATGAAACTCCGTTTAGTGCCGCTCACTTTTGGTCTAGCAATTGTTCTTTTGCTACCGGGTTGTGGTCTTTTTAATAAGAAGGGTTCGGCTAGCGAGAAAGCAAACAGAAGGGGTGAGGTGACAGGGGTTCCCAAAAGGGCAAGCTGGCAGCAAAACCTTCCGATCGACATGGTTCCGGTGAAAGCGGGTACGTTTTGGATGGGGCAGTCGGATGAGGATATTGCCTACACCCAATCTGCAATGAACAAGCAGATTACCATCTCTGAATTTTTCATGGACAAATATGAAGTTTCCAACAACAAGTACCGCCAATTTTTGGAAGCGGTCAAAAATGGTGAGCTAGCGACAGGTACACCAACCACACTTAAAGATCCTCCATCTTTGAATTATGATGAGTTGAGACCGGATACTACTGTTTGGTCTACCAGTTTTTCATACCACTATGGTGATCCGTTAATGGAGTTTTATTTTGATCATCCTGCCTTTGATAATTATCCTGTAGTAGGAGTCACTTGGGATCAAGCTAAGAAATACTGCGAGTGGAGAACTTACCACCTTAGAGCAAACGATGAATCTGACTTTGATGTGCCTTCCTTCCGATTGCCTTCAGAAGCGGAATGGGAATATGCTGCAAAAGGTGGAAAAGATGTGGCCAAGTATCCTTGGGGAGGTCCATATCTTAAAAATAAAAGAGGTTGTCTAATGGCCAACTTTAAGCCTGGAAGAGGTAATTACATTGACGACGGCTTTGCCTACACGGCGCCGGTAGATGTATTTGCTCCCAATGGTTTTGGACTATATAATATGTCAGGAAATGTAGCGGAATGGGTGATGGATGCTTACAAAGCTACCGCTCGAGTGGACACTTGGGATTTGGATCCTGTCTACGATGACCCAAATGAGCCTAGAAAGCTTGTTCGCGGAGGAAGTTGGAAAGATATCGCACATTACCTAGAAACCTCAACCAGAGCTTATGAGTACCAGGATGTTGCTCAAGCTCACATCGGTTTCCGTACGGCCATGACCTTCATCGGTAGATCCGGCTCTATGGACGTCAAATCATCAAAAAGAACAAGAAGATAAAAAAAACAAAAACCTAAACCTTAATTCAAAAATTACAAAATGGCTAGCAAAGGCAACTTCTTTTATTCCAGCGTCATGCCCAAGATCTACGGTATTGGTGCAGCAGTCGTTATTCTCGGTGCGATGTTTAAAATTCTAGATTGGCAAGGTGCCAACCTGATGATTGGTGTAGGTTTGACAACTGAGGCAATTATCTTCTTCCTATCCGCATTCGAGCCAAGACAAGAAGAAATGGATTGGAGTAAAATCTATCCAGAGCTAGCAGACGGGGGGTCTTCGAAAAAATCTAAAGGTGATGATGTTTCTGCCAAGCTTGATGACATGCTTTCCAAAGCTAAGATCGGTCCTGAATTGATCGAAAGCCTTGGTAAAGGAATGCAAAACCTGGCCACTTCTGCAGAAAAGATGGGAAATCTTTCAGATGCTGCAGTGGCTACCAACGAATATGCTACTAATGTCAAATCTGCTGCCAAGACTTTGGCCGATATGAACGTTTCTTATGGTAAAACTGCCGCGGCACTTACTGAAATGTCTGCCGCATCACAAGATGCAAAAGCATATCACACCCAGATTCAGACCGTGACCAAGAATCTTTCTGCCCTCAATGCAGTCTATGAATTGGAGCTTCAAGACGCCAACAGTCATGTGAAGACATTGAATAAATTCTACAGCAATATGTCTGCTGCTATGGCAGGGATTACAGAAGCTGGAAAGGAAACTGAAGCCTTCAAAAATGAATTGGCTAAGTTGAATCAAAATGTTAGCTCTCTCAACAAAATCTATGGTGGAATGCTTTCTGCCATGAAAGGTTAATCCGATTCTCTCACATCTAGCATAGAAAAAAACAGAAGATGGCAGGAGCTAAAGAGACACCTAGACAGCGGATGATCGGGATGATGTACCTGGTATTGACGGCCTTGCTGGCCCTCCAGGTAAGTAATCAGATCCTCCAGAAGTTTGTCCTTCTCAATGACGGGATGGAAAGAACTTCCAGAAATTATATTTTGAAGAATGAGTCTACCGTAGGTTCGATTGAATACACGGTAGAGCAACAAGGTAACAATGAAAAGGACGTTCCCAAAGTAGCTGCTGCCAAAAAGGTCAGAGAAGCTACCAAGGAAATCTATGATTACCTGGAACAACTCAAGCAGGATTTGATCCTTCAGTCCAATGCGAAGAATGAGGAAGGCAACTTTGTGAATGCCAACCTGAAAAATACTGAGGTTCCTGGAAACATGTTTGCCAATAATGGTAAGGGGGAAGAAATGAAGCAAAAGCTAAATGAATATCCTCAAACTATTCAAGGAATACTTAGTGGAATTGGAATCACCGATTTGACATTCCGTCCAATCGCGAGAGATGCAGCAGAAATCGAACTCTTTGCAAACGATCGTGAGGCCAGAAATAAGAGTTTTGTGGCTTTGACTTTTGTCAAATCTCCAGTGGGTGCAGTGATCGCATTGATTTCTCAATTCCAGAATGAGGTATTGAATATCGAAAGTGAATCTTTGACCAATATCGCCAATACCATTGGATCGTTTTATTTCAAAGCTGACATCACTGAAGCAAAAATCTCCGCTGTATCGAATGTGGTTGCAGCAGGTACCAAATTCGAAGGTACCATGTTTATCGCTTCTTCTTCTTCCTCCGCAGTACCTACCATGAGTTTGGACGGACGTGCGGTACCTGTAGATGAGAAAGGTTTTGGTAAGATTGAGTTTACAGCTACGCCCGCCGGTCAATACGATGACAAAGGGTTGGCTCGTAAAGTTCTTAAAGGAGAAATTGTGACCAATGTGGGTGGTGAAGACAAAGTGCTCCCGGTAGAATATGAGTACTTCGTTGCACAGCCTGTGATCAAAGTTTCTTCAGAGGTCGTGCAGCAATTGTATGCAGATTGCGCCAATGAGCTTCTTATCGAAGTTCCAGCTTTGGGAAATACGTATTCTCCTGAGTTCAATGTTTCCAATGGTCAACCGATCAAAGGCAATCGTCCAGGTCAGGTGACTGTGATTCCCGGAGCTTCCGGTAAAGTGACGATTGGCGTCAGCAGTGGAGGTAATAAAATCGGAGACGTTTCGTTTGATATCAAGCCTGTACCTGCACCCACTATCCGTGCGGTGGGATCAAATGGAGCAGAATTGGATATGAGCCAAGCTCAACCCGTGAATGTATTGAGTGGAATGAAGATAATTGCCAAACCTGAGCCTACTTTCGCCAGAACGATGGCCAAGGACGCTAATTTCGAGGTGACGGGAGGAGAATTGATCCTCTTGAGAAGTGAGGTCCCAAGAGCTACGGTTCCAATTGGCTCCGGTATGAGATCTTTGCTCGAAAGTGCCAGACCGGGTGACCAAATCGTAGTTCGAGTAACTCAAGTAACAAGAACCAACTTCAGAGGCAACAAAATCAACTCTGAACAAAGAGAAATCCTTCGAATTCCGATTAAATAAGAGGAACTCGATTTAAATAAACTTCCTATGAAACGATTTGTGCGACACATCTTTTCGGTAATGCTAATTGCCTTTGGAATTAGTGACTTGGCTGTTGGACAGGTGGCCACTTCTGTGAATCCTTCCGGATTTGGGGATCGGCAATTTGCCATGGACACCGTATTATCTGCCAAACGTATCCGAGAGGATGATAAAATGTACCAAATCTCTGTTTGGAGAAGAATTGATCTAAGGGAAAAGTATAATCTTTCTCTTTACGGTTCAGGAGATAATAAGGCCAATGGAATTGTAAACCATATTTACAAAGCGGTGGTGGATGAAAACGCATTGGAAGTTTTTGCTGACGAAGATTTCACCAAGCCACTTTCTATTGCGGAATTCCAAGATAATTTCTGGATCTCTGCCAATGGTGATTCGATCTTCATGAAGCAATTGTATTATCTCGATTTCAAGGAAGACTTTGTGTTTGACCGTCATCATTCAGATTTAGTCTTTGATATCAAGTATATTGAGCTTGTCATGCCTTCGGTTACCAATGCCAATGCCGGTCAAAAGACAGTTGCGTATATCCGATACAAGGATTTTGTGAATTACTTTAAGAATCACCCGGAAGCGCGTTGGTTGAATTTTCAGAACATTTCCAAAAGCCTGACCTATGATGAGGCTTTTGAATCCAGATTGTTTAGATCTGTGGTTCGAAGATTCACTAATCCTGACGAGGCTTTGATTGCCGATTTGGTAAAAGCAGATCATCCTAATCCGGAGATGCAGGCGTATATCAACTCTTTGGAGTTTGAGTACAAGCTATTAGAATTTGAAAACTCCCTTTGGGAGTGGTAATAGAAAAGAGGCTGTCTCAAAAGTAGATAGTTTAAAGGCTAGCTGATTTCTCGGCTAGCCTTTCTTGTTTAACTCAAAATGGATATTTTGAGGTGTGCAAAA
>NZ_QKTX01000016.1 GCF_003253485.1 Algoriphagus aquaeductus | reverse complement strand
CAGTCAACACGAGTAGAAAATGTGAAAAATTGGTCTGAAAAAAACATCGGGCAAACCACTCTTTCCAAGAGATTAAAAACCTTAAAGTGGGATGCAAATAAAAAACCAAAAATGGCACAAATTTGACACCCCACCTGTCAGGTCTTACCTTAATTTTAAAGCAGTTTAAAAGCCATTTCCCGATACTTTTTCAAATCCGGAACGGGTACAAATTCCTCTTTGGCTTCCTCATCCCAAGTGCGCATTTTCAGTGAGGCTTCAAACAAAGGGTCTGACTCGAACAGTCTGGCTTCTTCCTCATTCATGGGTCCGCCTTGGTAGTTAAGTGTCTGGCGGCTGGCTTCGGAGAGCTTTTCGAAGTACTCCGCAAAGCGGTAAGTCAAGTAGCGTTTGGCTTGGACGTGATTTTCGACCAATCGGGCGATTTTTTCAGAAAACCCCAGCTGCCTGAGGTAGTCAGCGCCGATTTGCTCATGTCGTTTCACACCAAATCCGCCCATTTGATCATCCACGCCGAGGTGAGCGAACAAGTGCCCGATGTCATGAAAAAATGCCGCCAAGATCACTTCTTCGTCATAGCCTTGAGCCTCGGCCAACTGGGCAGATTGACACATGTGTTCGATCTGGGAGACAGGCTCTCCGATGTAATCTTCCTGTCCGTGTTTTTCATAAAGTTCAAAGATCAAGTCTAGTTTTTCTTCTTTGGTGAGTAGTTGGAAATCCATGTGGAGGCTGTTTAAGAATACTAAATTTCAGGAAGTAAAAAAGAATAAACAATCCTCCAGAGTTAAGTATTTGTGAATTCCTATGTTGAGTTTGGAAACGATAAAAGCCACTTTTATCAGTCAAATATTATCTCAAAATCAATCCAAAACCTAATTTTATAACGAAAGGATAACCTGGCTTTCCTAAGTGATTTTTTATCAGTGTTTAGATTTGCTAAACATTAAATAAGTTGGTTTTGCACGATCAAGGGGAAGCATGCCTTGCGTGTCTTTCCCTTTTTCACACTTCTTTATTTACTCCAATGCCTCAGATTCAATTAGCTGTTTTTGACATGGCCGGCACCACGATCCACGATGAAAACAGCGTAGCCAAAGCTTTTCAGCGGGCCCTCAACCTTCATGGCTACCCCAAAGTGACCCTTCAGGAAGCCAATGAAAAAATGGGGTATTCAAAGCCACAAGCGATCCGTGACCTACTACTTATTCATGAGCAGGATTCGGACAAAATCACTGATTCTTTGATTGAGGAAATTCATTCGGCCTTTGTGCAGGGCATGCTTGATTATTATGCAAATGATCCCTCGATCCGTGCAGTAGCCGATGCCGAAGAAGTCTTTGAAGCCCTACAAAACATGGGGATCAAGGTGGCTTTGGACACCGGCTTTAGCCGAGACATCACCGATATCATTCTCAAGCGTGTGGGTTGGGCAGATGGTAGATTGGTCAATGCCTCTGCAGCAAGCGATGAGGTGCCGATGGGGCGACCTTTTCCCCACATGATCCAAAAAATCATGGCCGAACTCGGGATCACGGATCCTAAATCAGTGATCAAAATCGGAGATACAGAAGTCGACGTCAACGAGGGACACAATGCAGGTTGCCTGATGAGCATTGGGATTACTTCGGGCGTATTTTCTGAGGAAGAGTTGATTCCTCATCGACCAACCCATCTTGCCAAAAACCTCAGGGAAGTATTGCAGATCGTGGAAGCCTACGAACTCCAAACCAAGGGTTGACATGCGCCGCAATTCGGATTGGGTGATCCGCCTACAGCGTGCCGGATCTTTTCAGATGAGTGTCTTTGCGGCGGTGATGGGCTTTTTGGTGTACAGCAGCATGTATGCTTTTCGTAAACCTTTTGCTGTAGGCACTTTTGAGGGCGAGACTTTTTTGGGTTTGGATCTGAAAGTGTGGCTGATCCTGGCGCAGACACTGGGCTACATGGCCAGTAAGTTTTATGGAATCAAGATGATCTCCGAACTGAAAGAAAAGGGCCGCGCTTGGTTGATTGTGGGTTTGATCGGGGTTTCCTGGTTGGGTTTGTTGGGTTTTGCGATCCTACCTGCACCAGTCAATATTTTGTGCTTTTTGGTCAATGGATTTCCCTTGGGGTTGATTTGGGGGATAGTTTTTCACTACATGGAGGGCCGTCGATTTACCGAAATGATGGGAAGCATGCTGGCGGCGAGTTTTATTTTTTCCTCAGGTATGGTCAAGTCTGTGGGCTCATTTCTGATCCAAAACCATGGTGTGTCCGAATATTGGATGCCCTTCTGGACGGGAGCAATCTTCTTCCCTTTGCTTTTCGGGGGAGTTTACTTACTCAATCATATCCCCGAGCCTAGTGAGGAAGACAGGCGGCAGAGAAGTCCTCGGCCTGCCATGGATGTGACAGAGCGTAGGAAGTTTTTCCGTGAGTTTTGGCCAGGGATTGTCCTGTTGATTTTGGTGTACATGATGCTCACCGGACTTCGCGACCTGAGGGACAATTTCGTGGTAGAAATCTGGGCCGGACTGGATATGAAAGTGGCGCCCGAGCTCCTCACCCAAACTGAAATCCCGATTACAATCGCACTTTTGGTTTTGATGAGTTCACTGGTGCTGGTCAAAAACAACAGACAGGCATTTTTCCTCAACCACTGGATCATTTTCTCTGGATTCGCTTTGTCAATCCTATGCACACTCGGCCTGAATGCAGGCTGGATTTCTCCATTCCACTGGATGGTCGGTGTTGGTACGGGCGTATACATGGCCTATATTCCCTTCAACAGTCTCCTCTTTGATCGTCTTATCGCCACCCTTCAATCGGGTGGTAATGTGGGCTTTCTGATGTACCTGGTAGACAGCTTTGGCTACTTGGGTTCCAGTCTGATTTTGGTAGCGAGTCAGCTTGGAGGCTTCGGAGACATTTCCTGGCTGCACTTTTACTCTCAGGCAGTGATCCTTTTCCTGAGCATTTCCATGGTTCTGATTGCGGGCTCTTTTTTCTACTTCCAAATCAAGATCAAACGAAAAACCAAACCTCATTCTCCCCCTTTAACCTTACTTAATTCGCTATGAAGCAGAAAACTGCCATCGTCATCGGTGCAGGGATTGTAGGCATGTCTATGACCCGAGCCCTTCACGCCAAAGGCTGGAAAGTGACCGTAATCGAGCGCCATCCCAAAGCTCAAGGTGCTTCGGTCCGCAATTTTGGAATGGTATGGCCGGTGGGTCAGCCACAGGGACCAGCTTTTGACCGAGCTGTGCGATCTAGGGAGATTTGGCTGGAGATGAGCGAGAAAGCAGGATTTTTCGCAGAAAAGACCGGTTCCTTGCACTTAGCCTACACTGATCTGGAAATGCAAGTGGTGGAAGAATATGTCGCTGCCATGAGCGGGATCAAATCAGCCGAACTTCTGAATCCCGAACAAACAGTAAAGAAAAGCCCCGCGGCAAATCCCAAAGGATTGAAAGGGGCACTTTGGACGGAGGAGGAAGTAATCGTGGATCCACGTGAGGCAATTTTCAAAACTGGTAAGTATCTGGAAAGTCTACCTAATGTGGAGTTTGTCTGGAAGCGGGCAGTAAGCAGAATCGAAGGCAATACGGTCTATTCGGGGCAAAAAAGCTGGTCAGCTGATCGGATCTTTGTGTGTAGCGGGGCGGATTTTGAGACGCTGTATCCTGAGATTTTTGAGGCTAGTCCGATCACGAAGTGTAAGCTACAGATGATGCGATTGGTGAAGCAGCCAGATAATTGGAGAATCGGACCACCGCTGTGTGCGGGCTTGAGTTTTATCCACTACAAAGGATTCCAGGTGGCAACCTCTCTGGAAAAGCTCAAAGAGGTCTATCACCACCAATACCCTGATTTGATTTCTTGGGGCATTCACGTGATGGTCTCACAAAATGGCCTCGGCGAACTCACCATCGGAGACAGTCATGAATATGGGCTCGACCTTTCCCCTTTTGATCGGGAGGATGTGAACCGGATGATTTTGGAATTTTTGAAAGGCTTTGCGCAGTTTAAGGATTGGAGCATTGGATCGGCTTGGCATGGGATTTACCCCAAAATGACCAATGGGGCTATCGAATGGATTCAGCAAATCGACGAGGTCGTCACCATTGTCAATGGCATGGGAGGAAATGGCATGACCCTGTCTTTTGGATTGGGTGAGGAAGTAGTGGCTGAAATGGGAGAATGAGGATGGAAAATCTCTTGGCTTAAGCTGAAATACTCTTGAAACACAGTTGAAATAATCACGACTTCGTCGTGTGAAATAAGAGTTGAATGGTGGAAGTTTTTAAAAAAACTAGGTGATAGATTATTCTATCGTCCTATTTCATCGACTGCAGGGAGGTTTATTTCGCGAAGCGTATTTCTAAATACATGTTTCGCAAAGCGTTTTTATCAAAGCGTATTTCAGGAAGAATATTTTAGAAATTCAATTCACCAATTTTTCCTTAGTTTACTTTCCTAAATCCCCTTACTTTATTTCATGGAACAGGAAGTAATTGTTCAGATCAGCAACAAGCTCAAGAGTATTCGCAAAGACCGGAATCTTACGCTACAGGAAGTGGCAGATCGGGCGGGCGTGACCAAAGGGCTGATTTCGCAGATCGAAAATAGCCGGACCATTCCTTCCTTGCTGGTCTTAATTCAAATTGTGAAGGCCTTGGAAGTGGGCTTGGATGAGTTTTTCAATGATCTGAATTTTTACGGAAAAGAAGGGAAACTCTTGATTCAGAGAAAAGAGCAATACCAACGCTTCGAAAAAGAACCTGCCTCAGGCTATGAGTATTTCCGGATTTTCACCAAAAAAGTAAATGCCTGCACCATTGACATCGTTTTGCTGGAGATTCAGTCCGGTGCGCAACGAGATTTTGTAAAAACGGAAGCATTCGAGTACAAATACATGATCTCGGGTTCGGTGCGATACGTTTTCCAAGATCAAGAGATCGAACTTCACGAGGGTGACTCCATGCTGTTTGATGGGCGAATGGAGCATAATCCGATCAATATTGGAGATCAAATAGCTAGAATGCTCGTCATATATTTTTTTGAAGTGGGTTGAAAGTGTTTTTGGTGTACCTGCTGTAAGGAATGATGGTATTTTTGAAGAATTGAGTGTTGTCACTCAAGCTAGCGAAAGGATTGGGAAATGAATTTAATTTTGTTCATTTTCTCTTCTTGTATATTTCTTCTAGTTGCTTGCCTCTCCTAATTCTGAATTTCCCCGAAAACATGCCTCATCCCCTCGATAATCCCATCTGGAATGCCCTAAATACGGGAAGCCAAATTCTTTCTTTTGGCACGGACCGAGTTCGATTGATCGATCGGGACATGGGATTTTTTGCCGGGATGCCTGCGTATGAGTCTGAAAATCTGGATGAGCTATACGACTTCCTCGAGCCAGGCCAACGGGTAATTCTTTTCCCTCCGGGGCATTTGGTTTTGGATGAAAAATGGGCTGTTCACAACGATCATGAACTTCTTCAGATGGTCTGCGAGCGGGATTTTTCCCAGATCGAACCAAACTCTCAAATCCATCATCTAAATGAAAGTCACATCCCTGAGATGTTGGCCCTGACTCAACTCACCAAGCCGGGTCCGTTTTTGTCCAAGACCATTGAATTCGGGGATTATTTCGGTTTTTTCTCCGAAGGGAAATTGGTGTCCATGGCGGGTTCCAGGTTGAGTCCAAGTCCTTACACCGAAGTCAGCGCGGTCTGTACCCATCCCGATTTTGCGGGTCAAGGGATTTCCAGAAAAGTCATTCCTTTTGTTCTTCAGCGAATTCAGCAGCGAGGAAGTACTCCGTTTCTTCACCTCTATCCGGAAAATTCCCCTGCCTTTAAATTATATTCCAACTTAGGATTTGTGTCCAGAGCGATGCTGCGGGTATATATGCTGGAGAAATAGCCTTGAGCACCACTTATGGAAGAATTGGACAGGCAAAACAGATTTGATTTTTCGGTAATATTTCGGCCGAAATCTTCATTTTAATGGCCTATGTTACCAAAAGGTAAAGCCTGATTTTTGATGAGAAACCTTGTTTTTTGGGTGGAAAAGCCGGCTTAACACAGGCTTAATTCATTTTTTAATAAACTCTCCTTTACACTTAGGGAACAGGCACGGGGTACGTTTGCGGCATATTTTCTAACCAACCCACACGTATTTCAAAATTTTACTCCATGTTTTCTTCCAAGTTGAAATGGCTGGGAATGCTGTTGACTGCGCTGCTTTTGGCGGTCCAGGTCATTCAAGCCCAGCAAATCCGAATTACGGGTGTCGTCACCGATACCCAGAATGAGCCTCTCCCAGGCGCAACTGTAGTAGTCAAAGGCACCAATCGAGGTACGATCACCGATGTAGAAGGGAAGTATGCCATTCAGGCCGCTTCCGGTGAAGTACTGGTTTTTTCATTTGTAGGTTTTGAGTCGGTCGAGCGAACCATCGGCAACTCTACTACAGTTTCTGTAAGTCTGAGTGAAGGATTGGCCCTCAGTGAAGTGGTGGTTACCGCGCTTGGAATTCAGAGAGAGGAAAAAGCGCTTGGGTATGCTACCCAGAAAATCGGTTCAGAAGACCTGCTCGAGGCCAGATCCAACAACTGGTCGGATGCCTTGCGTGGAAAAGTGGCCGGACTGAATGTACTCAGTGCAGGATCAGGGCCGATGAATTCTGCTCAAATCAGTCTTCGGGGAAATAATTCCCTTAACCCCAACGGAAATTTTGCCCTGATCGTGGTTGATGGAGTTCCAATGAATTCTGGATTGACTTCTTCAGGAGTGGGAAATGCCTATGGTGCAGGCTCCGGAAGTGATGTCCCGGTGGATTTCGGAAATGGAATCGCGGATCTCAATCCGGATGATATCGAAAATATCACCGTGCTCAAAGGCGCCAGCGCTACCGCGCTCTACGGTAGCCGTGCTGCAAACGGAGCCTTGATCATCACGACCAAAGGAGGCGCCAAGCGTACCAAAGGAATTGGCGTGACAGTGAATACCAATGTCAGCTTCAATGACGTCCTGCGTTGGCCGGATTATCAATATGAATATGGACAGGGAACAGGTCGTGCATTCAATGCAGACGGTGAGTTGTACTATTCTTATGGGGCCTCGGCCGATGGGGCAAGTACCGGTGGAACCAGTTCGGCTTTCGGGCCAAAATTTGACGGACAATCTTATTTTCAATACGATCCTACCCTCGAAGGCCAATCTGCCGAGCGCCAGCTTTGGAGACCTTATCGGGATAACATCAAAGGTTTTTGGAGGACAGGATTCAACGTGGTAAACAATGTGGCTATTGAAGGAAATCATGCTGGTGGTTCGGCAAGAGCTTCATTTACCCATACCAAAAACGAGTGGATCATGCCCAATACCGGCTTTGAGCGATTTGTGGCAGCCCTTTCAGTCACTCAGAATATTTCTGATAAGCTCAAGCTCAACGCCAAAGCCAACTACACCAATAAGCGGAGTGACAACCTTCCTGCCACAGGATACAACAATCAGTCGATCGCTTATTTTATGATTTTCCAGAATCCCAATGTGGATTTGGATTGGTATCGACCCATTTGGAAATCAGGTCAGACCAATGTTGCGCAAGTGCATCCATTCAGTTCATTCATCGACAATCCGTATCTGATTGCCTATGAGATGACCAATGCGGTCAACAATAATGCTTTCTTGGGCAATATCTCTGCTGCCTATACATTCAACGAACACTTTGACCTCATGCTCCGCTCGGGAATCACCATGAGTCAGGAGGAAAGAGCTCAACGAAGACCGTATTCTTCTGCCAATTACCAGCGCGGGTTTTACAAGGAGCAGGATATCACCAACTATGAGATCAATTCCGATTTTCTTTTTACCTACCGGGGAAAAATCTCCGATAAAATCAACCTAAGCTCCAGCGTGGGTGCCAACCAAATGAAGCGGAATTACAGGCTGATCAGTGCAGAGGTGATTGGTTTGGTGATCCCCGGTGTCTACAAATTAGCCAATGGGATCAATAACCCAACGGTCTCCACGAGTGACAATAACCGGGTGATCAATTCGGTGTATGGTCTGGCTACCTTGGATTGGGACGAGAAAATCTTTGTGGATATCACCGGTCGAAATGACTGGTCGAGTACCCTCCCGGTTCAAAACAACAGCTTTTTCTACCCATCAGTAAGCACCAGTTTTGTGCTTTCGGATATGTTTTCGTTGCCAAAGCCGGTTTCCTTTGCCAAGCTGAGAGTGGCCGGAGCTCAAGTGGGAAATGATACCGAACCCTATCGAACCTCGAAGTATTACGGCCAAAGCGAGTTCCCCGGTTCCGCTTCAGTTCCTACTACACTTTATAATGTGGACTTCAAGCCGGAAATCACCACTTCCTTTGAAACAGGTTTGGAGTTGATTTTTCTCGATCGTCGCTTAGCCTTGGATCTCAACTATTATGTGTCTGAGACCAAAAACCAGATCATTCAGGTGCCGGTGGATATTGTGACCGGATTTTCCAGTGCAATTTTGAATGCCGGAACAGTGCAGAATAAAGGCTGGGAGGTGATTCTCAACGGCACCCCAGTGAGAAGGGGCGCTTTTGAATGGAATTCTACCTTCACCTGGGCCAGAAACCGAAACAAGGTCCTTTCCCTTCCTGACGAAGTGGAAGGCAGCCAGGTGATCGGTGTGGGCGGCAATGCCACGATTATTGCCAAACTAGGCGGAACTACAGGTGATATTTATGGATTTGGATTTGTTCGTTCTCCGGAAGGGGAAATTGTCTATGGTTCCAATGGTCTTCCGCTCCGTCCTCAGGAGATTCAGTACATCGGCAATGCTTACGCAGATTGGAAGGGTGGATTGAGAAATGAATTCGTCTATAAAAACATCCGAATGTCGGTGCTTTTTGACGGGCAATATGGAGGAATTGTGTATTCGCAAACCCACCACAAAATGGCCGAGCAAGGCAAGCTCAAGAGTACTTTAGTGGGAAGGGAAGATGGATTTATTGTGGGGGATGGGGTAGTTCAAAATGCGGACGGTACCTATTCTCCAAATACGACTCAGGTCAATTTGGCCACGTATTACGGTGACTTTTACCGTCGTGCCAATGTGGAGTCCAACTCCTTTGACGCCTCGTTTGTAAAACTTCGGGAAATGCGGGTGGAGTACGCTTTACCGGCGCGGGTCTTGAGCAAAACCTCAATCCGTTCCGCTTCCATTGCCTTCTATGGGAGGGATCTCGCGATGTGGACCAAGTTCCCGATTTTCGACCCGGAGACAGCCGCACTCAATGGTTCCACGCTCCTTCCCGGTGTAGAAATGGGCCAATTGCCCACCCCGCGCACTTTTGGAGCCAATCTTACCCTCAAATTTTAATATCCATCAGCCATGAAGATAATCAGAACACTCACTGCTCTTCTGACCTTTTCCCTTGCATTTGCCTGTACGGGAAATTTCGAAGAAATCAATACCGATCCCAACCGGATAGACCAAATCAGTCCGGGGACCTTACTCAATCCTATTCTTTATGGAGTAAGCAGCTTCAATACCGAACGTGCTGACGCCTTTACTTTTCAGATTATGCAAGTGGCTTTGCCATTTCCAAGTGCCAATGGTGGCCTCCATCGCTACGATGTGTCCGAATCAGCAGGCAATTCTACCTGGAACACCTATTACCGCTGGCTGGTCAATATCCGGGAAATGAAGGATGCGGCCATCAAAGCCCAAGATCCCAATTATGAAGCGATTGCGTTGACCTTGGAAGCTTGGGTAGCGAGTCAGTTGACGGATTCTTTTGGAGACGCTCCCTTCACGGAGGCAAGTAAAGGCGAGCAAGGGGTTTTTCAGGCAAAATTTGACACGCAGGAGCAGATCTATGCTGCCATTTTGGAGAATTTGGAAAAAGCCAATAGCCTTTACAATCCTGCAAGGGCGATGGTCTTTGGTGAAGATATTTTGTTTGGAAACCAGGTAGCACGATGGAGAAAATTCACCAATTCTCTTCACCTCAGACTTCTCCTTCGCGTGTCAGGTAAGCAGCCAGCAGCTTTGCAAAAGATGGCTTCGATCTTGGGTAATCCGATTCAATATCCTGTTTTTGTCAATACTGCCGAATCTGCTATCCTGAAAATTACCGGGGTGGTACCCAACATTTCTCCATGGGGAAGAGCAATTGACTTTACGACTTTCCGGGCTGTTTCAGAGTTTTTTGTAGATCGATTGAATGAGCTGGAGGATCCCAGACGTCAAAAATTCATGACGACTGCTCGAGCACTTAATGGAACCACACAGATCGGATACAAGGGAATTCCTTCAGGATATGGAGGGACTGAATCCCAGTTTCAGTTTATTCCTTCCAACCACAACATTGCTTTGGTCCAGGCACCGATGATTTCGCTGATCATGACTTACGCGGAGTTGGAATTTATCAAAGCAGAGCTGGCACAGAAGGGGGTAATAGCCGGAGATGCCAAGGTTTTTTATGAGAATGCCGTGAAGGCGGCTATGGAGCAGTGGGGAGTGGTCACACCCTCCAATTATTTTCAAAATCCCAATGCGGCCTATAATGGAAGCTTGGAGCGGATCATGCTTCAGAAGTATATTGGGTTGTATTTCAATGATTATCAGCAGTGGTTTGAATACCGTCGTACCGGATTTCCGGTGTTGCCCAAAGCTTCCGGAATGATCAATGATCAGCGTGTGCCGGTACGATTCCGCTATCCGGTGACCACACAGGTCAACAATCCGGTCAATTACAAAGAAGCAGTCGCCCGAATGGGAGGAGATGATATCAATACAAAAGTTTGGTGGGAAAAATGAAATGCCCATGAGAAAATGCTTCTCACACAGGAGGGTGATTATACAGGGCATTCCATGTGGCAAATGAAAATCAAATTATAAACACATGAAAACAAAACAATTGATTTGCATACTTGCCCTGAGCATAGTCTCAGCGGGAGTCAGTGCGCAGCAACTGGCCAAAGGCTATGTGTATGCGGACCTAAACCAAAACGGCAAAAGAGATCGCCGGGAGGCGGGAATCTCCGGAGTGGGGGTTTCCAACGGGCAGCAGGTGGTCAGTACCGATGCCAAAGGCTACTACGAAATCCCGGTTTCCGATGGGCAGCTGGTGTTTGTGATCAAGCCCAGTGGCTATCAAGTCAGCTTGGATGAGCTCAACAGGCCTCAGTTTTTTTACATTCACAAGCCGGAAGGTTCGCCTCAGTTGAAATATGCAGGAAGTGCTCCGACCGGGCCTTTGCCCAAAGAGATCAACTTTGGCTTGACTCCAAAAGCCGAATCTGAGGAGTTTACCGCATTGATTTTTGGAGATCCTCAGCCCTACAACTTGGAAGAGGTGGACTTTTTTGACCGGGGGATTGTCCGGGAAGTAGAAGGGATTCAGGATGTGGCTTTTGGACTTTCGCTGGGAGATTTGGTGGGCGATGATTTGGATCTTTTCACTCCCTATGCCAAGGCGGTTGCCAAAGTAGGTCTACCCTGGTACAATGTCATGGGCAACCATGACGAAAATTACGATGTGGATCGGGACGAACTCGCGGACGAAACCTTTGAAGCTCATTTTGGACCGAGCACTTACGCGTTCAATGTGGGTAAAGTCCACTTTATCGTCCTTGATGATATCCTTTGGCCCGATCCACGGGATGGACAGGGATACTGGGGAGGCATGCGTCCTGACCAGCTGGACTTTGTGGAGAATGACCTCAAGCTGGTTCCAAAAGATCACCTGATCGTCATTTCCATGCATATTCCACTAGCTGAGGAAGGTGATTCTTTCCGGGATGAAGACCGTCAGCGCCTGTTTGACTTGCTGGCCGATTATCCTCATACCTTCTCCATGTCGGCTCATACCCATTTGCAAAAGCAGGATTACTTTGGAAAAGAAGATGGCTGGAAGCAAGAAAAGCCGCATCACCACTACAATGTGGGCACCACCTCAGGCGATTGGTACAAAGGCGTGTTGGATGCCAATGGCGTTCCGGTATCCACCATGCGGGATGGGACTCCCAAAGGCTATGCCTTGGTAGATTTCAAGGGGAATGAATATCAGATTCGGTATCAGGTAGCAGGCAAGCCTGCGGATTATCAGATGGAGATTTTTGCTCCCAAAGTGATCAAAAAAGACTTGAGAACCACGGCAGGAATCTACGTCAACTTCTTTATGGGTTCGCAAGGGGACGCGGTAAAATACAAAATCGGTTCAGGGGAATGGCGCAATATGAACCAGATTCAGGAAGTGGATCCGGCTTATCTGGTGGATTTGCTGGAGTGGGATACTACCGAGGAACTGATCCCCGGAAAGCGCCCATCGAATGCCCAGCCTAGCCGTCACCTCTGGAGGGCGCCCATGCCGGTCAATCTGCCCGTTGGTGAGCATCAAATCACGATCGAAGCTACAGACCGATATGGAAAAACCCACACCGGAACCCGAATGGTGCGGGTGGTGGAATAAATAATGGAACAGAAAAAAAACAAACCCCAAGATGATTGCTTTCTTGGGGTTTTTTCATTCGGGAGCTAGCTATTTAACCGGACTCAAGGACACTGAAATAGATGCTAACGCTTATCTTGTAGCCTTTACAGCCCAACCAATTCTTCACCTTTTACCAGATTTTCTATGTTGCTCAGAACCCTTGGCCTGATGATCTTTTTGGTTTTTGGACTGCATGTACTTCATGCCCAAACCAAAACCACCCAAACCGAAAACATTGTCCTGATCACCTTTGATGGATTGAGGTGGCAGGAGCTATTTAAGGGGGCAGACTCTCTGATGGTGGATGACACCGGTTTGATCGAGCAACCGGGTTCACTTTTGAAGGATTTTTGGCATCCTGACCCGTTGGAAAGGCGGAAAAGGTTATTTCCCTTTTTCTGGAGCACCATGGCTTCCCAAGGGCAGCTATATGGTAATCGTGCTTATGGCAACCACGTGGACAACCAAAATAAAATGTGGTTTTCCTATCCGGGCTACAATGAGGTTTTGAGTGGATTTGCCGATGATACCCGCATCAACTCCAACTCCAAGGTCAATAATCCAAATGTAACTTTTCTCGAATACCTCCATAAATTGCCTCCATACAAGGGGAAAGTGATGGCTTTTGGAAGTTGGGATGTTTTTCCCTATATCATCAACAGAGAGCGTAGTGGGATTGCGGTCAATGCCGGTTTTGATTTGGCTACTGGAAGTGATCTGACTGAAGTGGAAAAAACAGTAAATCGCTTGCAGCAGGAAATCCGTGGACCATGGGGAGGGGTGAGGTTGGATCCTTTTACCCATCACTATGCCTTGGAAGCGATCATAAAACACAAGCCAAAAATCCTGTACATCGCCTATGGGGAGACGGACGATTGGGCGCATGATGGCAAATACGATCAGTACCTTTGGTCGGCTAAGCAGACTGATGCCTATATCCGCGAAATCTGGGAAACGCTCCAATCCGATCCCCAATACAAAGGCAAGACCACGATGATCATCACCACAGATCATGGTCGTGGGATCACCAAAACCAGCTGGAAAAGTCATGGAAGCGAAATCCCTCAGGCCGGGCAAATCTGGATGATGGCCATCGGGCCGGATACTCCTGCTTTGGGAGAAATGAAGATCCAAGGCCAATGGCAAAGTGCTATGCTCGCCCGGACCATCTTTCAGCTACTGGGACTGGACTATCCGGATGCCAAAGCTGCGCCTGCGGTGAAAGAAATGAAGAAGTAAAAGAGCAGATGGATAGATCTAAAAAGGAGGTATGAAGATTTTGAGGAATATTACTGTTCTTGGGTTATAGAACTCGGTTTCGATGAGTTAAAAAGGTGGCAAGGACATCCTGCCGATCAAGTACAGTCCATGAAGGATCATCTTGCCTTACTGAAGGATCAGGGAATTAATTCGATGAATGATCAATGAATCTGGCTCGATTTCGCAGCGCTGATTTTTTAAGAAAAGTAACCGACTTCGATTCTTTTTCCGAACTTAGAAAGGAGAGGATTGCTCCATGGGGCTAGCAAGGTGAAGGTGGGGAAGCAATGGTTTTTTGGTCAAAGCTTTCTCAAGAAATGGAGTCCTTTCATAAATAACCCCAGCCTATGAAAAAAGACTATTTCTTTGTGGTCAGTCTGACCTTGCTGCTGCTCTCGGTCATTGCCTTTTCGGACAATCTGATTTGGGATATTGGTCAGGAAAGCAATAGCGATCCGAAGTTTTTGATCCATGGGCTGTTGTGCTTTGCCTGGTTTATCATTTTTGTAGTGCAGGCAAATTTTATCCGAAAAGGGGAAGTTCGATCACATCGCAATTGGGGAATAGCAGGGATGTTGACTGCAGTCGGGGTGTTTGTCAGCACGGTATATATTTTCATTGTGATTTACCAAGGTTGGGAAGCGATGCCTTTTTGGATCAAGGCCAACCGCTATTTGATGCTCAGTTTTGCAATCTTGGTGGGGTTGGGATATGGGTCCCGAAAGAACCCGGTTAGGCATAAACGATTCCTGTATCTGGCGACCTTGTATATGTTGGAGCCGGTCTTGGGAAGGATTGGAGGCCACATGGGCTTAATGGATTGGCAGTTTGATGTGTTTGAGGCCTTGATTTGGAATGTGCTTTTTGTGTCTTTGTTTGTCTATGACTGGAAAACCTTGGGGAAAATTCATCCGATTAGTTGGATCGGAGTGGTTTGGTTTTACATCGTTTGGATACTTGCCATTCTTTTTTAATGGGATTGAAATGGAAATATTGACCTGACTTTTCCGATAATGGAAAAGGGAATATGGATATACGGAATTCTGCCAGTAGCAAAATATTCTTTGACTCCACCTCGACTTCGCTCGGTGTCCGTTCGGTTTGTTTTTTTAGGAGTGGGGGAAAATGCGGCTTCGACGCATTTTCCCCCACTCCTAAACAATATATAAACTCGGTGGCCGAGCGAAGTCGAGGCCATTTTTACTTACTGGTAAAGAAGCGTATATTCAGAAAAGGGAATTTTTTCCGGAAAAATAAATGCTAGTTTCGAAGACTGTGAGGAGTTCGTTTCCAAGTTCAAAAGTTGTCCTTTGGATTGGATTCACCTTGTGCAAGGGGCTTCCATCCATGATTTAATCCAATGATCGCTTATACCCGTTCGACTATTTTCAAGAACTATTTCAGCCTTGAGATTGAAGATTGCCCGATAGATGTGCTGTTGCATGCAGCTGCTTTGGGTGCCAATCAGGTGACGGTGATCAATTTCAGACTTCCCCGAGATCCCAATTCCCTTTCCATTCAAATCAACTCAGGGGATCGGATGGTCCATCCCACGCTGAGGAGTTTAGTCGCCAATTTGGAATTGGAAAAAGCCGATTTTTTTAGCCTTGAAAGCAATTTGGGATGTTCAGGGTTGTTATGCATTGTTTCATGAAAAAACGCCCATAAAAATCAGGGTGACCGATCTCATGGAAGGGGCAAAGTACCGTGCCTTGGACAATTTTGGGTGGAACCTAGAAATCGCCATGCCGGACGGAACCTCGGGCGAATGGACTCAAATTGTATCGCCCGACTCGGAGTTGATTGACCAAATCGAGCGATTGATTCAAGGCCTTGGCTAAGTTCGAATTCATTGGAGGATCATTTTCTTGTCTAGCTCACTTGTCTAATTTCAATCCTGCTTTGGATTTTATGGTTTATTGGGTCATATTCAGGAGGCTAGGGCCGACTGCTTTTGGGAATTCCGACCGAATCAATCCCTTTGATCATGAGACAAGAGATTTTTAAAAACAGGCAACATGACCCCCGGATCAACTATCGGGGTGGAAGTGCCTCCAGAATGGACAACCTGACCGATGCGGTTTTTGGTATCGCGATTACCTTGTTGATTTTCAACCTGTCCAATCCCAATTCCTTTTCCGATCTTTTGACTTTTACCAAGACGCTACCAGCATTTTTGATCAGTATTTCCTTTCTTGTCTTGATTTGGAAGGAGCATTTGGAGTTTTCGGAGGTCTATACGCTGAATGATGCCAGGCTCACCATCCTCAATAAGGTGTTTATTGCTTTGGTGATTTTTTACGTTTATCCGCTCCGCTTTTTGACTCTGTTTTTGACCAACCTTGTATTCCATACCGATATCCAAGTCAGCATTGGCGGTGATCAGGTGCCTTATTTGATGGTTTATTACGGTTTTGTCGCTTTCGCCCTCTATTTGGTCCTGTACCTTTTTTACCGTCGTGCCTATTCCCTGAAGACAGCCCTTTACTTGAATGAATTTGAGCGATTTTATACGCAGGCTCAGTTACAGCGGACCTTGATCATGTTTACGGTGCCATTACTGTCTATTTTGGTGACGCTGTTCGTGAATCAGTTTTCCTTTATCTGGGCCTCGTTTTTTGGGGGAGTGACCTATTTGCTCTACACCCCACTGATCATTTGGTGGCATGCTGGATTCAAAAAGAAGTCAAATACTTTTATCGATTAAAAGAGGGAGGAGTTGAAGGAGTATTTAGGGGAGTGAGCTTCGGCAAGATTTTTCATCGATTGGAATTTCTTGGAAGTTTAAAATCAGTATTACCTGGGCTTATTTTAGTGTTTAATTGTGGCATTGTTATCCATATTAACAAAACTCTCTATTTTGCATAAACTCTAGTTGAATCAACGACTTTTCTGATTTATCGATTTTATGACCCAAGACCAGATCAAGCAACTCGAAAAAGAACTTTGGGATGCTGCCGATGCCCTTCGTGCAAATAGCAAACTCACCGCCGCTGAATACAAAGACCCCGTGCTGGGTTTGGTGCTGCTCCGATTTGCACAAAACAAATACGAGGAGGCCAAGCCAATCGTGGAGGCAAAAATTCCGGAGGGTCCAAGAGGTAAGCGGGTCGCCACCAAGGAGGATTACCTCGCGGCCGGTGCCATCCTACTGCCGGATGAAGCCAAATATGAATATCTCGCAGACCTACCCGAGCATAAGGATATCGCGGAAGCCATCAACCATGCCATGAAGCAAATCGAGGCGGAATACCCCGACTTGCAAGGCAACCTTCCCAAAAACTACCAGGAATTTGAAAGCGATCTCTTGAGGGATTTGATCAGGGTGTTCAATAAGGACGCCGTCAAAAAAGCCACGGGCGATGTCTTTGGAAGGATTTACGAGTACTTCCTCATGAAATTCTCTATGCAGGGCGCAGGTGCACAGGAAGGCGGAGAGTTCTTCACGCCGCCGAGCTTGGTGCAGTTGATTGTGAATTTTATCGAACCTGATCACGGCATCATTCACGATCCGGCTTGCGGTTCGGGAGGCATGTTTGTGCAGACCGGCTATTTTGTCAAGAGCCATACCAACCGAGAAGTAAACGAAGCGATCACCTGCTACGGAACCGAGCAAAAAACCAATAACACCAAACTTGCCAAAATCAATTTAGCCATTCACGGCATAGAGGGTAAGATTTTGGAAGCCAACAGCTTCTACAGTGATCCGCATAACTTGGTCGGGAAGTGTGATTTTGTGATGGCCAATCCTCCTTTCAATGTCAACAAAGTGGACAAGGGAAGGGACTTTGTGAAAACCGATCCCCGCTTGCCCTTTGGTCTGCCCAAGGCGGACAATGCCAACTACATGTGGATGCAGTATTTCTACAGCTACCTGAATGAAACGGGTCGGGCAGGCTTTGTGATGGCGAGTTCGGCGACGGATGCCGGTCACAGTGAAAAGCTGATCCGGCAGCAATTAATCGAAACCGGAGCGGTGGATTGCATCGTCAGTGTAGGCAACAATTTCTTCTACACGCGTTCGCTGCCTTGCCACCTGTGGTTTTACGACAAGGGAAAGCGTGCCGAAAACAAGGATAAAATCCTGATGATCGATGCCCGAAATGTCTACAGAAAAGTTACCACCACCATCAATGACTTTGACGAGCAACAGATGCAAGGGCTCACGGCCATTGTGAAGATGTACCGAGGCGAGGCACCTGAGGTGAGTAAAGAAAATGAGTGGTTCAAGGCGCGATTTCCGCAAGGAATCTACCAAGACATCGATGGGCTATGTAAAGTGGTCACGATCGATGAAGTTCGGGAAAATGACTGGAGTCTGACCCCGGGCCGCTATGTGGGCGTAGAGTTAGAATGGGATGAGGATTTTGACTATCAGGCTCGCTTGCTGGAGATTCAAAGTGAACTGAATGTGTTGAATGCAGAAGCGATCGAGCTGGGCGCGACGATTTCGGATAACCTGAGAAAATTGATCAGCCATGTCTAACACCCACACACAAATTCATGTGCAGATGATTTTTGCAGAGGCCGTGTCATCGATCAATTCCATTACGGGACGGAAAAATGGCGTGGGTTCATTTTTTTACCTCTATCAAATCCCTAGCGGAGCCATCGGGAATGAACCCCTATCGCATTTTGCGATACCTCGACCGAATGTTTTAAGGTCACAATTTGTGACCTTGAAGAATCTACCTGATTTGAAGTCGCAATTTGCGACCGCAAAGAGAAATTTTGCGGATCTGATTTTCAATTATAGTCTGATAGAAATGTATTTTAATAATTCCATCAGTGATTCTTTGATCCCCGCAGCATGGAATTGATCAATCAACAACATATTGAAAACAGGATTTATACGATCAGGGATAAGCAGGTGATGCTTGACTCTGATTTGGCAGAGCTGTATCAGGTGTCCACAGGCCGACTCAATGAACAAGTGAAAAGAAACAGAAATCGTTTTCCTTCCGATTTTATGTTTCAGCTGACTCAACAGGAGTGGGAGCATTTGTCCATATCGACTGCATCATCCATCAGTCCGTCTTTAAGATCGCAAAATGCGATCTTAAAAAAGAATCGCGGGAAACACAGGAAGTATTTACCTTTTGTGTTTACCGAACAAGGTGTGGCCAGCTTGTCCGGAGTTTTGAAAAGTGAATTGGCTGTAAAGGTTCATGTAGAGATCATGCGTGCCTTTGTTTCCATGCGTAAGTTCCTCCTCCAAAATGCCTCTGTTTTTCAGCGTTTGGATCAGGTGGAGCTCAGGCTTCTGCAAAACGATGAGAAGTTTGACCGGGTTTTCAAAGCCTTAGAGGCGGGTCGGCCCGAACCCGACAAGGGCATTTTCTTCGACGGACAGGTATTTGATGCCTATGTCTTTGTGTCCGATTTGATTAAGAAAGCCCAAAAAGAACTCATTTTGATAGATAATTACCTCGATGAAAGTGTGCTGTCTCTGCTGACCAAGCGAAGGAACGGAGTGCAGGCGACGCTTTACACCAAAAGCATTTCCAAATCCCTTCAACTCGATCTGGAAAAACACAACGTCCAATATCCTCCAATCACCCTGAAGACCTTCTCCCAAAGCCATGACCGCTTTTTGCTGATCGACCAAAGCGAATTGTACCATCTAGGTGCCTCGCTCAAGGATCTGGGGAAGAAGTGGTTTGCCTTCTCCCGGATGGACAGTCATGCAAGCTTTGTGTTAAATCAATTAAATGAGGTAAGATGAAGGGGTGGAAGGAAATTAAAATAGCTGATTTAGGACGTGTAGTAACTGGCAAGACACCACCAACAGCAGATTCCAGTTATTTTGGAGGTGAATTCAACTTTGTTTCACCAAAGGATTTAGATTTTGATTCAAGGTTTATAACAGAAACTCAAACCAAGATCACTGAAAAATCTATTTTAAAATTTAAAAATCAAGTCCTGCCGAAGAATTCGGTGATGTTTACATCTCTGAGTTATGGGTTTGGAAAAATTGGAATTACTAGTAGTGTATGCTTGACTAACCAACAGATCAACTCAATAATAGTGAATGAAAATCATGATTATGATTTTGTTTACTATCTCTTGAGGTATTCAAAGGATAGGATTTTATCATATAATGCTGGAATTGTTACTCCAATAATTCCCAAATCATTGTTTGAGAAAATAAAAGTATTTGTTCCTGAGAAAAAGGAAGTTGAAAAAAAGATAGGGCATATTCTCTCCGCCTACGACGATCTAATCGAAAATAACCTGCGGCGGATCAAGCTGCTGGAAGAACTGGCCCAACGAACTTACGAGGAGTGGTTTGTCTGGTTCCGCTTCCCGGGCTTCGAAGCATCCAATATTAATTCGGACTGGCTTCCGGAGGGGTGGGAGAGAAAGAAGTTGGGGGAGATTGCAAATATTAATAGGGAATCAATCAAAAAGGGATTTAAAGGAACAATTCGATATGTAGATATTTCTTCGGTTTCAACTGGTAATATTGATTTTTGGACTGAGTTTGATTTTGATTCGGCACCTGGAAGGGCAAGAAGATTGTTAAATCATGGTGACATCATTTGGTCGTGCGTAAGACCTAACAGAAAGTCTTATTCATTAGTATGGAACCCTATAAAGAATTTAGTCGGATCAACAGGTTTTGCTGTAATTTCACCAAGGAAAGTATCGAGTGAATATTTATATTTTTCAATAACCACGGAATCTTTTGTAGGGTATCTATCAAATAGAGCGGGTGGTACAGCTTATCCAGCAGTTACTTCCTCGGTTTTTGAAGAGGCTGAAATAATTAATCCTTCCGAAGAAATTGATAAAGAGTTTAGTAAGTTTTCTAAAGAGATTTTTGACCAGATATATCTTTTAAAAAGTCAAAACCGCCTCCTCAAAGAATCCAGGGATACTTTATTGCCACGCTTGATGAGTGGGGAGATAACATTGTCTGAATCAGGATTTTCAGGATTCTAGGATGAACAGGATACTATGATTTACCTGATTTGAGGACGACAAGAATTGATTGGATGAGGGTATGGATAAGAGGATGAGTTATTCTTTATTTTGGTAATCAGTCTTTTGGAATTAAGACAAGATCGCTGCTAATTGATTAAATAATTAAGAATAAAGAGAAGGAATGAAAAACATTGAAAACCTAACCTACCAAATCAACGGTTGTGCGATGAAGGTGCACAATACGCTGGGGAATGGTTTTCAGGAAGTAATCTATCAACGCTGTCTTGCCATTGAATTGGAACGTGCGGGGTTGATTTTTCAAAGGGAAGAGGAACATGAGATTTACTATGATGGAATTAAAGTAGGTACCCGAAGGGTGGATTTTGTAGTGGAAAATCTGGTCATTGTCGAGCTTAAAGCTGTCATTACCCTTGAAGACGTGCATTTGGCTCAGGCTAAAAATTATGTAGTTGCCTATGACAAACCCATCGGTTTGCTGATCAATTTCGGAGCTAGGAGCTTACAATTCAAAAAAGTCTTCAATCCAAAATTCAATTCCATCAATCCCTAATTCCATTTAATATTAATCCAGCCAATCCTTCAATCCTGTGAATCTTGATCCTGACATAATTATCCTGATATGAGCTACGAATACTCAGAAGACGGCTTGATTGAAGCAGCTACCCAAGAGGTCTTGGAAGAGCTCGGATGGGAGGTGCTTACCGCTTGGAAAAAGGAAAGCTTTGGTCCCGACAGCCTGCTTGGTCGTGAAAACAAGTCAGAGGTCATTCTGAGAAAGTACCTGATTCCTGCTTTGCAGCGGCTCAATCCAAATCTGCCTGAAGTCGCCTACTTGCAAGCCGTGGAGCAGATCGAGCAGAAAAGCGCGGACAAGACCCTCGCCCGTCTGAATAAAGAAAAATACGACTTGCTCAAGGAAGGCGTGTCCGTTTCCTTTACCAATGAAAAAGGAGAATTGGTCAAGAAAAAACTTCGGGTATTTGATTTTGAGGAGTACGAGTCCAACCACTTTTTGGCAGTTCGCCAGCTCGAAGTAGTCGGAGAACTCTACAATCGTCGGCCCGATGTGGTCGGCTTTGTCAATGGGATTCCTTTGGTCTTTTTTGAGCTCAAGGCGCATCATACCGACCTGAGAAATGCCTACACCGACAATTTGACTGATTACAAAGACAGCATTCCCCACCTCTTTCATTGCAATGCCTTCGTGATCCTGACCAACGGCACCGATGCCAAAGTGGGCACGGTGACGAGTCCTTTCAAATTCTTTTTGGACTGGAAGCGGATTACTGAAGAGGAAGAAGGTGTGGTGAGTTTGGATACGCTACTGCGGGGTACTTGCTCCAAGCAGAACCTGATGGACTTGTTTGAGAACTTCCTGCTCTTCGACGACAGTGGAGGAGATGTGGTCAAGGTCATGGCCAAAAACCATCAGTTTATCGGCGTGAACAAGGTCATGAATCAGGCCGCCAACATCGAGGAACTGAAGGGGAAACTTGGCGTATTTTGGCATACGCAGGGTAGCGGAAAGTCTTACTCCATGGTCTTTTTGGCCCAAAAGATTCACCGGAAGTTTGGAGGTTCTTACACTTTTTTGATCGTGGTGGACCGGAGCGAGTTGGAGCGTCAGCTCTACGATACCTTCACGTCGGTAGGGGCAGTGACCAACAAGCAGGTCGTCGCCAAAAATCGGGAGCACCTTCGGGAACTGCTCAAGGAAAACCATCGGTACGTGTTTTCTTTGATTCATAAGTTTTCCATCGATCCAAGGATCGAGAGTGAGTATCCGCTGATCACGGATCGCAAGAACATCATTGTGATTTCCGATGAAGCGCACCGCACGCAGTCGGGGACTTTTGCCCGGAATATGCGCTTTCATGGCATTCCCCATGCCTCCTATTTGGGCTTTACCGGTACGCCCATTATCAAGGACGAAGAGGAGCTGACCAAGAATATTTTTGGGGAATATGTCTCCGTGTATGACTTCAAGCGGGCAATCGAGGACGGGGCTACCTTGCCCCTGCGCTACCTGAACAAAGGAGAGAAGCTGGGGTTGGAAAATCCCGCCTTGGATGAGGAAATGGCCGAGATCCTCGAAGATGAAAATCTCGATGAGGATAAAAAGCGAAAGCTGGCTTACCTCTTTCAGAAGGATTATGTGATTCTTACAGCGGAGTCACGCCTGGATGCGATTGCCAAGGATTTGGTGTGGCATTTCAATGAGCGGGGCTACCAGGGTAAAGCCATGCTGGTGACCTTGGACAAGCCGACCGCCGTGCGGATGTATGGCTTGATTCAGCACTATTGGCCCATTTATATCACCGAGTTGAAAAAGCGAATTGAGCTGGCTGAAGATATCGAAGAGGCGCAGGTGCTGAGGAGGAAGCTAGCCAAAGTAGAAGAAACAGAAGTGTGTGTCATCGTCAGTTCCGAGCAAAACGAAGTGGACAAATTCCGAAAAATGGGTTTGGAGATCACTCCCCATCGCAAGAAGATGGTGGAGCGGGATTTGGAAAAGGAGTTTAAGGACGAGGACAATCCCTTTCGTTTGGCCATTGTCTGTGCCATGTGGATTACGGGATTTGATGCGCCTTGCGTTTCTACGGTTTACTTGGACAAGCCAATCAAAGGCCATACGCTGATGCAGACCATCGCCCGGGCCAATCGGGTCTATGACGATGAAAAGGAAAACGGCCTGATCGTGGATTATGGCAACGTGTACAAGCAGCTGGAAAAGGCCTATTCTGTCTATGGAGAAGGTGGAGGAAAAAGGCAATCCGGGACTTCGGTAGGGAAAGAAAAGCCCTTTGAATTGCTGGAAAGTATGGCCGAAGAGCTCAAAGAGTCGATTCGTCAGGTCAAAGGATATTTGAAAGAATTGGGTTTTGACTTGGGCCGATTGAGCAATGCCGAAGCCAAAGCCATGGAGAAAATCGGTAATATCAAGTCCGCTGTGGACTGTGTGTGCCTGAATGAAACGACTCGAACCAAATTTGAAGTGATGGCCCGGGAGGTGTTTCGAAAGTACAAGGCCCTTTACCCCGAAGAGCATGTCAAGCCTTTTATTCGCTCCTACAATGCCATCGAGGCGATTTACCAGCAGCTAAATCAGCAAACCAAATCCGCGGATGTGACTTCAATCATTCTGCAATTGCAGCGGATTGTGGATGAGAGTGTGGTGATCGATGCCAAGGAAGTGAAGGAACCCAAAGAGGTCTATGTGGATTTGTCCAGTTTGGATTTTGAAAAATTGAAGGCTGCTTTTGCCAAAACACCCCGAAAAAACACCTTGGTTTTTGACTTGCAGCGGGCTGTGGAGAAGAAACTGGAGCAGATGATGAAAGAGAATCCACTTCGCTACACCTTCTATGAGCGGTATTTGGAGATAATCGCCGAGTACAACAAAGGAAAGAGTTTGGAGGACACCCAAAGAGCCTTTGACAATTTGGGGCAATTCTTGGGTGATTTGATGGTGGAAGAGGCTAGGGCCATTCGGGAGAATTTGGATGAAGAGACCTTGGCTATTTTTGATTTGCTGAGAAGCGGAAAGACCCTAGATCCCAAAGAATCCAAGGCGGTGAAAAAAGTTGCAGCAGAAACCCTTGGGAAACTGAAAGCCGAAAAGCTGAAGATCGAACGATGGAGAGAAAGCAGGCAGATCACCGCGCAGGTCAAAACCATAATTTTTGATACCCTGCAGTGGCTTCCGCAGGATGTCTATTCCGATATGGAGGTTTCTGAGAAGACCATTCATGTGTATCAGCATATCTACACCCGGTATCCGGGAGGAGAATTTTCATTTCAATCAAGGATAAATTAGGCATGGACAATTCAAGAGTTTTCAAAATGACCTTCGCCAGTGTATATCCGCACTATGTGACCAAGGCCGAGCGGAAAGGGCGGACTAAAGCCGAAGTGGATGAGATCATCTGTTGGCTGACTGGCTATGATTTGTCGGGTCTGCAAAATCAAATCGACTCCAAGAAAAATTTTGAGGAATTTTTTGCTGAATCACCTTTCTATCATCCCAATTCGGAACTGATTACCGGGGTAATCTGTGGCTATCGGGTAGAAGAAATCGAAGATCCGCTGATGAAAAAAATCCGGCAATTGGATAAGCTGATCGATGAGTTGGCCAAGGGAAAGAAAATGGAGAAGATTTTAAGGGGGTAAAAGCGGTTTGGGATTACGGTTCGAAGTGGGAATTCTTATGATAACACCCCGTTCTTTGCCTGTGTGGCTTGCCCGCTAGGTTTGAAGAATTGCGAAAATGCGCAATTTCAGCCGGAAGGTCCTGAACCTTACTTTTTCAAATTTGTTACCAACGAGTCATGGAACTCAATTAACATGGATTTTAATCTCGAGTGGTTGCTTTCTTCCGATTACACCGAACCCCAGTATTTTCTATTGATCTTTTTTATCCTTCTGTCCGGCATATTTTTGCGGTATTTGGTGTTGGCGTGGATTTACCATGAGTGGGTTTATAAAAAATTGGGCGACGCCATGCCTTACCGAAGACTCCATGAGCAGGTGCGATTGCCTCAGGTCAAAAAGGAAATCCGATACTCCTTTCTTGGTGCGCTCATCTTTGCTTTTGCAGGGGTGGCAATATTGATTTTTTGGCAAAAGGGAATTTCTCAATTGTACACTCAGCTCACCTGGTGGGATGCGATTTGGCTTCCCGGAAGTTTCGGAGTGGCTTTGTTTTTACATGAGACTTACTATTATTGGCTTCATCGTTGGATGCATCGGCCTCAGGTAATCCGTCATTTTCATCACATTCATCACAACAGCCTTTACACCAGCTCCTTTACATCTTTTTCTTTTCATCCGATCGAGGCAGGACTGCAGGCAATTTTTTTGCCGGTATTGGTTCTCGTGTTACCCATTCATTTTTTTGTCCTGATCGCACTCTTGATCACCATGTCAATTACCGCAGTGATCAACCATGCCGGAGTGGAAGTATATTCCGAAGCAGCGTTGAGATCACCGGTTTTTAGATGGGTCGTAGGGGCCACCCACCATGACATGCACCACCATAAATTCCGCTGTAATTATGGGTTATATTTCACGTTTTGGGATGTGTGGATGAAGACAGAAGATCCTGGATTTGAGAAAAGATTTGAGCAGCATACGCAAAAAAAAGACTTGATCAAGGTCTAATTGACCTTCTCCATCGGAATTGATGAACGGTGTCAGTGACAGGCAATCAAGTAAGACATGGGTCAAAATCCATCTTGAATAAGTTTTGAAGGAGAATATTTTGAACTGATTTTCATCTGTTTATAATTTGATTTTTAATGGCCAGATGGAATGCCCCGGATAATCATTCCCCTGTGTGAGAAGCATTTACTCATGGGCATTTCATGATGTTAGTTTGATTCATCGAGTAGAAAATCTCATGAATACCATCGAAATTCTAACTTTTAAGCGGTTCTGTCTGCCATTCATCAAGAAATCTTAAGGTTTTCTAAAAAAATGACAATTATCAGCTGGAAACTATTTTACTTTGCAGTCAGTTACAGGACAGAAGCTTAGGATCCATGTCCGACACTAAACCCAACAACCGAATACACCTTATTATTGCGACCGAAAATATGAGATGGTTCTTAGGGATTGCTCTCTTCTTTATCAGTCTGGGTGCCTTTCCAGTTGGGCCAACTAATCCAACTCTTCCGGAAAAGGACACTACGACTCAAGACTTTCAAGCTGAAACGTTGGACGTTTTTCAGTTTGATTTTTCTGATTTGATCCCAGCCGAGGCTAGGGTAAGAACTTCTTCCTCATCTTCTCAGCGTCTGAAAAATGACCGGAATTTCGATGCGCTCGATTTTCCGGGCTTGATATTCCTTACCTGCAGGATTGCCAAATCCTACTCGGAAATCCATATTGATAAATACCTCAAACTCCTCATTCAGCATACCATCCAGGTCAACGCTCCCTAAGCTGATTTTTTGCCTCGCTTTTTGTACCGACTGACAATGACCCTGTTGTCGCTCTTTATCATTTATTTCTATTCTTATGAAAACTGAAAAACTTAATGTGTTTTCCGGAGTGAAGACATTTGTGACCCCAATGGTTATTTCCATGGCTGCCATGCTGCTTGTGGGAGGAATAATGACTTCGTGCACCGAAGGAAATTCCAAAAGTAAAGATGAAAATACTGCTGTAGATATTCCTGTATTGGAATTGCAGCCTCAGTCTGTGGAGGTTCCTCAGACCTATATCGCAGATATTCAAGCTGTCCAATTTGTAGAAGTACGCTCCAAAGTGTCCGGTTTTGTCGATCGGATTTTTGTGGATGAAGGTGAGTTCGTGAAAAAAGGTCAAACCCTTTTCCAACTTTCTTCTGCAGAATACAACGAGATGGTGAATTCAGCCCGTGCAGGTTTGGCCCGTGCCAAAGCCGAACAGTCGGCTGCCAAAGTGGAGATGGAGCGTCTCCAAATTTTGGTCAATAAAAAAATCATTTCTCCTTCCGAGTTGGAATTGGCCAAGTCAAAGAAAGCAGTGGCAGATTCTCAGATTGCCGAGGCAGAATCCATGTTGAAGTCTGCCCAAACCGGACTTTCGTACACCACTGTCAAAGCACCTTTTGACGGATTGGTGGACCGAATTCCTCACAAGATCGGAAGTTTGGTTACCGAAAACGACCTCCTGACCTCCATCACCGACATTTCTTCGGTATTTGCTTATTACAAAGTCAACGAAAACGAATACCTCAATTTCATGCGAAGTAAGATTGAGAGCGGAGCAGAAACCTTCTCCGAGCAGTTGACTTTGATCCTTTCTGACGGTGAAAAGTACGGTCTTAAAGGAAAGCTGGAAACCACCGAGGGTGACATCGAGTCAGGAACGGGTTCTATCGGCTTTCGGGTTCGTTTTCCCAATCCGGACAACTTGATCAAGCACGGTGCCTCTGGTAAAATCCAGATGATGTCAAAGTTGGATCAGGTGTATCTCATTCCTCAGAAGTCTACTTTTGAGATCCAAGACTTTACCTATGTGTATGTCGTGGATAAGGAGAATACCGTGAAGGTGCGAAGCTTTAAGCCCATTCAGCGCTACGACATCTATTACATCGCCGATGGCTTTGAGCCGGGAGACAAGATTGTATTCGAAGGCATCCAGCAGGTAAAAGACGGAACCAAGGTGGTGCCTCAGTCTGTGGCAGCAGCTGACGTGTACCATGACCTTCTGAGCGTTAGATAATCATCACGGCTAATTTCCCTTTACATGCTTGAATTATTTATCAGGAGGCCGATCCTCTCGACGGTCATCTCTGTGTTCATTACCCTGCTGGGTATCTTGGCGCTGACCTCGTTGCCGATTACTCAGTTTCCGGATATCGTACCCCCTGCCGTGACGGTGACGGCCCGATATACCGGTGCCAATGCAGAAGTATTGGCCAAAGCTGTAGCTACTCCACTTGAGCGCGCTATCAACGGGGTGCCTGGGATGGAATACATGACTTCGGTCAATACCAACGATGGTATTTCCCTGATCAACATCGTTTTCAAAGTGGGTACAGATCCGGACCAAGCAGCGGTCAACGTCCAAAACCGGGTCGCTACCGTACTTGATGAACTCCCCGAGGAAGTAATCCGGGCGGGTGTTCAGACCGAAAAAGAAGTAAACTCCATGCTTCTTTATCTCAACCTGACCACCTCTGATTCTACCCAGGATGAGAAGTTTGTGTACAACTTTGCTGACATCAATATTTTGCCAGAATTGAAGCGGATCGATGGTGTGGGTCGTGCTGAAATCATGGGGATGAAAGACTATGCGATGCGGGTATGGCTCAAACCTGACCGACTGGCTGCCTATGACCTTTCTCCTCAAGATGTCACAGAAGCGATCCGTGCTCAAAACGTGGAAGCCGCACCGGGTAAATCCGGAATATCTTCGGATCGTGATCCTCAGGCGCTTCAGTATGTATTGAAGTACACCGGTAAATTCAATCAGGAAGAAGAATACCGAAACATCACTTTGAAGGCCTTGGCCGACGGGTCGTTGCTGAAGCTAAAAGACGTGGCGGATATTCAATTTGACGCCTTGGAATACTCCATGGTGTCGATGACCGACGGAAAGCCTTCTGCATCCATCATGATCAAGCAGCGTCCGGGCTCGAATGCCCGTGAGGTAATCTCCAATATCAAAGCCAAAATGGAGGAAATTCAAGAATCCTCCTTTCCTCCCGGAATGACCTTCAACGTATCCTATGATGTCAGCCGATTCTTGGATGCGTCAATCTATGAGGTGGTCAAGACCCTGATCGAAGCTTTCTTGCTGGTATTTATCGTGGTGTTTTTGTTCTTGCAGGATTTCAGATCCACCTTGATTCCGGCCATTGCGGTACCGGTTTCGCTGGTGGGAACCCTGTTTTTCATGCAGCTTTTTGGCTTCTCCATCAACCTTCTCACCCTCTTTGCGCTGGTTCTAGCCATCGGTATTGTGGTGGATAATGCCATCGTGGTGGTAGAGGCCGTGCACGTCAAAATGCACGAACTCAAACTTAATGCCTTGGATGCCACCATTGCGGCCATGAAAGAGATCGGCGGGGCGATCGTGGCGATCACCTTGGTGATGTCTGCGGTATTTATTCCGGTGAGTTTTCTATCCGGTCCGGTGGGGATTTTCTACCGACAGTTTTCATTGACCTTGGCTATTGCCATTGTGATCTCGGGGATCAATGCTTTGACGCTGTCGCCTGCGCTGTGCGCGATGATGCTTAAGCCCATGCATCACGCAGGTGAGGGACATGAAAGTGCGCTTCAGAAGTTTTTCAATGCGTTCAATGCCAAATACGACGCATTGGCAGGCAAGTACTTGAGTGTGGTCAAAAAGATCGCCGACCGCAAGACCATCACCTACGGTGCATTGGTTCTGTTTTTCGTGCTGACCTATGGCATGATCACGATTGTTCCTACAGGCTTTATTCCTAATGAAGATCAGGGGATGATCTATGTCAACGTGACTACTCCTCCGGGAGCAACCGTAGACCGTACTTCCGAAATCATGGATCAGGTTCAGGCGGCTTTGCTTCCTTTGGAAGAAGTGGAAACGGTTTCCACGCTAGCGGGATATTCGCTATTGACCGAGACTGCAGGAGCGTCCTATGGGATGGGGATGGTCAATTTAGCATCTTGGGACTCAAGAGATAAGGATGTCAACCAATTGATAGCTGAGTATTCCGAGAGGACAGCGCATATCAAAGGCGCCGATATTCAGTTTTTGGCACCGCCTCCGGTTCCGGGATTTGGTAATGCCTCCGGTTTCGAACTTCGTCTTCAGGACCGTTCGGGTACCGATCTCGGCAATATGGCCCGGGTAAATGAGGAATTTATACAGGCACTCAATGAAAGACCGGAGATCGAGGGGGCCTTTACCAACTTTGATCCCAGCTTTCCGCAATTTCTTCTGAGTGTAGATCATGACAAAGCCGCCAAACTCGGGATATCTGTCAGTGAGTCGATGGAGACTTTGCAGAGCTACATCGGTTCCTACTATGCTTCCAACTTTATCCGGTATGGGATGATGTACAAAGTAATGATCCAGGCTTCTCCGGAATATCGGACTTCCCCGGAATCACTTTTGGAAATGTATGCCAAAAACAAGGATGGAGAAATGGTGCCTTATTCCAATTTCGTGAGCATCGAGCGAGTGTATGGGCCGGAGCAATTGACCCGATACAATATGTTTACCTCAGCCTTGATCTCCGGTGATGCTGCCCCGGGCTACTCTTCCGGTGATGCCATCAAGGCAGTGGAAGAAGTGGCGGCAGAGACGCTTCCCCGTGGTTATGATATCGACTGGTCGGGGATTACCCGTGAGCAGATTGCCTCAGGAAATCAGGCCGTGTATATTTTCCTGATCTGTTTGGTGTTTGTGTACCTGCTTTTGGCAGCACAATACGAAAGCTACATGCTTCCGCTTCCGGTGATTCTTTCACTTCCTGCGGGGATCTTTGGTTCGTACTTCTTCCTCAATCTGGTGGGGCTTCAAAACGACATCTACGCCCAGGTATCTTTGGTCATGTTGATTGGGTTGTTGGGTAAAAACGCCATCCTGATCATTGAGATCGCGATCCAAAACCGAGCGAAAGGTATCTCTATACTCCAGAGTGCGATCAATGGTGGGGTGGAACGATTGCGTCCGATCCTGATGACCTCCTTTGCCTTTATCTCCGGTTTGATTCCATTGACCATTGCCTCCGGAGCGGGTGCAATCGGTAACCGAACCATCGGTACTGCCGCGGCAGGAGGGATGCTGATCGGTACCGTGATCGGGGTGTTTTTGATCCCGGGTTTGTATGTGGTTTTTGAAACCATCGATACCCGAATGAAAGAAAAGAAAGCCAAAAGATTACAAGTCACCACCCAAACCCAGGAAGTACACGCATGAAAAAGATTGCTATTGTGGGAATTTTGGGGTTGATGCTGACCTCAGGATGCAAAATAAAAGAGGCCACTACAGCGGAATCCCGCATCGTGTTGCCTGAAGAATATCAAGGAGTAGACAAAGATACCACGCTCAGCATTGCACAGATCAACTGGGAAAATTATTTCCAGGATCCCCGCCTCAAGACGCTGATTGGTTCTTCTTTAGCTAACAACCAGGATAATCTCATGACGCTGGAGCGTATCAAAGCCTCCCGAGCCATCATGAAGGCTGCCAAAGCAGGGTTGCTTCCGGCAGTCTCGGGTATGGCGGGAGCCTCCCAGCGAAAATTCGGTGAGTATACGATGGATGGAGTCGGAAATTTTGACTCAAATCTTTCCTCTACTGTCCCGGAAGACAAAAGAATTCCGGATCCCTATAAAGACTTTATCATCGGGGCCAGTTTCGAATGGGAATTGGACGTGTGGGGTAAATTGACCAATCGGAAGAGAGCCGCTGTGTCGCGATTCATGGCTTCTGAGGAAATGGCAAAGGCTGTTCGGACCTGGTTGGTATCTGAAGTTGCCTCTAATTATTACGAACTCCTTGCCATTGACGCCGAGATCAATGTATTGCATGAAAACATCCGACTTCAGGAAATCGGACTCCGTCTCATCTCCGAACTGAAGGAAGGGGGAAGAGCAAATCAACTTGCGGTGGATCAATTTGAGGCTTTGGTGCTCAACTCCAAAGCGCAGCTGGAAGCCAAAATCCGGGAGCAACGCTCTACCGAATATGGACTGTCAAGATTGGTGGGAAACCTGGAAATTCCCACCAATCGAATAGAACTGGATAGTGCAGTAGAAAGGCCCAGAATCCGGGAGATCGGAATTCCTGCTCAGATGTTGCAGTATCGTCCGGATGTCAAGGAGGCTGAATACCAACTGCAGGCCTCTAGATTTGATGTCAACGCTGCCAAGGCGGCATTTTATCCCTCCATCAATCTCTTTGGAATGGCGGGTTTTAATGCATTCGATTTCAGTAAACTGTTTTTCAATCCAGCCTCTACTGCCTATCAAATCGGAGCAGGTTTGACTGCACCGATTTTCAATCGGAGACAAATTCAGGCAGAGTTTGAGGTGGCCAAAGCTGATCAACGAATTGCACTGCTAGAGTATGAAAAACGGACGCTAAATGCGTATCTGGAAGTCTTGGATTTGGTCAATCAGATTCAGACTCTGGAAAATCAACTTAAACTCAAACAATACGAGGTTTCTGTACAGCAGCGATCGGTAGAAAATTCGAATACCCTATTTTCGGTCGGTTATGCCAATTACCTCGAAGTAATCAATGCCCAAAGCCGGGCACTGGAGTCAGCCATTGAATTGGCAGACTTAAAAGCATCCAGACTACAAGCCAATGTGCAGCTCTATCGTGCACTTGGCGGGGGCTGGAATTAACCTATATCCAAGCAAAAAGACCGGAGTGATCCGGTCTTTTTTTTTGTCTCGGAAAATCAGCAGTTTAGGGTTGAGGCATTCGAAAAGCCTGGCGGGCCAGGAGCTTCCATGCTCCTTTTTCTTTGGTCCAGACCATGAGCAGTCCAATATCCAGTTTGTTGATTTGGCCATTCGCACCTGAGATTTCTGCATTTACCTTATGCCTGACGATGGCGAGATTTTTATTCGGAAAGCTGATTTCCTGATCGCGGATATCCCACTGTTGATAATCTGATTTTTTAGAGGCAAACACTTCTAAAAACTCCTCCTGATTTTCGATAACCCCACTGGAGTGTCCATAAGACAGGTGTTTGGAGGTGAGACCACGGAGGGCATTGGCATCCTCTGCAAGCATTGCGGTACGAAGGTCAAGGATTGCTTTTTCCACCTCTTTTTCAGCTTGTGCAAAGGCAACACTGATTCTTAGGACGAAGAAGAGCGTAAGTAGTAATTTCATAGGAATGGGGTTTGGTTTTGATTCTCTTTTAGTTTAAAAGGGTTTGGGTGAATCTGAATACTTCTTGACCATAGTTTGCACTGGCTGATCGACTCCGGTCATTTGCCAGGTGCCCAAGGAAATAGGAATGCCTCCGATCGCATTGAGTTGATCGAAAAACGCTTTGATTTTGAATTCTTTCCCTTGTCCTTCCTGAATTCGCGCATATTCGGCCATCGCATTTTCCAAAAGGAATTTTCCGGTGATATAACTGGTGCCATAGCCCGGTTGTCTTAAATAAAGATGCTGCTCGAATAGAAGCAATTCTTTTTCCGTCTTCATCCAGCCTCTCGGAGTGTATTCCGAATGAATGCCTCCGGCCTCTTCCATGCTCATCTCATTGGCATGGGCATAGAGCGAGCCCAGCCCTCGTGCTGCACGCTGTGCAATCATGATATAGACGATCTCCCGGCTGCGTGGACTGTCATCGTAGAGTCCCGCATGCATCCACATTTCTTCCACGGCGGTCGCAGTACCTTCATTTCTGGAATCGAAAATATTGTACAATAGGGGACCTCTGCGAATGATTGAAGGATGGGGATCATTGTCCATGATGGCCAGTTCAAACCAATGGTAGAAATGGGAATACAGGGGTCTAGGATCTAAATGAGCGGTGATCCAAAAGAAATTCCGCCGATCCTCTGGTACAAATCCCCCCAAATGCTCCCGAAGAGCCGGGTCAAAATAATCCTTCACGCTGACGATTTCTTCTTCCTCGAGGAATTTCATCAGACTCTTTGCTCCTGCCTCAGCCTGTGCCAAGTAAGCCTCCGGAGAATCAGCTGCTTGGAGTGGAGGCAGCTTTCTGTTTCGATGCTCTTCTAATTTCAGATTGGACCAAGCACGAGCCAATTCTCTTTCCAACAACATTACCTCATCCTCCCAGGTCAAAGGAACCAAATGGACATTTTGCAGGTACCAGGTGTAGTTTTCTTTTCCGATTCCTGAGGGGCCGGTTTTGAGCGGAGCCTGATCTTTGAGCCATTGGGCTAACTCAGCAGTAGCGGTTTTTGCTTTTTCTATGGCAACAGTCAAATCCGCATCTTCTTTTACTCCCGGAAATTCCAAAATCGCATCCAAGTCCTGCAATTGAAATTCAATATCCCGTATTCCTGCTATCCAGAGGTCTTTGGCATTGCCTGTTAGGTTTTTCTTGGCTTGCTCATGGAGGGGTGGAATGATCCGTAGATCAGCCAGAAATTCCGCTTTGGCTTCTGCCGTAAGCGGAAAAGAATAGGTCCATACTTCTGTCGTGCGATGATGGGTAGGACCTTCGTGCGCGGGCACGTCACTTCGATCCATCCAGATGGATTTGTAATAGGCGGGATCCCTTTCCCATGGTTTTAGCACCTGGACATTAAACTCATACCCGTTCATTTCCGCCCAGACAATGTGCCAATCTACCTGTTGCTCGATTGGCCAGTTTTTGTATTCGATGGCATTGAGCCGTTGTCTGAGTGCTAAAAATTCTTCCTGTCTTTTTAGAAAAGATGCTGCGGTATAGTCAGGAGCACCATCCGTTATCGGGGGATTTTCAAAACTCCTCCAATCTTGGAATAAGGTGACGAGATCGTCATATTTCTCACTTTTGGATAGCTCAGGGGAAGAAGGTTCTCCTTGACAGGAAAAGAGAAATACAAGTCCCAAGAAAATCAGGTATATCCTCATTTGAATTATTTTAAGAAGGTCGAGTGGTGGGTTAAAGCGGCTGAGGACATTAGTTACCGATCACTTTGATGATGGTACCTGCATTGATTTGATCGTTTAGTTGCATTCCGTTGAGAATAGCCAATTCTTCAAATCGCTCTTTGGGCATATTGAAGCTTTGCAGGGCTGCCTGGAGGGTCATGGTTTGGTTTAGTGTCCTCAATCTGAGAAGTTCTGGTTTTCGATTGAGCTTTTCGGCATCTTTCAGTTCCTGGAAGTTTCTAACTGTGGCCATAAAAGTCGGCTGATATGTCGGGAATTTGGAAAGCTCCGAGATGCCCATGATGTGGTAAAGGTTTCCATTGAACTGAATCATGGTGGACAAAACCCGGATGGTACCTTTCTCACTTTTTTGGTCTGCAATGACAAGAAATGCCGGCAATCCGTTGATGGTTTCTTTTTTTGATTCAACCAACTCCAGTTTGTATTGCTGCACAAAAGCCTGAGCGGCTTCTTCCGGCGTATTTCCTTTTGCCAAGGTCAAAGACATCAAGGCATCGCCTGTTTTCGGAGCCATTTGAACCTGTTGGGGAGTATTTTGGAAGCTCCAGCTTTGAGGTGTGGGGAATTGAAATTTGAGGACGGGATGGTAAAAGATGCTGTTCTCCAAAAAACCCTGCCGTGGATCTTCGCCCAAGACGATACCGTCAATTTTTTTCAGGTAGCTGTTCCGGTTTATTTCCGGATCTGTCAGCGCTAACTTTTGTTTCCATTCCTCAGCCAAGCGTGCCACTGTCACATTTCGCTCTGCCGGAGAAGGGTGAGTGGACAAAAATTCCGGGATTTCGCCGGCTCCGGATTTTGCTCCTTGCCTTTCCAAGGTTTTAAAGAAGCCTGCCATTTCGGTGGCGTCATAGCCTATTTTGGAAGAATACTCCACGCCCAATTCATCCGATTGGCGCTCTGCATCCCGACCAAAACTCAAAAGTGCCAATTGCATGCCTTGGGAAAGAGGCTCGACAAACTGGGAGATCTCGGGTACCAAAATCACTCCGGCGATCAGCCCCACTTGGCCAAGGATCTGATTCCGCTGCTGAATGACCGAATGCCGGGCAGTGATGTGACCGATTTCATGGCCCAAGACTCCTGCAAATTCCGCTTCATTGTTGAAGTGAGCCATTATTCCCCGTGTGAAATAGACGTATCCACCCGGGACAGCAAAGGCATTGATGACTGGGGAATCAACAATTTTAAACTCATAGGCGAGTTTGGGTCGATGGGAGATCGCGGCCATTTCAGTGCCTTTTAGCGTAATGAACTTTTGCAGTTCCAGATCCTCATATAGCCCAAAGTAGGCGACAATCTCAGGGTCGGACTGCTTCCCCATGGCAATTTCCTGGGCCTCAGACATCAAGACCAACTGCTTTTTGCCGGTGACGGGATTGACCGCACAGGAGGTTGCATACCCCAGTAGTGCTGATAAAGTGGCCAAGTGGATAAAAAACCGAGTGTTCATGAGTTCGTAAGTTTATTTTTTCAGAAAAGGCTATTAAAACTGCTTAGTTAACCTTTCTTTTTTACCTGAAATTTTCCAGCCTAACCAAGCCATAGGAAAATAGGCAAGTAATAAATCGGTGACGTTGAACCAAAGCGGGGAAGGGAGTGACATCACCATAAAGGTGCCACCTATGAAAAACATCATTCCTATAAACAGCGCCAGTTCTTTGGCATAGGAAACTGCTATCTTGGCGGTAATCAACGCTCCGACCAAGGTGCCCAATGCATGGGCCAGAAAAGGGATCAAGAAATGCTTGGGTTCCATCAGGGCCATGGCGGCAGTAAGTCCTTCTGTAGTTGTGAGGTCAGCGCCCTCCGGTGGAGGAATGATTTTCGCACTGTTCATGATTAATAAAGAATTGACAGTACCTCCAATCAGGAGACCTGCGATGACAGCGATGGTGTTTTTCAAAATGGGGTGCATGGGCTAGCTGGACTTGGAGGTGGAATTCTTGATTTGCTTGAGGAGGTCTTCGAGATAATCGATCTGTACCTCTTGGATTTCAAGGAGTTTTCGATTTTGATGGACGAGGAGATGGTCTATTTTCTCGCTGAGAATTTTGATTTCGAGCTCGGCTTTGAGGTCGATTTTGTAATCGTGCTCTGAGCGAAGCCGGTCTTTTGCCTCTTGACGGTTTTGGCTCATCATGATGATCGGAGCTTGGATCGCAGCCAGGCAAGAGAGGATCAGGTTGAGTAAAATAAAGGGGTAAGGATCAAAGGGTTTTGTCGAGAGCACATAAATATTTACCAAAATCCAACAGACTAAAAAAACAAAGAATGCTAAAATAAAAGTCCAACTGCCACCGAATGTTGCGATGTGATCAGCCATTTTTTCTCCAAAAGTGAGTTCCGGCTCGGTTTCGTCTTGGATTTTTTCAGACAAAATTGAATTGTCCCGAATGGCTATCATCACATCCTCATCGATTTTGGCAAGCTCACCTTTTTCCTGCTCGACCAGTCGGGTCAGATAGAGTCGGCGGTAGAGATTGAGTTCGTCCAGACTGATATGATGCTCTGGATTGAGGTCGGGATGATATTCCTTTATCAGCATGTAGATGCCAGCTCGGATTTCAGCCGCCAAAATTTCCTCCCCCTTTTTTAGTGGCTTTTGGCTGATATGGCTTTTCATTAAGTCTACTTTCGTGTTCCTTTGAAGGTTCCCATGGCCATATCGGCGAGGTTGACTTTGCCACTGATTTCTGATGCACTTGCAGTACCGTCGTAGGTAATTCGGTTTCCCTCAATAGAAAACTCCAAGTGAAGCACATTTCCTTTCAAGATGCCGGTGACGGGTGCTTCCCCTAAGGTTCCCGAGTAGGTGCCCGTGATTTTTTCACCGTCCTGCTTGAGGACAAACGTAGGCGTGCCACTTCCCATATCAGTCTGAACATCCACGATCCAGGTGCCACTCACATCAATTTTGGATTGGGCTTGGCTGGAGAACAGGAATGCTAAAAGTAGGAATAAAGTAAAGAGTGATGCTTTCATGGATTTTAGGGTTTAGCTTCAAAAAAGGTAAGCAAAAAAATCAAAAAAGGCTTGTCTGACCCTGATTTTGGAAAAGCTTGACTCCTTCAAGTTGGAGTAGTTTTTTCTTGGCCTCGATTCCTCCCGCATAACCCACCAAGGCTCCGTCCAATCCGATAATCCGGTGACAAGGGATAATAATCGAGATCGCATTGGCCCCGTTGGCGGAAGCCACCGCCCGGATGGCATTGGGATCACCAAGCTGCTGAGAAAGCTCCAGATAGCTATTCGTTTTTCCAAAGGGAATTCCCTGCAAAGCCTTCCAAACCCGCTGCTGAAATTCCGTTCCGACGGGCAATATAGGAAGATCAAAATCCCGGCGTTTCCCGTCAAAATATTCCTCCAACTGCTTTTTGGCCTGATCCAAAATCGGATGATTCCCTTCTTCCATTTCAGCCTGAAGTCCCTTTTTGATCCTCTGATCGATGGCTTCCCTCATCTTCCGGTACTTCCAGTCGCAGAGGCAGAGTTGATTTTGAAATACTCCCAAGATCAACTCGCCCACGGGACTTTTATAAGACTGAATCAGAATTTTTTCCATTAGGGATAGGATTGAGGAGGAAATCGGAATTTACCCGAAAATATCGGTCTCTGTTTCGCTGCCTTATTTTTCTACGACAGCTTCTGCCTCGATTTCTACCAAATACTCATCTCCGATCAGATCTGCGCGCACCATCGTATTGGCCGGCTGTATTCCTGCAAACCGCTTTCCGTGTGCCCGGGAAATCGGTTCCCATTGGTCTACATTTCGGATGAAAATCCGGGTCCGGACCACATCTTCCAATCGACCGCCGAGGGATTGAATGGCGCCCTCGATCTTGTCGAGAATAAAATGCGCCTGCGCCCCGGGATCGCTTCCCCCCATCGCTTTAGAGCCATGGGTAGCCGTGGTTCCCGACACCAAAATCCGGTTTCCCTTTCGTACCGCTCGGCTAAATCCCGCAATATCCTCCCAGATGGTTCCGCTCAGTGCTTTGGTACGGCCATCGGAACCCTGAACCGTCGGATAGGGGGCCGGAAAGGATTCCACGTGATGACTTAGGTCCCCTGAGGCAGTCAGGAATGGCGGTTTTCGATATTCATCTCCACAGTCTCCGGGAATAGTTTGGAGTTTTTGGAGGGCTTCTTTGATGAGCTGTTCATCAGTTGAATCCAGCTGAAGGGAGAAAAGTTGCTCGTTATCGGTGATGTGCTCGCTTTTTCCCAATCGGGCTCCGATGATCACTCCTCCCACTGCTGGTCGGGTCATGATGTAGTGGCTGGCGATATTGGCGATACCAACTTGGTGCTTTTTGGCAATCACATCCAAGGTCTGAAGTAAATTTTGAAAGGAAGTCCAACCACCGGCCGAATCAATGAATCGCTTGTATTTCATCTGCGACCAGGTCAGGGATTCGTTAAGAATAGGCTCGGGTTTGCCCAGCCATTTTTCTGAAAGGAATCCTCCCGCCACCGTACCAAAAGCCAGCAATTTTACCCCATGCTTCAGGCAAAGTTCGGTCATCTGACCTGCAGCCCGCTGATCAAGAAGCGAATAGCAAACCTGATTACTCACCACTTCGATGCCCGAATTGACTACGATACTCAAATGCGCTGTGTCAAAATTGGTCAGCCCCAAGTGCTTGATCAGGCCTTCTTCTTTTAGCTCTTGCAGCCAAAACAGGCAATCCACCCAACTCGGATGTGCATACTGCCAAGCATGAAACTGCATCAGGTCAATTTGCTCGCTTTGCATGCGGGAGAGGGCTGTTTCAACGGCCTTTCGGACTTGATCTTGGGTGATTTTGTCCGGAGAGGGGACCCACTTGGTGAAAAATTGAGCGTTTTCACCACCGAAAGTCTGACGGTAAACTCCCGTGATTTCCTCTGCCGAGCCATAGTGATCTGCCATGTCGAAGGTGGTAAATCCTGCGTCAACATACGCTTTCATGGCTTTGGCTGCTTCTTGTGGATTGACCTTGGTTCCGTCGCGCTCGAGATCAGCAATCTGCCAAAGTCCGGTCAAGGCACGGCAAATAGTCAGCCCGGGGGCGAGTTCGTGGTATTTAGAGAGGGACATCTTAGTTTTCGGGTAGGGTTTTGAATTTTTGAGAAAGCTGTGGGTCTTGGGATTGGAGTTTTTTCCATCGGAAAATAAAATAAGCCGAAGCCACTCCCATCACCAAAATCCAAATCAAGGTAGAATGAAAGTACCAAGCGGTGACTTGTGCCTGCAAATCTTTCGACGTGTGTACAATCAGGAAAAGGCTCAGAAAGATAATTCCTCCCCAGCCAATCAACTGCTGGAAGCCGGGTGAATGGAAAATGGAAATCTGTCCATGCAAGTCTGGATTTTTCCCCTTGAAAAGTACCAAAGCTACACACATCAGCAGGAAATTGACCAGCATGGAAGTCACCATAATGTCGATCCCCAAAAAGAAATCACCGGCAAAATGACTTCCTAAAACCCCGACTGTCGAGACAACGGTAGAGGTGATGATTGCGAGATATGGCGTTTGAAATTTGGGATGGATGGCGGATAGATTTTTGGGGAAAATTCCGTCTTCACTCCAAGAAAATAGCAGGCGTGAAACCGAAAGAATCATCGCCGGAAGGTCGTTGAGCAGGGCCATAGCTGCTCCAAACAAAATCAATACACCAATCCACGGAGGCAAGACATAGCTCAAAACTCCCGCAGCGGAAAGGTCTTTTTGTAGCGCTTCTTCAGCCACAAACTGCCAGGGAACGGTGTGATACACCGCATAGGTAAAACTGAAATAGAAAAGTCCCACTCCGAAAATGGCCAAGAAAATCGCACGGGGGAGGTTTTTCTTGGGATTTTTGGCTTCTCCACCCGCCTGCGCTATGGCATCAAACCCAATGAAGCTGGAGAACAATAGCGCTGCAGCCGAAAGAAAGGTCTTCCAATTCCAAGTAGCAACAGTATCGGAAATGCTTCGATTTTCCTTGGCAAGTAAAGCCTGTGCGAAGTCATTTTGGTCATTGATCAAACCCGCGACGATCACCACGCCTCCGAGTACAAACATCAGGATCATGAGTGGAATCAGGGTTTTTTCATAGGACTTGATCCCCAGAATATTCACAAAAGCAAAGCCCCAAAGGAAGACTAAAGAAAGTCCAACTCGGATGGGGGCATATTCCAGGAGGTTTGATACGGTCACCCAACCCAAGGCCCAAGCCACATCCCGAAAAAACGGAACCACCACATAGGCGATTACCCCGATCACGATCGAGAGCCCAAACCATTGGGAAAAGCTGGCCACAAATCCCCAAAAAGGGTGAATTGCCCGACTGGCATAAAGATAAGAACCACCCGCTCGGGGCATGGCCGAAGCCAAAATGGTATAGGCAAACGCTGCAAAAATTGCCGGGATTGCTGCAAAAAGAAAGGCTGGGAGCACGTAGGGGCCAATGCCGGGCACATTTCGCTGAATCATAAAAGGCACCACGTAGATGGACGCACCGATCATGGAGCAGATCCCTGTGGCGGCCAATCCTACAAGACCGAGTTGACGGGAAAGGTGAGGAGAATGGTGGGACATAGAAGGCTAAAAATAGCCAAAAGGGCCTGACTCAGACAATGCCTTTCAAAGAAAGCTAGGCATTGAAAAGAATTTTTTAAAAAGGTTTCACGCAAAGCCAGAAAGGCGCCAAGTGCTTTTCCCTTGGCGTCTTTGCGTCTTTGCCAGAAAAATGAAAAGGCTTCTCAGAAATACCAAAAAATCATCTGTGCATCTGTAGCTATTTTTCAGTTATTTCCTTCTTCACTAGAAGCTGGACAATCAAAAAACCGGTAAAGGTTGATATGGAATAGTCCACATTCCACCTGACCAAATTGAGGGAATTACCTGAGTTTTATCAGGAAAATTGCTTGGATTATTTCCCTATTTTGAACCGTCAAACATCGGATTTTTAGCCAAACTATGAATAACGCGATCTACCTCACTACCACCGAGCCCTTTTCCGGAAAGTCTATTTATGCCCTCGGATTAATGAACCTTCTGGCTTCCAAAACGGATAAACTGGCCTATTTCAAGCCGATTATTTCCGGAAGCAAAAAGGAAAAAGACCGAAGACTTGAACTTCTGAAAGAGCATTTCAATCTCAATCAAGGGTATGAAGAAATGTATGCCTTTACCCGGAAAAAGGCCTTTAAGGAGATCAACAAAGGCAATGAATCTTTCCTGATCGATACCATTATCGAGCAGTTTAAGCGGCTTCAGGAAAATTTTGATTTTGTGGTGGTCGAGGGGACGGATTTCACGGAGGTCAATAATGTGGAATTTGACGGGAATATTTCCATTGCCAAAAACCTAGGCATTCCGGTCGCCTTGATTCTCAATTGCGAAAAGCGCACTCCATCGGAGATTTTGGATATGGCCCTCTCCTCGGTGCACGGATTTACCAATGAGGGCGTTCAGGTCCTGACCTTGGTAGCGAATAAAGTGGCCAAAGACAAAATGGATGACGTGTCCAGACGGTTGGGGGCGCTGTTTCCGAAAGATATTCTGATTTCTGCGATGCCGGTTCACGAGGAGCTCAGCAATCCAACCATGGCTGAAATCATGGAGTCTTTGGGAGCCAATCTGCTTTTTGGCGAAAATCTCCTTACCAATCGCGTGGATCATTCCATCGTAGGCGCCATGCAGCTGCATAATTTTCTCACCCGACTCGGGCAAAATACCCTGGTGGTGACTCCAGGAGATCGCGGCGACATCATCATCGGTGCCTTGCAGGCCAATGTGTCCCGGAATTTTGGAAAAGTGGCGGGAATTATTGTTTCCGGAGGGATGCATCCAGAGCCGCCGATTGTCAAGTTGATTGAGGGATTGGAGACGATCGTGCCGATTTTGCAGGTGGACGAGGGGACCTTTATGGTCGTGACTAAAGTCAATCAGATTCGGGCACGAATTGCAGCTGGCGATAAGGAAAAAATAGCTTTGGCCATTCGGCTTTTTGAAGCCTGGGTTGATGAAACAGCCCTGACAGACCGATTGACTGCTTTCCACACGGAAACCTTGACACCCCGTATGTTCCAATACCAATTGGTCAAACGGGCCAAAGGAGCCAGAAAACACATTGTTTTACCTGAAGGTGAAGAGGATCGCATCCTGATGGCAGCCGATATGCTGGTCCGCCAAAATGTGGTGGATTTGACGCTTTTGGGAAGCAAGGAAATGATGGAAACCCACGTCAAGCGGCTCAATCTGTCATTGGACCTGGATAAAGTTTTCGTAGAAAATCCGGCCACTTCACCGAGATTGGAAGATTATGCCTTGACCTTGTTTGAACTGCGAAAAAGCAAAGGGGTTACCCTACAGATGGCCCGGGATCTGATGCATGATGTGTCTTACTTTGGGACCATGATGGTGTACAAAGGTCATGCAGACGGGATGGTTTCAGGTGCGGTGCACACTACACAACATACCATTCGTCCGGCGTTGCAGTTTGTGAAAACCAAACCGGGCAACTCGACGGTCTCTTCGGTATTTTTCATGTGTCTGCCTAACCGGGTTTCTGTTTTTGGAGACTGTGCCGTAGTGCCAAACCCAACTTCGGAACAGCTGGCGGATATCGCTATTTCTTCCGCCGAATCTGCGAAAATGCTGGGAATAGATCCCAAAATTGCCATGTTATCCTATTCATCGGGAAGCTCGGGAGAAGGGGAAGATGTGGAAAAAGTGCGAAAAGCGACCGAACTCGTCAAGCAGCGCCGTCCCGACCTCAAGGTCGAAGGTCCCATACAATATGATGCCGCTGTCGATCCGGAAGTGGGGAAAAAGAAAATGCCTAAGTCCGAAGTCGCAGGACAGGCGAGCGTGTTGATCTTCCCGGACCTTAATACCGGAAACAATACCTACAAAGCCGTGCAGCGGGAAACCGGGGCCATTGCCATCGGCCCGATGCTCCAAGGCCTGAATAAGCCCGTCAATGATCTTAGCCGTGGCTGCACCGTCGTGGACGTGTTCAATACCGTGGTGATTACGGCTATACAAGCGCAAGAGCAATAAGCAATTTTCAATTACCAATTTTCAAGGGAAGTTCAATTGGTAATTGAGCTTGAAAATTGATAATTCTCCAAAATTTTCCGTCGCCCAAATCTCCCAACTCCCCACTTCCTAACCTCCTAACTACACACCATGAACGTCTTCGTTATCAACTCCGGCAGCAGCTCGATCAAGTACCAACTCATCACCATGCCAGAGGCAAAAGTCCTTTGTTCGGGCCTGGTGGATCGGATTGGACTGGAAGGTTCCAAAGTGGAGCATAAGTCCTTTTTGCCTCAGGGGGAAGTGAAAAAAGTGCTCGAAATCCCGGTTCCTCATCATTCGGTAGGTTTGAAGGAAGTAGCCAAATTGCTTACAGATGCGGAAGTAGGAGTGATTTCCGATCCATCCGAGGTGGAAGTGGTCGGGCATCGGGTGGTACATGGAGGTGAAAAGTTCGCTTCCACTCAAGTCATCACTCCCGAGATCAAGGCTAAAATCAAGGCCCTTTTTCCTTTGGCGCCCCTGCACAATCCCGCCAATTACCTGGGAATAGAAGTGGCAGAAAGTATCTTTCCCCAAGCTCAGCAGATTGCTGTTTTTGATACTGCTTTCCATCAAACTATGCCTGCCCAAGCCTATCGCATGGCGATTCCAATTGAATTGTATACTGAGAAGGGCATCCGGGCTTATGGATTCCACGGCACAAGTCACAAGTATGTGGGCGAGCGGGCCGGGGAGTATTTGAAGAAAACCGATGCCAAACTCATTACCATCCACTTGGGTAATGGCTGCAGCATGGCGGCAGTAGAGGGAGGAAAATGCGTGGATACCAGCATGGGATTGGGCCCGATGAACGGGCTGATCATGGGAACCCGAGCCGGGGATATTGATCAGTCGGTGATATTTTATCTGGTGCGTGAGCTTGGCTATTCCCTCGATGAGGTAAATAACCTGCTGAATAAGAAAAGCGGAATGCTAGGTCTGACCGGATTCAGCGATATGCGGGATATCAGCAAGCTATACCATCAGGGTCAGTCCGAAGCCATCTTGGCTTACCAGCTCTATGCCTATCGGATCAAAAAGTACATTGGTTCCTTCGCTGCGGCGATGAATGGACTGGATGCGATCGTCTTCACCGGAGGAGTGGGAGAAAATGACCAACTCACCCGAAGTCTTGTGTGTGAAAACATGGATTTTCTCGGGATCCGACTCGATTCAGACAAGAATAAATTGCCCAATAACGGCCTTCGTGCGATTCAAGCCGAGAATTCATCTGTTCAGATTTTGGTGATTCCTACCAATGAAGAGTTGGAGATTGCGAGGCAGTGTTTTGGACTTGGATGAAGCTTGAGATGATTTCTATTTTCTATTCGACCCGGTTAGTGTCTCCTAACCGGAATGGATTGGATTTAATCCCAAATTTTGGTCGTCGATCAACGTAAGTGGGAACCTGTCTGCAACAGGCAGGCACTCACGCGGGCGAAGTTATATCCTGTTCGAATTTTCGAAAGGCTATCGGTGAATGGCTTGTTCTTAGCGATTAAGTGGGATCGTAAATCTTTACACGACAATTGCCACTTTTTGAAGTTCTGCGGCCAATCTATGAAGGGTGATCTCGATTTTTTTTGCTTGTTCAAGGGAAGGATTTTTGGCACCAGAGACGTATTGTCTTAGCAGCCCCGGGTTCATTCCGGCGTGCTCGGCAATCGTGGAGATTTTCAAAAAGTTAAACCTTTGGAACAAAGCAGAGATGTCAAATTGATGTTCAAATTCTACGGATTCAGGGTGTACTTCTTCAAATTCCCATAAGAGATTTTTTATTTTTTGCTCGAGTTCGGAGACATTACCGGCAAAATCAGTTAACAGATTTTGGTTGTATTCTACTCGTCCCCATAGTATTTCTCTTTCGCCTTTTTCAATGGTCAGGGGGATTTTGATCGTTTTCATGAATCGAATGATTAGTTGACTTTTGTAAATTACTTTAGGCCTGCCTGTTTCAGGATTGCATTTAGGGTTCCTATTGGGATATCCCCTCCATGGACAGGAACAGTTATTTTGCCATTTTTGGTTGGGTGAATGAGTTGCAAGTGACTTCCTTTCTGAGTTTTGGGTTCCCAGCCATCTTTATGAAGCAACTTTAACAACTCTTTTACCTTCATGAATCCAAAGTAGCAAAAAAGCTACCTAAATCAAATTGTTTAGAGTCAATTTTTCCTTTGATTCCGATTTAGCTACTTCGTCTCTCTATTCGCTCCGGTTAGTATTTCAACTAACCAGAATGGATTGGGTTTAATCCCAAATTTTGGTCGTCGATCAACATGAGTGGGGACCTGTCTGCAACAGGCAGGCATTGCGCGGGCGAAGATTGTTTTCTACCAAATCCATCGTTCGAAATACCCCCCATCTAATTCCATTTTTTCAAAACCTTCGTATTCTTTTTTCCTTCTTTAGTCCAAACTCCAAAGTTTTCCCGTTATAACTTTACTCATCCAACTTAGGTTCTCTTTTCAAAACCCTAAAAATATCACCCGTGCGTTTTAGGAAATCGTGGTTATTTCTCAGTTTGCTATTGCTGCAATTGCTTCTGTTTGCAGGCCTTTTTTTCTACATCAATCAAAATCAGGGAGTTTTGGTGACTCGCGCCTTGCAGGCCTTCAACCAAAAAATTTATGGGGAAATCCAGATCGATTCCTCCGAGCCCGCGTTGTTTGAAAATTTCCCCTACCTCTCTATCGACTTGCGTGGAGTTCGTCTCTATGAAGACAAATCCGAGGGTACGCCGATCGCACAGGTGGATGATTTTTACCTCGGTTTCAACCTGTGGAACCTCCTCCAAAGTGACTACACGGTCAAAAAAATCAAAGTCTCCGGTGGCTATCTTCATGTAGTCAAAGATTTAGACCAAAGCCTCAATGTGATGAAAGCTTTGGAAAGCGTAACTGAGTCAGATACGCTTGCTACTGAGGCCATGGACTTTAATTTGGCTTCCTTTCAATTGGATAATTTTTTTGCCTCGTACCTAGACCTTGCCGACAGCTTGGAGACCGACCTGCAGGTCCAAGATCTTACGGCCTCGATCAGTTTAAGGGATTCGGTTTATCGGGTCGGCTTGGATACCCGAATGGATTTGGATGTACTTGTCAAGGGGCAGCCGACCTTTCTCAGTCGGAAAAAAACCGGCTTGAAGCTGGATCTGGCCTATGACAGTGAAATCCGAGAGCTTTTGGTGAACAAGTCCAGTTTGGAACTCGAGGAGGCAGATTTTGAATTGGTTGGAAAAGTTGCGCTGCTGGATAGTGGGATGGATTTGGACTTGAAAATCGATGGGAGAAAACCCGATTTCAATCTGTTGGGTGCTTTTTTGCCCAAGGAAGTGGCCGAAGGGCTTAAGCAGTACCAAAATCAGGGGGATGTTTTTTTTCGCGGTTCAATCTTGGGAAAAGTGGGGGAAGGCGAGATGCCTGCGATCAACGTGGAATTTGGCTGTGAGGATGCCTTTTTCCAAAAGACCTCCAATGCCCAAAAACTGGATGAACTTCAGTTTACGGGATTTTTCACCAATGGAGCAGAGCGCAGTCTCCGCAGCTCGGAGTTTCATTTACAAAATTTCAAGGCCAAGCCCGGAAAAGGGGATTTTCAGGCCAATTTGGTCGTCAAAAACTTTGAAGATCCCTACATCAAAATCAACATGCTGGCAGATTTGGACCTGGATTTTGTGGGGGAGTTTTTTGATTTGGAGGGCTTTGAGGGAATTTCGGGAGAGATTAAGCTTTCCATGGATTTTGACGAGCTGCAGGATGTCTCCATGGAGCAGGCCGATCTGATTCAGCTCAAGCAAAGTATCCAGAGCGAGTTGATTCTTTCCAATCTGAGCTTTTCCATGCCCGGTTTGGCACAGCCCATCAAAAAAATGAATGCACGGGCCATCCTTCAGGAAGGGGCTTTAAAGCTCGAACAATTTGACTTGGGGATTGGGGCTTCGGATTTGAGTTTGTCGGGAAGTTTGACCGATTTTCCGGCAGTTTTTCATCAGTTGGATAAGCCAGTAATGGCCAAGCTGAATGTGAATTCTACCCTTTTTGATCTCAGGGATGTGATGGGGGATAGTTCCGCTATGGAAGTAGTTCGGGATCTTTCCGTTAATTTTTCCTTTGATGCCGTCGCCAAGGATTTGTTTAAGTTTGACTATCTACCCAAAGGCAATTTTTTCATCGATGACTTGTATATGAAGCTGGAGAAATTCCCCCATGTGTTTCATGATTTCCATGCGGATGTGCTCATCGAGGAAAATGACCTGAGCATCCGAGACTTCAAGGGAGAGGTGGATCAGACGGATTTTCTGTTTACCGGAAAGGTGGAAAACTACCAAAAATGGTTTCAGGAAGAATTGGCAGGGAAATCGAGTTTTACGCTCGACCTGATCTCCAATCAGCTTCGGATCAACGATCTGCTGACCTATGATGGGGTAAATTACCTGCCGGAGTCCTACCGGGAGGAGACCCTGAAAAATCTTAGTCTGAAAGCCAAGATAGATCTGAACTATCAGAATGGCTTCCAATCCATGGATCTCAATCTGGAGCAGTTCAAGGGAAAATTGAGCCTACATCCGCTGAAGCTGGAGTCGTTTAGTGGCCGGGTGAATTGGGAAAACGGATGGCTGAGTGTGCGGGATTTTGGCGGGAAAATGGGGGAATCAGACTTCAGAGTGGACCTTTTGTATCGCAGGGAAAAGGATAGTAGCGAGCGAAAAAATGAATTTCGCCTTCGGGCAAAGGCCTTGGACTTGGATGCCTTGCTGGGCTTCAAGAGTATTGAGCAAGACACCAATCATCAGGAGTCCTTCAATATTTTTGAGCTTCCATTTTCGGAAATGAGCTTTGCGGCTGAGATCGGGAAATTGAAATATCATACGTATTGGTTGGAAAAACTCTCCTTGCATGCACGCACGGACCCCGGACACATGCTGTATCTGGATTCACTTTCCATGCATGTGGCGGACGGGAGTTTGGGGATGAAAGGCTATTTCAACGGTTCGGATCCCAACAACATCTACTTTTATTCTGACCTGAAGGCGGAAAAACTGGATATCGATAAGTTGCTTTTCAAAGTGGAGAATTTTGGTCAGGATTACCTGATCAATGAGAACCTGAAGGGGAGAATATCGGGTACCATCAGCAGTAAATTCAAGGTTTATCCGGATCTGACGCCGATTTTGGATCAGTCGGAGGCCAAGCTGGACCTCAGGGTGTATGATGGCAGTTTGATCAACTTTGCTCCCATGCAGGCGATGTCGGCGTATTTTTCAGACAAGAACCTGAATCGGGTAAGGTTTGATACGCTAAGCAATACGTTCGAACTTAAGGACGGATCGCTCTTTATTCCCAAAATGGACATCAGTTCTTCGTTGGGATTTATCGAATTGTCCGGCAAACAGGGTTTGGATATGACGATGGATTACCTGATCAGTGTGCCGCTGTCGATGGTGACGCAAGTGGGATTTCGGGCTTTGTTTGGTGGAAGAAACCGTAACGAAGTCGATCCCGATCAGGAAGATGCCATCATCAGCAGAGCGGGGGATAAGAAAGTGCGGTTTGTGAATATCCGCATGACGGGTACTCCGGATAAGTATGATGTCAGGCTGGGTAAAAGATAGGGTGCTTTTGATTCAAGCCCAATGGAGAGTTTTGTACTAGCCTGTGGTGCAACTTCTGGGATAAATCATTTTTAAACCATTAAGGAAGTTTAGGGAATTAAGGTTTATTGTGTTTTCGCCCCGGTTAATGCCTGTCTGCCGAAAGGAAGGCACTCACGCGGGTGAGCAACCTTAATTTCCTTAATTCTAAATGGTAAAAACTATCAATTCTTCCTCAACTCCCCTTCAACTTTTCTCCCTTTCCAGACAACTCTGCAAGCTGCTGGATTCGGGCCGTTCGAGTCTTTTCGGTTTTGGCGAGTTTGAGCCAGCGGAGGACAAAGCGCTTGCTCGAGTCATTGATGCGATGAAAAAAATCACTCGCTCCGGGCACCTTGTCCAGCCCGTCCTGCAAATCCTGAGGAACTTCCAAACGATCCACATCGGCCATAAAATCCCACAAGCCGGCCTGCTTAGAGTGCTCAATCGATCGCAAGCCTGAAGCATGCATCTTTCCTTCTTCGATCAACTTCGCCGCACGATCTTTATAGCTTTTGGCCCAGTGCTGGACTCTTCTCGGGGAAATCAGCTGCATGGTCCGACGCTCGTCCAGCTTTCTGCGAATGCCATCGATCCAGCCAAAGCAGATCAATTTGAGGTTCTGAGCGTTTCGGATTTTACAGCAGCTTGGCTGTGCCTGAACGCGGTCGGCCAGTGAAAAATGGCGCGTACCTACTCGAATCAGTTTATATCCCTACATTTGGCGATAGTTCAAAAGAAGAAGCAATGAAGCGGATTAATGAGTACAAGAAACTTTTTAACATCGAAGGGCCAATAGACCTAAAGCAATTGAAAACCACTTACCGAAATCTGGTGAAGGAATGGCATCCGGACAAGTTTAGAGAAGGGGATGAACTCGCCAAGGAGGCTGAAGAAAAAAGTACCAAAATCATCGATGGTTACCACTTTTTGGTCAGCATCGCTCCAGAGACCCTCGCCGCCAATTTGGAAGAATACACTAAAACCGCTACCGAATCAGGAATTGCGGATTTCCATTACAAAAATCAGGTGATGGAAATTACCTTTCTCGATGGGAATACCTATGAGTATTTTGGGGTTTCCAAAAATACCTACACCAAGTTTCTCAGTGCCGATAATGCTTATCGCTTTGCCCGCCGGAATATCCTTAATTCCTACCTTTACCGTAAGTCGAAAAGGACTGCCGAGACTGTTTAGAAGGTGATTTTATAGGAGTTTTGGAAGCTGAATGGAGAGAGTAGTTTTGCTGAATGTAATTGTTGCATTTTCAGCAACAACTGAATTTTGTGTTTAATTAAGGAATCCAGAAAAGCGTAAAGTTGGATTCACCCCTTCTTAATTCCCTCAATTTCTAAATGGTGAAAAAAGGATCGGTAACCTTAATTCGGCTCAATATGAATCAGCACATGACCTAGCTGAGGAATTTCCCGACGCAGGGTGTCCTTGAGTTCGTGGGCGATGTCATGCCCTTCTTTCACGGTCAGTTTGCCATCCACATGGGCGTGGAGGTCCACGTGGTATTTCATCCCGGCCTTTCGGATAAAGCACTTTTCGGTATCACTCACACCGGGCACCGTAAGCGCGACTTTTCGGATTTCCTCGACCAAGGTATCATGGTTGTTTTCGTCCATCACCTCACTCAGTGCCGGTCTAAATATCCCATAACAGTTGTACAATATAAACCCACAGGCTAGTAAAGCCGCATAATCATCCGCTACCTCAAATCCTTTACCACCAAAAAGTGCGATAGATATCCCGATAAATGCTGCTACGGAAGTGATGGCGTCTGCACGGTGATGCCAAGCTTCAGCTTTAAGGGAGGAACTCCCCAGTTTCTTGCTTCGTCGAAGGACCACTTGGAAGCTGATTTCTTTCCAAAGAATAATCCCCGCCAATACCCACAGTGTCCAGGATTCGGGTAAGGCATGGGGTGTTTGGATGTTTTGGATGGACTGCCAGGCGATGGTAAAAGCAGAGAGGACCAGAAAAACCACCACGGCAAAGGTGATCAAAGGCTCGGCTTTTCCGTGTCCATAGGGATGGTTTTCATCGGCAGGCCGCGCCGCATAGCGGAGACCAATCAAGACCAGCAAGGAAGAAAAAATGTCCACCGTGGACTCGATTCCGTCTGCAATCAATGCATAGGAATTGCCAAAGATCCCAGCCAAAAACTTGATTACCGCTAAAGCCGCATTTCCAAGCATGCTAAAAATGACGGTTCGAATGGCGAGGTTGGGAGCGGACATGCCGTGAAAGTACGAATTACGAATGACGATTTACGAGATGGTGAGGGAAAGGAATCTTCATCATTCAGCGATTGATATTTCATTAAATGAAAGAAGATGGGAATTTTTTAAAATGAATATACGGAATCTTGCCAGTAGCATTTCTAAAGGTCAGAAGACCAAGTTAACGCCATATTTTGGGGAATCTTCGGTCTTCGGTCATCGGTCTTCCAGCCCAAAATCAGTGGAATATTCGTCAACTGGCAGAATAGCGTATAATCAGTTTTTTTAATTATGAATGTCGAACACCGAATGTCGAATAGCGAAGTTCGAATGAACACTGAACACCTAAAGTTGAATAGCCAAGTAGGTTTTGACGAAAATCCGAAATCCGAAATCCCAAATCCGACCTCAATTCTGCTTTTTCCCCACCCAATACAAGCCCGTTCCAATTCCCACAAAAATCGCAGTCATCCAAATCGAGCGCTCGCTTACCTGCATCATTAGCCAAAGACAGGCCATAATCCCCAAAACGGGAATCAGGTAGCCTCCTTTCAAAATAAATCTACCTTCCCCACGAAACTGTGGTCTCAGCTTTGGGATCGCCGCGCAACTCATGATAAACAGGAACAATCGGGAAAGGACAGTCATCGCCGCTAAGGCGGTAAACGATCCAAAAGCGGAAAGGAAAAATGCAGCCAAACCAAAGAAAATGACCGAATTGGCGGGAGTGAGAAACTTCGGATGAACTTCCCCAAACCAGCGCGGTAATGACTTTTCCAAGGAAAGGGCGTAGGTCACCCGAGTGGCGGAAAACATGGAACTGATCAAGTTGGCAATCACCGAAGCAGCCACCCCAATCATCAAAATCACCGCACCGGGGCTTCCAAAAAGTGTGGAGGATACGTCCAACAGTGGGGTTTTAGACTCCGCGATCGTTGGTACTGCAGCCTGAGACACGACCTGAATCAGCATGTACAGCACCGCTACCACCGCCAATCCAAGCAGCAGACCCAAAGGCATATCCCGCTCCGGTCGCTTGGCTTCGCCTGCCGGCACCACTGCGCCTTCAAATCCCACAAAGGCATAAATCAACAGCAATGCTGCCGCTCCCAAATCTGAAACCGGTGGTAGGGGAGAGTCAAAGCTCGGAATTACCGAAGGACCAAGTAGAATAAATCCTCCAACTGGCAGGAGAATCAAAACGGCAAATTTGATGACTGTAAAAAGCGTCATGGATCGGATGGACTCGACCGAACCCAAGACGTTGATCACACTCAGGCCTATGCAGATCAGGGCCAAAGAGATCAAGCGGCCTGTTCCTTCACCCGCTCCCGCAATGAAATAGGCGATGGAATCCGTGAGCAAAACCGTGTTGGCAGAAAAGGAAATCAATCGGGCTAAGTAATACAACCATCCTCCTTGAAATCCGACAAATGGCCCAAAAGCCAAGGTGCCATACCGAATCGGTCCGCCCGTGCCCCGGAAGTAGCTGCCCAACTCCGCAAAACATAAAATCACAGGAAGAATCAGCAAGGCACAGAAGGCGTAAACCAACACGCTGTATTCTTCTGCTAAAGCTGCTGCCCCACTTGGCAAACCAAAAATCCCCGCGCCAATCAAGCCATTGACTACCAGCATCCAAATGCCCCAAAGGCCAAGGTTTCGGGGGAGTTTTTCTTCGGAAGAGGGATTGGAATTTGGCTGTTTGGTCACTAAGGGAAAAGAATTTTTAAGGGTTTTGATTTGAGAAGACCAAATTAATTTTTTGGCAGTCTAATTGGTTAATTCAGGGTTATCTTACTACCCAATTTTCGATTTTGATATTCGTGATTCTTTCAAATTCTTTTTGGTTTTCAGTTACCATGATCATGCCTTTTTCTATTGCCGTGCAGCCAATTAGCAAATCAAAATCACTGATCATTAGGCCTTTTGATCTTAAACGCGCTTTTTCTTTTGCATAAAGGTGAATTGCATTGAAAATCGGTAGAATGATCAATTGGTTTGTAAATGCCTCAATCAGCTCAAGATTTTTTTCAGGGTTTGAACTGTTTTCAGCTCCAAATACTAATTCTGCAAATGTTATCTCAGAAATAGCGCAATTTTCAATGCCGATTTGCCTGAATTTGTTTATTAATTCAAAGTTTCCTCTTAAAAAGTGAACACAAATATTCGTGTCTAAAAGGTATTTCATTCAAAACTTAGTTTTTCTGATTTTTCTACTCTTGAATCTCTAATTTCTTTGATGATTTCGTCTGAGCTTTTTTCGTCTTCCCAAGCACCAAATAAGGATTCCAAATCTGTTTTAATAGCTTTATCTTCAAGAGATTTACTTAGTTTTTCAATAATCGTTTTCTTTGAAGACTTGTCAAATCCTTCCAAAACGCTTAAATACTTTTCTAATATTTTGTTATTGACAGTTAGGGTTGCCATGTCTATCGCTTTTATCTTTTGAAAATATACGAATTCTCTCTCGCAAGAAGCGGATTTAAGCTGATTGCGGTATTATTTTCTCCACTCCAACACCTCCATGGTACTGATTTCAGGTCCGCCGCCGCGGTTAGCTGAACCTGCCTGAACCCAGATTTTCCCATCCAAAAACGCTGCTCCTGTGCCGTGCCTGCCTTGATTGAGATTGGGCAATTTGCTCCAGGTGTGGGTGCGAGTATCGAGAACTTCCACTTCGGCATGGGCGGGAGTCTGCACGCCGCTTTCTCCATTTAGCACGACCAAATAAGGGCCGATGCCCAGGTTGGAGTTTCCTGCACGTTCGGTAGGGATACCGTTTTCGATGGTATGCCAAGTCTTGGTTTTGAAGTCGTAGTAATCCACATCTTTGATGGTAGTGTCGATGACGCGGCCGATTTTTGCATGGGAAGTTCGGCCCCCAGCCAAATACAATCGATCTCCCACCATGGCTGCGCTTACATGGTCGCGTGCACGGGGCGCATCGGTAAGAGAGGTCCATTTTCCGGTTTTCGGATCGAGTTCGTCAAACCAGGAGACAAATCCGTCATAATGTCCATCCTGGATTCCGCAGACCATGTAGATTTTGCTGTTCCGAACAAAAACACCCGCAGATCCTCTCAATCGTCCTTCGGGAAGCGCTGGTCCATCTCTCCAGGTTTTCGTTTTGGGATTAAAAATCAGGATGTTTGGAATCGGAGTTTCGTGGGGATATTTTCCAGTCAAAGCGCCTACCACCCAGATTTCCCCTTGGTAGCTGATGGCCTGGAAATGGTGGATTTCCATGGGGGCATCGGCCAATTTGGTCCAGGTATTGGTTTTGGGATCGTATTCCTCCACCGGTCTTTCCCCACGGCCACCGAGGGAATAGAGCTTGCCGCCGCATTCCACAAAGGAGTTTTCATGGCGCGGAGTGGCTTCGGTTTTTAGAGTGATGGTCGTCCAGGATTCCTGAGCGAAAAGGCTTGTGGAAAGAAGGAAGAAGAGAAGGATTAGGCTGGGTTTCATAGGTTTTTCAATTTCGGATGTGGGATTTCGGATATCGGAATTTCCCTAAGCGGATTAACCTTTTTAAGTAATTGATTTATAATAAATTAAATATTACTTTATTTCTGATTTTTCAAATCTATAACCTTAAAATCAAATCCCTATGAAAGAGCAATTGAAAATTCGTTTCAAGAAATTTGCCTTAAGTATTATTCAACTTTGTGACTTACTTCCCAAAAGGAATGCGACTTTTATAATTAGTAATCAAATCATAAGGTCATCTACTTCTATGGGTGCGAATTACAGATCTGCATTACGAGGTAGGTCTACAGCTGAATTTCTTTCCAAATTAGGAATTGTGGAAGAGGAATCTGACGAAACTCTTTACTGGTTAGAGCTAATTTCTGATTCAGGTTTGGCAAATCAGGAACAAATAGATCCACTTTGGAAAGAATGCAATGAATTGTTAGCCATCGTAGTCTCCACGATAAATACTACGAGAAAAAATCAAAAAACCTCAAAGTAATAGGTAATAACTCTGAGGTTCTTTTTCCGAAATCTGAAATCCGAAATCCGAAATCGTCTATTTTCCCAAATCCAAAATATCCCGAATTTTATTGATCTCCGCCATTTCATCATACAATCCCTTCGTGTCGTCCGCGGCGATTTTGTTTCTGAAATCGGTCAGATTTTGGATATAGCCATCCAAGGCAGCCAGTACATTTTCCTTGTTTTCGACAAAGATCGGTGCCCACATCGCCGGGCTTGACTTTGCCAGTCGCACGGTAGATGCAAAACCCGAACCCGCCATATCGAAGATGTTTTTGTCGTCCTTCATTTTTTGCAAGACGGTCTGACCCAGCATAAACGAAGAAGCATGGGAAAGATGAGACACGAATGCCAAATGACGGTCATGCTCCTCCGGATCCATGAAACGTAACTTCAGGTTGAGCGCATCAAAGAGCTTGTAGGCCTTCTCCTTTAGATGAAGATCCGTTTTTTCGAGTTCGCAGATGATCATCACTTTGCGGTCAAGCAGGTCTGCAAAAGCAGCTTTCGGACCGGAATATTCCGTTCCCGCAATCGGGTGGGCGGCCAAGTACTGTCTTCTTTTGGGATGGCCAGCCATCAAGGCGCAGAGCTTGGCCTTGGTCGAACCCACATCAAAAATCAGGGTGTTTTCGCCTACCTGATCCAAGGTCTGAAGCAAAAGCTCACCAAGCGTATCAGCAGGTGTTGCCAAGATGACCAAATCGGTATCGGCATCAGGTGTTTCTTTAGCTTCGGTGATAATGCCCAAAGTCAAGGCATCTTTCAAGTTTTGAGGGTTGGAGTCGTGGCCGGTGATGCTGATTTCGGGGAATTTTTGTCGTGCTCCCAGTCCAAAGGAACCTCCCAAGAGTCCGAGTCCAATGATGTGTATTTTTCGCATAGCAAGGTTAAGGTTTGATACGGTTGATAGCCTCCAGGATTTTGAATTCGGGCATGCAGAGAGAGAAACGCACGTAGTCATTTCCTGCAGTGCCGAAGATTTTACCCGGAGTGATGAAGATGTTTTTTTCGTAAAGCAGCCAATCGACAAGTTCCTCAGGGGATTTTTCCCCTTCGACTTTACACCAGACAAAAAGACCGGTGCCTTTGGTATCGTAGCTGAGGCCGAGGTGATCGGCAAGTTTCCAGATGAGCTTTCGACGGTTGGTGTAGATTTCGTTTTGGTCAGCAAACCAGTTTTTACCTAAAGAAAGGGCTGCTATGGCGCCTTTTTGAAGTCCGAGAAACATGCCTGAATCCATGTTGGACTTGACCTTGAGCACGGCGGCTACATAGTCTTCCCGACCGCAGAGCATGCCCACTCGCCAACCCGGCATATTGAAGGTTTTGCTGAGTGAGTTCAGCTCCAAAGCGACCTCTTTTCCACCCGGAATGCTCAACACGCTCAAGGGTTGCGGATTCAGGATGTGGCTGTAGGGATTGTCATTGACGAGGATGATGTCATGCTTTTGGGCAAAAGCAACCAATTCGGTCAGGATTTCCATTGAACCTGCAGCTCCCGTTGGCATATGCGGATAATTGATCCACATCAACTTGACCTTGGAGAGATCTTTTTGCCCCAGCTCTTCCAGATTGGGTCTTCCTTTTTTCTCCAGATCCAAGGAATAGAAAATCGGTTCGGCTTCCAGCAATCGAGTCACCGAGGTATAGGTCGGATAGCCAGGGTTGGGAATGAGGACTTGGTCGCCGGGATTGAGAAAAGCCATGCTGATGTGCAGAATCCCTTCTTTGGAGCCCATTAATGGAAGGATTTCCTTGTTGGGAACAAGCTCGACGCCAAACTCACGGTGGTAAAATGAGGCCATCGCAATCCGCAATTCAGGAATGCCCTGATAGCTTTGGTAGCCATGCGCCTGACCGTTTTCAGCCGTGTTTTTGAGTGCTTCGATCACGCTGCGATCGGGAGCGAGGTCGGGCGAACCGATCCCCAAATTGATCACGGGTTTACCTTCGGCAATGAGTTGGTTGACTTCCCGGAGTTTGGCCGAGAAGTAATACTCTTCGACGCTGTTAATTCTGTTTGCAAATCCCTTCATCCTTTTCTGCTGCTGTATTCTCCGAATATTTTTAAGTCGCCAAAATCTTTGACCACCAAGTTCATGGCTTCTCTAAACTGATTGTAATCTCCAAATTCTGCATCGATAAAAAAGGCATATTCCCAAGGTTTTTCCATGACCGGGATCGACTGGATTTTGCTTAGGTTCAGGCCTTTATCCGCCAGCATGGTGAGCAATTTGGCCAAACCCCCGGCTTCATTTCGGATCGTGATTTTGAAGGATGCTTTATTTGGAAGAATCTGGGTTTGGACCTTTTCCTTCTGTAAAATGATAAATCGGGTGAAGTTGTCTTTCACCGTCTGAATGTCTCGAGCCAAAATCTCCAAGCCATAAATTTCCGCTGCGATTTCGCTGGCGATGGCGGCAAGTCCGGTGAGTTTTTCCTCCGATATCCGTTTGGCCACTGATGCTGTGTCTACATCATCATTTTGCTGAATATGGGGATATTTTGCCAAAAAAGCCTTGCACTGAAGCAGAGCCATGGGATGAGATCGAACTTCTCGGATTTCCCCTATAGTCTGTCCAGGCAAAGCCATCAGTTGATGGGCTATGGGCAGGTAATATTCGTCTCGGATAAAGAGTTCATACCGGTCGATCAGGTCGTAATTGGGTAAAATCGCGCCTGCAATGGAGTTTTCGATGGCCATTACGCCAAAATCAGCCTGACCCTGAGCGACTGATTTGGCTACGGGTTCGAAGGTATTGAATGCTAAAATCTCAGAATCCAGCCCAAAGGTTTTCAAAGCCACCTGATGATGGAAAGAGCCCGGAACTCCCTGTATGGCGATTTTCAGGCTCATACCTCGCTTGGATTATGTGCTTGGACCCCTGTCAGCGCCACATGCTTCCAAAAGCTTGGATAGGATTTGTTTACCACGTCCGGCTCCTCGATGACCACTTCTGTTTTGGTCAAAAGCGGCATAAAGGCCATGGCCATGCGGTGGTCGTCGTAGGTGTGGATTTGTACCTGGCAAGGCATGGTAACCGAAGGAATGACCTGGAAAACTTCCGGTTTGATTTCCTTCAGTTCGGCGTTAAACTTGACCAATTCCTGCTGCAAGGCGTAGATCCGGTCGGTTTCCTTGATTCTCAAGCTTTCCAATCCGGTGAATATTGCATTTTGTCCCAAGATGGCACAAGTCACTGCAACAGTTTGGGCGAGGTCAGGGCAATGGGTGAAATCCCAGTTTTTCAAGCCTTTTACGGCTTGTTTTTGGAGAAGCACACCACCGTTTTGGAAGGTGGATTTTACGCCCAAGTGGTCCATGATTTCTACAATGGCCGAGTCGCCTTGTAGGCTGTTTTCTTTTAATCCTTCTAAAAATAGCTCTCCCGAATCCGCACAGGCCAAGAGGCTGAACCAGTAGCTTGCTCCGGACCAGTCGCTTTCCACCGCGAATCGGGTAGGGGTATAGGATTGATGAGGGACCTGGATTTTGTTTCCTTCCCAAGTGTAGGCAATACCAAATTGCGCCATCAATTCCAAAGTCATCTCGATGTAGGTTCGGCTCCCGACTTTTCCTTCGAGCTCGATTTCCAGACCCAAAGGCAAAATCGGTGCGATCATCAGCATGGCTGAGATGTATTGACTGGATACATCCCCGCGGATTTTCACCTTGTCGGTGGTCTGCTTGGGAAGTCCGTGAATTGCAAGAGGAGGGTAACCTTCTTTGTTGAGGTAATGGATTTCCGCTCCGATGGCCCGAAGTGCATCCACCAAGATGCCGATGGGACGTTCACACATCCGGGCTGTGCCGGTCATGACCTTTTTTTGATTGGTCACCGTCGTGTAGGCGGTCAAAAAACGCATAGTCGTACCTGCATCGAGCACGTCAAAAACCGGCGGACTTTTTTCCAACAAACGAATCATGGTCTGCGTGTCACGTGCTTCGGCAAGATTGGTGATTTCGTTTTTTCCTAAAGTCAGGGCATCGATGACCAAGGCCCGATTGGACTCGCTTTTGGAAGAGGGAAGAGGTATTCGTATGGTATCGAATTCGCTTTTTTGAGCAAGGCGAAGGAGTTGCATGGTGGAAATAGTCTAGGCCTGAGCCGCTTGGATTTGGTGGTAATACTGAATGGCGTGTTTGATTTCTTCCCGAGTCACTGGAATGTTGTAGGTACAGTTACCAATGGATTCGAGAAGGGAAAATAGAATAACGGAGCCTTCGTTTTTCTTGTCTTGGGTGCAGAGATCGAGAATGGGATCGAGTTCGTGTAGGGGAAAATCAACTTTCCCATATACCTGAAGAAGAAAACGGCTCATTTCTCTGAATTCTTCAAAGCTGAAACCGACTTTTTCGAAAGAAAGAAATCCCTCAGCGATCATTCCCAAAGCGATGGCTTCCCCGTGAAGCAGGTGATTCTGGGTGTCCAGAAAATAGGACTCGAAAGCGTGTCCGATGGTATGGCCGAAGTTGAGGATTTTCCGAAGTCCGTTTTCTTTTGGATCTGCTTCTACCACTGCTTTTTTGATCCCTACCGAATGGCGGATCAGACTTTCCCAATCTTGGCTTTCCCAATTTTGAGCTTGAAGTTTTTGGAAATAGGCTTTATCCCGGATAAGACCATGTTTGATGATTTCTGCATAGCCGGATCGGAGTTCGGCATGAGGCAATGTCTTAAGAAATTCCGGTGCGATAATGACCGTTTCGGGTTCATTGAATACCCCGAGGTGGTTTTTCAGCCCGTTGAAATCGATTCCCAATTTTCCGCCAACACTTGCATCTACTTGTGATAGTAGGGTGGTGGGGCAATTGATGAATCGGATGCCTCTTTTGTAAATGCTGGCACAAAAGCCTCCCATATCTCCGATAACTCCACCGCCAAGATTGATCATCAGGGCTTTTCTGTCCAAAGCTTCCTCCGTCATTCGGCTCCAAATCAGGGAGCAGGTATCTAGGTTTTTGTGGATTTCTCCGGCTGAAACAGAGATGAAAACAGCGTTTTCAGGTAGAATTTCCTGAATGATCGGTAGACAATGTCTTTGGGTATTTAAGTCTGTCAATACGATCAGCCTGGAATAGGAGATTTTGGATAAAATCTCCGAAAGAGATTTCTTGATATCAGCTGAGAAAATGACGGATTCCACGGGTTAACCGATTTGGTGAGAGGACTAAGTTAGGAAAGCGGTCCCAAAAGGGACGGCCTTCCTGAGGTTGAGAGCAGATTTATTTTTTAATAGGTTCGGCTTCACGGAGTTGCTTTTCCTGGCGCTTTACCGATTCTTCATGGATACAGTAGAGCAATTCTTTCATAAACTTCTCGCTGAGGTGTTTTTTTACACCTTTTTGAGTACGTGAGTCCATCACTTCTTTCCAGCGATCCGATTGAAATACGGTCAAATGGTGTTCTCTTTTGTGGGCACCGATCTGATCGATTACGGCAAATCTTTCCTGAAGGATATCCAACAACTGATCGTCCAAATGATCTACCGCACGGCGAAGGTCCTGCAATCTTTCGTCCGGCTTCATGTTCTCCAAAGGCTGTTTGAAGTCAATGGAGTCGATCATTTCTTTCAGGCGATGCGGTGTGACTTGCTGCTTGGCATCAGACCACGCTTTGTCGGGGTCATGGTGAGTCTCAATCATCAAGCCATCCAAACCGAAGTTCATCGCGCTCTGAGCTACTTCAAGCAGTCCATCTCTGCGGCCTACGATGTGGGAAGGGTCGTTGATCACTTCCATTCCTGTCCACTCCCGCTTGAGGTGAATCGGCATGGACCAGTTGGGCTTGTTTCTGTAGCGTTTGTCGTACGCGTCAGAGAATCCGCGGTGAATCGCAGCGAGCTTATCGATACCTACTGCGTACATTCTTTCCAAAGCCCCCATCCAAAGTTCCAAATCCGGGTTCATGGGATTTTTGACCATCACTGGAACGTCCACACCACGTAAAGCTTCAGCGATTTCCTGTACGGCGAATGGATTCACGGTGGTTCGGGCACCGATCCACAGTACATCGACCTTGTGTTTGAGTGCCATCTCCACGTGAGCGGCATTTCCTACCTCTGTCGTGATGGGGATATTCAAGTGGTGACGTACAATTTCCATCCACTTGAGGCCTTCTTCACCTACTCCTTCGAAAGAACCGGGTCGGGTTCTTGGTTTCCAGATTCCGGCTCGGAAAAGCTGCGGAACCATGTTTTCTTCTTTCATTTCCTTGCAGATCTGTTCGATTTGCTCGGGGGTCTCAGCAGAGCAAGGTCCTGCGATGATCAGTGGAGAGGTCAATCCCAGTCCCCAGTCTTTGATTTGTTTGTGTGGCTTCATACGGCTTGAGCGTTTTAAATGAAAAAAGCCCGACTCTTTCGAACCGGGCTTTTTGTGTTTTTATTTTCTTTTAGTTTTTGGCTAGACAATACACAGCTCCGATTCGATTTTTCTGTCGAAAGTAAAAGTAAAAGAAAGTAAAATAGATCGCTGCTGTGATTAACATGCCGTAAATGTAAAAGGGGATTTTTTAAATCCAAAATTATTTTTTGAAGAAATTGTTGAAGACTTTCAATTGAAAAGGCTTAAAGTTTGCGAATATTTCAATTAACTGGTTTTTAGAAGCTGGTTTTGTAATGATGTATTGATTTATTTTATTAAATCGATATAAAATTTTGAAAATTGACTTATTAAAAATTTTTGTATCGACTGAATTCAAACTGTAAGGATATTCGGTAAGGTTTGGTTTAAAAGCTTTTCCAAAGTTTAGACTTTTGGAAAAGCTACCTGAGTTTTGATACTTGTGTCTTATGTCTAGCATCTTGTTTCTCGCCTCTAGCCTCTCATTGATCCAATATCTCCGTTTGTTTCCTAATCGACTCCTGATGGATGATTCGAAATATCTCTTCGACCGCTTCTGGATTCAAACCTAGTTTTTTGCCCCATTCCGGTCGGGATTCAAACACTTCCTGCCAGCGTTCCCGCTGAAATGCAGCTACATTATTCAGCTTTTTGTATTCTCCGATTTTTTCTACCAAGTGCATTCTCCGGGCAAATGCTTCTAGCATTTCCCTGTCCGCCTCATCGATTTGTTGACGGATTTCCTCGAGTTGGTGGAGGGTTTCTGGAGCCTCGAAGTGGATTTTTCGGGTTTTGAGTTTTCCGATTAGTTCTCCGAGTACCTCAGGGGTAAGTTGCTGGGCTGCATCGGTCCAAGCGGCATCAGGCCGAACATGCGACTCGATCATCAAGCCGTCAAAGTTGAGGTCAAGTGCTTTTTGGGCAATAGATGGAACCAAATCCCTCCTTCCTGAAATATGGCTTGGATCGTTGATCATGGGGATTTCCGGGCGAATAGTCCTGAATTCGATCGGGATTTGCCACATGGGGGAATTGCGGTGGATTTTGTCCCGATAATTCGAAAATCCGCGATGAATGGCTCCCAATCTGTTCAAACCCACACTTTCCAGTCTTTCAAAAGCTCCCAACCAAAGGCCCAAATCGGGATTGACCGGGTTTTTTATTAACACAGGGATGTCTATTCCTCTCAGGCTTTCGGCGATCTCCTGAACGGTAAACGGATTTACGGTAGATCTTGCCCCGATCCAAAGTACATCGATACCAGCTTTAAGCGCTTCTTCTACATGACTGGCAGAAGCTACTTCAACGGCAAACCTGACAGGAAACTCCCTTTTGACCTCCTTTATCCATGGCAAGGCCAAAGTCCCCACTCCTTCAAATCCATTGGGCCGGGTTCTTGGCTTCCAGACACCCCCACGGATAAGTTGGATTCCTTTATTCACCAGTTGGGCTACGGTGGCGTGAAGTTGCTCGGGAGTTTCTACGCTGCAGGGGCCGGCAATGAGGAATGGGAGCCTTTCGGAATTTAATTCCGGGAAAGGGAAAAGGTTAGTCATACTTGGGTTCATAGCTGCAAAACTAGTGTACTCCGGCCAAAGTTTCTTTGGGATAAAAATTCTGGTTTTTTCCATTGATTCCCTCAGGCAAATCCCGAACAAAGCGGAAGTGCCTGAGGTTTTTTTGATATCTTTGCAGCCTTAAATGAGCGATATGCCCGTCAAACCCAAAATTTCTTTTGAGAATCTGGAAGTGGCCTTTGCTTCCAAAACTGATGCGGAACTCCGGAAAATGTACCTGATTTTCGCAACGCTTAACAACAATCTGATCTCTGATCTCGGTATTGGATTGGCCAATTTGGCCTTCAAACTCAAACTTCCGGTCAAAGGGATCATGAAAAAGACCATGTTTGGCCATTTTTGTGGTGGGGAAACCATCGCGGAAAGTATCGAAGCATGTCGAAAACTTGCCAAGTATGGGGTTCATTCCATTTTGGATCTTTCCGTGGAAGGGAAGGGGGATGAGGAGTCCTTTGACCGAACCTGTGAAGAGATTTATCAAACCATGGTCGAATCTGCCAAAACGGACTACATGCCATTTGGGGTGTTCAAAACCACCGGGTTGGGAGATTACCATATCATGGAAAAGATTCAGGCAGGAGAAAAGCTGAGTGCCGCAGAGGAGCTTGCTTTCTCCAAATTAAAAGGCCGTGTGGACCGACTCTGCAAAGCAGCCCATGACTTGGGTTTGAAAATTTTGGTGGATGCCGAAGAGTCCTGGTTCCAAAATGTGATCGATGACCTGGCCTATGAAGCCATGGAAAAATACAATCGTGAGCGCTGTGTGGTCTATAATACCTATCAGATGTATCGGCATGATTCTTTGGAAAGATTGAAAAAGGCCCATCAAGTGGCTTTGGAAAGTGGATATCTCTTTGGAGCCAAGCCTGTTCGTGGAGCCTACATGGAAAAAGAAAGGGAAAGAGCTCAGGAAATGGGTTATGTTGACCCGATTCAACCCAACAAGGCGGCCACAGACCGAGACTATGATGCGGCGATCAAATACAGTGTTGAAAGCGGAGTTTATCTCGTTTGCGCGACGCATAATGAGAAAAGCAGCCTTCAACTGACCGAACTGATGAATCTGCATGGTATAGAACCCAAATCAGATCGGGTTTATTTCTCTCAGCTCTACGGGATGAGTGATGTGATATCCTTCAATCTGGCCAAGGCCGGATACCATGTGGTGAAATATGTACCCTATGGACCGGTGGAAAAAGTAATGCCTTACCTCACCCGTCGTGCCGCCGAAAACACCTCAATTGCCGGACAAAGCAGCCGGGAGTTTGAACTGGTGAAAAGGGAGATGAAGAGGAGGAGAAGTGGGAAGTGAGCAGTTGACAGTAAGTAGTCTTCAGTTTTCAGTGAGTAGTAATCTGTAAGTAGTAAAAAGTGAATAGTAAACGATGAAGAGTCCTTTGATATGTTTGAAATCATCGGACATCGTTCATCAGACATCGGACAACAATAACAAATAAACATAAATGCAACTTCTTAGCGAACAGGAACTAGAACGCAGAAAAGACCGGGAAGAACTCTACGCCTTGGGCATCAATCCCTATCCGGCGGAGTCTTTTTCGATCAATGTCACTGCGGAGGATATTCATAAAAACTACGAAAACAGAAAAACCGATTATAAGGACATTTCCATTGCGGGTCGATTGATGAGCCGCCGGATCATGGGTTCGGCCTCTTTTGGAGAAATCCAGGATTCAACAGGACGTCTTCAGTTTTATGTTCGTCGGGATGATATCTGTCCTGAAGAAGATAAGACCCTGTATAATACCGTATTCAAAAAGCTCTTGGGAATCGGAGATTTTGTTGGGTTGAAAGGATACATTTTTACCACTCAAACCGGAGAGATTTCGCTTCACGTGACCGAGTTGAAGGTTCTTTCCAAGGCTGTAAAGCCACTACCCATCGTGAAAAGAGACGAAGAAGGGAATGTGTATGATGGCTTTACCGATCCTGAGCAGCGCTATCGGCAGCGCTATGTGGACTTGACGGTCAATCCGGAATTCAAGAAGACCTTCATCACCCGGTCTCGCATTATTTCCAACATGCGTCGGTATTTTGATGATCGGGGTTGGTTGGAAGTGGAGACGCCTATTCTTCAGGCAGTCCATGGAGGTGCGGCTGCGCGGCCTTTTATGACCCACCACAACACCCTGGATATGCCGCTTTACTTGCGGATCGCGAATGAATTATACCTCAAGCGATTGATCGTAGGTGGTTTTGACGGGGTATATGAGTTTGGGAAAATGTTCCGAAACGAGGGCATGGACCGAACTCACAATCCGGAATTTACCTCCATGGAAATCTATGTGGCCTACAAGGACTACATCTGGATGATGGAAATGGTGGAGCAATTGCTCGAAAAAGTGACCCTTTCCATTCATGAGGATACCAAAGTGACGGTAGGAGGAAAAGAGATCGACTTCGCAGGACCTTACAGAAGACTGACCATGTTTGATTCTATTAAGGAATATGCCGGGGTGGATGTCAGCGAAATGGACGAGGAAGGTTTGCGGAAAGTTTGTGCGGAACTCGGTATCGAAGTAGATCCTTCGATGGGCAAGGGCAAGCTGATCGATGAGATCTTCGGTGCCAAGGTAGAAGCCAATCTGGTGCAGCCAACCTATATCACCGATTATCCGATTGAGATGACGCCATTGGCCAAAAAGCATCGCAGCAAAGCCGGACTGGTGGAGCGATTTGAGCTTTTTGTCAATGGAAAAGAAATTGCAAACGCCTATTCCGAACTCAACGATCCGATTGATCAGCGTGAGCGGTTCGAGGAGCAGCTGAAACTTGCCGCACGCGGGGATGATGAGGCGATGGCGATGGATGAAGATTTCCTTCGGGCTTTGGAGTACGGTATGCCTCCGACAGCAGGTTTGGGAATCGGAATTGACCGATTGACTATGCTGTTGACGGATAATTCCACGATTCAGGAAGTATTGTTTTTCCCTCAGATGAGACCTGAGAAAAAGGCGGTCGAACTCACCGAGGAGGAAAAAGTCATTATGGATTTACTGGGCAAAAACCATCCGGCTTCCCTGCCTGACCTCAAAGCCCAATCCGGCCTAAGCGGCAAAAAGTGGGACGTGTCTATGAAAGGACTTTCTCAAAAAGGCTTGGTGAAAGTGACCAAGGAAGGGGAGAGCCTGACAGTGGATTTGGTAGGTTAAAACCGCATCAAATATCTTAAAGCAAAGAAAGCTGGACCAAAATCCAGCTTTTCTTTTTTTTGTATCTGGGGGTCTCCCGCAGACCTGCTTGCAGCAGGCAAGTTTTCGCAGAAAAATCCACAGATTTTGACAGATTTCAAAAAACTGCGGTGAGTGTCCCCACTCACCGCGGCTTTTTGATCTTACCTTAAAGGCTCGCCATTAATTGTTCTATTTTTTTCGGCTAAAAAGGCTTCGACTCCACTCAGCGACAGCTTACTGCGACTACTTACTTTTTCAGATTTCTGACTTCAACCTTCTGACTTTCAAACCCTGCCTGCTTCGACCACCTCGAAAAACTCGGTGACCAAAGCTCGGCACAAGTTCTACGACTGATTACTGTTCACTTTTTTTCTCGTTCAGCGTAGCCAAATACTTTCTGAAGCAAAGGACTTGTTCGGGCGTTTACATTTTGCCGGATTTTAAGCTCTTCCTTTGCGATTTCTACGAATAGACCTTGAATGGCTTTTTCAGTTACATAAGCAGTCAAGTCGGTATTTACAGGTTTGACCAAAGGAACCCTATTGTACTGGGTCATGGCATCCGTCCAAAATTTGGTGGCATTTACTTTATTCAAACTTCCATCGATAACTGGAGAGAATTTTTCAGAAAGAGAATTGGTGGTAGTCCGTTGAAAATATTGCGTTGCGGCATTGTTTTCCCCCAAAAGAATCTGCTGTACGTCCTGAAAACTCATCTGCTTGATCGCATCGGTGAAGATGGGTTTGGCTTCTTTGGCAGCATCCTCTGCAGCACGGTTGAGACTGGTGATCACTTGATCGCATAGATTGCCCAAGCCGATATTCCGAAGAGTCCGCTCTACTTGTCGGGCTTCTTCAGGGAATAGGATTTTGACGTCCAAGTTACCTAAGTAACCATTTTCCAGGGATAGCCGATCGGTGCTGATTCCGGTACCTTTCTCCAGAGCTTCTTTCAGGCCTGAGGTAATCTCAGCGGCACTTGGATTGCCTGCGACTTGTCCTGCCTTTTCCAGAAATTTTCCGATTTGCGCGGTGGATTGGCAGGAGGTAAGTGAGAAAACAAAAATCAAAAGAATAGAAAATGCTGAAAATTTGGACCAGATAGTCATGTGTGGTTAGGATGATTTAAGTTTTAAACTTGGATTTGCTTGGTTGAGTTTCTGGTCACGCCAAAACCAAGCCATTTCTTTTTTTATTCACTGGTTCTTTGATAATAAAGTCTGAAAACAAAAAGGTGTAAAAAATGCGAATTGGTCAAAATTTTTTCGGTATTGTTTATAAATTGGAAATTATTGACTTGAGTTTTTGAAAATATAGAAATATGAACCTGAGGATCAATTCAGAATTTGGGACACTCAAAGCCGTGCTGATGCACCGACCGGGCAAAGAAATCGATCGGCTTACTCCCTACAACAAAGAATACTTACTGTTTGAGGACGTGCCTTATCTTGAGGCTCTCCAAAAAGAACACGATACTTTTTCCAATTTGATCAAAGAAACCACCGGTGCCATGGTGTATCAACTTCGGGAACTGCTTATTCGGGTTCTGTACGATCAGACAATTCTGCTCAAATTGATGCAGGATTCACTCAAAAGATCCGGGCTGGGTTATTTGGCTGAGGAAATTTTGGGTAGATATTCTACGGCTGAATGTGCCACGATCTTGACTGCCGGATTGAAAATCCATGAACTCAAGCGAAAAATTCCTTCACTTAATGCTGGAGAACTGATGGATTCGGCTTTTGCTATCGCACCGTGTCCCAATCTTTATTTTCAGCGGGATCCGATGGCCTTAACTCCGGGAGGGATCATTTTTTCTTCCATGAAAATGGAGGGCCGTCAAAGGGAGGCGGATCTGCTACGAACCGTTTTTGAAAATCATCCCGAGTTTAAAGAGCATGTGCATACGCTCTATCCGATCAATGGGCATGATACGCCTCCAAGCATTGAAGGAGGAGATGTAATCATCCTTTCCCATGAGGCAGTAGCGATCGGCAATTCGGAGCGAACTGATGAAAAAGCCATCTACCATGCCGCAAAAGCGCTTCTGGGGGAAGGGACGGTCAAACGAGTGTATGAAGTCCACCTGCCCAAAAAGAGGCAGTACATGCACTTGGATACGGTTTTCACCGTGTTGGATGAAAATTTGGTACTTGCCTATCCGGATGCGATGAATGCGGTATTGCAAACCTCACTTTACACGCTCAAGGAGGTCAATGGAGATCGGGTGAACATCAAGCGAGAAGTATTGAAGGAGTCGCTTTTGACCGTATTAGGGAGAGAAATTCCGCATTTGGAGGTGTTGTCTACCGGTGATGGCAATTCGGATTATTCTCAGCGAGAGCAATGGTTTGACGGTGCCAATGTATTTGCGGTGGGACCCAGAAGGGTGATTTCATATAACCGAAATATTCACACTAACCGCGCCTTGAGAAACTTGGGGGTAGAAGTGTTGGAGATTCCCAGCTCTGAGCTTTCCAGAGGATTGGGAGGACCAAGGTGTATGACCATGCCTTTGAGCCGGTCCAGGGTTTAGCGATCGAAGAAGGACCTTCTTCTGGAAACCTTGAGGTCCTGAAGAATGCTGGACTTGACCCGGATGTCAATATTGTAGGAAGTAAATCGACCGAAGGGTACCCAATTGACATTCATTTGCCAGCAATGAAGATCTCTGGCAATTCCGATCATGGTTTGGGTGATCTCATTTTGGTCAAAATTGTAGCCTGTGTTGAAATTGATTTTCCATTTTTCGGAAATGGACACATCACCACTGAGGTTCATTGCTTGGGTGACATTCGTTGTATTGTTGATTTGCCTGGCGTAGGATAGGTTGTAGCCTATGGTTAGATTCCAAGGGATATTCCAATCGATATATTGGCTGGGGTCAGCTACGATACGGTTGATTTCATTTTCTACAAACTCATTCATCATTCCTCCCCGGCGAAGGAAGTCCTGTGTTAATTCATCACGGACCTGACCGGGATTTTGACCACTTTGTGGATTGAGGGAAGCATTGAGATTAAGCGTGGCGTTTCGAATTACCCCAATCCCCTGACCTCTACTCCAAGCAAATTCGTTGATTCTTCGAAAGTTTGCTCTTCCATCATTTTGCTCTTGGGAAAGTACGGCATAAGGGTCGATCGAGCTACTTAAGTTGACGGATAGCTTCCTGTCAAAAAGACTCGTCCGGGCGGAAACCTGGAAAGGGGAAAGCTTGAATGAATCCGCGGCAAAATTGTATGCCGTATTGATATTGAAGGATTCAAGCAGCGGGATTTTTTTCGTTTCTCCCTCAGTACTGTCGGTTTGAGTTTTGATTTTGGCCTCCACCACATTCCGTATACCCAAACTCAAAGCCCTTGACTCGCCACGGGGAGCCTCTCCATAAATCAACCCCTGATGTCGGGAATACCGCTGGATACGACCTGATTCATCACTTTGTACTTCCTGATAATACCCGTAGGCTGGATCAGAAAAGTCAGGATTGAAGTTGAATGAAAAGGTCGGTGCGATGTGATGTCGGATCGTTTGAAGTTTTCCATTCCCTTTGAAATTGTAGAACCCATAGAAGTTGGTGTTCATGGCAAAGGAAGTATTATAGAATCCTACCCTATTAAATCCCTCCTGTGTGATTCGGTCCACCCGTTGAGTGGCGGGATTATAGTAGTAATTATACCGCTGCATATACCACAGTTCGGTATAGTTGACTGAGGCTGTGCCCGTGAAGTAATTGAACAGGGTAAAATTGGAACTAAGAGGAATGGTGTTTCGGGCACCGTTATTTCCGTTTCTGAGCAACAGACCAAAATTATCCAGATTGAAAGGAATGGTTTCCGGTCTGGAGCCTGCTTCGGGATTGTTTACGCCGAATTGTTGCTGAATGCGGTTTGATATAGAATTTTGAAGATTGAAATTCCAAGCCACATTTAGGGTTTTTAGTGGCTCAAATTTGACATTTCGAAATGGATTCTGACGGTTCATATTCACCCCAATCGTGGGCAAATCGAGTCTTACTTCGCCGGTTTGAACACTTTGGGAGTGACGAAGATTGGCAGAAAGAGAAAAAGGTGTCCCTGTGAAGGATTTGGAATAAGAAATATTCGAACTCAGATCCGCGGTGACGTTGTTGGTGAAATTAGTGGGGTTTACGATATTGTTGAAATAACTGGTCGAACCTGCGTTGACAGAAGCAGAAAATCTCCCTGTGCCTCTACTTTGGGGAGTGTGATTCCATTGTACCCGAAAAGTGTTGTAATCCACCGGATTGAGTTCTGTCTCAGGACTTACAAACTTTTGAAAATCCAAATTAAATCCACCGTTAAATCGGTATCGCTTGGTATATACGGATTGAGATTTGACGCCCCAGCCACCCTTGGAGTAGATATCGGCGGTCAACCTTAAGTGAATGTAATCATTGAAGGCAAAATAGTACCCGATGTCTCTCAGGCTCAATCCTCGAACTTGTTCCTTGCCATAGGAGGGGAAAATGATGCCTGAAGCTTTTTCTTCAGGTGTATCAGGAATAAGCCCAAATGGTAATCCCAAGGGTGTGGGGATTCCATTGAAATAGAGGTTGAATGGTCCTGAAACTACCTGTTTTCCAGAGATGGATTTGATTTTTGACGAGGAAATGTGCCAATGGGGATGGGTGAGCTTACAGGTCGTGTAATACCCGTGGTCCATATAGATACTTCCATCTGAGGATTTTTTGATGGTTGTACCTCGAAGGATACCGTCCTGCTGCTCCGTGACCACATCTTTGATGATAGCTTTTTGGGTTTTGAAATTATACCGCATCTCTTTGCGGATTTCATAGACCGAATTGCCATCCTTGAAAAACGGATTCCCGGATATCGTTCCTACACTATCGGTTACGCCCGAGGCATAAAGCTCTGAGTTTTTCCAATCGATGACAATCCGATCCGCATCAAGGCGCATTTGGCCATATTCAAACCATGCTTTTTTGTAGAGGTAGACCTTGTTTTCTACAAAATCAGTAATGATACTATCTTCTGCGAAATAGAGAATATCCGTTTGGATATCGCTTCTAGGCACAATATTTGCCGAGTCGAGTCTGACCAAAGTGTCCTGCTTGGTGAGTAGGGTGTCAGAAATTCTTGAATTGGGAGAGGGCGATGAAAGCGTGTCAGGGGCTATAAGTCTCCGTTCTCGCTGAGGCTGAGTTGGTCGTTGCGCGTCCGCCTTTTGGGGTAAGATCCAAAGTCCCAAGATGATTAAAAAAAGGATTCTAAAACCCGACACTGCTGCTTGCGCTTTGTTTAATTTGATTGATATTTCGCGTAAAGTTAATTCGATTGCCCTCATGGAACGGTTCAATAACAAAAAAATTCTCTTAAGTTTTCTTATTGCTATTCCTTTTTTCTTTGGTGGTTTTATTCCGAATGAAACGATGATGCCCAAATTTCGGATGAAAAAAATTGTCCTGGATGCCGGGCATGGGGGAAGTGACCCCGGAAATATCGGATCCCGAGCCCGGGAAAAGGATATCAATCTGGCAGTTACCTTACTTGTCGGAAAATATATCAAGGAAAATATGCCCGATGTGGAGGTGATCTATACCCGAAAGGACGACAGCTTTCCTACCCTCAAACAAAGGCCAAACATTGCGAATATCAATAAAGCAGACCTATTCGTTTCAATTCATTCCAATTCTGCCCCAAACAAGTCGGCCTTTGGAACCGAAACTTTTGTCATGGGAACCAAGCATTTTGAGGCCAACTTTGACATTGTGAAAAAGGAAAACTCGGTGATCCTTCTGGAGGAAAACTATCAGGAAGAGTACGAAGGATTTGACCCGACCTCTCCTGAATCCTATATGATGTTTAACCTGATGCAAAAAGCCTACATCGGCAACAGTATTACTTTGGCGGATCATATCGAAACCCAGTTTAGGGATAAGGTAGGCCGGAAAAGCCGGGGAGTAAAGCAGGGGCCTTTTTATGTGCTCTGGACCCCCTCTATGCCCAGTGTATTGGTGGAGTTGGGATTTCTGTCCAATGCTGAAGAAGAGCGCTTTCTGATGAGTAAAGAAGGACAGGAATACATGGCTTCTGCGATTTATCGCTCCATTCGGGATTATAAAAATGAAATTGAAATGAATTGATTTCTTTCTTTTTGAAACTAAAGGATTTAAGCCCTTTTCCGTTTGGGAAAGGGCTTTTCTGTATCTTAGCCAGCAAACTTCAACCCCTGGTTTGGAGTTTTAAAGCTGTAAACCCAAATTAACTTTATCAATTTCAAATGGAACAAACAACCCTCACTTTTGAAAACTATCTGGAGGAGCTCCGGAGCAAAATGACTCAAGTGAAGTTAGGAGGAGGCCCTAAGCGAATTGCTGCCGAACACGAAAAAGGGAAGTTGACTGCAAGGGAACGGATAGATTACCTCATCGACGAAGATTCGGAATTTTTGGAAATCGGAATTTTTGCGGCTGATGGCATGTATCAGGAAGAAGGAGGCTGCCCTTCAGCCGGGGTAGTGACTGGAATTGGCATGGTCAGTGGCAGAATGTGCGTGATCGTAGCCAATGACGCCACCGTGAAGGCCGGTGCGTGGTTTCCGATGACGGCCAAAAAGAACCTTCGGGCCCAGGAGATTGCGATGGAAAACAGATTACCCATCATTTATCTGGTAGATAGTGCCGGGGTTTTTCTGCCGATGCAAAATGAAATTTTCCCTGACAAAGAGCATTTTGGCCGACAATTCCGTAATAATGCAAAAATGTCCGCTATGGGAATCGTACAGGTAGCCGCCATTATGGGAAGTTGTGTGGCCGGAGGTGCCTATCTTCCGATCATGTCCGATGAGGCCTTGATTGTGGATAAGACGGGTTCAATATTCTTGGCCGGATCTTATTTGGTCAGAGCGGCCATCGGAGAAAATGTAGACAATGAGACCCTCGGTGGCGCGACCACGCATTGCGAGATTTCAGGTGTCACAGACAATAAATATGCAAATGATCAGGAATGCCTGGACGCGATTCGCAGAATATTTGAAACTCTTGGAGACCAACCCAAAGCTGGTTTTGACCGGATTGGAACCAAGCAGCCTTCCCTTTCTCAGGAAAAGCTTTTGGAGATTTTTCCGATAGACAGGGCCAAACCTTACGATATGCACCAGGTACTCGAAGGGCTGATCGATGAAGGTTCACTGGAGGAGTACAAAAAAGACTATGGCAAAACACTGATTTGCGGCACTGCGAGGATTGACGGATGGGCCGTTGGGATTGTCGCCAATCAACGAAAAATCGTGAAAACTGCCAAAGGCGAAATGCAAATGGGCGGTGTGATCTATTCCGACTCTGCTGATAAAGCCGCTCGGTTTATCATGAACTGTAATCAGCGCAAGATCCCTCTGGTTTTCCTTCAGGATGTCAGTGGATTTATGGTGGGCTCCAAAGCTGAACATGGGGGAATAATCAAAGACGGAGCCAAAATGGTCAATGCGATGGCCAATTCAGTTGTTCCCAAATTCACCCTTGTAGTGGGGAATTCTTACGGGGCAGGTAATTATGCCATGTGCGGAAAGGCATATGATCCCCGGCTGATCTTTTCTTGGCCGACTGCTCAAATGGCCGTCATGTCCGGAGCATCAGCAGCCAAAACCCTGCTGCAAATCAAAGTGGCATCCTTGAAGAAAAGTGGAAAAGAGATTTCTCCCGAAGAGGAAAAACAGTTGTTGGATGAGATCGTCGCAAAATATAATGAGGAGTTGAGTCCTTATTATGCGGCGGCAAGACTTTGGGTGGACGGAGTTATTGACCCGAGGGAAACCCGAAAAGTCATCAGCGCAGGGATTGCAGCGGCAAATCATGCCCCTATTACTGAAAGATTCAACGTAGGCGTCATACAGACCTGATCTTTTGATTAACTTACTATTCAGACTTACCCAATATGGATGAATTGAGTCCCTCCCAATTGAATGCATTGGTTTCTCTGCTGGATGACCCGGATTGGGAGGTGAAATCACACGTGCGGGACCGAATCATGGCGATTGGTGCCGAAATCATTCCTTTTCTGGAGCAAAAATGGGAAAACAGTTTCAATCCGGAACTTCAAAAGGAAATCGAAGAGTTGGTCCATGAGCTTCAGTTTGGATTGTTGAAAAAAAGACTGGCCGAATGGAAAAATTCAGAGGATCGTGACTTGCTCACGGGCCTTTGGATTGTCAATACGTATCAGTATCCTGATCTGGATTTTGCCAAGCTGAATGCAGAAATGCATCAGATTTATTTTGAAGTCTGGACTGCATTTAACAATGACCTCCAACCCTATGATCAGGTTCGGACCATCAATAATGTTCTGTTTAACACGCTTCGGTTTTCGGCCAATACCAAAAATTTCCATTCTCCCGGCAATAGCATGCTGTCCAATGTGCTCGATACCAAAAAGGGCAACCCCATCAGCCTGTGCGCCATTTACATGCTGGTAGCTAAAAAACTTGGGCTCCCCATTTACGGGGTCAATTTGCCCAACCTATTTGTGCTAACCTATAAAAGTGCTGACCAGACATTTTATATTAATGCCTTCAACAAAGGATTGATTTTTAGCAGGCAGGATATTGTCAACTATCTTGAGCATTTGAAATTGGAGCCCAAAGAGGAGTTTTTTGAACCTTGCTCCCACATGGATATAATCCTGAGGTCATTGAGAAACTTGGGTAATGCCTTTGAAAAACTGGGCGAGACTGGCAAGGTTGAAGAGGTCCGCGAAATGATCGCTATCCTGGAGAATCAATAGGTTCGAATATTACAGCCTACTGCTCTTACTTGGCTTGCCATCGGCATTTCACCTTTCAGGATTTGGTTTAAGGCACGCTCAAGATGTCTTTCAGTTACGGCAGTTTCAGCTTGGGGATTGTTGTCGATGGCGCCACGGTATCTGATCTCCAAACCATTGGCACTTGGTGTCAGGACAATGACTTCCGGAATTTTACTAGCTTGAAAGGTTTTGGTCCAACCTTGTCCGGCATCAATCAAATAGGACATATTGAGTCCGCTCTGATCAATGTATTCCCGGAGAGGGATCTGGTCCGCTTCACTATTGGTTACTTCAGGATTGATAAGCGCAAAGGCAATCCCCTGATTCTGAAAATTGGACCTCAGGTATTTGATCCGATCCTCATACATTTTCGCAAATGGGCAATTTAGGCTGTGAAAAATCAAAACAATCCCTTTTCCACTGACCATTTTTCCAAGCTCCAATACCTTGCCGGTCTCTGCATCGGTGGAGGATAATTGACTGTAATTTTGGCTTTTGGCTATAAAATTAAGGCTCAAAAGCAAGGCAAATAGGAGGGTCAGACGTTTCATAAAATTCGGGAGTTTACCAAATGGTATAGGTTAAAATCACATTTTCTAATCTCCGCACTTCTACGGCATAATGATGGTCCGCAAAGTCCGTACCTCTAATTTTGCCCTTTATCACCTGGTCGGTTGGAGCGAATGGTTCCAATAAGATATTTTCCCTAAAGGAAACCCCTCGTTTACCCTGGCATTTAAAGATAGATTCTTTCGCTGACCAGGCCATGGTGTAGTGGGCTGGGTCTTTTTCCAGAAAATTAAGTTCTTGGGGATCTAGAAATCGGAACCCGATGCCGAGGATTTTTTCACGGATTAGATCCATGTCAATCCCCACCGGCTGTTCTCGATGAAAGATAGCTCCTGCAAATCCAAGTGTATGGGTTAAGGAGACAAACCCCTGACCATTCATGGATTGGGATTTGCCATGTTCATCCTTGAAAAATCCCGGATATGGGATTTGAAGTTGTTGAAGGGCATCAAAGATTGCCAATCTGGCCGTGGCCCATTCCCTCTTTTTATCCGGGTGGGAGATGTTTGCGAAGGAAAGTTTTTCACGAAAGCTTAGAAATTCCAAATCCTTGTACTCTTGCTCTTCGATTATCTTCACGGCCAAAGCTGAGGAAGAGTCAATTTTTTCTATTTTTGTTTGCATAGGGCTCAATGGCGCCGATGAGTGATCTTTCAATATATGTCAAAAATTCAAGTAAATAAATTACATACACTCACAGGTCACAACGATTGCATTTATGCGCTGGCAGAGGGGAGTGATCCCCGATTTTTTTATACAGGTGCAGGCGATGGAATGGTTGTGGAATGGGACCTTGACCGCCCCAAGGACGGAAAGCTGATCGCCAAACTTCCTCATTCAGTATATGCCCTCGAAGTGGATCGCGAAAAAAATCACTTAATCATCGGCCATAATTTTGAAGGAATTCACGTCATTGATCTGAATGAAAACAAAGAAATCTGGAGCCTTAAACTGACCGATCAGGCGATTTTTGATCTCAAGATCTTTGGAAACGAACTCTTTGTGGGGACCGGTGACGGAGTCTTGGTCGTGGTCGATATGACGGAGCGTGCGATCAAAAAGCACATCAAGTTGAGTTCAAAGAGTATCCGGGTGCTATCCATTGCGCGGACCAAGCGTCAGATGGCAGTAGGATTGAGCGATCACACCATCAAGGTGCTGGATCTTGCCAATGGTCTTCATCCCATCGCCAATCTTTCAGGGCATACCAATTCCATTTTTGCTTTGGGCTTCTCTCCTGATGAGACACTTTTGGTCTCCGGGGCCAGAGATGCTCAATTGAAATTTTGGAATTCTGTCAATTATACTCTTGATCAAAACATCGTGGCACACATGTATGCCATTAATTATTTATCTTACCGGGAGGACGGAAAATACTTGGCTACCTGCTCCATGGATAAGTCGATCAAGGTTTGGGATGTGGAGAATCACAAGCTCCTGAAAGTCATCGATAAGGCCAGAAATGCAGGGCATGGTACTTCTATCAATAAAGTCCTATGGAGTACTTATTCGGGTAATATCGTGTCGGTATCCGATGATCGAACGATAGCTATCTGGCAAATCGAAGTTGATAACCTATAATAGCCCGTAGGGTAACCTAGTCCTTTGAGAAAGGGACAGACCATGCGGAATTTCTTCCGAAGCCTTATTAGCCTTTGGATGACAGCTTTTAAAAAAATGTGAAGCACATGAAGATTTCCCCAACCGCTATTCGCCAAAAGGCATTTGAAACCTCCTTCAGAGGATTTGAGAAAAAACAGGTCACCGATTTCCTCGAGGAAATGAGTGTGGCTATGGAGCAGATCAATCAAGAGAATCTTGAGTTGAGAAGTCGGCTCCAACAAGTAGAGGGGGAGGCGAAGAGATTGAAGGATGTGGAAGACTCGCTTTTCCGTACACTGAAAACAGCAGAGGATACAGGTGCGGCCATCATCACCGAAGCCTCTGAGGCAGCGGATCAGATCATCAGTGAAGCCAATCAACTAGCGGAAAGCACCACTAAACAGGCTCAGCAATATGCGGAACAGTTAAAAAAACAAGCAGATGAAAACGCCAGAATCATCACTTCCGCTGCTGAAGCAAAAGCGAAAGAAACGATCAAAGAAATCCGCGAAAGTATGCAGAGCTTGGTCCGAAGTTATGACGGGTTGTTGGAGCAAAGGGAGGCCTTGGTGAAAAGCCTGAAGCGGCTTTCTCAGGATGCCCTGAATCAAATAGAGCTTTCTGATGCACATTTTTTCAGAATAGATGCAAAGGCATATCAAAGAGCAGTGGAAGAATTGAGCCGCTCCAGCCACTTCACCGTCGCTAATGTGGCTACACTTGCCACGACGATCCCGAGCGTAGTGCCCCACACAGAGGACGAACCCGAAAATCAGTTTGAGGAGGATATGGCTTCAGCCCATTTGGACGACGAAACTCAGGAGACTATTGAGGCATTTGAGCATGACCTGGAAGATATGGGCGAGTTGCCTGCCGAGGAGGAAACGATTGTGGAAGAAGAACCCATGCCAAAAGTAGAGGAAGAGCCGGCCATGGAAGAGGAGGAGGAAATCGTGGAAGAATTGCCGGAATCTCCCAAAGCTGAAGTAGAGTCGGTTCGAAAAGAACCTGCATCTGAGGATTCCAAGAAATCTTCAGGGTCGTTTTTTGATCAATTTGACTGATGGGTAAAGTAGCATTGGAGGGGATCGAGTTTCACGCCTATCATGGAGCCTACCCTGAGGAATCCATCTTGGGCAATCGGTTTACCTTGGATTTAGAGTTGGAGACCGATTTCAAGGAAGCCATGCTTCACGATAGCTTGAAAGATACCGTGGATTATGCCAAACTTTATCAGTTGATCAAGGCCCGAATGGATGTCAAGGTCAAGCTGTTGGAGCACCTTGGGCATCGGATCGTATCGGATATTTTAAAGGCTTACCCTAGAGTGAAAAGCGTAAAGCTTACCTTGAAAAAACATCATCCCGCACTCGGAGGAATCGTACAGTACTCGGCGGTGACGGTTTGCTACCCTGAAGATTTTGCCTGAGTTTCATGTATTCCCGAGCCGAACTTTCCAAAATCCGGACTGACTTCTGGATTGCTTTTGGGCTGTACATGAAGCCCGTGCCCAATGCTCAAGGACGAAAGATCAACTGGCCCAATTACAAGACAGGAATCAAGGATATTTACTTTCGAATGCGTGCCGAGCGAGGGTTTGCTTCTATTGGTATAGAGCTTGGACATTCCGACCCTGAGCTTCAGGAGTTGTTTTTTGATCAGTTTAAGGAGTTGAAAAATTTACTTAAAGGCAGTCTTGGAGAGGAGTGGGACTGGCAACTTCATGCTCAAAACGAGCTTGGTCAGACCGTCACCAAAATCGAAAAAATCTTGCCCAGTGTCAATGTACTCGAGAAAGAAGACTGGCCGAAGATCATTTCCTTTCTCAAACCCAGAATCATTGCCTTGGATGAGTTTTGGGACAATGTAAAACCGGGGTTCGAGGATTATTAAAGTGATTTTTTGGTGTAGGTAAAGGTCTCGATTTTAGGCTCTCCTCCTTCGGAAATGTTCACCTGAAAAATCAGCTGATCTCCCTTTCGTTCGATGGTCATGCCATTGAGGAAAGCCTTGTTTTTTCCCAATTCAATCAGTTCAAAAGTCGTCCATTCTTCTTTTTCTTCCCAACCCAAGAAGTCTGCCCCAAAATGCTTCAGTTTCATAGTGACACTTTCTCCGTCTTGGACCAGATTCATAAACTCTGAGAAGACCAACGCTCCATTTTCCCAAAACCGAAATGTGCCGATCATATGACCGTCCACTTCCGGCATCCATACTTCTTCACAGTCTCCGCCCAGTCCGGTTCCGGTCCAATATCCTACCAGCCAATCAAATTCGGCTACCGTTCCTTTTCCGGGGTTTTGCCCGGGAGCAAGCTGTCGTACTTGGGCGAAGGACCAATGACTTATTGTCAGAAAAAGGAAAATGGGGAGAAGCGCCTTCATGTTCTTTTGGTTTAAGACTCAGAAGGTACAAAAAATCACTGATCATGTCGCTTGGGAATATCGGGATTTATAAACGTGAATCCCCTTGCCTCGTCTCCTTCGAAGAAATCAATCTGCATGCCCATCAAAAACATGTAGTGTTTTTTTTCGATCAAAACGGGAATGCCATTGATCTCAAACTGCTGATCCTCAGGCTTGGCCTTGTCAAAACCCAAGGCATAAGACATGCCGCCACAACCACCGCCCTTCACGCCCACACGGAGGAAATAGCCCGCAGGGATGTTTTTGTTGGCCATGATGTCCTTGATCTCGGTCTCAGCTTTTGGGGTGATTTGAATGGGAATCAGCATGCGGTGAAAATCAAAAATGGGTAGCTTTGGTTCAAATTTTGGGTCAAAAATAGGACTTCGGCCGGTTTTTTGACACCAAAGATTTACTGATATTCGAATAGAAAAAACGACTCATGGAATACCTTCTTGACCTTCTCAAAATTATTCTTCCTGCCGGCGCGGTACTTTATGGGATGTACCTTGTAGTCATGTCCTTTCTGTCCAAGGATCGGGAGAAAATGCTGGTCGAACTCAAAACGCAAAATTCTCAAGTGATCCTGCCCATCAGGCTTCAGGCTGCCGAGCGGCTTTGCCTTTTGCTGGAGCGAATCACGCCCAACAACTTGGTGAGAAGATCCAATCCTTCTCAATTCACTGCCTCTGAACTTCATCCCATGTTACTTTCTGAAGTCCGGGAGGAGTTCAATCACAACCTCAGTCAGCAGGTGTATTTCTCCGAGGAAACCTGGGAAGCGGTGCGTCGAGCCGTGGAGGAAGTCACGACAATCATCAATCTCAGCAGACAATCTTTGGATGGAGATGCATCTGGTATGGAATTGGCAAAAGCGATCTTCGCACTTTCTTTGGAGCGTAAAAATGACGCGATCAATTTCGCTTTGAAGCAGGTAAAATCTGAAATCCAACTTTATTTCTAATACGCATGAACTCCTACTCAGAACCTAAGCCGGGAATATTGGAAAAAGCAAAAGCACTCTTTGGGAGACAGGTAGAAGTCATCGTCCGACAAGAGCAAAAGTTGGTGGAGTTGGTCCAAAGTGTGGTTGCCAAGCTTTCCAAAGTTGCAAATAACCCCAAGGTCCAGAAGTTCATTCAGCCCATTCAGATTTTTATCCGGATGATCAAAGCCCACTTTAGAGGAGAGCATAAGATCGCATTTAGCACCTTGGGATTGATCGTCTTAGCTTTGGTGTATTTTCTTTCGCCGATCGATTTGATTCCGGATTTTTTGGGAGTGATCGGATTTGCAGATGATCTCTCGGTGGTCTTGGCGGTCTATGCCAAAGTCAAAGATGAGGTCGAGCAATTTTTGGAATGGGAGCGAACCCAAGTTTAGCTTTCTCTGTTTGGCAGTAAGATCAAACCAACAATTATTTTATGGAGCCACATTTGGGATCGATCACCCGTGATCTGATCAATCATGCCATGACGTACCAAGCTTACCGGGAATTGATCGATAAGCTTTTGGCAGAAAATAAAACTACAGGCCAAAATCACTCCGAAGCTTACCTCGACTATACCCGCATGAATGTGCAGCGGATGAATCGATGGGATAAGACTGCTAAAGTGTCTGAAACGATGCGGGAAGTGGTGGAAGCGATCACCGAAGATCAAATCTGGTTGGTGATTACCGAGGCTTGGTGCGGAGATGCTGCTCAAAATATTCCCTATATCATCAAACTTGCCGAGCTCAATCCACACATCCAAGTGCGTTTGATTCTTCGCGACGAGCATCCTGAAGTGATGGATGAATACCTGACTCAAGGGACACGTTCCATCCCAAAAGTAATCGGAATGACTGCAGATCTCACCTGTGAGCTTTTCACCTGGGGGCCAAGACCCCCTTCTGCCCATGAGCAAGTGATGGAATATAAAAGAGATTCCAAAGGATTGAGCTATAAAGAGTTTTCGGGAACTTTGCATCTTTGGTATGCCCGAAACAAAAACCAAGAGTTGGAGTCGGAGCTGTTACCCTTAATCCAATCGACTGTAATTCAATGAAGATTGCTATACTTTCAGGTACCTCAGGGCTGGTGGGGATGCAATTGCTCCATCAGCTGATGAAAAGTGCACAGTATGATTTTATCCTCAGTGTGGGGCGTAGGAAACTCGCTTTGAAACACAACAAACTAATCCAAATTGACGGGGACCTTTTTAAACTTTCTTCTTGGGATTGGGAAGGGAAAGTCCGCTCTGAGTCACTTGGGGGTGAGAACCATGATCTACTGGATGCGATCAAGGAAAAAAAAGCTGAAATCCATGCCTTTTCCAGTATTGGGACCACGATCAAAGTGGCGGGTTCGAAGGAGAAATTCTATGCGATCGATCATGATTTGGTGATTGGGTTTGCCGCCTGGGTGAAAAAACTGGGGGCTTCCAAATTCCTGTATGTCTCTGCCATGGGCGCAGATGCGACATCGGCTATCTTTTACAATAAGGTGAAGGGGGAAACAGAAGAAGATCTGAAAGCTTTTCAATTCAGTTATTTGGGATTGTTTCGTCCATCCCTTCTGTTGGGGAACCGACATGAATTTCGATTTGGAGAGCAAGTGGCTTCCATCGTTATGAAGCCCTTAGTTTGGCTCAAATTGGCCAAAAACATCCGTCCGATCTACGATCATCAGGTGGCCAAAGCCATGGTAAAAACTGCCCTTTCTTCTCATTCCTCGTCGGTTGAAATCCTCTCCTCCGGCCAAATGCAAGACCTTTCGAAATGATAGCCGTCATCCAGCGCGTCAGTGAATCCTCGGTGAAAATCGATGGAAAAATAAAAGCCCAAATAGGTCTTGGTCTGATGATTCTCCTGGGAATCGAAGACGCGGACGGCCCTGAGGATATTGATTGGCTATCCAAAAAGATCGTTAACCTCCGCATTTTCCCCGATGAGAATGAAGTGATGAACCGAAGCCTTTTGGATGTCAATGGAGAGATTTTGCTCATCTCTCAATTTACTCTTCACGCCAGTACCAAAAAAGGCAATCGCCCGTCCTACATCAAGGCAGCTAAACCGGATGTAGCCATTCCACTTTATGAAAAAATGATTGTCGCTCTCGAAACCGAACTCGGTAAATCCATCGGAACGGGAGAATTTGGTGCCGATATGAAAGTCAGTCTGATTAATGATGGACCGGTGACGATCGTGATGGATACGAAGAATAAGGTCTAAAACTTCGGATTGGGGATTTCGGATGTCGGATTTTGGGATTTACCGAAATCCGACATCCCAAATCCGAAATCATATGTCCAAAATGGGGAGTCAATCCGGCTCTTTGACCATAAAATCTTCCAAAGCTTTCTCCACAAACTGGTTTAGGGAGTAGCCTTTGATCAGGGCCTTTCTGGCAATTTTTTGATGCAATTCAGGCTTAATTCGAACGTTGAATGTGCCTTTGTAGGACTTTTCGGGTTTCTTCCCGATTTCGGCACAGAGTTCCAGATAATCTTCCACCGCATCCCGAAATGCATTTTTCATTTCTTCCACCGTGGTTCCTTCAAACGTAACCAAATCATCAATCCCTTCAATTTTCCCATGGAAAACTTCGTCTTCGGAGGAGAATGAAATGGAGCCAATGAAATTCTTATAAGTGATGGTATTTTTCATAAGTATCCTTGATTGGTGAGGATTTCAATTACCTCTAGTATGACATACTTTTTTAGAATTGGAACTGGGTGTGGTTTGTGGAGTCGGATAATGGATTTGGTTAGTGGATGGATATAGGCTTTTCGTGATCCGGCGGTTTTTCCAGTTTTTTTTTCTTCATACCCAAGCCCAAAAAGAAGGGGCTCCAGTTCTTGAAATGTGAAGTCGTTTGGCTTCTGAAGTATTCTTGCCTTTAACTTATCCAGCTTTGTCATTAACCTTAGCAACTTATTTTCAGTTGCAAAATGTAACAAAAAAAACCGAATATTTCTATCCGGCTTTTGTCTTGTTTCTCGCTTCTAAAATCTTGTCTCTTCAGAAATGTTTCCAGCCCTGGGCCTTCAGCTGCACGGCAGTTCCACTTCTGGTCACCAGGTATTTTCCTTCCTCAGGCTTTGTGATGTGTCCGATAAAATGGATATCCGGATGCTTTTCCAACTTCGCAAAGTCCTTTTGATCAATGGTGAAAAGCAATTCATAATCTTCTCCTCCATTGAGGACACAGGTAATCGGGTCCATATTCAGTTCTACCGCAGTGTCAAAAGTCTGCTTATCGATCGGAAGTTTGTCTTCATAGATCGTTGCGCCCACTCCTGATGCTTTGCAGATATGGAAAATCTCCGAGGCTAATCCGTCTGAAATATCCATCATGGAAGTTGGCACCACTCCGAGTTCTCGGAGTTCATGGATGATGTCCATTCGCGCATCGGGTCGAAGTTGACGACTGGTCACCACGGTATATTTGTCCAGTTCGGGTTTCATGTCAGGGTTGGAAAGGTAGACTTGCTTTTCCCGCTCCAAGATCTGCAAACCCACTAATGCTGACCCTAAATCTCCGGTCACGCAAAGGATGTCATTCACCTTGGCTCCGGAACGATAGCTGAGTTGTTCCTTTTTGGCTTCGCCGATGGCGGTGATTGAGATCACTAACCCGCTTCGGGACGCCGTGGTATCTCCACCGACCAAGTCCACTCCGTAGTGCTCACAGGCTGCGTTGATTCCTTCGTACAGCGCATCTACTGCTTCTACCGAGAATCGGTTGGAGAGTGCGATACTTACCGTGATTTGTTTGGGAATGGCATTCATGGCCGCGATGTCAGAGACGTTGACAGCCACCGCTTTGAAACCTACATGAGGGAGTGGGGCATAGGCCAGATCAAAATGCACGCCTTCTAAAAGCAAGTCTGTGGAAACGACTTTTACATGGTCACCTGCATCGATCACCGCAGCATCGTCTCCAATGCCTTTCAGCGTGGAGGCGTTTTTGAGTTGTACTCTGTTATTAATATGGTCAATTAGGCCAAACTCACCCAATTCACTGATTTCTGTTCTCTTAGTTGACATTTGGATTTACAATTTTCGAATTAATACGTTTTTTATTTCCCGCAGACCTGCTTGCAGCAGGCAAGTTTTCACAGAAAAAGACACAGACCTGCCTACTGTAGGTAGGTTTTCGCAGATTTTTTCTAAGTACTATTGCTACTTTTCAAACTTCTGAATTCAACTTTCTGACTTTTTGCCGACTGACCACTGATCACTTCTTCTCCTGACACAATTCCACCAATACGCCATTTGTACTGCGGGGGTGCAAAAATACCACTAATTTATTGTCGGCACCTGCTTTTGGGGTTTCATTCAGGATTTCAAATCCCTCGGCTTTGAGTCGGGCCACCTCTGACTGGATATCTTCCACATCAAAAGCAATGTGATGGATTCCCTCAGACTTTTTCTCCAGATACTTGGCAATCGGGCTGTCAGGACGAGTAGCTTGAAGCAATTCTACCTTCGTTTCTCCGACCTGAAAAAAACTGGTTTCCACTCTTTCGCCTTCGACGATCTCTGTTTTAAAGTGCTCTTTTCCAAGGAGTTTTCGGAAGAGTTCGTTTGATTTTTCGAGATCTTTGACAGCAATTCCGATATGTTCGATTTTCCTCATGCGGTTATTTTGTATCTTTGGGTTGAATCTTTTTTCAAGGGGGTATGTTTTCTCCACATTCGAAAGCAATATCAATAAGTAAAGTTATAAAAGATATGATCACCGTTTCTGACAAAGCCAAAGAGAGAATTCTCGAACTGAAGAAAGAGGAGGGCCGGGCTGAAAATGAAAACATCCGGGTTTCTGTGAAAGGCGGGGGCTGTTCCGGCTTGATGTACGATTTGGGATTTGATGCCACATTGGCGGATACAGACCATGTCTTTGAAGACAAAGGAGTCAAAATCCTGGTGGACCGGAAAAGCCTGCTGTACCTCGCCGGCACTACTTTGGAGTTTTCCGATGGTTTGAATGGCAAAGGATTCCAGTTTGTCAACCCAAATGCCAGCCGAACCTGCGGATGTGGGGAAAGCTTCTCGGTTTAATACCTTTCCGTTTTACAAACTCTACATGAAAGCAGCCCAAAATGGCTGCTTTTTTCATATAAAACTTTAGGATAAAATCAGTTTTCACAGCGCCTAAATCGCCCCCAATCCTTACCTTTGCCCACGTTAAAAAAACGACCCAAATATGGAAAACACTGTCAAAAACATTCCTTTAAATGACCTTCATGTTGCCCTGGGAGGCAAAATGGTTCCTTTCGCAGGTTTCAACATGCCCGTTCGTTACAGTTCGGACAATGAAGAGCATCTCTGCGTGCGAAATGGAGTAGGAGTGTTTGACGTGTCCCATATGGGTGAATTTTTTGTAGAAGGTCCACATGCCTTGGAACTGATCCAAAAAGTGACCTCCAATGACGCGTCCAAATTAGTGGTAGGTCAGGCTCAATATTCCTGCTTTCCCAATGAGACCGGGGGCATCGTGGATGATTTGATTGTTTATAAGTTTTCTGACGAAAAGTACATGCTTGTCGTCAATGCTTCCAACATCGACAAAGATTGGGCATGGGTGAATAAATTCAATACCATGGGAGCAAAGTTGACCAACGCTTCCGATGAGTATTGTTTGTTTGCCGTGCAAGGTCCAAAAGCAATTGAAGCAGTGCAGTCCCTTACCTCAGTAAACCTTTCAGACGTTAAATTCTATCATTTCACCGTTGGTGATTTTGCAGGCGTACAGGAAGTGATCATTTCCGGTACGGGCTACACCGGTGCGGGTGGATTTGAGATTTATGTGAAAAATGCAGATGCGGAGCACGTCTGGAAGGCCATTTTTGAAGCCGGAAAAGACTTTGATATCAAGCCTATTGGATTGGGCGCTAGGGATACTTTGAGATTGGAAATGGGCTATTGCTTGTATGGCAATGACATCACAGACACCACTTCTCCGATCGAAGCGGGTTTGGGTTGGATTACCAAATTCACCAAGGACTTTACCAATTCCGAAGCGATCAAAAAGCACAAAGAAGAAGGTGTTTCCCGAAAATTGGTTGGGTTCATCATGCAGGAGCGAGGCATTCCAAGAGGTCACTATCCTATCGTGGACGCATCCGGCGAGGTCATCGGTGAGGTGACTTCCGGTACGCAATCTCCAAGCATGGGCGTGGGAATCGGTTTGGGTTATGTGAAAACTGAGTTCAGCAAGGCCGGAACGGAGATTTTCATCCAAATCCGTAATAAAAACCTGAAAGCTCAAGTCGAAAAACTTCCGCTTTTGAAAGCCTAATGAATTCCATCGAAGTCTGCTTTAGTCCCGAACTGATTCATCTCCATGAAGTAGAAGGCAAAATTGTGGTTGTGGTCGATATTTTTCGGGCCACATCCACGATGGTTGCCGCCTTGGCTAGCGGAGTCACAGAGATCCTTCCCTTTGCGGATTTGGAGGCTTGTCGCGCCATGCAGGCAGAAGGCTTTTTGATCGGTGGGGAAAGAAACGGTTTGACCGCGCCGGGATTTGAAATGGGAAATTCTCCCGTTGCTTACCTTTCTGGAGGATACGAAGGCAGACGTTTGGCGATGACCACGACAAATGGCACCCAAGCCATCGAAAAATCCAAAGGAGCAGCGGAGATTCTGATCGGCGCATTTCCCAATCTTCAGGCAACGGTCTCTTACATCCAAGGTCAACATTTGGACGTTTTGGTTCACTGTGCGGGCTGGAAAGGGAGATTTAACCTCGAGGACTCATTGTATGCAGGTGCTTTGGTAAAATCCCTTGAGTCCACCCACAAAGCTGATGAAGACGGAGCTTTGGCTATGAAGTCACTTTTTGAGCGGGAAGGTCACCAATTGAAAAATTACCTTTCCAAGGCCTCTCATGCCAAGCGACTTCAAAATCACGGCATTGAATCGGATATTGATTTCTGCCTGACCTTGGATTTGTACCAAGACGTAGTGAAAGTAGATGACCGAGGCTTCTTGGTTCGGATTTGATTTCAAAAGTAATTTTTCAATTCCCATTCATTTTTCATTAGCCAGACTTTGAATATGAATTTTGGCCTCCGCTATTTTTTCCCGTATTTCAGAAGGAAATCCCTTTCCTATGAAAAAACTATTTGTTCTGAGCCTCTTTTTATTGGGTCTATTTTCCTGTTCTGAAAAAGAAAAACTACTTCCCCGTATCGCGATTGCAGGAATTGCCATAGAATCGAGTACTTTTTCACCGGCCGTAACCGAGGAAGCAGCATTCAAATCTAGAGTGGGAGAGGAGGTATTTACTTATTATCCTTTTATGGAAAAAGATTCCTCCACCCGCGCCCGCGCACAATGGTTTCCGACCCTTCGAGGTCATTCGATTCCCGGAGGGATAGTGAGCAAAGAGGCGTATGAATCACTCTTGGGTAAAACCCTGGATATGCTGAAGCAAAATCTACCTTATGACGGGCTGTTTCTGGATATCCACGGCGCGATGAGCGTGGTAGGTTTGGATGATCCGGAGGGAGATATGATCGCCCGAATTCGAGAGGTAGTCGGTTCGAAGACAATCATTTCCACGTCCATGGATTTGCATGGGAACGTATCAGCGCGGCTGGCTGGACACTCTGACCTGATTACCTGCTATCGAATGGCTCCTCATGAAGATGCGATCGAATCCAAAAAGCGGGCTTTGGTCAATCTTTTGGATCGGATCGAAAGTGGAAAAGGCAAGCCGAAATATAAGGCTTGGATTCCTGTGCCGATTTTGCTTCCCGGTGAAAAGACAAGCACTCGCATCGAACCCGGAAAGGGTCTCTATGCAAAAGTGGATCCCGAAACCAAAAAAGAAGGTGTGATTGATGCTGCAATCTGGATTGGATATGCCTGGGCTGATGAGCCTCGAAATCATGCCGTGGTGATGGTAACCGGAGATGATGTAAAGCAAGTGAAAGAGAGTGCCGAATACCTGGCAAAAAGCTTCTGGGATGTCCGAAATCAATTTGAATTTGTGGCACCGGTTGCCTATTTGGATGAAAGCGTGGAAATGGCGCTGAAAAGCGAGAAGAAGCCTTTTGTAATTTCAGATATGGGCGACAATCCTACGGCCGGTGGTGCGGGTGACGTGACTTGGACGCTTACCGAACTCTTAAAAAGGCCTGAATTCAAATCCGAAACAGGCCCTGAGTTGATTTATGCTTCGATCCCTGGACCGGATTTGGTAGCGAAAGCAAAAACTGCGGGAATCGGAAATAGGGTAGAAAGTCTTGCCGGTGCAATGGTGGATAACCGTTTTGCTCCTCCTGTGCCACTGAAAGGAAAAGTCTTGGCTATCAAAGAAGGAGACCAAGATGCCAAGACGGAGGTAGTCGTGCAATTGGGTTCGCTGAAGATCATCGTGACCGAAAAGCGGAAACCTTACCATTACGTCAAGGATTTCACCGAATTGGGACTTGATCCTACTAAAACAGATGTCTTGGTGGTAAAGATTGGATACTTGGTGCCCGAACTGTATGATCTTCGTGGAGATTGGGTTATGGCTTTGACGCCGGGCGGAGTAGATCAGGATTTGGAAAGACTGGGCTATAAGCGGATCAAGCGGCCGATGTTTCCTTTAGATAAGGATATGCCCGAACCTGATTTAAGCGTGAAGTGGATACCGAGTTCAAGTGATTTTAAAGATTGAAAAAATGAAAGCCTGAGACGATACGTTTCAGGCTTTTTTCTGATCTAAAGCTTGGAAGAAACCTTTGAGGTTTTGAAAACCTCAAAGGTTTCTTCCAAAATCCAACACTTTCGGTAAGCATGTTAACTCATCGGACATTCGACATCCGACTTCGGTCATCTTAGCTTCTCATTATTCTTATGCCGATCCAGATCACGGATGTTCTTTTTCTCAAAGTTTTTCTCCAAAGCTTTAGTCAGATCAACTCCGGTCTGATTGGCTAGGCAGATCAATACCCACAGCACATCGGCCATCTCATCTCCTAGGTCTTTGCCTTTGTCGGATTCTTTGAAGGACTGTTCTCCGTAGGTTCGCGACATGATTCGGGCCAGTTCGCCGACCTCTTCCATCAGAATGGTCATGTTGGTAAGTTCGTTGAAATAGCGCACCCCGACGGTTTTGATCCATTGATCTACGAGTTCTTGGGCTTGGGCGATGGTGAGATTTTTTTCCATGGGTGAAAATTGGCCAAAGTTTTCTTAGTCTCAAAATTGGAAAAAATCGACTAGATGATTAATTTGAGTAATGACTAAATCAAAACTTAAGTTTTTCTTGCTCATTGGCTTTTTGCTAATCCAAATCGGGCCTGTCTTGGCATGTAGATGTTTATTGCCGGTCAATTTTACCCTTGGCGAGGTAGAAAGCTATGACTATGTAGCATGGGTAAAAGTAAAAGGAAGGAAACCAAGTGAATCCAAGGGTGAGGTAACAACTTATGAAGAAAGGTTTCACTGGGCGGAGATCGAGGAGCTTCATCGGTTTAAAGGGAATTCCACGAAGGAGCTAAAAATAAGGGGAGGACATCGGGATTTGGGATTTGTGACCTCTTGTGATCTGGGTATGGAGGTGGGAGAAGAGTGGGTTTTGTTTGCCAAAGAATCAAATGGAGAGTTTATGGTAGGTGCCTGTTCCCGTTCGGAGAAATATAGGGAAAATGATGGTTTCCGGGATTGGGGCAGCGAGAGAGGAATCAGGATGTTGTCGGTGCTCGATAGTGCTTTTAATCAGGGTAAATTGGACATTATGCAAATTTCCAAGGATACACTCTTTTTTCCCAACGGAAAGATTGAACGTGTCAAATTTCCATCCGATCAAGATGGAATTGTGGAGCTTAACTATTTCACTCCACTCGGAAATTTAATCGGTGTAGAACACCTCAAAAACGGACTTCGACATGGGTTTTACGCTTGGAATTACAATGATGGAACAAGATTGACCCAAAAGAATTATAAGAATGGAGTGCAGGTGGGGTTGTCTTACTTTTGGACCAAGGAATTTCCAGATAAACCCCATGGCGAATCTTTTTATGACGATCAGGGAAAGTGGGTTTTTTCCAGAGAGTATACCGTGGGGGTTTATGGGAGATTCCTAAGTCAAGAATCCATCATGGACCATGAAAAAAAGAAGCTGATTTACCGTATCTATGATGAGTTTGGGATGAAAATGGCCGAGGAGAGTCAGGAGATTGATTGATACAAGCTCTATTTTGTTTTTTATTTATGGAAAAATCATTTCCGGATTTTGTAAAATCATCCCATGATGAACCCCAAACCTACTTCCGTCGAAGAATACTTTTCCTGGTTTCCCCCCGATATCCAAGCCAAACTCCAGCAAATCCGGGAGACCTTAAGAGCTGCATTGCCGGAGGCAAAAGAGGTGATCAGCTATCACATGCCAGCCTTCAAGACTTCGGAAGTATTGGTTTACTATGCTGCCGCAAAAAGTCATTTGGGCTATTATCCGACCAACTCCGGAGTGGAGGAATTCAAAAAGGAATTGGCCGAGTACGTGACTTCCAAAGGTGCCATTCAGTTTCCTTATGATCGAGAATTGCCACTTGATCTGATCGCTCAGATTGCTCAGTTTAGAGCAGAAGAGGCTAAGTTTCGGGCGGAATTAAAAAAGAAGCGCTAAGCCAAAATTCGATTCAATTCTTTCAAAAAAGCTTCCAATTCGGCTATCGTGTTATAAATGTGTGTGGATACTCTGATTACATTGACATTACCTTCATGAACCAATCGGATACGGAAACCTGCCTTTCCCAATTCCGCGCCACAGGCATTGAAATCCATGCCTTTTGGCTGAAATGAAATGACCGAAATCCGAGATTCCTTCTCTGCAGGAGTCAAGATTTCAAGTTTTGAACCCAATTCAGTGAGACCGTCAAAAAGGTATTGATTCAATTCTTTGACCCGAACTTCTACTTTTTGCTTACCGATTTGGGTATGGAAGTCAGCCGCAGCAACCATCCCGACTGCCAGGGTTTTGCTTTGGGTCCCGTAGTCAAAACGCCTTGCTGAGGGCACATAGCCTTTGAATTCGGGAGGATTTACCGTCATATCCCAACCGATGTCTGAGTGTCCTCCGATCATGACGGCTTTTAGCTTTTCCAAAGCATCTTCTCTCACAAAAAGAAAAGCCGTACCGCTCGGCCCCAGCATCCACTTGTGAAAGCAGCCTGCATAAAAGTCACAGCCCAAATCATACAAGTCCAAATCAAAGGTTCCTGCTCCATGAGCCCCATCGATTGCAGTCAGAATTCCCTTTTTCCGAGCTATGTCACAGATTTCCTTGATCGGAAAAACCAGTCCGGTTGTACAGGTAACATGGGGTATTGCGATAACCTTGGTTCGAGGATTAATCAGTTTTTGAATTTCAGTCAGATTTTCCGCTTGAGTGGATTTGGGTTCGAAGGTCCGAATAACAATTCCTTCCAATTTGGCCCGATTGAGCCAAGGGAGGGCATTTCCCGCATGTTCGTGTGTAGTCAAAATCACTTCATCCCCTTCCTTCATCGGTACTCCCCAAGCCATGATGTTGATTCCTTCGGTGGTGTTGTGGGTGATAGAAAATTCAGTCGGTTTGATCCGGAAGAACTCAGCCAATTTCACGCGTTCCTGATCGGAGTTGCCATATTCTCCAGAAGTATTGATTTGCAGATTGCTCGCTTCCATAGCTTGGAGCACAGAAAAAGGAGCAGGGCCAAAAGTGCCACTATTCAGATAGACCCGATCTGAAGTCAGTGGAAATTGCCTTCTCAGTTCGGTCCAATAATCTTCACCAGCTAGGTTAGGGGAAGGAAAAGGAGGGAGGACTTTAGTAGGTAGATCAAAGCTGGAAAAGGCTGGAATAGCCATTCCCAAGCCTAATTGCTTAATAAAATTTCTTCTGGTATTCATGAGATCTGGCGAATAACAGAAAAATAGGAAAGCGCATCCTGATAACTATCCCGCTTGTCAAAAATTGGTTGGGGTATTTATGGGAATTGAGGAGTTAAAGTAAAGGATCCTCAAAATTTCATTTAAATGTATTTTTGAACAAAGGTCAGAAGTTTGTTTTTGGATGAAAAACTCTTTCTGAATTCAAAAAGGAAAGAATTTTCTTGTCAAGTGTCCAGAGCTTAAGATCATTTTCTATCGTGCAAACAATCAAAATGGCATCTATCAGGCCTATCCCTTTTTCGATTAATCGATTTTGCTGGGAATAAACACCTGCCTTAAAAATCAACCCATTGCTATCCAAAAGCTTCATATTGGAGAAGAAAGCAAGAATAATCTCCAATTCACGTTTGCTTTTAGCACCTTGCGCAAGTTCGGCAAAAACAACCTCCAGACTGTAGGCCATACCCAAGTCAATCAACTCCAACCCTGGATCGATAAAATTTCTGTTCCCACGGAAATATTCTATCCAAACCGAGGTGTCGATCAGGACTCCGTTCATTTCCTGTTTTGCTCGCGTAAGTAAGCAGCTCCGTATTCAAACTCTAGGGGCTCGGCAACCATCTGCTCCGAGAAATCTCGAATCTTCTTTTTTGACAAATATTCCTTAATAGCGATGCGCAATCCTTCGGTTATGTTTTTTGCGCCGGATTCTCTGACCAACTCTTCGATCAGCTCATCTTCGATTATTGCGGTGACTTTCATAGGTTTATATTTTTTTACAATTATACGAAGAGCTATCGTATGTAAAAACTATAATTCAAAAATTCTATCCACATTTTCCGGAATATCTTCTTGATAGTGACTTACATAGATGAGTGTGATCGGCGTGAGCTCGAGGATTTTCTGGACGGTTTCCCGGAAAATCACCCGCTGTCGTTCATCCATTCCTTGAGAAGCTTCATCCAGAATCAGCAGTTTTGGAGCTTTGATCAGTGCTCTAGCCAAAAGCGTCCAGCGTTGTTGCTCCAAGGGAATCCGCTGGATGGGAAGGTTTGCAAATGTCTCCAACTGAAAAAGTTGAAGCCATTGATTTGCTTTTGACTCTTGTTCAGCAGTTGTTTTTTTGAATAAACCCATGGTATCAAAAAAGCCGGAAAGGATCACTTTTCGCACGGTTTGATTGGCAGGGAAAAAACGAACTAGTTCGGGTGCTACGAATCCAATGGGTCGTTTAAGTTCCCAAATGCTTTCTCCGCTTCCTCTTTTTCGGCCAAAAAGCCAAAAATTTTGTGAATAGGCTTGGGGATTTTCTCCGATAAGCAGGCTGATTAAAGTAGATTTTCCGGACCCATTTTTACCTTTCAGCTGCCATCGTTCACCAGCATTTACCTGCCAGTTGACTTGGTTGAGAATGGTCTTTTCTCCATATCGGATACTCACGTTTTCGAGCCGGATAACCTCATTTTCAATCTTGGGAAACCCTTCTAATAGTGTATTCAGGAGCTTAAGATTCCAATGTATATCTAGGTTTTGACCTTTGTTCAAAGAGTAGTTTTCCCGTTCCCAAACCTCCATTTTTCCACCGGATTTTAGCCCCCCCACATGCGTGATTCCTTCAGGAATTTCTGCTGAAGATGTGGTGATCAATACATGGATTCCTTCTGAAATGATGGCCTGAAGAAAGTCTCCAAAGGCCGCCCTACTTTCCTGATCGAGGCCTGTCATGGGCTGATCCATGAGGTAGATTTTGGGCTGTCTAAGCAGTCCCAAAGCCAAGGCCAAGCGTCGGGTTTCCCCATTGGAAAGTTTCAAAATCGAGGAGTCCAAAAGGGGAGTGAGACGAAGCAAATCGGAAACTTTTTCGAGTTTCCAGGGGCCAGGATTGGTGGTGGAATTTTCTTTTAAATATTCCCTGACTGTAGCTGCTTCATCTGCTTCCGAGCTGTTAAATCGCTGCTGAAAATAGAAGTTCTGGAGGTTGGATTTATTTCGAAATCGGTACTGTTGGGAGACGTAAGCGATCAAATCCCTAAAGCTGTGCACGCTTCCATCCTCGGTTTTTTGGGAGATATAATCGGCAGCAAATGGCCTCCAAATTCTTCCTTCCGGTAGGTGGGTAGTGCCTCTCAAGGTCTCCAAAAAAGCCGTCAATTCTCTGCCTGAATCTCCCGTGATTGCCCAGTGTTGGCCTTCATTCCAAGTGAAATTGAGCTGATCAAAAGTGGCTTTGCCCAGATAATTCACTTGGGCGTTTTCGATTTGAAGCAGTGTTTTGGAAGTCAAGGATTTAGGCTTTGAGATGCTTGTCTAATGTAATCGCTTTTGTTCTGATAATGAAAAAGAAAGGTTTTCCGGTTCAAATTAACCTAAAAGTGATTGAATATAAAATGCTGATTAGAAGTAATAAAAAAGGCTTTAGCTAATTCGATGCTAAAGCCTTTTTTATACTCAGTCGTTCGGATAAGGGATATATACAAAACTGGTAAATGCCCCATCAATGACGAATAAACAACAGAATTCATCGGGGTCTTTATAGGCTTTTTGGAAGTCTTCCAAAGCTTCTTCAGCGATCAGTTTGCGCTGGACAAATTCATCCACATAGGTGATAAAGTAGTTCCAGTCCAGATCCTTCTCAGCCTTGCCGATAAAGATCTTTCCGATAGGCTGCATGTCCTTTGAAATTGGGAATATCGGATAGTCCGAAAATCCCCTGGAGCGTACCTGATAAGAGGCCTCTTTGAGTACATCACAGATCTTGACAAAGTCACTCGTGATCGTGCCAAGGTACTTGCCGCTGAGTTCGGGATCGTTGAAATCTGAGATCATGAATTGAGAGTTAATCGTACGACATTTTCGACATGGTAGGTTTGCGGAAACATGTCAACTGGCTGGACTTTTTCCACTCGGTATTTTTCTCCCAAAAGTGCCAAGTCACGCGCTTGTGTAGCAGGGTTGCAAGAGACGTAGACAATGGTCGGAGCCTCGAGTTGGAGGAGCATTTGAACCACCTTTTCATCCATGCCTGCTCGGGGTGGATCGGTGATGATCACATCCGGTTTTGCATGCTTGGCGATGAATTCATCGTTTAAAATATCCTTCATGTCACCGGCGTAGAAAAGGGTATTTTCAATGCCGTTGATTTGGGAGTTGAGCTTGGCGTCTTCGATGGCTGCTTCGACGTATTCTACCCCAATTACTTGCTTGGCTTGCTTGGCCACAAAATTGGCAATCGTGCCTGTGCCGGTGTAGAGGTCATAGACCACTTCTTCGCCTTTCAGCTGGGCAAAATCCCGGGCGACTTTGTAGAGTTCGTAAGCCTGCTCGGAGTTGGTTTGATAGAAGGATTTTGGACCGATGCGGAACTTCAATCCTTCCATTTCCTCCTCGATGTAAGGAAGACCTGCAAAAGTTACCAACTCCAAGTCTTGGAAGGTTTCGTTGCCTTTGGTATTGATGACGTAAAGTAAGGAGGTGATTTCCGGGAAACGGCCTTTCAAAAACTCCATCACCAATCGGATTGACTCAGGGTCATTTTCTCCGAACTGAACAATCACCATGGTTTGGTTGGTGCTCGTTGTTCGGATGATTAGGTTTCTCAATAAGCCAGCCTGATTTCGGATATCGTAAAATCTAAGGTTATTGCTTCGGGCAAATTCACGAAGTGTATTTCGCACGGCATTGGAAATTCCGCCTTGCAGGTAGCAATGCTCGATGTCGATGATTTTGTCAAACATCTTGGGAATATGGAATCCCAAAGCATTTCGCTCAAACTCCTGACCGGAGTTGATTTCTTCCCGGGTCAACCAGCGGGAATTGGAAAAGGTAAAGTCGAGCTTGTTGCGGTAGTATTGGGTTTTTTCGGAGCCCAGGATCGGAGCCACTTCAGGAATCGGCACTTTGGCGATCCGCTGAAACTGATCCAAAACTTGCTGTCTCTTGTAGGTTTTCTGCAGGTCATAGTTAATGTGCTGCCATTTGCAGCCTCCGCATGTTCCAAAATGGGAGCAAAAAGGCTCGATCCGGTCCTTGGAATATTCGTGAAACCGGATGGCCTCGCCCTCCATAAAGGAGCTTTTTCCTTTGGTAATCCGCACATCCACTACATCTCCCGGAGCTACATTGGAGACAAACACCACCTTGCCTTCATGATGGCCGACGCATTTCCCTTCGGAGGCGATGCGATCGATCAGCAGATTGGTGATGACCTTATTTTTCATTTTTCTCGACATGGGCGCAAAATTAGGGAAAATGGGGCAGAAGACCTTTGGGGTTTTCAAAACCCCGAAGGTCTCGGTTCAAATGAATTCGTCAATTCCTCCGATTCCCTATCTTTACCCCCAAATTTTACCCATGATTTTCAAAGACAAAGTCGTCATCATCACCGGTGCTACCTCGGGAATTGGCGAGGCTTGTGCGGAGCTATTTGGTAGGCAGGGTGCCAAAATCGCCATCACCGGACGCAATTCCCAAAAGCTGGAACAAACTACGCTTAAACTCCGGTCGCAACATATTGAAGTGCTTTCCATTCTCGCAGATGCGGGTTCCGAATCCGATAATCAAAGAATGGCCGAGGAGACGCTTTCTCATTACGGTCGGATCGATATCCTGATCAACAATGCCGGGATCTCCATGAGGGCGCTGTTTCAGGACTTGGATTTGGAGGTTTTCCGCAAGGTTATGGACACCAATTTTTGGGGGACGGTCTATGCCACCAAGTTTTGCCTTCCTGCGATTTTGGAATCCAAAGGTTCCATCATTGGCATTTCCTCTATTAACGGCTATCGAGGGACTCCCGCCCGTACGGCATATACGGCTAGCAAATATGCGATGAATGGATTTTTCGAATCCCTTCGAACCGAAGTCATGAAAAAAGGAGTTCATGTATTGGTGGTGGCACCTGGCTTCACTTCCTCCAATATCCGCAATACCGCACTCACAGCCGACGGTTCTTCCCAAGGCGAATCTCCCCGTGATGAGTCAAAAATGATGAGTTCAGAAGAAGTCGCAGAGCATATTTTGAAAGCGGTTTTAAAAAGAAAGCGCGATCTGGTTCTTACAGGTCAGGGCAAATTGGCCGTATTTCTGAACAAGTGGATGCCGGGAATTATGGACGGAATTGTCTATAATCAGATGGCCAAAGAAAAAGACTCGCCCTTTAAATAAATGCCCGAATCCATCTTCCAAACCTACCTGAATCGGCTCACTGACCTGTCCACCAAAAACAGGTCTTTGTACCTGCCGAAATTGGAGGGAACCGGGATGTTGGATGTTCGGGAGTTTGATTTTTTGACCGGAGAACCAGCCTTTGAAATTCTTCGAAAAGGGATGGGGGGAAAAAAGAAAATCACGCTTTCCCCCGATCTTGATCCGAGGTCTGGCGATGCCAATCAGGTTTCCAAGGTTCTTTCGAGAATGGCTTTTCGGGATCAACTGACTCAGGAGGAAACGGGTGAACAAAGTCTGTATCTGGCTTGGCTTTTTGCTGAAGGAAAGCTGATCAACGGGCAGATCGTCAGGAGTCCTTTGCTATTGAAACCGGTTCAACTCCACAAGGAAAATGGGTTTTGGATTTTGGTTTCGGAGGAGAATTGGCAATGGAATCCGGCATTTTTACTGGCTTGGAGGCATGCCACTGGGCAGAATATGCCGGAAACCTTTTCCGATGAACTCCTGGAAAATCTACCAAAAGATTCAATTGAATTTCGGACAGCCTTAGTTAAGCTAATTCAAGAATTCTTCGCCATTCAGGTTCAATCTAATCTGCTAGAAGATCAGATTCTACCATTTCCCAATTCCCAAATTTCACTCGATCAGGAGCGATTTGCTGAGGGAAAAGTCATTCTAAAGCCATACGCTGTTTTAGGTCAATTTGCCCAAAAGGGGAGTTTTTTGTTTTCTGATTATGAGCAATTGATTCAGGATCATTCTGAGAGTTCCTTGGAGGATCTGTTTCAGCATCTTTTCCTTTCCGAGAAAAGTGAAAAACAGATTCGAGAGGAAAACCTGTTTCCCGTTTTTCCTCTCGATGCTTCACAGGAAAGTGCGCTGATCAAAGTTCGTCAAGGAAAAAGCTTGGTGATCCAAGGCCCTCCCGGCACGGGCAAGTCTCAATTGATCGCCAATCTGGTTTCGGATTATATCGCCCGTGGCAAAAAGGTATTGGTGGTTTCCCAAAAGCGCGCCGCCTTGGATGTGGTATTTGAGCGATTGGAAAAAGCGGGTTTTGGTCAATTTTTGGGCTTGGTTCATGATTTCCGAGCAGATCAGAAAAACCTTTTTGGAAAAATCAAAAGCCAGATCGAATCGGTGGAGGAGTACCAAAGCCAAAACCGGGGAATCGATGCAATTCAGTTGGAGCGGGAACTGAGTCAACTTTCCAAGACTATTTCCAGACTTTCGGCAAAGTTTGAGGAACTGCGAACAGCTCTCTTCGATGAAAAGCCTGCAGGAATTCCAATCAAAGCCCTTTACCTCCTAGCTGATTTGAATCGACCTGCTTTCTCCAACACCAAATTGACCCAGTTGGATGTTGAGCAAGCAAAAGGATTTGAACAGGATTTAAGGATTTTTTCAGGGTATCAGAACAGGTTTGCGGGAGGCTTTTGGGAAAAGCGAGTATCATTTTCTGGGGTTCAGCCCTCGAATTTTGGTCAGATTTCTGCGTCTTTAATTGGTTTAGAAAATTATCGAAAGGAGCTTCGCCAATTCCTTTTTGGTGAGAAATCAAAGCCGTTTTTCAAAGCAATTTGGTCCGATCGGGTGTTTTTGGAGAAGGTTAAAAAGCTTCAATTTTCGCTTTCAAACCTATCCAAGCCAGAAAAAGACCTCGCATTTATTTTTCAACCCAAAGAGCAAAAAGCGCTGACCAAAATCCGAAAGTTTCTGATTCAGGCTATCGAGACATCCCAAGGCTGGAAGTTTGAACTGGGGTCGGATTTGGAGAGCTTGAGCAAGGAATTGAAAGCTTTGATTCCGCTTTCGCAAAGTTTTTTTGGAAAGCTTCAGGCCAAATTTTCAAAGGCCAAATTTCCCTTAGCTTTTCAAGCCTTGAGCCAATGTAGCGCGTCATTCAATACCCAAAATCTGCTTGATCTTCAGCTGGAATGTCGGTCAAAACTTCGGCTTCAGGCAGAATTGGAGGGAATACCAACTTCTTCCTATATCAAGATAAGCGGACAATTTGCAGATGATTTAATTGAGGTGGATCAGCTTTTAACTTGGAAAGCGCATTGGGAGGCAGTTCCGGAAATTCAAGAATTATTGGATTGGAAAAAGCTTTCCTATTCGGAGTTTGGAGCTGCAATGGATCAGATTCGAATTTGGTCTGAAGACTTGTCCTCCCATCTGGTTGCGTATCGACTTTGGTTAAGTGAAGCGCAGTTTTTGGATTTGATGGAAAAGAGTTTGGAAGCCGTTTTTCCAGAAAATCCGCTGAACTGGCCCTCCGTTTTTGCCGAACTGAAAGGATTTGATCAGTTTTTAGAGGGATGGAAATTCCGGGATTTGGGTGAGCGATTGTTCGAAAATTTTTCTGCCACTAATCTTAATGATATCAATTCTGCTTTTTGGAATGGTTGGAGACTGGCTTGGATCGGGGAGATCGAACGGCAGCATCCGATGTTGCCTGAATTGGGTTCCCTGCGTCTCCATCACGAAATGGACGAGCTCAAAACTGCAATTCTCGAAAAGCGAAAAAATGCCCGGCATTTGGCCTTGCTCAGGCTTCGTGAGCAAGTAGCCGAGCATTTGGAATACAACCGCTTGGGCAATCGGCTGACCTATCGGGATTTGCTTCATCAGGTGAGCAAAAAGCGCCAAAAATGGCCCATTCGGAAGTTGCTCGAGGAATTGGGAGTGGAGGTTTTTCGCGTTCTTCCATGTTGGTTGGGTAGTCCGGAGACAGTTTCGGCTGTGTTTCCGACGGACCAGGTGTTTGATTTGGTGATTTTCGATGAGGCTTCGCAATGTCCTGTGGAGCGCGGCCTGCCCGCGATGCTGAGAGGAAAGCAGGTGGTTGTGGCAGGGGACTCCAAGCAACTTCGACCTTCGGATTTTTACCAGGTGAAATGGGAAAGTGAGGAAGAGGGCATGGAATACGAAGCCGAATCGCTGCTGGAGTTGGCGGCTCATTTTTTTGAGAATCTCCAGTTGAGAGGGCATTACAGATCTGCAGATCCGGGTTTGATTCACTTTTCCAATACCCATTTTTATGGAAATCGACTGGAAACTTTGCCGGATTATGGCACGGTCAAGGCTGGAAAAACTCCCTTTTCTTGGGAAAAAGTCGAAGGAATCTGGGAAAATCAGATCAATCGAATGGAAGCCTTTGCGGTCTTGAATCGGGTTCAGCGCATTCTAAAAGAAGCTCCTCAAGACTCCATCGGTATAGTGACGGGTAATTATTTCCAGATGGAGTTGATTCGGGAAGAATTATGGAAAGCTGGCTTTCAAGATGCTTCGATCAAAGTCCGCAATATCGAAAATGTGCAGGGAGATGAATTCGATCAGGTGATTTTGTCTTTGGGCTATGCGCCTAATCGGGAGGGAAAGCTGGTGACGAATTTTGGTCTCTTGAGCAAGTCGGGTGCTGAAAACCGGCTGAATGTGGCGATCACTCGGGCAAGGAAAATGCTTCATGTGATTTCTTCCATCGAACCGGAGGACTTCCGCCCAGGTCAGCTTACTAATCCGGGTTTGGCCTTGCTGCGCGAGTTTTTGGCTTGGGTGAAAGTGCAAAGTAAAGCCCGGAAAATCCCTTCCCCCGAAGTGAAAGTGCCTGGCTTTGAGCTGCACTGGAGTTTGAAAAATCAACTTCTGAAGTCAGATAGTTGTTTTTCAAAAGAAATTCCTTCTGCGGTGATGGATTTGATCCGAACCGACCAAGAAGGGAATCAAATGGCGATTTTGACTGATGACCAGCGATTTTTTGATGCGCCTACGGCAAAGGCTGCGATGGCCTATCATCCGATTTTGCTTGAGGAGAAAGGCTGGAATTGGGAGTGGAAGTGGAGCAGGAATTTTTGAAGTATCAAGTAGCTGGTATCAAATAGTTGGTATCACGTTTCTAGAGCCAAGACACAAGACATTAGACTTTTGGGTCTTTATATAGCTATACTCTTTTTTAATGAATGAGATTTCATTTATTAATTTAATTTTTTAATTATAGTGAATGATAATTCATGTATTAATTAATATTGGATATCGGCAAGTCTTGATTCTAATGTCTAGCGTTTTACGTCTATCATCTTGATTCTTATTTTTGATTGATTTATCATTCATAAACTTGTAAATTTGGATTTAATGAATGAAATTTAAGTCATGGATATCGCACAGCTATCAGATATGGCCATTCTCCGGATGATCGGGGACTTCATCAAAAAGAAGCGTATGGCTCTCAATAAGACTCAGGACGAGATGGCCACGGAGGCGGGCATGAGTCGATCTACCCTCAGTCTCCTAGAGCGTGGCGAGAAGGTTCATTTACTGACCTTGATTCAGGCACTTCGGGTTTTGGACGAGCTGCAGCTGTTGGAGGCTTTTGAGGTGCGTCAGCAGATCAGCCCCTTAGAGTACATCAAGCTCCAAAAGAAATATCAGCGGCAGCGAGTTCGTAAAATGGATATAGCGGCTGAGCCTCCCCCTTCAGAATGGTAGTCGCAGCGGAGGTATGGCTTTGGGATCGGCTGGCTGGAGCGATCCTGTGGGATGAGGCGCAGCAGTTGGCAAGCTTTGAGTTTGATCAGGGCTTCTTGCGCTCTGGATGGGATATTGCGCCCGTCATGATGCCGCTAAGGCAAGGAAAGCGCTTATACACCTTTCCGGAGATCCGACGCGGGCGAAATGATGCTTTTGATACGTTCAAAGGCCTTCCCGGACTTTTAGCCGATATGCTTCCGGACAAATACGGCAATCAATTGATTAATACCTGGCTGGTTCAAAACGGTCGCCCTACGGATAGTCTGAACCCTGTGGAGTTGCTTTGCTTTATCGGGAAGCGAGGAGTGGGAGCACTTGAGATCAAGCCTTCGCTCCGTTCCGAGAGCGGCACTTCAAGCACTTTGGAGCTGGACAGTTTGGTAGCGATTGCCAATAAAATCCTTAATACCCGGGAAAGCTTCCAAACCGATCTATCTAAGGAAGAAGAAGCTGCCTTGGCCGATATTCTGAAAATCGGTACTTCCGCGGGTGGTGCTCGGGCTAAGGCAGTGATCGCGTTTAACCCCGAAACCGGGGAAGTAAAAAGCGGTCAGGTCAAAGCTCCTGCGGGTTTTTCTTACTGGCTGATCAAGTTTGACGGGGTCATGGACAGTCAGTTTGGTGCATCGGTGGGTTATGGTCGGGTGGAAATGGCCTATTATCTAATGGCACTTGAGGCAGGAATTGAGATGAATGAATCCCGGATTTTGGAGGAAAATGGACGGGCGCACTTTATGACCAAGCGGTTTGACCGAACGGATGCCGGTGACAAAATCCACATGCAAAGTCTCTGCGGAATGCGTCATTTTGATTTCAATCAGGTGGGAGTATATAGCTACGAGCAAGTGTTTGAGACGATGCGGATGCTGAGATTGTCGTATCCGGAAGCAGAACAGATGTTCATCAGAATGGTCTTCAATGTGCTTGCCCGCAACTGTGATGACCACACCAAAAACTTTGCTTTCCTGATGGATCAGAGCGGAAAATGGAGTCTTTCACCTGCTTATGATATTTGCCATGCCTATCGACCGGGAAGCTTGTGGGTCAGCAGTCAATCCCTTCAGGTGAATGGAAAGCGAGAAGGAATCTCTGAAGATGATTTTCTGGAAGTTGCCCGAAAGATGAATATCAAAAAACCGGAGGAGAAGATCGATCGGGTCAGAAAAGCGGTAAAACGATGGAATCAATTTGCGGAAGAAGTCCAGGTGGAGCCCAAACTCAGGGATTCGATTCAGGCTACGCTTTTGGTTTAATTTCCACAGGGATTGGTCAACACTGGAGTCATTTCCTGATTGTAGACATTCATTTTTTTGAGAAAGACCTGCTGAGGGTCTGCTCCATATTGTCGGTCGATTGCCGTGAATTTGTCATAAATCCCTTCAAATATGGCCAGCAATCGTTTTTGGCAATCTATGGATTTTTGCTTGGTGTCGCGTTCTCTTGAATCCAGCGAATTGCCCAAAAGCGCTTTTTCATCTTTGAGAATGCTTTCCTTAAGCTCTAGTTTTTGGATTTCCACAAACTCATTTCCTTCAAACATGGCTTCCATGGATTCTTTGGCTGATTCCAGCGAGCCCTGTTTTTTGCTGAAATCTTTGGATTTGCTGATGGCTTTGGATTCCAGGGTTTTTCGCTTTTCCAAAATCTGCTTTTTGATCTCGGTGATTTCTACCTCGATTTGAGCTTTTCGGACATCATTTCCATTGGAGGAAGCAGTGGCAAGTCGCTGTTGTGCTTCGCGCTCTCTCCGGGCAAGCGCGTCGGCCTCTTTTGCCCGTGCGGCATCCATTTTTTCACCGGTCTCCACGATTTTCTCTTCTATTTTCTGCTGGATAGGGGTGTAATCCTTGCCGTTGAACGTGATATTGACATCCTCGATTTTTTCCAATCGAGAGACAAAATCATCGCTTTCCCAGCCGGTGACCAAGTAGGTTCGGTTTTCGAAAAAGACATATCCGATGCCAAAAGGGCTCAGAATCAGCGCCCTATTTTCCGGATTAATTTGAAAATCCGTGTTTTTGGAAAACCAAGCCAGCATGTGTCCGCCTTCTCCCAGATTCACGCCCTGAAAACTCTCCGAAGGAAACTGGGACTTGTCACCGACATAAGTCTTGTTTCCATCCCGCTCCATGTACTCTTTGAAAAATTCAGGTTCGGATACTTCATCCAAATAGTCGGGCAAGTAGGAAAGCATTTCCCGGGTGATGGAGGAGATTTTATCGCCGGTTCGCTGCCGGGTGGAATAAGTGAAAAACTCTCCTGTTTCCATTCGAACTGAAAAGTCCATTTCATTGAAGAGTGCCGACCCTTTTTGCTCCTTGAGTTGCTCAGCGATGTCCTTGTCGATAGCAATCAGGCCATTTTTGGTATTCATCAGGAAGTAGGAATCGACTTGTACTTCGGAGGTTTTGGCAGTGAAATAGAATTTTTTGTTGAAGAAAAATTCCTGATCCAGGGTGAAAGGTGATTTGAGTGATATCTCCTGAATCAAAAATTTGTCTTTATCAGACTTCTCCTTGAAACCCTGTGACACTTGGGCTTGAGAAAAATGGAAAATCAGGCTGAAAAGCAGGGAAAGGCTGACTATATTCATGATCAAATTCTTTTTCCCCTAACTAGTAATTGTCTACGGAAATAGCCTGTAAAAAACCGCTAAAATTCGATTTCTAAATTTGAGTGAGCCATCTGGCCAGCTGAACATCGTGAACTAGATAAGCTCCCTGATCTTGGATTACCATTTCCTGTTTTTCTAAGGCCTTGATTGCCGTTCGAACGGAGCTTGTAGCCCCTAAGTCATGCTTTGCTATAAATTCCTTTGCGAACGGGTTGAACAAGGGTTCCTCTTTGGCAATTGCTTTGAGCACATTCCATTGAGTCCGGGTAAGGATTTTTTGGAAATTGGCATAGATCACCTTTTGTTGATCTAAAATTTGCTGAAAAATTAAGGATACTTCTGTTTCGCTGATTCGTTGATAGGTCGAATAAAGTCTATTACATAAGAGTTGGATGGTGTAGGTCTGTCCTCTACTCAGCTCATAGATTTTTGAGATTGATGAATCGGTTATTTCTTTTTTTGCTTTCAAAAAATGATCACGTATAAAATCAGTGTACTTGACTAGATCTATGGGATTAAGAGCTTCTAGTTGAGAACTTTGGTAAAATGGCCTCCTAGTTTCAGTAAACATCGCTTCCATCATGGATCTATGGCTTCCGCTGAAAATGAATCTAACTTCAGGAATTTCTTGAACCCAAGTTCTAAAAATTGCTTCTGCTTGCGGTTCATACTCGCTTATTTGCTGAAATTCATCTATTGCCAAGACAATTCTTTTTTTTCTGGATTTCAGGAATACCCCCAAAGCATGTAAGGATTCTGTAGCTTTTTCTGGTTTTCTTAGGTTGACACTGATTTCAGGAAAACCTGTATGAGGGTTGAAATTTAGTGATGCACCAATTGAAGCGAGAAGTTTATGTAATGCCGCACCAATACCTGAACTGGTCTTGCCAAATTTTTCATAAATACCTGATGCAATGGCTTGTATGGATTCTCCTAAATTTTGTGTAGCAAGGAGATCGACGTAAATCGTTTCAAATTCATTAGATCCTTCCAGATCTTCAAAAAGCCGATGAATTAAGGCTGTTTTTCCCAATCTTCTCCAGGCATAGAGGACGATATTCCGATCGTTTTTGATATGCTGGATCAAAGTTTCCAGTTCTTTCTTTCTGTCACAGAAAAAGCTCTTTGATTACGGAAGGATTGAATGGAGTTTTCATTTACTGTTTAATTTGGTGATTTTTTGCGCACATCACGTTGCGTGTATTGCGTTGCGGAAATTACGCAATTTTCAAACCTTTGAAAGTTTCCGAAAAATCACAAATATCCAACCAAGCGATAGATCACTATCCCAATCCATTCCTTGACCAGCTTGTGCCAATAGGAAATGGAATCCGCATCGGGGAAAATCAATGCAGGAATATCGTATTTGACTTCGTGGGAATAATAATCCACGGGAAAAGTCACAGTATTCAGCCCCACTTTATCAAAGCAGCCTTTGGCTCGGGTCATGTGAAAAGCGGAAGTGATCAGCACAAATTCCTGAGAAGTGGAGATTCCGTTTTTCTCTAAAAAATCACGGGTAAACTGGGCGTTTTGGGCCGTGTTTTTACTCTGATCCTCGATGAGTACGTCCGATTCCGGAACTCCAGTCATCAGTAAAAACCGCTTTAATACTTCCGCTTCCGATTGAGGATTGACTGGGTTGAGGCCTTGTCCACCGGTGATCAGGATCTTTTTGATTTTGCCCATACGATAAAGTTGTAGTGCATGGGTGATGCGGTCTGCTCCTTTGTTGAAAAAGGTGCGGTCATAGGCAGTTTTGCTCAGGTTGGTAACTCCGGTGAGGACAATGCCGATTTCGTGATTTTCGATCTCTTCGAAAGATTTGAATTCGGGTTCCCAAGCCAATAAAGCCAAATTGGAAAGAAATGGATTGGTGAAAAAGAGTAGAAGTCCAACACCTGCCCACAGCAACTTTTTACTCCACTTTCTCCGGAAAAAAACAGCTCCGCTGAGGATCAATATCATCACAATCGTCAGTGGCATGGCCAAAAAACTCAAAAACTGGGAGAGGTAGAAGAACATTGGGACTTAGGTTTTGGGCAAATAAACGTGGGAAGGATGGAATTTTCAAACTCAATTTTCAATGATCAATTATCAAGGGTTTGGCATACTTGATAATTGATCATTGAGTTTGGTCATTGTTTATTGATCATTCCTTAATAGCGTTGACCGTTTGGTCATTGATTTTTCTCTCAAAGTAATTGTGGTAAATTGAACAATCAATTCAGGAGTTTATGGAAAAGGATATTCGTTGGATTCAGCGTTTGGATAATTTCCTCAAGGCGGTAAATCTCCTTGTGGAAGTAAAATCTATGGATTTGGACGAACTTTCTCAATTAGAAAAGGAGGGGATTGTCCAGCGATTTGAATATACATTAGAGTTAGGTTGGAAGACGCTGAAAGATAAAATGGAGTCTGATGGCTTGATTTTGGATCGTATTTCTCCCAAAGTGGTCGTAAAGGAAGCCTTTCAGGCCAAGTACATTGATCAAATTGAGGTTTGGCTGGAAATGATCAATGATCGGAACTTACTAAGTCATAGTTATGATCTGGAAACCTTTGAATCGGTTATTCCTGATATCCAGTCTGTTTATACACCTTTGTTAGCCTCACTGGCAAAAAAACTTTCAGAAATTCACTAATGGAAACCTTTGGACTATCTGATAAATCCTTCCAAATCCTTCTCGATATTTTTAGGAATTACCCAGCCATTTCTGAGGTAAAAGTCTATGGTTCGCGTGCCAAAGGAACTCACAGCGAACGGAGTGATTTGGATTTGGTGATTCTTGATGAGATAGATCGAAAGACCTTAGGTGAAATCTGGATGGAGGTTAATTCGAGTGATTTTCCCTTGACAGTCGATCTTCAGGTTTGGAAAGATATCAAAAATGAAAACCTCAAAGAACATATCCGAAGAGTAGGGAAGATTTTTTATTCGGTTGATCAGAATCACCCTGCTTTGGAGAAGTTATGACTCAGTTCTAATTCAATTTTCAGTGACCTTTAAGAATTATAATTGATTTTGACCATTGGAAATTGGTCATTGAACTTGTTCATTGATAATTGATCATTTCATTTCTTTAATCTAGCCAGAAAGCTATTTTTGACCATGCTTTCAAACCAACCTAACCTAGTACCTCATTTAGAAAAACTGTCCACCCAATTGGAGGGTAGTTTGCAGTTTGACCGACTCACCCGGACCCTGTACGCCACCGATGCATCTGTCTATCGGGAGATGCCCTTGGCAGTCGCTTTTCCCAAGTCTGAGTCAGATATCCAAAAACTCATTCACTTTGCTGCGGAGCACGGCACTTCCCTGATTCCCAGGACTGCGGGCACTTCCCTCGCCGGACAATGCGTGGGAAACGGCATTGTGGTTGACGTTTCCAAGCATTTCACTCAAATCCTGGAATTCAATAAAGAAGAGCGCTGGGTTCGCGTGCAGCCAGGTGTGGTTCGAGATGAGCTGAACCGTTACCTCAAGCCGCATGGTCTATTTTTCAGTCCGATCACTTCCACTGCCAACCGGGCGATGATCGGAGGGATGGTTGGGAATAATTCTTCCGGGACAACTTCCATCGTCTACGGAGTGACTCGTGATAAGGTGATTTCTCTGAATACCATTCTCAGTGACGGGAAAAAGGTGGTTTTTGGAGAGATCTCCCAAGACGATTTTGACCGGAAGTGTGGGCAAAAAGACCTCGAAGGTAGCATCTATAGGCAGATTTTCGACGAACTCAATAACCCTGAAATCAGGAAGGAAATCCATGCCCAATTTCCTAAAAAGTCCATCCATCGCCGAAATACCGGCTATGCAGTGGATGAATTGCTAAAGGCCGAACTTTTTGAAGGAAAGGAAAAATTCAACTTCTGTAAGTTGTTGGCGGGTTCGGAGGGAACTTTGGCCTTTACCACCGAAATTAAAATCAGTCTCGATCCGCTTCCTGATCCGGTGGAAATCGTCGTTGCTGCACATTTTGAAAGTATCCACGAAAGCATGAAATCCGCTCAGGTTGCAATGAAGCATCCTGCGACTGCGGTGGAACTGATGGATAAAATCATCCTGGACTGCACCAAGGAAAGCATCGAATACTCCAAAAACCGCTACTTCGTCGAGGGAGATCCTAAGGCGATTTTGATGATCGAGTTTCGGGGGAAAACACTGGAAGAGGCCATGGCCAAAGGGGAGGCGCTTGTAGCCGACCTGAAAGCAGGGGGCTATGGCTATGCCTACCCGATCATTGAGCCTGCAAGAGTGGCTTCTGCTTGGGCGCTTCGTGCAGCTGGTTTGGGACTTTTGGGGAATATTCCCGGAGATCCCAAAGCGGTGGCTTGTATTGAAGACACAGCTGTAGATATCGAGGACTTGGCGGATTACATCGACGAGTTGGATGAGATTCTGAAAGGATTCAACCAAAATCCGGTTCACTATGCCCACGCAGGTGCAGGAGAGATCCACATGCGCCCGATTTTAGATTTGAAAAAGGCCGAGGATGTCGAGGAGTTTTATCAGATTTCCTTGGCATCGGCCAAGTTGGTGAAGAAATACCAGGGTTCGCTTTCTGGTGAACATGGGGATGGACGAGTACGCGCGGCATTTATTCCTTTGATGGTGGGGGAAAAGAACTATGAGCTTTTCCGTCGAATCAAATACACTTGGGATCCGAAAAACATCTTCAATCCCGGTAAAATTGTGGATGCTGCGCCGATGAATAAGTTCCTGCGCTACGAGCCGGGAATGGTCACTCCGGAGCATGAGACGGTTTTTGATTACTCAGCAGACGGGGGTATTCTTCGTTTAGCAGAGAAATGTAACGGCTCAGGAGACTGTCGCAAGCTTCCGGGTTCGGGAGGGACGATGTGTCCGAGCTTTATGGCTACTCGGAACGAACGTGATACCGTTCGTGGTCGGGCCAATACCCTGCGGGAGTTTTTGACTTTGGATAAAAAGGAGAATGCCTTCGACCATCCAGAGATCAAAGAAGCTTTGGACCTCTGTCTGAGTTGCAAAGGATGTACGGCGGAGTGTCCTTCAGGCGTAGATATGGCGAGCATGAAAGCGGAATTTCTTTATCAGTACCAAAAAACCAATGGGGTTCCACTTCGGTCCAAAGCTTTTGCTTACATCAATGAGCTGAATGAATTGGGAGCCAAAGTGCCCGGAATCGCTAATTTCTTTCTCCGTAATTCCCTGACTGGTGGCTTGATGAAGTCCATCTTAAATGTGGCTCCAAGCCGAAATCTGCCAGAAATCAGCCCGATCAGTCTGAGAAAGTGGTACAAAAAGAACTATGCTTCTCTTCCCGGACCCGCCCAAACGATCAAGTCCGTGTACTTTTTCATCGATGAATTCACTAACCATAACGATACCCAAATTGGTATCAAGGCGATTTCTCTATTGAAGAAACTCGGTTACGAAGTCAAAGTGATTGATCACGAGGAAAGTGGGCGATCGGCACTTTCCAAGGGACTTTTGCTCAAAGCCAAAAAACATGCGGAAGCCAATGTGCGGATTTTTGAAAAACTTATTGATGGGAATACGCCATTAATTGGTTTGGAACCTTCGGCGATTTTGAGTTTCCGAGATGAATATCCGCGGATTGTAAGTCCGGATTTGGTGCCTGCTGCAAAGAAACTCAAGTTTCATGTCAAGTTGATCGACGAGTTTCTGGGTCAGGAAGTGGCTGCCGGAAACATCAAATCGGAGTCTTTCACCTCCAAAACCCAAAAGATCAAGCTGCACGGGCATTGCCATCAAAAGGCACTTTCCTCCTTGAATTGGACCCAAAAAATACTTTCGCTTCCCGCTAACTACAGTGTAGAAACGATCCCAAGTGGTTGCTGTGGAATGGCTGGAAGCTTTGGTTATGAGGCAGAGCACTTTGAATTGTCTCAGCAGGTAGGGGAGTTGATGCTCTTTCCTGCGGTGAGAAATGCTGAAGCGGATACACTTATTGCTGCGCCGGGTACTTCTTGCCGTCATCAGATTGCTGATGGGACTGGCCGAAAAGCCAAGCATCCGGTGGAGATACTTTGGGAGGCATTAAACCTTTGAGGTTTTAAAATCCTCGAAGGTTTTAAATAAAAATCACTACTGTCCGACTAAAATAGAATAGTCGGACATTTCTTTTTCTATCTGTCCAATTTCGGGTTTTTCCTGTACGTTTTGAAAAGTGAAGCCCCCTAAGTTGGAAAGATGCTCATTTGGGAGGATTTTGCGAGGCTTTCCTGGAGTTCTTTTTCCGGATTGTTGAGGAAATTGGTC
>NZ_QKTX01000015.1 GCF_003253485.1 Algoriphagus aquaeductus | reverse complement strand
TCTTCCGAAAAAGTACGCTTCGATTTGATCCTTTTTCCCGTTTTTAGCATCTTGATTCAGATTTAAAAACGGTCAACCTATTTCAGGGAATGACAGGTCTGAATCTTTCGGGACAGGAGACTATGGACCCGAATTAAGAACGCCTTTTTTGGAAAATGATCGGGAAAACGCAGGTAAAGCTACCTGTGGAAAAACTGAACATTCTTTGGAATTAAAACCTTAAAATGTTCAAAAAATACCCGATATAGGGTATTTTTTGAAGACTTATTTTAGCTGAAATTTGAGAGTGTTAAGTTTTAATCAGGCAAAAGCCAAACTAAAAAGCCCTTCAGGATCTGGAGGGCTTTTTTCATTTGGATCCGTTTGGAAGTCACGAAGGGTAAGGGAGGTAAATCCAAGAACCGCAAATCAAGTGAGCTTAAATCTATTTTGAATGGGGATTTTGATAAGCAGGTAGATCACTGCGGTAAGCACAAGTATAGTCAATGCCCACAGATCAGAAGGATAAGCCTGAGGATAGATGAACAGCACAAAATTGAGAGCGAATTGTAGCAAAGCAAAAATCAAAGCTACCAAGACATGTTCTTTTTTAAGCTGATTGACAAATAACTGATATAAGTGAAGACGGTGGGGCTGGGTTATATTTTCTCCTCTGATCAATCGCTGCCCCAGTGTAAGAAAAGAATCGGCTCCATATACCAATAAAGAGAGAACGATGGTCCAGTTTCCAACCTCCAAATACCATCTAGCCAGGAAATAAATGACCAAGTAGGCCAAGGAAATACTTCCAATATCCCCTGCAAACATCAGGGCTTTTTTCCGCAAGTTAAAAATCAGGAATACCAACAGGGAGAGGATGACATATTGGATCAAAGCAGAGTCAAAAATTGGCAGGTACACATTGACGGCCAACAGTGAACCAAAAAAAGTCAAGAAGTACAACCCGGTGATTCCATTAATCCCATCCATGAAATTAATGGCATTGATAATTCCCAGTGCAATGAAATAAAGGATAGGAAGTGCCCAGAAAGGCTTTTGACCAAATACTCCCAAATCCCAAAATGCGAGGCTCAATGCGACAAATTGAATTCCAAACCGAAGTTTGCGTGACAGGGTAAACATATCATCCATCATGCTGACAGCAGCTATCAAGATCAATCCCAGCACCATCCAAGAGTTTGAGAATCCGTTCATCAACCACCACATGAGGACTGAAATGGGAAAAATGATCCCCCCTCCCCTGACCGTGACTACTGAGTGGGAAGAGCGGTGGTTTGGACGGTCTACAATTTCAAACCTAATAGCCAATTTTAGATAAACCACACATACAAGTAGCAATACAAAAAAAACTATGGAATAACTGATGATCATAGCGGTCAAGGCTTGAAAATAATTACCAAGCAGTCCATCCTCCATCTATAATTAAATTATGCCCAACTACATGACTACTTGCATCTGATGCTAAATATACAATTCCGCCTCTTAATTCACTTTTATCACTCATTCTACCAATCGGGTTTAATTGCTGAAATCGCTCTAAAAACAAACCATGATGGCCATTCCAAATTCCCCCAGGAGTTAAAGAATTCACGCGAATCCCTTTCTCTGCCCAGAGCGTTGCTAAATATTTTGTTAAGGCGACCACACCATGCTTACTTACAGAATATGCTACTGGTTGAGAAATTCCAGTACCAGGGTAAATTTTATGGTTTGGACTAACTACTCCGTAAAGGGAGGCTATATTTATAATTGATCCTTTCCCATTTTCAAGCATGCATTTACCAATAACCTGACACCCCAAAAAAGATCCTGTTAGATTTACATTTAAAATGTTGTTCCAATCTTCCAGTGGAAAATCTTCAAATCCAGCGTCAAAATTTTTAGACTTACTTTGATTGGTAAATCCGGCATTATTTACCAAAACATCAATTTTCCCAAAATTCTTCTCTAATGAACTTGCTACTGACTCCCAATTAGTCCGGGAAGTAACATCCAACTCCATGCTTTGAATTTTTTGATATCCTTTTTCTTGAAGCAATGAAACAGCTTGATTGCAGGATTCGATATTCTTGTCTGCCAGGACAACTTGTGCTCCATGATCCATTAAAGCAATCGCATGTTCGGATGCAAGAAGGCCTGCACCCCCAGTGACCAAAGCTATTCTCCCTGATAAGTCGAAAATTGGTGAAATAGAAGGATTCATTACTATATTAATAAGTTTTTGGTTGATTTAGGATGAATTCTATCAGTTGAAAATCCAAATGGGTATCGATATCGATAGCTCTTTCTCTGGGCATAGGGCTGATAAGGCAATTGGCTTTGGACCAATGCTCAAATTGATAAAGTGAAGTTTTTTTTATCACATAAGCAGCAGGGCTCAAACTATAAACTTTAGGCGCATCCTGACGTCTTACAATGGGTTTTGGTGTCTTTTTCACTATGTGTGCATATCCATCCTCAAGAATTTCCATCATATTGAAATATGGATTTCTTTCGGGCTCATAACCTGTTATCACAACATCTACATCAGGTCTGGATTTTGCTAATTCAATTGCAGTATCGATATCTATGGTTTGCTTCAGAGGAACAGTCACATCCATATCTACTAAATATTCGACATTCTGACCTTGAGACTCTATAAATTCAAGAGCATGGATAAATACAGGCCATTTGCTTGATGTATCCTGAGCGAGGTCTGCAGGTCTGAGAAAAGGGGTCTCCGCGCCGAAGGATCTGGCTACTTCGGCAATTTCGATTGAATCAGTAGAAACAATCAAACGATCGATAAAATTGGAAGACTTAGCCTGTAAAATAGTATGACCTATCAGTGGGATTCCATCCAGAAGGCGTAAATTTTTCCCCGGAACCCCTTTGGATCCTCCTCTACAACAAATAGTACCTAAAATCATATTTTTTTGAATTCAATTACAGAGGAGGTATCGCTGGATTTCTTTGAATCCAAAACCATCCTTAAGCTGACTAGTGCCTCATTAAAGGAGGTGAGCCTTAGATCATTTGGTTTTTCTATAAACGATTTTACGATTTGGACATATCGATCATTCCTTTCAAACTCGGAAAAATCGAAGATAGAAGTACTCCTATCCTCACGGGTCAATGAGATGGATTTCTTGGCTAAATCCCAAATCAGGGTTCCTTTTTCTCCTGTAAAAACACAATTGCGAATAAGGTCTCTTTGATGGTAATCCAAGTGAAGTGATGCAGTGGCCCCATTAGAAAATTGGATCAAAATATCCGAAACATCTTCAGTTTCAATTTCAAGGAGAGGATTGGATTGGTATATCGCACAGATTTTAGCAGGTAAACCCATGATCCATCGTAAGTAATCAAATTCGTGCACCAAATCCAACATTACTCCACCACCTTTTTCTATAGAGGCACTCATCCCTTTTCTGTGGTCTTCATATGGTCTCCAATCTGGAAGATATTGACCAACAAAAGCATTAGCTGATAAGATTTTTCCAATTTCTCCGGATTCGATAATTTCTTTTGCTTTCATCAACCCCGGATCAAAATGTAGATCGAATCCTACTTGTACTCTTGTATTGGACTGTTGAATTTCATGCCCCAAATCAATGCAAAAATCCAAGGTATGACTTACCGGTTTTTCAATATAAATATTCGGGATCCCTACTTTAAGAAAAGCCTTTAAATCCGACATATGAAAAGCTGTTGGAGAACAAATAAATCCATGAGTAAACCCAGTGTGATTATCAGCTGCCTCCTGGACGGAGCGATATTTCAGCAGGTGGTCCAATCCATCTCCAAGAGTAGATTTACTGGTTATAATTACCAAATCTGTATACCCTAAGGCTAAAAGGTTTGATGCATGTCTTTTTCCTATGGAGCCAAAGCCCTTTAATAGAATTTTCATGAATAATTGTGATTCAATTCGGAAATGGTCTTTAAAGGTAATGGAAAGTCTATCTAATCAGGATAAATGTCCCCGCCTTTTCAAAAACTTCTCCTGAACGACTAACAAACCTACCTTTGAAAATATAATTACCTGGCATGGCAGGCTTCCCATTCAAAGATCCATCCCAACCAGGATCCTCCATAGAATCTGATCTATAAATCAATTCACCCCAAGTACTAAAAATATAGAACTCTAATTTTGAAATTCCTTTGTAATAAGGTCTGAATTTCTGGTTTTTTAATCCATCGGGAGTGAAGGCATTTGGTATAATCACCAAATAATCATCATTTACATTGACTATGATTTGGTAATTTGAAATGCATCCAAATGTGTCAATTACTTGAAGGGAAACCGTGTAATCCCCTTTTTCTTGGAATTGGTGTTTGGGATTCTTCTGGGAACTCGTATTACCGTCACCAAAATCCCAATTCCATATAATTGCTTTACCAAGGCTCATATCTTTGAAGAAAACATCTTCAAAAATCCCTATATCTCCATTAGAAATAATTATTCCTGTCCCAGGATCGACATCATATTGGAAGTTGGCCACCAATAATTCATCTGCTATTTGGACTCTTATTCGTTGGAATGGATTCCAACAACTTGCCCCTTTTAATGAGCTGCTAACTCTATAATCTCCCGAAAGATTGACTTCATCTATGTCCTCAATAAGCATAGCGGTACCATTAGGACTAATGATGTTATAATCATACACATTAGGATTAAATCCTTCTATGAATCTGGTCAAATCCACTGTTCCTTTGGGATCGCAAACAATTGAGGGGTTTGAAACCCTTAGTGTTGGGATACTATTTACTTTTATCTCAACAGGTTCTGGAGTTAGGTTACAGATTCCCGGTCCACTAGCTGAAACATAGTAAGTATAGGGGGCATTTGAACCCGTAAGCCCATCAATGGTCAATGTGCCGTTAGTGCTTATGGAATAATTTATTCCATTTAGCTGTCCATTTAAAATTGGATTTTCTCCACCAGCATCAAAAAACCACGAATAGGATGGATTGGTAATATTTGGGGGTAAAACAGGTAATAGTTCAGCCGTTTCCCCTTGGCAAATGACTTTATCTTGCACATAAATAACAGTTGGAGCCTCCTCCAACAATAAGTTAGAAGTGACATTTATGACACAACCCTGAGCATCAACCAAGTCGATTTCGTAATTGCCTAAAGGAAGGTTAGAAATGGTCACCTGTCCAGGGCCTGCCTGATTTATATTTAATGGACTTTCACCATTTCTTGCATAAAGGATCTGGTATGGACTATAGCCTCCAGAAATAGTAAAGTTAATTTCCCCATTATCAGTACCACAGGTCGGGTTGTTCACATTTATCCCTGAGCTTGCAAGTGGTGAGGTGGGGCCGGTGACGGAAATTGGTGAAACCATATAGGAGCAACCATGGAGATTTTTGACCTCTACATGGTGTACTCCTGTAGCAACTTGGAAAACATTGGTATTCACAAATGGACCTCCATTCAGGCTATAAGTGTAAATACCCGGAGCTCCAGCCACATTAACTGTTATTTTACCTCCATCTCCAAAACAAATCTCATTCTCCACTATTGCAGTAGCCGAAGGAATGGAGTAAACCAGCACTTCCCCTTTGCCTACAAATCCAGGGCAAACAGTACCACCCGAGACAGTCACAAAATAGGTATATGGAACAGCTTGTCCGTTTAAATTTGAAACAGACAATACTCCTGTAGTTGGATTGATTTGGTAAATTTTTCCGTCAGCTGCAGGATTAGGACTGCTAGAGATGGGTTGTGCCAGTGTTTGGTCAAAGTACCATTGGAAAGTAACTCCAGAAGAAGGCGGATCCAATGTAGGAGACAAAACTGCGAGCTCTCCTTCGCAGATTTCTTTCTTCTCTATAAGAATCTGAGTTGGACCATCCAATAAAGAAACAGAGTTACTGGTCAACTTGCAGCCCTGGGCATCAGTAATAATCAACTGATAATCTCCAATAGTATATCCTATCAAGTCAACTGAAGATGTGTTGAATATTTTTGTTTCTAAACTAGCTCCATTCCTCACCACCTCTACCGAATACGGAAGCCACCCCCCTGTAACAGTAAGTTGAAGTTTACCATTAGATGCCCCACAGCCTGGATCTGTTTTGGTAAGAGGCGTAGCAGACAAGGCCGATGTCGGACCTTCTATCTCGAAGGTACTGTTCTGGGGGCAACCACCCGGTGTTATTACCGTCAAATTATAAATCCCTGATGTAAATGAGAATGTCTCTAGGGCTGTTTGGTTAATAACCGGACCTCCATTAATACTATAAGTATAATTCGATTTTCCTCCGGATATAACCTTTATCTTACCGTTGTTGTCTCCGAAACAGCTAACAGGTTTAGTTTCTAACACTACCTCCGGCTTTTCATAAACAGTTACTTCAATTTTTAGTTCCTGCCCAGTACATGCCACATAGAAATAGAAATCATGTAAACCAGGAGGCAAGCCTGTGATTAAAAGTTCTGGATTAAGCCAGTCAGAATCATCAATCAAATAGGATACTGTAGGCAAATTAGGATCTTGGCCATCCTGAATCAAACCTGTTTGATTCGGGTCTGTGAACCATTTTACTTCCGTAGGAGCGACTGGGGGTAAAGAAGGATTTGGTGCAAGGTGAACCGGCCTGATTTGGACAGTTTCACCAAAACAAACATCCATCGGAGGAACTAATCCATAATTCGGATCGGAGGATTCTTGTACAGTAAATGTAAATGTCTCAGAACATCCCTGACTGTCAGTCACAAATAAGAAGTAATTTCCCGGGCCCAAATCTTTGGCACCAACCAAATCTCCAGCTATCACCTGCCCTGTAAGTGAACCTTTTCTCCACTCCACAGAATAATTACCCCATCCTCCAGAAATCAGCAAATTTTCAATACTCCCATTATTCAAATCACAAGAACTTCTTAGGATATCTGGTGTATTGATTTGAATAGGGGCGGACGGTTCTGTTATCTCCACAGTTTCTATATAGGCACATCCTATAGCATCCTCGATGCTAACGCTGTACGTTCCGGCTTCCAATCCAGAAAAAGTACCTGTAGAATTTGATTGACCATATCCTACTAGGGTGAAGGTTAAATTGGATCCCGGATTACTGCTTAGCAAATCAATAGCTCCATCATTTCCACCAAAACAAGACACCGGCTTTGTTTCAAATTCGGCCTCAGGAAGTTTGATGATTTTAACTTCCGCAGGAATTGGAGGACCATCGCAAACCATACTTCCACTTACTGTTAAATAATATAGATATGGATTTGGTTGGAAAGCCAATCCAGAGATTATCAATTCCCCATTTTGGATGGTATAAGCTACCTCCCCAACCTGATCTCCAGAGTTGATGGATACTAGACTGCCAGGATTGGATGGATCTTCGTAAGACCAGATGTATATAGGTGATACTCCGCTTGCGGCAGAGACAATAACTGGTTTGAGAATGGCATCAACTTTTTCACAGACTTCAACTGACATGACATCAAACTGAGGAACAGGAGTGTCCAGAATAGAAACAACAAGGGATTGAACACACCCGTTTTCGTCTGCTACCTCAATTGTATAATTTCCAGGCGCTAAATCTTCCAGGGTAAAGTTACTGGAAGAATTACGGGTTATACTTCCAGAATAAGAAGCTAATTCGATTCCATTAATCTTAACCTTATACTCACCGGCAGCATTAGGAACCCCTCCACTGATTGAAAAAGTAAACTCCCCATTATCTAATCCACAAGAAGCATCCAGATGTGAGTTAGGATCTTCCTGAACTGTCATTTCCGTTGGTTCAGTTATATCTAAATCGGTCACCTGTGTCTGACAGCCAGTCAAATTTCGAACTGTCAACGTATACTTTCCAACTTCCAGACCAGTAAATAATCCGCTGTTAGAAATCCAGCCTGAATTAAAGCCATTGTTGCCTATCAAGTTAAATTCAAAGTCAGAAAAGTTACCGGACTTCAATTTTACCTGAATAGAAGCATCATCTCCGCCATAGCAACTGACATTTTTAATTTCAGGGATATCCAATTCCGGAAGAGAATTTACAATAACAGACGCAGGTATATAGCCTTGATCGCATACCCTATCACCAGTCACCTTAAGGTAGTAGGTATACGGTGAGTTTTGAGCAAGCAAACCGGAAATTCGGAGGTCATTATTAGAATCTATGGTGAATAAAACACCGTTTACAGTCTGTCCTGAATTGATTTTCAAAAAATTTCCGGAACTATCCTGAATATACCATTCAAAAACGGGACTTGAAGTAGACTGATTTACAATCACCGACTGAAGAATTGCCTCTTCCCCTTCGCAGATTTCATCATCATTGGTATCAAATTCAGAATTGGTTTCTAAGCCGAGTTGACTATCCAGGGTTTCAGTACAGCCTTTCGAGTCAGTAACCAATATGGTGTAATTTCCGGCGGCAAGATTTTGCACAGTATAGGTGTTACCTGAGACTGATGCCCCTGATAAGGCAGATCCGTTGAGTAGTATAGTGTAGGGGCCTACACCTCCTGTCAGATTGAAAGAAAGAACCCCATTGGTATTTCCACAGAACGCATTCTGGATGCTTGTTTCTGCCAAAGTCAAGGGTTGCGATGGTCCATTTATGGATAATGGGATAATTGAGGTAATACAATTGGGTGAGGATGAGCTAGCATACACTTGGTAAGAACCAATAGCCAGTCCTGTAAATTGACCCGAGGAATTTGATGAAATCGGATTCCCGTTACCATCTTCTAAAAAATAAGTAACTGAAGAAAGAGGGTTAGAAATTAAAGCTTGAATTTCCCCTTTACCATCGGAACACCAATCCTCAGAGACTACTGAAGCGCTAAAGTTTAAAGGGGGAAAGACTTTTACTCTTGCTTCGGAAATTACATCTCCAATATATGGGCAGAAATTTCCGGAAGGGTTAGTTTTCGATTGGGCCTCCACATAAAAAATATAATCTTTTGGATTAGAGCCATTTGCCACTAATCCAGTTATGATAATTTCTCTATCATCTACAATGGAAAAAGTGACAGTTTGTCCATCAATGACTCTTGTAGCCCCATTGGTTATCGGTCCACCTAACCGATTGGGAGATGTATACCAAAAGAATTTTGCTCCTGCATCTGAACCGTAAATTGGGGGGATTACGGGATAGAAGTCAACGGCATTTCCCTCACAAATTTCCTTATCGTTTGCTAATAAGTCCACCGGTGTGCCCTGTTCTTGACTTACTTCTACATCAATAGAAATAGAACACCCATTTAGGTCGGAAGGATTCCAAACGGTCAGCGTATACGTCCCTAAGTTTATCCCTGAAATGGAGAATATGGCTTCCCCTCCTACAAGAGGTGAAACAGACGCATTTAGCTTTCCAATTGAAGATCCATTATAATACCATTCGTAATCGAATCCAGGAACAAGATCTCCTACAATCAAATTTGAAATCAATCCGTCTGCCTGACCGTTACAGGTAGGGTTATCCAATTGAGGATCTTGAATCTTTATGGGTTCAGGATTGGTAGTAACCGTTATAGTTTTGGCAAACGAAATAAGCCCGTAATTATCTACAACCTGATAATACACCTGAGCGGTCCCGATGAATCCCGGATCCGGAACAAACCTAATACTCGCTGCATATTTTTCATCTTCAAAATTATCAGATGTTAGTTCTTCCAGCTCGACAGAGAAAGTGCCTTTTCCAGGAAGGTACCTGGTGTTATTAGCAGGATCGCACCTTTCGACACATACATTGGAAAGTCCACAATTAGTTAAAGATGGATTTCCTCCAGTTGGTGGAGAATTATCAGGGGCTCCCGGATCGGTTTCATAGAGTTGAACACAACGTAGAAAGGAGTTTTCACTTTTAAGATCTACCTCAAATTCAAACAAATTCTCCTCTCCTTCACATACTTCAGCAGAAAGGTTTTCGATCTCTGGAATCGGAATACTTGCATAATCCGAGACTTCGGCAGTTACGTTCCTAATCTCATGAAAATTTGTATTTGGAGATCCTGTTGATGCAGCAAAACCTAACTTTATATTTTGAGGAGCAGGAAAGTTATAGGGAACATTGGTAAAAATAGGCTGAAGAAATAACCCAGTTCCATTGTTGTACAGCATGGATACGTTCAGTATATATGTCCCTGACCCGGTAGGTGCCAAATCAATAAAAACTTTTCGATAACCCGGTTCACCACAGGTTTCCGCTCTTAAAGGCGAGGCTAAGGTAAATCTTCTATTAAAGTAATCGACCGGATCCAAAGGATCAAAAAGGTAATACTTAGAATCAATAGGATCTGTATAGACAGCCGGCTGTTGTTCATTTAAGAAGCTTCTATCGAAAGTTCTTTTACCATCGATAAACTGATAATTACTAGTTTCCGGCCCTCTAATGACAATAGAATTGTAATACTGCCGCTCATCTGGGACAGGCCCAAATCCTGTGGCTGTTGGATCTTTAAATCCACCATACCTTCCTTCATATTCATTACCAAAATTCCGGAAAGCATCAAACCCTATACCAAGGTAGGCTCCTTTAAGGCCCGGTTGAAAAGTGAGTCCACTATTACTTCTCCAAGGGGAATAACCTAAAGAGCCACCTAAGCCACCAATTTGGAACGTTGAGGGGGTAATAGCCCCATCAAACATAAAAAAACTAATCCCATCGGCAGGAGTAATGGTAAGGCCTCCATAAGCAAAGTATTCAAAGGACACTTTGATTCCGTATACAGGAGAAAAGGGCAAATCAATAAACATATACCCTCTTTGATCCAGGTTATTATCCGTTAGTCTTAAAAAACCATCTCCCTCAGGATCCAGCCCCTCATTTGCGGTAAGAATTGCCGGTTTGGGAACTCCCTGAAAAAAGGTATTGGCTCTGGTGGTACTATTGGTAAACGGTTCACAATAGGGAAATCCATCTCTTGGAATGGCTACTGTTTGGGAGAAAGAGGGAAATTTGGAAATAAGAATCAGGATCAATAGGATATAGATCCTACTTGGATTTTTCACTCTTATGAACGTTTGGATAGAGTTCATTCCCATTCACACATCATTAAGGCTTGAAGTACTGAATTTGATTGTTCTTCCTAACCTCATATTTCGTACCCAATTTATCTTAATTCTGATTTCTGTAATAAAAAAAGCCAATGGAAGTTTCAAAATACATGAAAATTCCATTGGCCAAATCCAAAATCAGTTAAATGCTTTATCAATAAACTGTTTTTGGCAACTAATTTCCCAAAATGATCTGGTCAGCATTGATTCCAAGAATTGTGTGTCGCTGTTGCCTGCTCCGAAAAGATCTTCTTTAGGGAATGAGCTGTTTGCTGCGAGGTGGATCAAGGCTAAAATTTCATCTTTCTGATATCCGCAATTTAAGATGTCTTCATGGAGCGCCCTATTCAGCTGTCTTGTCCCAATGTTTACCACTGGGATCCCATAATAAGGGGCCTCACGAATACCTGCACTTGAATTCCCTACCATAAATTGGGCATTTTTCAAAAGGGTAAGGAAATATTCAAATCTGATAGAAGGGAAAATCCTAAACTTATCATATTCTAAAAGTCTTTCGTATTCCTTTAAAATGAATTTACTCCCAAGATCATTGTTTGGATAAATTACCACATATTCTTTTTCGCTTTCAATCAAGGCATCAACAAAATTTTTGGCATATTCTGCCATTGACTTATATTCGGTTGTTACTGGATGGAACATCGCCACCGCATAGGATTCAAAGTTTATCTGATAATACGCTTTGACATGATGAATATCCGGGAGATTGGGAGACAACATCAAATCCACATCAGGAGAACCGATGACGAAGATAGATTCAGGTAATTCTCCCATTTGAACCAATCTTTCCTTTGCTTTTTGATTGGAAACAAAATGAATATGAGACATTTTGGAAACTGAGTGTCTGATCAATTCATCGATGGTTCCTGACAACTCCCCACCCTCGACATGAGCGACCAGAATATTGTTAAGAGCACCGACTATTGCTCCTGCCATTGCCTCAATTCTATCGCCATGGACAACAATCAAATCTGGGTTAATTTCCTTTATGAAGGAAGAAAAACCCTGAATGGTCTTTGCCAAACTTAGGTCCATGGTTTTTTCATCAGTGTGGTTAGGAAATGCATGAATATTTTTGTAGCCACATTTCTCGACTTCCAAAAGGGTATAGCCGTATTCTTGAAGCAAGTGCATTCCGGTCACAAAGACAAAAACTTCAAACTCATCTCTGTCCTTGGATATTTCAATAAGTGACTTCAGCTTACCAAAATCGGCTCGTGTACCAGTAAGGAATACCAGTTTTTTCTTAGTCAATGTCATCCCAAATTAGTTGAACATCTGATTCCAGATTTCCTGAAGCTCTTTTACCCAATACATCTGGAAAATGCTCTGCAAGAATCCCGCCTTTTCCAGGTCTTTTAACCCAGATGTTGTCTTTGGTGAACTTTTCCCCTTTCGTGATGGGTTTAATTGTACAAATGGTTGCAAAGGCAAAATCAATAGTCACTTTTTCTTCCTCAGCCGGACCTTTTTTTCCTCCTCGTTGCTTTTGAAGAATCTTAGCACCTTCAATCAATTCTCTGCAAGCTGTTTCATCCATAGAACAAACGATATCCGGCCCGGGCCGATCCATATGATCTGTAAAATGACGCTCCAATATAGAAGCTCCCAACGCAACAGCACCAAAACAGGCATGATTTGACAAGGTATGATCACTCAAGCCAACTACTGCATTGGGGAAATTTTCCTGAACTTCAACCATAGCTCCAAGTCTTACAAGATGATCGGGGGTAGGATATAGATTGGTCGTATGGAGTAAGCCATAGGGAACATTTTTATGCTCAAAAATGGCCACTGCTTTCCGAATACTTTCAATTGTATTCATCCCTGTGCTCATGATGATAGGTTTGCCAAAGGATGCGATATGTTCCAAAAGCGGATAATTATTACATTCACCGGATCCTATTTTAAAAGCAGGAACATCCCATTTGATCAACCGATCTGCAGCTGCTCTTGAAAATGGGGTTGAAATAAAAATCATTCCCTTGCTCTCCACATAGTTTTTCAATTCCAATTCATCCTGTTCATTTAACGCACATCTTTCCATGATTTCATAAATCGAAACATTAGCATTTCCAGGAATGGTCTTTTTTGCAGCTCCAGACATTTCATCTTCCACGATATGGGTTTGATGTTTGACTACTTCTGCACCGGCCCTAAAAGCAGCATCCACCATGGATTTAGCTACTTCCAGAGATCCTTCGTGATTGATGCCTATTTCAGCTATTACCAGAGGTGGATAATGATATCCAACTTTTCTTCCAGCTATTTCGAATTCTGGGTGGTTCATATTTTTTTATTGGTTCTGTTTTAGTTAAATCATGGACAAAATTCTCCTTGCTTGTACACCGGGCAAACAATTATCTTGAAAATATTCCTTACCGCCTAAAGCAATTTTATCCAGGTAATTTCTATTTTTCAATACATAATTCAAGAGCTCAGGAAGTTCTCCCGAATCTTGAATATAGTGGATATGTTTTCCATGTTCCGGAAGAGTGGGCAGGTCTATTTTAAAAGGAAACCCAATGACAAAGCAATTATAATTCCAGTACTCTGCCAGTCTCCAGCTTACTGCTTCGAGGACAGCTGGATTGATAAATCCAATTATTGATCTTGATGACTTTTGAGCAAAAACATCTGGAGTGTATCTTTTGTCAATTACAGAAGGAGGTACACCACAAAGATCCCCATCCGACCTTGGATTCATACCTCCCTCAAAATCAATTAAGGGATTAGATCTGCACGCATGAATAAAATCTACACGTACCTTATTAGCCCAAGATTCTTTTTTCCAAATACTTCCAGCGAAAAACACATAATTCCCTTCTAACCTACGAACAGGTCTGTTTTCAAATCCGGGCCTCTGATAAAGTGTATACCACTGTTTTAAAAAATTCCGAGGATCCGTTTTCAAGATCCCTTTTAACCCAAAGGTTTTTAGAAAATCCCATGAATTGTCAATAGGATAGTGAGGATATATAGAATGAACCTTTGGCCAATTATACTCCGCTTTATTTAACAACTTATTGGTTGCGAAGTATAAATCAGCTTGGTCGTAGGATTTTTTATCAATTCCTACAGGGTCGTCATTATCAATTACAACGATTCTCCCTTTATACTCAAAAACCAAGAATGGTCTCCCATTTAAATGGGCAAATTCTTCCTTAGGGGAAAAACGCAAACTTTTCTCCAAACTCAATCCTAAATGGTAAAAGCTAGAATAATAATTAGGAATATTAAATAAATTAATTTGCTCCATTTAATGTGTTGGATTAAGAAAATAAATCAAGTAGGTCAGGGCCTAATATAGTTTTAGATATTCTAAGGGGATTACATTCAGGCCTAACTTACCACTCTTCATATATTAGAGAGGATATGCTCAACATAGCAAAAAGGGTCAAGAAATCGGCTACTCCAATCTCTGTTATTTTGTTGAATTTCCTTATAAAAATTATTCTTTTTTAAGACACTAATTAAATCCGGAATTATTGAATAATTTTCTCTGTGATTCGTCGAGAGAAAATTTACATCTTCACGAAAATCTTCCATATGAATAGTAATCGGAGTACTTACAATCGCTTTACCACATAAAGCGTATTCCCCGATTTTCCATCCCGGAGTATCTTTGAGTCCATCATCTGCTACCCCTATATCACATTCTGAAAGAATTTTCAGGTAATCTTTCTTTTTTGTGGCTCGAATATCAAGTAGTACATCATTACTAGTCCTTATCGCAAATTCATCCGGAAATAGACCAACCACTGAGTCAGGGAAATGCTTTTTAATTATTCTACATGCATTGGTTCGGAATTCATTTTGTATTCTTCTCCTTTCCTTCTCAGCTGGGTCATCATTTCTAGCAGGGTCCCAAAGTCTAGTCATAAAAATAACCCTTCCTCCTGAATCATTTTTTCTCTTAAACCTATTGATATGTATACTTCCATGATATTCATTGGCAAACCAGCCAAAAGTATCTGATGCCCTTAGGAATTCTACCAACGATCCTTTCTTAAAAAAAATGGCAGGATCCATTTGAGACATTAGTCGAAAGGGATTACCTGCAATATTGATATGAAAATTCAATGGAAAGATATTTCCAAATTTCTTACTATCAATTGGATCTAAAGACCTTTTAAAGTAAGCATCATAAGCTAAAGGTGAATCAATTAGAGATCTATCATCAGAATAATCGAAAAAAATAACTTTCTGATTATAGTAAAGAATTGCGCCGTTCAGATGAATATCTGTATTAAGTCTAATATATAACTTAATCTTCATCTTCTCTGCATAGGTAGAAAAGCTATAAAGAAATTGATTATGGTGTGTGGTCCAAACAGGGATCTCTATTTCCATCAAACAAAACAATTAAATACTCATGATTATTTCCATTTGGTCGAATATTTATGGATTCTCCAAACTTTACATGAATTGATTATCCAAATTAAACTAAGAATGAAACTTGAATTCTCCAAAATAAGAAGCTATGATTTCCCCGTATCATAATTAACCAATTCTATTTTAAAATTTTCTAATAATACTTAACAACCAAAAAGTTTGATACTAATTTAGGATTTTGATTACATAGAAATACTGCCTACAATGTTCCTTATATCCCAATAAGGATGAATAGGAAAATAGCAATTCAGGAACAAATCACTGGGAAAAGGAAGAAAGATTTTATGGTATCATAAAACTTTCCTTAAGAATTTGATCCATTTCCATGGAAAGAAACTTCATTAAATGATCCTTTTGATAATAATCTTCCCAAACTTTTCTACATCTTCTTTGCCAATCCTCCAATTCATCCGATGTTTTGTCCCGAAAAAATTGACTTATGGCCTCATCAATGGAATTCCTTTTTTCATAGGGTATCGAAATATAAAATTCAGATTCTTTGATAAATCTTCGGAAAGGAATTTTTGAATCCGTATCGATTAATATGGGGATTCTTCCCATGGCTAAAGTTTGGAAAAATCTCACTGAATAGTTTCCCATTCCCCTTAGACAAACTGTAAAAAGATTATTTCTTATATTTTGGTAGAATTCTTTTTCTACTTTCGTTTTTTCCAAGGCGGTCTGTGCGCCCGCTCTATATTTTGTCCTGTAGATAAAATCAGTATCGATCAAATCAGATTCTTCCAAGTAGCTCAATAATTTATATCTCTCAAAAGCGGGAAGAAAAAAGGGAACTTTAAGAAGGTTGGATTTACCCCATTTCTTGTTGAGTCTCAGGCCTTGAATTTGGAAATAATCTTTCAGCGTTTTCAGTCCATTTGAAGTAGCTTGTCCACAAAAACCGAGCGTGGGTTTTACAGATTTTTGGATTGGACATATAAGCCCTTGGAAGTATAACTTTAAGGGGTCCTGGGACAGGAATGCGGGAAGCTCTATCATGTTGGCTTCTGAGGCATAACTTCCTGGAGTGAATAGGAAATAATGCTCAACTTTCGGATCAATTACCAGATCGGAATTAGAAAAAAGTCCAAATGGCTTCCTAAATTTTAGTGCCAAATCATGCCATTTTCGAATAAAATTTCTTCCTTCGTCAGATACTAAATCTGTTAGAAATACTGGAATTAAAATCCAATCTGCATCTTTGGGATCATCTACTTGTAAAAAATTTTCTTCACCCAATTCAGAGAGAACTAAGGAATCATCTGAAGCCCTCTCAGCAATTTCGAAAAGTATACTTTTTTGATTAGAAAGCTGAGGAAAATAAACTTTCAATTTTTGCATTATGGATTTTCAAATTGGATTTTAAACCAAAGAGTCAAAAAAAACAGCTGTCTGACTAAGCCATAGTTTGTTTTTCCATCCTGTCGGAAATCTTTAAGAATTTTGGGAACCTGAAGTTTTTGGAACGTATCGTATTCTAAGATCGGACTATTCTGGATGGTATGAAAATGAGTTAAGAATTCATCTTGTCGAAGAAAATATTCATTCCAGGGAACTGACAAGCCTATTTTAGGATGCTTGGTAATATAATCGGGTAAATGTTTCCCCAAGGAGTCAAACAACAGCTTTTTTCCTTTTCCTCTGGTATCAAACCACGAATCTGAAAGACTGGCCACTCCAATAACTAAATTTGGATCAAGAAAAGGATCTCTACACTCAATTGAGGCCCCCATGGTAGTCCGATCATTTCGATCATTCAAGGTAAAAAGATGGGTATGCTGTTCGAGATAGAGAAGTTGTCTTAGTCGATTATTTGGATACAAGGACTTGGCTTCATCTAATATTTCTCTGCGGTATGGAACTTCCAATTCCCCTCCTAGCCCCCCGTAAATCTTAAAATCAGAGAGAAAGGTTTCATTACTATTGGACATCATCTGAAAATCTTGATTACCTTCGGCAAGGTATCTTTTCATTTTTTTCATTCTGTCCTGTTTCAGATATTTTTCAGGGATATACCTGAGACCTTGAAGGAGTTGATATCTCCATGCCTTGTCATGAACTTTGTACCGAACATAGCCTCCCATGATCTCATCAGCCCCTTCACCACTTAACAAAACAGTTACTTTCTCTTTTGCTTTCTTGGAAATCCCCAATATGTGACCATCCTGAAGGTGCATTAGGGGTTCATCGTGGTAATTTATTGCTTCTTTTACGAGCCCCATCAAATTTTCACCTCTGAATTCGTGGGAATTAAAATCAACACCTAAGTTTTCTGAGAATCTTTTGGCAACATCCGATTCATCGTGTTGATAATTGGAAAAAGAAATATTCCAAGAACTTAAGCCTCGAAATCCCTGAGCAGACTGACTGTAAAGCACTGAACTAGAGTCTAATCCACCACTCAACAAAGTACCTACGGGAACGTCAGATATCATTCTGTATCGGATAGATTTATGGAATGTTTCTTCGAACCAATCCAATGGATTAGATATTTTAGGAAAAGAAAGCGCAGCTGATTTTAACGAAAACCACCGATAATTTTCTAGGATTTTTCCTTCAGGGGAAATTCTCATCCAATGACCTGGAAGAAGCCGCATCACTGATTTAAAAACTGTATTCTCTCCAGAGACATAACGATAGAAGAATAGTTCGTTTAATGCTGCAGAATTTATTTGTTTTGCAAATCCAGATCCAAAAATTGCCTTTGGTTCACTTCCAAATACGAATACTTCTTCATTCTGAGCATAGAACAAGGGTTTGACTCCAAATCTATCCCGAGCTAATAGTAATTCTTTTGAAGATTTGTTAAATAGAGCAAATGCAAAAAAACCATTAAGTCTCTCTAAAACTCCCATACCGTACTCAATTAACAGGTACAGGAGTACTTCTGTATCAGAATGGGATTTAAAAATATACCCTTTTGAAGATAGTTCAGGCAAAAATTCTTGGAAATTAAAAATTTCGCCGTTAAACACTAAAACATACTTTCCATCAGGGGAAAAATAGGGTTGATTACCTGCTTCAGTAAGGTCCAAAATTGACAATCTTCTATGAACCAGTCCGAGATTATCCTGCAGGAACTTTCCCGAAGCATCAGGACCTCTGTGGGAGATACTTTCTCCCATACTATCCAACAAATCCTCTGTGATACTTTGGGACTTTTTATGGATAATTCCTGCTATGCCACACATGTTTAAATTAGTTAGTGTTGATTTAATCTAAATGAGAAACAAAATCCCTTAGCTTTCCTGCTTGCTGACGAAAATCATATTTTTCTTTTAACGTCAATTCAATATCACTAAAATATTTTTTAGCTTCCGTAAAGACTAAGTTTTCTAATTCGGGTGTTACTTTTTCTTTTACCCAAATTTCCATTCTTCCTTTTTGATATTGATGAGCTTGAAAATCAATAGACCTGTTTTCATTAAAATATATATTCTTAAAAATATAATACAGGGTCAAACTTGGATATATTTGATTTTTCCCAAAGATTTTTTTTCCAATTCTGCCTGTTACTTCCATAATAATTGGAGATTCCATTCCACAGGCACATTTGTATTCCGATGGAGCCAAAACAATTTCATCTCCCAATTTGTAGCGGATGGTTGGAAAAGAAAAACTTTGAAGATTAGTTACGATTATGCCTCCATCTTCGGAATCTCTTTCAACATGGACTCCTTCCATATTTATGTGCATACTTCCCTTAGGACATTCGAATGCAATGATTCCTGATTCAGTAGAGCCGTATTCATTGGCAATTGGCATTTTATAAATTCTCCGAGCGATATCTTGGTAATGGGGAAAAACCTTTTCTGAGGTTCCCTTTACCAATTTCAAGGAATCAAAGCTCGGATTATCATTTTTGATAAGGTTGGCTAGCTCATAAATCATGGAGCTATAACCTTCAATAATCTTTACATGCTTAAGTCTAGGTAAAAGTTTTCTTAATTTTTCAGGATCATAATCAAATAACCTGAATCTATTAACTAAAAAATCCATAAGGATTAGTTTAATCCTTTTAAGGGGCGCAGTGTTATATCCCCAGAAATATAATTTTCTATCCCAAGGATTAGCTCCAAACCAACTATATCCTCTCCATATAGCGGCCCTATTAAATGAATCCCAAGATTCATCCCGATGAAAAGTCAAAATTTCGCCTGATGTCCCAGAAGTTTCTACAAAAAATCTCTTTTTAAAAAACGATTTCGGGGTATGAATACTTTCATTAAACTCGATCAACTCTTTTTTCTCGACTGGCTTTAATTTTCTAAATGCCTCTAGGGACCAAGAAGTACACGGGTTGAAATTTGCTTCCTCAAATCGCTTTTTGTAAAAATCGCTATGTTGAAAAGCAAAACAGCATATCTTCTTCAGTCTTTCCTCATTTAATTTTAAAAGCTCTGATTGGGAAGATTGCTCGGTCTTTTTCAACTCTTCAAAGTGCGCAAAAATTGAGGGGTTTCTTTTTTTGGCACCTTTAAAGAACAACCACTTATGGAAATTCAACATTCAATTCCCCAAAAAAACAGTACAATACCTATTCCAAATTTGCTTCATATTTTTTTTCAAATCAGCATGTTTCTCCACGAAAGACCTGTTGTATTCTCTGGCCCGTGCAGCCAAATCGGAATTATTTAAATAGAAATTAACTGCCTTTGCAAGTGCTTCAGGATCTTCAGAAGGAACCAAAATCCCATTTTCCTTATCGTTGATAAAGGCTCTGGTCCCTGGTAAATCTGAGACTATTGGGAAACAGCCTGAGGCCATGGCCTCAAATAAGGAAGCAGATACCCCTTCAGTCTTAGGGAATGAAAGGTACAATCCTGAATTTTCAAGCAACTTTGGTAGTAGTATATTAGGGATTCTCCCCAAAAACTCCACTTGATTTTCAAGACCAAGTTTCTTTGTTTTTTCCTTTAAAAATGGAGTAAGTGGTCCATCACCAACTATCTTCAATTGAAGATAAACGCCTTCAGACTTTAATATTGCCAAAGCATGAAGAATTTTTTCATGTTGATAAACCGGAGTGAGGCTTCTAGTGACAATTGCAAGATTGGAAATTTTCTTTCCGCCTGGGGAATAATTTTCCAAATCAATTCCCTTGGGTAATATCATAATCTTATTTGGATTAGCTCCCGAATTAAGGATAGCAGGTACCATCACTTCACCCCAAGCATGAATTAAATCCACGTATCGATAAACAATTCTTTGAAGGAATCTTTTGTAAACACCAGACCAGCCATCTTCCGGCCAAGCATCTGTAATCCCCTGCTGGGCTACAACTCGCTTTTTTGCATTTACAAGAAGTGAAAAAAAACCATAACTGGTGGCTCTTTCGGCCAGGACTAGGTCATATGATTTGTGAAGGTTTGTTTTAAGAACTCGTATACCGAAAGTAAAGAATTTAAGAAGCCTTCCAGTCCGGCTGGTGGTACTTTTTACTTCGAGGGTATCAATAGCCACACCAGAAGCGAGCTCAATGCCTTTAATCCAAGTTTGGGCATCTGCGCGGTATGTTTCCCCTAAAAAAAGTATAGATTTAGGTTGATTCATTTGTTAATCTGAGAAATTTCCAAGTTACCTATCACAGGTTTAGGCCTCCATCCGATTTCATTTTTTGCTTTAGTATCATCGAAAGTTAAGGAGTCGCCAAGTTTAGCAAGCCTATGGGAATTAATTGGGAATCCCGGTACTCTATTACCTATCCATGTGGCCATCCTTAAGAGCCTCTGAGATATACGTTTGATTTTTCTTCCATAAATATCTCCTAAATACTCCTCCAGTTCTTTTACCGAGGGATTTTGTCCATCTGTCAAATTGTAGGTTCCAGAATAGGGTCGAAGTGTAGGAATCAATTGAGCCACATCCTCTGCTAAAACCATGGACTTTCTAGCCTTAGCCTCTCCAATCCTACGGTAATATCCCTTTCTGATAGCCTTAATCATTGCGCCCAGATTTCCTGGAGGATTGTTTGCACCTGCGACTAAAGGAAGTCGAAGGATGACCAAATTCATATTATTCACCGATGCCCAATTTTGAAGAAGATATTCAGCTTCGAGCTTACTTTTTCCATAAGCGGTATTAGGACTAGGTTTCATATTTTCGTTAATCATCTCCCCTTTTTCAAGGCCGTAGACTGCCACCGTACTAATAAAAACGAATGATTTCGGCTTTGTAATCATCTTATCCATTGCAGAAAGGAGGTTTTTTGTGCCTATCAGATTTGTCTGAAAGAAACTCTGTTCTTCTTTCTGATTTTTTGGGACCCGATGTGCCAAACCAGCATTGTGAATTACCAAATCTACTTCGGGTAAATCCGGAATTTGCTTTTCCAAATCACATGAAATGGTATTTCTATTGGACCTTCCCAAAGTAATAACCTCTCCTTTTAGGTGTTTAAGAAGATAGAAGCCTAAAAAACCTGTTCCTCCTGTAAGCAAAGTTTTCATGCAACCGTCTCCAATATTCCATTCAAGAATTTTGTTGCCAAAATGGTCCGATTAAATTCATTTTCCGCAAGTTTTCTTGCATTTTCTCCCATCAATTTGGCTTTTTCTGGATTATGGATGAAAAAATGAATGGCCTTTGCGATTTCTTCCGGTTTTGAGGGATCCACATTAATCCCACATTCATGCTCTTGGACCAAATCCGCTATCCAACCTCTTGTAGATTGAATAATTGGGACTCCTGCAGCAAAAGAATCAAACATTTTATTAGGAGAACTGGTATGTAATACCGGCAAATCTTTGAATGTCACAAAACTTGCAGAAGCAAGCGAAAACCATTTAACAACTTCTGTTTTTGGAATCAATCCCAAAAACCAAACTTTATTTTCTAATCCAAGAGATTTTGTTAATTGGATGAGATATTCCTTTTCGGCCCCATCTCCAATAAATACCATTTGGAATGTAATATTTTTAGCCACGTTTAGTCCATGAACAATTTGGCGACAATCATCCATTAAGCCCAATGATCCCGCATAAAGAAAAATTGGGGTATTAGTATCAAATCTTTCTGGTAATTTGGGGATTATTGACTCTTTTCCAAACAATTCCGTGTCAGATGAATTGGTAATTACCAAAACTTCTGAGGTAGGACTGACTTCCCTAATACCTGATTTCATTCCTTCAGAGCAGGCAATTACCAAGGAGGAAGAGGAATAAACAATTTGTTCGAACTTGAGGGCGATTTTTTGCAAAAAAGGATTCCGGAGTTTACCCAGCTCAATTCCTCCTTTTGGCCATAGGTCTCTCACCTCAAATACCAGCGGTTTTTTTCTTATCCAATGTGACAATAGTCCAGGAATGGCTGTGGTAATTGGGCCTGAACTAGAGATTACAACATCGTGGGGATGAGTAAGTGCAAAATAGGTTGCTGTTGCACTAAATCTTAAAGCATTCCAGGCCCTTTTAAAGAATGTATCTTTATTTGAATCAGGGGAATCAATTACAATTAGTTCAACGCCCTCTATACTTTGATGTGAAATAAAGCCATCGGCTTTAATATCCGATTTGTAATATGGGGAGGTTACTACACTAATTTGATGTCCTTCTTTAACCCACCTTCTTGTAAATTCATAATATCTTGTGCTCCAACCCCCATTAGGAGTTCCGAAATACTGGTAAAATATAAGAATCTTCATTAAGGGTATCGCCTTTAACGTTGGACCAAAGTTTGATTGATATTATCAGCCATTCTTTTGGATTTCGTAGCAACCAGTGACTTTACCATTACCATGCTAAGTCCAATAGTCAGAGGAGAAACAAAAGTTCTCATGGCAGCATGAAAACTAGTGAAAACACCTACTGCATAAAATGCACAAACAATGGCGACAATAGAGGGATCTGCATTAGACCTTGGTAGTCTGAAGGCCAAAAAAACAAGAATCCCGAAATAAATTGCGCCTAAAACCCCGTGTTCTGCGAGTAAACGGCTAAACTCAACATGAGCTACCACACCGTTCATTTTTTCCCTGAGGTACTTTGATGCACCTGCACCAACTCCCAGAACGGGGCTCTTGAGCCATAAATCAAGGTCACCTTCTAGGATATCCAATCTTCCTGAAGTAATTAAATTCAAATCCTTCTCTTTACCACCAGACAAGGTACCGCTTGTTTCACCTTGATACCTTAAAAAAAGCATCCCATTTGTCAAGACATTTACCAGATAAAATACACCAATCATAAGACCTAGCGCTGGTAAAAGGTAATTTCCAATCTTAGGGAGTTGATATTTGACTATTTGAGATGGACTAGCTCTTTTGAGAAAATAAGTAACTATCACTATTCCGACAAAACCTGTGACCATCCCTCCTCTTGAAAAAGTTAATAGTCCTTGGAGAATAAAAACTACCATCAGAAATGTGTCAAAAACTTTATGCCCAGAAAATCTCCACTTATTGATCCAAAAGATAAATATAAAGAAAGAAGCAAGCCCCAATCCGGTTGATACTTGATTGGAACCAAATCCCCCGCTAGTAACCATATTTGCTCCCAACTCAAATTCGACTTCATCTAAATCGGGCGCTTTGAAAAAAGAATGGCAAAGTACAGAGATCAATGGAAGGATAGCTACTCCTATTATTTTCTTCAACATACTCTTGGAAATTGAATGACTTGAAAATAATAGAATTGCTATTCCTGTATTGATAGGCCCTAATAGGTTAAATACAAGATCCTGCCTAACTACTCTACCTGATAGATCCCAAAATAGGGAAGGAATTAAACACAAAATCATCAACAAAGCCGCCAAATTGTTGATCTTATACTTGAAAATCCCGATCAAACCCAATAGTAAAAACAAATATTTACTTAGCTCATAGGGGATTATCGGTGAGGTATTACTCATTCTAGCAATTAGCTCGAAGGAAATATGATAAGTCAAAAATGCGATGTAAATAGAAAGAGGTGTTTTCGGTCGCAGGACTACCCAAATGGATGAGAAAAAAGATATGTAAAACCAAGCGATGATCGGTAATGGGCTAAACAGCGAAGCCCCACCCAAAAAGACATGGATCAGAATCCAATAAAGAAATGATTTCGACCTGAGGATAAGTTTTATCAAGGGACTATTGCGTTAGATTTTTTGACCTAAAAGCTCCTCGTATTTTTGAAGAAATTTCTCTTTCCCAAATTCCATTTCCACAAATGTTTTAAGGTTTTCCCCTAGCTCTTTACTTTTATGGTAATCTAATAAAAATTTTTTCATGCCTTCTGCTAACTCTTTTGGAGAGCTTTTTGGGACAATTATCCCCAAATTTTCCCGGCAAATAACCTTTTCACAATCGCCTACATTTGTCGTAACAACAGGCAAAGCGGCCAATCCATATTCTAAAAGAGCTACAGGCAAGCCTTCAGATTCAGAACTCAATACGCCGGCATGGGATTTCTGTAAATATGCACTAATGTCATTCACTGGACCTACAAATTCAACAAAATCACCCAAATCGAGCTCTTCAGCCTTTTTTCTTACCATTGTTCCCCATTCAGGGTCGACCCATTCCCCAACCAAAAGAGTTCTAAAATTTAATCCCTCACTTTTTAAAAGATATATAGCTTCCAGTAAATTCAACTGATCCTTTTGAGGCCTAAAATTAGCTAAATTCAAAAAGGTGAATTTTTCAAATTTCCCCTCGGGGTTCAGAACTAACCAAGGAAAATTTGGGATATACTGGACGTCATTTTCCCTGTATGAAAATGTCATTTTCCAAAAACTTTCAAGTTTATGATTAACAACCACTATTTTAGAGATCCATTTTGATAAAAGGATCATTTCTTTTCTTGGGTAGATTCGTAATTGATCACTCAGTCCAAAATGATCATGCCATACCAAGACAAATTTCCCTAAGACCATCTTCAGCAAAACTGCCCAAAAAACAGAAGTGCTATGTGCATGGACAATATTGGGATTAACTCTTCGGGTTATTTTCAATAGGTTCCAAAAGGCAAATACATCATAAAATGTCTTTTTATTCAAATAATGGACTGTTACGCCATTGGGTATGAAGGTCTCAAGTCCTCCTGATTTCCTGGATACGACCAGATGACTTTCCCAACCCCGTTCAGCCAAAACCCCTGAAATATTGACACTCATTCGCTCGGTACCACCCATTGACAAAGTGTCCACTATTTGAAGAAACGAACCCTTGTTCATTCCTTTAATAATTTTTGGATTTCTCTTTCGAACTTTTCAATAGTGAATTCCCTTGACCATTTCATCGCATTTGATGCCTTCTGAAAATAAATAGTGGGGTTGTTTAACAGGGCTTCTATTGTAGAAGCCATTAGAACAGGATCTTTATCAATCAACTCACCACGCTCTCCATTTCCCAACATTTGTGGAACACATGATACACTGGTTGTAATCGGTACACAGCCCCAAAACATTGCTTCTGCAACTGCTTTCGGCCAACCTTCAGAATCTGATGCAAAAAGCAGAAAGTGGCTGGCCTTATAAGCTTTTTTTAGAATTGGCCCCTCGACATTGCCATGAAGAAAAATGTTGGCTTTTAAATCCCTTTGATCAATGAAATTTTGAATGCTAATCCGTTCGGGACCTTCCCCATAAAGATGGAGTTGGCAATCAATCCTTTTTGCAACCAATTCTGCAGTAGCAAGGCAGCTTAACATGGGATTTTTTCCGTGGTGGAGGCTGCCCACAAAAATAAAAATCAACGGGAAATCTAAAGTTCTTAAAGGTGTTTCTTCGATCTCATTCACGGTATAAGAAGCTGTAAAAAAACTTAATAAATTCTTATTTCCAATCCCCCAGTCTCCATAAACTAAGACTTTCATGTTTTTGGTTAAAAACTGATTTGAAAGGATGTTCCTTTGCCATCGATAGGTTAAAGGTTGCGGACTACTTGGGTCCCAGTTTCCGGCATATTTTGCCGTTTTAGCTTTTTTTGAAAAAAATATTTGAGTTAGACAACCCAATAACCCCATATTTCCTGGACACCTGAGATGAATATGATCTGCTTTAGCCATTTGTATAAATAGTTCAAAAAATATTTTAGGGAGATTCCAAATTAATTTTAATCTAGAAAGCCACGTTAATGCATCAATTTCAGGAGCCTGAACTATTTTTATGTTTGGATGTATATAAGCGAGATCGATAGGGTTTGGAAGCAAATCTGATTTTTGGGGGGCCAAAATCACTACCTCATCTACTTGTTTAATCCACAGATTTATTTCTTTGACATATGGTCCGTAGGCAAATACCTGGCATCCATTAATTTTATGGACAACATGAGAAATGATTAAAAATCTCATCCTTACTTATTCGATTTTATCATTTTTAGATAAAAAATAATGTTATCTGCAAGAATAGTTTCAATATCGAATTCAGTTTTAACCTTTTTCAATCCTTCCAACGCTCTCCTTTTCATTTCTTTTTCATCAGATAATACCTCAATGATTTTATCAGCAATATCCTCAGGATTGAATGGGTCACATAACCAGCCAGACACTCCGTCCTCTATTACTTCAGGACCGGGTCCCTCTTTAGTATAAATCACAGCCCTACCAGTAGCCATGGCCTCAAGTGCTACAAGCCCTAGAGTTTCTACATGTGATGGAAACACACAAACGTGGGCTGTTCTAAATACTTCTGGTAATTGTTGCTGATTTACTGGACCATGAAAAACAATTTGTGGCTTTACTTTATCTGGAATAGTTCCCATTAGTTTCTTCAGGTATGAATTGCCTTTTGAATCTTTCCAATCCCTTCCATAAACATTCAATTTTACCTGCGGGAATTTACTCAAAACCTTTGGAATCGCCTCACAAAGCTGTCGTATACCCTTTTTTTCTACAATCGTTCCAGCAAAAACCAAATTGTAGGGATCTATTTTATCAAAACCATTCTCTTCAAAAACGGTTAAATTAATGGGGTTCTTTATTACTTGAACTGGCTTTGAACCTAAAGGCAAGAATTTTGATGTATGCTTTACCACGTAGTCAGAAACACCAATAAAACAATCAGCTTTTTTAAATGATCTTTTTTCTTGAAATGATTTCCACTTACTCACTTCCCTCTTCTCACCTTCTGCAAAAAAATTGTGGCCACCATGTAATCTTATGAGATATACAATGTTCTTTCTTTTGGTAACGAATGAAAAACTCATTTCAGAACCTTCCAAAATATCTATTGGTGTTTCTTTATTTAGTATTTCGATTTCCCGATCAACTGCCCTATTGTTTAAATACCATCCCAATCCCTTGGTCCGCGAGAAGGGTGTGTAAATGATTGTTACGCCTTCAATTTGTATTATTTCTCTGGGACCTGTTGTTCCATTAATTACAGATACTTTATGTCCCGAACGAACTAAAGCGGGACAAAAAACTTTCAAAAAACTCCCAATTCCGCCATGGGCTATTCCATGCCGAGGGTATTCGTTAGTTAAAAAACAGATATGCATGCTTGAATTAATTTCTTCCAATAGAGATTAAAGCATCTACAATCCTTTTTGAAGCTGGATTTTCAGGACTGGGTTCAACTATTTTCTGATACCATTTCTTTCTGTCTGGAGCGATCAAATCAGGGGTTTCCAAGGCTCGTTTCAATTGACTTGAAATTTCCTTTTTTGAATAAATAAATCCAACTGCTTCCCAATCTCCCATTGATCTAAAGTGTTGAAATTTATAAATGGTTTCCACTTGATTTATCGGATTTACACCCGGGTGATCATATCTTAAATACAGCCCGACATTGCCAAAAGTTGAAAAATCTAAGGCCATTGTTGAACCCATGTTTATTACTACTTTGCAGTGATATGCCAAGTTTACGAGTAGCTCAATATCTTCGTAAAGAGGAAAATAACTTCCCCAATGACATCCTCTAATCCAAATGGGTTCAATTAACTTTACTTCCGGATGATCCTTTAATACTTGATTAAATCTGTCTATTGGTTCTACTGGCACTGGTCTAAAAATTAATTGTACATTGGCGATACCAAACGTTTCTTCAGCAACATCACGTAGAAATTTGGGATCATCCGGGGATGTTAAGGTATCACAACCCGAAAAGCAAACCCATTCTTTTGAGAGGTCCAAATTGTATTTTCTGCCAAATTCCTCCCTATCTTGGATAATTCCATTCTTGAAATAAAAATCAAATTGTGGAGAGCCAGTAACTATAATTTGGGATTTGTCAATTTCAGGGTAATACGTGAAAAGTTCATCTTTCATATAGTTACTCCAAACCAAGTATTGATCTGCCCTAAAAGGCAATCTTCCTTTAGGAAGGTTATCCCAAGAATAAATAGCTGTTGACGTCGGTATTCCCAAAGACCTTGCCGCCTCAATTGCTGGAGTGACTGAAAACACACGCTGGTGAGTACAAAATAGAATGTCAGGATTGATTTCCTCTAAAATCCGTCGAGATTCAAGGAACTCTGAGGATTTTTTTATTTCCTTAAATCCAAGGGATTCTATTTTAACGATTGAATTGTAGGAATGGAGACTTTTTCCAAGCAGCACAGCAAAGAAGTTCAATAGTTTGCCCTTAAAAGAATTTGAGACTCCGGTCCAATTAGATAAAATAGTGGGATTCTGTACTTTTTGGGAATTTAATCGAAGTCGTGCAAATCGCCCTGCTTCTCTAAACAATTGAACAAAAACCCCATTGGGCCGATGAGAGAAAGGAACTTGTTCAAAAGTTGCGCCGAGCCTTTCTTCGGCAACTTTTATTAACTCGGGGTCCAAACTATGCCACAAAATAACCTGATTACCACGATTTAACAGATCGGTGATTAAATCGGAATATAAATAGTTTCTAATGCCTATACCGTCAGGAATTAAAAGGCAAACTCTCATAATTTAGTTTTTGGGGAAAGAAAATGACAATTCTTGTTCTAAATGAAATACCCTCAACCAGATTTCCAAAACAAGTGCTGAAAATAAAATTCTGGCTAACGACTGTCTTGGTGATTTTCGATGTTCTCCTAACATCTCCAGAATTCCTTGAGAATTAAAGTTTAAAAATTGCTCTGACAATTTTTCTCCAAGAAACTTTTCAAGGGTATTTCCCCAATCTCCGACTAGGTATTTTGAATACGGAATAGAAAATCCTTTTTTATTTCCTTGGTGATCATACCCTACCAAATCCTTGTATATGGATCTAGTGATTTCTTTATCCATTCGATTGGGCATAAGGGAATTAATATCACTTCTAAACGAAAGGTCTACCAATCTATGATCTAAAAATGGAGCTCTTACCTCCAAAGAACTTTTCATAGATGCTGAGTCAACTTTAAATAAAAAATCAGCTGGCAATCGGGAAGCCATATCTACTCCAAATGATAATTTTTCAGGATTTTTTGAATAATCACTTCGGATTTCTCTACAAAGTTCCAAAACTCTATTTAGGCCTCTTCCGCTCTTAAAAACCTTATCAAAACAGCCAGAAAGATTTGTTTTAGAGTAAAACCCATCCCAGCCATTTAGTTTGATTCGATTTTTATCAGAAAGGTATTTTTCCAAAGAAGAGTGAGTAAATTCCATCAATCCAAACAAGGCCAATCCTCCGGCAGGAATCCTTTTTTGACCATACTTTAAATACAGACTAGGCTTATTGTAAGACCCGAAGACTTCATCTCCTCCATCACCTGAAAGCATTACTTTTGTATGAGAAGCTACCGTCTCAGTTACCAAATGCGTAGGGATCAAGGAAGCATCTGCTAGCGGTTGAATGTTTTTCAACAACTTGGCTAGGATATTTAAAGCACCAGGATTTACACTTACAATTTCCTGTTGAATTTTTAATTTTTTAGCAAACTTCTTAGCATCTTCTGTCTCATCAGAACTTTCATCACCAGTTGACATAGTTATAGCAAGTAGATCTGATTTCAGTTCTTTAGCAATTCCAGAAATCACAGAAGAATCTATTCCTGAACTTAAAAATGTGGCAACAGGGACATCAGCAAACAATTCCCTTGAAATGATTTCAGTTAAAAGATCTCTTACCTCACTTTTTAAAATAGTGAAACCGGGAGAATAATCTACTTTAGTCGGAATTTGGTAGTATTTGCTCCAAAAAGAATTTCCGTTTTTAATAACTAATTGACTAGCAGGAGGAAACACTTTAACTTCCTCATAAATACTATGATGAAGATTTATATACATATTCTCCATCAAATCCACAACTGCATTCTGATTAAGAGTAAGTCTCTCATTAAATAGCTTTTTTAGAGCAAGCAATTCAGACGCAAACAAAATTTTGTTATCAGATTCAATATAAAAAATAGGTTTTTCTCCAAAACGATCACGAGCCATAAAAACCTCATTGGAAAAATGATTATAAATAACCAAAGCGAACATGCCTTCCAAATATTGTGTCACATTTGAACCATATTCACGGTAGGCAACTAGGATTACCTCCGTATCAGAAGTAGTATAAAATTGATATCCCTTTTCTTGAAGTTGGTTTTTCAAAAGTTTATAATTATAAATCTCACCATTAAAAACAATAGTCAATCCTAAGTCTTCTCGGTAAAAAGGTTGATTAGAGGATGTAGACAAATCAATAATTGATAAGCGATTGTGTCCTAAGGCTATATTGGAGTTATACCACCTTGAACTGGCATCCGGACCTCTATGATTTTGAGAATAAATCGCATCATCAAGAAGATCATAGTCTTTTTGATTAAGCTCAACATTCAACCCTATAATTCCAACTATTCCACACATATCAAACTAAGGCAGCCATGTATCTAAGTTCCCAAGATTTATAATCATGAAATAGTTGCAATTCAGAAGGATTAGGGGAAAAGTCTATATATTTTTCCCAAGCAAAGTCAAATGCTTTTTCCCAAGATTCCAAAGAATTAGGCAAATCGACCAAAATTGCTGAAGGAAGCCCTTTAATTACATCAGGAATACCTCCTACATTAGAAGCAATAACAATATTCCCGCATTTGGCAGCTTCTACAAGTGAAAGACCAAAACCTTCCTGCCAAAGGGATGTAAACGCATAAAAATCACTAATCTGTAAATATTTAGCTAATTCTGAATTAGGAATTTTTCCGATGGAATGCATTCTATTGTTCATTGAAAAATCATCGAAAGATGTTCCAATGACCAAAATCTCAAGATCAGAATATTTTTTTAAAAGTCTTTTTGAAAGATTTATAAAAATATGAAATCCCTTTTTTGGCCTATTATTAGACATCCAAACTAAATATTTTGAATTTTGGGAAAAACCTAATTCCGCTTTCATCTGTTTCTTTTGAAAAGAAGAAATGGGAAAAAATAAATTTGAATCAACACCATTACCTACAACTGAGACCATAGGACAAAACTCATCATTAAGGCGAAAAGTTTCTAAATAACCAGACTTGGTGAGAAATAAAACCTTATCTACATGCTTTCCCCAAGTGGAAGGCAAATGGAAAGAATGCCCATGAAATGAAAATATAAGCTCAAACGAATATGAATTACCTTTTAATATGGCAAAGGATTCAAGGAGCAGAAGATCATCCATCACCAAGACAGAGATCTCAGAATGACTTCTATAAATTTCTTTAAAGGACCTAACAAATTGGGAAGCTCTATAATGAATTAATTCTTTTTCTCTCCATCTTTTTGGAAAAAAAGGAATCCATTTTTTTTTCTTACAATAAATATTTTTTTCACTAAAATTACCATTTGGTGATAATATAAAATCAAAAAAATCAGGAAAGTTTAAAAAAAACTTACTGATCCTATTGGTCCAACTACCAATACTCTCATTAGGCAAACCAATATTAGAAACAAGAATTCGAACCATAGGAATAAATTAAAATTCCTGCAACTCAATCATTTTCTTGAATTGCAAATTTCTTTGATAAAGTTCATCAAAAGTACCTGTATCCATTACTTTGCCAGAAGCCATAACAGAGATAGAATCAGCCTTTTTAATAGTACTTAATCTATGAGCAATTAAAATCATTGTAAATTTACCCATTAACATATCTATATTTTCCTGAATTTGCTTTTCGGTTTCAGAATCTAAAGCTGAAGTAGCTTCATCAAAAATTAAGATATCGACGTCTTTAAACAACTCTCTAGCAATAGAAATTCGTTGTTTTTGTCCACCACTAATTAAAATCCCATTATCGCCTAGTCTGGTATGTTCTTTTTCGGGAAGACTTTCAATAAAACCATCTAGGTTAGCCAAACGAATAGCTTTTTTAAATTTATCAAAATTATCAGAATTATGAGATGCCCAAAGTGTAATATTATGATAAATAGTGTCATTAAAAATCACAGGTTCTTGAGTGATATATCCTATCCTTTCTCTAAATGAAGCAAGATTAACATAATTCCTATCCAAACCATTTACGTAAATTTTTCCAGAAGAAGGACTTATAAGTCCCACAATCAAATTAACTAAGGAGGTCTTTCCACTCCCGCTCTCACCAATAAAAGCAAAAGTTTTCAAAGAAGATATATCCAGATTAATATTACTAAGAACTTGAAAACCATTTGGATAAGAAAACGAAACATTCTCGAGTAAAATATAATTTACTTTAGAAATTAATGGAGTATCAGGAAAACGTTCTATTCCAAGATTAAATTCTTTGATTAAATCTACAGAAGATCTTAAACCTCCAATATTGGCAATGAATCCTTGCCAACTCCCTTGCAAAGTTACTATATAGTTTAGAGCACGATACAAAAACATAAGGCTTAACATAATTGTAGCAATAGCTCCTTCAAGATAATGAACTTGAATAACAATAATCAATACAACAACAAGAAGAATAATAGGCTCTCTTGCGCTTGACATTATTGCATTGTATTTCCCAATCTTTCTTTGATTAAACTCAATCTTATCTATAATATCTTTAATCTTAAGCTTATAAGAATAAAAATATCCAGTAGCTTTTAAATATTTAAAATTATATACACTTTGTACCAAGTAAGATTGGTAGGTATGTCCCAAATTTGACAAACCCAATGAAGCAATTTCCGTACTTTTAAAAAGATATTGAAACATGAAATTTGAAAGTAGTCCCCCTAGGCTTACTAAAATAGCAAATTCTAAATTCGAAAGCATTGCTAACGAAACATAAACTAAAAGCAAAACTGCATGTTGAACAGAATTAAAATAAGCTAAAAATCCATATGTAAGTTTAATACCTTCAGCACCCAAAACATTTTGAATTTTTCCTGAATCCAAGCCTAGGAAAGCCTTGTAATCTAAAGAACTCAAACCATCAACAAGTTGATTCCTAAGTTTTTTGACAAACTTATTTTGTAATCTAATCTTATAAATCCCATCCACATACTTTAAAATAGCTTTTAACAAAAAAAGCAGAATCATTATAACAATGACCAAGGTCAAATTAACGCTGAAACCTAAAGTCTGAATCCAATCAAAAAAAATCTTAAGATCACCTAAAGAATCGAATGAATTTATAGAACCTCCATCAGCTGCTAATTGGAAAACTGGAATAAACATAGCCAAGCCAAATCCATCCAATAGCCCCACTAAAATACTTAAAAAGATAAGAATAAATGATCTGTAACCTAAATACGTATAAAAAAAATAAAAATGTCTGAAATATCTTTGAACAATATTTTTAGAAACATTCATAATATTCACGCCCTATGACGAAAAGAAAATCGTTTTAATTTATAATATACAAAATACTTCAACCGCTTGAATATAGAAAAATATATTTTTTCATTATGAGTCCCATCATATCCATGATAAAAAGGATATGAAGGCAACAAATTAAGCTCTCCCCCATCAATTAAATAAAGGAACAAACTTTTCATATATGCATGCTCCATAAAGACTAATTTATCTTCATCTAAAAAAAGATCTATCGCTTTCAAAAAATAATTCTCATAATACTTTTTTTTCATTATCATCAATCTCGAATCAGCCCACTTTAAATTACGAGTAGGATTTATATATATATCCGCCTCAATATAATTGGTTTTAGACAATAAATTAAGCAAATTTCTAATTATATATCGACCAGTAACCTTAACAATGTAATCTACTTCCTTTATAAAAGTAGAATTTTCACATGCATATTTAATTATTTCTACTTCACCTGGCGATTTTCCAAGATGACTAGCTACAGATTCGAAGGAATGATACTCAAACTTATCAAACTTTGTCTTTAAAGACAATATCTTCTTTGAAAAGGTATTAGAATTATCGACAAAAACAACAGTGAATCCCTGTGACAAATAGAAAGAAACAGCTCCAAAATAATCATTCTCACGCTCAATTGGATCATTCCTTCCATTTAATAGATTGACATGCTTAGGAAAAATTGTAGCTGTTAAGAGCAAAACGTAATTCATGAAAACTATGATAAATCAATACTTGGATTAAATGGATTAACTCCCTTATAAATAAATATAAGATTATGGTAAAAATGAACTGAAGAAATAATTTCCTCGTAAGGGGAAATTTCACGATTAGAGTTTCTCATTTCAGAATGATTTAGCCCATGGATTAAGGATTTAAAATACGAAACAGCATTTTTAGGATTATCAATATTAAGTTCATCCCCTCCATATTCTTTCCAATAGGAAGTTTGGGTATCCTCAACTACATATATTCCTCCATTTTTCAACAAAGGAAAGAGGATTTTAAAAGATTCAATTATATGTTCATTTTGATGACTTCCATCATCAATAATGATTTCAAATCCTCCAACTCTATTTGAAAGATTGGTTAATAGCTCCCTATCAATTTGACTTCCCTGAATAATTTTTATTCGACCTTCTTCTAATTTTGATTTATCATAAATATCCAAACCATAAATCATTGCATTTGGAAAAAATCTTTCCCACATTCTTAAAGACCCACCACCTTGTGTTGGACTTTCATATCCACCAATTCCAATTTCCAAAATATTTAATTTCTTTTTACGAAAGGAAGAAAAATGAAACTTATAATGGGGGGTATAAAAGTGCTTACCCCACTTATCAGTTTTATAAATCGTGGCAAGGAAATTCAAGTCCTGAGCCTTTGAAATAGTTCTAAATCTATTAAAAAGTCTAATTAACTTTCTTCTATTTTGGAAGCTAAAATTTTCAAAATATTTTTCCATAGTCTTTATTTAAACAGTTTTTTAATCCAAGAAAAATTTTCCTTCATATTATCATCATCGTAGTAACCATATCCATATCCATAAGTATAACCATAACCATAAGTAACTTTACTATCGTCTACGCCATTAAATACGGCGTATAGATTCTTTAATCCTTTATTTACCTTTAGCCCATTTAGTGCGTCTACAAAATTTCTTTGACTGTAATTTTGCCGAAAAATAAACAAAGTCAAATCTACAAAAGGAATTAAATCAAGGGTTTCACTTACAAGACCTACTGGTGGAGTGTCCAAAATCACAACATCATAATTCTGCTTAAGGTTAGAAATTAAGCTTTCAAACTCTTTTGTAAACAAAAGTTCGGCGGGATTTGGTGGAGTTGGTCCTGATACTAAAATATCTAAATTATCATATTTAGATCTATTGATTGCTTCTTCCCATTGAATTTGACCACTTAAAACAGTAGAAAGGCCTATTTCATTAGAAATACCAAAATCATTAAATATTCTTGGTTTTCTCATATCACACCCAACCAATATAGTCTTCTTTCCCGTCAAAGAATAAACAGAAGCTAAATTCATAGCACAAAAAGTTTTTCCCTCACCAGATATAGTAGAGGTGACTAAGATTGTAAGTTGTTTCTCATTTGGGGAAATAAATCTTAAATTAGCTCTTAAGGATCTAAATCCTTCAGCTAGGCCAGATTTACCTTGTTCTAGTACAACAAGATTTGATTTCCTTTTATTGTAAAGAATAGTTGATAATAATGGAATTCTCAGCTTTTTCTCCAAATAGGATACATCTTCAATTCTGGTACGTGTAATTTCTCTAATTAGTACAATAATCACTGGAAGAAAAATTCCGATGAAAACCCCAAGAGCATAATTTCTTATCGGAATTGGACTTACTAAGTATCCTCCGACAGCGGGTTCAATTATTTTATTCTCGGCCTTATTAGAGGCTTTTGTAATCGCGGCTTCCGCCCTTTTTTCCATTAAAAAGTTATAAATATTCTCGTTTAGCGCAAACTGTCTTTGAATTCGGATAAGATTTTGCTCAGTTTCTGGTAGGTTTCGAAATGAACCTTCTATTGAAGCTATCCTATTCTTTAAATCTTGGAGAAGGCTAGCAGAATTACTATCAACATTCTTCAAAACTTCCTGAATTGATTTATTCAATTCTCTAATCTTGCTATTTGTAGCTTGTACCACAGGCGCCTGCTCTGTTAGGGTAGCCAATTGCCTTGACTTATCCACTTGTAGTTCCATTAGATTGGAAATTAGTGAATTTAAAATTGGATCATCAATGCCAATTCCAGATGGGACAACTAAATCACTATACTGCTCTCTTTCTAAATATCCAGCAAGATTTCTATAATAGTTTCTTTTATACTCTTCTTGTCTTAAGAGGTTTTCAAGTTCAGTCAACTGAGTAAATACAGAAGAGCTTTCAGTTTCAAGATTGTAAATTTTGTTCGAAGATCGGAAGATTTGAAGCTGATTTTCAAATTGACGTAAACTATCGGAAACTCCTGCTACTTGACTATCAATGAAGTTGACAGTATTTGAAGCAATCTGATTCTTTTCTTCTAGTTCAAGCATAAGATAAGTCTCCATCAACTTATTTATGTATACCTCTCCCTTAACCACGTTTGGAGTCAAAAGCCCCATTTCGACAATTGAACCTTCCCTTTCGGTATTTTCCACCATAAGTTTAGAGGCATATTCATCTACAAGAGATTCCAAATCTCTAAACTTTAGAAGTATTTCCCCTTCGGGTTCAACACTAGTTTTCGTTACCTTAATAGTGAAATTCTTGGTTTGAATCCACACTCCAAAAGGATATTCAGTAGGTTCTGGTAAGATCTCAAGTTTTGCTTTGGATCCATCAGGCAAATATTTACTATATTCTTTATCCTCAAAAAGTAAAATGAAATTCTGATTGTTTGTCCACTGAAGGGTAACAAAACCTTTAGAAACTTGAGGTTCCTTCCAATTGACTTCCACAAGAATGGGAGTCTTTTGATAAATTTCGTGATTAATAAACGTGCTTCTGGTATAGTATTCTACTCCAAAATCAAGTTGTCGCAATGTAGCTTCAGCTATTGGCCTTGACTTCAATATAGTTATTTCATTAACCAATCCATTTTTTGCTGAGCCATCAATAGTTGGTGCATTAAAAAGAGTAAACTGGCTATCATTGTCTTTGATGAAAAACAAGCCGGTTACCTTAAAAAGTGGAACACTCATTCGAGTGTAAATATATGCTCCGAATAAAAATAAAATTGAAGAAATCAGTATTACAGGCCAAAATCTAAGGATTTTTGGAAAGACTGATTTAATATCAAAAGAACTTTCTTCAGAGAAGAATTCCTTTTCTTCAGGTTCTAAACTCATATTAGTTATTATTCTGGACTAGAGTTAGTAAAAGCGCTATCGCTGTAATGGAGGTTGTAATCAATGTAAAAGTTTCAACTAATGTACCACCTGCCCCAATCTCTTTAACTTTCATTGGTTCTGCATAAATCAGATCATTGGGTTTTAACCAATAATATTCCGAAGACAGAAGATCTCTATCCAAAAGATTTATTTTATGTATCTGGGTGCCATCCGGATATTGTCTAACAAGTAAAACCTGATCTCTTTTCGCAACTCTACTTAGGTCACCAGCAAAGGCAATAGCTTCGAAAATGGAAACTCTATTCTGTAAAATCGTAAACTTTCCGGAGGCATTGAATTCTCCCAATGCGCTAAATCGAACTCCTCCAAGCCTAACCCTTACGAAGTATTCACCCTCTTTTACAAATCTTTTAACCTCATTTTCTATTACAACTTTCGCCTCTCCAACAGACAATCCATCTAGTTTTACTTCTCCTATGAGGGGCAATTCAATTTTCCCCATTTCGTCCAAAGAGTAACCATTCATAAAAAAAACATCTCCGACACTTTGTCCCCCAGCTTGCATTTGATTAAATCCAGGTTCGAAAACAACTGCAGAAAGTAACCTGTTTAAATCCGGGTCCGTTGTTCGGATATTAACCTCAATGATATCATTGACTTGCAACAAATATTCTTCAGGCTGGTAAGGATACTTTTTACTTGTCTCGATTAAAGGCCCCGTGCTCTGTGCTAATTCTTGCATATAGATAAGCTTTTTATTGGATATACAAGAAAATAGAACCAGTGTGGAGGTCAATACGATTAATAGGGATTTCAAATACTTGTTAAGCATTAAGGTTGAGTTTAAATTTTACCCTGAAATAGATACCAAAACCAATTATAATCAAAATTCTCAAGCTAAACTTACAATCTAGAATCTACCTTATCTTTCTCCAATATCCCCTTAACATCAAATAAGACTTGTGAAAAAGATTTTTTTAAAGATAAATTTTTAAACTGCCTATGCGCTACTGCTAGAATGATTGCCGAATATTCTGATAAATCAGGGGCTTGATCACCTGAAGAAATAGAAATCCCGTATTCATGAGCTACCTCCTTTGGATTAGCCCACGGGTCATAGACATCGACCTCCATATCAAATGACTTCAATTCTTTGTAGATATCAATTACTCGTGTATTTCGTACATCCGGACAATCTTCCTTGAACGTGAATCCTAGAATGAGCACTTTGGAATCTATCACCTTTAGGTCTTTTCGCATCATCAGCTTGATAACCTCAGTGGCAACATGCTTGCCCATACTATCATTTAGTCGTCTTCCAGCCAAAATGATTTCAGGATGATATCCGACTTCCTGCGCTTTTTGTGCAAGATAGAAAGGATCCACACCAATGCAATGCCCTCCGACTAATCCGGGTTTGAATTTGAGAAAGTTCCATTTGGTTCCTGCCGCTTCCAATACTTCGTGGGTGTCTATTCCTAAAAGGTTAAATATTTTCGAAAGCTCATTGACAAAGGCAATGTTGATATCCCGTTGGGAATTTTCAATGACCTTTGCCGCTTCAGCCACTTTGATTGAAGATGCTTTGTGAGTACCTGCGGTGATCACTTTTTGATATAGCTGATCTACATATTCAGCAACTTCAGGAGTACTTCCGGAAGTGACTTTTAAAATCTTGGCAACTGTGTGTTCCTTGTCTCCGGGGTTGATTCGCTCAGGAGAGTATCCTGCAAAAAAGTCCACGTTATATACTAATCCGGAAACTTTTTCAAGCACAGGAACACACTCTTCCTCAGTCACTCCAGGATAGACAGTCGACTCATAAATTACCACATCTCCCCTCTTAAGGAATTTGCCAATATTCTCGGAAGCCTTAAGCATCGGGGTCAAGACAGGTCGGTTATGCTTGTCTGTTGGAGTCGGAACGGTCACGATATAAATGTGACAATCTTTCAGCTCCTCAGGCTCAAAAGTAGGAAAAAGGCCTTTTTGATCCTTTGAAGGCGAATTTGAAGTCAATACAGCAGAAAGTAGCTCATCTTCAACTTCCAAGGTATAATCTTTTCCTTGCTGAAGATCAGCCACTCTTTTTTTATCAATATCAAACCCTATGACAGGAAACTGTTTTGCAAATTCAACTGCAAGAGGCAATCCTACATAACCAAGGCCTATTACCCCGATTTTCACATCTTCAAGTGGTGTCAACATGAAACTACTTTGTTAAATTAAATTTTATCTTCTTGTAAAAACTTAAAGCTTCGCCCTTTCGGTCCCAGGACTTAGCTGTTTTGTGAGAGAAAAACCCTACTAGTACCAGAGCGAAAAAACTATCTTTTTAACTTCCTTGATAAATAATGAGTACCAAAATTACTCATTTTAAAGATCAAAAAAACATAATTTCACTTACTGTCTTTTTTAGAGACCCGAGGTTCTTGCCCGTTTTTTGAAACTATTTATCAGCCTTCCCAATCGCATGAAATCTGAATCCTAAGCGACTCATTTCTGAAGAATTCAAAATGTTTCTTCCGTCGAATAAGTTGGCTGGCTTGAGCATCAAATCATTAATTTGCTCCCAGTTTAGGATTTTAAATTCATCCCATTCGGTAAGAATCGCTACTGCATGAGCTCCTTTGCAGGCTTCATAAGGATCATTTACTACGCTAACCAACTTCCTATTTTCTTCAGAAGAACGGGTGTTTAAATAATCTAAGTCGGTAAATACTTTTTCTTTCGGAACTTTCGGATCATACACACAGATATTGGCACGTTCGCTCAGCAGGTAATCTGCGACATAAATGGCCGCAGATTCACGCGTATCGTTGGTATCTTTTTTAAATGCCCATCCCAAGAATGCGATTTTCTTTCCGCTAACAGTATTGTACAAATTCTTAATGATCTTTTTGGCAAACCTCACTTTTTGATGGTCATTCATTTTGATCACTTGCTCCCAATAATCCGCCACCTCGTTCAATTGATAATTGCGGCAGATGTAGACCATATTGAGAATATCTTTTTGGAAGCAAGAACCACCGAAACCAACTGAAGCTTTCAAAAATTTAGATCCAATCCTAGAGTCAGTTCCTATTGCTTTGGCCACTTCTTCCACATCTGCGCCTGTAGCCTCACATAACTCAGATATGGCATTGATAGACGAAACACGCTGCGCAAGGAAGGCATTTGCGGTCAGTTTGGAAAGCTCGGAAGACCAGACATTGGTCGTAAGGATTTTTTCCCTAGGCACCCAAGTACCATACACGTCCACTAATGCCTGAATGGCCTCTCTTCCTTCAGGAGTATCATCTCCACCTATTAGAACCCTGTCGGGATTTTCAAGATCAGGGATAGCAGTACCTTCTGCCAGAAACTCTGGATTTGAGAGGATTTGGAAGTTTAACCCATTTCCGGTGTTATGTAAAATATCCTTCACAGCCTGAGCAGTTCTAACAGGTAAAGTAGATTTTTCAACTACTATTTTATCAGATTTGGATGCTTCAGCTATCTGCCTGGCACATAATTCAACCCATTTCAGATCTGCTGCCATTCCCTTTCCCTCACCATATGTTTTGGTAGGGGTGTTAACAGAAATAAAAACCATATCCGCTTCCTCAATGGCCGAATTTACATCGGTCGAGAAAAAAAGGTTGCGCCCTCTTGCTTGGGCTACTACTTTATCCAAACCAGGCTCATATACTGGGAGCTGGCTTAGATCTTCATGATTCCAGGCATCAATCCTTTCTTGATTGATATCCACTACCACCACCTTAATTTCAGGACATTTTTGGGCAATAACAGACATTGTTGGGCCACCTACGTAGCCTGCACCAATGCAGCAGATGTTTTTTACTTTCACGTGATTATGATTTGATTTTTTAAAGGCCACATGGAATGCCCTAGATAATGATTTCCCTGTGTGAGAAGCCATTTTCATGGGCATCTCATTTGATTAGAATAGTTTTTTCCATCTCCTAAATGAAATTCCTAGCCCCAAAGAAGTGACTTAACTTAAGCATTACGTTCAATTTCAGATCTTAAACGGTTAATTTTTTTGAGCCTTATTGAGCATTATCATAAGTTTGACCCTCGCATGAATCGAGGCCAAACTTGTATTGGTACCAAAATTTGACTTGGAATAATCCTGCCATTGGTAATTTATTCCTGAAACATGCATCAACTGTGTACTCATAACAAATCGGTCATTCCAAGAATGATCAAAAAGTAAACCTACAGTAAAATCGATCCAAGGCTTGGTATAACCTCGTGTCACAAATGCTCTATTATAAAAATCCATGTGATTTTCAAGGCGATGGAAAATGATTCCGAGCTTGTTCCAATGATCTACCAAAGCAATTTCAAGAATTTGAACATTCGAACCTGTTCCGATCCCGGTCCCTAAAGCTTGCCCAAAATTACCAAAACTTCTGACCTGGTAATGCAACTGCCAAGAAGTGTCTCCTCCCTCTCCCATATACCGGATATATCTGTTTACAGATTCTTGTTGATGAATCATCTCACCGCGAATTTGAACCTTTTTTGGACTTATCGGAAGATCTACCAACTTTGAAAATCCTGCAAGATAGGCTCTTGCATGCTCAGGACTCAGAATTGCATCTCTCCAGTTGAAAGCGTGATCCCTTCTGCCATATTCGGCATAAAACTCCATTTTAGCTTTTGGAATGGCATATCTAAATGAAAAAGAAACTTGCTGGTCTTGTGCCAATCCATCGTAGATGACAGAATTATCATTTTGGAAAAGATTTACTTTTTGAAAAGGCTCAAAAATCGGAAAATATCCTGCAAAATCCTGGGTTTGATCCTTCCTAAACTGTTGAAAGGTTCTTGCAAACCCTATGGAAGCGTTGGGAATCCATTTTGGTGTATAACTTACCATTAATGCATTTAGGTATCTCCAATCTCCATTGAAAGGCAAAAAATACGCATTGTCAAAAATCAGATTCTGAGATGGATTCCGTCCAGAATTTTCTAATCTCCCTATCAATAATTGTCCTTCAAAATTTCCCAAAAATGTTTTGGCAGGCTTTGTCGTGTTCAAGGTAAGATGAGGAAAGCTTTTGGCGGTATTTGAAAAAGTCAATGAACCCCATTGCCCTGGTCCCCACCAAATAGAACGGGTAGAGAGCCCTGTCTCAAATGCCCCGTACCGAAGCGTAACACTGCTTTGCCCCCACCAAGCCTGAGTAAGGCTTCCATCTGAATAAAGTTCGGGAGAATCGTCATAGTTCCAGTAATAATATCGATCCAGAATCACCTGTCCTGGAAAATCAAAGGAAAATCCTTGATAAGGCTTACTTTGGGCAAAAACTACCTCTGGCTGAAATCTCACATGAAGAATAGAGGCCTTAACCTGAAATCCCGCAGAGACATATTGCTGCAAACCAACCGCAGGAATCATTCCCAGATCCCCCCAACCATACGGCCGATTTTGATTCCAAAGGGTATTTGACAAAATTGGAAGTGGCTTAAATCCAAAAATCTTCTTCTCAAAGTTGCCTTGCAGTGGATTCAACGGCATTCTGAGTAGAAAGCTTGCCTTCAGGGAAGCAGAATCATCCATCAGATTAGCTCTTCGCTCTGCCTCTTCAAAAAATTGAAATCCCGGAAGATTATTTTGAGAATAAGCCGAAAGAGTCCAATAGAAAAAAACTATACTAATGAAATACTTCATTAATCCGGTTTACTTTTTTGAATCCTTGCTTACCATACTCTGCAAGGACCAAAAAAGGAAATTTAAATAACCTTGCCTGTCTTTTGATTCTTGGCCAAGTGAAATCTTGTGTCAGTCGATACAACCACTCCAGTCCATTTTTTTGGAACCAGATAGGTGCTCTTTTTACATTGTTGGAATAATAATCCAGTGCACCTCCGTTTCCAAAAATAAGTTTGGCATCCAAAAGATGGAAATTATCCTGGATCCATTTCTCCTGTTTCGGATTGCCCAAGCAAACCATGAGAATATCTGGCTTTATGTTTCTGATTTCATCGATAATGACAGATTCAAGATTCTCATCAAAATAGCCATGGTGCAATCCAATGACTCCTTTGTAATCGAACAATTCCAAGAATTTTTGCTTGGCTTTTTCAGCAATGCCTGGTTTCCCTCCCAAAAAGTAAAAGGTGAATCCGTTTTCTCTGGACTTCTCTATCAACCTTGGGAGCATATCTGTACCGGTTATCCTTTCCTTTAGCGGTACGCCATGCAGCAATCTGGAAGCATAAACTACGCCTATCCCATCAGCGACATTAAATTCAATGGAATTCAGGTAAGACTTCAGTTCAGGTCTTTTTCGGGCCTCCAGTAAAAATTCAGGATTGGATAGCGCGATTCTGAATTTTTTCTTAGCCTTGATCTCTTGGACAATGAGATGGACAAATTCATCAATGGTATAATTATCGAACCTTACTCCTAATATTTTATTGTTTATCATCCGATTCTGATTGCCTTGGACTTGAAATTAAAAACAAAGCCACGCCAAGAATTGCATATACGCTATTAAAGGCTGAAACAGATAGAGAGTTGAGAATCAAAATCATCAAAACCAGGAAGGAAATGAAATGATCAAAACCAGATTTTCTCACCATTTGGTATACAGCTGTGCAAAGAAACAAAAATCCCAGAATTCCATGATCAAAAATTACCCGAATAATATAGGAGTGTAGCATGACGCTGTAGCAAGTCCCGTCTCCCTTGAAGGAGAAAAGCTTGGTATAATAGGTGAATTTTCCACAGGTTTCCGGACTTAAAGCTGTAATTCGTTCAGATCCGACAAGGAAATCCAGAAAAGTCCAAGTCTTTACCTCTTTAAGAAAACTTAGGAAAAAAATATACCTATCGATACTTTCCAACGAGTCCCCTTCTGAGCGGTTTAAAAAAATAAAGTAAATCAAACCCAAACCTACCGGGGCAAAAATCAAAAGAATTAAGAAGTTCCTCCAACTCAAATTCCTCAAAAAAATACAACCGATCAAGAACACAATAATCACTAGCCCTGATCTAGAACCGGAAATGAAAAAAGTCACCAGTAATAGGGCTACTTCAAGATACTTGACTTTTCTATGATTATTGTAATCGAGTAAAAAAAGATAGGACAAAAGCATCAGCTCAAAATTGCTTTCTTCAAATACCCGAATACTCTGTCGAGGAGTGCCTTGTGCCATCAGAAATAAGTACTTCACCAAAAAAAGACTAAGAACGACCAAAAATGCCTTTCTGGTAAATTCCGGATCTAGGGATTTTTTTCGAACAAATTGACTGACAATTACCAGGTAGATAAAGGATTTAAAAATGAGAAAGAAATCCAAGACATGATTACCATTAAGCACAACAGCATATATCAACGATAAAAGCACATAAATCAAGGAGAATATCGGAATCCAAAGAATCTCTTTGGAGATCGTGGAAAAATTGAAAATAAAAAACACCAACAAGATCCCTTCAAAAAGGATCGTAGGATTAAATAATCCAGCCCCTATAAATCCCAAAAGCCCCAAAATGATGATTTGGAGATACAGGATTTGAACAGGTAATTTGGAAAGACTAAGATTCAACTCGCTACTGATTGGAAGAGTTGTTCATATTTTTCGACAAATTTTTCTTTGGAATACCGAGACACCAGCTTGGTGTGCAGGTCACTTCCCCTTAGTTTTCCGGGTTTTGCCTGACTCAGTTTCTTGAAGAAATCATTCCACCTCGATGGAGAATCAATAGGCAAAACCTCTCCGAAAATTTCCCCTTCACAAGTTACTGTTTCCCTTTGGGAGGGCACATCCGACACAACCGTATAAACCCCGGAAACAATTGCCTCCAACAAGGCTATACTCATCCCTTCAAAAAGGGATGGCATAGCAAAGACATCTGCCTCATCCAAAAGCGTCAAAATTTCGGAATGGTTTTTCTTACCCAGTAGCTTGACCTTCCTTTCCAAACCATTGATTTTGATCAACTCCTCCAAAATCTTTTTTTCCGGTCCTTCGCCAACAATCTTCAGTTCTACATTCATGTCAGGGGTTATACTTTGAACTAGAAATTGCTGGTTCTTTTGAGGCATAAGCCTTCCGATATTCAAAATTTTCAAAGGTTCGGATCCTCTTTTTGCTTCAGAACCAAATTGATGATCGGATTCAAATGAGTTATAAATCACCAATTCATGGTCTTGCTCTCTGTAAAATGGAGAAAAAGAATCCCCTGTGGTTTGTGAAACATAAACAATTCCGGCATAGTACCCCCTATTCTGAAGGAATTGGTCAACTTTTCTGACAATTGCATTATAGGTCCTGCGCTCATTATGATGCGAGACAATTACAGGTATTCCGACCTGTTTTCCGGCAATCGCAGAATAGATATTCGCATAATGGGTAAAAGCCAGACAAACGTCGGGAGTGTTATTTTTCCAAAAGTGAATCAACTTTGGAAGGGTACCTAAAAGCTTATTTAGAAATGATCCGGATTCAAGAAGAATATGAATGCTCACATTGGCGTGCAGGTCATAACTGACCGGTACTTTTTCGAAGAAGAAAATAACTGTGACTAGGTGCCCTTTTTCTCCAAGTCCGTTGGCAAGATCGATCGCTACCTTTTGTGCCCCTGCAGGTTCAAGCTGAGTAACTACTAAGTGAATTTTCATTTTTTGATCACTTGGCTAAAAAAATCAACGCGTTTTTTCTCAAGGATCCCGGAATCAATCAAAGGAAATGCCTCCTCATGAGAGACAATTTTATCTCTCATACTCAGGCAAAACTCACGAATTGAATTAATGCTTGGATTTTCAGGATCGATTTCCAATGCCCACTCAGGCAAATGACTGTGATCTTCAAACATGGACTCCTTGTAGCCGATTATGATGGGGAAGCCATAGGCCACATACTCCCTGATTTTCAAGGGACAGGCTTCCGTCATTTTTTTACGGAAAAGGGCAAGCGTACCGATACATACATGACAGCTTTTCATGATGGGCAAATATTTCTCCATGGAAAGAAATCCATGGAAATAAACATTTGCAAAGGACGGCTTCATCAGTCCCACTACATGAAAATCAAACTCGGGCAATTCACTGGCAAGGTTTTCTAATATATCAAAACCTTGCCATGGTTGATCCGGAGTTCCCATGAAAAACAGCCCAATACGCTGCTGACTGGAGTCTATGGCCTTAAGCGTAGGATATTTAGCAGTTTGAATTGAATTTGGTATACAGACCTGTGGAATCTGAAACTTTCGGATCGACTGATGGTTCAAAATTTCCTGAGTAACAGAAACTAAACCTGCCATCTGAAGAAAAAACTTATTTCGAAGAAGATAAAAAGCCAAAAGTCTAAACGTAGATTTTAGATCTATATTACTCTTAAAAAAAAGCTTTGCCTCATCCCGGTCAATAGTATTTAGTTCGCAGATGAGCTTATACTTTTTGGCCAAATAGAGGATATTAGCTGTGACTGTATCATATCGCAGATAGACCAAATCAGGTTTAAACTCATCGATATCGCTTAACAGATGATGATTGGGGCGGATTCGGGAAGAGATAAACCCTGAAAATCCATAAATATTGGCATCAATAATCGAATTTTCACAGAAACCGGAAATTGCAAAAACCTTGACTTCAACACCAAGGTTTTCCCATTCCGAGATTTGGGATTTGATCTTTTTGACCACCCCATCGTTTCGGGTGAGGTCATGAACTAAATAATAGGCTATTTTCATTCTAAACGGGATAGAGAATGACTCAACCAGTGGAACTTTTTTCCTTTTGCATCAAAAAAATATACATCAGAAACAAACTCAGAAATATCGTGATCTTGAAAACGAAAGGGAGTAATTCAAAAGAATCCAAAAACACCCAAGGATTCAAAACGATCACTCCCAGCAATAAGCCCGAGACTATGAGTATAAATGAGTCTTGGAACAAAAAGGAAATGGATTGATTATAGTACTTTCTGCTATAAAGCACATTTAGTACTAATCCTACACAGGAACTGATCAAGGTGGAAAACGCTACTCCAATAACCCCGAATTTTTTGATGAAAATAAAGCAGAGGATGAGATTGACAAGTGAGGAAAACACATTAATGATAGCCAGTTTTCCTGTTTCTTTGGCCAAAGTCAAGCCTGGAAAAAACACATAACCCGATGCAAATATCATTGAACTTGTGACCAACGGTATCAGAATATTGGCTTCGATATAGTCAGGAGTTGTAAGAAAAATCAAAATCTCACTGGAGAAAAAGGTTAAAAAAATCAAAAAAAGTAGGGAGGCCCTAACAAAATGTTTGAATAGAATTTGTACAGAATCCTTGGTGGTTGTGGAGTAAGGGTCATTGTAAATCAATGGAGTCAATGCACTTGAAAAACCTGTAGTAGCTAGACCCACCAATGCTGCAAACCTAAAGGCAACTCCAAAAACAGCTAATTCTTTAATACCCAGAAAACTGTTGATCAGAATCCTGTCCAAGTACAGAGAAAAATAAACCGCAACTGCGGATAGAATCAAAGGCATAGAGAATTTCAAAATTCGCACAGCATATCGAAAAGAAAATACACCTGAATAATAGTTCTTTTGCAAAGCGAAAGAAACCATAAGAGATAGAAAAGTGGAGATTATGCCAGAAATCAAAATTCCATTAAGACCAAATTGGAAATAAAAGACAAATACCCCAACACAAACCAAATTCAAAATAGTGTATATCAAGGAAGTGTATGCAAATCTCAAACTCTGTAGCGTCCACCTAAAATTATTTTGAACAAATAAAAACAATCCGTTTAAAAATACGTGTGCGGCAACAAGATTATAAGTCAAATTAGGCAAGTCATCGAGAATAATATATTTGATTACAATTGGCTTTAATAACAAAAAGAAAACCAAGAATCCTGAATAGCTGAGCAGGGTGATCCCAAGTCCAGTGGTGAGTAGAGTGACTTTAGGTTTTTGCAGTCTGAAAGAGGGGACAAATCGAGCAATAGCTTGGGTAACCTCCAATGAAAAAGTAAGATTAATGAAATTGGTTATCAACAGAATAAGATCGAGTAATCCATATTCTTCGATAGATAAAAATCGAACGTAAAAAGGAAGTAAAAAAAGCGATATTCCACGGGAAACGACACCAGAAATAGTATAGAGAGTCCCGTCTTTTAGAAGTCTTCGAATCATCAAACTTCCAAAAGTTCAGAATCTTTTTTCAAGTGCTGTAAAAAATGAGAGACCTGATCAGCATCGCTTTTATCTAAGAAGGGAAGGATAGCTCCCATATTTTTGATGGCCTCATCCTGAGAAAGTCCCCAGCCATTGAAATAAGAAATATTCTCGGGATCAAAAATCCAGGAAGGGTCGTATATGCCGAGGATCAAATCAATGTATTTTGAAGCAATGACTTTATGGCTCCAGTTAGTCTTGATAAACTCCCTTAATTCTAATCCTGCTTTTCTCCTCAATCCAGGATCTAAGCAAAGTTTTCTCAAAGTACTTTTCAGCTGATAAGGCATCACATAAAATGATGGAGGGATAAATTGCACAGGAACTTCGGAATAGATGAATTCAGCATAATAACCTCCTACAATAACAGGCTTTCCAAAAACAGCCGCTTCAGTCCCCAATCCACCGAGAGGGAGGTCTGAGTACAACTCATCCAAAACTAAATCACACTTGGATAATTCATCCAGAACCTCCTTATTAGGCTTGTTTACGATTTCTATCCAATCTATTTTTAGTCCTTCGTTTTTCAACTCCTCCACAACTTTTCTGAAAATCAAAGTTCCCTTGGCAAGCGGCCTGGATGGTGCATGTAAAATCCTGATGGAATCTGAGGACTTCGCCTTATTTTCTATCAAAACCCCAGTCAACCGGGTGGGAAATCCGATCTGCATCCCATTGATAAAAGGTTTGCGGTTGAAATGCGCATGCTGAGGGTAATTGACAAAAATATCAGAGTGATTTTCAAAAAATCGTACCTTTTCTTTCGTTTGCTTGAATTTTTGGATTGCTTCAGGAGCAGAAAATTTACCGCCCAGAGCATCGTCCTTATAGATTCCATTCATTATTGAAGGCCTCGTATCACTTCCCAAGGATACGTAGATCACTTTCTTTTTAAAGAACTTAAGCACTTTGTATTCCCAATATTTGAGAAGAGTAGAATCCGAACCGAGGATAAATGCATCGTATTTGAAGGTAATCCAACCTATGACAAAAGGAGTAAGGATGGCACATAGTACCTTGCTGGAAAGACTGTTTTCAACTCTAAACTTCCTGCATATTTCTATGTAGTAATTTAAAAATGGGTGGTTGTATTTTTTATAATCGTTATACTGAAACTTAAAATATCTGTTGTTGATGTACCCTACCTCATAGCCTAATTCTGCCAGTCCAACAAAGAGATTGACATAGTATCCTGCGATTTCTGAGAAGCCGACCAAAATCTTGGGCTTTTTTACTTGAGATTTTCCCATCAGTTCAACACTTTGGTCAACTCCTCCCGATCAGGAAAATTCACCAAAACACCCATACCTTTTTGCTGGTAGACTACCAAACTACCCAAGGCAACTGCAGAGGCTCCGGCAGACTTGACCACATCTTTAATGTGATCCAAACTACCCGCACCTCCATGCGCGATGACAGGTATGGTGCAGTGTTGGCTTACCTTTTTGACCAAGTCTATATCAAATCCCTTCCAAGTACCCTCTTGGTCAATGGAAGTAAGCAGAATCTCACCCGCGCCGAGCTCCTCCACTTTTAAAGCCCATTGGACAGGATCGTATTTGTGGTTTTCAGTACCATTAAGTCCATGGACCTGATATTTTCCCCAAAAATTCTTTTTTACATCTATCGCCACGACTACTGCCTGACTTCCGAATATTCTTGAAATCTCAGTAATCAATTCGGGTTTGACCAAAGAGGCTGTGTTTAGAATAACTTTTTCAAAACCTATCTTAAAAACAGACTCAGCTTGTTCCAGACTGGAGATCCCACCTCCATAACTTAACGGCATGAAGCATTCCGAACTGATCTCCTTCAAGATTTCCAGATTGGGACCTCGCTTCTCACTGCTCGCCGTAATGTCCAAAAAGGACAATTCATCCACCTCCAGCTCATTAAAAATTCTGCAAGTATTGATGGGATCACCTATATATCCCGGCTTTCTGAAGTTGACGGTTTTGACTAAGACTTGATTCTTCAACAACAAAACAGGAATAACCCGAATGCGAAGCATATTTAGAGGGCTGCAAAATTAGAAAAGAGCTTCATTCCGAACCGGTGGCTCTTTTCCGGGTGAAACTGAGCACCAAAAACATTTCCATGTTGGATGATGCTGTCAAAATGGACTCCATAGGGTGTTTTGGCAAGACAATCAGTTTGATCCTTACAAGTCACATAATAGGAATGAACGAAATAAAAGCGATATTCTTCTTCATCCATTCCTTGAGTCAAAGGACTTGGGTTTTGAAGCTCTATGATATTCCAGCCCATATGAGGGATTTTCAGACTTTTATCTTCAAATCTGAATTTTGTGGTGACAGCATCTATGTAACCTAAACCGGAAAGAAGGCCTTCCTCACTCGATTTAGTCAAAAGCTGCATTCCAAGGCAAATCCCCAAAAAGGGAACCTTGTCTTCCAAAGCTTTTTTGTTTAATGCAGGCAACAGTCCCCTTGAGTTGATCTCGGTCATGGCATGATCGAATGCCCCAACTCCTGGAAGCAGGATCTTCTCTGCATCCAAAATTACCTCTGACTTATCCGTGATCTGTGATTGCACCCCGATCCGTTTCAACATATTGACCACTGACCCGAGATTTCCGAGTCCGTAATCAACTATTGTTATCATCAGACTTCATCGGGAAACAATACTTCAGATAAAAGCTCATTGGTACCAAATTAGCCTTTGCTAGGATAAAAAACAGAGGCCTCAAATTTTCAAACCGCTTTTTATAAGTCTTGAAGTCACGAAAGGATCGTTTAGGCCCCTTCATGATGTCATCATAATCCTGATCCGTCAGTTCCAGTCTCTTTTTCACATAGGTGATTAACTCAGGATCTGGTTGAATCGGAGTATTGTAGATTTCTAAAGCCTCTTCCCGGGAGATTACACCTGTCCTCGCCTCAGCAGACAAACTCCAGTTACGGTTATCAATTCCAAACTTTTGGGGGTTGTAGACAGTATGAAGAAAACTGGTGGACCGATTTTCCAAATGATGCCCTCCATAATAGGTCCAACCTGTTTGTTCGGTCAAGATTTTTCTTGCCTCAGGCTTGGAATAAGAAATGTACCAAAGAGGCCTGATAAATTGCTGACGATAAACCATTGCCCATTTCATAAACTGAAAAAAGGTCATATTGGGATAAGTCTTCATTTTAAGCCTGCCATACTTTTTATGGATACTTTCGATGTATTTACCATCAAAGTAGTTTTTCCCCTGTGGGGAAATACCCTCAGCCATAAATGAATGTCCTTCCAGTATATACTTGATTCCATATTTTGCCGCGGCACTTCTCAGAACTTGAACAAATCCAATGTCAGTGCTCGCATCAAACTCTGGTACACCAGCCAACAAAAACGATCGGAAAATATCATCTGCTTCTTTGTTGTCAATCACATACGTGTAAAGGTCAACTTTCAGTTTGGATGTGACTTTTCTGATATTTTCGGTGGCAATGGAAGAATCCCAAGTATTATCGTAATGCACCGCAAGAGGTCGCAGTCCCCACTCTTTTGCTTTGATCAAAAGATAAGATGAGTCTGTCCCCCCACTAACTCCTATCACGCAATCGTACTTCTTCCCTTTCCCCTTTTTCTTAATCTCATCTAGAATCCCGAAAAGTGTTTGTTCTCCCTCAAGAGTACCTGTCTTATAGGTCTCAAGGAGCGAATCGATCTGTTTGCAATAATTACAAACTCCTTCCTCATCAAAGGAAATGGATGGCGTACGATCATCGTAAATACACCTAGTGCAAATTTTCATGAATTAGAAATACTTAAAGTCTATCCGGGAATCAGAAACGATTACTTCCCCAATCACCTTGGCAGGTTGTCCTACAACAATCTGGCAATCTTTAATATTTTTGTTGACAAAGGCTCCCGTACCAATGACACAGAAATTTCCAATACTTACACCTTTGGCAATAACTACCTGTGGAGCTATGTATACGTTGCTACCAATACTGACAGCTTCCCTTTCGATCGGAAGTTTTCCGGAAGACAAAGTTTGCTTTACATTATCGTGAGAATATATATGAACACCAGCCGATACGGTACAAAAATCACCAATTTTCAATCCTCCACTTCCATCCAATATAGTGAATGGGCCTATCCAGCAATTTTTTCCAACTTCAACCTTTCCTAGTATCAAAGAACTGTCATAGATAGAGGAGTTTTCTCCAAAGCCTAGGTTTTTGGCTCTTTCCCATCGATCCAGCAAGGTCTCATTGAGAGGTAGTGACCTATCAAATTGCCGCAAGAATGCTTGATCAAGGGTAGAATGGAGCTTTTTGAGGTTTTCAAAAAGCTCCTTTTCTATTGGTGAGGAAATGGATTCTTGCCTATTCAATTGCTTAGAAAAGGTTCCTTCATCCAATTGGCGGTACGAACAATGCCCTCTTCCAAATCCACTTGAGCTTTGAAGCCCAACACTTCTTCGGCTTTTCGGACACTCGGAATCCGAATAGCAATATCAGCAGAAAGAGGTGGTTCAAAAACAATTTTTGAATCTGATTTCAACACTCGGCATACCGTCTGCGCCAATCCCAGAATAGTGATCACCGCCCTTGCATTACCCAGATTAAAGCTGTTTCCTATCGCTTTTGGATCTTCAATGCATCGAACCAAACAGTCCACAAAATCATCTACAAAACACCAGGCCCGGATTTGATTTCCATCCCCATCGATTTTAATATTTTGATTTGCTAAAGCTCTTTTGATGAAAATCTGTATCGCACCTTCTCCAGTCTGACCTGGACCATACACATTGAAGGGTCTAACTGTCACTACCGGAAGCTTGTACTGACTGAAATAGGCATGAGCCAAATGCTCTCCTGCCAATTTGGAAACTGCATAAGTCCATCGGGCTTCCCCTGCTGAACCGGATACGGTCTGATCTTCTTCTGATGATCTGAAAGCCATAGAGCCAAAAACCTCAGAAGTAGAAAAATCAATGAATCGATCTTTAACCCCGTTAATTCTTGCTGCCTCCAAGGCATTTGAAGTACCAATCATGTTGACCCTCATGGTCTTCACAGGATCTTTAATGACAGTATCTATTCCTGCAATCCCCGCTGCATGTACCACCACATCAGCACCAGCCATGCTTTGAGTCAAGAGATCGAAATCCAAAACATCTCCCTTTACGATTTTGATGTTGGGATGATTGGCATATGGACTTTTACTCAGCGTGTCCCTATGAAAATTGTCATAAACCGTGATCTTATTATTTTCTATATAATGTCCAATCAAGGTATTGGCAATGAACCCGGCGCCTCCGGTAATAAAAATGTTTTTGTTATAAAGCATTATTTGAATTGATTAATTATTTCACATACATAGCTGACCTCCTCTGAAGTCAGTGTTTCACTTAAAGGTAACGCCAGACCGCAAGAGTAAGCCTCGTAGGCCGAAGGAAACTGCTGCTTGACATCAAATTGATATTTCTTCAGGTAAAAAGACATCGCAGGAATACACTGAGCACCGTAATTGCAGAAAATCTGATGCTCTTTCAACCAACCAATCAGTCTTTCTCTAGTCTCATGATCTTTACACACAACGTGGAAAGTCTGCCATGAATGGGTAAATCCATCCGGTACACTTGGCAACAACAAGATATCCGTTCTCAATGACTTGAGGTACAAATCCACCAGAGCTTCCTTGTGTCGAAAAATGGAAGGTAATCTCCTCATCTGACTGGAAACCAGGGCTGCCTGAAAATCAGTCAAGCGATAATTGAATCCCGCTTCCACAAAGTCCATCGGGAAACTACCCGGCCTGATCCCGTGGTTTCTCAAGGTCTTTATTTTCTCGTCCAATTCCTTTGTTTTGGTAGTCACCACTCCACCTTCACCTGAGGTAACAGATTTTCTGGGATGAAGTGAGAAAGAACCAAAATCCCCGAATGTTCCGGCATATTGATCACCTATTCTTGCTCCGATTGCACAAGCTGCATCTTCGATTACATACAAGCCGTGTGATGTTGCCAATCGAATTATTTCTTCCATGTTGGCACAAAGTCCAAATTCATGGACTGGCATAATACACTTTGTTTTGGAAGTAATCTTTTCTTCTATTTGGCTAACATTAATATTAAATGTTCCTAGTTCAATATCAACAAATACCGGGGTAGCTCCTACCAATTCCACTACATTGGCAGTCGCTATGTAAGAGAATGCTGGTATGATCACTTCGTCACCAGGACCAATCTCCAAAGCAACTAATGCAAGATGGAGACTAGCTGTGCCATTGCTGACTGCAGAAGAAAAAGCGGATCCGGTCAGGGAATTGATCTTTTCCTCAAGGTTAGCCACTTCTTTCCCTTGCACAAGATTTCCAGATTTCAGAACAGATACTACCGCCTGAATATCCACCTCATCAAGATTAGGCCGCGAAAGAAAGATTGGATTTATTGCTTTCTCCGCCATCAAGTTGTTGAAAAAGGATGTTTAGCTAAGTCAAGTTTGGCAAAAGGATGGTACTCTCCCACCAGGCCGAGAGGTTTCATGTGTCGGATATCATGAACCAACTGAATACTGTTCATCGCTTCATCCAACCCAAATCCGTTCCCGTCTAAAATATGCTGGTAACTATGGGTATGAAGCTCGGTGAATCCGTCTGAAAATTCGATCTCTTCTCCTTCCATGGTCAATGAACGGTAGGTTCTTCCACCCTTTGCCTTGACCGAATCAGGTAGGGTATCGGCATTAATACTTAAAAACCATCTAACCCTCGCCTTCTCCAGCTCTAAGTATCCTGCTGCTCGATCATGGGTATGGATATGAACTTGATTGGTCTTTACCGGACCAAAAACCCAAGTCAACATATCGTAAAAATGAACACCGATATTGGTAGCAATTCCTCCGGATTTACTCACATCACCTTTCCAGGAGGTGTAATACCAATGGCCTCTTGAAGTCAGGTAGGCCAAATCAATGTCATAGATTTTATCCTTTTGACCGTTTTGAATCCGCTCCTTCAAAGCAATGATAGACGGATGAAGTCTAAGCTGAAGGATGTTAAAAACTCTTTTTCCATGCTCTTTCTCCACCTCCTTTAATGCTTCAATATTCCATGGATTTAGAACCAACGGCTTTTCACAAATGACATCTGCACCTACTCTAAGTCCAAATCGGATATGGGAATCGTGAAGGTAATTTGGCGAACAAATGCTGACATAATCAATCTTGTTGTCTGTTCGTTTCAATTTTTCCACATGGCGATCAAAGCGCTCAAATTCCGTGAAAAAATCTGCGTCCGGAAAGTGGCTGTCCATCACTCCAACGCTGTCAAATTTATCATAAGCTGCCAAAAGCCTGTTACCAGTATCTTTGATCGCTTTCATATGCCTTGGAGCAATGTAACCAGCTGCTCCGATTAGGGCAAAATTTTTCATAGGATTGATCAATTAATTATTCGCAGTGCGAATTTCACCTTTGTTGTTAAATAATTAGGGATTTGACTTCAAAACACGTCCTTCTTTCAAATAATAAACTTCTCCTGATTCAGGACAAATCGCTTTTCCTTCCTTGTCAAAAACCAATTTATGACCATACTCACTCATCCAGCCGATTTGACGGGAAGGATTTCCTACCACCAAAGCATAAGCAGGAATGGTCTTAGTTACTACAGCCCCTGCACCAATAAAGGCAAATTCACCGATGTCATGTCCACAGACTATTGTGGCATTGGCCCCGATGGATGCACCTTTTCCAACATGGGTTTTGGAATACTGCCCTCTCCTGTTCACTGCACTTCTGGGATTGATTACGTTGGTGAAGACCATGGATGGTCCTAAAAAAACATCGTCATCGCAGGTGACACCGGTATAGATCGACACATTGTTTTGAACTTTCACATTTTTGCCCAAAACCACTTCCGGGGAAATCACTACATTTTGGCCAATGTTGCAGTTTTCACCGATTTTGCATTTGGCCATAATGTGAGAAAAATGCCAGATTTTGGTTCCCTTGCCTATTTCACAACCCTCATCAATGACGGCAGTTTCATGGGCATAAAATTCTTTTTGGTCGCTTGACATAGATATCTCTATATGATTTGAATGCTTTAATTAAAAAAGTCCAAAACTGACTGAATGATATATTCCTGATCAGCAGTTTTCATTTCTGTATGGATAGGTAGGGAAAGTACTTTTTTGCATAGCATCTCAGCTACAGGAAAGTCTCCGAATTGATATCCGAATTCCAGATAGGCATTTTGAAGATGTAGAGGGACCGGATAATAAACCATTGACGGCACTCCTTTGGTCTGCAAATAGTCTTTCAATTTATCCCTCGAAGCTCCTTCTACCTGCACCGTATATTGATGGAAGACATGGGTAGAATTTGCAGCCCTTTTGGGTGGGCGGATATTGGGATGATTTTCGAAAGCCTGATCATAGCGGTCGGCTACTTCATTTCTTGAAGCAGAATAGCTGTTGAGGTGTTGGAGTTTGACTCTCAAAATAGCCGCTTGAAGCGTATCCAAACGGGAATTTACACCGATCGAATCGTGGTAATATTTCTTTTTCTGACCATGGTTAGCGATCATTCTGAGCTTCTCGGCAAGTTCAGAATTATTGGTAAACATAGCCCCGCCATCTCCGAAGCAACCCAGATTCTTTGAAGGAAAAAAAGAGGTAGTACCTACATCCCCCATCGTTCCTGCTTGGGCCTTTTTCCCATCAGAGAAGGTGTAAACCGCTCCGATAGCCTGGGCTGTATCTTCGATTACCTTCAGACCATGTTTTTTAGCAAATTCGAGAATGTACTCCATGTTGGAACACTGACCATAAAGATGAACGGGAACAATTCCTACCACCTTGGGTCCCAATGCTTTTTCAAGTCCAGCAGGGTCAAGTTCATAGGTATCCGGTAAAACATCCACAAACGTTGGTTTCAATCCCAATAGCGCGATTACTTCTACGGTCGCTACATAGGTAAAAGTAGGTACTATAACTTCCTCACCAGGTTTGAAATCCAAGGCCATCATCGCTATTTGCAGCGCATCCGTTCCATTAGCGCAAGGAATTACATATTTGGCACCTGTATACTCTGCCAATTCTTCACCAAAAAGCTTTACTTCTGGACCATTGATAAAGGCAGTACTGTTTAAAACATTTTGTATGGCTTGATCTACTTCGGATTTAATCCGGTCATACTGTGTACGGAGATCCACCATTTGGATGGATTTGGTTTTATTTTCTAATGATATCTTCATGAATCGGCTTACGGACAAGAGATGGTTAGCAATGGTATTCAAGAAAGAGTTTAGTTGCAACAATCAGAATTCCGATAAACGCACCTAAAAAACCACTGAGAAATAACATGGCCACAAAGGAAAGATTGGAAGCCCTATTGGGAAAAGATGGCTCAATAAAGGAAGTGAAAATGGGAGTATTGTCTTTTAATTGAAGTCTTGCATTTTCTAATTCCTGCTTCATTCCATTATACAGATTAAAGCCAAGGCTGAATTCTGCTTGAAGCTGTTCTTCTTTTGACCTAGCTTGTTGGGAAATAAGACCTTGGTTAGAATCTCTGAAAGATGCCAATCTAACCTGTGCTTTAAGAAAGTTTTCTTCAGCTTCTTTTGTTCTTTTTTCCACAAATGAAAGATTAACCCTCTGTTTTTCAGTACGATACTGGGTAACAAACTCTATAATTTTATTAAATACCAAGCCGTTCAATTCTGCTGCAGCATTCGGGTCCGAAAGTTTGACCGAAAGATTGATCACCTTCCCATCAACTTCAATTTTTATTTTCTTACTCAAAAACCCTATAAGGCCTTGTTCAACAGGACTTAGATATAAAAATCTAGGCTTTTCAGTCCCTTCCATTTGCTCCGATGGAGGATTGCCGGCAATTGAGGTTGGAGTCACAGTAGATGCAGCATTGCGGAGTGTTTCTGTGATTTTATCTTTTATTCTTCCAACAAAGTTTCGCGGACGCTCGCTGATCAGATAGCTTCTTAGAGTTGTTCTTTTTCCAATGTTCTGAAAATATAATTCTTCATCGAGGATATCTTTTAAAAATTCAGGGCTATACACCAAACGAGGGTAAAGTTCAGGAGGAAAAGTCACATCCAGGTCATTCCCACCCCCAGGAAGGGAAACACCTGCCAAACCTGCAAGACCTGATATTTGACCTAATCCGCCAAGGTTTCCTCCCTCTTTTGTCTCTGAAAGTTTGGCAGAAACCGACTCAAATTCTTTGGTAGAAAAGAAATGATATACCATACCCAAAGAGAATATAACCAAGGTTGAAATCCACAAGATCCTTTTTTTCTCAAATACAAGAGAAAAGATATCAACGACTTTAACCTGATCGGTTGCAAATACTTCTTTTACACTTTTTCTCATTTTGATATTCAGAAATCTTAAGGAGTATTAGCAAGATTTATGATCTGAATCAAGACCAAACCAAAGGTTGCTAAACCTGTACCGATGGCAACCCACTGTTGAGGTCCGATTGGAGGTTTCTCCGGTTTTTGAGGCACTATAATCTCTGCACCTGGCTCAATATTGGGGTAGAACTTATAAAAAAGCAGACTTCTGGTCCTTTTAACATCTCCATTGGCATAGACCACATAGGATTTTGACCTTCTAGCTGACTCGGTAAATCCTCCAGATTTGCTTATATACCTTTTAAATCCTCTTCCCAATTCAAATCTTGCCGTAGTTGGGAAAAGAACTTGCCCCCTCATTCTCACGGTTTGCAACTCTTTGGGGACTCTAATGATATCTCCTTCTAAAAGTATGAGGTCTTGGGATGACCCTGGATTATCCAAAATGGACTGCAAGTTGATTCCAACCAATTCCTGCTCTTTGAATTCAATTTTCACCTTGGAGGAATCAGAAACGTCCAACAGACGATTAAGCCTTAAATCTGGATTTTGATCTTCCAACTTCTTTTTCAGAAGCTCTTCAGCAAATTTCTGATCATCAATTTCCTTAATTTTTTCCTCAATCCGCTTTAATTGAATCTGTTCCGCTTCATTCAGATTTTCCTTATTCTTTTCAAGGTTTTCTTTCAGTGTTCTCAGGTTTTCTTCTTTTAATTCAGAATCTGACTTTTCTTTAAAATACTCAGTCCTCCTTACCAACGTTGCGCCTTTTGCATAGGCAAACTGGTTCAATCCTCCTGCTCGTTTGATCAAATCGGAGATGCGTTCATTGGCATTACTCAACGAATATTCTCCCGGAAAAAACACTTCACCTTCCACGGTTACCAGTTTTTGCCTTTGAAATCCCGGACTCTTTCGGATAAAAATCTGATCAAATGGCTGAAGGCGGATGGAGGACTCCCCCGGTTTGAGTTTTAAATCAGAGTCTACTTCTAAAGTGATCAAGTCGGCTATTTTACCTGAAATGTCATTTCTGACTCTTCTGGCAATTTCAATGGAGGAATTAGATGCAGCCTCTTTTAATCCACCTGCTTTGACAATAAGGTCTGCTACCGTCATATTCTCGCCAAAAGGATAGGCACCTGGAAAATTAACCTCGCCGGAGATTTGGATATAATATTCCTCTCTCAAATCATATATGCTGGGCACATTCAATATATCCTCCCTTCGTAACTGAACGTCTGGCAAGGAGCCGTTCATTATCCCTTCTAAATCCAGGGATAGAGCCTCCAAGGTCAAATTTTCCTTGGTTCTGTAAAGCAGCACCCTTTTGGTAAACGCATCACCTCTAAGCCCTTCTCCCTTTTGGATCAACTCCTTCACTCCAATTCCAGATTCAGGAATGGCAAACTCTCCCGGTCTGTTGACAGCCCCAGATAATTGGACCCGATTTTCAAATCGGTTCAATAGTTCTCCCACTTTAACTTCATCCCCATCTTTGGGATAAAACTTATCAAAATCTTCCTTAGCCACGTCTTCCACCAAAAGTTGTGTATCGGTGGTTCTCCTTATTGTCACGCGCTCTTTATATCCATTGCTTGCAAATCCGCCCACAAATCGGATAAGGTCCTGTAAGGTTTCACCTTCCTTCATTTCAAACAATCCCTCTCTTCTAACCGGACCTAATACTTCAACCCTGTTTCGAAAAGGCTGGACAATAATTACATCATTGTCATTGAGCAAAACATTGCCGGTATTTTCACCTTTGATTAAAAAATCATAAACATCGACTTCTTGAAGAAGTCTGTTATTCCGATAAACTTGTATTGCTCTAAAAGTACCGTTTTCATTAGGTCCTCCAGCGGCAAAAAGGGCATTAAAAACTGAGGCAAAAGAGGGAAGTGTGTAGGTTCCCGGTTTGACTAATTCACCGACAATTGATACAGAGATGGTTCGAATATTTCCCAAGCGGATTTCAAGGAAGGTATTGGGATTGTTTCCCTGCATACCTGAATAAATTCTGGACAGTGAAGTTTTGATGCGTGCGGTAGCTGCTGAAATGGAAGATCCACCAACAGAAATAGGCCCTATGTTAGGAATATTGATCTTTCCATCGGGATTAACCGTCAGATCAAAAGATTCTTGGGAATATCCATATACATCAATTAAAAGTTGATCTCCTGCTCCTATGACGTAGTTAGGAGGAGTGGCAATGTTTAGACTGGGATTGAAATTCAATTCGCGATTATGAAAAAGTTTGTAACCAAAAATCTTCTTTTGAATTGGTGTCAGATCATAATAAGGGTCAGATTTTCTTAAAGAATCAAATAATTTGGGATCTATTTCAAACCCCTCAATCTCTCTCAAGGCACCTGGAATTCCTTGGGCCCCATCTCTGGACAGACCTGATCTTGACTGACCTGCTCCACTTTTCAGTTGCCTGATTCTGTCCCTCAATTTTGCAACTTCCATCGGGGGCATGCCTCTCTCGAGAGCGTAGGCCTCAAGTTGCGTTTCATTTATTCCTGCTGACTCTGCTCTTTTGATCAATTGCTCTATCTGGGAGTCAGACAAATTGTCAACCTTTATATTTTGGATATCCGCCATCGATTGGGCCGCAACATCAAAAACAAATAATGTGAAAAAAAACAGCAGTACCCAGGTTCCAAATTTAAAACGGTATCCAATCATCTTGGGGAATTGTTTTATCAGCAAGGCAAATAACGTAAGAAAATGTGTGTTTTTTTGAATAAAGAATCGAATCATACTTGATACAGCTTCGCCCTTTCAGTCCCATTTTCTTCGGAACCTACCAGGCATTTTTTTTCATAAATAGGCAAGGTTATACTCCTGCCTGACGGTCAAAAAGAACCAAGCCTCCTGAAGAAACCCTTCCGGATGCCAAGGTGAAAATCACTTTACGATCGATTAATTGCTCAATTCTTCGGGTGAGGTGATTGATATATTCATCATTAAGATTCTCCCCGGCCACCAAGACGTCGATTACTCGGGTATCGCTACCTCTGGCCAAATCACCCGTCAAAACCACCTGTTCTACCTCTCCCATTCTATCCAAGATTTGCTCCAAAAGCATATCCAAACCCAAATGCTTTCGGATAATATCCCGGATGTTGGTGTAGAAGGGATGCCTTTCGTTTGCCTTGTACTCAATTTTATTCTTCTCGTTTTGGGAAATAAGAATTCCTGCTTGAGTAAGGTTGTTAAGTTCTTTCCGAATAGCATTGGTTGATTCTCCAAACTCCTCCGCTAATCCACGGAGGTGACTGTGATTCTGTGAGTTCACAAAAAACTTAATAAGTAACCTCAGTCTTGTCTTAGAGGTGATCAATGATTCCAGCATAAAAAATCTTCTAGAATGAGTAACAAAGGTACTCATTTCGGGAAATTGCAAAAATAAAAATGCTCTTTTCGTATAAAAAAGAGCATTTTTTAAAGATGGCTTTTTTACCCTCTATAGATGTCCTTTGTTTGCTTTTGAAGCATATTGCGGAATAAAACCCCAGTCCATCCACTAAAGCCCCCAAGAATAAAACCTAAAACTGCTGTGACTCCAATTAAACTCATCCCGGAACCTAGCCCCATAAGTTCCCCCATTTTATTGGGTAGACTACTGGAGGTGATGATCCCCAGGTAAATGGTTTGTCCCAGCCAAGTCAATCCCATACCCAATCCACCTCCCATCCATCCACCGATACCATTGGGGTAAATAAGCGCGCTTACTACCCCAATTCCCAACATTACAGCCCAATAAGGAGCAATGGGATTCAAGAAAACAACAAGAAGTGCTGTTAAAATAGTCAAGAAGATAAATCGCATGCCTAGTCTTTTTTAAATACAGTTTTGAATAGAACTCCTTCGGTTTGTTCTTTGGATCTCAAATTAAAATTGAGGTATTCCCCATTTGCCCAAACAGAGATGAAATTGTCGTAAAACTTGCTTCCGGGATTTCCGGATTGTCCCCCGGGATAGATGCCAAAGGCTTGCATCGTCTCCCCTAATTCCACCACCATTCTCCAGCTCGCTCCATGCCTGCTTCCCGTGGCATTCAATATTCCCGAACCTCCACCTGTGTAAATGTTTGTCGCCGAAAATGATTTAAAAGTGGGAACCAAATGCTGAATGGTGGTTTTCTTATAATTGGCCCATGAATAATCACCTTCCTCTACTTCCCACTTTTTCATGGCTACCAGCAACGAATCAAATCCTATTTGAACATGTGACGCGGCTGTCTCAATCCGGTCTGTTCCTTTGATATCAAAAATGGGATCATTAGGAGATCCGGTCATCAATTCGATCGTCTGATAGTTAGTTGGGCGAACCAAAGGAACCTCATTTTTCATTAAATCTCTCCAAATGCTCTCCGCTGTTTCTGCAAACCAAATGGAATAGAGTGTTTGTCCCTTTTTGCTTGGATCTGCAAAATAATCCCAAGATTTGAGCTCATTCAAATACTTTTCTGCTTCAGCCGATTCAACTTGATGAGTACCCAAAAGATTGATCATCACTGGAAGTGCCTCAGCTGCCTGCAGATTGTAATTGTCAAACTGAAGACCTTTCATATCCTCCACCGTGATTTGGTTCAACTCAGTGAGTCTTCGGTTCAACCTTCTATTTCGATAATGTTCAAAGGTATGATCAAACACATAATATGGGTAGCTGGGATCTACCGGGTGCTGATTGGCGGAGGAAACAAATCCTCTTGGAGGATTCAAGGTGCTCGCATTATGTTCATTAGGGATGTAGCCTTGCCATTCCATCATCGGGTCAGCTCCATCCATGAGAAACTTACCTTGCTGAGCCCATTTCAAGGGAAATTTCCCCTGAATCCGCATCGCAACATCCCCTGATTTGGAGGCGAACACGAAGTTTTGTGCAGGTGCGGAATAATGGTCCAAAGCCGCTTGGTAATCGCCGTGATTCTTAGCTTTATTCATCATTAAAAATGTCCGCTGCTCATTGGACCCTTCATGCACTACCCATCGCAGGGCAAAATTCACATCTTGTCGGTCTGTCTTGAATGTCCGGTCATAAACTACCGGCCCATAATGAGTATACACAACCGTGTCGATAAAGGCTTTTTCGCCTTTAATCTTTATTTCTTCAATTCTGAAGTCGGTAGCCTTCCACTCTGAGCCGTATTTGTACGAATTGCGTGCATCATCTTTGAAAGTGATTTTGTACCAATCTCTTGTGTCCCTCGTTGCATTGGTGACACCCCAAGCGATATGTTCATTGAATCCGGAGATCACACCGAGGGCTCCCGGCAACGTGGCTCCTTTCACGGAATGCTCTGGAGTACTCAATTGCATCGAATACCAGAGGGATGGGAGATTGAGGCTTAAGTGAGGATCATTTGCCAGAATCGGATTTCCATTTTTGGCTTTGCTCCCGCTTACTGCCCAGTTATTAGACCCGGTACCTTCAGTGGGCTGAGGCAGTACCCCCATAGTCAAGGCATCATCAGGATAGGCAATGCTGTCTGGTTTGTTCACGGTCACAGGTTGAAAATCCCAAACTCTTTCTTTTTCAATGACCGGGTCATTTTCTTTTGGAAAATCAGGATACAGCCTGTTTAGCCCGGCTTCTCCAAGTATTTTCCTGAGGTTGGAATATTCCAGGTCCCGATCTCCTACCAGCATGTCAGACATGTATTTGAGCAATAGCAAGGATTTGTAGGCAGACCAAGGTTCCGGTCTGTAATTCAAAATTTTATACTCTACCGGAAGTCTGGCATCGGTGAGCTGTGCGATGTATTGATTGACCCCATCGGCATAGGCCTCTACCAAGGACAGGGTTTCAGGGTCTTTTTCCTGAAGAAATTTAAAACCTAATTCTGCTCCAAATGCAAGTCCCTTTCTACGGGTCATCCGATCCAGATCGATTGCTATTGGACCTACGATTTCTGAAACTCGGCCCGCTGCAGCCATCGTCTGAAACTCCATCTGCCAAAGCCTGTGTTTGGCCGTGATATATCCTTGAGCTCTGTACAAATCGAGATCGTTTTGGGCAAAAATGTGGGGGATTAAATTTTCGTCATAAACGACTTCTACAGGTCCTGTTAAATTATTCATGGAAAGTTCATCCTCTGCTAATTGATCTTCGCTGAAGGAGTTTTGCCAAAACCCATGATAGGGATCGAGGAGTGGTGCCAAGGGCGGGATTTGACCAAATGGCCTGGAAACCAGGAATGCCAATCCTGCTGTGAGTACAAGAACCAGAACGAATGAACTATACTTCATAAGGTTTTTATTTTTCTTGATAACTGCTATGTCAAAAGACAGTGGGATAGTTTGGATTAAGATCAAAAACTGACTTTTGGTACCAATTTTTAAACATGGGTTATACTGATTTTGAGGCCTTTCAGAGCACAAATGACAAGCGCGCCTAATTTTGGTTTACCAAGATTCGGAGGTTTTCGAGGATTTTTAGGAGTCACATCACAATTTTTTAAAAGGCGAGAGGTCAATAAAAGCCAATGAATCTACAAAAAATACAAATTTATCCACAAAAAAATCCCTGAAGTACGTTCAGGGATTTTTTGTCTGTTTTAATTAATTGTTATAGGGAGCTTCAATTTTTCCCAACGGATCACAAGCCCGGGGGACTCGATATCGATGGATAGTCTCTCAGCGGATGTATTTTCCCAAACAGGTGACACGTTGACCCTTAACACATCATTTTTTTCATTATGTTGAAAATGACCATGCTCCAGATCCCAATCCGAATTGAAAATCACCGTCCAAGCCCCGGATTCTTTTGGAATGGTGAAAATCGAATATTTACCCGGAGCAAGTGTTTTTCCCTCCACTTTGATTTCCTGTGGAATGTCTATGTAAGTAGCTTCATTGGCTCCTGTTCTCCAAACTACGTTGTAAGGAACCAAATCGCCCCAAATCGTCCTTCCTTTCACGGCAGGCGAACCATACTGTACTTTAATGGATTTGCCTGCGATCTGTCCCTCTTTGACTTCCAAAGGACTAGGTCGCTGTTCCGCAGTCTGTTCCTCTGCAGGCATTTCCTGCATTTTTTCAGCATTTTCAGAGGACTTGGGCTGACAGGCCACTGCAAAAGCAATGGCAAAGGCCCAGATCGAAAATGTAGAGAGCTTCTTCATATGTGTTTTGTAGTTTTTTGGTTATCCCAGACCTCAGTGCAATTGACTTTTTGCCAATCCTGCCTTTTATAATTCAGTTTCTTTTGTCGAGTCGATTTTCAGAAAGATCCAATCGGCAGTTTTGGGTAATTACGGAAAATTAAATCAAATGATATGCCTTTTTAAAGCCAAATCTACCTATCAATTTCATATCCAAACCAATATTTTGAACAGCAAACCATAAACCAAATTCATGGGGCTGATCGTTTAAGAAAAGCAATTCAAAATCAAATCGGTTTTTTGCTCAAAAAATGACCATTTTTGATTTTGGTTTGGAAAATCCAGAAATCTAATCCTCCAGCATGAAAATCCTCTCCTGGCTAACCTTTGTCATTTCTTTATTTATTTTTTCCAGTGTATTTATCTCTCCGGCAAATTTTCCATATGCAGGACTTCTTCCCTTTTTGATTCCTGTCGCTCTGGGATTTAATCTGGTACTCTTCTTTGTCCTGGCTTTAGCTTGGAAAAAATGGGCTCTTTTCCCCCTAATTACCCTTCTCATCGGATACAAATTTTTCTTGATCAGTTTTCAGTTTAATCAAAAAGATGACTCAACTGAAGGACTGGAAGTGTTGACCTACAATGTTCACTTGTTCAATTACCAGAATAGGCTGACTGCCCAAAATGACCCAAATGTATTTTCTTGGTTGGCAGATCATCCCGCAGATATCAAGGCTCTCCAGGAATTTTATCAGGATTTTACGGTAGAGAGCAGAAATGCCATCAAAATTCTCGGGAAAAATGGGGATTATGAACATGCATACCACATTGTGGATGGCAATATGCGGACAAGGTCCTACGGATTGGCTATTTTTTCAAAATACCCGATTCTCAACGATGGGGTGGTTTTTGACAATAAGAGCAGCAATGGAGCCATGTTTGCTGACATTCGGGTAGGGAAAGATACCATCAGAGTGTATAATGTACACCTAGAGTCCATGGCTATTCAGGCGGAAGCCCTGGAAACTTACGATCAGGCCAAACAAGTATACCGGCAAACCCTCGGAAAACTTCATCGCGGGAGCATCAAGCGGAATGAGCAATTGACCATTCTTTTTGAGCATCTCAGTAATAGCCCCCATCCGGTAATTCTCATGGGAGACCTGAATGAAATACCCTATTCCTATGCTTATTTCAAGTTGAGTCAAAAGCTTAAAAATGCATTCGAAATAGCCGGCCGAGGATTTGGATTTACTTACAATCGGGTGCTCTTTTTCCTGAGAATCGATCATGTTTTCTCATCACCCGAAATCAAACCTGTCTATTTCAATACCCATCGGGAGGTAGATTATTCCGATCATTATCCTGTGTCAGCTAGATTTACTTGGGATGGGATAGAACTTTGACCTTCTGATCCCAGACTTTTTTAAGCGGAAAAAGTAAAACAGGTAATAACATCAAGTCCGCCAACAGAGCAAAAATCAAAGAAAAGCTGATCAGTAAACCCGTGAAATGCGTCACACCAAACTGGCTGAAAATCAAGAGCCCAAATCCTGCTACCAAAATTACGGAAGTCAAAATCAAGGCTCTTCCTGCATCTATAAAAGTCCTCTTGATCGCATAATGAAGGTTTTTCCCTTTTGCCAGTTCCAGCTTGAGCTTGGACATAAAATGGATCGTGTCATCCACGGCAATGCCAAAAGCCACGGTAAATAAAATTGCTGTGGTAAGTTTGAACTCGATCCCGAGCAGCCACATCAACCCACACATCCAAATCAGGGGAATCATATTGGGAATCAATAGGATCAATGACAATCTCCAAGATCTGAACAGCAACCCTGCGATCAATCCAACGATCAAAAATGCAACTCCGAGTCCCTTGGCCATCTGTAGTGTCACTGACTCATGCCCCCGATCAATCAAATGAGCCGTACCGGTCCACTTTACCCGGAGCAGTTTCGGATCAATTTCTTGCTGCACAAAATTTAAAAGTTCGGCCCGCAGTTCTCCCATCTTTAAGCTTCCTAAGTCAGGAGCACGGCCGCTGATCCGACCAGTCATCCGATTTTCAGAAAGCACCTTTGGGCCATCTATATCCAGCGCTTGTGCAAAATAGCGTTCCATTCTCAAGTATTGACCACGCGACGGGAGTGAAAACGCTTTTGGATTTCCCTGATTTTGGGCTTGATTGAGGGTTTTGATTAAGCTGAGAGGAGAAATAAAATCCCCCTCTCCAAAAAGCTCACGGAGCTTTCCTTCAACTTGTTCCATCTCTTTTAAAACTTCCAAGTCCAATAAACTTTCTGCTTCAGTCCCTTTTTCCAGGTATAGTTCCAAAGGATTAGAACCCCCAAACTGCTGATCGAAGTAAGCGAAATCTTCCTGAATGGGATGATCCAAGGGAAGATTGTCCAAGAGGTAGCCGTTGATTTTGATCTGTGAGGATAGTCCAATTCCAAGAAGAGAAATACCAAGAAAGGAAAAAGCAATCACTTTCCGCCTTTGAATGACTTTTTGGAAAAGACTAGACAGAAGGCGATCACTTGTTGAAGTAAATCTGAAATTGGGTTGGGAGAGCGGAAAAGCATGCAATAAACCCGGGGCAATTCCCAACACGGCCAGAAATAGAATCAAAATCCCGAATCCGGTCCAGAGCCCAAAGGCTTTCAACGCTGGAATCGAGGTAAAATACAGGGAAAGAAATCCCATCGAGGTTGTAAAAACCGTCAAAGCAACAGCGAAGGTGAGTTCTTGAAAAGTTTCTTGGATAGCCAATTCTTTAGGCAGTCCCAACCTCAGTTTCTTGATGAGATGCGTGAAATAATGGATCAAGGCACTCAGTCCAACAATCAGAAAAATAGTAGGCTGCATGACCGACATGATATCGAGTGGCCTGTCTGCCAAAAGAATTAATCCAAATGCCCACAAAATCCCAATCAACAAAACCAGAATTGGAATCAGAATGCCCCAAGGTTTGCGAAAAACCAAAAACAAAACCAGTAACATCAAGACTAAAGACGCACCGATAAACAACCCGAACTCCTGTTGCATCAAGCTGACAAAGTCCCGTTGGGTCTGGATTTTCCCCGCAACAGCATGAGGCTTGATATCATTACGTGCCAAAATCAGTACGATTTGCCCAAAAAGGACGTCTCCTTCTTCTTTGGTAAGCTTTGGATCATTTTGAATCAGATATAAAAAGCTACTCCCATCTTTAGCGATCAAAGAGCCTTTAAACTGGTCGAGTTTCTCCGCCGAGCTTTGAATACTTTCCCCACTTGACCAATCCAAAACCGGAAAGGTCTGCAATCCAAAGGCATTGATGATCGGAATCTGAAGGTCAAAAATGGAAATTAGGGTATCTACTCCACTCAGAGATTGTATTTCGGTTTTGACCTTTGCTGAGCGTGAAAGGAAAGCCGAATCAATCCAGTCTCCTTCAGGATTGCTGATTGCCAAAAGCAGGTAATCATTATCGCTTCCGAAATTCTTTTCATACACACCCCGATAAAAGGCCAATTCCGGATCATCCTGAGGAAAAAACTGTTCAAAATCATAGTCAAACTTGGGTTCAGGCCTGAAAACCACCAATAAAAAAGTCAGAACAATACTGATGGAAAGGAGAAAATACGAGAATGATTTTCCGAACATCGGGAGATTGATTTTGAGGAGAATCGGAAGCTTTGACTCATTTTTAAAAGCGCAAATCAGAAAAGAATGTTTTTTAAATTCTTTGATTCCTTAACTTGCCACGGAAGTAAATAAGGCAAAAAAATGCAGCAATACCACGATTTGATGAAGCGGATTCTCGCTGAGGGAGTTAAGAAAACAGACCGAACCGGAACTGGAACCATTTCCATTTTTGGACATCAGATGCGATTCAATCTGGCTGATGGATTCCCGGTAGTCACCACCAAAAAACTTCACCTGCGATCCATCATTGTCGAATTGCTTTGGTTCCTTCGTGGTGACAGTAATATCACTTGGTTGAAAGAAAACGGAGTGTCCATCTGGGACGAATGGGCAGATGAAAACGGCGATCTTGGCCCTGTCTACGGCTATCAGTGGAGACATTGGCCCGACGGCAAAGGCGGGGAAATCGACCAGATCAAAAACCTGATTCATCAGATCAAAACCAAGCCAGACAGCCGTCGGCACATCGTGAGCGCTTGGAATGTGGCCGATGTAGACCACATGGCTCTCCCTCCTTGCCATACGATTTTCCAGTTTTACGTAGCGGATGGAAAGCTGTCCTGCCAACTCTATCAGCGCAGTGCAGATGTCTTTTTAGGAGTTCCCTTCAATATTGCTTCCTATGCCTTATTCACCATGATGGTGGCGCAGGTTTGTGATCTGGACCCGGGGGAATTTATCCACACCTTTGGCGATGCACATTTGTATCTGAACCACCTGGAGCAAGCGGAACTCCAACTCAGCCGGGATATCCGTCCGCTTCCTACCATGAAAATCAATCCTGAAGTAAAGGATATTTTCGGGTTCAAATACGAGGACTTCGAACTACTCAATTACGATCCACATCCGCATATCAAGGCCCCGGTGGCGGTGTAATTGATTGTTAATTTATAATTCGATGCTTCGGCTTCGCTCAGCACAAGAATTTGGGATTGGGGCTGAAGGGTATCTTGGCCCCATTTTGTTTTTTCTTATGGAACCCTTAGCAAGAGAAAAATTGATTCGATCCTATTTGGATGGGTACAATCAAATGAATATTGAAGGCATGATGGAGCCTTTGGATGAGCATGTTGTGTTTGAGAATTATTCATCGGGACAAAAAACCCATTCACTTCAAGGCAAAGAACCATTCCTTAAGCAAGCTCGGGAGGCTTTGGCCTATTTTTCCAGCCGAAAACAAACCATTAAATCAATTCTACACTTGGAAGAAGAAACCGAAGTTGAGATATCCTATTGGGCGATCGCGGCGATGGATTTTCCAAATGGAATCCTAAAAGGACAAGAGATTAGCCTTGAGGGGAAATCGGTTTTTCGGTTTGCAGCCGAAAAAATCTCCTCCATCACCGATTATTCCTAAAGAGTCAAGAAGAACTTTCCCATAGTTTGAAACTTTGGGAAAGTTCTTCAAAAATCTCAATTGGAAATGGCCAGATCAATCATCTTAGGAATCAATCCGTCCGAAGTGATTCCGGATCGGAATCCGATGGTACTTTCAGCGAGCTTGACTTCGGCGCCGTATCTACCTGCCACCACTCCAGCAGTGGCCTCTGATTTTATTCCAAAATCAGCTTCCCTAAAATTCCATTCCATAGATTTTGGGTCTTTTGTTAATTTAACAAAGCCCTTAGTGCTTACTCCAAGATTGATCCCAGTTCCTCCTTTCTTAAACTTTTCTTTTAAACCAATATCCACACTAGCTCCAAGTCCTGCTGCAACGGTTATTTCCTGGACATTTTCCCAATTTTCATCCAACTTTACTTCCAACTCACCCTGAAAAATTTCTCCACCACTCAGAGAAAAGGTGTTACAGTTGATTCCGGCCTTTGCTATACCAACCCCAACGGTGAATTTTAGAGGACAAAAATATTCCTCCCAAATCATGAGATTTCCTTGAACTACCTCTTCCTCCTCCTCTTCCCCAAAAAGCTCACAATCCATGGGGAGCTCGCTAGGATACAGTTTCAAGATCTCCTGCATATCTCTCAAATAGCTGATTTGCGTCCCCGGAAAATCGGCCGCCTCCTGAGATTGCAGCCAAATCGGCGCCCAATAGGCCACCGTGCTGTGATGATCCCGACTGATCAGTTCGAGTCTGACCACCGCTTGGTTGATCAAGGGTGCTGTCTCCTTGTAATAGGCATCCAAGGCTAGATTCAATTCCTGGCATTTGGAGCGCTGGAGCTCCGCCAATTTCCTTTCTCCTTCCCAATCTTCTCCGCCTTCGATCTTACTCATTTCCGCATTGTACCTCCTGTTGATCTCCCTGGTCTTGGCGCCGTAAGTTTTCCTCATTTCCTGAAGTTTATCAACGAACCGGTTTTTCTCCCAAGAATATCCCTCCTGATACTGCTGCAAGCTTTTGAAAAACAGGTGCTGACTGAGCATCTGCATAATCGGAATTCCTCCACCGGATAGGACTTGTTGGATGCTTTTTTGTGCGGCTTGCTGCATGGTGACCTCTGAAGTGGCTCGGGGGATAGCTGCCAAAGTCAAGTCTATGGACCCCAATACTTCCTCGATCACATCGGATTGGTCTTCTGCATCACTGATCCCTTGGATGGCTTCGGGCATTCTGAACTTTTCCAATAGTTGAGGAGTAAAAGGCCGCTTTCTTCCTTTGTAAATCGCATCTCCGACCTGTCCTTCCGGGTCGATTTCCTGAAGAAGAGCTACCACTTCCTCGTCGTAGCTGCCTTCCAAGCTTCGTTCTGAGGCCTTCTTTGCAGGTTCTTTTTCTCCCTTTCGGTAATGGACAAATGCCAATATCTTGTTGGCATTGGGATGTAAAGAATCCTGTTCCACCGTAAGCTTGGCCAGTTGGAAGGCCTTTTCTACATCCCCTAAGTAATAATTCGCAGTAGCCGCATTGCCGAGCAAAAGGGAATTGTCCGGGAATTCCTTCAGCCAATAGTTTAAAATAGGCAATGACCTGTCGGGGTTACCTGATTTAAGCAAATGAACTGCTAGATTATTGGCAGCAAGCCCGCTTTCAGGAAATCGTTTCACTGCCTCGAAATCCAGATAAATGGACGCCTTGGGGTTGGAATTGACCCAGGCAAGCATGGAAAGCTGGGTGAACTCTTCGACCGTTTTCAAGCTGTATTCCTGAATCCACCGATCAAATAACGCTTTCTGCTCGGCTGTGATTTGTGCCAAAAACTTACCCCTTACTTCTTCCAAATAAGAGCTGTAAAGTGCTAAGGTGGAAAGATTGGAAATCTGGGAAAGTGAGGAAGATCGCTCCGGAAACTTTACCTGTATCGGTGCAGCAGAGAATCCTGGGCCTCCGATATTGAAAGAAGCACTTGCCGAATTCGATCCTGAATTGGGGAAAGGATCCGGTCCCAGTTCTTCCAGCTTTTCCAGGTAGCGGGCCGGACTTTTGGCTTTCATTTTTATGGGTTCGGATACTGGAGCACTGGCCATATTCGTTGCCGGAAATAAGCCCTGAAGAGGCTTGAAATCCATTTTCTCCTTTATTCGGTCGACCACCTGATTGAGATGCGCGTGAACTCCCTGCAAATTGACAAACTCCACGGCTATCATCTGAGGGACATCCGGACTCAACTTAGGATCGAAATAATCAGGATTGATGTAGCCGATTTCCAGATTCTGTCCCCAATCCCTTTGGGTCAGTTCTTTATCGAAGTTTTCAATCATCCTCCTGACCAGATCCGCTCCAAAATTGTTTGGATGGTATTCCCGAACTGGCTTGGCTAACTCAGAGGCTGGCTGACTCATCAAGTATTCCTTTATCAACTCAACCGAGGCTTCATAGTCCTCATTGAGCTCGGCGAGGGAAGCGTCGATTTTCCCGGCTTCTTCCTCCTTTCTGGCACGGTTGTTATCAATGGCAAGCTGGATTCTGCTTTCCAGGTTTTCCTTGGAATAACCCCAAACTCCTTGTTCTGTGAATTTTTTAATCTCTGCAATCCGCTCCTCAAGCTGCCGATCAAACTCCTCAGGCGGGGTCACTTGGGTTAATTCAAGTGCAAGCTTTTTACGTTCAGAATAGATTCTTTCCAAATCCAGGAGCTTGGACTCCAAGATTTCCTTTCGGGTAAATGGAATAAAAAGGGGCTGGTCATTTTTGCGAATCACAAAAACATCCAAAAAGTCCCAATTGGAAAAATTAACCGTAGTTTCGGGGGGAGGGCCCGGATACTGATAGTAATCGACATTCCCTTCAGTTCGGGTGATTTTGGGTATTTCAAAAGCCGGTTTTCCATTGATTAGATAAACAACCTCATTGCCGTTGGCATCCAAAACTCCACTCACAGGTCTAGCTAAATGAGTCAATTCATTAAATGAAATATCGATCAAAGATGGACCATCGTTCTCAGCAAGCCGTCCATTATTGCAAAAGGTTTTTCCGCTTAAAACCCTAAGGTTATAGGAACCCAATCGCTGGGTTGCCAAATACCAGCGGTTGGTCTCAAGGGATTCTTCCTGCGTAAATCCCTTCCAGTAGGAAAATTTAAAATCCGCGTAACGAGCACCTTTGATTCCATCAAAATATCCTTTGATCCATGAAAGGGCAATTTCCAGCTTGGGAGCCATTTTTTTGGAATCAAAATTTGCGGTCAGATAGGCCTTCGGTCCAGGCTGATAATTTGGTCCAAAATAGTGAGAACCATCAGGCGAAAGCCGTTTCCAAACCGGCGTAATTTCATCCACCACATTGCAGTCAGTTTGGGCAATGGTATGAAATGACCAAAGGATGCCCCAACAAAAAACAAGAAGGAATTTGGCTCCCAATATTTTCAAAAATTGAAGGTCAAAATTCATAGTTCGCAAGGGTTTAGGGAAGGAAACTTATTCATCTGTCTTTCCAGAATCCGGGAATTTGAGATTACTTCAGCAGATTCACCTCAGTAAATCTCTGATCGAAATACCAAGCATTGGGAAATGTAGTATTGGAACTGAAATTCCCATCCCGCTGGGTAGGCCGATCCGCCTGCAGGACGAGATTCCACTCTCCTATTCCTTCGAAATAGTGAAACTGGTAGCGATAGGCCACTTTTTCGGGAGTCCTGCTTTTTTTCTCCTTAAGATTTCCCAACTCATCGACTCCATTCTTTTTTCCGTATCGCTCGATCTGGGTATTTGCAGGAGAGATAGTTAGGACTCCGGCATCGGCTGAGTATTGCCCGCTTTCCCTGACCAGAATGATGTCTTCATAGGCAAAGCCAAAATTCCGCTCGGTGTACTGATAGGTCCCATCCGCAAAAAACTCATACCGGCAAGTGGTATATCCCGAAGTACCCCATTCCGCAGCATTAGCAAATAAGGGAGAAACAGAAGCCGAACGATTCCATTTTCCGATCAATTTTTGATCAATCTGGACGGGAGCCTTGGGGTTGGATACCGAAGCGGGTGGACCGGAAACCTGTCTTGTTGGTACAGTTGTCAAACTTTGGACAGGTGCTGAGGCAAATTTCAAGGAGCTTCCAAAATCCTCAAAGTCCTTCTGAAATTCCTCCGTATTGGTCAGGAACACCATGCTCATTTTCTTTTTTCCATCGGTAAGCATCAGAAGAATGACGGCTTGGTTTACCTGATTGTGGACAAATGGAGCCACCCGGAGTTTTGCCTTCCAACCGTCTTTGTAGTCTGACAAAGATTCTTCGATGGTCTGCCCAGGTTTGTAATTCGATACAATCAGATCATTCCATTCTTTCTGGAAATCAGTCTCGGGATTTCCGGAAGAAGGTAAGGAGGGATACAACAGAATCCTGGCATAGGTCTTTTTTGCCGGGTTTTCTACCCGATAAGCCAACCAGTCTTGTTGTGCTTCTTTTTTCCAGGTGGAGGCAAGGGAAAAAGACACAATATCGAATGAATGAACCGACTGTGCGAAAACCGGTACAGAAAATAGCAGGAGAAGATAGGTGAGGAAAAGCTTCATAGCTAAACAGCCTATTTGCCGGTATTGAGGGAAATCTGAAGAACTACAAAGGACATGTTGTTAGAAGGACCAAGATTTCCTACAATCAAATCTGCCTTGCCATCACCGTTCATATCAGAAACCAGCGGATAGCTATTGGTATCTCCCATCACGATAGGCTTGGAAAATCCCTGAAAACAAGACCCGGAATTGAGGACATATTGCCAAACTCCAGTGGTGGGATTGAAGGATGCCAAGTCATCAACGCGATCTCCATTGAAATCTCCTGATCGGAAAACTGTATAAAAATCCATTGCCCACCCTGTAATCCAAAACTCACCCTGACAGCCATTTACTGGACTAAAGGTCTGGTTGCGGTTGTTGAAGGCCACCGACAAGTTTCCTTTGTGATTGTCTCGAATTGCGATATCTGTAAATCCATCTCCGTTGAAATCTCCTGTCACAGGCTGTGCATTTTCCTTTCCCAATCCCCAACTACCGATCCATGAATTGGAAGTGAAATCAACCGAAGCTCCATTGGAAAGTGCGATTTGCCATTCCCCTGTCTGATAAAACCAAAGCGCCAAATCACCCTTTCCATCCCCGTTGAAGTCACCGGGAAATGGAATAAACTCGACACTAAAAGAAGCGGGTAGATCGGTATAAATCTGTGAGTTGGCTAATTGGTGAACAGGATATCCGATGTTGTTGAGCGGAGAAACGGAGGTAATGATTCCTATTTTTCGACTAGCATTGTTCACACCTATTATATCAGGCTTGCGATCTCCATTGATATCCGCTTCCACGGTTTCATAGCCAAGCATACCAATGGAACTATATTTTGTCCAATCATGCCCTGACTTGTATTCCAAGCCAAACCCATCCGGACTTCCAAAAAACCATCCCAGGAGATCATCCAAATAGAAATCTCTGTAGGCAATATCCTTAATTCCATTTCCATCGTAGTCCAACGCGAAAAATGCAAAATTGCGATGAATGGGATTGATCTCATAAGTCCGCTTTGCCCAGTTGCCTTGGTGATAATAGGGTGCAAAAAAGGAATCCGGCTGCGTGGAAGTAAGGGGTTGAGTTACCGAACTTGTACTTGTTGTGGTACCGGAGGGACTCAAGGTATTGGTTTTTGTGATCTCTTGGGTAGTCACGGGTTTTGTCGTTCTAGTACGGATTTGGGCTTGGACCAAGCTAGATGCCAAGAGAAGCACTACTAAGGGAAAGGCTGATTTTTTCATTTTCTTGCGGGTTTGGGTTCAGGTTTTTCGGGGTCTTTCACACAGCGGCAAGAGTAGCCGTTGTTGGCAATCGTGTAGATTCTACCGACGGCATTGGTATTGTAATGCACGTGGTGATTCCAGAGGTAGAGCAGGCCATAGCGGTCATCATAGACGGTAGAAGTCCAAAAATTCCCGTATTGGCCAAGGGTAGTGTATTCACCGTTGTCGAGGCGAGAACCAGCCGGATGGATTCCAAACCCGCTTGAATTGTCCCCTGAGAAACTGGAAGCTTTCCAGCCTTGTGATACTTTGAGCTTAGGAGCGATCTCCCCTCGCTCTCCTGTTCGTTCAAGCTCGGCGGCGGGAATGCCCACAATTTTTTCCAGCTCATTCCAGTCCTTGTCTGTAGCGACATGCCAACCGAGCGGACAAAGCTTGCCTGATGCTGCTGCGTACCCGTTGTACAAAAGGCCGAATTTCGATTTGTTGATCGGGTTGTTTTCGTACACAGCGTATGCACCGCTTTTGGTTTCTTTCCATTGCTTATCATCCAGCCCACTCGCAATCCGGGTAGTATCCCGGTATTGGGTAGTTTTTAGGTTTTCTTTGAACCAATACTGATTACCGATCTTGATGATTTCGTATCGGTTGCTGTCGAGATCATAGACAGGTCTGAGATTGACGTCCAGACTGTCCGCTTTGGGATTGCCTTTGGTCTGAGTTTGTCCAAAAGCAAAGCCTATTGAAAAGAGAAAAAGAAAAGTGAACAAGGGTTTCATAGGATCAGGGGAATTGGGTTTTGCCTAAAAGGGATTGTAGAAACACATAATCAATAGCTTGCTCCAGCTTCTGGATATTCTCAAAATTGATCTGCTCATTGATGTCATAATTGATGCTTACCGTTATTAGCTGAGGCACCCATTTGGGCAGTTTGGGATCGAAATAGGCCAAATTGGGCTTCACCAAATGAAAGACATCCGGATCATTTTCCTCTTTGAATCCCCTGAATTCCCCTTTGGTCTCTCCACGTTCGAGGATTGCCGGTGCGGACAATTCCTTTGGTGACATGGATTCCAAAAGGGCTTCGGTGGATTGGATCAGTTCTTCCTGCGCTCTCAGATTTTCCAGACTTTGGTCAAAAACGCGTTTGCTAGCTGCATCAAAATCGGGATCGATCTCCTTGTGGTAGCTGAGGGATTCTTCGTGGGATTTTTTTAGAAGCGGAATCTTCAGCTTCAAATATTCGCCCTTAGTCAGCGGAACCATCGGACTTTTGTCCTTGTAGGTCAGGATGTAAACCCTTTCTCCCAAGGAATGCCTGTCTGAAGGAATTTGGACTTCCCATAAAAGTCGATCCCCCTGCTGCTTAGGACACTTTTCAAGGATAAAATATCCATTGGGATGATCCTCAGGAAGCTCCGCTGGGAACAGGTTAAATGCACCGCCTAGCTCTTGAGAAGCAGAAATCTGATTAACATAAAAAGTCACCACAGCTGAAGTCTCCAGATTGGGAACATAAGCCTGTGGGTTTTTAGGATCTCTTTTGCAGACATATTCCAAAAATCTCATCGACTGACCATAAGGATTGGCCGCCCAATTTTTTCCTTCTCCAAGGGGAATAGAAAAGGAATTGGAGAAACTCAAAACACCTCCAATCGGCGTGTATTTGCCCTTTACGGATTCGTGGATTTTTGCTAATACAGCCCGCTCTTGCATCACATCCGCGGTACTTAAATTTTGGATTGAGCCGTCTTTGTTGGATTTCCACGAGCCGGGGATTTTGGCAAGTTCTGCCGGTTCGCAATCCTGGGATTTTGCATTTAAAAATGCCAGAAAGCAAAAAAGGAAGACAAAATAGCCTTTCATAATGGGTTTCATGGCTAGTTGATTTTGGTGGTCATGCCCTGAAGTATTCCTTTTCCTTCCATGGAAGGGCCACTGTTCCATCCCCATCGGGCTTCTGTCCCTATTAGGGTTACAGATTTATCGTCTACAAATCCGAGTGTAGCCTTATTGGTATCCTCACTGATAAAATTGGAACCTACGGCTGCTTTTGCCCCAGCTTTCACGCCGATATCCGTGACTCCATTCCCGTCAAACTCAACAAAACCGTAGAGTTCACCTTTCAACTCGGCCTTAACCGGACCCAACTCGGAAGCCTTGGCCAAATCCCAATCAAGGCCGATTTCAACCGAACCCTGGATGATCTGGTCAGTATCCATATTTTCCTTGACGGTGTACTTGAAAAACTTGGAGTCCAGCTGCGTGGTCATCTTGTTGCACTCGATGGTAACGGAACCGATGATCAGGTTCATCTCGCTTTTTTCCTTGCAAGTCATGTCATAGAAATCTCCCAACTTGCCCGAAACCAAACCCAATACCTCTTCCTCCTCCGGAACCTCACAAGGAATTGCAAACCTGACTTCCTGTCCGCCAATCATTCCCAGCCAAGTGATCATCGCCCGGAGTTTTTCCAACTCAAATTCTTCCGGCCAAAGGGTGTATTGGAGATAGTTGAGCCTACGGCTCATGGCAAATCTCCAGTAGTCAATCCACTTCTTGTTTTCATCCCGGAGGAGGGTATTGCTTTCTCTCAGCAGATTATTGTTGAGGTTATCTTTAGTTTGACAATATGCCTTTCTATCTGCATCGGTTGAGCCTTCCCCATCCCGAATATTCTTCATTGCTTCTCTATAAATAAGGCCATGCTTATCCTCTATTTCCCTTAGCATCTCCTCCAGCTTGTCCCGATTGGCAAGTTGCTCCTCGTAGCGCTGCAATTCCAGATCAGGATTTTCCTGATCGTAGTATTCCATTTTTGCTGCGATTTTGGAGGAAAAGACCATCTGCTTTTTTGGGAGGTGAAGGTTGGATTGGGGATTCAGCATTTCTATGGCTCTCTCTTGGATCTTTATTGCATACTCATTCTGCGCAAGAGCAAATTGCTGCTGATACCTAGCAGAAAGCTTTGTGATCTCAGCACGGTAGGCTTCCCATTCGCCTTCTAAGTATTCGCTTTCTTGGACATTCATCGGGTAATCAGGCCAGTTCATATGCCCAAAACCCAAAGGATCTTCGTTCAATTCCGTGGTCCAAGTGATATCCTTTCCAGTGACTTGGTGCCCCAATTCCTTGATTTTTTCTTCCTTCTCAGGGCTATAACCAGATTTGATACTTTCCTTCAGGGCTTTTGCCGCTTCGGTCTTATTGCCTTTTTTCTCTTCAATTACGCTCTTCGTTAGGTTGGCTTGGGAGTGTCCGGGATACAACATGAGTGCGCTGTCGATGTAAGCTTCGGCTTCGGGAATATCTCCCAATCCAAACCAAGCCTGGGCCATGTTATTCAGGACCGTGCTGTTTTTAGGATAGCTGGTATTGAGGTGTTTCAGGATGGGAAGTGCCGCTTCTTCAGCCCCTGCCATGGTGAGAAAAGCCGCGTAATTGTTGAGGTAATCGGGATTGTTTGGGTCAGATTGCAGGGTATTTCCTAAGACCAAAATTGCATAGGCCGTTGAGCCAAACATCCAAAGTCCATTAGCAATCTGGGCTCCTTCAGCTGGTGAACCCGCCATTCCGAAAAGTTCGCTGGCGTTATTGCTTGCTTCAGAGCCCATTTTGGATGAAACTGCCGAATGAACTTTGGCTAGGTAGGGAGCCAGATCAACACCTTTTAGAACAGTTTTTTTTGCTGCTGCGATACGGACTTCATCTTTTTTAGGAAAAATCCTCTCCTCCCCGCTGCCGTCAAATGATCCGGAGATTGCAGTTCTCAACTTATTCAAATCGGGAACCCCAATACCCATTTTCTTCATCATTTCCCTGGCTTCAGGATCCAACTCTTGCATCATCTTTTCCAATTCCTCCTTTGTGGGAGGCCTTTCCTGGGCTAAGACTTGAGCAGATCCAAGCAGAAGAATCCCGAAAAAAAGGATCATTACAGCCAAAAACAGATTTTTCATGGTGTCGGTGAGATATTGATTTCTTTGGAAAGCTAGCCCTAAGCTTACTCTCCCAACATCCTGTAAAAAGGGGATTTTTGATGTGAAACAGAGATCAGCGAATCTTCACCAGCAAGTATTCCTCCCCTGCCCCATTGTTGAGATAGAGCAAACGTCCGCCCTTCACCGCCTGGAAATGTGCGTCAAACTGCTGGGTTTTGCCTTGGTAGCGGTTGGTGAGCGTAATGGTCCAATTCGAAATAGTTGAATTCCCTATGTACTCTTGCTGAAAGGTATTCATCGCTCCCACTGCTCCCGTGGCGCCGTTATGAATACTGGAGTAAGTCGGCCCTGTAAAGAAAAATGTAGCACTCGAGGAAGCGATCGTCGCCCCGGCATAGGCTCCAGTGAAGGAATCGTACCATTGGGTCATTTGACTGCCGCCACTTTGCCAGGTGCCGTTCAGGTCATTCGGTCCGATGGCAAACTTGTTGTATCGGCTCATGGCTACCAGATCAGAAGTCCATCGGTCGGATGCTTTTGGAAAAATTTGCCTCATGCTATTCTCATCCACAGTACTTGCAACTGTCAACATTGCGGCATTGGGAGAGACAGTCAAATACATCCCAAGAAATCTCCGCTGCCCTGTCTGAGGGTCTTGGCCCCAACCCTCCACGTATTTGGGCTGCATGGAACTGACAAACTCCCCTCCGTCTTGGTAGGCTTTGGTGGTAGTATTGAAGGTAGGCGCCACATGATTATCCCAATAAAAATCCCTGTCCATCACCCCGGTTCCACTGAAATTTTCGCTTCGGTAGGGAAGCACAAAAAACAGGTAGACCTTCGTTTCGCCTTTTTGTGCCAACACCCAGTCCGGCTGAATACTGGAAATCCAACCGTCATCAAAATTGCTGGTCGTAAACTGAAAACCAGTGAATGGTGCTACCGGAGTCTTTGGAAGAGATGAATTTGAAGAAGGATTTTGAGCTGGGGATTGGGATGAGGCTGGAGGATTTGGAGCAGGAGCTTGTTGATTTACAGAAGGCGAAGTACTTGACTTGGAAGGAGGCAAAGGTGGAATGTATACAGGAGCTGTGGGCTGAGGTGAAGTTGGAGTAATTTGCTGGCCTGGCTGGCCTTGGGTAGGTTTTGGAACGGTGTTGGATTTGCCTAGGTAAAAGTTGGTTTCGGTCTTGTCCATGGAAAAATAAATCAGGAAGGCAGTTTGTCCTTTGACCAACCAATCGATCCGGTCGTCATCCGTGGGTAAAATCTCAAAGCCGGATTTTTCTAACTCAGAAACCAAAACTTCCGCATCAAATCCAGATTGCGGTGTGGGCGGAAGCGTATACACCTCTACCTCACTTATGCTGACATTTGGATCATTCACTTCGGTTTCAAGCAGTGAAGCAGCCGCCACCGTGGACAGGAACCGTTTGTCCTGCTTGCTTCCTTCGGGAAGCTTAAGATTCAATGTCGGAATCTGGCTTGCCGGGATGACATTTTTCTGGGCAAAGACAAAAGCGGGAATCAAAAATGCGAAAAGGAGGAAAAGCCAGGTCTTCATAATTTCCGGGTTTTAGAAAGTCTAAACCTAGGTGAAGTCCTTAGGTCCTGATATCCTGTAAAAACAGGATTTTATACCCTACTCAAAAAATCCTGTAAAACAGGGAGAAGTGAGAGGTTAAAATCGGGTAGGTTTGAAGGAAACGAAAGCGATTCAGGACTGAGGAATCCTTGAAGAATTGAAGTAGATTATTGGGAGTATTTATAGCTCCCTTCCATCCGCCTATGAAGAAATTGTTTTTTCTCATGTTTCTGTTGGTTTCAAAATCCATCCTTGGGCAACAAGTCTTGAATCTGGACAGTCTTCTTGCGCTTTTGCCTAAGGCGAAGGAAGAAATATCAACAGTAGAACTCTACTTTCAAATCGGTCAGCAATATGAAAACTCAGAACCGGAACTGGCCAAGGAGTATTATCGAAAAGGGCTAAACCTGAGCAAGAAAATTGGATATAGTGTCGGCGAGATCAAGTTTTCACACAATTACACCTATGTGCTCAACGTCCAGGGAAATTTTGACTCCTCCCTTTATTACAACCTGAAGGCAATTGAATTGGCTCGGGAGATCAAAGATTCTGTCCAACTGGGAAAAGCCTTGCTAAATACCGGCTCGGTGTATCGCTACCTTTCTGAGTACGAAACTGCCGCAGAGTATTACCAACAAGGAAAGATGATCTTCGAAAAAATCGGAGATGAGGGTATGAAAAGCTTTATCCTTAATCTGCTTCAGGTGATGTATTCTGATCTGAAATTACACGATCGGGCCATTGAAGTAGGGTTGGAAGCGATGGAGCTTTATGAAAAAGCCGGGGACCAACGCATGGTCGGGACAGTGATGAACAACCTTGGGTTGTCTTATTCCAAGTTGGGTAAAACTTCCGAGGCAATTGCTCTTTATCGACGAGTCCTGCAAATCGGAAAAGACACCGATGATCTTAATATGCAAGGAACGGCATTATTGAATCTTGGGGATTCCTATGATCAGGAAAATGATGTTTCCGGCATGGAGAAATCGTATTTGGAAGCCTTGGATTTGTTTCGGCAAATGGAAGTCAAAGAAGGAGAAATCATCGCGCTGAGAGGACTGAGCATTGTTAGGATGTATGAGAAAAATCCGACGGCAGCTCTGGATTTGGCTAAAAAATCGGTCGATTTAGCCTCTGAAACCGAATATCCGCTGGAAAGGCAAAAGTCATTAGTACAACTTTCGAATGTATATTTTGCTCTTCAGGACATCCCAAAAGCCAGACAGACGGCAAAGGAATCGGAAATTTTGGCAGACCGGCTAGTGAACGAGGAGGTTCAAAGAAAAACCCTCGAAATCGAAAAAAAATACGAAGTTGAAAAGCAGCGAAGCCAAATTCTTGAACTCGAAGCATCAAATGCAACTCAACTTGCAGTCAATCAAAAAAGGCAACTCCTCATCTGGATTTTAGTCATTTTGGCCTTATCATTAACTGCAATAGCCATTTTGATCCATCGAAAAAACCAACACAAACAGAGGCTTCAGCTTCAGCGGATCAAGGAACTCGAAACCGAAAAACAACTGACTGCAACCGAAGCAGTATTGAAAGGTGAAGAAAAAGAGCGAAGCAGACTTGCCAAGGACCTCCACGATGGATTGGGAGGACTGCTTTCCGGAATCAAATTTTCATTTCAAACCATGAAAGGCAATCTGATATTAACCCCTGAAAATGCCCGGCTTTTTGAACGGAGTCTGGACATGCTGGACACTTCCATTATGGAAATGAGAAGAGTAGCCCACAACCTGATGCCTGAGAACCTGATCAAATTCGGTTTGGATGCTGCTTTGAAAGATTTTTGCAACGATATCCAACAAAGTGGGGTGTTGAAGATCAACTACATTTCTATAGGAATCGACGAAGCCGAACTCGAGCAAAGTGCCGCACTATCCATCTATCGGATCATTCAGGAACTGGTGAACAACATTTTGAAACACGCGGAAGCCAAACAGGCCTTGGTTCAACTGACCAAAAACGGAAACCTGATTTTGCTGGACGTGGAAGATGACGGAAAGGGATTTGAGCACTCCAAAATGCTGCTTAGCACCGGAATTGGCTGGACCAATATCAAGAGTAGGCTGGAGTATTTGGGAGCTAAATTCACTCTGGATACCGCTCCCGGAAAAGGAAGCAGCATACACATCGAAATCCAATTGCCATGAAAACAAGGCTTTTTATCGTGGATGACCATTACCTCGTTATCGAGGGAATCCGATCCTTGCTTCAGCAAGAAGAAGACATCGAGTGGATGGGGCATGCTTCAAACGGTGAATCCTGTCTGGCTTTTTTGGAAAAAGACGAACCGGAGGTCATTTTGATGGACATCAGCATGCCGGGCATGTCGGGGATTGAACTTTGTAAAGAAGTAAAAAAGCGCTATCCGGGAATTCGGATTTTGGGATTGAGCACATTTAACCAGCGAAGCTTTGTGGAGAAAATGATCGAAAGCGGAGCGAACGGATATGTGCTGAAAAACGCGAGCAAGGAAGAATTGCTCAAAGCAATTCAGGCAGCCAAAGCCTTTAAGTCCTATTTGAGTTTTGAGGCAGTGGAAGCCCTGAGAAATCATACAGAAAAAGAAGTCCCCATTTTGACGCGAAGGGAAAAGGAAGTGCTGGAGCAGATCGCCGAGGGCATGACCAATCAGGAAATTGGCGAAAAGCTTTTTATCAGTTCCACCACAGTGGATACCCACCGAAAAAATCTGATGATGAAGTTTGAAGCAAAAAATGTTGCGGCCTTGATTCATTTGGCTTCCAAAGCCGGAATGATTTGATTCACTTATTAAACTTTCCCAAAGTTTGAAACTTTGGGAAAGTTGCAAAATGAAAGCAAAAAGCCCCGAATACTGAAAATTCGGGGCTTTTGCTTTTAGTTTCCTAACTCGTACTTGAGGGTTTTTCCTTTTTCCACCGCAGGCAACCCTTCGGTCATCCAAAGCGGAGCCGGGGCACCTTTGAGGTAGTGGTCAAAGAACTGACTTAGGCGAATGGATAAGTCTTTGGCATTTTTTCGCTGCACCAGATTGTGGTCCTCTCCATTGTACTGAAGCAGCCAAGCTGGCTTATTCAATCGCTTTAAAGCCATAAACATCTCGATTCCCTGATACCAAGGCACTGCCCCATCGGCATCGTTGTGCATGATCAGGACGGGAGTTTGCACTCGGTCCATGGTGAACAAGGGAGAATTTTCGAGGTAATACATCGGTTTTTCCCAGAGCGTCCCTCCTATTCGGGATTGTGTCTGTTCGTATTGGAACATGCGGCTCATGCCTGTTCCCCAACGGATTCCGCCATAAGCTGAAGTCATATTGACTACCGGAGCACCGGCACCTGCTGCTTTAAACATGTTGGTTCGGGTGATCAGATAAGCCACCTGATAGCCTCCCCAGCTTTGGCCTTGGATAGCCATATTTTCGGTATCCACTCCGCCTTTCGCAATCACTGCCTGTACACCAGGAATGATACAATCATAGGCACTTGGTCCCGGAAGGCCAAGATCATACTTGATGTCCGGCACGAAAACCAGGTAATCATTGCTTACGAAATAGGGAATATTAATCGTAGATCTACTTGGAGCTGGAGCGCGGTAATTGTGCAAAGTCTCACTGTTTCGCTCGTAGAAATACACCATCATCGGATATTTTTTAGTGGCATCAAACCCTTCCGGCTTAAAGAGCAATCCTTGGAGCGGCGTCCCGTCATTAGTCAGGTAAGAAACCAATTCCACACTTCCCCACTTGATTCCAGCCTGCTGAGGGTTAAGATTTGAAGCTTTTGTCAGGGTTTTGAAAGTCAAATCCGTCAAATAGATATCCGGATTTTCACGGTAAGTGGATCGGCGGACAATCACCTGATTGGACTCTTGGGCTTTTCTCAATCCCAAATACCGATGGGCTGACATGAGCAATTGCTTGGGCGCAGTCTGTCCTTCATAATTAGAGGTGAAAAAGCCGTTTTCTTTATTCACTTCATTGAAAGCTGAAAGGATCAGCGGTTCTTTTGGGTCGATGGATCTTTCATCGGCTTTGAGTTGCTCTCTTCTGTACGTGATTTGCTTTTTGCGTCCTTCACCCAAAGTGAGATTGACTGCGGAAGCAGGATTTTTGGGATCAATTTTCCAGATGTCAAATCGATCATTGACCAAAATAGCAGCGTCTCCTGCCAACCATCCCTCTGAACCATAGCTTCCCGGTAAGGATGGGGAATCATGCAATTCTTCAAAGAAAGGAACCGGAAGCGCCTTGGTCAGATTGATTTTTGCTTGAGCTTGAATATCATAGGCCACCCAAGAACTGTCTCGAGAGTCGTACCAATAAGCATATTTTCCTTCCGGGGAAAGTCTGGGTGAACCAGAGGCATTTTGCTCAATCAGTGTCTTTATTCCGGTTTTGAAGTCTACCCAATACAGGTCCCTGCCTATTTGGATATCCCAGCTGTAATTTCTTCGATAGGGGGCATCTGTCCAGGCAAGTGCAAAATCCTTGGTGATTTTGTTTTCCAACATCACATTCTCTACCTCGGGAGTGCCGAGTTGGGTGATCGAAAAATTACTGAGATCCAAGGTTGCCAAATAGGTCTTTCGTTCCTGCTGAGATTTGTTTTTCAGCTGCATGGGTTGGATTTCAGCCTCCTGCCACCCCCAAATATCTAAGCTGACACGCTCCTCCTCGAGGATAGTCGTATCATTTTCGTAGGCATAATCCACATAATCTCTTGCCACACCAAAAAACAAACGTTTTTCATCTTCCGAGAATCTTACACTTCCATCCGGACTGATTCGGCTGTTTTCCAATTTCAAACCGCTCTTTTCTACTTGGGTAGCCAGATCTCCTTTTTTCACATCATATATATATAAGGTGTGTATGGGCTTTTTCGCCTTTAAAGAATCATCCGTGGCTATAAAAGCCAGCTTAGCTGATTGGGGGGAGAAGACCAGATTGGAATAGGTAGTCATCTTCTCATGTACCAGTTTACTCTCTCCGGTAGCCAAATTCAGGAGGTAAACGGCAGCATTGTCTTCTTTTTCCTCCTCTGCGAGAGTATAGTGAAGAAAGTCCCCATTGGGAGCAAAACTGTAGGACTTCACCCGCTCAAACTCCCAGGATTTGGTACCGTCAAGTGAGCGAACCAAAAGCTTGGTTCCATCGGTTTTTTTTAATTTTTCAACTTTTGCAGTCGAATCGGATTTAGTAGCTATCGAATCTTTAGGAGCATCCTTTTTTGGAAGTTCTTTTTCGAAGTGAATAGCAATCCAGCTTCCTTTTTCAGTAGGGATTGCAAAAGACTTCACTCTTGCCAATTTCTCAACTTTCCGTGTGGACAAATTCAGAATAAACAGGCTATCCTTAGGCAGGTCATCGGACTTCTTCTTTTGAAGTTTCAATACCCGAACTGAGTCTTTTTGGGCCGTGATTTTCCCTACTGCAAACTGGTCGTCAGGAGAGAAACTGAATGAAGTACCTCTGGGGATAACTACTTTTTGAGCTGGAGTCTTAAAAGGAACAACCTCCACTCTTCCATCACCATCTTGGGGAGAAATCTGATAGCCGACAAATTGGCCGTTTTTGGTGATTTTTTCGGAGGAAAGGCTCTCCCAGCCATCATAATCTGCGTGAGTTAAGGATCGCTTTTGCTGGGCAAATGAAATCTGCGTCAGCAAGACCAATCCTACCACCCACGTCCATTGCTTTACTTGTAACATGGTAATTTTCACTTATTGGTTTAGGGTAAATTCTCTTTCAAAATAGCCTCCCCGGGTAGAGGAAAGCTTGATTTTTCCTTTCACTGATTCATTGCCTTCCACTTTCACTTTGAAAGTTGCGGTCTTCTTCTCTCCCACTCCGGTATAGCCAGAGTAAATGGTTTTGTCATATAAAGAAGGAGTAGTGATTTTCACTTTGGCATTTTCGTAACCTTTGGTCAGTTCCTTATCAAAGTCCAAAGAAACTCGATCTTCCTGAACGATTTTTACCAGCTTAGCCTGTTCCAACGCGACCGGTAATTTCCCGGAATTAGTCCATTCCAGAGTGATTTCAAATTCACCCCCAGGCAGTTTTTTGACTTTCACATCATTCACAGTCAACTGAGGCAACCTCTTGGCCATAGCCAGGTTGAAAAGTGCTTGCTTTTTGGCCCAATTTTCAAGTTGCCAGGCAGGACCGTTTTGAGCGAAAAACTTGGGATGAAAGCCACCCAACTCGACCTCCCCTAATTGTGGATGATTGAATGAAGTCCAAGGCTTGAACCCACGGCTTTCATTGGCTTCGTCATCCCACATCAGACCATCGTATTCGTCATAAATCCCGTCACCATCATAATCTTTCATCGCACCACCGTTCCAGAGTTCATCTCCATACCAAATACTTCCATAATAGAAATAGCCAAAATCAGGTCCGTGACCGAAAAGAGGTTCTGGCTTGAGTGGGTCACCTGTCATGGAGTTGACTTTGTATCTTGTCGAGTAAGTTTCATACACATCCCCTGCCCAGGGATAAGCCGTGAATGAAAGACCCAGCTGATCCATCTCTTTATAAATAGCCAAATCCTGAGGGTACATGCGTTCTTCAGATTTGGAAGTCGAAGGAGGCCGCAAATGCATCGGCACGCGTGTATCCATGGAGTTGACTACTGAAATATTGGGATGACTGAGCACCCAAAGGGCTGTGGATCTAGTTTCAATTTCACTGAGAGGGTATTCCCCGGCGCCAAATTGAGTGTACCCACGTCCGGTAAGATCTCCGCCTGTATTTGGTCTCCAGTTTTCAGGGTAATTACGATGAAGATCAAGCCCTCCTACTCCATCTTCATTGAAGCTTCCGTCCCCATCATTATCTATGCCCTCAGTATATACCAGGTATTCCCCCTTGCCCGGAAATGTCCGTTTCATTAATCGGCCTTTCGGATCTCTGGGATCGATCACAAAATTGGCTTTTTCCTTTTCTTCAGGAGTTTCGGCCTTTTTTCTCATTTGATAAATAATTCCGTCTCCATCCAGATCTTCCTCCGGGTCTTCGTCAAGCAATCCATCTCGGTCCGTGTCGTTTGGTCTGACCGTACTGCGGTTCCTTTGCTCTGTAAACAGATACATATTGGAACCGTCAGGATTGTTTTGGGGCCTCAAGTAAATCGCCTTAGAGTCAATTAAGGAAGTGATTTCGGCGTCTTTTCCATAATTCTCCAATAAATGCTGAGTCAGCCAAAGGATAGATTCGCTGGATGTGATTTCACCCGAGTGGCGACCTCCTTCAAAATAGGCGGCGGGCTTATCTGTGTCTTTACCAGTCTTCTTGTTGGTTATGGTCATTTGGTAAATCGGCCGCCCTTCAAACGAATGGTCAATCACATACAGGTCCACTATTTCAGAAAACTGCTGAGCCCATTTTTCATACCAGTGGTACATCACATCCACCGTATGGTATTTGTCAAAGGTGAGTTTTTCTCCGGGTGAATATTCTACTTCGGGAAAGACAAACTTCTTGAAAAAGGAAGGTCCGTGTCTTTCTCCAGAGACGGTATAAAATTTGGATTTTTCGTTCTTTTCGGGAAAAGATTTCTCAGGCTGAAAAGGCCTTACTTGGGAAAATGCTATCCCTGAAGCCAAAAAGGCTGCTGAAAGAAGTAAGCTTTTTTTCATGGAATGGATCGGTTGGATTTTTAAAAATAAAAATTCGACTTGTAGCCCAACCAACCGTTCAAAAAAAAGACCGGATAACCGGTCGAATTACTTTTGGATCACCATTTCAAAGGTAGCTGAAGAGTAGGATGGATATCCTGGAACCGGCTTACAATCAGGTAATTTTCTAATCATGTGATCCAGTCGCTCCACCAATCCCCGATCGACTTCATTGATCACTTCAAATCCAGAAACCCGTCCTTTTGCATTGACTTGAACCAGCAACTTGATCTCCTCAATACTTTGACTTTTCTTGGTTCTAAACAAAAAAGGCGAATAACTATCGATCATTTCGAGGGTATATTCTGGCCAGGCCCAATGAGAATTTAAGTTTCGGGCGATATTCTCTTCGACAGCAGATAATGTCTCCACGTTCAAATCCTCCGGCTTGGAACTTTCTAAGCTGCTTGAAGTAAGTGGGGTTTTATTCTGAAGCGTAAGCTTGTTGAAGTGTACCAACGCTAAACTCGTTTCAGAATTCTCTGCATTTTGTTGGGCAACTGCACTTCCGCCTTGAATCGGAAAAGCTAACAATACTCCAAAGGAAAGTGCGATAACTAAGCGCTTGACATTCATCCTGATTACCATTTGAACAAAAGTATAATCAAAAATACATTAAAAAAAATTTGAAATGCATTTTTTTGCATTTTAAATCTTGGTCAAGAAAACAAAAAAGTCTTGCCACCGGCAAGACCCTTTTCAGAATATAAACCCAAATATAACTTTAGAGATTAAAAGTTTTCAAAGTTGAAAGTTAAATATTTGGCATTTAATTACTTGACCAATTTTAATGCTTATCAAAAATCTTCCTGCCAAATTTTCAACTGAAATTAATCTACAAGCCCAAAGTAAATAGATTTTGACTTCAATTACAAATTGAAAAAATAATTTTGCAATATTTTGAACAATCTCTAATTTACCGCATCCTTTATTAACAATCATCTAAATCCTTGATAGGAAAATGGACAAAATTTTAGATATCGATAACATAGACCTCAAAATCATCTCCCTCCTAAACGAGGATGCCAAAACTCCCTACACAGAAATCGCGAAAAAAGTCTTTGTGTCTTCCGGGACGGTCCATGTACGGATGAAAAAACTGGAGGACATGGGCATTGTGAAAAGTGCAACGCTAAACATTGATTTTTCAAAATTAGGCTATGACATCTCGGCCTTTTTAGGCATCTACCTGGAAAAAAGCTCTCTTTACGATACCGTCATCGAGAGACTGAAAGAAATAGCAGAAGTCGTAAGCGCCTATTATACTACCGGCAATTACTCCATTTTTGCAAAAATCATCTGCAGAGACACCAATCACCTTCGGCTGGTTTTAGACAAAATCCAAAAAGTGGATGGAATAGATCGGACTGAAACATTGATTGTTTTGGAAGAGAGCATCAACAGACCCATACAATTTTTCGACAAAGAGAAATAACACTATTTAGATTAAATCTAATTTAATTGGAATACTGTAATATCGCCCTTGAAAAATAAAAGCCGGAGATTATACCGGCTTTTGTTTTTTGTCCCAAAATTTTATCTATTAAGCATTTACGCCTATTAATTAGGGCAAAGCAACTATGTCTTATAGATTTTTAATATGACTTCGAACATATTTTTTTGATTAGATGTTGTACCTTCGCAGTCAAAATATAATTAGTCTAAATAACTCAGCAAATGAGCAAAGACAATCAGATTTTAGAAGAGCTTACCTCCAAAGAATACGAACACGGTTGGTCGGTCAATTATGAGGCCGATGAAGCGCCGACCGGATTAAATGAAGATATCATTCGATGGATTTCTGCAAAAAAAGAAGAACCAGAATGGTTATTGGAGTGGAGACTTAAAGCTTTTAGGACTTGGCAATCCATGACTGAACCCCAATGGGCAAATGTACACTATCCAAAGATAGACCTTCAGTCTTTGAAATATTATTCTGCGCCCAAACAGTCAAAAAAGCCTAAAAATCTTAACGAGGTTGATCCAGAATTGATCGCAATTTATGAGAGATTGGGTATTTCTCTCAATGAGCAAAAAAGACTTCAGGGAATCGCCATCGATGCTGTCCTGGATTCCGTATCCGTGGCAACCACTTTTAAGGATACCCTAGGAAAACTTGGAATTGTTTTCTGTTCATTCAGCGAAGCAGTAAAGGAGCATCCTGAACTGATAAAGAAATACTTAGGATCGGTCGTGCCTATGACCGACAATTATTATGCGGCTCTCAATTCAGCTGTATTTTCAGACGGTTCTTTTTGCTACATTCCAAAGGGAGTAAGATGCCCGATGGAGCTATCCACCTATTTCCGAATCAATGCCGCCAATACGGGTCAATTCGAAAGAACCTTGATTGTAGCGGAGGATGAATCCTATGTTTCTTATCTAGAGGGTTGTACTGCGCCTCAGCGTGACGAAAATCAGCTTCACGCAGCAGTGGTTGAAATTTATGCTGGAGCGCATGCACAGGTAAAATATTCTACCGTGCAAAACTGGTTCCCTGGAGATAAAGAAGGAAAAGGCGGTATTTACAACTTTGTAACCAAGCGGGGAATCTGTGCCGGAGATCATTCCAAAATCTCTTGGACTCAAGTAGAAACAGGTTCTGCCGTGACTTGGAAATACCCTTCTTGTATTTTAAAGGGTGATTATTCTGTCGGTGAATTCTATTCTGTAGCTGTCACCAACAACTATCAGCAAGCCGATACAGGTACCAAAATGATCCATATTGGCAAAAACACCAAATCAAGAATCGTATCTAAAGGTATTTCCGCAGGAAAATCCCAAAACTCCTACCGAGGACAGGTGCAGGTGATGAAGCGTGCGGACAATGCAAGAAACTTCTCCCAATGTGACTCTTTGCTGATGGGTGACCGTTGCGGAGCACATACCTTCCCCTACATCGATATCAATAATCCTACCGCCAAAGTAGAGCACGAAGCCACTACCTCGAAAATCGGTGAAGACCAGATATTCTACTGCAACCAGCGAGGCATCGCCACCGAAGATGCGGTAGCCTTGATTGTAAATGGCTACGCCAAGGAAGTATTGAACCAACTCCCGATGGAGTTTGCAGTAGAAGCACAAAAGCTACTTGCGCTCACATTAGAAGGTTCCGTTGGTTAAATCCAATTGAAAAATTGGAACACTTAAAAATTGAAAAATCAGAAACATGTTAAGCATAAAAAACCTCCACGCATCCATCGAGGGAAACGAAATCCTGAGAGGGATCAATCTTGAAGTAAAAGCAGGTGAAGTACACGCAATCATGGGACCAAACGGTTCCGGTAAGTCGACTTTGGCTTCTGTACTCGCAGGTCGTGAAGAATATGAAGTAACCGAAGGAGAAGTGATTTTCCAAGGTAAAGACCTTTTGGAGCTTGCTCCAGAAGACCGGGCAAGAGAAGGTGTATTCTTGGCTTTCCAGTATCCTGTGGAAATCCCCGGGGTATCCTCCACCAACTTTCTGAGAACAGCGCTCAACCAAGTCCGTGAATACAGAGGTCAAGAACCTTTGGACGCAGTAAAGTTTCTTTCGCTGATGAAAGAGAAAATGGCTTTGGTGGAAATCGATCAGAAATTACTCAGCCGATCACTCAACGAAGGTTTTTCGGGAGGAGAGAAAAAAAGAAACGAGATTTTCCAAATGGCCATGTTGGAGCCTGTCCTTTCCATTTTGGATGAAACGGACTCTGGATTGGATATCGATGCCTTAAGAATCGTATCCAATGGGGTAAATAAATTGAAATCAGACAAAACCGCAACGATCGTGGTGACACACTATCAGCGCTTGTTGGATTACATAGTTCCTGACTACGTGCACGTGTTGTACAAAGGAAGAATTGTAAAATCCGGCACTAAGGAGCTCGCTCTCGAGCTCGAAGAAAAAGGCTACGACTGGATCAAAGAAGAAGTCGATTCCGCAGCCACTGTCTGATCCCAAAACAAATAAACATGAGTACCTTGACCCAACAAGATACATTTCAAGCGCTTTTTGCAGCAAGCCCGGAAAACTTCCATTCCATTCGGAACTCAGGAAAGGAAAGCTTTCTCAATCAGGGGATTCCTGCCGTGAAAGCAGAAGAATATAAATTCACCAACATCAGTAAGAAGCTGGATAATGCCCTAACCAACTTCTCCACTGCCCTTCCTTTTGAAGTCACTCCGAGCCAAGTGAAATCGGCTTTGTTTGAAGGTTTCGAAGGTGATGTATTGGTTTTTGCCAACGGAGCATTTCTTCCTGAACTCTCCTCGACGATTGAAGGAGTGGAAATCTCCAAACTTTCCGATAAGCCTGAAACTTCCCTTGGAAGCATTGCCAAGGCCTCTAAAGATCCTTTTGCAGCGCTGAATCAAGCTTCATTTGTAGATGGAATTTTCATTTCCGTTCCAAAAAAATCCCAGATCGAAAGACCAATCCTATTGCTTTCTTTCAACAAAGAAAACCTTGGACAGGTTATTCAACCTAGGGTTTGGATTGAAGTGGGTGACTTTGCCGAGGTGACCTTCATTGATCAAAGCATCAGCCTTAGTGACTCTGCCTACTTTGTAAACAAGGTGGTGGAGGTAAAAGGCGGAGTGAATTCCCAAATCAGCTATTACAGACTTCAGAACGAAGGAAAAAACACCATCGAGGTCAGCAATATTGAAACGGACATTCTGAAAGATGCCAAATTCACCTCGGTGAATATTTCTCTTTCCGGAGATATGGTGAGAAATAATCTGAGTCTGAATCTTCTGGGCAGCAATTCCGAGGGTAACATGTTTGGCGTGTACTTGCTCAACGGTAAAACCCACGTGGACAACCATACCAATGTCGATCATACTATCCCTCACGCTGATTCGAACGAACTCTACAAAGGAATTCTCGCCGACCAAAGCCGCGGAGTTTTCAATGGAAAGATTTTCGTTCGTCAGGATGCTCAGAAAACCAATGCCTTCCAGCAAAACAACAATATCCTCCTCTCCGAAGATGCCATCGTCAATACTAAACCTCAATTGGAAATTTGGGCAGATGATGTGAAGTGCTCTCACGGATGTACCGTAGGTCAGCTGGATGAAGAGGCTTTGTTCTACCTCAGAGCGAGGGGACTTGACAAGCTTTCCGCGAAAGGACTTTTACTCTATGCATTCGCAGGTGAGGTGCTGGAAAAAATCGAAGAAGAAAGCTTCCACAATCATGTCGTAAACCTGATTCAGGAGCGCTTGGGAAGCAAATTCTAATCTCATGAGTCTACCTATCGATCAAATCAGGGGCCTGTTTCCTGTACTTCATCAAGAAGTGCATGGCAAGCCTTTGATTTATTTTGATAATGCCGCAACTACTCAAAAACCCAAGGCAGTCTTAAAAGCCTTGCAGGATTACTACGAAAAAGACAATTCCAATATTCATCGTGGTGCCCATGCGCTAGCTGACCGTGCTACGCGCGACTACGAGGAAACCCGTGAAGCAGTCAAAGATTTTATCGGCGCAAGAGAAGCCGCTGAAATTGTTTTCACCAAAGGGACTACCGAAAGTATCAACTTGGTTGCCCAGACTTTTGGAAGAAAATTTATCGGAAAGGGTGACGAGATCCTCATCTCTACCATGGAGCACCACAGCAACATCGTGCCTTGGCAGATGCTATGTGAGGCAAAAGGCGCGATACTGAAAGTAATCCCGATCAATGAAGCGGGTGAGTTAGTCTGGAAGGAATTCGAAAAACTTTTGACACCAAGGACCAAATTGGTCAGTGTCGTCCATGCTTCCAATGCATTAGGGACAATCAATCCCGTCAAAAAAATTATTGACGCAGCCCATGCTGTGGGTGCAAAAGTCCTTTTGGACGGTGCTCAGTCCACTTCCCACCTCGACATTGATGTGCTGGAATTGAACTGTGATTTTTTGGCTTTTTCGGCACACAAACTCTATGGTCCAACGGGTCTCGGGGTGCTTTACGGCAAAAGAGAAGTTTTGGAAGAAATGCCTCCTTTCTTAGGTGGAGGAGAAATGATCAAAGAAGTGACGTTTGAAAAAACCACTTATAATGAGATTCCTTTCAAATTTGAGGCCGGTACACCCAATATTGCTGATGTGATTGCTTTTAAAGCAGCTCTGGATTTTATCCAAGAGCTAACCAAATCCAAAATCAGGGCTCATGAAGATGGACTTTTGGCACATGCCAATGAACTGATGCATGATATCAAAGGATTTAACCCGGTTGGAACAGCCTCCGAAAAAGTCTCTGTACTTTCATTTAACATCCATGGAATGCATCCTTTTGATGTAGGACAAATGCTGGATGCCAAAGGAATTGCAGTGAGAACGGGTCATCACTGTACACAACCTTTGATGAAACGATTTGGAATCGAGGGAACTGTAAGAGCCTCCTTTGCGGTTTACAATACCAGATCAGAAATTGAAAAGCTGGCGGAAAGTGTCGCCCAAATCGCACGATTGAAAAACAAATGAGCACGATCAAGGAGGTACAGGAGGAAATTGTTTCAGAATTTGAAATCCTAGGTGATGACAAAGAGTCCACCATTTTCTACATTATGGAATTGGGAGGAAATCTGAAACCATTTCCTGATTCCGAGCGAAAAGAAGAAAACATCATCAAAGGGTGTCAGTCAAAAGTTTGGTTGATCGCAGATGAAAAAGACGGGAAAGTTCAGTATCAAGCGGATTCCAATACTGACATCACCAAAGGACTGATTTCTCTATTGATTCGTGTTTTGGATAATCGAAGACCGAATGAAATCATTCATGCTGATCTGGATTTTATTCAAAAAATCGGAATGGGGAGTATCATCGGAAGCCAACGATCCAATGGATTGGCTGCAATGATCAAACAAATGAAGCTCTACGCACTGGCTCTTCAAACCAAGCAAAATGCCTGATATGGAAGCTGAAAAACCTACCGAAAGCACCACCCAAGTCGACAACCTGCGAGACAAGGTGGTCACGGCTATCAAGCAGGTCTATGATCCGGAGATTCCGGTGGATGTCTACGAATTGGGATTGATCTATGAGATTACCGTGTACCCGGTCAACAATGTCTATGTACAGATGACCCTAACTTCACCCAATTGCCCTTCTGCTGAATTTATACCCTCAGAGGTCAAGGACAAAATCCAGCAAATCAGTGGAGTCAACAATGTGGAAGTCGAAGTGACATTTGATCCACCCTACTCTCAAGATATGATGTCCGAGGTAGCCAAACTCGAATTAGGATTTCTTTAAAACTGTATAATAAAAACTCAATAATATGTATCCTGAAGAACTAATCGCTCCAATGAGAGCGGAACTCTCCAACGTAGGATTCGAGGAATTTCGGACAGCTGAACAAGTTGCCGAACACCTGGGACCCAATCACAAAGGAACCACTTTCGTGGTAGTCAACTCTGTCTGTGGCTGTGCTGCAGGTGCAGCGCGTCCGGGGGTTAGATTTGCTTTAGAAAACGCTTCAAAAAAACCAACTACGCTCGCCACTGTTTTCGCAGGAAATGACCGTGATGCAGTAGCTAAAGTACGTGAACTGGTGTTGCCCTATCCTCCTTCTTCTCCGGCAATGGCCTTGTTTAAGGATGGAGAATTGGTGCACTTTATCGAAAGACACCATATCGAAGGAAGAAATGCCAAAATGATCGGTGATCACCTGGTAGAAGTATTTGAACATTTCTGCGACTAATCAGAAGCCCTTCGGGGCTTTTTTTGTCTGCTGCTTCTGGGATTTATCATGTCTATTAAGACAAGTTATAATCCTTCCGGGGGCAAATACTTTATTTCCAACAAGTTATTATTCAATGCTAACCCTCTGAGATTTGCCAAATAATATTGCGTTCTGTCGTGGAATAAAATCCTTAAAAAACGGTCAATTTTATTAACTTAAGCGCGATTTTAGAGTTTTTAAAATTAAAACGAATCCAAACTAACGATTTATGTCTGACTCCGCCAAGTTGTCCTACAATGGGCAAGAATACGAATTCCCGGTGATCATCGGCACCGAAAACGAGCCTGCTATTGATATTGCGAAACTGAGAAGTGCTACTGGCCTGATCACCCTTGATTCAGGTTTCAAAAACACAGGTTCAACTACCAGTTCCATTACTTTTTTGGATGGTGAAGAGGGAGTTCTAAGATACAGAGGATACAGAATCGAAGACTTGGCAGAAAAGTCAAGCTTTATCGAAGTAGCCTACCTTTTGATTTATGGTGAATTGCCCACCCAACAACAATACGAGGATTTCACCAGAGAAATCACCATGCACACGCTCGTGCACGAAGACATCAAAAAAATACTCGATGGATTCCCTTCCAATGCCCACCCGATGGGAGTCCTTTCTTCTTTGATCTGTTCGCTTTCTGCATTTTATCCGGATTCATTAAACCCAAATGCAAGTGCTGAGGATGTAAATCTCAGTATCGTTCGTTTGATTGCCAAGATGCCAACCTTTGCGGCCTGGGCTTATAAAAATAAAGTTGGACACCCGGTAAACTATCCGGACAATTCCCTGGATTATTGCTCCAACTTCCTCAAAATGATGTTTGCGCTACCTGCAGAACGATATGAAGTAGATCCAATTGTCGCCAAAGCTTTGGATGCATTGTTGATCCTTCATGCAGATCATGAGCAAAACTGCTCTACTTCCACTGTAAGAATCGTTGGCTCCTCTCAAGCATCTATTTACGCTTCTATTTCTGCCGGAATCAATGCGCTCTGGGGTCCGCTACACGGTGGTGCAAACCAGTCCGTGATCGAAATGCTCGAGGCCATCAAAGCTGACGGCGGAGATGCCAAGAAGTATTTGGACAAAGCCAAAGACAAAAACGATCCTTTCCGATTGATGGGCTTTGGACACCGAGTGTACAAAAACTTCGATCCAAGAGCTAAAATCATCAAAAAAGCCGCTGATGATGTTCTAAACAAACTTGGCGTCAAAGATCCCGTTTTGGACATTGCCAAAGAACTGGAATACGCCGCCTTGAACGATCAGTATTTTGTAGACAGAAAACTCTACCCTAACGTAGATTTCTATTCTGGAATTATCTACCGTGCTTTGGGTATCCCTACCGATATGTTTACCGTGATGTTTGCATTGGGAAGACTCCCGGGCTGGATTGCTCAATGGAAAGAAATGAGAGAAAACGGTGAGCCTATCGGAAGACCTCGTCAGGTATACACCGGAGCTACCGAAAGAGACTACGTTAGCATGAACAAGAGATAATCAGCTCAATCCTGAGTGCTCAAACCAGCCTTCTGAAGGCTGGTTTTTTCTTTTTCCGCTATTTTCATTCCTGTTTTTTTCCTCATATTTGGAAACTCAAAACACAACTTTCAGTTTACCATGAAACCAACTACACTAGAAGAGGCAGTATCTCTTACCCAGAGATTTACCACAAGACCCAGCAATGAGGAGCTGTTGAGGCTATACGGATTATATAAGCAGGCTACCGAGGGGGATAATGAAGGAGAAAGACCGGGAGGATTTGATTTTAAGGCAGCAGCCAAATACAATGCCTGGTTGACTTTGAAAGGAAAGTCTAAAGAAGAGGCTACCCAAGCCTATTTGGATCTCGTGGAAGAGCTTGCCGGCAAATACCTATAAAGTCCAACCCTGAAAGCCTGGATCACCTTCAGGCTTTATTTTTTCTCCCAAAATAGCCCGCCAGCATGCTACCCAAAATCAACTGCTGGATATGGTAAAGCATGACGGGAAGTAACACCAAACCTAACACGGCAGGATCAGGAAAGATCACCTTTCCGATGACTACACCATGAACCAATGATTTTTTGGAGCCACAAAAAAGGGCAGTAATCCGATCCTGAACAGAGAATCCCAACATTACACTCAAAGAATGTAAGAGAAGCATCATTCCTATAAAAATGGCCAACATGGTGACGGCTACACTCAGTAAGATTCCCAAGGAGTAGGAAGAGAATATTTTTTGGGCAAAAGACTCGGAAAAAGACGTAAACACAATCATCATGATCACCGTCTGGTCCACATACTTCAGCTTGGGAAGGGCTTTGCTCAATTTCGGAAAAAGCCAACCATGAGATAGTATTCCCAATACCACAGGCAGCAAGACTTTAACCGAAAGCTCTCCCAAGGTAGTCCAAAAATCTACCTCACCCTCGACACCTCCCGCCAATACTCCCATCCAAACCGGAGTCAGTATCACCCCCAACAGACTGGAAATACTCGCATTAAAAATAGCCCCGGGGAGATTTCCTCCTGCAATAGATACCATGACAACCGAGGCACTCACCGTGGATGGAAGAGCGGACAAATAGGTAATCCCCAACTTAAAATCCTCACTGATCCATGGAATCACTGACATCATTACCCATACCAGAACGGGAAACAATAAGAATGTCGACAATTGGATCAGGAGATGGAGTTTCCAATTGGAAAGCCCTGCTTTAAGTTGATTGGGATCAAGTTTGACTCCGTAAAAAAAGAAAACCAAGCCAATTCCTATATTGATGACCGGCTTCCAAGGCAGACCGGATTGCTCAGCCCCTACCTCAGGGAAAACTGAGGCAAGGGCTATAGCCACAAACAAGCCCAGTAAAAACCCATTGATTCCAACTTTGGAAAGCGTTTGTCCAAGCTTTTCTCTCATGAACCTAAAAGCCTTTTGAAATTGTCACACAGAATCGCAGTAGCAATTGCCACATTAAGAGATTCTGCCTTTCCAAACCCCGGAATAGTCACTTTTTTACTTACCCACTTTTCAACCTCCGCCGAGATTCCTTTGGATTCATTGCCCATCACGATTACTCCCGGGAGAGGATTGGCCAAACTATGGATATTTTCCCCATCCAAAAATGCCCCATACACGGGCAATTGCCATCTGGACAAAGCCTCCTCTAGGTCTTCATAGAAAAACTTGACCCGGGTGAATGAACCCATGGTAGCCTGGATTACTTTGGGATTATAAAATTCAGCTGTCTGAGGAGAAAACAGCAGCTTGGAAATTCCAAACCAGTCGGCAATCCGGATGATGGTCCCAAGATTCCCCGGATCTCTGACCTCATCGAGTGCCAAAACAAGCTCCTTAGGATCAGGCACAAAGGCCTCGTTTGCTTTCATCCTCACTACGGCAAGAGCGGAATCATTCGATTGATAAAGGCCCACTTGCTCCAACTGATGCCGGGTAACGTTGAGTAATTCTCCGCTATACGAACGGATCAAATCGGGATATTTCTGCTGAAAATCATCTGTCACCAAAAGTAATTCTGTCAAGAAATCCGAGTTCAACACCTCTACCACACTTTTCTCCCCTTCGACAAAGAACCTCTCCGCTTCGCTTCGGTATTTTTTTTGATGTAAGGATTTTATAAACTTAACCGTATTTTTGCTTAGCATTCCCTCAGTTTAATCCGATTTGAAATCCTCCAAATATATACTTTTTATTGCTCTGCTCTGGTTATGCTTGAGTTGCTCATTGACTAAAAACCTGGAGGAAGGCCAGTATATCGTCTATGAGAATGATTTAAAAGGGGTGGAAAGATCCGATCAGGAAGAACTCCTCAAATTGATCGAACAAGAACCAAATACTCGATTTTTAGGTACTTCTGTGGGTGTTTTGATTTATCGTTTCGGGAGAAATTTTTACGACAGCACCGCTGTTGCTGAAAAATTGGCGGATACCAAGGAAAAACTTAGGCAAATCGGAATTCAACAAGATTCACTGCCCCTGGATCGCAAACTCCGCAAAAAGGAAGAGAAATTAGAATCCAAGGTCGCCGGTCTGGAAAGGAAATTAGAATTTGGCAACGCACTGATGAGAACAGGCAACCCCGTGGTCATCCTGGATAGTACTCTGACTGAGAAAACCTATCGTAATTTGAAAGGGTATTTGGTCAATCATGGTTTTTTTGATGCCAAAGTCAATTATGAGGTGGAAACCAAAAATCAGAAGGCTTTCGTCACCTACCAAATCACAGAAAACAAACCCTACATACTGGATTCGGTCTATACACGAAGTGAAAACGAAGAAATTGTACGCATCCTCAATCTCAATCCCCAAAATTCGCTGATAAAGAAAGGGGAGATCTATGTGCAGGATAATATTGCAGCTGAACGAAACCGAATTGAGGAACTGTTGAAAAACAACGGCTTTTACATGTTTTCGAGGTCGTATATCAATTACATAGCCTACCAGGATACTGCTGCCAAAACCATCCGATTGGAGCAGGTCATTCAAAAACCCACTTTTTCGGAAAAACATGAAGTCTATACCCTGGATTCAATTGTATTTCGAATCAATCCTCCCAGTGATGAATTCGCAGACCGAAGAGTACAAACCCGGTATAACCATATCAATTTCTCTTTTTATCGGGACCGATACTCGGCCAAAATCCTTGCCTCACGTGTTCAACTGCAAAAAGGGGCTCCATACAGTCGGACCAAAGCCATTGAAACCCAACGGCTTTTGAACAATCTGGATTTGTTCAGATTCGTCAACATTACCTTCGATACCTTAGGCACCTCACTGACTGCCAATATATTTACGCAGCCCAACCAAAAATATCAACTGACCAATCAGCTCGGGATGACGATCACAGAGCAGCTTCCCGGTCCATTCTTTAGCACGGCCCTTCGTAATCGAAACTTTTTCAGAGCAGGTGAAATCTTAGAGTTCAATTTCAGGGCTGGACTGGAAGGTGTCGCTTCAGCCACAGGTCAAGGAGTCTATCAAAGCAGTGAACTAAATACTTCTGTTTCTGTAATTTTTCCGCGTTTTTTAATCCCCTTTGCCCCCAGCTCCTTACAAAAATTCGGGAAATACAATCCAAATACCCGAGTTCAGTTTGGTTATTTGTTTACCAATCGTCCCGAATACAGAAGAAATGCCATTAATGGTCTGTTGGCCTACAATTGGTCTACCCAAAACAACCGGCAAACCTTCACGGTCAATGCCGCTGATATCAGCTATATCCGGACCCCATTTATACAAAATGAGTTTGCACAAATCCTCACCAACCTTCAGCAGGAAGGGAATAACCTGATTTGGTCTTTTTTACCCTCATTTATAAGCAGTTTTTCGGGTCAGACGATTATTAATTTTAATCGATATGGTGACTTCAAAACCCGCAAAGCTGCATTGCTCCGAGTATTTGGGGAAAGTGGAGGCACCTCCCTCAACTTTTTTAACGTAAAAAGCAACGATGAACCGGGAATCGAATTTGCCAATTTCCAATGGCTAAAAGGACAAATTGATTTCAGGAGGTATTACCCCGTAAATGAAAAACAGACTTTTGCCTATCGTTTCAATTTTGGAATGGCTAGACCGTATGGAGTCAGTGCGGGGATTTTGCCTTATGAAAAGTATTTCTTTGCAGGAGGTGGAACCAGTATTCGGGCTTGGCAGGCACGGCGATTGGGACCAGGAAGCTATAGCCCGACGAGAGGTACAAGGGGTGAATATGACTTTACCACCGAGCAGCCCGCCGAAATGATTTTGGAAAGCATGCTTGAATACAGGAGAAAGCTTTTCGGGTACTTTGACATGGCCTTGTTTATCGACGCCGGAAACGCGTGGATGATTGGCCGAGATGCAGCCAGACCCGGGGCAGATTTCCGATATGATCGGTTTTACAAAGAAATTGCGCTGGGAGCCGGTTGGGGTATCCGGATGGACTTTGACTTTCTGGTCATCCGCTTGGATTTGGCGACCAAAGCCATTGATCCCTCGCAGCCCGAAGGGAGCCGATGGGTGCTGGATAATCTCAGTTTCAGACAGCCATTCGGCAAAAGAGGACAAACGGTATTTAACTTTGGAATTGGATATCCATTCTGAGAAATTGATCTAATGAGCAGAAAAACAAAAGAGGAAATAGCCCTAATCTACCAGCAAATGCAAGAGTATATCTGCAAAGGCTTGGAAGAGAGAGATGGCCAGGGGAAATTTATCGAGGACCGATGGGAAAGAAGCGAAGGCGGCGGAGGGAGAACCCGGATTTTCCAAGATGGAGCGATCATCGAAAAAGGAGGAGTTGCTTTTTCAGCGGTTCATGGAGCGACTCCAGAAAAAATCCTGCAAAAACTGGGGCTGGATCAAGCTGACTTTTTTGCGACAGGAGTTTCTATTGTGCTCCATCCTTTCAGTCCCAAAGTGCCGATTATCCACATGAATATCCGGTATTTTGAAATGGAAAACGGCATACATTGGTTCGGTGGGGGAATTGACCTTACCCCCCATTACATCGTTCCTGAGGATGCGGCCTATTTTCATCAAAAACTCAAAGAAACCTGCGATGCTTTTGATTCAGAGTATTATCCGAAGTTTAAAAATTGGGCAGACGATTACTTTTACCTCAAGCACCGGGACGAAACACGGGGTATAGGAGGTATCTTTTACGATAGGTTGAGCGCTTCATCTGATGGTCAGTTTCAGGCTATCCTCGATTTCAGTCTGGCGCTTGGCCGATTATTCCCTGAGATTTACGGCTATTTTATGCATAAAAATGCCAAGCTTCCGTTTGGTCCGGAGGAAAAAGCATGGCAAAATCTAAGAAGAGGTCGCTACGTGGAGTTTAACCTGGTATGGGATGCAGGCACCAAATTCGGATTGGATACCAACGGAAGGACAGAAAGTATTTTGATGAGTATGCCTCCACAGGCCGAATGGACCTATATGCATCAGCCCAGGCCAGGAAGCGAGGAGGAATTTACCCTCAAGCATCTCAAAAAAGGGTTGGACTGGCTTTCCTATCAATCATGATCGAAACAGTCAAAAAGTGGGATGAAGACCTTTTTCTTTGGTTGAATTCCTTCCATTCGGAAGCCTTGGATCCGATTATTTTCCAAATGACCGAGACCATTACCTGGCTCCCGCTCTTCCTTTTTCTGATTTACAAAATTTACCGGATTGACCCCAAAAACTCCTGGTGGGTCTTTGGTGGGATCATGCTGACCATACTTATCGCAGACCAAGTGACTTCCGGATTGATGAAGCCTTTCTTTGAAAGACTCCGCCCCTGCCACGATCCCCGATGGGAAGGCATCATCCATAATTATGGAAGATGTGGAGGCTTATATGGTTTTGTCTCCTCTCATGCTGCAAACACCTTTGGGTTGGCAGTATTCCTCAACCGGAAACTGAAAGGTAAAATCAAAGGACTTCGTTGGCTATACCTGTATGCCTTTGTCGTGAGCTATACCCGAATCTATCTAGGCGTACATTATCCCTGGGATATCCTCTTAGGGGCAGTAATGGGTACCTTGGCGGCCTGGATCTCCTGGTTTTTTATCGTTTTTGTGAAACGAGAACTCGTCAAAAAAATCCTCAAATAATCCACCAAAAAAGTCTGAAATCCAAGGTGATTGAAGATCTCACCCTCCCAATTCTTTTTCCAATTCTTCGAGGGATTTCCCTTTGGTTTCAGGCAAAACGACCCAGATTACCAAAAAGCCGAAGGCACATATTGCTCCATAAAGCCAAAAATTATTCGCCCAGCCCAGATTTTCTTTGATGGCAGGAAAGAAATAGGTGAGTGTAAAATTACCCACCCAATGCGCTAAGGCACCGACAGAAATGGCTGCTCCCCGTACCTTATTGGGAAATATCTCCGACAAAAGCACCCAAAGCAAGGGAGCCAAGGAGATCGAATAAAACATCACATTGGCCAATACCAATACCACCACCAGTGAGCCTCCAACTTCGGCAAAAAATGAATAGCCGATTCCTGCATACAAAAACGTCATTGCTGCAAGGCATACCAAAAGAATCCGCTTCCTCCCGAACCGGTCCACGGTAGCCAGAGTGACGAAAACGGAAAGTACCATCACTCCTCCTACCACGACAATGTTGAGCATCATCTGTTTGAGGTTATAGCCGGCAGCCTGAAAGATATCTGCCGCATAATAGATCACGACATTGATGCCGCTCCATTGTTGGAGAAAGGCCAAAAAGACGCCTATTGCAAGAAGTTTGAGGATATTTTTTTGAAAAAGTTCTTTCAGATTGACCTGTCCCAAATCGCCCCCAGACAAGGTGGACCTTGTCTCTTGAATTGATGATTCGGCATACTGTGATCCCCCGATTTTGGTCAATATCTTCTTTGCCTCATCCAGCTGATTGTTTTTCACAAGCCATCTTGTACTCTCCGGAACAAAAAACATCAATACAAAAAACAAAGCGGCAGGTATCAACTCCGCGCCAAACATCCATCTCCAGCCCGCCTGACCATTCCAGCTTTGGGCGATTTCGTCAAAACCCGCCTGGTCCGAAAGTTGGGTATCCAAGAGGGAAATCTGCCAATTGACCAGCTGTGCCAGCAATACGCCAAACATGATCAGAAGCTGATTGATCGTCACCAGCCTGCCTCTCTTATCAGATGGTGCCAGTTCGGAGATGTAAAGTGGAGAAAGATTCAACGCAATTCCCATGGCCACTCCTCCCACAATTCGATACAGGTTGAAAGCCCAAAAGGTCTCGGCCAAGGCGGTACCCAATGCAGAAAGTGAAAACAAAAAGCCGGAAAATATCAGCAGTCGCTTTCTTCCCAATCGGTCACTGATCCAAATACACAGCCCCGCCCCCACCATGCATCCCACCAAAGCCGAACTGGTTCCCCAGCCTTGATCTTCCACCGAAGTGATCCCAAAGTATGGTTCATAAAAGGGCTTAGCTCCACCAATCACCACCCAATCATAGCCGAATAAAAATCCTCCCAATGCTGCGGTGAGCGATATCAGCCAGATGTAGGTTTGATTGTAGGTGGGGGAAGGCGTGAGGGTCATATCGGGAAATGCTTTAGGAATTAGGCACCAAAAAATACCCGATTTTCGGGAGCATGCAATCCTGCCCTATCCCATCCGATCTTAGAATTTCTATATAAACCTTAATCTTCTCTCTATAAATACCTCTATTTAGTGTAGAAGATAAAGGTCTTTTGTGCGATTTTCCTTTTGCAATAAATGCAAGTAAACCCTATCAAAGGAGTGAAATTCACTAAAATTAAATTTGATCCAGAATGCTAGAATACCTAGAATTAAGTCAGGAAGCCAGCCCCTCCTTGAGCCTATGAAATCCAGCCTTTATCTCGCTTTTTTATTGACCTTTTCTTTCTCTGGCTACGCGCAAAAAGACACTGTCGATTCTTACTCTCCCAACAAAATTTACCACTTTAGTTTTATCCCCCTTCCGGCTATTGCTTCCAATCCAGCCAATGGATGGATGTTTGGTTTTGCGCCTTCGGCTACTTGGTACATGGGAAACCCACAAACCACCAAAATGTCCAATCTGGTCGGAAACCTTCTCTATACCACGAAAAAGCAATGGATTTTCAGTTCTCGGCACAATATCTATCTATCCGACAACAGCGCCTTGTTGATCGGAGATTGGAGATACTTCCTGACTTCACAGCCCACCTTTGGTTTGGGAAGTTCTACACCAAACGAACTTTCGGAAAACCCCAACAGATTTGGAGTGTATTGGGGCGAACAACAGATGGATTTCACTCTGATCCGGTTCTATGAGGCATTTTTGAAACGAATTGGAGATTCAAATTTTTATCTGGGAATGGGTTATCACCTCGACATCCATACCCGGATCAAAAACTTCCTCAACGAATCGGCTGACCCCGATAATCTATTTGCCCACGACCAATACAACCTTTCCAGAGGTTTCGACTCCGATCGGTATACCCTTTCCGGAATCACAATTAATGCAGTCATGGACAATCGAGACGTAGCTGTATCTCCTTATGAAAAAAACTTTGCCTGGTTTCAATATAAAATCAACCCGACTTTTTTAGGTTCGGACCGATCCTCAAGCACCTTGCTCTTGGACTACAGACATTATTTCAATCTCGATCAAAAACGAAAGCGGAATTTAATCGGAGTTTGGGCTATGGGCAATTTCTTGATTTCTGGTGATTTACCTTATATGAACCTCCCTTCAATCGGTTGGGATATGTTTGGCCGGAGTGGTCGCGCCTATGCCCAGGGAAGATTCAGAGGGGCTAATATGGTGTATGGGGAAGCCGAATGGAGATTCCCGCTTCAAAAATCCAAAGAAACTTTTGGCGGAACTGTTTTTGTAAACAGCGCGACATTTAGTGGAGGTAGGCCATTGGAAATGATGGGACCTAAGGATTTCAGCGAAAAACTATTCGAAAAAATCAACCCCGGATACGGCGTTGGATTGAGAGTGATGATCAACAAGGAGAAAAGAACCACTATCGCGGCTGATTATGCCTTTGGGCAAAAAGGAAATTCAGGGTTTTATCTGAATATCAATGAGTCATTTTGAGCTAGCCTAACTCCAACCAAAAAAGGTGGCTTTTAAACCACCTTTTTTGATTCAAAATTTACGCGGCATTTCGCATGGCATTGATGATCCCAAACATAGTTCTCAGAATCAGTTTATCCAAAATGGCAGTAGATGAGCCATTTTCAAGTCCACATTGGATGGCGTACTGCTGAATCGTGATCAGCGGAAGGACAATTCGCTCGCGGATCTCGATGGAAGCTTTGGAAACCGGGTTGTCTTCCAACAATTCCTGCATACCGGAGATTTCCTTTAATTTCTCCACAGACTGCAAAAACTCCTGATACAGAATCCCCCAAAATTCTCCATACTCCGGATTTTCTTTGAGGTATGCAGAAGCAGGATAAAAACACTTATTCAGCGACTGCATGGAATTGCTCAACAAAGTCCGAAAAAACAGGCTTTCTTGGTATAACTTTTTGAGTTCTTCCATTTTCCCTTCCTTTTCCAGAGCGGCCAAGGCGGTACCAACGCCATAAAATCCTGGAATATTTTGCTTCATCTGCGCCCAAGAACCAACAAAGGGAATGGCCCTCAGGTCTTCAAATTTCAATCCTGACGCTCCTCCCCGCTTCAAAGGCCTAGACCCGATATTGGTCATTCCAAAAAACTTAAGCGGCGCCACATGTTCCAAATAAGGGACAAATTTGGGGTGACTTTTCAATTGCTTGTAAGCTTGATATCCCGCATCTGCCAAGGCTTGGATCAATTCACGCTGAGATTCATTCAGATTTTTCTCTGCATCGGGATAGAGATGATTTTCTAGTCCTGCACTGAGCAATTGCTCAAAATTATATGTACAGGAGACAATTTTTCCATAGTTGGATGAAATAGTTTGACCCTGAATGGTGACCTGGATTTCCGAATTTTCCACTTTTTCACCCAGAGAGGCATAGAAATTATGCAGGTTTCCTCCCCCTCTCGCCACGGGACCTCCTCTACCATCGAAAAAGACCACCTGAATCCCATGCTCACGGGAGACTCTGGTCAATTCTTCCTTTGCCTCCAAAATGGACCAGTTCGCTTTAAGGTATCCTCCATCTTTGGTCCCGTCCGAAAATCCAAGCATGATGTTTTGTTTCCAACCCCGATTTTGAAGGTGGAGCTTGTATTCTGGCATTTGGTAGAGCTTGGTCATGATTTCCGGTGCACTCGCCAGATCATCTATCGTCTCAAAAAGCGGCACAATATCCAAGGGGAGCTTTCCATGTTCTACTCCAAAGGTCAGTTTGGCCATTTGATAAACCTCCAGTATATGCAGCACGGATTGGCAGTTGGAGATGATGTAGCGATGAAGCCCTTCCTCTCCATTACTCTTTTGGATAGACTTTACGGAAGCCATCGATTGGAGCATTTCCCGGTGGAAGGACTCTTCGAAATGGTCCAAAGCCGGCAATCCTTTCGTTTTCATCACTTTGGAGATCAATTCTTCCTCCGAGCCCGTAAACTCCTTTCCCTGAATCGTGAATACCTCTTCCCAAAACCCGTCATGCTTTCGACTGTCCTGTCGCAAATCCATATGCGCAAAGTGAAATCCGAAAATCTTAACTTTCAGAATAAACTGATCCAGCAAATCCAAAAACAATCCGTCATGATGGGTAATCAAAGCCTCTCTGGCCTCCAATAAGATGGCCAGGAGATCTTCTTTGGAGGAATAAACTTCCTTGTTTTCAAATAAGGTAAAATAAATCCCTCTTTCCGCTTTGGTGATCAGTTCTTCGACATTTTTGAAAGTAAGACGTTTTCTGAGCTTTCGCAGGTCCCGATAATAGCAGCGCATGAGCCATTTTTTCAATCGATCAGCCACCTGAAGAGTTATGTCGTGGGTCACAAACGGATTTCCATCCCGATCCCCGCCTGGCCAGAACCCCACTTTCAAGATCCCCGGGTTTTCCCAGGAATGGAGTGGTTGATCCAATCCTTTGAGCAGGCGGATGATGATGTCCGGAATGGCATGATAAAACACGTTTTCCAAATACCAGATCAAGCTGACCGCCTCGTCAAAGGGAGTGGGTTTTTCTCTGTTGATAAATCCGGTCTTTCCCAATTGCTGTAGGAGCAAATTGATGCTCTCCAAGTCATTGTTTCGAATGGCACTTTCCAGGTCAGTGATAATTCCCAGGACGTTACCCGGATAAAACTGGGTGGGATGGGCAGTAAGCGTAAGCCGGACAGAGAAATTCTTCAATTTCTGGATAAGGGCTTCCTTTTTCCGGTCATTTTCTACCCGATTGATCAGGGCCTTTACCGAGCCTTTTCCCGAGATATCATTGATTTTTTCGTAAGCCGCATCTTCAATTGAATCAAACAACACGACCTGACGCTCCACGTATTGGATCATCTGAAACAAAAAGTCATATTTCTCTTTTTCAGATTGCCCCGGCATCATTTCTTCAAAAAAACCATCAATGATCTGTCTGGGAGTTTTGCCAGAGGCATAGCCTGTCTCGCAAGCCCTACCCAAAAAAGGTAACAGCGTGCCGGTGACGTAGATATCATCAAAAGGGAGATCTAAGAACAGGCTGTTGTATATGGTAAATCGCTTGGCAACCTGCGTATCGTAAATCTGGTGCATCAGGGTCTTGGTTTGATAGGATAAGCAAATTAGCAATTATTCTATCTTTATGACAAAAATTTGAATTATTAGTAATTTTTTTAATCCAAAATTTTATTTTCACTATCTAAAATGGCTGTTTTCTTGATTTTTGCAAAAAGAAAAACACCGGGATTTTTTTCTATTTTCAGGCTATGAAACTCGCACCTTCCCTACTCTTTCTGCTTTTACTTGCAGCCTGCACGCCTTCTCAAACCCAGCCTGAAAGCATGAATTCCGTTTCTACTCCTAAAAGTTACCAATTCTTGGTTGGCACTTATACCGATTCGATCCACCACGGGATCAACTACTTGTATTTTTCTCCGGATGAAAATCTCATGACCATCGAAACAATCGCAGCAGGGATTGCCAATCCTTCCTTTGTAGTGTCCAGTAAGGATGGGAAAAAAGTATTTTCACTTGAAGAGGAATCGGGGATTCAAGGGGGTAAAGTCTTGAGCTTTTCCAGAAATCCGGAAACGAATGAGTTGGCTTTACTTGATCAAGACGATTCTCAGGGGGACCATCCCTGCCATATTGCTCTTTCTCCGAACGAGGATTTTTTGATCCTAAGTAACTACACCGGAGGAAGTCTGAGTGTATTCCGGGTAAGTCAAGGAGGCCAGGTGGATTTTGTCCAAAAAATCCAACATACAGGCAAAAGCGTCAACAAGTCCCGACAAGAAGCTCCCCATGTGCATTCCACGCTATTTGACCGGGAGGGAAAGCGGGTTTTAGTGGCTGACTTGGGCACAGACAAAATCTATGTGTACGACTTCAATCCTTCAATCGCCGCTCCATTGAGCCTTTCCGGCGAGTTACCCATGACTCCCGGCGATGGCCCGAGACACTTGGCCTTTTCTGCCGATGGGAAGGAAGTCTTGGTGGTAGAAGAAATGAGCGCCATGCTCGATGTGTTTTCATACGAAAATGGAGTTCTATCTCCCAAGCAACGACTCAGCCTGTTGGATGAAGGATTTGAGGGCGCAGTCGGTGCCGCAGAAATCCGTCTTTCCCCTGACGGAAAACACGTCTATGTATCCAACCGAGGAGAGGCAAATACCCTTTCGGTCTTTGCAAAAAAGTCGAACGGAGAATATGTAAGAATCCAAAATATCCCTTCAGGAGGCATCATACCCAGAAACTTCAACCTGACTGACGACGGAAAATACCTGCTGTCAGCACATCAGGCCAGCAATGATATTGTGATTTTCGAAAGGGATGCAGTCTCAGGCACACTCAGCCTCACGCCATGGAAAGCCACGGTCCACAAACCCGTCTATCTGCATCGATTACCCAATTAAGCGGGATACTCCCAAGGGAGGGATGGGTTATAGTGGATTTTTCCTGAATGTACTTCGAGAGGAGATTCCAGATTATTAAGGTAGAGTTTGCCCGTCCCCAATCCTTGAGGGATACTTGGATGAAGAGATGATGCCAATTGGGAAATGGCATTCAATCCGATATTGCTTTCCAAAGCAGAGGTCATCCACCAGCCAATTCCTCTTTCTTCGGCAAGACCAATCCACGCTTGGGTCTCCTGGATCCCACCTAGCAGGGTAGGTTTCAAAATAATATGCTGAGGCTGAATCGTATCCAGGAGTTGTTCCTTTTCCTTCACTCCGATCAATTCCTCATCCAATGCAACGGGCAAGGGAGTGGATTGGCAGAGTTGATGCATCGCTTTCCAATTTCCGGCAGGAATCGGTTGCTCGATGCTGTGCAGCGACAAATCAGCGAGCCGACGGAGCTTTTCTAAAGCTTTCTGATTTGAAAATGCACCATTCGCATCTACTCTTAGCACTACTTCCTCAGGGGAAAATCGACTCCGGATATATTTCAACAGTGCGATTTCTTGCTCAAAATCTATGGCTCCTATTTTCATCTTGATGCAGTCAAAGCCTTCTGTCAGCTTTTGATCGATTTGCTCCAGCATGAAATCCCGGTCTCCCATCCAGATCAGTCCATTAATTGGAATCGGCTCATTCAGGTCATAAAATGGATTGGAACTAATTTTCTTCTTCCCTCCATGGATCAAATCCAAAAGTGCAGTTTCGAGCCCAAAACGAATGGAGGGAAATTCAAAGGGGACCATTGATCTGACTTGGTCTATGATTTCCTTCCCGCTCTGCGACCACGGCTGATTTTCTGCCGTCTGGAGCATTTTCACCAAGAAATTCTCGAAATCAGGGCTATAGTCCGGACTTAACCCCACCAACGGAGCGGCCTCTCCCCATCCTTCGACTTCTGGGTGATCAGCATGGATAGCTTTAATCCAATACACCTCGCGGGTTTTCAACACTCCTCGGGAAGTGCCCGCATCAAACCTGAAAATCAGGTTTCTCTTGATATAAGAAAATTTAATGGTAGAGCTTGGGGTCATTTCTGAGTAACCGGAATTGGAATAAAAGGGTTGGCTATATTTGCAGCCGAATCAGCCTATCTCATGGAAATTCCAAAGATCGACCTAAAAGACTTCGAATATACACTTCCCGAAGAGCGAATTGCCAAGTTCCCTCTGGAAAAACGGGATGCCTCCCAACTCCTTCACTATCAAAACGGGAAAATTGACCATTATCACTTTTTCGATCTCCCAGAGCTTTTGCCTGGCAATACGCTATTGGTGTATAACAATACCAAGGTAATTCCTGCGCGATTGATTTTCCAGCGGGAAACCGGGGCAAAAATCGAAATCTTCCTGCTTCAACCTGTGGCTCCCACTACGGTCATACCTGAAATCATGTTGGCAAAGCATCCTGTCACTTGGGAAACCATGATCGGGAATGCCAAAAAATGGAAGGATGGAGAAGTCCTGAAAGGAAGAATAGCAGTGAATGGCAGAGAAGTCATCCTTTCTGCCCGAATTGTAAATCGTGAAAATAAGCAGGTCGAATTTACTTGGGAAAACTATGAGATCGCTTTTGTGGATTTGGTAGAAGCCAGTGGAGAAGTACCCCTCCCTCCCTATCTCAACCGCAAACCAACAGCAAATGATAAATCAAGATATCAGACCGTCTATTCCAAAAAAGAAGGCGCCGTAGCAGCCCCTACGGCCGGTTTGCATTTCACGGAAGAAGTATTCGCAAAACTTCGGACTAAAGGTATTGAGGAAGCAGAGGTCACTCTTCATGTCAGCGCGGGCACCTTCCAGCCGATCAAAGTAGCGAATGTACTTGAGCACCCCATGCATAGCGAGCAGATGGAAATCAAGCGGGAAACGGTCGAAAAACTCCTTTCCCATTCCGGAAAAATCGTCGCTGTGGGAACCACTTCTGTAAGGACCTTGGAGAGTCTATACTGGTATGGCGTGAAGTTGATCGAAAGAAAAGGAAGTGATTTCCAAATCGAAAAGCTTTACCCTTATGCAAGCCATCACCATGTTCCTTCTCGGGAGCAATCACTCCAGGCCATTATTGAAGAAATGAATATCCGAGCCACGGATACGATTATGGGGACGACGGAGATTTTTATTTTTCCGGGATACCGATTTCAACTGGTGGACGGCTTGATCACCAACTTCCATCAGCCGGGATCCACCTTAATCTTACTTATATCCGCGATATTAGGGGGCAAATGGAGAAATGTTTACCAAGAGGCACTTGATAAAAACTATAGATTCTTGAGCTACGGGGACAGCAGTTTACTCTGGATTTAATCCCCGAGGTTGCCTACCTTCTGAATCCCGCTGATGAGCTGATGGTAGTAAGTCCGGCCGACTGGCACCAAGTCATTTCCCACTTTAACTTCTTTGGGATTGATGGAGACGATTTCCGAAATCTGGACGATGTAGCTTTTGTGAATTCTCAAAAATTGATCGGTTGGCAAAACCGATTCAAATTCCTTTAGGATGTTTCTCACAGAGAAAACAGCCGTCTTGGTAATTAATGTGGTGTAGTTTCCATCTCCTTTAAGCCAGAGGATATCTTCGTACTTTACCTTGATAAGATTTCCCTCGTGACGGACAAAAACAGCATCTTTAACCAATAATTTGGATTCGTGGTGGAAAATTTTCTTTTCCCCATTCCCATTCCTTTTTATACCCTCTAACAGTTCTTTCATACCCAGGAATATTTTGTTAATCCAACTTTTAGCGGGGTGATATTGTTTACAAATAGTTTCTTCAAATTTCACAAAAAGGTGAATCCGACTTATTTTGGCTCAAATAATGTTGTTTTTAGAGTTTACTATTCCATCATGAGGTCAAAATTATTTTTTCTTGGCGTGTTTGTTTTTCTCCAATTCTGCAAAGAAGATGAAAAACCAAAAGAGGATATCTCTCGGATGACTATTACCGGTTTGGAGCTTGCTACTACGCCGACACCGGGAGGAAGATTGCAGGCGTCTACTACTTGGACACATAGTTATCCCTCAGAAATTGCGATGGTTTTCAGGGAAATTCAATCCGGGAAAACTCACGAATTGCGCATCAATCCCAACGAATTCACCACTCCTTATTCGACAGAACTTCCCTATGGATCCTACACTTATGAGGGCAAAAGTGCGGAATCGAATACCGGGTCAGCTTTTCTTCCCATTACACTGAAAGGAGAGTTTCAAATAAGTACACCTACCTCCAGTCTGATCGCTAAAGCTTTTGCTTCCCATGGCTTGCTGACATTTTCGAAAAGAAATCTGGCGAATCCGCCAAATTTAACCGGATCGACTGGATCTACTTTTTTTGAAAAATCAGGCTTCTATTACAGCTATGTACCGGGCAGTGGGATTTCGAAAGTCGAAATGACATTCACATCCGGCAAAAAAATTCGAATTCCGGTCAGTCCCCTTCCGTTTACTCATAATCAATTCCAATTCAGATTGGCGGGTGACAGTGATCCGGATACCTTTCTTCCCAAGGACTTTTCCATCAACCAGCGAAACTTTACCCTTTCCGCTCAAGGATATCCTACCGAACTCATCTCCTACGCACAGGTAGAACTGCCCTCCAGTCAACGGGAAACATCCGGTTTGGCTTGGATTCAGGGAAAGCTTTTCTCCATCAATGACGGTGGCAACCCGGCTGAAATCTATGAACTCAATCCCCAAACTGGAGCGGTGAACCGAACGATTCGGGTCGAGGGAACCTCCAACGAAGACTGGGAAGACTTGGCCACGAGCTCGACACATTTGTTTATTGGAGATTTTGGAAATAATGCAGGGAACAGAACTAACCTCCGTATCCTGAAAATCTCCATCCAGGCTCTCCTTTCTCAAAATTCGGTCCATGCGGACCTGATCGAATTTTCCTATCCGGATCAGGTTCAATTCAACCCCGGGGTCAATGCTCACAATTTTGATTGTGAAGCCATGGCCTTTGCCAATGGACAGCTTCATCTGTTTTCGAAAAACTGGCAGGATAACCGGACCAAGCATTACACTTTGCCCGAATCTCCCGGAAAATATGTGGCAAACCTCGTGGGAAATGTAGATACCCAAGGCCTCATCACCGCAGCGGATATCAGCGCTGACGGCAAAAATCTGGTTCTTCTTGGCTATGAAAACAGCGGAATATTGTCCCGTTCGTTTATTTGGACATTTCCTTCCTTTGGCGGAGCAAATATCGGCAGCACTGAAGGGTTCCGGTTTTTTCTGGGAAGTCCCGCCAACCTTGGACAAACGGAGGGAATTGTTTTCATGAATAGTCCGGAAACAAAAATTTCGGGAGAAGGCATCAGCCTTGGCGGCGTGAATGTTCCCCCGAAATTATTCGAGTTGGACCTTCATGGGATTTTTATTCCCTGATCAGCCTTTTCTCATAGTTTTATAAGCATTGATCAGCCCGTTGGTGGAGCTGTCATGAGATTTCACCTCTTCCTCACCGGACAGTTCCGGAAGAATTCCGTTGGCCAATACTTTCCCAAGTTCCACACCCCATTGGTCAAAGCTGAAAATATTCCAAATCACTCCCTGAACGAAAATCTTGTGCTCATACATGGCGATCAATTGTCCCAAGGTATATGGTGTGATCTTTTTCACCAGAATGGAGTTGGTAAGACGATTTCCTTCAAATACACGATGAGGAGCGATTTTCTCGATTTCATCTGCCGACTTTCCGGCCTTTTCCATCTCTGCCTTGACTTCTTCCAGAGACTTTCCTTTCATCAGGGCTTCGGTCTGCGCAAAGAAATTGGACAGCAGCTTCTGATGGTGGTCTCCGATAGGATTATGAGAAATGGCAGGAGCAATAAAGTCACAAGGAATCAAGTGCGTACCTTGATGGATCAATTGATAAAATGCATGTTGCCCGTTGGTGCCGGGTTCGCCCCAGATGATCGGTCCGGTAGTATAGTTGACCTTTTGACCATCGCGTGTCACATACTTACCGTTGCTTTCCATATTTCCCTGTTGAAAGTAAGCAGCAAAGCGGTGCAGGTATTGATCATACGGCAAAATCGCCTCAGAAGCAGCGCCGAGGAAATTGGTATTCCAAATCCCAATCATGGCTAAGACCACAGGAATGTTGCGCTCAAACACCGAATGTCTGAAATGCTCATCCATGGAATAAGCACCGGAGAGGAGCTTTTCAAAATTTTCGAACCCAATCACGCAGGCAATAGGAAGACCAATGGCAGACCATAAGGAATACCTTCCGCCTACCCAATCCCAAAACTGGAACATATTAGCTGTATCAATCCCGAAAGAGGCGACTGCTTTGGTATTGGTAGAAAGAGCCACAAAGTGCTTTGCAACCGCAGATTCATCTTTTGCCTGATCCAAAAACCACGATCTCGCGGTATGGGCATTGGTCATGGTTTCCTGGGTGGTGAAAGTCTTGGATGCAATAAAGAACAAGGTGGTCTCCGGATCGACTTTCTTAAGCGTTTCGGAGATATGTGTCCCGTCCACATTGGATACAAAGAAGATCTCCAGGTTAGGGTTTTGAAAAGGCTTGAGGGCTTCGGTGACCATTACCGGACCGAGATCTGATCCTCCTATACCGATATTGATCAATGACTTGATCGGTTTACCAGTGTAGCCAAGCCAGGTTTGGCCATGAATCTGGTCAGCAAAAGCCTTCATTTGTGCCAAAACGGCATTGACTTCAGGCATCACATTTTTACCCTCTACATTGACGGGATGGTTGGATCGATTTCTGAGGGCTGTGTGAAGAACGGCTCTGTTTTCAGTCTGATTGATCGGGCTGCCGCCAAACATCTGCTCAATTGCTTCGTGGAGGTCTGCCTCCCTGGCAAGGTCCATCAGGGCTGAAAAAATTTCCCCATTGATTCGGTTTTTGGAAAAATCCACCAACACGTCTTCGTGCAGTAAACTGTAACGCTCAAATCGCTCAGGCTTTTCAAAAAGATGTGGGATGGAAAGGGATTTGTATTTTTCAGAAAGATCAACCAATCTACCCCAAGCTGGAGTAGTGGTGGGATTTTTTGCATTCATGGGAAATAGGTAAGGTTTGGGCAAAAATAAGATTAATCCCCGTCTTTAGAACCCTGACCCAGAGAAATGGACCATCTAAGAAATGGCAAGAATAAAAGACTTGGTTGATTCCTTGCAAAACTCTAGGCTCTGACATATTTTACACATCGATTTAGTTGATTCGCAGTGATTCGAGTTTGTTTTTATCTCATTATACTTTTCACCATTGGGAGTGGTTCATTTAGTGCATCAGGGCAGTCCATTCGTCCAATTCCTCTCAACAAGCACTATTTCGAAATCCCGGAAGAAGATTCCCTAAATCAGGTATTTTACAAACTGGTCTCCTTCACGGCTGATTCGACTAAAATTGAGCGGGTATTTACTCGGAATAATCAGATCAACCGAATTACCAGGACCTCTCCTCTTGTCGATGAATATCAAGAACAGACGATAGAACAATTTGATGCTGACGGTCAATTAAAGTCTAAAACCACCGCCAACCTGGCTAACAGTAAATTTATTACGAGTTATTTCACTAATGGAGAACAGGTAGCTCAGGTGATGTATCGGGGAGAACACAAATACTCGATCTTTCGACCCGGATATGAAAGTCCAAGACAAACCCTGGAAAATGATTTTGAACCTAGGCCCAATGAAAAAAAGAGCGATTTCGGCTTTTTTCTGAGAGAACGTACTAAATTTTCAAAAAATGAATGGCCTAGCATCCGGCATCATGTGGTTATTGGCGTACTTGTGGACGAATTTGGAACGGTTAAAGAGGTTGTTTGGGCAAATCCTTTGGGAGCTGAAAAGCGGGTGGCAGATAAATTTTTGAAAGCCCTTCAAGCTTGGAAAAAGGGATTTCTGCCGGCAATGGATGAGTGGGGAAATCCGGTAGAGGCCTGGACTTATTATCATTATAGAGCAGGTGGAAGGATAGAAAGTGCACAACTGATCATCAACTTCAATAGGCCCTAACCACCGGGCCTTTATTTGACTAACCATATGAAATTCAACGCGATTTTTATGCTGTTTTTTTTCACTTTACCGTGGAAGGAAAATATCCTGAAAGCTCAGCAGCAGGTGATCCGACTCAACCGGCATTACTATGAAATCGCACCGAATGATTCAGTCCATCACTCGTTCAACAAACTGATATCCTATACTCCTGACTCTACCCAAATCCAGCGGATTTTCTCGCTGAACAATAAAATCAACCGCATCATCCGCACTGCAAAACCCAAGGAGGAATTTCAGGAACAAATCACCGAACACTACGATCCCATGGGGAAAATTCAGTGGAAGAAAACCCTGAATCTGGTCAACGGGAAATTTCTGACCACTTACTTTTTTGATCAACAGCAGGTAGGTCAGGTGCTTTACGAAGGAGGCAATAACTATCTAATCATCCGATCGGGAGAGGAAGAGCCCATGATGACTTATGAAAATGATTTTGAACCCTTTTTGATCAATTCCAAGGAAGAGTGGAGGAATTATTTGAGTAATCACCTCGGCATTAAGCCTTCCGAAATGCCCGCCAATAATCAAAAAATAATTGTGGCTCTCTATGTAACTGAATCCGGAGAAGTCTCAGAAGTGGAATGGGCAAATCCCCTGGATGCCGAAAAAAAATACGCGGACCGCTTTCTGGAATTGGTAAAGAACTGGGATTGGAAATTCTTGCCTGCCCAAAATGCTTTTGGAATTCCTGAAGGCAAATGGATCACGATCCCATTTAATCTTGGACAATAAACAAATCTAATCGTTATAACATGAAACAACTCTCTTTTCTTCTTCCGTTTTTGCTTTTTGCCTTGGGCACGCTCGCGCAAAAAACCACCCCGCTCAACCGGCACTTTTATGAAATCTCAAAAAAAGATTTGGACAATAAGGTATATACCATGACTGAATCAAAGACTCCCTCGGGAGACCTGTTTTATCTAGTATTTGATGACCAAAACAGACGGATCCGACAAATCAAAGTCAGCTACAATGCTGAGGAAAAATTTAATCAGGAAGTCACCGATACCTACGATACGCTGGGCAATCTGATCAGTCAAACGCTTCTCAACTTGGACAATAAAAAATCCCTGACCCTATATTTTGACCAAGGAGTCAAAAAAGGCCAAGTCATCAAGCATGATTACAAACACTTTGAGATTTGGAGAGCGAATAAGGAAGAAACTTACGAGCTCCACTATGATGACTTTATGCCCGGATATGAATTGGAGGCTTGGGTTGATTTTTTAGCAAAAAACCTAGCCTACCCCCTCGCACCGAGAAGAGCCGGGATTTCTGGAACTGTTTTCTTGGCCCTGTTGATTTCGGAGACTGGGGAGCTTTTGGAATATGAGGTAGCCAATGAAGCCACAATGGACAAAAATCTAGTCAAAGAAGGACTGAGAATGGTCGAGAAGTTTAAGGGCTCCTACATACCAGCTTTAGATCATCAAGGTCGGCCTGTGAAGGCTTGGCTCTATTTGCCCATCCGTTTTAGTCTTGGATGACCCTTCTGCCAAATCAAAAAAGCCAAAGCTGAAAAATTCAACTTTGGCTTTTTTGATGGTGAGGTTTAGGATTAATTTCCGCCTGCCTTTTCTTCCGCTTTTGCCTTTCGCTTGAATCCCTTATTGAAGGGCCAGGTATACTCCAGTGCTTCCATGCCTTTGTTCAGATTGAAAGTCGCTGAGTCTGTGTTTTCCAAGGTACTTTTCAAAGACTTGGCAAACTCCGGATCATTCAACAACATTCCCAAGGAATTATCGGGAGAATTGAGTTTTTCAGTGATAGTCTGAAACTCTTTGGTCAACAATTCGGTATTGGCACTGGTCGCTTTGAGATTTTCCATGGTAGCTCTCAGGTCTGGGACAATGGACTGATCGGTCACCAAATCATTGAGCATATTCCCCTCCTGATTGAGCTTAGCGGTAAATGAGTTCAAATCTGCAACCATCTTATTACTGTTGACTGAAGCCCTTTCCAGGTTGGCCAAGATGGAACGGAAATTTTTGGCCAGAGTCGAGTCCGTCATCACCGCACCAACAATTCCTTCTCCTGCAGCCAATTTTCCGGTAAGCAGCTTAAGGTCATTGGTGATGTCGACCAGATTTTTATTGTTTTCCTGAAGGGTCTCCATCATCTTATCCGTATCCAAAGGCATCACCGCTTCCAGTCGATCTCCTTCTTCCACCACAGGATAATCCGTACTTCCTCCGTAGATCACGATGATTTTATTGCCGATCAGACCATCTGAACTGATGGTCGCTTTGGAGTTTTTCCGAATAAATTCGGAAACGGATTTCTCTACATTCATTTCCACCTCTACTTGAGAATCCCCGTAGAAATTGATTTTCCGGACCGTACCGATTTTCACTCCCGAAAACCAGATGTTATTTCCTGTTTGCAAGCCTCCGATATCATCAAATACCGCTTTAAGATGGATCGCCTTTACAAATTTTTTCTGCTGTCCTCCCAGGGTCAGAATGCCGACAACCAGTATGGCAATTCCCAGAAAAACAAAAATGCCTACTAAGACAGATCGTTTATTTTCTCCTCTCATGAGTTGATAAAATTATAATCGTAAAATGATTTGATTCGCTCATCGACAGCTCTGGGAAAAACTTCCTCAAAAGTGCCCATTGCTTTGAATTTTCCGTCAAGAAGTACCGCCATGCGGTCACCGGTTTGCTTGGCACATGCCAGATCGTGTGTGATGACAATGGAAGTGGTCTTATACCGCTCTCGCACTTCATTGATCAGATTGTTGATATCCACACAGGTGATCGGATCCAATCCCGCAGTCGGTTCATCGTAAAGCATGATCTCCGGATTGAGCACCAAAGTCCTTGCCACACCGATCCGCTTTTTTTGTCCTCCGGAAAGTTCTGAAGGCATCTGATTGATGGATTGTGGTAGGCCTACCGCTTCCAGAAGCTCTTCGATACGCATCGAAATTTCCTTTTTGGTCAGATTCTTCACATTTCGCACCAAAGGAAACTCCATATTTTCCCGAACGGTCATGGAATCGTACAGGGCGGAATTTTGAAAAGAAAAACCAATTTTGAGTCTTAGCGCATTCAGTTCCTTCAATGGAAGCTTTGAAACTTCCTTTCCCAAAACCTGCATGGTACCACTATCCTGCCTGAGCAGTCCAACCATGATTTTGATCAAAACAGATTTCCCTGTTCCTGACCGGCCCAGGACCACAAGGTTTTCCTCCCTATGCAAATCCAAATCCACCCCTTCCAAAACATCCAAGTCTCCAAAGGATTTGTATAAATCTCTTACTACAACTACTTTTTCCCGATTGTCCATGATTTACAAGCCTCTGATTGCGTTGACGATCTGGAGTGCTAACAACTCCTCAATAAAAATCAAGAACATGGAAATAACGACCGCAGAATTGGCCGCACGTCCCACCCCTTCCGTTCCTTTGGAAGAATGGTACCCTTTGTAACATCCCACTATGCCGATGGTAAATCCAAACACCAGGGATTTGATGACGGAAGAAAACACATCCAAAAACGTAATGGCATCAAACACCTGGACAAAGAAGGTGGATAGACTGACCAGCTCTTTGCCGTTGACGTTGATAAATGAACCGATCAGCGCCACAAAGTCGGTATACATCACCAAAATCGGAATCATGAAGGTCGTAGCCAACACCCGGGTGACCACCAAAAACTTGAAAGGATTTGTAGCCGAAACCTCCATGGCATCGATTTGCTCGGTTACTTTCATAGACCCGATTTCCGCGCCAATACTTGAACCTACTTTGCCGGCGGCAATGAGTGCGGTAACCAGGGGTCCCATGGCTCTGACTATCGCTATTGCAATCAGGGCAGGCAACCAGGAGGTAGCCCCAAACTCAGACAAGGAGGGTCGGGATTGATTGGTAAATACAATCCCCACAATAAAGCCTGTAAGAGAAATGAGGGGCAATGATTCCACCCCAATTCGGTAGCACTGATGGATCACCTCCTTGAATTCATAAGGGGGCAAAAACACTTCCTGAAAAAAGCGCCTGACAAAATTCCAGGCATCTGCCAAACCCGTAAAAAACTTATCTATTTTTTTCGAAAGCAGGGGCTTTCGATCATCTGCTTCTCCTGCCATAATTTAATTCGGATGTTCGAAAATACGTTTTTTTATTTTAATGAGATTCGAAAATGACTTAAGGGGCCAGTATTTGGATAAGATTGGTATCTGAAATGGGTTTTTCGAAAAACCCCGAAATTCTGGAATCATTTTGTGCCCGCAATCGATCGGAAGCCATAATCGAACCTGTCAACACAAAAAGCTTGCCTTTGAATCCCAAGCGATCCAATTCCTCAACAAAATCCCAACCATCCATGGTATCCAAGTTGAGATCAGTAATGACAATATCTACCGAATGGTTCCTCAAAAAGGTGAGGACCTTTTCCGCAGATTCAAAAAAATGAAGCTGAACCTCCGAGGTGATCAACTGGATTTTTTTTCGAATGAGGATATGCTGGATTTTATCATCATCCAGGACTACTAGCTGCCTTTGAGAAAAGTGATTCATGAGTAAAAATACGGAATCTACTAAGATGGAGGTTTGAGATTGAACCCATCAAATAAACGAAAGAAATACGACATGAAGATTTTTCATTTTTTTATATCGAAAGAGGCGCTCATCAATTTCAACCGGGGGTATTCTTGGGAATTTTATTTTTTAGATTAATCTAAATTATTTAGCTTAATCAAATTTAGTTTCATTTAAACTCTATTTAACACATTAAAATTCAATTATTTAACCCTAAAAATAGCAAGTAAAGATTGATATTTAAATCCACATCTTTTTTCCTTTGAATGAAGAAAACTCACGCTGAAGAAGCCGAGGAAATGAGTGCTTTACTTTGATACTTTTTCCCATAGATTTCAACTATCAAGTCGAATTTGATTAATCTTTCACTTATTTTGATCCTATGGAAAACAACAAACCTAGTCAGCTGCGACGTGGCAAACTGATCAGGATGCTACTCTATCTCCGCCATCGGTTTGACTTGGAGGAAGGAAAAGAGGACGAGCTGGAGACCATTGATTACATCTCAAAAAATGTCGAATTCCGAGGGGCTAATCTTTGGATTTTGATTTTCGCAATCTTTGTAGCCTCGGTAGGACTAAACGTAAACAGCACCGCTGTCATCATTGGTGCCATGCTTATTTCTCCACTTATGGGCCCCATCATGGGTATCGGTTTGGCCGCAGGGATCAATGATTTTGACCTTCTCAAACGCTCATTTCGAAACCTCGCTGTAGCAGTCTTTATTTCCATTTTGACCTCGACGATTTATTTTTACATCACCCCTATTCACGACGCACAATCCGAACTTTTGGCCCGTACTGAGCCGACCGTCTGGGATGTATTGATCGCGCTGTTTGGAGGCTTAGCTGGTATCGTTGCTGGCTCAAGAAAAGAGAAAAGCAATGCGATACCGGGAGTAGCGATTGCCACTGCGCTCATGCCCCCACTCTGCACGGCGGGTTATGGCTTGGCGACCGGCAACTTACTTTATTTTATCGGAGCGTTTTACCTGTTCTTCATCAATTCGGTCTTCATCAGTTTATCGACCTACCTGATCGTGCGCTTTATGAAGTATCCCAAAAAGCAGTTTTTGGACAGAAAAAGAGAAAAGCGGGTACAGACTTATATCACAATTTTCACCCTTTTGACCATCATCCCCAGTGTGTATTTGGCCTATGGATTGGTCAAGCAATCGCTTTGGAATCAACAGGCCCGGCAATTTGTCCGAGTGGAAATGCAGTTTCCAAAAACCCAGGTTTTAAACACCGAATTGACATATAACCGACAGGAACGAACCATTGAGGTAAGCCTGATCGGAGAACCAATCTCAGAAGAAGAAATCAATATTCTACAAAAGAAAGTATTCGAATTAGGACTTAAAGAAACTCAGCTGGTAATCAACCAAAGTGGAAGCTCTACCAACATGCAAGTCCTGAGAAATGACATCCTGAAGGATCTCTACGAGCGAAATGAAGAACTTCTACGAGATAAAGATGCACGGATAGCCCTTTTGGAAAACGAGCTTGCTGAGGATGCGAAAATTCGAAATCTCAGTGGAGAAGTAGCTCGGGAAGCCAAAATCAACCACCCTAACCTAATCAAATTCAGTCTTGGGCGATCGATTTTCACAGATTTGGAGAAAAAGAAACAAGATACCCTTCTGGCGGCGTATGCCTCCTTCAAATCCAAACCAGGATCAAGTGAAATAAAAAAATTGCATGATTGGCTCAAGGTGCGAACCAAAGCTGATACAGTTGCCTTAATTTTAGACTAAAACTCAGCTCAAATGAAAAAAGCTCTGATCACCCTGACCCTGATTTGTGGAGGAATAATCTCCTGCTTAGCCCAAAGCCAGTACGATGAAGCCCTTGCCAAAAAGCTCGGAGCTGACGAACGCGGAATGAAAAAATATGTGATGGCATTCCTCCTCAAAGGGGACCGAGTGGCGGAATATACCCCAGAACAAAGGCAGGAAATCCAGGCCGGACACATGGCCAACATCGGCAAAATGGCCGACATGGGTAAATTGATCGTGGCCGGACCTTTCTTCGGAAATGATGACCTCCGCGGCATTTACATCTTCGATGTGCAAACGCTGGAAGAAGCAAAAGCTCTAACAGAAACCGACCCCGCTATCCAAGCTGGAGTTCTCAAAATGGACCTGAAAGAGTGGTATGGTTCCGCTGCCTTGATGATGCTGCCGGAGCTGTATCCGAAGGTGACGAAACAGAGTTTTTAAGTTTGTAAATAGTGAGTTGTCAAGTAAAAAACCCACTTACTACTTACTTTTTACTACTAACAAAATCTGCTTTTCCTGCCTACTGAACACTGATCACAGCCCACTAAATCACCTCCCACAGATTTCCTTGTAAGCACAGAAGGTGCACTTTTTCTCATCTTCCGTCTGGTCAAAAGGAACCTCTGGGTTGAAAATCTCAGCCAATAATCCGCTTAATCCGCTTTCAAACTCGGCGGCAAAATCCCGGTAATCGGAGATTTCTTCTTTATCCATGATTAGAAATGGACTGAACTGAGGATTGTAGATTTCCTTGATATTGAAAATTCCCGGTTTCAAAGGAAGCTGATTAGCTCGGTGCTCGTATTGATAGAAGTAAGCATAAAGCAAGGTTTGCATGGCCGCCTTGTTTCGCTTGTTATCTTCCCGATCAAAAAGCGAAGCGATCGAACGCACAGTTTTGTTGTCTTTTCCTGTTTTGTAATCCAGCAATCGCACCACGCCGTCTTTGACGTCCATTCGGTCGATCACGCCTTTGAGTGCGATTTCTACCCTGCCATGGGCGGTTTCAACTGGTATTCCAGCTTGGTATTCTTCCTCCAAACCAATCACCCGGAAAGGGCCATTTTTTTGATCATAGCTGAGAATTTCCTTGACATACTTGATAAAAACCTCCCGGGCGATCACCAACTGCCCGCTCAGCTCAAACTCCTCTCCTGCTTCCTTTTTGTAAAACTTGCGAATGGCCTTATCCACTGCCTCGGGCACCTGAGGCAGCAAGCGATCAATGGTATGCGAATCAATATCCCGATGGGACTTACCCTTTTCCACCTCATAAAGGAACTCCAATGCACTGTGCAAAAGCGTTCCAAACGTCATCGGATCGATCTCCGACACCACTTCCTCCTTTTCCTTCAAACCCGCCACATAGCGGAAATAGAATCTCAAGCGACAATCCAAATACATGGAAAGCGCTGAGGCGGAAAATCCTTTCGCATCAGGATCTTTCTCCTCTTTCTTGAAATAGCCGGAAAGCCGCTGCAAAATCTCTGGCGTCTTTTCCAAGGTGATCTCCTTACCGGGAGTCAATTGCACGGGAATCATCACGGTCTCAGGTTTGGCGACATGAAGCTCCGCCTGCATCTGCTGCACAAATCGACTTACCTCGTTCGCTTTCCCCTGATCAGCTGCTGTGGTGTAAATCAAGTGAACCTCTTCTGCCCGATGCAAGAGACGGTAAAAAGTATAGGCATATATCGCGTCATTCTGCTCCTGAACAGGCAAACCAAAAGCTCGGCGAAGGTTAAACGGAATCATCGAATTAATTCCTCCTCCCGGAGGAAAGCTGCCCTCGTTCACATCACAGATGATCACACGGCGGAAGTCCAAGTTTCTAGACTCCAACACGCCCATGATCTGCAGACCTTGAAGCGGTTCTCCTTCGAATGGCAATTTCAACTCCCTAAAAATCTGCCGAAACAACTTCAGCACAAAGTCCATCTTCAATCCCTTGTCCTGGTTAGTTCGGAAAACTTCCTTCAAGCGATTTAGCTGTTTGAAAGCTTGATACAAATAGCTGCGCTGAATGACATCTTCTTTCAGTTCCTGCGCGAGGTATTGGATGATTTCTCCCAAATAATCAAAAAGATCCTGTGGCTCGACCTTTCGGAAGACCAGTTGAAACAAGGTACCTTCTTTGGCCAAAACTTCTACTGGCACATCCAAGAGATTATCCAGCTTGATCTTTTCTGAGATTTCCTTAGCAAATCCCGCATCTGAGGCTTTCAGGTAAGAAAATGAAAGCAAGTCAATCACCGGCTTGTGATAAAAGAACACATGTCCACCTTTCCACTTCGCATAACGCTGCAAGTCCAAGACCGCATCCAAAAAGGCATAGATCGGCGCATTTCGAATGGGATAACCCATGGTCACGTTGAGTTTGGAAATCGTCTCAGGAAGCGTATGAAGTACCGGAAAAAGTAATTGCTCATCAGGCAGGATGATCACCGTTTCTTCCAAGGCTTCCTCGGTACCCACTTTTTCCAAAAGTTTCCCGACCAAATTGGCCTGATTGGTTTTCAGCGGAATGGCATGTGTATGGATTGCAGCGGCTTTTTGACTGATTTCACCAGGGATTTCCTCCGGGAAAGTCTTTCCCAACACGGGATCTTTTTGGTAATCCCTGAAAAACAAACCCGCTTCCTGGAGTCGATCATGCAAGTAATAGGCATCCACATCCCAGTAAATCTCCGCCCCAAATTCCTTCACAAAATGCTTGATCAGCTTTTCCTCGGTCAGGGTAAAGGCATTAAAACCCACAAAGACCATATGCTTCTCAGGCTTTGTGATAAGGTCTGTATTTTCCGCTACCTGCCTGTACAATTGACCGGAATAGGCTAAACCCGCCGTGCGAAGTCTAGCCTGAAAGCCCTCATAGAGCTGGGCCAAAATCTGCCAAAATCTCAGGAATCGCTCTTGCTCGGATGCATTCTGCCGCTCAAAAGCCTTCCAAAACTGCGAAATCAGCTCTTTTTGCTCCTCAGAGAGGTAACTTAAATCAGATTCGAATTCTTTGATTTCGGCCAGATTGGTGTAAACGGTCTTCGCAGGAGCCAAAAACTGATCGAGGTCGTTGAAGTCTTTCAGGATCAATTCACCCCAGAAATAAAAGCGATCAAAGTCCTCCGGCTCAGTTTGAATCTGACGGTACAGCTCGTACAATTCAAAGATCAATGTCAGCTCATCCGCAGGTGTATTCCCCGCCAATCGGTAAAACAGTTGCTCGATCGTGATCACCTCCGGCATCCAAACCGGCTCATCGATCAACTCTCCCATGTATCGGGTGAAAAAAAAACCCGCACGTCGATTGGGAAGGACGATAGTGATTTCCTTCAGGTCTCGACCCGACTTGAGGATCTTTTGGGCGGTTTCTTTCAAAAATGGGTTCATACTTCCAAAATTTCAGTGGGTTCGAGATAGCACAAATAGCCTTTGACCGGGAGTTGACTGAGTTTGGCGACCAAGCCTATGTATTCCTTGACTTGGCTTAGATGGGTTTCCCGCTTTTCTCCGGTTTTAAAATCGATGACCAAGGCTTGATCTTTTCCGATCAGGATTCGGTCTGGACGCTTTTGTGCTCCTCCGGGAAGCAAAATTCCCTGTTCGGAAAGCGACTGGTAGGCAGGACCAAACCAATCCTGAATCTGATCCAGTGCAAACAGCATTTCCAACTGCAACTTAACTTCCTCAGCCGTGGCCTCATCCCATCGCCCTTCGAAAGTAAACTCACGAAGCAATCGCAAGGCGTCCTCCAAGCTTTGGGAATCAGCCAAAAGCTCATGAATAATCACACCCAGCTTTCGCTGATTTCTGGCCTGCAGACCGTCCTCGGAAAAGTCCCAGGCATATTTCCGAGTTTTGAGCTTTTCCTTCCAGTCCAAAATCTCCCATCGCAAACCCAAAGGTGCTTTCGGCTTTTGATTTTTTGGAGGAATTTTTCTCCCCCACTCTCCCCAATCGAAGGTCAGCATTTCAGAATTCCAACCTTGATCGGATGGATCGGGTATATGAAACCCAGTGGAAAAGAGCGTGTAAAGTACATTTCCGGTTTGGTTGAGCTTAACGCCTTCTTTACTTCTCGTAAAATCCGAAAAGCCCCAAATCACTTCCTCCGCACGGGTAAATGCCACATATAGCATATTAAGCGAGTCGAGGTAGGCCAAACGTACCTCATCTTCATAAAAAGAGGCAAAATTGGAATTCTTCAAAAGACTTTGATGGGTAAGCGGCACCACAGTGGTAGGATTTTCTATGGGATAAGGCGCCCAAATCACGGGCGCCTGCTGTCCGCTTGATACAATTCCCCAGTCCAAAAACGGCATGATCACCACTTTGTACTGCAAGCCTTTGGACTTGTGAATCGTCAGGATGCGCATGGCATCGTGATCCTCGGGGATTTTCACCGTTCGTTTGCCCTTATTGAGCTCCCACCAATCGAGGAAACCCATCAGATTCGCTCGATTCTTCTTCACGAAATCAAACACCGCCTCCTTGAATCCGGAGACATAAGCCAAATCCTGCTGCTTTTCGGTCAAACCCAAAAAGGCCAAGCCTTCCTCCATCAGTTCCACCAAAGGAAGCTGAAGAAGCCTGTTTTCCATCGAAAGCAGTTGAGTCTCCTTTTCCATCAGTGCATTTGGCAGGCTATGCTGATAAAAAAGCGAATGGCTGAGCTCGACCTCATAAAGCAGGGCGTAATAATGCCAAAGGGTCTTCAGGGCGACTTTGTCCGAGGGATTATTGAGGTAGGTAAAAAAAGCCAAAAGGCATTTGACGGCAATGGATTTGTCGATAAAAAGAGACTCTTCTGAAAGCACATCAAAGCGATATCCCGAATCAGGATTTTCCCGATGGTAATTCATCAGGTAATCGGCAATTTCAGCTCCCTGAGCATTTTTTCGCACCAAAAAAGCAATGTCGCTTAATCCATAGCCCTGATCCTGCAGCTGCATCACCAAGCCGGGCAGTTTGGCCAAAACGGTTTCGTCCGCTTCATCTTCCTCTGTTTCTTCTTCCTCGGACGAACTTCTAGAGTTGCTTTTCTCGGTAAACTCCAGGTGAATTTTTCCCTGAAACTCGAGGTCTTTTTTCTTCTGAGGCACCTTCTGAGAGACTTCGAGAAAGGCATCATTCAGCAGATTTTGAGAATCCACTGCGAAATAGTCCTGCATACCGGATTGCATCAAGGCCGGCAATTGCTCAAAAAGTGCATTATTGAACTCGATGATTCCTGGAAGGCTTCGGAAGTTGGTTTTAAGATCTTTAACATCAATCAAATCCTCCCGGATCTGCCGCTGAACTTCATTCAAAAGCAGCTCCAATTTCCCGCCTCGCCAGCGATAGATGGATTGCTTTACATCGCCCACGAGCAGGTTGGTATTTCCGGAGGCTAGGGAGTTTTCAAGCAAAGGTCGAAAGCTGGACCACTGAAAATCGGAGGTATCCTGAAACTCATCGATCAGAAAGTGACGGTACTGATTGCCGATTTTCTCATAGATAAAAGGCGCCTCGTTACCTTCCGTGATTTGCTTGAGAAAGTCATTGACATCCGAAATCAGGAGAATACTCTCCTCATCTTTCAGGTCCCGAAGCTCCAAAATCAAATCTCGGAAAACCCCAAAAGCATTCAGATTACGCTGCAAAGCGGAGAGCGTATTCCAGTGAAGGACTTTTTCTGGCCAAGAAAAAAGAATGGCAATCAAACCGCCTTCAGCTGCAGAAATGATGTTGGCGGCATTTTTTGCTCCTTTGGAAAACCAATTAGTAGAATCCGGCAAATCCCGAAGCATCACTTCTGTGAGTTCGGGAAAAGGAAATTTTGGATCTCCCAATCGGGAAAATCGCAACGCAAAACTTCTCGATCCCCCTTTGAAATCAGTCCATTCTAGTCCGAACTGCACCCGAATCGACTCCGATTTTACTTTCATTTCTTCTGCCTCGGCGATCAGTTTTCGACGCTCAGTATGCAATTGTTTTCGGAATTCTCCCAAAAACCCTTCCTGAGCCACACTTTCCTGGAAAAGTGCCCGAAAGGCCTTAAACCGCTCCTGAAAAATCTCCCGACCCAAACCTTTGATGCCGTTTCGGATATCCCAGGTTTTTCCATCTTCGATCTGTTCCTCGGCATAGCCGATCAGCCAAGCTCGGAGATTTTTATCCTGAGCCACCTTCTCCACGATCCGATCCACCAATCGCTCCAAGACCGCATCGGTATCCATCTCCAAATCAAACTTTGCCTGCAAATCCATTTCTCTTGCAAATGATCGGATGACTTTTTGGAAAAATGAATCAATCGTACTGACCGAAAAATAGCCGTAACCATGAAGAATACTCAAAAGAGTCTCTCGAGCTCTGGTTTGGAGTTGCTTTTCATCCAGATTCAGATGCTTCATCAGTTCCTGATCCAAAAACTCAGCAGGTTTCACATGCTGACTCATGCGCTCGAGCACTTCCAAAATCCGCTCTTTCATCTCGGCCGTGGCCTTATTGGTAAAAGTCACCGCCAAAATCTGCTTAAAGCCTGACCTTGGATTTTGCAGGGCCAACTTGAGGTACTCCAGCGTGAGCGTGTAGGTCTTACCCGAGCCTGCCGAGGATTTGTAGATGATGAAGGGTTTCTGGTTCATGTGTCAAAAAGTAACAGGTCGAAGATAGGAAAGCAGGACCTTTTTCCTACAGCCAAAAAATCACTTTGACGATTATTGTCAGGAATCGACTGCGTAAAACCAATTGGAATTCCATGGCTTTTTGGCCATTTTCAACCCCTCGAAACTAATAAACCCATGAAGAAATACCTGATTCTAGCGCTCTTGCTAATTTTTTCGTTTCCCAATTTTGCCAAGGATGGCTACGAACTTTGGCTCGACTACCGACCGATCGAAAATTCAATTATGCGCTCGGAAGCAGATCGACTTTTCTCTGGCATCTTTTTTTTCGGGAAAAATCCTACCTACGAGGCCATCCAAAAAGAGCTTCAACTCGCTGCTCCCAAAATGACCGGAAAAGCGCCTATTTTCTCCAACGAGCGACTGAACCAAACCCAGGTTTGGCTTGGAACGCGGGAAGAACTGGCACAGGTTTTTGGACTTCAGGATCAGGTCACGATCCGAAATCTGGGCGAAGATGGTTACTGGATGGGGCCGGTGGTTTTTCAGGGAAAAACCTACTTTACAATCGTTGGGAATCGGCCTGTAGGTGTGCTTTATGGAGTTTTTGAATGGCTCAAAAGCCTGCAAAACGGAAGTTTTGACTTGAATAAAGTAAAAATGGAAAGTCCAAAAATCCAGCTTCGCATGCTCAACCATTGGGATAATCTGGACCGAACGGTAGAGCGAGGCTATGCAGGCTTTTCGATTTGGGACTGGCACCGGCTGCCTGTCTACATCGATCCTCGCTACATTGACTATGCCCGTGCCAATGCGAGTATCGGCATCAATGCGGTTTCCCTTACCAATGTAAATGCCAATGCAAGGATTTTGACTACAGACTTTATGAAAAAGGCCAAAGTGCTGGCCGATATCTTCCGACCGTATGGCATCAAAGTTTTTCTAACGGCCCGTTTCTCCGCTCCCATCGAAATCGGAGGACTCAAAACTGCCGATCCGCTCGATCCGGAGGTGATTGCTTTTTGGAAAAAGAAGACCGACGAAATGTATCAACACATTCCCGACTTTGGGGGATACCTCGTCAAAGCCAATTCCGAAGGACAGCCCGGGCCGCATGAATACAAGCGAACGCATGCCGAAGGTGCCAATATGCTTGCCGATGCTTTGGCCCCGCATGGAGGAGTGTTGATCTGGAGGGCTTTTGTCTATTCTCACGAAATTGACGAAGACAGGCACAAGCAAGCCAATCTGGAATTTGAACCTTTGGATGGAAAATTTCGTGAGAATGTGATCATTCAGGTCAAAAATGGTGCGATTGACTTCCAGCCAAGGGAACCTTTCCACCCACTTTTTGGGGCAGTGAAGCAAACCAATCTGGGAGTTGAGTTTCAAATCACCCAGGAATATCTCGGTCAGGCCACCCAGCTTGTTTACCTGTCTCCAATGTGGAAGGAAGTGCTGCAAAGCAAAACCTACCGTCCTACACCCACCTCTACCGTGGCTGGAATTGTGGACGGTTCGGACTCCGGCCAAAAGCTCACCCTCATGGCCGGCGTGTCCAATATCGGCACCGACCGCAATTGGACAGGGCATCTCTTTGGCCAAGCCAACTGGTATGCTTTTGGGCGGTTGGCTTGGGATCCTTACTTGAGTTCGGAGCAGATCGCTGAGGAATGGACCAAGCTAACCTTTGGTCAAAATCCCGAAAATCTGGTCAACATCAAGGAAATTATGCTCAATTCCCACGAAGCAGCTGTCAACTACATGACTCCGCTTGGCTTGCATCACATCATGGGATGGGATCATCACTACGGCCCTGGACCTTGGGTGACCGGAGGAAGAGCGGATTGGACTGCGCTTTATTATCACCGAGCAGATAGCATAGGAATCGGTTTTGACCGCACTGCTACAGGAAGCAAAGCTTTGGAACAATACGCGCCGGAGATCATCAGAGCTTGGTCTGACTCGGAACAGATTCCTGAGAAATACCTGCTTTGGTTTCATCATCTGCCCTGGGACTACACCATGAAATCCGGAAAAACACTTTGGGAAGAAATCGGGATTCACTATGATCATGGGGTAAAAAGTGCCAGAACTATGAAAGCTACTTGGGAAAGCCTCAATGGTGCGATCGATCCAGAGCAATTTTCTCATGTGAGTCAACTTCTTGGAATCCAAGTTCAAGAAGCCGAATGGTGGAGAAATGCCTGTCTGCTGTATTTTCAATCCATATCCAAAAGACCATTTCCAAGCGAAATCGAACAGCCCGAGGGAGATCTGGAGTATTACAAAAGCCTGAGATTTCCCACTGCGCCGGGGATAAGACCGAGGTGGTAGAAGAAAAAATCCTGCTTCGGGCAAAGCAGGATAACAAAATCTGAGGTAGTGCATTTCAACCGAAGGCTGTATTTCTATTTTATTACAACCCTATTTCTGGTTTTGGAATGATATCATTTCCAGTCATTTATACGTACATTAGGGCAATCATACGCATACGATGAAAAAGAAGCTCAACATCACCATCGAGGAAAAGCTGCTGGAAAAAATCAAAGCCTACGCCGAGTCCAAAGACCGAAGCGTGTCGGATTTGGTGCAGGAGCATTTTGAGACCCTTCTAAAGCCGCGTCCGCCTTTGCCCAATGGGATGACGTTGGTGGAGTACATGAAGTCACTGCCGAAATCCAAGGTCGAATTTCCTGAAGGAATAGATTGGAAAGAGGAGTACTACCGTGCCAAAGCCAAAAAATGGGGCTATGAAGATCTTCTTTGATGTAAATGTGATCTTGGATTTCTTTCTGGAAAGAAGCCCCGACCAAGATCGATTAAATGAATTTTTCCTAAAACTTGAAGAGAGAAAGATTCATGGCTTTATCTCGATTTCAGTGCTCCAAACTTGCTGTTATTACCTCGAGCTTGCAAAAGGTTTGGAAGTGACTAAAGAAATTGCAGGTGTAATTGCTAAAAGATTTGACTTTTTGGAAGGCTCAAAATATGAGGTACTTAGTGCCATTGAATCTGATTTTGATGACTTAGAGGATGCTATTCACTACTTTATCGCTATCAATTCTGAAATGGAAGGAATTGTAACAAATGATCAGAAATTTTTAAGGCACTCCAAGCCTCAACTTCCAATTTTGACACCCATTCAGTTTTTGGAAAGGCTTTAGAAAAAAAATCCTGCTTCTGGAGAAGCAGGATAACAAAATCTGAGGTGTGTATTTCAGCCGAAGGCTGTATTTCTATTGAATTTCGACCGTATTTCTACGCTAATTTTTATTCACTACTGTCCGAGAAACGGTTTTAAAATTTAGGGTAAGCTTCTGAGCAGAAGCCTACCCTTTTTGCTGTATTTTAGGTTTACCACAACTTCAAATTACAGCGGATGAAAAATACACATTTCTTCGGACAGCCGATTTTTTCTCAACTTCTTTCTTTGATCGATAAG
>NZ_QKTX01000014.1 GCF_003253485.1 Algoriphagus aquaeductus | reverse complement strand
GGCTGGGACACCCAAAATCAACGAATCAAAATCATACAAGATTAAATATCAATCAGTTACAAAAAACCGAAGAAAAGAACGCGGAAGTCAGGAAACAGGATTGAGGACAGCACCGGTGAGGAAATGGCCGCCGAAGAGATGATTTTCCAACGACTGGAATCGGCGGTGGACACACTCCCCTACCAGCGAAAAAAAGTACTGGAACTCTCCTACTTCGAGGATAAATCCTATCAGGAAATCGCAGAGGAATTGGGCATCTCAAAAAACACCGTCAAAAACCACCTGATCAAAGCAAGGATTAATCTTCGCGATCGGCTTTCCTAATTGGGGTAATAGTAGAACCTGAAAAAAACTGAGGGTTTTTATCCAATATGTTTGCATGGCATGGCACCACCAGCCAAATCCTCTTTGATTATTGGGTCGGAAGCCTGCCTAGCGGAAGGAAGGACCGATACTTCGACAAGTTCAGTACAAGCGACCGAAGGATCCCTAATTTCATCTTTTTCGAGAAATTTCATAAGCTGGTCAAGCCTATTGGCAAGAAAGTGGTTATCCAGATTATCCAAATAGACCATCAACAAGGGAAAATTAGCCTGAACTGCGATTAGAGGATACCATTGAATCAGCGTAACATCCTTGTCCTATAATTTTTTTAGTATCAAGGGCGCAGGGACATCAAAACCTTTCTATCACTCAAAAAGTCCGGCCATTAATTAGCATTTATTACTAAAATTTTCATTTGTTTTTATTTACTTATTCAAGTACATTTTCAACAAGTTAAGTCAAAGAAAATCAGCAGACTAAGTTGGATTTATTTTTAAGTTGTTTACAGCTTTTTGTCTAGTTTTTTTCGATTCAACTACTGTTAACTTTTAATATTCACCAAACAAACAAATCAAACTTAACATGAAAAGCAGTATCAAATTCTCAACAGTTTTGTTGTGTCTGGCTGTAGTCGGATGCATGGAAACCGGTCAGCAGCAATTGACAGAAAACAAGTCAATCCCAGAACCGGTGGCTTCAGATCCATCCGATGCCAATGCCAGAAAAGGAGGAGGCTCCACTGGACAAATCTACCTGTCCGTTACTGTAGATGACTTAAAACTTGCTAGTGATGGAAAAGGAACTTATACAAATGGAATAGACGGAATTTCAGCCCAGTTCACATCTCCAGATGGAAGCCTCTCCCTATCCACCAGTAACACAAGAATCAAAAATCCCAGAAAATTGATTTTTCCTGACGGTGCAGGGTACACGATTAATCCAAATTTATCCGCCAACTATTTGTTGAATATTTTTGCTAACGATGTTGATCCCGCACCTTATAAAATGCAGGACATCCCCGTGGGCACCAGTCAGGTCATGGCGATGCGGATTTGGGGAACCAATTCAAGTGGCACTGTTGAATTCAGATTAATTTACAATTATGGAATTGGCGCAGGTTATGTTACAGATAAAGTGACCGTCACCAGAATCGACACTGTTACCTGGATAATAGGTTCCACTGATTCCGACACCTCAAATCCTGAGGCCACCGCAGCATTGACAGGCGGAAATAATAAAGACTTCAGAGGGTATTACTCGGTACCATTCAGGCTGGTAGTGAAAAGGATCAATTGACTTTCTTTACCAAGGAATACTTAAAATCTAAGACATGTTGGACAAAAAAGCCTCTGGAATCAATTCAGAGGCTTTTTTCTTTCAAAAATCCCTTTTCCTAAACACCCTCGTCGCAAGGAAATTTGGGATCAGCATCCAAATCAACAGCATTCCTGTCGAGATCAGAATCCCAGATCCACTGGAGAAAAACTGCTGGAAAAACGCTCCGGTATAGCCCATTAAAGCGGATATATCCAGCTGCATCAGCATCAGAATCCTGCCCAAATCCACCGGATTGAGCATCACGAGGGCCAAGGTAGTTTTCTCCAAAGGATAATCCGCAAAGCTGTAAATCACATAAAGCACCAGTCCATCATAGACCAGCGAGAAATAAATCCATAGCGCCAAGCTGACTCCGATAGCCTTGGCTTTGTCTCTGGTGAGCACACTCGCCAAAAAAGCAAAACCGGCAAACACCGAACTCAGAACCACCCCCACTGCGAGCAAAGTCAACAAGCTGCTATCTGCCCCCCAAAGCAACATGGGGAGCCCAAATCCCAGCAAAATCGACAAACTCAACATGATCACCACAGCGAGCAACTGACTCAAAAACACATGAATCCGCTTCACCGGCTGGGCGAGCATGAGCTCGATAAACTCCAGGTTGTTGTAAAAATGGGTGGTGGCAAAGACAGCCGCAATCAGCGGAATAAACAGGATCATGATATTCATCAGACTGAGCGACACCTTGCTCAGATCATCCGAAACCTGGTAAATCGAAATCGCCACCAAGGCCAAAAACACCGTGTAGATGATCGCAAAGCGGGATTTCAGAATATCGTAAAGCGCGTACTTGAGTAGTTTAAACATGGCTCAATTGAGTTTTACTTGACTTTTTTTTTAGGGTCCACTGCATCAGTTTGGCGATGGCGGGGGAAAACTTGCTCTCTCCGGTGATTTCCTTCAACTCCTCAATGGTATCGGAGAAAAAGACCTCTCCTTCGTAGATGTAAATTGCCCGATTGGTCAGCTCCTCGAGATCACTCAGAATATGGGAAGTAATCAGGATCAATTTCCCTTCCTCCCGCTCTTTTTTAATCTTGGCCTTTAGCACTTCTACTGCAATAGGATCTAATCCGGCGGTAGGTTCATCCAAAATCAGGATCTCCGGATTGAACAGGAAAGCCAAGGCAGCAGAGACTTTTTGTCGAGTACCACCCGAAAGGGTTCCCATGGACTTTTCTTTCATTTGCTCCAACCCAAAGGCCTCCACCAGTTCCAGATCGTACTCTTTGATCTCGGGACGCATGTCTTTCATCATAGAGAAAAGCTGTCCGATTTTCATATTAGCCGGATAGTGTCCTATCTGAGGCATATAGCCAATCTGCTTTCGGTAGTTCACATCTCCTTTGATGGATTGACTGCCGACGATGATGTCTCCACTGTCAGGAATAACCATACCCAGGATGGTTTTGATCAGGGTGGTTTTTCCTGAGCCATTTGGCCCCATGAGCGCATAACTGTTTCCGAGCTCAAACTCCAGATTGAATTCCTTCAGCACCTGCAGCTTGCCAAACTTTTTGGATAAGTGTTTAACCGAAATCATAAGGTCGCATTTTTGGGGAGTGGTCGATCATTTCGTTGGGGGTCATGGTAGGCAGGATTTTTTCCATCCTATCCAAAAGGGTCACCATAAAGCTTCTCCAAAGCATCACCGATGCTGGGATTTTCTCGACGATCATGCTATATAGGTTGATGGGACGGTAAGGCACATCTCCGATTTTGTCGCGGTTTAGGTCATAGCCCTCGTATTTGTCCCAATAGTTTTCTTTGAGCTCATTGAGCACGGTGTTGCCATTGGTACTGATGTCAAAGGTGTTTCCGGAGAAGTTATTGGCCTGGAAAAGGTTTTGGTCACAACTCGCCATGAGCTTCAGCGCCCAGCCGTTTTCCCTGAAGTTGTTTTCTTTAAACTGGATGCGACTGCTGCCCTCCATATAGATGCCGACCGTGTTTTTTTGAAAGGTATTTCCGATGACTTTGCTGTCAGAGATATCCTTGAGTAAGATGCCGTAAGCGCTGCTGCCCCAGTTTTCTTCGAATCGGTTTTCCTGCATGGTCACGTTTTTGGTGTACATGACCGCCACACCTGCCCCGTTTCTTTTGAAGGTGTTTCTCAGATAGGTATTGTCATGCGAAAACATGAAGTGCAATCCATAGCGCATATTGCCTTGGATAAAGTTTTCTTTTGCGAGGGAATTGGTCACAAACTCCAGGTAAATCCCATCTCGATGCCCGGAAACCTCATTTTTCTCAATCAGATTGTCTTTACATTTCCAGAGATGAATCCCATTGCCAACTTCGAATTCTCGCGTAGCAGATGCTTTGACTTTATTATTTCGGATGGTCAGGTTAGAAGAATTGGAAAAGTGAAGTCCAAAAAAGGTATCTTCCAGGATGTTGTTTTCTACCGTGCAGTTTTTGGAATCGAAGAATTTGATCGCAGCCGAATCGTCCATGTTAGACTTTCCGGTTCGGATAAATTTCAGTCCCCGGACCAATACATTTTCAGCAGCAATGAGAAAAATATTGCCCTTGTTTTCCCCATCCATCACCGGGTAGTTTTCACCGATCAGACTCAGGGGCTTGCGGATCGTAACCGCTGATGCTGTATAAACCCCCGGAGAAAATATCAGCGTATCACCTGCCACAGCCCGATCTACTGCCGCTTGGATGGATTGGCCGGGCTTAAGAATGATCTTGGCTGCTTCCACGGAAAAACCGAAGAAGATCAACATGAAAATCAATGAAATAATACGTTTCATGGCTATTTGAATTGAGTGGTGAGTTCGCCCCAAGCGAGGTACACGCCTCCATTTTTCGCTTTATACTCTTTGAGAAGTTGGTAATCAGGGAAAGCGACTACCTCAGAAGCCATAGGGGTTTTGAATTCGGGCGACTTGAGGTAATGGGCGATATTGGCATCGATCAGGGTGCCCGGATTGAGGTAGTCCATGACCAGGACATGCTTAAAAACTTGACTTTTCCCTTTTTGGGAATCCATGTAGCCTAGCATGCAGTTGACATCGTCGAAGATGAAAATTTTGCCTTTTTCAGTGACCAGTTCAGCTCCAAACTTGGGATCCATCAGGGTCATTTTACAATGGTGGCAGGCATCCTGTCCAAGGACAATAGGTCGCGGATCGGTACTACAGGCAGCCAATACCATCAAGGAGATCAGTGCAATCAATAATCGGTTCATAGCAAGGGTCAGTTAAAGGTCTTTTGGTTTATTATTGGGCATTATTTCCCTTTCCAATCCAGGAAAACAGCAAGCATCAACATGCCTACTCCACCCATGAGAATCCAGCTACCGGTATCGGGACCGGAGTAAGCCAGAAAATTTAAGAGTTGTTTGTATCCAATCAGCGGCGGCTGGTACACCATCCCTTCCACTTTGATGGCTGCCTTGGGGTCAAGCTCATGTCCATATTCATAGCCCCAGCGGTACATATCTGCCAGAATAGCAATGCCAAATAGGGTCAAGAGTCCAAGAAAGGAATAAAGTGACCACCTTTTCCCAATCAGGAAAAAGACCACTCCCAAACTGATGATCGCTCCCATCACATACTTGAGGTAGGTAAACTCTGGAAACATCTCCACTCCGATATGCTTCATGCCGATGTAGTGATTGACTCCGTTGATCTGATCCACATTGCCACTGAGATGATCGATCCAGATTTTCATATTCAGCCCTTCGGGATACTGAGGTGCCCACAGGCTGATCTGCCAAAGGGGAGTGAAATAGCTTGGGATCAAGGTCAAAACTGCGACAAGAATGAGCAACCGGTTGGTAATACTGAGGGATTTCATAGCAAGGGGGTAGAAATTCGCCGGTGAATCGCTCCACCGGCGAAAGTGGATTTTTTATTCAGAGACTCCGGTGGAGTACTTCAGGGGAACATTGGATCCTTTGGGAGATACTCTGAGGTAGCCTTGCATCTCTTGGTGAAGTGCGGAACAGAAGTCCGTACAATAGAAGGGGAATACACCTGTTCTGTCAGGCACCCACTTCAGGGTTGCGGTCTCACCCGGCATGATCAGCAGTTCGGCGGTATTGGCGCCTTTGATTGCAAATCCGTGCGGCACGTCCCAGTCCTGTTCGAGATTGGTCACGTGGAAGTACACCTCATCACCCACATTCACCCCTTCGATATTGTCAGGTCTAAAGTTGGATCGGATCGAAGTCATGTAGACATGGACCTGATTACCTTTTCGTTCTACTCGGGCATCGTTGATTCCTTTGAGGGCATACGGGCTTTGATTCTTCTCAATCGGATAGAATTTGACCTGTTTATCCTTGATCAAGGATGCAGGGAAAGCTTCTGCGTAGTGCGGCTCACCGATCGTTGGGAAGTCCAAAAGCAGCTGCATTTTATCTCCTGAGATGTCATAAAGCTGTGCAGAGTGAGCGAGTTCAGGTCCGGTAGGCAGGTATCGGTCTTTGGTGATTTTGTTGTAAGCGACCAAATACTTACCATGAGGTTTACCTGTGGGACCGCCAGGGATGCTGAGGTGACCTACAGAATAGTACGTCGGCACGCGGTCCACTACCTGAAGGGTTTCAATGTTCCATTTCACCACTTCGGAAGACACAAACATGGAGGTGTAAGCAAAACCTTTCCCGTCAAATTCGGTGTGCAAAGGACCCAACCCCGGCTTTTCGACCTCACCATGAAGTACGGACTCGTACTTCAATACCGGCATTCCATCGAGGGTGCCTTCGAAATCCTGTTTCTCAATGGCAGCGAGCATTTTGGTGAAAGAAAATACGGGGATCACTGCAGCAAGCTTACCGGAACCTACAATGTATTCACCGGTTGGATCGGTATCCGTACCATGCGGAGATTTAGGGCATGGAATGAAATAGACGATATCCTTCAATTCTTTCGGGTCGAGCACCAATACTTCTTCTTTGATGGTAGAGGTGGCCGAATGCGTATCTTCATTCCAGACGTTGTGCGCATATTTGACTTTTTTCTTGACGCCTTTTCCCGCTTTGATATACTCTTCAGCCTTTTTCCAATTGACCGCCATGATGTAGTCCTTGTCCTTTTGCGAAGCATTTACTTCCAAAAGCGTATGCGCCATTTCGGTATTGTAGGTAGAGAAAAAGAACCATCCGTGAGACTTGTTTTTTCCGGCACGGGCCAAGTCAAAATTGAATGGAGGAGCTTCGATCTGGAAAGAAAGATCCATGTGACCGGTTTGCTGGTCCACCCCGATAAAGGAAATGTAGCCTTTGAAATTGTCTTTGTAGGAATCAATGGAAACATCCTGGCCATTATCGGCAGGTACGGAGAAACGAGTTCCTGCTACCACATACTCGGTGTTTTGAGTCAGAAAGGGTGAGGAGTGATTACCTGCCGAATTGGGCAATTCAATGATCTCCACCGTTTTAAACTGGGTCAAATCCACCCGAGCAATCCGTGGCGTATTGTTGGCATTGCCAAAAGCCCATCGGGCATCGTGCTCGGCATTGGTGGTGGAGATAGCGATATGGTGAAGGTCATCCCAAGGCACAAATCCATGGGAGGTGTTCAACATGGGTTTGGTTTGCTCAGAGAATCCCCAACCGTTTTCCGGGTGAACTGAAAATACAGGAAGGATTTTAAACACCCGACCGGAGGGAAGCCCTACGACGGACATTTGACCATTAAAACCGCCCGAGACGATGTTGTAAAATTCATCATGCTGTCCTGGCGCTACATAGACCTTGGAAGCGGCATCGCCTGTAATGGCACTTTGGGCTCCTTTGGGTTTACATCCGGGTGCTATTGCTGCCGCCATCAGACCTGCAGCAAGTAGCCATTTGTGTGTGTTCATTGGATTTTAGTTTAACTGGGTTATTTCACAGCAGCATCGCGCTGACCGGTCTTTTCTTCATCATTTTTTCTCAGGTACTCCAGAATTCCTCTTGCATCATCCAAAGAGATGTTTTGATTGGGCATTCGGGTGAGGCATTCCTCCAACAGCTTTTGTGCCTCCGGATCCTGATCCAACATCACATCCACATTGGTGATCATATTCATGATCCACTCCGGACGTCTACGGTTGGTCACACCCTGGAAACCCGGTCCTACCAGTCGTTTGTCATTCAACTGATGGCAGGCAGTACATTTCATGTCTACAATTGCTTTTCCCTGATCAGCCAGAGCTCCATCCACCCCGGAGCCTAACTCGACACTTTTTACTTCTCCGATTCCTTTGGGGTCTGCTGTCGCAGGGGCGGATGTAGTAGAGGTACCTGAATCTGAAGCAGTGGATTGGGATTCACTTCCGCCGCCGCATGAAGTCATGAGCATCGCTACGATGCCCAATGACCAGATCATCGTTTTTTTCATAGTTTGGGATTTGTTTTGATTAGAAATTGAAGGGGTTAATAAAGGTTGGTCTAGGGAATACGTTGAAGAAAATAAAGACAGAAATGCCATACCCAAACCCAATGGAAATAAGGAAGAGCACACAAACAGTCCGAGGTGATAATTTTCTAAATAGCCGAGTTTGAGCCAAACCAAGGTGCCTTGGCCAAAGAGCAATACCTCGGTACCGACAAACCCAAGCAGGATCAAAATCCATCCTAGTTTGGAAAAAAGCGAAATGGGAAACCTTCCCTCAGCCATTGCCAAGCCCGCCAAACCCAAGGTCATCGCTCCCAACAACACCAGGTGCAAGAAACCTATCACATACATCCGAATGGTGTAGGAAATGACCGCAACCTCGGGTAGGACCAATAGCATTTGGAGGAAGGCTTTCGCGAAGAGACTTAGGATAGCCAATTGAATCATCAACTTCACAAATCCATCCAATTGGAGTAAAGGAAGCAGGATCCAGAATTTTCTGAGTAGGACCGCATAGGCAAAAGCCTGAAGAACCACTGCCAGGGAATTGATCCAAAAAAAGACCGGACTGGGATCTGCCCAGGTAATTACCAAGGCATAGGTCAAGACCACAGATGCAAGTAAAGCTACGAATTGAATACTGGAATAGAGGACCTTTAAACCTCTTTCTTCAGCAAAAAAAACGAGCAGTCCAAGTGTCCCCAAAACAAACCAGGCATTGAGCTGGAAGTGCAAAAACCACTGAATGGTCATGAAGTACAATTCATGCATTCGACCCAAGCTTACCGTGACGGGACCCAATGCCCATAAACCGAGCGTGGAAATCAGGTACCCGATCAAGGACCAACGGATCAATCGGATCCCTGTGGTATTAGCTTGTTGCTGTAAGGATTTCCAAAATTTGAAAACAAATCTGTAGGACACCAATACAAACAGGGTAGAGAAGGTAATACTCACAACGCCATAGCCTTGTACAGGAAATGACAGGAACATGCCTACTAGAGAAATCAAAAGACCGATGAATAACCAGCCGTACTTTTGTGCCAGATTTGTCCGACGCTCGACCCCGAAGATCATCCCACCCATCAGCATCATAAACCCCCACCCCAAGAGGGCAAGATGAGAATGAGTGTGAAGAATGTGACGGTATTCGAGCATAGGAATTTCCACCAGATGAAAAGCACGCATGATCAGCCCCAAGAGAGCGGCTACCAGAAAAAAGACCAGCGCCCATCGGATCCAAATGCGTGTAAACAATTCGTTTGGTTTAGAAATCCTCATGATATTCGGACAAAAAGGTTTTTTTAATTTAAGAATTTAATTGAGAATAAAGAACCATCGCTTTGGGAAACAGGACATTGTTTTCCAAGTGAATGTGAGTATGCAAGTCTTCCTCAAATTCCTGCAGCATAGAGAAGGCTACCCGATAGGTTTGGCAGGCATCTACCGGAGGGGTATATCCTTGGGTCAAGGAATCGATTCTTCTGAACCGCTCCCCCTCTGTATCATGCTCATCTTCCATCATAGCAATGGGATTTTCGATATGCCCGAAATGAGGCTTTGATAATGGGAAATTGTTGAGCTGGGCCTCTTCCATCGCTTTGATGTAAGGGAAGAGAACGAATTCTTCTTTTTTCATGTGGATGGTGAGCGCATCGGCTGCTGCGAAAAACTCTTCGCGGATCGGGGTCAGCTCGGGATGACGATCTCCATGCACCCGTTCGATTTTTTCTACATAAAATTTCAATGCAGGAATGGTCTCTTCCACATAGTTATGATGGACACTCACGATGTAGTCAATCAATTGGCTGAGAGACATTTCCTGATAGGGCGACTGATCCGCCACCTGCATGACTACTTCCAGTTTTTCCACTACTTGATCGAGATCCAACCCGCGGGTGGAGCAAGCATCGGAAAGTTTTACCGCTCCCTTGCAACAGAAGTCGATTCCAAACTCGGTGAACACCTTTGCGGTACGAAAATTTTCCGCTACGATTTTGCCTACTTTCTTTTCTGCGATAGTTGCCATAGTATTTCAATTTTTAAGGATATTTTTATCTTTTATTTTGGTAAATTTTTTTAAGTTTTTAAGAAACTGATACCTGTGTTTATACCCAGGGCCATATCCTGAAGGGTGGTAGTCATCATCATGCCGGTCAGGTGGTCCCGAATAGCCTTAAACTTGTGATGGACTGCGCAGGGGTGCTTCTCCGAGCATTCCTGCAACCCCAAGGCACATCCGATAAAAATGGAATCGCCATCGATTACTTGCACAATCCGATATAAGGGTGTTTTACGTCCCTCCTCACTGATTTCGAAGCCTCCATGCGGACCTTTGATGGATAACAGGAGATTTTCCCGCACCAAAGTTTGGAGAATTTTGGCCGTAAACGCCTCCGGAGAGTTGGTCGCAAAGGCGATATCTTTCAGGCCGGCGCGCTCCTGACCCTCCGGTAGCGTAGCCAGGAAAACCATGGAGTTGATTGCATATTTACAGGCTTTGGAAAACATCTGCTAACGAATTGATGACTCAAATGTAAATGAAAATTAATAAAGGACAAAAATATCCTGTAATATTTTTTTAAAAATATTTTCCCGATTCGATTCGCCGTAAACCCAGAGGTATTCATTTCTCCCGGCTTATTGGCAAATCATGGGATAAAGGGGTATCTTTGTGTACCTTTCTATAGACATGAAACTCCACTCACTACTATCCTTCCACTTTTCATTCCTTGCCGATACCTATTCGGTTGAGGTTGCCAAGATGGTAGTATGTCATAGTAAAGCTTTTATCAGGTAACCCTCCGTCAACTAAACGGAGGGCAAAAATCCGTACACCATATCCTAACGAACAGTGCCGATTCCAACAGGGATCAGGCCTATTCCCTTTTGTACCCCCTGATAAAAACAATTAAAAATCATGAAACCAATTCTGAGTCATTCGGACTATAAAACGATCCATACCTTACTTCAAAATCTCCCCTCCCATCTCAAAGGAAAAGAAGTAAGTCAACTCCAACTTGAAATTAAAAAGGCAGAAATCATCGCCGACCGGGCCATTTCCGAAGACATCATTCAGCTCAACTCCCGGTTTGAGGTCATTGAACTTTCCAGCGGAAAGACGATGAACTTTCAACTGGTCCTTCCCCAACAAGCGGACCTCAAACAAAACAGGATCTCCATTCTCAGTCCACTCGGGGTGGCCTTGATCGGTTTTAGAGAAGGAATGACGGTGGAGTGGATGCTGCCGGGAGGATTGAAGAAACTTCAGATCAACCGGGTTCAAAAAGACAGTCCCATCACGGGTAATCCCGCTGCTTCATCTCAAACGGTTCAGGTATGAAATCGAGCATGACGCAAGCGACACACAGAGGGATGATTATAATCCATGCGAGATTCCATCTGACCATTAAAAATCAAATTATAAACAGATGAAATCGAGCATGACGCAAGCGACACACAGAGGGATGATTATAATCCATGCGAGATTCCATCTGACCATTAAAAATCAAATTATAAACAGATGAAATCGAGCATGACGCAAGCGACACACAGAGGGATGATTATAATCCATGCGAGATTCCATCTGACCATTAAAAATCAAATTATAAACAGATGAAATGGACCTACGCTATCCCTGCTAAACTGAAAGCATCCTTGGTATTGACTGGTGTGATCGGAATCATCCTGGTCAACAACCTGACCGAACGATCTCAAACCCGGGAACTCAAAACAGCTTTTGAGTCCATATACGAAGACCGACTGATCGCCGAGAGCTACATTTTGCAGCTCTCGGACGAACTGCGCTCGATCCAGCATATTCTGGAAAGCAACCCGGACAAGAATGAGAACCAGCTGAATTCCCATTGGCAAAACATGGAGCAAATCAACCTCAACTACCTGGAGACTCAACTCACGACGGAAGAGAAAGCCCATTTTGATGCTTTTGAAAAAATCACCTGGAATATGTCGCTGGGGATCAAAGAAAGAAAAAATGTCAATCCTCAAATTGAAGCGGCTTTTGGCGAACTGAAGATCCTTTCTCAAATCCAGGTCAAAGAAGCTGAGGCTTTGGTCAGCAAAACGGGCAGAATTTTCTCCTCAGACGCCGCCCATGCGCAGTTGGAAATAGCCCTGCTGATCATTGCGGCTTTGGTAGTTCAGGCTATTTTGTTTGCCTCGAAGACCCTAAGTTCGGCGCCAAAAGCACCGTCTCAACTGAATTAATTTGTCCTTTGTCCGAGCGGACACGGCACCTTAAATTCCAAGTAATGCGGAATTTTCTCCTGCCCGATTTTGATTTATCAGTTTTACTCTGCTTATTTCGGACTCTTTGCTCTTAATTAAAGTGCCTTTGAGAATCCTTATGGCAAAGGAGTTCCAGTCAAAGACTATCCAAGTATTCACCAACAGCAAAAAAGTATCACTTGAAAGCCCTCTCCCAAGTCGGAAAATATGGATTGCGAGCCTTGCTCTACTTGGTAGCCTATCCTCCGGACAGTCAATACCTCAGCATCCGACAAATCTCGGATGACTTGGGATTGTCTTTCCATTTTGTCACCAAAATCTTCCGTGAACTCACCGAAAAGGGTCTTCTCATCTCTTATCGGGGTCCCTCGGGGGGAATTGCACTCGCTAAACCAGCCGAGGAAATCATGCTACTCGAGGTGATCAAGGCTCTAGAAGGAGACGATTACTTTGACAAATGCCTGATCGGATTGCCACATTGTGGCTCAGCTAAGCCCTGCCCTGTGCATGAATTTTGGAAAGAGGTGAAAACGAAACTCCAACATAACTTCTCCGAAACCAGCCTGGCTCTTTTGGGTGAAAAAATCCGAACTCAAGAAGTCCGTTTGGATGATTGATATTTTTATACCCTTAATTAGGAATAAATAGTCTTAAATATGAAATAACCCTTTACCCACCCATCCATGAAGACAGAACCCAGCTTCCTAACCTACCTGATGAAGCCCAAAAACTGGTGGCTTCCCTTTCTCCTGATCTTCACCGTGAGTATCAGCGGCTTGATTTTCATTGGCTATCAGACCTACAATGAAGCCCCTCCGATCCCGGATTATGTGGATTCAAAAGGAAATGTGGTCATCTCGAAGGCAGATATTTTGGCCGGACAGGAGGTTTTTCATCGCTATGCACTGATGGAATACGGAAGCATGTTTGGTGACGGGGCTCTGCGTGGACCGGATTTTACCGCCCAAACGCTGCACGAAATGGCCGAGTCCATGAAAGAGTTTTACCAGGTGCAATTTCCAATCGAGCCAAATCCGGTTGCCCAAGCGGGTATCGAAGAACTGGTCAAGCAGGAAATCAAGGAAAACCGGTACCAGGGGGAAGACAATCAAGCTGTATTGAGTGATGCTCAAACTTTTGCAGCCAATGAAATCAATACCTTTTATCAGCGGGTTTTTCGGGATCCGGAATTTCATGAAGCCTTCAAGCCTTCCGGCTATCTGACCGACCCCAAGGAAATCGAGCAACTGAGCAAGTTTTTCTATTGGGGTGCTTGGGTGTGCAGTGTATCCCGACCGGGAGAAACGTACAGCTACACCCACAACTGGCCCTTTGACCCTGAAGCCGGCAATACTCCGACTGCCTCTACCATGCTTTGGAGCATCCTCGGCTTATTTGGATTGGTACTTGGATTGGGAGCCGTGATGTACTACTACGGGCAGTTTGAGCAGCTAACTGAGGAATACTATGCCAAAGGTGCCTCAGAAATGGTAACAGAGGAGAAAGTGAGAACTTTCCGACCCACACCGACCCAGCGGGCCACCTTTAAGTTTTTCTATGTCGCCATTCTGTTGTTTTTGGTTCAGGTGCTCGCCGGTGTTTTGACCGTGCATGACTTTGTGGGGTTCACATCTTTCTTTGGATTTGATCTTCAGGCTTTGATTCCGGTGACAATCTCCCGCAGCTGGCATGTGCAGATTTCCCTGTATTGGATTTCAGCTTGTTGGGTAGGCATTTCCTTTTTTATCCTTCCTCTCTTGGCCAAAGGCGAGCCCAAAGGTCAACTCCAACTCATCAATTTGCTTTTCGCCATCTTCTTTGTTTTGGTTGCCGGATCGGTAGTCGGGATTTACATGGGTCCGATGGGAATGCTGGGCAAGCTCTCCAGATGGTTGGGTCACCAAGGTTGGGAATTTGTGGAGCTGGGAAGACTGTATCAATACATGCTTTTGGCGGTTTTTGCCTTATGGGCCGTGATTGTCTATCGGGGACTGAAAGGCGTGATGGATAAAGCCAAGCCCTGGGAACTGCCCAATTGGCTGGTCTATGCGGTTGTGTGCATTTTGATTTTGCTGGTATCCGGCTTCGTGGCCAGTCCAGAGACCAATTTTGTGGTGGCCGATTTTTGGAGATGGATGGTGGTGCACATGTGGGTGGAAGCCTTCTTTGAGGTGTTCACCACGATCATCGTCGGCTACATGATGGTAATGATGGGCTTGGTCAATCGGCAGGCGGTGACCAAAGTCGTTTATCTTGCTGCCTTGCTGTTTTTGGGTTCGGGATTGCTGGGGATTTCACACAATTTCTACTGGAATGCCAAGCCTGTAGGCACTTTGGCTTTGGGTTCGGTCTTTTCCACACTTCAGGTCGTACCCTTGATTTTGCTCACTTTGGAAGCTTGGCGCATGCAGCGCATGCCTCAGCTATTGGCCAATAAAAACAATGAAACTGGTCGCTCCTCGCTTTTTGCCATGCCCGGTGTATTTCTGTACCTCCTCGGGGTCAATTTCTGGAATTTCTTCGGAGCGGGTGTTTTTGGTTTAATTATCAACTTACCCATCGCTAACTACTACGAGCACGGCACCTATCTCACCGTCAATCACGGGCACGCAGCCTTGATGGGCGTGTATGGGAATTTATCCATTGCGGCAATCTTATTTGCCCTTCGCTACCTGACCAAGTCCGATACATGGAATCCCCGCTTGGTCAAAGTTTCCTTCTGGTCGATCAATCTGGGCTTGGTGTTTATGGTCGTGCTGGACCTCTTCCCAGCCGGATTGCATCAACTCTTTACGGTGATGGATCAAGGGTATTGGTTTGCCCGATCCCAGGAATTCATCCAAAGCACCCCTTTCCAAACCATGACTTGGCTGCGAATTGTTGGTGGTTCCATTTTCCTCCTTGGAGGCGTTTTGCCTCTTACCTGGATGGTTCTAAAAAGCGCCAGAAACCTAAAACCTGATCAACCCTTTGTTCTCAACCGCTTCCATCAGGAGCGAAAAGAAGTAGAAGTTTATTAATTCCAAATACCCTTAAACTATGCACGACCCTACGCATGACTATGCCGTCAACCTTGAGTGGAATCACGGACGAATCGGACAGCTGAGCAGTCCCGAACTCGAAAACCTCATCGAATGTGCCACTCCACCGGAATTTCCCCATGGAGTACCGGGCATTTGGTCCCCGGAGCACCTCTTCACCGCTGCAGTCAGCTCCTGCTTGATGACCACCTTTCTCTCCGTGGCTGACCATTCCAATCTGAAAATTGAAAAATTCACCTGCAAGGCCACTGGAACACTGGCCAAGCAAGATGGAAAATGGATGATGACTGAGGTGCATCTCTTCCCCGAACTCACGCTCAGCCCGGGAGAAAAAGAAGAACGGGGCCTAAAAGTGCTGGAAAAAGCCGAAAAAGCCTGCCTGATCTCCCATTCGATCAAATCAGAAATCAAAATGACACCGACTATTCTTCAACTCGAACTTCATTAATTCCAATCAGTAGCAAAGGTCAAAAAGGGCGGATCTCTTGGGTCCGTCTTTTTTCTTGCTAAAATAGGAATTGGAAACAGTGCTTAACTTACCTTAGAACATGGCAAAAACCACACCCCTCAAACGCCACCCTGCTCTCCATCATCTCAGCCATGACCACCATCATGGACTTCTACTTTGCTGGAAAATCCGGCAGGGATTCAAACTGGGCGTTGAACCCGACCGAATGAAGACCTATTGCGAATGGTTTTGGGAAAATCACTTGCAGGCTCATTTCGAAGAGGAAGAAAAACTCATTTTCCCCATTTTGCCGGAGGATGATCCGATGATCAAGCAAGCCCTGAGTGAGCATAAGCGCCTACGAAAGCTCTTTTTCACCTGGGAAAATCCAGCGAAGACCCTGGGGCAAATCGAAGAGGACCTGGAAAAACATATCCGATTCGAGGAGCGGGTACTTTTTTCGGTCATTCAGGAAAAAGCCACTTCCGCACAACTGGAAGTAATCGCAGCGCAGGGTGATCGGGAAAAATTTGTGGAGAATGGGGACGATCCGTTTTGGATCATTGGCAGCTAGCGCCTCTTCCAAAACTGAATTTTTTCCCAGTAGCTCAGCCTCCGGATATTGACATCCCAATAGGGATAAAGTCGGTTTTTGGAGAGGTTATTGATCAAAATCGAGGACAGAAAAAGGGTCAAAATCCCTGTCATCACCGGATTGATCACATAGAAATACCCCATTTGTCTCACTTCTTCCGAACCGATATTGGCAATCAGGGCAATGGCCCCGCCCGGAGGATGAAGGGTTTTGGTGTATTGCATCGCCAAAATGGACAAGGAAACCGCCAAGGCGGGAGAAATCCAGATGTATGCTGTACTGGAGAAAAGTTTATAGACGCTTACCCCAATAAAAGCAGAGATCAGGCTTCCAAAGATCAATTTTCTGGGCTGGGCCGCAGGACTGTTGGTCATTCCAAAAAGTAAAACCGAACTCGCCCCAAAGGCCCCGATCAAAAACAAGGCATCGATATTTCCCACGGTATGGAAAACATTTTGCATCAAACCGATACTGCTCAGTCCCAAAAATGATCCTACAAATGCCCAAAGGTTATCAATGGGATTGTGGGAAGTCTCCCGATAGGCGATGAGCCGTGCTTTTCGCAGACCTCTTTTGATTTTTTGAGTAGGCATAGGATATAAGCAAGCCCCAAAAATAGGACAAGAGACTCCCTTAACCAATCTGTCCGCTACTTCTCTTTCTCCAAATTTTAAAAATCAGTTGCGCAGATCATAGCCCCTCCAACATACTCATCAATTTGCCTCTTACTTCTCCTGCTAGCGACTCAATCGCCGGGTTTTGCACCACCGACATCGCCGCCGCAGGGTCCATGATCGTCACCTCATAGTCTTCTCCTCCAAGACTTCGGATGGTCACATTGCAGGGTAAAAGTGTGCTGACATGCGGCTCGGCAGTCAACACCTTATCCGCAAAAACCGGATTACAAGCGCCCAAAATCAGAAAAGGCGGATAGTCTTTGTCCAACTTCTTTTTCATCGTGGCCTGAATGTCGATTTCGGTCAGGATGCCAAATCCAACTTCTTTTAGGCCTGTTTCCACTTTGGTTCGGAGGGTAGCCAAATCGGCTGATTTGAGGGTACGGGATTGGTAGTAAGTCATGGCTAGAAGGGTTTGAGGTAAATACCAAAAGTAAAACTCGATCAAAAAGTCCTTTTGGACAGTGACTTGGGTTACAATCTATGATCTTTTTTAACCCCTTCAATCCTGATGGAGCCTGTGAGAATAAGAGTTAAAAACTCCATGTTTTCCCTTATTTTGACATTTTTGTCCATTTAGATAGATTTGGTTCTATCTATTTTTACATTCTCGTCAGAATAAGAGTATTCACAATACTTAATACGGAAAAGGCACTCACCATCATTTCTAGCTAAAGTCGAATTTGACTAGCCAAAAACCCCAACAAATTCTCTAAAATTTTCTCTGGTGATCACTTTAAAATCTGCAGAATAGGCGTCCTGAAAGGCAGAAGGTATTTTCACTTTTGCACCCGTATTCCATTTGAATTCAAAAGCAGACAACTTCCCGTCTGCCTCCTCCAAATAATCAATTTCTTGTTGCTGCTTAGTTCTCCAAAAGTAAGTGTTGGCGAAAACTCTGTGATAGTGATTGCGCTTGAGCCGTTCGGTCATCAAGAAATTTTCCCACAATGCTCCAATATCATTTCTAAACTCAATGGGGTTAAAATTTTGGATAATGGCATTCCGGATTCCATTGTCATAAAAATAGATTTTCCTATTCGTCTTAATTTCATTTCGGAGATTTCTGCTAAATGAAGTCAATGGATAAATAATACAGGAAAGCTCCAGCAAATGAATGTAATTAGACACCGTGTTTTTATCCACTCCTGTCAATTGCGCCAATTCATTATAGCTAACCTCATTGCCGATTTGAAAAGCCAACGCTTGGAGTATTTTTCCCAAAGCATCAGGTTTCTTGATGTTTGCAAAGGATAGAATATCCTTAAAGAGGTAACTCTGGGTTATCTCATTTAAAATCTGACGCTCCTCGCCCCGCTGATTGATGACGTCAGGGTAAAAGCCATAAATCAATCGGCTTTCAAAATCACGAAGGGCATCGATATACCCCACTGACTTTTCATATTCTTCGTAAGAAATCGGATAAAGAGCATACTCAAACTTTCTTCCGGTGAGAGGTTCATTCGTATTATTTCTGAGTTCGAAGGCAGAAGAACCACTGAGGATTAATTGGACGTGCTTGAATTGGTCATGGATTATTTTAGCAGTAAGGCCAATATTCTCGATCCGCTGGGCCTCATCAATAAAAATGATTTTTGAACTCCCTATTAGCGTTTCAATTTGCTTCGTGTTGGGGTTGGTCAGCTGCTGTTTGATCAATGGATCATCTCCATTAAGGAACAAAAACTCCATATCTCTTAGGATTTCTTGGATAAGAGTCGTTTTTCCTACCTGTCTTGCTCCGATTAGCACAATAGTTTTTCCCTTGAATAGCTGATCGGAGATCCTTTTCTTGAGAATTCTTTCTATCATAAATTTTACCAATTCACCAAAAGTAATGCTTTTTGGTGAATTCATTCACCAAAAGTCATGCTTTTTGGTGAATTGGGCATTTTGGAAAAGAATTTAGCCTCAATTCCTCCACACGCCTGATTCGGTTTTCAAGGTTTGTTTTTTGCTTTCACCCAAATCGCCCAAGGTCTGCTTATCTCCCCGGAAATGCTGCAAATAATAGGTGCCTGCGTAGCCCTTTCCCCTCAGCCAAGTTTCCATAGCCTGAAGATCTCTGGCTGTTAATTGATCCGAGTGAACAGTGGTCCGCACCTCAAACCGAACCTTGGATGGGATGAGGATTTCGAGGGATTTTTCAAAGGAAGCAAACAAATCAGAACGGGTGATTTTCCAGTAGTTTTCTGGCATAGCCTTGAAATCCAGGGCCACATAGTCCAGTAGATTTTCCTCAATCAGTTGTCGGATGACCTCGGGCCGACTGCCGTTGGTGTCGATCTTCACCTCAAAACCCATCTTTTTCACTTCGCTCACAAACGGAATCACCTGAGGATGAATCGTGCATTCTCCCCCGCTAAAGACCACCCCATCCAGCAATCTCCTCCGGGAAATCAAAAAATCCTGTACATGTTCCCAACTCAATTTTCCTTTGCCCAAGACAATCTCCGGATTGTAGCAGTAGCCACAGCGCATGTTGCAGCCGGCAAACCAAAGGATGCAGGCCGTGCGGTCCGGGAAATCCAGCAAGGTAAATGGGGAGACGCTGAAGACAGGTCTCCCCTTTTCCAGGCTACTCGTTGAAATGGGTGCGTTGTTTGTGTTCACCTTTTTTGCCGATGTTGAAACTCTCTACAGGTCTGTGGTAGCCCATCACGCGGGTATAGACCAGACATTTGGTGCGCTTCTCCTCGTGGAGTTGAAGTAAAGTTTGGGTTTCGATTTGCTTAGTGTTTGTCTGCATAGTGGATTGGATTTTGGTTTAAGTCATTCAAAAGGGCTTCGTCGCATTGAGGACAATATTCGTGTTCGCCATTGAGGTAGCCGTGAACCGGGCAAATACTGAAAACCGGCGTCACGGTGATGTAGGGTAGCTTGAAGTTGGACAATACTTTTTTCACCAGACGGCGACAGGCCTCGGGCGATGAGATTTTCTCCCGCATGTAGAGGTGAAGGACTGTACCGCCGGTGTATTTGCATTGGAGTTCGTCCTGCAGCATCAAGGCCTCAAATGGGTCATCGGTAAAATCAACCGGGATTTGGGAGCTGTTGGTGTAGTAGATGTTTTCTTCCATTCCGGCTTGGATGATCTCAGGAAAGCGTTTTTTGTCCTCCTTGGCAAATCGATAGGTGGTGCCTTCGGCAGGGGTGGCCTCGAGATTGTAGAGATTACCCGTTTCCTCTTGGAATTCCTTCATCCGATTGCGGATATATTCGAGGAGTTCCACTGCTAGATTTTGGCCATAATTTCCGGTAATAGCTTCTTTTCCGCCAGTAAAATTGAGAATCATCTCGTTGAGACCATTCACGCCGATGGTAGAGAAGTGGTTTCGAAAATGCTTCAGGTAGCGCTTGGTATAAGGGTACAGACCCCGGTCATACATTTCCTGAATGAAGACCCGCTTTTTCTCCAAGGTGGACTTGGCAATCTGCATCAGGTAATTCAGACGTTCATAGAGTCCCTCCTTATTTCCTGCATACAAATAGCCCAATCTCGCCATATTGATCGTGACCACGCCGATACTTCCGGTCATCTCCGCACTACCGAAAAGCCCATTGCCTCTTTTCAGGAGTTCACGGAGATCCAATTGAAGTCGACAGCACATCGAGCGAACGGCGTTGGGTTTGTATGCATGGGGATTTTCGACCTTTTGGCCGTTATCATCATAGGTATATTGACTGCCGATGAAGTTTTGGAAGTACGAAGAGCCGATTTTGGCGGTGTTTTCAAAAAGCAAATCCGTATTTGGGCCATACCAGTCAAAGTCCTCGGTGATATTCACCGTGGGAATCGGAAAGGTAAACGGCTGTCCATTGGCATCGCCCTCGGTCATGATGGTGTAGTAAGCCTTATTGATCAGCTGCATTTCGGGTTGAAAATGTTTGTAGGTCAAGTCCTCCAGAGAATTTACTCCGCGCTTTTTGGCCTTTTCCATCAATAGGTCCGAATCAATTCCCAGGAACAGATGCAGGTCGTTTCTGGTCGGCATCTGATCCTTGAGATCTTCCGGTACCACCCAGTCCAGGGTCACATTGGTAAACGGCGACTGACCCCAACGGGCGGGAACATTGAGATTATAGACAAATGACCGGATGGCTTTTAAGATCTCCTTATAGTTAAGCTGATCTTTGAAAACATAGGGAGCCAAGTAGGTATCGAAAGAACTGAAGGCCTGAGCACCGGCCCACTCGCTCTGAAGAATCCCGAGAAAATTAGCCATTTGCCCCAAAGCCTCGCGAAAATGGGCAGGAGGCCGACTTTCGACCCTGCCACGAACCCCATTGAACCCTTCGTTGAGTAAACCCCTCAGGCTCCACCCTGCGCAATAACCCGTAAGACAGTCCAAATCATGAATATGAATATCCCCGTTGCGGTGGGCATAACCTTCCTCCTTATTATATACTTTGTCCAGCCAATAGTTAGCGATGATCTTCCCGGCCACATTGTTGACCAAGCCGGCATTGGAATAGGAGGTGTTTGCGTTGGCATTGATCCGCCAGTCCGTCTGCTTGATGTATTCCTCGATGGTCTGCGTGCTGTCCACGTAGGTGGTGTCTTCGTTGAGCCCTGCCACGTGTTCACGCTGCAGCTTGCGGGTATGACGATAGAGCATAAAGGAGCGCATGACTTCGAAGTGGCCGGCCCAGTACAACTCCTTTTCGATCAGATCTTGGATTTCTTCTACCGCCCAGGTGGTTTTTGAATCCAACCGGTAGAGAATTCGGCCAAAAACCTGATCGTCGTATACGGTCGAAACACTTTGAAAACCTTTTTTTAAGGCATCTTCAATTTTATAGAGTGCAAAAGGCTCATATTCTCCATTTCTTTTGATTACATACTTTTCCATAAATCACCCAATTAAAGGACTATTTGATCCTCTAATATGAATCAAAAAGCACACTACCAAGAAAAAAAGGGGGCTAATTATCCTCATTTTAAGGCCTGATATAAATCATACTTTTTACTCCGAAATTACCGCCTTACTTCCTTTTAGACCCTAAAAAATGAGGGTAGCTTTGCTGCTTGCAATCTATTGACCTTTCGCATAACCTGATTCAATAATGATTCCTTCTCCGCATTCCTTCCATATTCCCGTGATGGGCTTAGGCTACACCGTAGACACCCCGATCAAAGTCGCCCCTTGGGGCATATCCAGTGTGGTTTCAATCATGGATGATCACTTGCTGGAAGAAATGAGAAAAATCTACTCCGAAAAATCGGGCCTGGCATTCACTCCTATTTCTGAAAAGCTACAAGATTACCGTGCTGAACGAATCAAGGCTTACCTCAACCTCATTCAAGATCTGGTGGAAACCAAACTGGAAACAATCAAAGGATTTGAAACGCTGGAAGATGAGTCACTTCAGAAGTACCTGGAACTGTTGCCAAGCGATCACCCTATGCATGGGCTTATGGAAATAGCCCTACGAGCTGAGCCAAATCAACAGCGTAAATACTTCGACGAAATCAGAGAGATGATCCAACCCGGCAGCATCGATGTCAACATCATGACCAAAGTGGACAAGCTCAACTATGACGAAAACGGCATCAACTTACCCCGGGAATATTCGGACGCCCTCTCTGCCCTGAGGGGATTTGCAAACAGCAGACTGGCAGGTGCAGTGATTTTTTCCGCAGGAATGAATCCTGCCTTATATGCCTATGCTGAGCAGTTTGAGGACTTTTTCCCGGACAAAAGCGGAATCGTCAAAAAAAGGATCATCCTCAAAGTCAGCGATTATCGCTCGGCACTGATCCAGGGGAAGTTTTTGGCGAAAAAAGGCTTGTGGGTTTCTGAGTTCCGCATCGAATCCGGACTCAACTGTGGCGGGCATGCTTTTGCTACTGATGGATTTTTGATCGGACCGATTCTGGAAGAATTCAAAGTCAATAAAAAAGACCTCAGATCCACCCTCTTTGAAACCTGTCAACAGGCTATTCTTGAAAAAGGAAAAAATCAATTCCGCCAAACTCCACCATTAAACATCACCTACCAGGGCGGCATTGGCACGCATGAGGAGGATCATTTTTTAAGAACCTATTACCAACTTGACGGCACAGGCTGGGGCAGTCCCTTTCTGCTGGTGCCTGAAGCCACTTCAGTCGACGAGGACACGCTGCAACGGATTTTAGAGGCCAAAAAGTCCGACTATTTCCTCAGCTATGCTTCCCCACTAGGCGTTCCTTTCAATAATCTTCGCACATCCAGTGGAGAAGACCAACGCAAAAGACGGATAGAAAACAATCGGCCCGGCAGCCCTTGCTACAAAAAATTCCTCACTTTCAGCACCGAATTCACCGAAAAGCCCATCTGCACCGCCTCCAGACAGTATCAAAATCTGAAAACCAAACTGTTTCAAAACGGAGCTATTTCTAAGGCTGATTTGGAGGAAACACTAGCCAAAGACTGCCTCTGCGAAGGATTGAGCGCACCGGCTATCCTGGCCAACGAAGGACAACCCAAGCGTAATCTCAACGCAGTGACCATTTGTCCCGGACCCAATTTGGCCTACTTCAAAGGCATTTTCAGCCTGAAAGAAATGGTGGGGCACATCTATGGAAAAATCAGACTTCAACTCGACCAGGATCGACCACACGTTTTTGTGAAAGAGTTGCAACTCTACATCGATTACCTCAAAAACGAATGGGAAAAGCTGGGCCCCGAGGTGAATGCCAAGCAAGCCGGCTATCTGGAAAAGTTTAAAACCAACCTCCAAAAAGGCACCGAATATTACCAATCCCTGATTGATCAATTCCAAGTGGACACCGAAGAAGTGATCCAAAACATGAAGGAACAGCTCTATGAGGCCCTATCCCAACTGGAAAAATTCCAACCTGCACTCATGGAGTCCAAATGATCTGCATTACCAAAAAAATCGAGTTTGAGGCAGCCCATCGTCTGAGTAATTACTCCGGTGCCTGTAGTCAAATCCATGGACATACCTACAAACTTGAAGTGACCCTATGCGGCCCCATTGATCCGGAAACAGACATGATCATGGATTTCAAGAATTTGAAACTGATCCTTCAGAACACGGTCCTCTCCCATTTTGACCACAGTCTGATTTTGAAAGACAATCCCGAAAATCGAATGATCTTCGCGGACTATTCAGGAAAAGTCACCTGGATGGAAACCGAACCCACAGCCGAACGGATGATCGAATGGATCGTGCGGGAAGTTTCCCGAATCCTGCCCCAAGGCTTGGCGCTCACCAAACTCAAACTTTATGAGACCTCCGGCAGCTATGCTTCATGGGAAAAATAATACAGGATGTTTTTGTCTTTTAATTAGGGATTCGTAAATTTGGACATGGAAAGGGACTCGGTCCCTTTTCTTTAAAAATTAAAGCGGATATTTTTATCCTTTATTATATGGAAAATATTGCTCAGCTACCCATCAGAGAGATCGTTTCAAAAGATTACAGGGCAGCCTTGGTATTCAGAACCTTTGGAATAGACTTTTGCTGCAAAGGAGACCAAACGATCCAGGAGGCCTGTACCAGAAAAAAAGCAGATCCTCATTTACTTCTCGAAAAACTAATTGAAGCTTTCACCTCCCCTTCCGAAGATCACTTCGATTACCAAAGCTGGCCTTTGAGTCTGTTGGCCAATTACATTGAAAATAAGCATCATGCCATGATCCGGGAGCGAATTCCGCTGATCCGCAAATTTCTAAAGCGTGTAGTCAAAGTACACGGAGCACACGAACCTAACCTAAAAAAGATCAAATCCTTATTTGAGGATTCTTCAGAAGACTTGCAAAGACACTTGGAGCAGGAAGAGTTGATTATTTTCCCATTCATCCGGAAAATATCCACTGACGAGGAGCGCAAACGTTTACTACTGAGTCCTTCTTTCCAACAAATCCGGGAATTGATCTACGAATTGATGGCAGACCATGAGCAAGAAGGTGCCTGCCTGGAAGAAATCAGACAACTTTCGAATGATTACACTCCGCCTGCTTATGCCTGCAACACCTACAAGGTGGCCTTCGCTTTATTGGAAGAATTTGATGTCAGCATGCAAAAACATATGCATCTCGAGCGAAACATCTTGTTTCCCGAAGCCATTTCTCTTGAGGTTGCTGCAAACCTGAACTAAGCCTCCTCATGTCCTCTGCTATCCTAAAACCCTATCATCTCCTTCCCCTGGTTTTTATAAGCCTGGTTTTGGGCATTTCAGGGGGATGGATCAGACTGGGGCATCTGGTGCTCCCCGGTTCCGAATCTGCTGCCCAGCACGGCCTGCTGATGACAGGAGGCTTCCTCGGCACGCTGATATCCATCGAGCGGGCGATGGTTATGGAAAAGAAAATGTGGCTAATCATTCCCATTCTAACGGGAGTTTCCATGCTGCCCATTTCCATGGGATATTCTGAAGTGGGGATGATCCTGCTGATGATCGGTTCATTGGGTCTGAGTCTGATCATGCATCTGCAAACCCTCAAACACCCCAAATTCCACACGGCCTTACTGTATGGTGGTGCCGCTTCTTGGTTTATTGGCAACTTCCTCGCTTGGCAGACGGGACTCATTGCGGCAGGAAGTACTTGGTGGATCGGTTTTTTGCTGTTTACCATCGTGGGAGAACGACTGGAGTTGAGTCAGTTTTTACCTGTTCCATCTTGGTCAAAAAACGCCCTAAAATCCATCCTTGCACTTTTTACTTTGGGATTGATTATTCCATTCCACGCTTGGGGAAATGAAATCATGGGAATTTCCGCCCTATTGATTTCAGCTTGGCTTTTGGTTTTTGACATGGCCAAAGTCGCTGCCCGCAAAACAGCCCAATTCCGGTATATCGGCATGGGACTCCGTGTCGGCTATGTGTGGCTGGGACTTCACGGATTGATTTTACTCGGGATGGAGAATCACTCCCTCTACTACGATCTTATGCTACATACCTTCTTTTTGGGATTCACTTTTTCGATGATTTGGGCACATGCACCGATTATTTTCCCGACCATTTTCGGAATCCGGGAGACGCCCTACCATTCGATCTTATGGATCACTTGGTTCGGCTTTCAAGTCAGTCTTTTGGGAAGGATTGCGGCAAGTATACTGGGAGAATTTCAGCTTCGCCAATTCTTCGGAGTCGCCAATGGATACCTGATTCTACTCCAATTCTTGTTGATGATCGGGGTGGTCATCTGGAAGATCAGGCAAAACAAGCGAATTCCGCCGGTCGGTAATTCAAGTCACCAAGGAGAATTGAAAAAGCGATCATTTTTGCATACAAGTGCTTAAAACTTGCCTACATATTGCCCTAATTCTGCTCATCCTTCTCAATGGCATGGGCTATACGTTTATTCAGGTTCATTTTTACCTGGATCGGGAGCAGATCACGGCGATCTATTGTATCAATAAGGACAAACCCAAACTCGAATGTGATGGCAAGTGTGAGCTTTCCAAAAGACTATCCCATGCCAAGGACCAAAATGAAAGTCAGGCAGAAATCACCCTTGAGGAACTGAATTTGACTTTTGTAGCACAAAGTATAAGTCAAAAAACCAATCTGAATCGCAATCTGAGTTTTTCAACCGAGAATACACCCAAGTATCAAATTCGCCATACCAAGGATTTAGGAAAAGACTTTTTCCACCCGCCTCAAGGCTGATTTTTCTTCAGAAAAGAATCGGCAACCGCTCGATTCAGGACAGCTGTCCCTTTTTGATTACCAAACTCAAACCCCATGAAAAAGCTCATTTCGCCAGCTGCAAGGATGATTTTTGCCCTTGCCCTGGCACTCCATATCCTTTATCCTGCTTTTGCTCAGGAAAAACAATCCCTACGCATTCTCGATCTTGCCACCCTTGAGGGGATTCCAGGTGTCACATACCGTTATGGATTCCAAAAAGGAATCTCGGATGGAAGCGGCGTCATTCATTTGCTGACCGACAAGGAAACCTGGCTCTACCTGAGCCACCTCAGCTATGGCAGCTGGACACTCGACCCTCTGGAAGTATCCCATGCCATTAAAAACGGCTCCATCTCCTGTGGAGAACAGCTTCATGGCCTTCAGCCTGTCTCGGTCATTGCGTTGAAAATGAGTGAGGAGAAAGACAAGAAAATCCTCATCTCGGATCAGGAACGACTTCACCATGACGCAGGAGCGATCCTTGGCCTGGATCCGGCTGTTTCAGGAATCCGAAAAAGCAGCAGCTTTGGCTTTGATCCGGTCATGCGGGGATTCAAATACGATCAACTCAACATCGTGGTCAACGGTCTCCAATCTGCCAATGCCGCTTGTCCCAACCGAATGGATCCTCCAACCTCCCAAGTCGCTCTCAACCGAATCCGGGAAGTGGAGATCCTCAAAGGCCCTCATGCCCTTCGGTACGGAATAGGATTGGGAGGCACCATCAATTACATTCAGGAGGCCCCCGATTTCACCTCCACGTCAGGTGTTTACGGACGACTATCCTCCCTTTTTGAGTCAAACGGGGATGTCTGGAGAAATGACGCAAGAGTTGGGTTTCAGGGGGCCAACTACGACATCGGAGTCCTGGGAAGCTACTCCTTGGGAAGCGATTACTTGGATGGAGATGGAAATCCCGTACCCGGCAATTTCAAGCGGGGAACTCTCGGATTGTATGCAGACCTCCAAGCGAGCAAAAAAGACCTATTCCAAGTTTCGGTCAATCACAACTTTGCCCGAGACGTGGATTTTCCATCTTTGGGAATGGACCTTCGCACCGATGACACTTGGATGGCAAGTGTGAAGCACACCCGCTCTTTTACCGGAAGGACCTTGAGTCAATGGACCAATGCTATCTATTTCACCCGAGTGGATCACCTGATGGACAACCTGCTCCGCGAGCCTCGGATGATGGATGCAGCCACGCCCGCCATTACCCAAAATTGGGGTTTCAGAAGTGAAGGGGAATGGAAATTTGATCAGGGAAAACTATTTGCCGGAATAGACTTCAAAGAAGAAGCCGCCGACGGCACCCGAACCCGTGAAATCACCATGGGCCCCATGAAAGGCAAAATCTTTTATGACAACCTATGGCAAGACTCACAGATTCGAAAAACCGGACTTTTTGCCAACTACCTTCTGCCCCTAGGTGGAACTGTCATCAGTGCATCCGGCCGATTGGAAGTGAATCAGGCTGTAGCCAACAATCCTGCAGAAGAGTTTGCACAATTGCATAATCAAGTGGAAAACACCCAACTCAATCCGGGATTCAGCATCGGCGCACAGCGGGATTTGGGAAAGGCATTTAGCCTGGGGATCTGGGCAGCGAGGGTCCGAAGAAGCGGAAGCCTTTTGGGGCGATACATCAATTCTCTGGCTGTGGGACTCGATCCTTGGGAGCTTGTCGGCGACCCTCAGATCAAACCTGAAACCAACAATGAACTGGATCTGGTGCTTGGATACAGTCGTGAGAAAATCTCCCTCGAACTCACACTTTTCGGTTCTTACATGACAGACTACATTTCCTCAGTGAAAACAGACCTCAAGCCCAGGTTGGCTACCAGTCCGGGAGTGAGACAATATGTAAATGTAGATGAAGCCGTAAAAACAGGTTTTGAACTTAATTTCAAACAACAACTCAGCGCTCATCTCAGCCAAACCTTAGGCGTGGCCTACACCTATGGCAAAGATCTAATCCTGGATGCGCCACTTCCTGAGATTGCTCCTTTGGATCTACGCTATGGCATGAGAGGTCATTTCCTGCAGGGAAAGCTTCAAAGCGGCATCAATCTAAGACATGTATTAGCTCAGGAGCGAGTCTCGGAGGCATTTGGAGAAGGACAAACTCCCGGATTTACCCTGCTTGACTTGGATGCCAGCTATCCGATTGGAAAAATGCTCCTGATCAAGGGCGGGGTACAAAACCTGCTCGGAGAAACCTACTACGAGCACCTTTCTCGACCTATTGGAACCAATAGAACGCCCATGTACGCACCGGGGAGAAACTACTTCGTGATGGTGAACTTTAAGTTTCCTTGAGTCCTCTACGAATCAAAAAGCGACTTCCTTGGGAGTCGCTTTTTGATTGACCTTTTTTAGCAGCATCCCAACCTATGGCTCAGGTCTTCTTTTCTCCCTGCCTTCCATTTTTTCTTGCAAAGCACACCTCCAATCCCACCAATCCTTCCTGTGAACTAGTATTTCATCCTGACCAGGAATCTGTTTTTACGTATTTACTTAATTTATTGAAAAATTTATTTACGTATTTTTACTTGTTTTTAATTTTTATCATACTTTTAGATCACCAGAATATTTTCTTTCATCTCAAACCTATTCGCCATGACTACGATTACGACCAAAGCTTCCAGAATTGAGCTCTTCAATTTCAGTACTGCGTCCATGAGAGCATTTCATCTATCATGGATCGCATTTTTTCTCTGTTTCTTTGGCTGGTTTGGAATTGCACCGCTCATGCCCATCATTCGGGATGAGTTGGGATTGAGCAAAACCCAAATTGGGAACCTAATGATTGCTTCAGTTTCTGTTACAATTTTTGCCAGATTGGCGATTGGCTGGATCCTCGATCGAATAGGTCCTCGTATTACGTATACTTACTTACTCATCATCGGCTCTATCCCCCTTTTTCTGATTGGGTTGAGCCATTCCTACGAGACGTTTTTAATCTATCGATTGGCGATCGGAGCCATTGGAGCCAGTTTTGTCATCACCCAATACCATACGACACTGATGTTTGCTCCCAATGTAGTCGGGACTGCAAACGCGACCACAGCCGGCTGGGGCAATCTTGGAGGAGGATTCACCCAAATCGTAATGCCATTGATTTTTGCAGGATTGGTAGGACTGGGATTTGTGGAATCCAGCGCATGGAGATGGGCCATGGCTGTACCGGGTGTTGCGATGGTTTTTGCCGGAATCGCGTACTACAGATGGACCACAGACCTACCAGAGGGAAATTTCAAAGAATTCCGTCGTGTTAAAAAATCAGAAAAAAACACCCAAAAATCTCTAAAAAAAGTGGTCGGAGACCACCGCGTTTGGGTGCTTTTTGTCATTTATGGTGCCTGCTTCGGCATGGAGCTGACAGTCAACAATGTCGCAGCCATCTACTTTCATGATTATTTCCAATTGGATTTGGCCACAGCCGGACTGATTGCCGGACTTTTTGGATTGATGAACCTATTTGCCCGCTCTCTGGGAGGACTACTTGGTGATCGGGCAGGAGGAAAAATGGGACTGAAAGGAAGAGTCCTGGTATTGGGCGGAGTCCTTCTTTTGGAGGGTATTTTCTTAGTCTGGTTTTCCCAAGCCTCAGCTTTGCTTTTTGCCATACCCTTGTTGATTCTATTCAGTGTCTTTGTACAAATGGCCGAGGGTTGCACGTTTGCTGTCGTCCCTTTTATCAACCGAAAAAACACAGGGCTGGTATCCGGCATCGTTGGAGCGGGGGGCAATGCCGGGGCTGTCATGGCAGGCTTACTTTTCCGGATGGATTCGCTTAGCTATTCCAATGCCTTTTGGATACTTGGCCTAGCTGTAATTGGTGTCAGCGTGCTTTCCTTGGCTGTTCGCTTCAGCCCTCAGGAGGAAAAAACAGCCTTGGAAGAACTTCAGTTGGCCACGCTAACCACTCCAAACTAACCTATCAACCTATTCGGGTATGAGCAAGACTTCATATGCCACCACCTGCTCGTATTGTGGAGTCGGTTGCGGAATCACCATTTCAAAAGAGAAAGACGGCAAAATCCGACTTCAAGGCACTCCCGACCATCCGGTCAACCAGGGACAGCTTTGTTCAAAGGGAAGAAATCTGAACTATGTCCTGGAAAACCAGAGCGAACGACTGTTTTTCCCCCAAATGCGAATAAGCAAAGGCCATGAGCTGCGACGGGTCAGCTGGGATACGGCCATCGAACGTACCACAGCAACATTTGCTGCCTTGATCCGGCGATTTGGCCCAGATTCCGTGGGATTTTATGTCTCAGGACAGTGTCTTACGGAAGAATATTATTATATCAATAAGCTTGTAAAGGGATTTATAGGAACCAACAACCTCGACACCAATTCCCGCTTATGCATGAGTTCAGCGGTAACTGCCTACACCTTGGCTCTCGGAGAAGACCTTGTTCCACCTACGTACGAAGATCTGGATCAAGCAGACACGCTCTTGGTGGCAGGAGCCAATCCGGCCTGGTGCCACCCAATTCTTTGGAGACGGGTAGAAGCCCTCAAGGAACGCCATCCGGAAACCAAGATCATCGTGATCGATCCCCGCAGGACACAAACCGCTTCGCTGGCAGATCTTCACATTTCCATTATACCCGGAACTGATGCCTTGCTCTTCCAAGTTTTGGGAAAACTATTAATTGATTTAAACTACTCGGATTCGACCTTTCTTCAGCACCATGTAGAAGGATTTGAGACCTTTAAAAACACCCTTTCCGGAATCAACCTTACCCAAGCGTCGGCCGAATGCGGATCCGATCTGGAGACGCTCATTCAAGTGGCACATTGGATTGGAAAAAGTAAAAATTTCATGAGCCTATGGTCGATGGGACTGAATCAAAGTCCACAGGGAGTGCATAAAAACCTTCAATTGCTCAATCTTCATCTGCTCACAGGTCAAATCGGAAAGGAAGGAAGTGGACCATTTTCCCTCACCGGCCAGCCCAATGCGATGGGAGGAAGGGAAGTCGGAGGCCTGTCCACCCTACTTGCTGCCCATCGCAAACTGAGCGATCCTTCTGCCAGAGAGGAGGTGGCCAGGTTCTGGGGTGTGGAAAAAATCAACGGAGCCCCAGGACTCACGGCCACTCAAATGATCGAATCTCTGAATAGCGGAAAACTGAAAGCGCTCTGGATCATCTGCACTAATCCCATGGTCAGTTTGCCTGACTCGGGCCTGACCGAACGAGCACTACAGAAGGCCCGCTTTTTGGTTGTCCAGGACATTTCTGTCAAAAACGAGGCAATTTCCTATGCCGACGTGGTACTACCGGCTGCTGGGTGGGGAGAAAAAGAAGGAACGATGACCAATTCCGAAAGGAGAATATCACACCTCAGTGCATTTGCCAAACCTCCCGGTGAAGCGCTTCCTGACTTGGAAATCCTTCAGAAATTTGCTTTGAAAATGGGCTTTCGATCCCTGGAATGCACGCATCCGGAAGAGGTTTTTTTGGAACACGCTGCTCTCACGGAGGGAACCCGCATTGACATTTCAGGATTGAATTACTCCATTCTGAAAAAAAACCGGGGCATAAGATGGCCATATCCCAAATCAAACCCCGTTGAGGCAAAAGGTCTATTTCTGAATAAGAAATTTGCCCACCCTGACGGAAAAGCCCGAATGATCACTTTCGTCCCCCAAAAAGAACACGAGGAACGTTCACCGGATTTCCCCTTAATCTTAACCACGGGAAGAATCAGGGACCAGTGGCATACGATGACACGGACTGGCTTGGTCCAGAAACTTCAGCAACATATTCCTCTTCCTTTTTTGGAGATTCATCCTGAGGATGCTTCTTCCAGGGGGATCAAGGAAGGGGATGTGGTCTGGGTCAAGGGTCGCAGGGGAGAAATAAAAAGCAGGGCTAAATTGAGTCTTGACATTCGCCAAGGAGTTGTTTTTCTTCCCATGCACTGGGGAAAAATCTTGGGCAATTCCTTCGCAAAGACGAATAGGCTGACAGGAAACTCGACCGATCCGAACTCTTTCCAGCCTGACTTCAAATTCAGTGCGGTCGAAGTCCAACCCTTCTCCAAGCCTCTTCAGAAAATAATCATCGTCGGTGCAGGGGCCGCAGCTTATCGCTTTATCCAAACCTATCGTGAACTTAATTCCAACGATGAAATCCACGTGTTTTCCAAAGAGCCGCACCCATTTTACAACCGGGTCCTCTTACCTGACTATGTCAGCCGGCACAAAAGCTGGGACGAGCTTCAAAAATTTTCTAAAGAGGAACTGGCCAAGACCAACATTCACCTATACAAATCCAACGGGATTCAGAAAATCAACCGTTCCCAAAAAACAGTAGAAGATGAGCTTGGCCAGATTCATTCCTATGACCTGCTGATTTTGGCCACAGGAAGCAGGGCCTTCGTGCCGCCTGACGCACCTGTTCACCTTCCCGGTATTTTCACCCTGCGCAATAAGCAACATGCTGACGGACTGATGCAGCATCTTCAGGGGCGCGGCCATGTGCTCATCATCGGAGGAGGTCTATTGGGACTAGAGCTTGCCGCCTCTCTTCGCGAACTCAAAATCCGGGTTTCTTTGGTGCAATTGGCCTCCCGACTGATGGAGCGGCAGTTGGACCCAGTCTCCAGCTCCCTATTGGCTGGAAAAATAGAAGAAATGGGCATCACTCTATACTTAGACAATCAGGTTCACCAGATAAAGCCTAGCCAAGAGGAGCGCTTACAAGTATTCTTAAAAAGTGGACTCTCCCTCTCCTGTGAGGCAGTTGTCTATGCCATAGGCACCCGACCCAACATGGAACTGGCCAAAGATGCCGGATTGGAATGCGGGATGGGAGTCAAAGTCAACGCCTACCTACAGACTTCAGACCCGGATATCCTTGCCATGGGTGAAATCGCCCAGTTTGAGCAAAAGCTTAATGGCATCACTGCGGCGGCAGAGCAGCAGGCAGATGTGGCAGCCCGCTTCCTCAACGGCGATGAGCTTTCTTTCTACACCGGAACCATCCCGATGAACATTCTGAAGTTTCAAGACATGGACCTATGTTCCATGGGCATTCCGGAAATCCCCGCCAACTCCAAGGATTATGAGGAAATACTCCTAATCGACAAGTCCAAGGCATATTACAAAAAATGCATCATCCATCAAGACCGATTGGTTGGAGCCATCCTATTGGGCGACAAGTCTGAATTTGCCGAATTTAAACGCCTGATCGAAGAACGCACCGAACTCTCCGAAAAACGGAATGAATTGCTTCGGGGGTCTTCTTCCAAGCCCGCCCCAAAAGGCAAGTTGGTCTGTAGCTGCGCTAATGTTGGAGCAGGAAATATCCTGGAGCTAATCGAAGCCGGGACACGGGAGTTTAGGCAACTATGCAAAGAAAGCGGAGCAGGACTTGGGTGCGGGAGTTGCAAGCCTGAGGTAAAGCAACTTTTGGAACTCCAATCCCAATCCCTACCATCCTTTCCCCAAACCTGCTAACTTTCCGTTTTAGTACGCTGCACATGAAGAAATCAGAACTTGTCCGGGTTTTTGTCAAAGGTGGAATTATTTCTCCGGGAGATTTCCTTAAAGTCATTCAGACAGCCAAAGCCTTGGGCAATTCCTATATTCATCTCGGTTCGAGGCAGGACATTCTCTTCCCTTCACTCCGCACCAACAGCGAAAACCCCATTCAGCGGTTGGATAATATGGGTTTCCCTTATGAGTTTGAGCAGGACACCCATCAAAACATTGTCAGTTCTTACACCGCCCTGGATGTGATGCCAACTACACAATGGCTCGCTTCGGATAGTTATCATTACATTTTGGACACGTTTGATTACCAACCCAGGCTGAAAATCAATCTGACAGATCCCGTCCAGAACATGGTTCCGCTTTTCACCGGTAACCTGAATTTTGTAGCCTCAACCAAAGAAAACTACTGGTATCTATACTTGCGCTTTTCAGAGCTGGAGTCAAAACCTTGGTGCGCACCTCATCTTTTCTTTGGCTTTGATTTGGCAGCTTTAGCCAAAAAAATCGAAGAACTTGACCCAAAATCCGGTCAAAAAAACTACGCTAAGATTATTCAGGAAGCGATTGATTCCCTTGGACTGGCTACTCAGCCTATTCCTCAGGAACTTCACTTTCCTGAAACAATCACGCCTTATTATGAAGGACTAAACCGAATCTCCGGAGGAAAATATTGGCTAGGCTTGTATTGGAGAAACAATCAGTTTACGGTCAATTTTTTGGAAGCTCTATGCGAACACTGCCTGAAAACCAATATCGGCAAACTCACCCTTACCCCATGGAAATCTTTCATCGTCAGAGGAATTGAGGAAAAGGACAGGATCAGCTGGGAGAAGCTCCTCGGTCGTTGGGGAATCAACATCCGGCATAGTTCCCTCGAACTCAATTGGCATCTCCCGGTATTGGATGAAGAAGCCCTTCGGATCAAAAATTACCTCGTGAGGGCATTGGACAAACTGGACATCAGCACCTATGGACTTTCTTTTTCTGTCAAAACCCGGCATATGATTCCATTTACTTCGATTGTCATCGAAAAACTTCCCAAAAACAATCTTTCCGAACCCGACACCTTCAATCTCCTTTATTCCAAAGACTTCAATCCCAATCAGGTAGATTATTACACCTTTGCCAAATCAGTGGTACTGGAAGCCATCCCCATCTTACTCATTGATCTCAGTGTGTTGTATTACGAGCAGCTGGACCAGAAAAAAAACAAGCCGGAAAAAGAAATAGATGGAGCAAAACCCGAAATGGAAAATAGAATCTACCAATGCAGTGAGTGCCTGTATCAGTACGAAGATTCCAAAGGCGACCCTTATTCCAAAATCATTCCCGGAACAGACTTTCTGAAGTTACCGTCCTCCTACTGTTGCCCGGTATGCGAGGCTCCAAAATCGGCCTTCCGCCTTCGCTGAGCATCAAGCACCCAAGGCATCCGCAATCAGGGCCCTGATCTTGGGCTCAAAAGCAATCGCTAAGGCTTTTTGATGGGCTTTTTCAGACATTTTCGTCCAAGTCTTTTGAAGAATTGACAGGATCTTTTCCCGCTCACCCGCATGTTTATTCACAAAATCCCCCAAGTAATACGTCAAAAAAACCAAGCAAACCACGTCTTCTAAAGTCTGAGAATCAGCATTGGTTTTTAGATTCTTCTTCAAAATCAGATTCCCTACCTGCTGTACTTCCAATTCGGAATACCCGTACTTCTCCATGAGCTTTCCGGCGAGTTTGGCATGGAATCGCTTGAGTTCAGTTCTCCAAGTCAGATAGCCTTTTCGATCCAAAGGATAGGCTTCCCTGGGGATTTCCCATCGGCGAAGGTGCTGTGCTCGGGCGGCAATTTTCAGGTATTCACTTGCCTCTGGTAAAAATTCATCCAGCTGAGCACTCATCCGAACTCCATACACCAATCCCTCAGGTTGACCTTCAGAATTTAGATTGGGATCCTGAGCGTTTTCATTATCTATATCGGCAATGACCGATTCAAATCGATTCATGAGATGGGAAAGGGCTAAACTTGTGCATAAATAAAATGGCTGAAATCTTCCCAGATTTGCTGCTCAAAGTGACGATTTCTGACCACAGAACCAATAATGATCAGCACAGGAGACTGAATTTGTGCAGAATGCTGGAGGGAAACGATGTTTCCCAAGTTGCCTACCAAGACCCGCTGACCTGAAGTAGAACCTTGTTGAATCAACGCGATCCCTTCGCTGCCTCCTCTCGATTTTCCGACGATTTCAACGATTTTGTCCAGCTTCTTTAACCCCATTAGAATCACCAGTGTAGATTGACCAGAGGCAGCATGTTTGAGATCCGGGGAGATTTCTCCATTTCGTAAAGTACCGGTCACAACGGTAAAACTTTCGCTCATACCACGTTGGGTCAAGGGTATATCTGCCAAACCCGGCACAGCAATACTGCTGCTAATTCCGGGAATATACTCCACCTTGATACCATAGGCTTTGGCAAAATCCCTTTCCTCAGCCCCGCGTCCAAACACAAAAGGATCGCCTCCTTTCAACCGGACCACGTGCCCCATCGCCTGCGCGTAACCTACAATCATCCGATTGATCTCCTCCTGCTGCTTTTCATGCCTGCCCGCCCGTTTACCGACAAAGATTCTCAGACAGTGTGCAGGTGCCCAGTCAAGTAGCTGTTCATTGACCAAAGCATCATACAATATCACATCCGCAGTCTGAAGTGCCTTGATTCCTTTAAGACTGATCAACTCGGGGTCCCCTGGACCAGCACCCAGTAAAGTGAGCTTAGCTTGAGTATTCATACGTAGTATTAAGAAAATCAAAAATAATATTTTTAAGTATTTTTACTTGCTTTTTGAATAATAATTTTAATTTTGTTCAGCAAACTTTTCGAAACAAGGACATCAATTACATGGGCGGAAATATGAAAAAGATCATTGTGGTAGGAAATGGTATGGTGGGATTCAAGTTTTGCGAAAAGCTCCACCAGGCCGATCAGGAAAAAAACTTTGAAATTCAGGTGTTTGGGGAAGAGCAATGGCCGGCTTATGACCGAGTGCACTTGAGCTCTTTTTTCGAAGGAAAAGCCAAAGACGAGCTTCTGCTTGCCCCTCGGGAATGGTATGAAAACAGGTCCATCGAGCTCCTTACTAACACACTGATTGTTCAGATAAATAGAAATCTGCAGGTTGTGATCGACCATCTGGGAAATAAGCACCAGTATGACTACTTAGTTTTGGCCACAGGTTCGTCAGCTTTTGTCCCTGCGATCACCGGAGTAGAAAAAAAAGGAGTCTTTGTCTATCGGACTTTGGAAGACCTGGAAGCCTTAAAAAGCTATGCATCCCATTGCAAATCTGCCGCAATTCTTGGAGGAGGCTTGCTAGGATTAGAGGCAGCAAAAGCAGCATTGGACTTAGGCTTACAAACCCATGTGGTAGAATTTGCCCCGAGGCTAATGGCCAGGCAACTCGACGACCAAGGAGCACTCTTGCTCAAAACCAAAATGGAGGAATTGGGAATTCAAATCCACCTTCAAAAAACCACCTCCGAAATACTGGGAAACGGGAAGCTCAAGGGACTTCAGTTTACGGACGGGAGCTTTCTCGAGGTGGATATGTTGATAATTTCGGCAGGCATCAAGCCCCGGGACGAACTGGCACGCAAAACAGGATTGGCAGTAGCTCCCCGGGGAGGGATTGTGGTAGATGATCATTTGAAAACGTCTGACCCCAATATCTACGTTATCGGAGAAGCAGCCTCTCACCGTGGTCTCATCTATGGATTGGTGGCCCCGGGCTATGAAATGGCCACTCAGGTGGTCAATCAACTCATCGGCAAAGAGGTAAAGCCTTTTGAAGGATTTGACATGTCCACCAAACTCAAGCTGATCGAAGTGGAAGTCGGAAGCTTTGGAGACGCTTTGGGAGAAACTCCGGGGTCAAAACCCATCTTGTATAAAAACAAAACCAAAGGCATCTACAAACGAGTCAACATCAGTGCCGATGGCAAGAGATTGCTCGGGGGAATATTGGTTGGAGACACCTCTCAGTACGGAATGCTGCACCAATTCTTCCAAAACCACATGGCATTGCCTCCCGAGCCAGAAGATTTGATCTTGGGCAACCGAGGAGGAAAGAGTGCTCAGGGTTTTGGAATAGACGCACTTCCTGACTCTGCACAAGTCTGTGCCTGCGAGAATATCACTAAGCTCCATCTTTGTCAGGCAGTACAGGAAGGAAATCAGAATATCAGCTCCCTAAAGGAATGCACCAAAGCAGGAACTGGTTGTGGAGGATGCCTCCCAATGGTGAATGACTTGCTTAATTCTGAACTTAAAAAACTCGGAAAAGCGGTTAAAACCACGCTTTGCGAGCATTTTTCATACACGAGACAGGAGCTTTTGGATTTGATAAAAATCAAAGAAATCAAAACGTTTCGTGCTTTGATCAATGAATTTGGCAGCGGACAGGGTTGCGAAATCTGTAAGCCAGTAGTGGCGTCACTTCTCGCCAGCACCTGGAACGAACCGATTGTCAAGCATCAACACATCCAGGACACCAACGACCGCTACTTGGCCAATATCCAAAAAGGCGGCTCCTATTCTGTGGTGCCACGCATTGCAGGCGGGGAAATCACGCCTGAAAAACTCATCGTGATCGGGCAGGTGGCCGCGAAGTATCAGCTCTACACCAAAATCACAGGAGGACAGCGGATCGACCTTTTTGGAGCCAGAGTGGATCAGCTGCCGGATATTTGGGAAGAATTAATCGCAGCAGGGTTCGAAAGCGGACATGCCTATGGCAAATCACTCCGAACGGTAAAAAGTTGCGTAGGATCGACATGGTGCCGCTTTGGCGTACAGGATTCAGTGTCATTTGCCATAGAAATCGAGAATCGATACAAGGGACTTCGGGCACCCCATAAGATCAAAGGAGCGGTCAGCGGCTGTATCCGTGAATGTGCTGAAGCACAAAGTAAAGACTTTGGCATCATCGCTACCGAAAAAGGCTGGAACCTTTACGTCTGTGGCAATGGAGGCTCCAAGCCTCAACATGCCTTGCTTTTTGCCACCGATCTGGACTCCAAGACCTGCATCCAATACATTGACCGATTTCTTATGTACTACATCAAAACAGCTGATCCACTCACCCGAACTGCTACTTGGCTCAACAAGCTGGAGGGGGGAATCGACCATCTAAGAGAAGTGGTCATCGATGATTCTCTGGGACTTGGAGAAGAGCTGGAGCGAGAGATGGAATTCCTGGTAAATACCTACTCCTGTGAGTGGAAAGAAGTGGTCGAAAATCCACAACTACGGGCAAGATTCAAACCATTTATCAATACAGAGGAGCCGGATTCCTCTCTTCAGTTCGAACCACTCCGGGGACAAAAAATACCCTCCAATTGGGTCTAAAATCAATTCATATGACAACCTCTCAAAACGCATCGCCCTTTATGGAACGAGAAACCATCTTTTGGTTTAAAGCTGCACCGATCCATGCTTTCCCCATTGACTCGGGAGCTTGTATCAAATACCTAGACCAACAGATTGCAGTATTCAATTTTTCACAGTCGGGAGAATGGTACGCGTGCCAAAATCTCTGTCCGCACCGGATGCAAATGGTGCTTGCGAGAGGGCTGTTGGGTTCATGCGGGGAAGAACCGAAAGTTGCCTGCCCATTTCACAAAAAGACCTTTTCTCTAAAAGACGGTAAAAATCTCAATGGAGACGATTGTCACATCACCACCTATCCTACAAAAATCGAAGGGGAATACCTCTATATCGGACTTCCCTTCGAGACAAGTCAGTCTGAGAAAGCAGAAAATATTACGTAGTATTACGTGAATTGAATAAAACAGAAGATGCCAGCACAAAAAAAAGGTGAGGAATACGAAGATTTCAAAAGCAAATACGTAGTAGCCCTCGGTATTTTGGCTTTTCTCCTGGTTATAGGCCAAGTACTCCTTCAGCAATACATTCAAGGGCAGGAGTCTGATTCAAGAATGATCAATGAGGCAGGAAGACAGCGAATGCTCAGCCAACGCATTACCAAGCTTTCCCTGCTACTTATAAAGGAAGGTGCCTCCACCGACCATCAAGACCGGCTGACACAAGCTATTTCACTTTTTGAAAAAAACGGAAATTGGCTAGCTAAGGAATTTGAAGCTTTATCCAGGGAGCAGCCCAATCACGAACTACCTCCGCTATTTGAAAGAACCAGGGAATCTTTTGAATCCATCTTAAATAGTAGTCGGAATCTGCTTCAAAACCCGACTGACTCCTTACAATTGGAGAAATTACTTGAATCGGAGCAAGCCTTCCTTCCTGCCATGGATGCAGTGGTGGGGACTTTGGATAAAAAATCAAGTTTCAAATTGCGAACCCTAAAAAACACCTCCCTATTTTTTTCCGGGCTCATACTTTTTCTGCTATTAATCGAAGCGGCCTTTATTTTTTGGCCTTCCTCCAAGCTGATCCAACATCAGCTTTCGCTCTTGAAAGAGAAAGAAATCACAGCACGAAAACTAGCCAGGGAACTGTCAACGATGTATGAATCCCTGGAACGCTCCTATGTAGAACTGGCTCTGGCTGGACAAGAAAGCGAAGACTTTCAGCTGTTGGCAAAAACTGATTCTTCGGGAAATTTCACTTGGTTTTCTGAGCAAATCGACTTATCAATGGAGTGGAATGACCAACGCCCATCCAACCTGTTTGACTGGTTGAAAACTCAACTGCCCAAAGAAGGGACTTTAGGTAAGATTCAGGAAATTCTCAAGGAAGGGAAGCCCTGGAATGGCACATTGAAACTCACCAATGAATCCGGAGATTTTATCTGGCTGAGAATTTATCTCATCCCAACGCTGGATCAAAATGGCCAAACGGAGGCTATTCGAATTATTGGGACTGACATCACAGAAGCAAAAGAAACCAAAACCAAAGCACGTGAAATCCAACGGGAGCGGCTTGAGAAAAAACTCAAAGAGCAGCAATACCGCTCTGTATTAATCCTTGAAGGCCAAGAGGAGGAGCGTCAACGGATCTCAAGAGAACTTCATGACGGAATAGGACAGCACCTTACCGCTTTGAAATACAGCCTCGATGGTGTCAATACCGTAAAATCAACCCATGAAAAAAACAGGCTAACCTATTCCAAGGAACTTCTGGACAACATCATCAAAGAAATCCGCAAAATCTCCTTCAACTTGACTCCCGTGGCCCTAACAGACTATGGACTACCCAGCGTACTCGCCAAACTTGCCCAAGAAGTCAGCAAGATGTCTCACACCCCGGTCGAATTTGAAAATCTTACCGGGTTTATGTCCCGACTCGAGCCCAAAATAGAAAACAATCTATACCGTATCGTCCAAGAAGCGGTGCACAATGCCACCAAATACGCCGAGGCAAGCAAAATTCAAATACTCCTTTCCCATAACCCTCAATTTTTACACCTCGAAATCAGGGATGACGGCAAAGGATTTGACGATGTGGATCTGCCGGCAGACCCAAAAATTGATTCAGGAAACGGACTGTTTAATATTCGCGAAAGAACCCATTATATTCACGGCACCTTCCGCCTGGACACTGCTCCCGGAAAAGGGACTTCCATCCATATCGAAGTTCCGCTCGAACAGAATTAATCCAAACTAACCTATGCAGCCCATCCAAGTCGTACTAGCAGATGATCATGTTGTGGTCAGAAACGGCATCAAAATGCTGTTGGAAAACGAAAAAGAAATCACGGTCATCGGAGAAGCATCTGATGGTATTGAAGCGCTGGAAGAAGTCAAAGAAAAACAGCCTGACCTCCTGATCATTGATATCCGAATGCCCCACATGAACGGACTGGAAGCCACTTCCAAGCTGAAAAATTACTCTTCGAAAACCCGCTCTCTGATCCTCTCTATGCATCAGGACGAAGATTACATCTTACAGGCAGTAGAAAATGGCGCCGACGGATACCTGCTCAAGGATAGTAGCCGGGAGGAATTTTTAAAAGCAATCCGAACGGTCAGTCAGGGCGGGAAATATTTTTCAGGGGATGTAAGTAACATCCTGGTCAATTCTCTTTTGAACAAAAAAAATCCTGCTTCAAAAGCAGCTACCACTGAAGAGGAGCATCCCTACGATCTGACGAAAAGAGAAAAGCAAATCCTACAACTCGTCTACGAGGGAACCGGAAACAAGGAAATTGCAGACAGCTTGGGAAAAAGTATCCGAACGATCGAGACCCACCGTTTTAATATCATGAAAAAGCTCAAAGTCAACAATGTGGTAGAGCTTTTGAAAAAAGTGGACGATGAACCTAATTTGAAAAGATCCTTAACTTCCTAATCCGAAAAAAAACCTGTCAAATTCCCACATTTGACAGGTTTCATCCTTTCCTATTAAGAAAGAAATCCCTCAATCATGCCGCGCACCTTCCATTACTTTGAAAATGTGAAGGATGGCTGGAAATACGGCATCCATGGATTCCGAGGCGCCATTGGTCGAACCCGGAAGTCCCAAAACCAAGGTATCCCCGATCAATCCCGCTACCGAACGGGAAAGCATGGCATAGGGTGTGCGCTGCTGCCCGTAGTTTCGGATGGCTTCTTCGATTCCGGGAATTCTTCGTTCCAAAATCTCCTCCAAGGCCTCAGGAGTCACGTCGCGAGGAGAAAGTCCTGTACCGCCGGTGAAAATCACCAAATCGATCTTATTCTCCACCTGCTTCAGGCAGATTTGCTGAATCTGATCTTTTTCATCCGGGATAATCTGGTAAACCGGAACGAGGACACCTACTTTTTCCAACTTGGATTTGATCACCAATCCAGCCCTATCTTCTTTTTTTCCTGCCGAAATTGAATCCGAACAGACTATGACAGAGGCCCGGAGTGACTGGTCCAGGTCTTTGTTGCGATCCGATTTCCCTCCCCTTTTCTCCACGAGTTTGATCTGCTCGATGCTCACGCCTTTATCGATTGGCTTGAGCATATCATACATCGTCAGCGCTACCACCGAGGCGGCGTGCATGGCCTCGACCTCTACGCCTGTTTTGTAGATGGTGTGGATTTCCACGAAAATCGTCACGTCCATCTCTCCCATCTCATAGCTGATCGCGGTAAACTCCACGGGAAGCGGATGGCAATCCGGAATCATATCCGAGGTGCGCTTGGCTGCAAAAAGTCCGGCGACCCGGGCACATTCGAGTACATCACCTTTGGGGACAGTTCTATTTTGAATCGCTTGGATTGTTTCCGGCAGGCTGACTTTAACTTTGGCCTGCGCAATGGCTTTGCGGAGGGTGTTACTCTTAGGCGTGATGTTGACCATTTAGCTTGGACTTAGACTTTGGGAAGATACCATATCTTGGATAAAATCCTTGAGGTGCTCGATTTCCACATGATCCATCAGTACAATTTTGTACCATTGATTGGACTCATCATGAGATTGGGGCACGAGGGTATATTTTTGTGCGATGGATTCAGGCACACATTCGGATCGAATGGTAACAATATTCATCTCAGGCTCGCGAAAATAGGTAATTCCCAACTGATCCAATTGCTTACAGAGCCAGTTCGTTCGCATCTTGATCACAGAGATTTTCTCATACCATTTGTGCGGTCCGTAGGTGGTGAGAATCACCCAAACCGCCACTGCATTGGCACCGGAACGGCTACCGCAAAGGGTCAGGTCCATCCCTTCCACATATTGAGCTTCAGAGGTGAGCACATTTTCAATGAGGCCCTTTCGACAGACAAAAATCCCTGTACCATAGGGTGCCTGGAGCATCTTGTGCGCATCGATGGTGATCGAGGAGACGTCCGGATTGGTGAAATTGATCTGATTTTCGAAGTCTCCAAAAGGATAGACGAATCCACCGTAAGCACCATCCACATGCAACCGGAACGGCAACTGATATTCGTTCAAAATATCCGTGTACATCTTGGGATCGTCCACTGAACCAAACATGGTAGTCCCCAAATTGGATACCGCAATGAAATATTTTTTTCCTTTGGAAAGACAAGCGCTCACACTTTGACGCACGGCACCCAAGGTAAGCTGACGGGTGACAGGATCAACGGGGATTTTTTCCCAATCCAGCATCAGAAGATTGGCAGCCTTGGGAATCGAATAATGCGTGTCTTCGGAAGCCAAAATGACAATCTCGTCCAATTTGGCGCCATACTTTTTTATAAACTCATTCCGGTATATCCAGACGGCCTGCACATTGGCCTCTGTACCGCCCGGAGAAATATAGCCATCAAACTGTCCTTCTTCGATTTTAAACAAATCCACCGCTATCATACTCAGAACCTCCCGCTCGATGGCTTGCGTACCTCTGAAAGCAAACTCCGAAGTACCAAACGTATGACAGCCGATGTGATTGGGATTAGCGACAAAGGTGCTCAGAACGGGCATTTCTTTCAGAAACAGTGCATCATTGGAAAATACTTTATCATCCAGACGAGATGCCGGATATCCGAGACTCGCATCTTTGTAGAAGTCAACATTGTCTTTCAGGGCTTGCTGCACCCTTGCGAGCCGCTCTTCGGTGGTGAGTTTTTTCCAGTAGTTCATTTTAATCTCCATCGTGGTATAGCTGGGTGTTACTTATTTTCTTTATGTTCTTCCCAAGGCAAAAGATCACTTGGGAAGTTGAAATTCGTAAATTCTGCTTCAGGTTGGGAAGAAATTTGATCCAGCGGAATGATTTGATGCGCTTGCTCAAGGATAAATGCCTGTAGTTTGAGCTTATTTTCCTCCAGGCACCGCTTCACTTGAGGAAGAATAGAGGTGGGATAAATCCCGGGAAAAGGATTGATCCTTTCCTCTCTCTGACCCACCACAATCGAGTTGCTTTTCATGGTGATCAGTTTTTTTAAGGTACCTGATTGGATCAAAGGACTGTCGCAGCTCAAAATCAAGGCATGACTTGAAACATTGTGACTCAGCGCGGTAAAAATCCCACCCATTGGGCCTTTGTCTGGGATCAAATCCCCAATTACAGAGATTTCAAATTGATGATATTCGGGGTGATGTCCAATGATCACAGGCTTGATCTCCAGCTCAGCTAGCGTCGCGATCAAATGCTGAATCAAGGGTTTTCCTCTGAAAGGAATCAACCCTTTCTCCGCCCCCATTCGTGAACTTTTGCCTCCGGCAAGGATAAATGCAGACAGCCCGTCCATAGCTTAATGATGATCGATTCTATCTGAAAGTTCCGGGGCATGACGCTTCAGGATGGCTTTGACTACTTTGGACATCCAGAAATAGCAAAGAATGGACAAGCCCAGCATCAACATCCAGCTACTGGTCCAAAGCCCGGTTCCCTCAAGCAGGTATCCAAATAGAATGGGACAAAAGAACCCACCCAATCCCCCGATCACGCCGACCATCCCTCCCACAACACCGACTTCATTGGGGAAATAATCCGGGATAAACTTGTATACCGAAGCTTTGCCTATCCCCCACACGATCCCTACCACCAGCGTCAGCACAGCAAAGACCCACATGTTCGCTTCAAAATTGATTCGGGTAATCCCTTTGACCACCAGTTGCTTTTTTTCTACCTGATCGCCTGGCTTGACAAAGGGTTCTTGCCAAGAGGACTTTTTAGGAAAGATTGGCGCTATTTCGGCTTTGATTTCCTGCTGTGCAGTTTTGGGGGAATAGGTATATATTTTACCATTTTCCATCACCACAGCAGTTTCTGTAACCTCTGCGACCGTGCCTTTTTGGGTCGCATTGATCCCTTTTCCGGGAGAAAAGATTTCCATTTTTGGAATCATCAGCAGCGCACTGATGGCAATAGACCATTTGAACACCCCAAACATGACTTTTCTGGCTCCAAATTTATCACTCATCCACCCGCCCAATGCTCGAATGACCCCGGAAGGAAGGCTAAAAAGTGAAGCAAATAGCCCGGCAATCACCAAACTCGTACCATACACATTGGTAAAGTACGGAACAAGCCATTGGGAAAACGCCACAAAACACCCGAATACCAAAAAGTAATACAGCCCAAATCTCCATACCCGAATATTTCCCAGTGGTTTGAGCGTTTGTGCCATTGTTCGGGTAGAGACGGCTGGTTTCTTATTTTTTGCCAACAGGGCAAAAAGCACAGCCATCCCAACCAAAACGGCCGCATAGATCATGGGGAGCGTTTTCCATGCGTCTGGATTTTGGCCATGGCCGGTGAAAGTATTGAGCAGAGTCGGTGCCAGCAAAGTAGTAATGGCCGCACCGGCATTACCGGCACCGAATATTCCAAGCGCACGTCCTTGCCAATGCTTGGGATACCACACGGAAGTATAACCGATACCCACAGCAAATCCTGCCCCCGCCAGTCCAAACCCAAAACTCATCACCGCATACCAAGCAAAGGAATCAGTAAAACTGAGTAAAAACATGGGAATAGCCGTGAGCAAAAGAAGGCCTACGAAAATCCACTTCCCCCCATATTTGTCAGTCAAAATACCAAGTGGAAGCCTCATTACCGAACCTGTCAAAATCGGTATTCCCAAAAGCCATCCGATTTGGACTTGACTCCAGTCAAAGATGCCATTGTCTACAAGAAACGTCACCATGACCCCATTGAAGGTCCAGGCAGCAAAGCATAGGGTAAATGCAAGGGTATTGAGGAATAAGATCCGATGGGCGCCGGAAGGAATAGCTTCACTCATGATCCTGGGATTTGGTGAGATGGGTTACTTTTTCTTTCTTTTTTTGATAGGATCCGGAAGATACCGCAGAAGCCAAAAGGAAGCGAAGGCAAAAACCAAGGAACCTACTGCGGTAGTAATCGCAAAATTGAGATTTTCCTGAAGGGCATTATTGAGCGCACCAAACAGAAACCAAATCTGAATCGTGACAAACAGGATCAACAAAAGAATGATCCCCGTCATCAGAGTATTGGTTTTATTGGGATGCGCCTCGTTTTGAGATTGTCTAAAATCACTCATGGCTTTTGTATTTAGACGGTTTGGGCTTTGACAAATACTTGACCTTCACGGATCACGACCTCCAACTGCGGAAGCGGTCTGGGAGGAGGCCCCTGGATCACATCACCCGTACGGGCATTGAAATAACCCTTGTGGCATGGACACTCGATCTGCCCAATATCATGTCGGTATTTTACCGCACAGGAGAGGTGGGTGCATTTTTGCTCAAACGCCCTCCACTCTCCCTCTCCGAGATTGATCAGCAGGTAAGGAATCGTCTTGGAACCTTCAATCTCAAACTGGAAAGACTCTCCTTCAGCTACCTGTGACTCCAAGCAGATCGGATGCTCTCCGATCAGAGGCTTTTCAGGAAAGGCCAGAGATTTGACCACAATGGCAGTATTGCCTACTGCCAAAGCTCCGGAAAGCAGGGTCAGAAACTTGGCAAACTCCCTCCTGGAAACGTGTGTGGCTTCTTTTTGCTCAATTGGGAAATCCTGTTTCCATTTTGGGATTTCCTGATTAGGATCTTTGGACATAGTGCAGGGTAATTTTATTCGTGTATTCTCAATTCGGTGCTGCCCTTTGGCATCATGATATTGACTTTGGTATTGACTTGTTCCTGGCCAAAAAGAAATTTATTGACCGGAGTACTGTTGGGCCTGAGCTTTTCGATTTCCTCACGTGTTCCGTAGAAAAGCGCCTGACTGGGACATACGGTTGCGCACATCGGCTTTTTACCGGCGCTGGTCCGATCGTAGCACATGTTGCATTTCATCATCAGTTCGGCTTTCTCTTCTTTCTTTGGCACACCAAAAGGACATGCCAACACACAGTTGGAGCAGCCGATGCAGCGGGAAGTATTGGCGGTGTGCACTACTCCAAAATCGTCTTTGGTGATGGCATCTGCCGGGCAAACATTGGCGCAGACCGGATCTTCGCAGTGCATACACACCTGTACCGTGGTCTGTACAGAGACCGCGCGCTCCACATAGTGAATGTGAATCATGCTCTCCTGTCCGTTGGTTTCACACTCAGCACAGGCCATCTCACAGGCATGGCAGCCAATGCAGCGCTGCATGTCGATGAAAAACTCCATCTGCTGATTGTATTGAGGGTTTTGCATGGTTAAAGGGTCGTTAGGTTAAAAACTTTGATAGGCTGTTTCTTTTACTTTCACGGAAGCCATTTTGCCTGTCGGGATCAGCTGACAAGCGCAGACTTTGAACTCGGGGATTTTACTCACGGGATCCAATGTGCCGATGGTGAGCTGATTGGCTGAATGCTTTCCTCCCCAGTGGTAAGGGATGAAAACAGTATCCTCCCGAATGGTTTCTACCAGTTGCGCTGGGAAAGTTGCTTCTCCACGACGGGTTTTCACCGTCACCTGATCTCCATCCTTGATCCCATATTGGTAGGCGAGCTTGGGATGAATTTCCAGAAGTGGCTCCGGATATTGATCCACGAGTTTGCCGATCCGGCGGGTTTGTGATCCACTTAGGTATTGAGACACCACCCGACCGGTAGTCATGACGACAGGGTATTCTTTGTCCACGACTTCGGATGGTTCGCGATAGGGAACTGGGTTGAAGTGAGCTTTTCCGTCAGGGGTCCTGAATTTTTTATCCTCCCAAAGCCTTGGAGTACCCGGATGATCTTCGGATGGACAGGGCCAGAACACACCCATGTTTTTCTCGATTTTCTCATAGGTGATCCCAAAGTAATCCGCCGTTCCACCTTTGGAAGCCACTCGGAGTTCATTAAAGATGTCTTCAGCTTTCTCATAAGCAAACTTGTCCCCTGCACCAAGTCTACGCGCCAATTCCATCAGAATCGCACTGTCTTTACGAGCCTCACCTGGAGGTGTAATCGCTTGGTTGATTTTGACCACTCGGCCTTCGGCAGTAGTCACGGTCCCCTCCTCTTCCTCATGAAGCGACCCGGGCAAGATCAAGTCCGCGTGACGCGCCGTCTCATTGAGGAAAAAATCGATGGCTACGTAGTATTCCAGCTTTTCCAAAGCCTCCCGCACAAAATTATTATTGGGTAAAGACACCAGGGGATTGAAGCAAATGGTAATCAAGCCTTTGATTTCTCCACGATGGATAGCTTCGATGATTTCATAAGCAGAAAGGCCTTTACCCGGCATATCTTTTTCGTCGATTCCCCAGACATCTGCGATGTATTTTCGATGCTCCGGATTGGTAATGTCTCGGTTGCCAGGAAGCTGATCGCACTTGTGGCCGTGCTCCCGGCCACCTTGACCATTACCCTGCCCGGTGATGGTACCATAGCCGCAGTAAGGCTTTCCGATTCGGCCGGTAGCCAGCACCAAATTGATGCAACTGAGCACATTGTCCACGCCTTTGGTATGATGCTCTATGCCTCGGGCATGCAGGAGAAAGCTGGTTTTAGCTTTACCCCACCACTCAGCGGCCAGCTGGATTTTGGCAGCAGGAATCCCTGTTTTCTCTTCCGCCCAAGCCAGATCGTAATCCTTTACGGCGTCGATGGATTCCTGGAAACCAGAAGTGTAATTGTCTATAAAATCATGATCCAGCCAGTCATTATCCGCCAGAATCTTGAGCATGGCACCAAAAAGTGCTGAATCTCCACCCGGACGAACGGGGAGATGCAAGTCTGCGGTACGGGCAATCGGCGTCACCCGAGGATCGACCACAATGAGTTTGGCTCCGTTGTCACGTGCCTGCCAAATGTAATGCGTCAGTGTAGGGAAAGTCTCGGAGATGTTGGTTCCGGCAATGATGATCACTTCCGCATGCTTCAGGTCCTCCCAGGAATTGGAAATACGATCCAGACCAAAGGCCTTTTTATTTCCGGCACCGGCACTGACCATGCAGAGTCGACCATTGTAATCGAGATTGGCGGTTTTCAAGGCAACCCGGGCAAACTTACCCACCATGTAGCTCTTTTCATTGGTTAGAGACACGCCAGAAAGCATAGCAAAGGCATCACGACCATGGGTGTTTTGGATGCGTTGGATTTCACTGACTGTTTTACTCATGCCTTCTTCCCAGGAAGTCTGTTCAAAGCCTTTTCCTTCTACTCGGCGAATCGGATGCAGAAGACGATCGGGGTGATTGTTTTGCAGATAACGCTGCACACCCTTCGGACAAAGCCTTCCTTCATTGAAAGGAAACTCCATCCAAGGTTCAAAGCCTGCTACCTTGTTGTCCTTGACTTTGAGCTGTATCCCGCATTGCATCCCACAAAAGCAGCAGTGGGTTTTGACCAACTTATCGGGTTCATGAACCCCCTGAAAGCCCTCTTTGGGCGTATAGCCTTTGTGTGGGCCGTATTGCTCGATAATCGAATCTACTGAGGTAGGTAATTTTGCCATGGTCTGGTATTTTTATCCGAAGAAAGCTCCGGCATTTTTTCTTGCTTCAAAATGTGCTTTGGCCAATGCAGCCCGCTTGCCTTCCGGACTTAAGTCCAGATGACTATTCCCGTTTTTCAGGGTGAAATCGAAACCCAATTCTTTGGTAACGTCCTTGAGATCATCGATATGTAGCTGAGTCGCAAACTCCTCTTTGGTATGAGGGCAGACCGCCATTCCACGCTTTTTCCCTTCATAGCGATAAAGATTGGCCCCCAGCTGTGCCAGCCGCTGGAAGATGTGGAAAAACTTCCCAAAAGGAATCCAAACCAAAAACAGGATGACTGTCACTGCATGGGTTACAGCCATGAATTGGTAGGTTTTTCCCTGGAGAAAAGTATAATCGTATGATATTCCCAAGCCAGTAATAGAGATCGCAATCAGCAACACCAGGGGCAGCCAATCTCCCTCAAAGGTCTGTGTAGCGATCAATCCCCCGTCTGTCAATCGGCGCTTCATCATCATCACCGCTCCGATCGTCACCAGGACCGAGCACCATACCAAAGCATGGAAAGCCATAAATGCAATGAATGAACCCAGCTCAAAAGACCCTGCTTCAAACCCAAAAACTTTTGCATAATAAATCGTGTCATTGCCTGGCTTAAACTCAAAGTGAATCCAGCCCAAAGTCAAGGGGATCGTCACCGCAAATGCAATCAAACAGCCCGTGGCCAAGAGAAAATGGCCGATCCATCGGGTCCTACTACGATGGTAGATAAATCGTTGGAAGAGAATATTTTGAAAAAACAGCCTGACACTCCGGACTAGGTAAAAAGGGAAATCCCTACTGAACAAAAACTGTATGCTTCGTCTCCAATACAATCGCGTAGGTGGCCGCTGTAGCCAAACGGAATAGCGATACGCAATCCCAAAAACAGCAAACACCGTCCCCAACAGGTAGGCAATGAGTGCCGCGTCAAAATTCTGGAGATTTCTGGAGCCGACAAATACCAAGACCATGATTGCAATAGCTGCAATCGAGGCCTTGATCAGTGCCATTTTGTTGAGGGTTTGGAGGAGTCGAATCATGGGTAAGATGGGTTTAACAAGGTCTTTCAGCCCCTTTTCGGTTGTAGAAAAACCAATTGATTCCGGTAGCGATGACAAGGAAAACCGCTAGTATTTGAAAGAAACCGGTCGCATTTCCGGTAGCACCCATAAAGGCACTGATGGCAAGAGAAAATATAAAGGGACCATAGGCGCCAATGGCAGCGGTCCAACCAATGACACCGGAGGCATGGATCGGGTTGTGCTTGAAAATCACCGGGAATTGCTTGAAGGTAGAAGCATTGCCAATTCCGGTGAAAAAGAACAATAACAACATCACGGTGATGAAAAGACCCATTTGATCAATTCCACTTGGCTCTAATAAGTTAAAGAAAATAATAGCTAAAGTGCAAACCAAAAGTCCGATTCCGGAGATCGTCGTCAAAATGGCACCCCCTGTTTTATCCGCAACAAAACCAAAAGCCACCCTGGCAGCCGAACCGATCAAAGGACCATAAAAGGCATATTTCAAAGGATCCAAACTAGGATCAAATGGGCTGTAAACTGACTTGAGCAAAAGTGGAAATGCGGCAGATAGCCCTGCGAAAGTTCCAAAGGTCATGAAGTAAATCACCGTGCAATACCAGGTATGCTTATCCTTGAAAATTCCAAGCTGCTCCTGAAAGCTGGATTTGATCGGGATGCTTTTGAGCATTAACCAGCAGAGAACCCCAACAATGATGAGTAAAGGAGCATACCAAAAAGCAGCACTCTGAAGGTAGATTTCCGATTGGATCCAGTCACCTGCCAGGTTGATTTTTGAAAAAACCTGAGGACCGCCATAAAGCGCCACTCCCAGCATCATGGGAGTCATAAATTGGGCCAGGCTCACACCGAAATTGCCGATCCCGGCCTGAATTCCCAAAGCTGCACCCTTCAGTCTTGAGGGAAAAAATAAATTGGTAGAAGGCATGTAGGAAGAGAAATCACCACCCCCAAATCCTGCCGTAAGTGCCAATACGACAAAAACCCAATAAGGTGTATTCGGGTCCATGACCGCCAGACCAAAACCAATGACCGGAATCAGTTTAATAAAAGTAGAAATGGTGATCACATGCCGAGTCCCATAAATAGGGATCAAAAACGTGTGGATGATCCGGAGCGTACCTGCCGCAAGTCCCGGCAAAGCGGCCAGCCAAAAGAGTTGATTGGAGGTAAATTTAAATCCCACGCCATCCAGTCTGGTGACGATGGCACTGACCATAAACCAAGTAGCAAAAGAAAGCACCAAGGAGATTGTCGTGATGGTCAGCGTACGCCAGGCGATATTTTTCCCTTGAGAGTTCCAAAATGATTCATTTTCCGGTTCCCAAACTGTCAGCCAAGTTTTCATCGATTTCTGATTTATTTTTCAAAGGATAGACCTGCCTTTCTTGGCAGGTATGCACTGGGATAATCAACTCAAGAGGGAAGCTCACCCCTGCTCGATTTAGTATATTAATTATTTCTCACGGACAGGACACTAGCAGGAATCTCGGTTCGCCAGTTCTTATTTTTTAGATTGATCCGATCCTAGCCACGACTTTTACCAGTGAAATATGGGCCGAAGGTATAGGAGGCCATCTGCCGAATACATGATAAAAATCAGGATCCTGAATATTTTTTTAAAACTTCCATCCCACCCTGATGAATTCAAACTAATTCTATATAGGATATCTATATCCAATAAAAAAATCTTATTTAACTCATTAAAATAAATTATTATTTAAAATGAAAAATAATAAAGGATTTAATTGTCTTTTATTATTTTCGAAATTACTTTTGACCATTCATTCAGAACAATTCAGGCAATGAACCCTTAAAAATCCAACATCTTATCTCCCCGCACCATGAAAAAGTTGCTTTATCTCCCATCCTTACTTCTGGCCCTGACCCTCTGGTCTTGTGGCGGTCAGGCTTCAGACAGTAATACAACTGCAGTCGGCACCTCGCCTGGTCCAGGGCAGTCCGCGGTTTTGGATAATGTATCCAATCCCAACATCGTCCAAGTAGCCCTTGGTTCTTCAGATCACAGTACACTGGTGGCAGCTCTGCAGGCGGCTAATTATGTGGATGCCCTGACTAATGTAGGCCCATTCACTGTTTTTGCACCGACCAACACCGCTTTTGATGCCTTGCCTGCCGGGACTTTGGATGACTTGGTCAAGCCGGAAAACCAACGAAAACTCCGAGATATTCTCGAGTATCACGTGCTTTTGGGCGTATACAAACCCGGCGATTTTGTCAACGGAAGGAATCTCGGTACTGCAGACGGACGATCCGTCAGTGTGACTGTGGCTGAAGACGGCAATGTCACAATCAATGGAGCCAAAATCATCGGGACCGTCTCCGCCTCCAATGGAATCATCCATGTAGTAGATCAAGTCCTGCTACCAAAATAAAAATGGGTTAAAACAAGGTTGTTATGGTTTTTGTTGAAAATACCGGATGTATGTGACATCCGGTTTTTTTCTTGGTATCCTCAGCCTATATTTCGGATTAAATTCACCCCAAATGTTTTCTCAAGCCACCAAATACGCCATTAAATCAGTCATCTACATTTGGACTCAAAGCCTTGAAGACCGTAAGGTCGGTGCCAAGGAAATAGGAGCCAATATAGAAGCCCCGGAAGCCTTTACAGCCAAAATCCTCCAGCTACTTACCAAGGCAAAAATTGTCGGCTCTATCAAAGGTCCAAATGGAGGTTTTTTCGCAGATGAATCACATGCCAAATACACCTTAAAAGATGTAGTCAAAACCATAGACGGGGATCAACTATTTGCTGGCTGTAGCTTGGGGCTGCCCCGATGTTCTGAAAAAAATCCCTGTCCGCTCCACTTTGAAGTAGTCAAAGTCAGAACAGAAATCGACCACATGCTGACAGCCAAAAGCATGAAACAGCTGGCGGTGGAAGTGATCAAAGGAAATACACGACTGGCCGAATTGGTTTAAGACCTCTTATTTCAGTCTGCCTTTTCCGGATCCTGGAATTAGCTAATCCTCAGCTGACTCAAACCGGTTTGCTGAGTAAGCATGAGACATTCAACCATTTTTGATTCCTGCTTTCGGAAAAGCAGGATACCGGATTGCTTACTTTTTCCGCTTAGCGGCTTTCAACCTTGGTTCTCCGATTACGGATTTCTTCTGCCCGCTCCTTGTTTATCCCCCAGACTTTTCCCTGATCTGCATCTTCCAGCAACTTGTCAATATATCCCTGACTGATCTCTGCGCTGTCTTTGTATTTTACCCGAAGAGCCTCCAATCGGGTATGAAGGTCTTTTTTCACCGAAGCATAAGCCGGATCGTTGTAGACATTTTTCAGCTCCTGAGGATCCTTGATCCGATCAATCAATTCCCATTCGTCCTCCACAAAATAATAGTGGATCAACTTGTATTCCTTGGTCACGATGGCGTAGTGGCGATTGACCATGTGCTCGGCAGGATATTCGTAATAGTGGTAGTACACTTCATCCCGCGTCCATTTTTCTGTATTGCCCGTCAAAAGCGGAATCATACTCTCCCCTTGCATTTCACCCGGGGCAGGCACTCCTGCCGCCTCCAAAAAGGTCTGTGCAAAGTCCAAATTCTGAACCAACGCATCAGAGCGGGTTCCTGGCTGAGTCTTTCCGGGCCAGGCCACCAAAAGCGGCGTCTTGAAAGACTCGTCATAGACAAATCGCTTGTCATACCAGCCGTGCTCGCCCAGATAAAAACCTTGGTCCGAAGTGTAAACGATGATCGTGTTTTCCATCAGATTATTCGCCTCGAGGTAGTCGAGAAGTCGACCGACATTTTCGTCCACGGCTTTGATCGTCCCCAAATAATCCTGCATATAGCGCTGATATTTCCAGCGCATCTTGTCTTCATCAGTCATCAACGGATAGTTCTTCACAAATTCCTCCTCGATCGGACCATAGTATTTTCGGAAATTTTCGGCTTGAGCAGGTGTAAATCGGGCGAATTCACTTTTGTACCGAATCGAATCATATCCACCCACATCGGCAATGCCCAGTTTTTTAATAATCTCGGGGCTCAGCTTATTGTCTCCCGACCAACCCATGTGTGTGAGAATATTCATTTCAGCCTCGCTGGCAGGGGAGGAGCGTCCAGAGTAATCGTCAAAAAGCGTGGCCGGCTCCGGAAAAGTCCGCCGGGTAAACTCCTCCATGTGTTGCTCGGCCATCAGCCAAGGCCGATGTGGGGACTTATGCAAGTACATCAGCATGAATGGCTGATCGGCCTTTCGCTCTTTTTCCAACCAATCCAAAGTCATGTCAGTGACGATATCGGTCACGTAGCCCTCGACCTTTATATTGCCTTCATTTTTGGTGATAAAGTCCGGATTGTAATAGGAACCCTGTCCCGGCAAAATCTTAAACTGGTCAAAACCCTTGGGATTGTTGCCAAAGTGAAGTTTACCAAACATCGCAGTCTGATAGCCTGCCTGCTGCAAAAGCTGGGGAAAAGTCACGTTGGTGGTATCAAAAGGGAAATGATTGTCAATTTTCCCATTCAAGTGAGAGTGCTTGCCTGTCAAAATCGTCGCCCTACTGGGAGCACAGATGGAATTGGTCACCGAAGCTTGGGTAAAAAGCATCCCCATCTTGGCGATACGGTCAATATTCGGCGTCTCCATCAGCCGATTATCATAAGCCGAAATGGCCTGATAGGCATGATCGTCAGACATGATAAAGATGATATTCGGTCGATCTTGCTTCTTTTCCTCTTGGGATTTGCAGGAAAAGAATATGGAAAGGCCAAAAGCAAGAAGGAGTCTAAGTCTGATCTTTTTCATGGGTGCTGGGTTTAGCGTGGAAAATACCGTTTTATTCGATTAATTCGACTTTTTCCGGTTTTCCAAAATTTGTTTGACGACCTCCTTGTTTGCATTCCCAAATTGCTGGGTCTGCTCCAAGCGATCCAGGTATTTGTCTAAGTATTGCTGACTCAGCTCTTTGCTGTCCCCGTATTTTTCTCTCAATCCATCGAGTTTCCGATGCAATTCTGCCTTGATTTCGGCGTAGGCAGGATCTTCATACACATTTTTCAATTCTTGAGGATCCTTGATCCGGTCAATCAGCTCCCACTCATCGGTATCAAAGTAGTAATGCGTCAGTTTGTATTCCTTGGTCACGATCGCGTAATGACGCTTCACCATGTGCACGGAGGGGTACTCGTAAAAGTGATAATACACCGCATCCCGGGTCCATTTTTCAGTATTTCCCGTCAAAAGCGGAACCAAACTTTCTCCTTGCATATCTGCAGGAGCAGGAATTCCTGCAGCTTCCAAAAAGGTCTGGGCAAAGTCCAGATTCTGTACCATTTCGTCGGTACGGCTTCCGGCTTTTACTTTTCCGGTCCAGGCTACGAGTAAAGGCGTCTTGAAGCTTTCATCGTACACAAAGCGCTTGTCAAACCAACCGTGCTCTCCCAGGTAAAATCCCTGGTCAGAAGTGTACACGATGATGGTATTTTCCATCAGATTATTTTGTTCCAAATAATCAAGGACCCGACCGACATTTTCATCCACGGCCTGAATCGTCCCCAGGTAATCCTGCATGTAGCGCTGATAGCGCCATTGCATTTTTTCCTTTTCTGTCATGGTGGGAAAAGCCTTTTTGAATTCTTCATTCATCGGTCCATAGACGGCATCCCAATTGGCGCGCTGGGAAGGATTTAAGCGGCCTACTTCCCGATTAAATGCTCCCTTATCCCATCCGCTGGCATCCGGAATACCCAATTCATCCATTACCTCGGGGTAAATCTTGGAATCACCCGCCCAGTTCATGTGCTTCAGCAGATTCATTTCGGCTTCTTTGGCCGCTCGTCCTCGACCGGAATAATCGTCAAAAAGCGTGGCAGGCTCCGGGAAAGTCCGCTTTGCAAAATCTGAGATATGTCTTTCTGCAGGAAGCCACTCCCGATGTGGCGCCTTGTGCAAGTAGAACAGCAAGAAAGGCTGATCGGCCTTGCGCTCATTTTGCAGCCAATCCAAGGTCATGTCGGTGATAATGTCCGTGACGTAGCCTTCGACTTTGATATTTCCCTCGTTTTTGGTGATAAAATCGGGATTGTAATAGGCACCCTGACCCGGTAAAATCTTAAACTGATCAAAACCTTTGGGATTGTTTCCGAAATGAAGCTTGCCAAACATCGCCGTCTGATAGCCTGCCTCTTGAAAAAGCTGGGGAAAAGTCACATTGGTGGTATCGAATGGGAAATCATTATCAATTTTCCCATTTAGATGACTGTGCTTGCCGGTCAAAATCGTAGCCCGGCTGGGTGCACAGATCGAATTGGTCACGGTAGCATTGGTGAAGAGCATCCCCATCTTGGCAATTCGGTCGATATTTGGCGTCTCGATTAATTGATTGCTATAGGCCGAAATGGCCTGATAGGCATGATCATCGGACATGATGAAGATGATATTAGGCCGGTCTTGCTTCTTTTCTTTTTGGGATTGGCAGGAAAAAATTAGTCCAAGAATCATCCATAGTCCAAAATGATTTTTCATAGTCAATGCTTAAGTTGAGATCCTCAAAGTAAGATTTTTATCCCAAGTCCTAAAACCGTTCAACCATCTATCCCGATCAGATTTTCCCTAAGGCCTCCATGAGCTCCTCTTTGCGACGGGATGCCACTTCGATTTCCGAGCCGTCCTGAAGTTGTAATGTGCCGCCTTTTCCCTTGTGGTAAAACCGAACCTCCCGAAGATTGATCAGATGTGAATTGTGCACCCGGAAAAAGTCGTGATCGCGGAGTTGATTTTCAAATTCTTTGAGTGTTTTGGCTACTGTGATTTTTCGTCCGTCTTTGAGAAAAAAATGCGTGTAGTTCACATCCGCCTGACATCGGATCAGCTCCGAAATCGGCACATACTCAATCCCGTTGACAGAAGGAAGAGCGAGTTTTTCGGGAAGTTTGCGAAGGGGATTCCAATCTTGCAATAGGGAAAGAATGGCTTTCTTCTCATCCTGAACGGACTTTTTGCCCACTTTCCCTAAAGCTTCTGCCAGCTCCTCTGCATCTATGGGCTTGAGCAGGTAATCCAAGGCAGAGACTTTGATGGCCTTAAGCGCATATTCTTGATGAGCTGTGGTAAAGATGATTTTGAAGTCGATTTTGGGCAGTTTTTCCAAAAGCTCAAAAGCGGTTCGATCTTGGATTTCCACATCCAGAAAGACTAAATCCACTTCATGTCCGGTCAAAAATGTGACTGCCTCATCCATAGTTTTGAGCCAAGCGAGGACTTCGACCTCCGCAAAATGATCCCGCTCCAACAGTAATCGGAGTCTTTCGGCACTGTTTTTTTCATCTTCGATGATGACAGATCGGATCATTTAGAGCGCAGGTTTAGCAAGTTTGACTTTGACTTCAAATCCATCGGTGAGCTTTTCCCAAAGCAAGGTCCAAGTGCCCTCAGACTGGGGAGCCAGTAGATTCTCGAGGCGGCTTTTGACCAATCCCATCCCCATGGAAGTGGCCTTTTGGGTGATTTTGACTGATTCCCGCTCACTGCCTCCATTATCCCGAAGGGTCAGAATCAGACAATCCGGCTGAGGATGAATCCCAAGCTTGATCACCCCCGGCAGATCGGATTTGGAAATACCATGCCAGAGGCTATTCTCCACCAAGGGCTGAAGCAGAAGTGGCGGAATCATCACCTGATTCAAATCCAATTCCTCAGGATTGTTGATCTGAAAATCCACTTCTTTTCCCAAACGGAGTGCCTCCAGCGCAATGTAATCCTGCAAAAGGTCAATCTCTTCCGCAACTGAGATTTCCCGGACCTCGGTATATTCCAAAATCCTGCGGATCAGTCTGGAAAATTTGGTCAGGTAGCGGTCAGCTTCCTGAGCCTGGTTTTTCAGCAGAAAATTACTGATCGAGCTCAGCGCATTGAAGATAAAGTGGGGATTCATCTGTGCCTTGAGCGCTTTCAGTTCGAGTTCGGTCATCCTTGCTCTGAATCCGGCCTCCAGTTTTTCCTGCCTCACCTGATTTTGACGACGGATTAAGAAAACAACCAACCCGGAAATGATCAAAACAGCCACAATGCCCAGAAGCATCAATCCCGCCTTGAGTTGTTCGCGTTGCTTTTCGGATTCCAACAGACTTCGCTCGATATCAAACCCAGCCTTAAGATCTTTTTCCCTCAGGTCGTATTCGTACCCCAGTTGGGCCCGCATGAGCTTTTTTTCATTGTCCTGATTGAAAATGCTGTCTTTGAAAAGTGTCGCTTGGCGGAAAGACACCAGACTTTGGCGAAAATCTCCCAGTTGCTCCTCCCGTGTGGATAGGGCCAGCCAAGCACTCTGCTGAGCATCAAGAGCGCCGGACTTTTGGGCCGAGCGCAGCGCTTTTTGCTCAAGTTCCAACAATGTCCTCGGGTTTTCGCCCAATTTTTCTTTGGCCTTAGCCAATTGAAGCAGAACGGATGAAAGACTGAGGTTTTCCTCGAGATTTTGGTAAAGAATCCGGGCAGAATCAAGGAATAGATGGGCCTGGTTAGGTTGATTTTGGGCTAAAAGCAGATTACCCATCGATGAAAAATCCGAAGCAATCCGGCGGGGGTTTCCGATTTTCCGATTAATCTGAAGGGCATTTTCGAGGTAAGTCTGAGCCTGAGGGAAGTCCTTTTGAAGCTGGGCCACCGCACTGAGATTTCCGAGCGCCAAGGCTTCTGACTGTTGGTTTTCCGTTTTTCTGTAGTGGTCAAGGGCCTGGCTGTAAAAGCTTTTGGCTTGGGCATAATCTCCCAGATTTTTATTGACGAGCCCAAGATTGTTCAGCACATTTCCCTTTTCCCAAATGTCTTCGTCTTCAGTTTTTGACAAGGCTTTCAGAAATAACTCCAAAGCCCTCGGATAGTCCGAAAGCGCCAGAAAGACTACCCCCTCATTAGACAGGCTGTTGATCAGATTTTTGCGAAGGTCAAGTTGTTCGAATATCCGGGATGCCTGTTGATGATTTTCCAGTGCAAGTCGATATTCGCCCCCATTGTAATGCAGCAAAGCGATGTTGTTGATCGTAGTCGCCTGACCTTTGAGGTTGCCTTGCTGCTGATGGTAAGCGAGCACTTCCTCGTACGCCAAAACAGCCAGCGAATCCTGTCCGGAATACCAATAATTCACCCCTCTACGGTTGAGAGCCGCTATTCTTCCCGACTCAAACCGAATCGTTTGGGCCAGGTAAAAAGCCGAATCTGCATACCGCAGTCCCACTTTTGGATCCTTTCCGGCCCACTCCCAGGAAAGTTCGTTGTAAACATGGACTTTGGAAGTATCGGGAAGACTTCCATCCCGCAAGAGTCTATTCAGGGAATCCAAAGTCTGCTGACCAAAGGATGGCCAGGAAGAAAAAATGAGGAATACCGATGCCAAAAAGAATTTCATTGCGCTCAAAATGAATTTTAAAATAGGTCTTTTTTCAAAAATCACGAGATAAAGCTCAAAAAATAAGTGAATTAGAGCAATGACTCATTCCGAATGGAAAGTGAATCGGTGAAACAGCAACTTCCGATTCACTTTATTTCCATCACTATGAAAAAGCTCTTTTACCTGATTTTCTCCCTTGGGCTATTGATTCCGTTTCTTGGTCACGCCCAAAGCTTTACCAAATCTGACAAAGTCGCCTCACTCGGAATCGGAGTGGGCAGTTCGCTGGGTAGCTTCGATTACAGCTCTCAGATCCCGGGCATTAGCCTCATGTATGAGCAGGGGATCGCAGAGGCAGGCGATGTAGGGGTGATCAGCTTGGGAGGTTATCTGGGATACAAGTCTTTTGGCTATGAGACTTCCTCCGGAGGCTTTACTGCCAAATCCAAATGGAACTACACCATCATCGGTGCGCGGGGAGCCTTTCACTTTTCGAAGATCCCCAATGAAAAGCTCGACGTGTATGCAGGATTAATGGCGAGTTTCAACCTATTGAACTACAGCTATGAAGACAATTCAGGCATGAATACAGGTTCGGGAGGCAACTTTGGGAATACTGCAGGATTGACCATTTTTGGCGGGGCTCGGTATTATTTTTCAGAAAAAGTGGCCGGATTTGCAGAGTTGGGTTATGGAATTGCCTTCCTGAATCTGGGTATTTCGGTCAAACTCTAAGACCCTTTTGCAAAAAGTTATCTGAAAAAAATCCCTGTCAAGTCAGGATGAACCGGAAGATTGACAGGGATTTTACAGTTGATCTTTTTTCCCTGTCACTCAAGGCAAACTCTTCAGCAGGGCCATGCTAAATTGTCCTTCCGTGATTTTCAATTCTGTATTTCCTCTTCCGGAAGTAGGAGAAAATGGACCAAGTAGCACTCCTTCAAAAGTTCCCTCCACCCAATTGTCAGTGATCTTGGTGAATTTCCATCGGGCATCGTCGGTCACTTTGATTCCTGGAATGGCCTGCTGGAATAGGGTCGCATTGAATATCTGACCCGATTCATTGGCATAAGTCAGCAGGATTCTGACCATGGGTACACCTTTGTAATTGATCGGGTTTTGCATCTGATACTCCACCCCGGATTGAAAAAGCGTCTCATTCCGAAGGGCCATATTCAGAAAATTTTTTGTCCCATCGGAGCCGGGCCCCAGTACGACCGAGGTCGCTACATAAACGGGACCATTGGCATCGAAGGTAAAGCCCATAGGCGTGTTGGTGACTTTGAATTCTTTTTGAACACCATCCACCTTGAATCGGACAAAGCCTTCAGCCTGAGGCTGGGGATCATCTGAAGTAGGGCTACAGGAGGCCAAAGCCAACAAGGAGAGAAGTAAAAAAAGAGCGGAGGTCTTCATGAGAACAAGATTTGGTTTGATGAGGATAAGCGCTGGGCGGAGTCCTTTTGAAGCTCTGCCTGGCTTCAGTAGATTCAAAATCAATCAAATCCTGAAAGTCTGCCATCCAGATTTATTTTTTGCCTCTTCTTATTGATTAAAAGTCACTATCTCCAGATCCAATCTCCATCCACCCTCGAATGTGGGCGTGCCAAGATCCCGTAGAAATAAAACATACTGCTAGCTCTATGCGGATTTTTTGAAATTTAGACACAAAAAAACCTGCCTATGGGCAGGTTTTTTAATTCTTTGGAGAAGCTGCTACTTCTTAAAATTGCAGCTTCAAACCCAAATTTAAGCTGAGTGGTAAATTTGGTCGATATCCCTGAGGCAGGTTAGCAACAATTGCCTTACTGTTGGTCAAATTATTCACGGTAGAGAATGCCGTTAGGCCTCCTTTTACTCTGTAATTGGCTGACAAATCCATAATCAAAAACTCTCTCAAGGCATTTACATCTGAGAAAGCCACGATGTCGGACGGATAAATAACCTCACCCTGACCTGGCTTGACCCGGGTTTCGCCGGTATATCTTGCGATCAGATTTGCATTGAATCTACCTGATTCGAAACCGATGATCCCTGAAATCAGCTGTGGAGTGATGAATGGAATAAAATCTCCCCGGTTGATCTGTCCGCTTCCCCAATCTCCTCCACCGTTGACAAAGGTGTCCTGAAATTTGGCTGAGGTGTAAGTGTAGGCAATGGAAACCGGCAGTCTGACCTTATTTTCCTGACCTTTGGTATGCAACAAATCATAGCTCAAACTGAACTCAATCCCTTGAATTTTGGCATTACCGGCATTAAACATATCTCCAGTACCTGCTCCGCCTCCGGAAATATTGTCAGAGCCCAAGATGTTGTCATAATTATTCAAAAATCCGGTCAAGGAAGAAGAAAATCCCTCTTTTTCAAACCGGTAGCCTAACTCGTAATTCACGGAAGTTTCCACTTTGGCCTGTCCGGTGGTCGAGGACACGGAAGGCATACCTGGAGGAGAGAATCCTCTGTGGACTCCGGCAAACAAATTCAGATCTTGGTTGACATCGTAGGTAAATCCAATTCCGGGCAGAAAAATGGACAATCCATTTTCAGCTGATCTAAGGGCTGTACCTAATCTTGCATTGTCGGCATTGCCGAAATTTTGGAATTGGAAATCGATTTTTTCAACCCGGAATCCAGGGCTAATTTTTAGTTTATCAAATTGAACGTCATAATTCAGATAGGCAGCAAGGCTTTGCGCATCCCTCAATTGGTTTTCCTGATTTCCTTTGACTCCGGCATTGGTAAGAATCATGGTGCCATCGGTCATAGCATAAGTCGAACGGGTCGCAAATCGGTCTGCTTGATCGGCATGCAAGCGTATCCCTACCTGAATCGTATGGTAAATTTTCTCAGTTGAGAAACCATAAGCAGCATTCCACTGCAATCCTTTTGAAAAATACGTCCTGGCGGCACTTTGATAATCCACAGCCCCATTGGCCTGACCTGTCATGATTTGATAGGCAGTCATTTGTGCTGAGGGATTGTTGAGTATCGCATTGATTCCCTGACCACCAAAGCTGTTGGCCCTAGCCCAATCCCTGAAAGTGGTAGCATAGTAGCCGGTGGTATTGATCACAAGACCTTTGGCCGGTCTGACGGAGTGAGTAAGAGAAAGATGCTGGTGAGACATATCCAAAATATCCCGCTGGGTGCCCGCATATCTCCTCCTAGGATTAGCCTGATAATCCTGATAAGTCAAACCCAAATAGGTCTCATTTCCTTCCTCTGAACTATTGACAAATTTCAAAGTCACAGATTGCGGCACGACTGCATCTTCACGGGTATGCCAGCGAAGTTTACCCATGACATCCCTTCGGTCAAATCCGGTATTTGCCCCGTTGGTCAACTCTTTGAATCCATCACTGGCAATCCTGTTGACCTCAAATACATAATCGAAATTCTGATGACTATCTCCCACCCATACTCTTTGTTGATTGGTGTTGAAGCTTCCATAGGACACCTGAGCAAATCCTGAAAACGAATCAGGGATAGCTGTGGAAATCAGGTTGACTGCCCCTCCGATAGTGTAAGGGCCATATTTGATTTGGCTACTCCCTTTGAGCACTTCCACCCCCTGCATTCGGGCAAATGTGGGAAAGTAATAGGCCGAAGGATCTGAATAGGGGGCAGGTGCCATTAAGATTCCATCCTCCATCAGGGTGATTTTTGCGCTTCTGTTTACCGGAGTACCCCTTAATCCAATGTTTGGCCTAAGTCCAAATCCTTCTTCATCCCTGATATTGACTCCGGGAACTACCCGCAACACATTATTGATATTGGGCTGATTCAATTGCTCCAGTTTAGCCTTGTTGATGTATAGACCAGACCCTGGGATTGACTTCCCCCTATCACCCACAATGGTCACGAAAGTCAATTCATTGGTTTTAATAGAATCTAACTCAACTTTTTGAGCAAATACACTTTGCACTTGAACCAATAAAAGCCCGGCGAGCAAGTAAATTAATTTCATATAATATAAATCTTTATCTAGACTTAGTTTAAATAACGACGCAAACTTAAGGACCAAATTGAAACAGCGCAATCTTTATTTAGACTTTTTCTAATTAAAAATTCAATTTCTTTTTACCCACCATTTTGACAGAAATTCGTCGGGTAGAATTACCGATTCTTTGCTGATTTGGAAATCCACTAAGTCAGAGCCAAAAACCCGCTTTACCACAATAGAAAGACATCCCATTTCCATCAAACCCCTCAGCTTTCAAAGAAAAAACTTATGAACTCACGCCTTATTCTCTCGGTATTATCCTTCCTTTTCACGCTTACTGGCCATTCCCAAGATTGGAAGACCGTCTTCGAAGGAGGAAAAGAAGGGCACGCCAACTACCGAATCCCGGCTATTATTGCTCTTCCCAACGGAGATTTATTGGCCTTTGCCGAAGGTCGGGTACATGGCAGTGATGATTATGGCGATGTGAATCTGGTGATGAAACGAAGCCGGGACCAGGGAAATTCATGGTCTGACATCCAAACTCTGGTGGATTATGACACACTCCAGGCAGGAAATCCCGCACCGGTCGTGGATCTTTTTGACCCCAATTATCCCAAAGGGGTTGTTTTTCTGTTTTACAACACCGGTAATAACCATGAATATGACATCCGAATGAACAAAGGGGTAAGGGAAGTTTGGCTAATCAAGTCTTTTGATCTGGGCAAAACCTGGACTGAGCCTGAAAATATCACCTTGCAAGTTCACCGACCCAACCATCCTGCATTCGATCCAGCCTACACATTCAAAGAGGACTGGAGAAGCTACGCCAATACGCCGGGTCATGCTTTTCAATTTCAAAAAGGGCCATTTGCAGGTCGGATTTTTGTGGCGGCCAATCATTCCTCCGGACCTCCTCAGGATCAATTTGCCGAATACCAAGCGCATGGATTCTTCACCGATAACCAAGGGAAAAGTTTTGGAATTTCGGAATCCCTGCATTTTCCGGGAGGAAATGAATCCATCGCCGCCGAACTCTCCAACGGTCGAATGATCATGAGTACCCGAAATCAAAAAGGAGACATCCGACAGCGAATTCTTGCTTTTTCCTCTGACGGAGGTAAAACCTGGGATGAGCAATACTTTGAACCACAACTCCCGGATCCTGTCAACCAAGCGTCTATTCTAGATATCGGAGAAAAAGACGGAAAAACCATCTTGGCCCACTCCAACGCTTCGGATCCAAACGACCGAAACCACCTAACAATCAAAATCAGCCACGATGAAGGTAAATCATGGACCCAAAGTATCCCCGTAGATTCCACTTCCGATCCCAAAAAACTTCCTTGGACAGCCTACTCAGACTTGATCAGATTGGATGACTCGACCTTGGGAATTCTTTACGAGCGAGACAACTATCGCCAAATCGTTTTCAAAACCATTCGCTGGAAAGAATAAAGTCAAAAAGCCTGACACCAAGTTCGATCTGGAGTCAGGCTTTTTTGATTTATTTTTCGAAAATGAGGCATTAGAAAATCGGCTGTCTTTGGTGCAGAATCAGACAGTGACGGCGCGATGACGTTCCTGTTTTTGGATTAAACTCGGCTTTTCTTTTTTGCTTTTCTTTTTCCTTCCCCACCAGATCAAAAATCCGGTTACCGGCAAAGAAGCGATAATCGCACTGAGGCAGAAAGCCAAAAACTTCCCGGGCAATCCCCCGATGGCTCCGACGTGAATGTCATAATTCATCCGCTGCAGCTTATCTCCCAAGCTCGCCTCGTGAAATCGGTTCCACACATGGTCCACAGGAAGCTCTTCCAGCGTGTATTGGTCAAAATAGCGGTAATCCATTTTCCAATATGTGCTGGCATCCGGATTGGCATTGGCTGCAAAGGAACCATGTTCGTAGTCAGGCGGATGCACTTCGATCCATTCGGCAGTCGGATATTCGTTCCGCATTTTCATCCACACCCGATCGATACCGGGTATTTCTCCCTGGTATTGAAAAGTAGAATCAGAGACGGGCGCATAATATTCGACAAACTGCTTTCCTCCCGTCGTCATCGCATAATACCCATCCCTAAACCAAGTGAATCCCCATACCAGGCCCGTCAGGGCAAAAACCAAGGCAAAAATCATCACATAAAAGCCCAAAACCTGGTGCAAATCGTAATTCTTTCTTCTCCAACGGGCATCCCAACGGATTTTAAAGCTCTTTTCAACTCCCTTTTTCTTCCTTGGCCACCAAAGAATCAATCCTGAAATGACCATCACCAAGAATACGAGTGTGAACGAAGCCACAACCGGCTGACCGATATCCTGAGGCAACCACAGGTAAAAATGCCCATCCAAAACAATACGGAAAAAGTCGGCAAATTCATCTTTCACTTTAAGGACTTTGCCTGTAAACTGATCGACATAAACAAAGTAATAGTAATGCTCCTCAAAGCTGTAATAAATGGCCTGAGCGGCCCGGTTTTCTACCTGAGGATAGAGAATGCCATGAAGGTGCTTACCGGGGAGGGCTTCATCGGCAATCTTCCAAACTTCAGAAGGAGGCAATACCGTTTCCCCTGCCTCCTCCACGAATCGATATGGCTGCACCAGATCCTGAATCTCAGCTTGAAAAGCATAGATACAGCCTGTCACTGCTACAATAAATACCACTAGCCCGGAAGAAAGTCCGAGCCAGAGGTGAATTTTAGATATCCAAGATTTTAGCTTCATCAGAATCGGTAGTTAAAGCTAAGAGCCACATTTCGAAGAGCTTGTGGTGTGACCGTGGACCAGCCTGAGAAATAGCGCTCATTGGTCAGGTTATTCACTTTGAAAGCCAATAAATACTGACTGCTCGTGTATGAAATAGCGGCATTCACTACTTGGTAAGCAGGAATGGTGAAGGTCCCGTTAGATCGGTTGAGGGTCAGGTGCTCTGAAGCGGCATTTCCACCAAATCCGACTCCAAAACCTTTCAGACTTCCTGTCGGAATAGAATAACTCATCCAGAAATTGATCAATTCCTCAGGTCCGGCCTCCTCAGGCCGAAGTCCTAAGTATCCGTTGACTGGATTGTCTTTGGTCACCCGAGCGGTATTGTTGGAATAACCAGCAATCACGCTCATTCCCTCAAACGGCGAGGCTACAAGTGAAAATTCAAATCCTTTACTTTCCACTTCACCAGCTTGAAGAGTATTGTTGATGTTGTCAGGATCGTTGATCAAGCGGTTTTTCACCCGAATATCATAGTAGCTCGCTGTAGCGGCCAATCGGTCTTTGAGCAAATTAGCTTTGACACCAAACTCAACCTGATTGGCTTGCTCCGGGTCAAATGCCTGAAGTCTCGGATTGGAACCATCCACATTGGCTACAGTGCGCGGCGCAACATTGACAAATCCATTCATGTAATTGGCAAAAACAGAGACTTTATCTTGTATCGGTTGGTAAACCACGCCAAGTTTTGGGGACAGGGCAGTTTGGCTTTTCACTTCCTCCTCGATCCAGTAATCTGTTTTTCCTTCAAATCGATCTGCCCGAAGACTGGCCATGACCGAAAGATTGGATCGGAGATTGATCACATCGGAGATATAGGCGCTGAGCACTGTGCTTTTTCCGGTGGAATTTCCTTCGAAGGAATTTCGAAGCAAATCATCCACACCTGCTTGAGTCAACACGCCGGTATCGCTGCCATCCGAAAGTTTGACTGATCCATTGGCTACCCAACCGGTACTTCCATTGAAAATGCTTTGGTCATAGTAATCCAGCCCAACGACCATCCGATTGCGGAATTGTCCTATCGTGAAGTCGCCAATGAAGTTTTGCTGCAAGTCAGTGGTAATGGTCTGACCGTTGCGATCAGATATAAACCGGGTGAAAGAATCTCCGTCTCCGGCATCAAACAGGTAATGGTAATATCCATCGGTCTTGGTCGAACTTCTGGAAATCACCGTTTGCGAGTTCCAGTTAGGAGACAGTCTATACAAGGCCTGGGCTTGGATCCCATAGCTCGGGTTCCGTATACTCAGCTCATTTCCTGTAAAAGAGCGCTCGTAATTTGCCAGGAATGGATCGATGCGGTCAAATTTCAAAGCGGCATTCCGATTGAGAAAAATCATCGGAGCATTGACGGAGTTCGATTCCAAAAACTCGGTATTGATCAGGAAGGTAAGTCGCTCGGAAGCTTGAAATTTGAAGGAAGGAGCAATGAAAAACGAGCTCCTATTGCCTGCGTCTTGAAAGGTGTTTTGAGACTGGTAGGCGGTATTTACCCGAATCCCGGTTGTCTCACTGATAGGCACATTTACATCTGCAGTGAGCCGGTTCATTCCAAAGCTACCGGTGATAAACCCGACCTCCCCTTTGAAAAGGTCAAAAGGCTTTTTGGTCGTGATATTGATCAGGCCACCATAGGAAATCACTGCGCTTCCAAATAGCGTCCCCGAAGGACCTTTGACCACATCGATGGTTTCGATATTAGCGGGGTCGAGTGCACCGTTATTCACATTAGGCATCCCGTTGACGAGTGTCGGCTGGACCGAAAATCCCCTCATGGCATAATATTCGGCACCATCTCCTCCTCGCCCGGTGGATTCCCAAAGACGGGTCACGCCGGTGGCATTTTTCATGGCATCGTTCATCGTAGTGACTACTTGCTCACGCAAAAGCCGACCTGAAATGGAGTTGTAAACCTGTGGATTTTCGAGATCTTTCAGCGGAAGCTTTCCTATGGTAAAATTCGAATCCGAGTAAAATCGGTTGGAAGAAAAATCGGTCACCACTACCTCTGACAAGTCCGTCGAGCTTTCTTTCACGGTGAAATTCAAGGTGGCGCTGGTTCCTGCAGCAATGGTTATGGTCTGTTCCTGCTTTTCCAAGCCTACAAAGGAAGCAAAGACCGTGTAAGTCCCCGGTTCAACATTTTTAATCTCATACCGACCAAATCGGTCGGTGGTTGATCCTTTGGATTGTCCTTTGATTCCTACATTGACAAACTCAAGAGGTTGATTGTCGGAGGTAGTTACTTGACCTTTGAGAGAGGCATTTTGCCCGTGAACTAACACACTCCAAAGTCCAATCAGAAGCGTAAAGGGTATAAATTTAAGATTCATGCCGATAAAATTTTTAACAGCACAAACCTATTAATTAGATCAATTCTAAACAAGTTATTTTTAATCAATCTAAATAAGATTTGAAATATCCTGAATTGGATAAAAAAAAATAATCCTGTCAATCCCTTGAAAAACAAAGGTTTGACATGAATAAATCAGGAAACTCAATTACTTCAATTTTTTCAAACCTTTTAATTCCTCTTTGCCTGCCGCTCTGATCCGGATGGCATAGCCTCCACCGGGAGCCGAAAATTGCTTCAGGACTGAATTGGAATCAACGGCCACTTTTCGGATTTCGTAGGCCTGGGGATTGGTCTTAAAGTGGGCATCTGTTTTATCCCCATAGATTTCTGCGATGTACGTTTTACCGGATTCGAGGAAATCAAACTTTACCTCTCCGGTACGTCTGTCCATTCCATTGACATTGCCAACAAACCATTCTCCGGTTCCTTTAGCCTTTCTGGCGATGGTCAGGAAGTACCCGGGCTCAGCCTCTAAGTAAAGGCTCTTTTCCCAGTCCAAGGCGACATCTTTGATAAACTGGAATGCATCCGGGAAGCGGTCATAGTTTTCCGGAAAATCTGCGGCCATCTGCAGCGGAGAATACATGGTCACATAAAGAGCCAGCTGATTGGCCAGGGTGCTGTTGACGTGGCTTCCATTAAATACATCCATCTCAAAAACTCCCGGTGTGTAATCCATCGGTCCACCTATCTGTCGGGTAAAGGGCAAAATGGTCACATGATTGGCTTTAGAGCCCCCAAAGGCCTGGTATTCGGTGCCTCTGGCAGATTCATTGGCGATCAGGTTGGGCCATGTACGGCCCACTCCAGTCGGACGCACTGCCTCATGGGCATTGACCATAATTTGGTATTCTGCCGCTTTTTCGATGGCGTATTGGTAGTGATTCACCAACCATTGGCTGTAGTGGTACTCGCCACGGGGAAGCATATCTCCTACATAACCGCTTTTCACGGCCGGGTAGCCATAATCTTTCATCAGCTGATAGGCTTCATCCATATGACGCTCATAGTTTCTCACCGAGGAAGAAGTCTCATGGTGCATGATCATCTGTACTCCCTTTTCTTTTGCATAAGCAGAAATCCCCTTCAGGTCAAAGTCTGGATAAGGAGTCAAAAAGTCAAAGACGTAATCTTTTGAATTGCCAAACCAGTCTTCCCAACCCACATTCCATCCTTCGACCAATACTCCGTCAAAGCCATGCTTGGCAGCGAAGTCGATATACTTTTTTACATTTTCAGTAGTGGCACCATGGGTTCCGTTGGGACTCGCCTTGGAGTAATCAGTTTCTCCGAGTTTGATGGCTTTGTAGTCGTTGGTGTAGGACCAAGAGCTTTTTCCGGTGATCATTTCCCACCACACACCCACATATTTCATGGGTTTGATCCAGGAAGGATCTTCTATTTTGGAGGGTTCATTCAAGTTATAGGTGATTCGAGAGGCCAAAATATTACCTGCCTTTTTGCCGGCAATGATCGTTCTCCACGGAGTTTGTGCAGGTGTATAGAGATAGCCTTTGTCTCCGATCGCATCCGGAGTCAGATGAGAAGTGAAAATCATCTGCTCGTCATCGAGCTCCAAGTGCATAGCGGGGTAGTCGATCAGGGCCGCTTCATGCAAATTGATATAGAGACCATCCGCCGACTTCATGATCAGGGAAGTTTGTACTCCTGTGTCTGAGAAAGGTGTCTGAGAAGCATTGGGCGTAATAGCGGTCTTCATCAAGCCCCTGATTTCACTGAGCTTGGATTCGGTAAAGTCATACTCTTGCGTATCGTAATCGCCTGGAATCCAGAAAGCGACGTGGTCACCTGTCATCGCGAACTGCGTTTTTTCCTCCTTCACGACAAAGTAGCCCATGTCCTCCTGCAAAGGAAATTCATAGCGAAATCCCAAGCCTTCGTCAAAAGCCCGAAAACGGATCACCATTTTTCGACCCGTTTTGGTTTGGGTCAATTCCACCATCAGTTCATTGTAGTGGTTTCGGATTTGACTTTCTTCTCCCCAGACAGGGGTCCAGGTTTCATCAAAAGTGGAGTTTTCAGTCTTGGTAATCTGAAACCCATCGAGGAGATCGATGTCGTCATTTTTCAGGTCAAAGCCCAGTTTACTGGGAAGGACAACCGGTTGATTGTTGAGATTTACAAGATAAAGAGGCTCTCCTGCTTCGGTCAGGGCAAACTTCATTTGAAGAGTCTGTCCCGGGGAAGTCAATACCTGTGCCTGAATGTTCCCTAAAAACAGGAAAAAGAGAAGAAAAGAAAGGCGGATTGATTTCATAGTGGATCGATAATTAGGTAACGCTAAAGCTTTTAGAAAAGAAGTGCTTCTGTCTTTTTAAATTCTTAGATTTAATCAGTTTCAAATCTACGCGTAAAGATGGCCCCTAAAAACTATTTTCCGCCAATCCTGATTCAGACCCTCATCCTGGGCATTTTCTGTTTTTCCTGTAGACAAAAGAGTCCAGAAGAATTGAGCGAAGTTCCTGATTTTAAAGTCCCTCAATTTCGACTGATCCCAACAGACACTTTCCATTTCAACAACTTTGTCGACTGCAATATGGCTGAAGTTTGGGTGGGAGATACCCTGAGAATTTTTCCCGGCAAATATGGAGAAGACCCGGTTTGGGGATTTGCAGAAGATCTAAAGTTTGCTTCAGGAGCTCATGCAGACGAGGTTTTCGGTACTCCTGCAGAAAAATACATCGCTCCCAATCTCCCAAAAAATGCCCCAGTGGGTCAAGCAGGACTTCATGGGGCAGTTTGGTTTGAGACCGTCTATCAGGATGAACGGGATCCATCCGGCCGTACGCTCTATGCCATTTACCATAATGAAAATTATCCCGAAACACTCCCTTTTGACCCACAAACCGGAGAAGGCTACCTCGATCAAAACTGGCCATTGGGTCTAACTGAGCGAATCACACCTGCTGCAGTGCCCAGAATCGGCGTGATGAAATCCACCGATGGAGGCTGGAATTGGGAAAACAAGGGACTCTTTCTCGAAGACAAACAGCCCAGAATGATTCTCAATCCGCATAATATCTCCAAGACTTTTGCCGGTGGAGTCGGTGACCCAAGTGCCGTGGCAGTGGATGATTATTTGTATCTATTTTATGGAGAATACGGCTATCCCGGAGAGTACAATCCTGAAACCTACTCACCGGAAACTGAAGCCTCCGGTCAGTGCATCAGCGTAGCTCGGATCAAAATCAGTGATCTCGATGATCCTCAAGGCAAAGCCAAGCGTTGGGATGGAAAGGGTTTCCATGCCGACTGGGATGGCATTGGAGCACCCATTTCTTCGCTTCAAATTCCCAAAGAAAAAGGAGGCGGCCCCGCTTCGTCTCCTCAAGGCGGATTTCATTGGGGACCCTCAGTCAGCTGGAACACCTACCTCAAATGCTGGGTAATGCTGATGGGACACGTGGAAGGCCAATCCTGGATCGGGGACAAACTTTATATTTCTTTCAATCCTCACCGAGACTTGGGACATGGGGATAATTCCCAAGCTTGGACAGCACCTCAGCTTCTGGTCCAAAAACCAGGGCATGTACTCTGGTACCCTTCCCTTCAGCCCTTGAATACCCCTGAGGACATCGCAGAAAAAAACACAAGCCTCAAACTGGGTAAACGGGCTAGACTGTTTTTCAAATACTCAGATTTAGGAAAATACATGTCTGAATACCTGGTAGAGTTTGAAAAATAAGAAATAACAAAACCCATTTTAGTCTTTTTTGACCCTCCCTTGGTCTTTATTCAATCCATCACAACTAACTCAAACAGCTCCTAAATGAAAAACCACTTCCTGAACAAAGCGCCATTTATGCTCATTGCCCTTGGTTTCTTTTTCCTCATTTCTTGTAAAAAAAGCCAGGAAACCCCAGAGGCACTCCAAAAATCCACCACGCTTTTAAAAGATTATGTCCAGGCACCGGACTCTATTTTCCGATACGAAATCGTGCACTCTGTCCCTGGAGAGCAATACGATTACCATGTCCTGAAAATGTATTCCCAGCATTGGTTGACGCCTGATATCGTTGACCAAACCGAGTGGTGGCACTGGGTATCTATGGTCGTGCCAAAGGAAACACCTTATTCTACCGGGATGCTGTGGATCGGGGGAGGAAGCACCAATTCCAAAATGCCCGAATCCCCGAACGATTTGATTTTGGCCGCTGCGACAAGTACCAATTCCGTAGTCGCGCAAATACACAATGTCCCTTTCCAACCGATCACTTTTGCCAATGATACCTTTGGTGAGCGGTATGAAGACGAAATTATTTCATACGGTTGGAGAAAGTTTCTGGAAGGCGGTGCCAAAGACGAAGATGCGATCTGGCTGGCACGATTCCCCATGACCAAGGCTGCCAAACTCGCCATGGATGCCGTGACCGAGGTGGTCCAAAAAAATTACCAAAAGCCCATTCAATCATTTATGGTAGGCGGGGCATCCAAGCGTGGCTGGACTACCTGGACTACCGCAGCGACCGATGACCGGGTGATTGCCATTGCCCCTGTGGTCATCGACTTGCTCAATCTGGTGCCTTCCTTTCAGCATCACTGGAGAAATTACGGATTTTGGGCCCCAGCTGTGGGCGATTATGTCCGGGAAGGCGTGATGAACTGGGTAGGAACACCGGAATTTGACCGAATGATGGAGATCACAGAGCCTTATGCTTTCCGCAAAGATTACGACATGCCCAAATTGATCATCAATGCGGCTGGTGATGAGTTTTTCCAGCCGGACAGTTGGAAGTTTTATTGGGACAGCCTTCCCGGAGAGAAGCACATCATGTATGTTCCCAACTCAGGTCATGATGTGGGAAAATCCGACGCACTGCCCAACTTAATCTCTTTCTACAAATCCATCCTTAATCAGGGGAAACGCCCAAGCTATGGTTGGAAAGTAGAAGGAGATCAAATCAAAATCACGTTTGACGCGGCCAATAAACCAGCTGCGATCAAACTTTGGTCAGCCTATAATCCGCTCTCAAGAGATTTCCGCATCGATGTTTTCGGGCCAAATTGGACTTCGGAGGATATCGCAGTGCCAGATACGGGAGAATTGACGGTCAACTTGATCACCCCGGAGTCGGGGTATCGGGGCTATTTTGTGGAGTTGACCTATGGTGGGGATCATCCCTTGAAAGTGACTTCGGGCATCGACATTCTCCCAAGGGCCTATCCTTACGAGCCCTTTCAACCAAGAAAAACTCAGTAACATTCGCTAAAAAACATAGGCAATGAAAGAGATAAGAAATTATTCTAAAGGAATTGCTTTTATGTACAAACCTTTGCTTTGAGAGGCGCGGGGGCTGACGCAGCAGCGGGCCAGCGTCCGGCCTTGTGCGGTAGGAGCTTTGCTGCGTCTTGACGTTTTGGTTCTTTTGGGTCAAGCCAAAAGAACAAAGAGTAAAAAACAAAAACTCAATTAAATTGAATGTGAGAGTGTAACAACTTAATGTATCTAAAAAAAAGATGAAATTAATCTCTCTTCTCCTTGCCTCAATCCTGATTCCACTGAATACCATGTCTCAAACTCCTCCCAACTACAACGAAAGTAAAGTCCCTGCGCTTCATTTGCCCGACCCTTTTGTCAGTGAAAAAGGAAAACTGATTCACACAGTTGAAGATTGGGAAAAGACACGAAGACCGGAGATTTTCCGCCTGTTTGAATCGGAAGTCTATGGACAACTTCCAAAAGATTTTGAGGCCATTTCTTTCGAGGTAGTAAAGGAAAATGCCAACCCTTTTTCCCAAATCGCAGACCTGGAAGAAGTAAACATCACCGTTGGTCGAAATGGAAAAAGCCATACGATTCGGATCAACTTTTTCCTTCCCAAACCCCAAAAAGGTCCCTTTCCGGTTATTCTCCTCATCAATTACCTTCCTAACTATCCGGATGGAAAATTAGTTGACGAGGCCTTTTGGCCAGTTCGTGAATTGATCCAACGAGGCTTGGCCACCGCTTCCTTTCATGTGGAGACCGTGGCTCCGGATGATGCCAAAACCTACCAAAACGGGATCATTTCCACCCTCTATCCTGAGCAAATCGGAAAATCGGATGGCCTAAAAGCTTTCGGCGCTTGGGGTTGGGCTGCCATGCGGGCCATGGATTACTTGGAGCAACACCCGAGGATTGATTCGAAAAAGTCGGTACTCGTCGGGCATTCCCGAACCGGAAAAACGGCCCTTTGGACCTCTGCCAATGATCCCCGCTGGGCCATTACCTATGCCAATGAATCGGGATGCGGTGGAGCCGCACTTTCCAAACGAAAATTTGGAGAAACAATAGAGGCCATCAATACGCGCTTCCCGCATTGGTTTGCCGACAATTTCCTCAAATACAACGGTAAGGAAGAAAGCCTTCCCCTTGACCAACACCTCCTCCCGGGACTAATCGCCCCGAGAGCAGTCTATTATTCCAGTGCCAGAGAAGATCGGTGGGCAGACCCGAAAGGCGAATATTTGGGAATTCAGCTGGGAAGTCGGATAGCGAGTGAGATCTATGGGAAAAAGGCTGTTTTCGAAAAAGAGTTTGAGGAGTTTGAAGGGCCTGTACATCTGGAATCGGTAGGCTACCATATCCGCGAGGGAGCGCACGACCTGACTTGGGAGGATTGGAGGATATTTTTGGAGTTTGTGGAAAAGAATTTAGATTAATGTTTTCTATTGGTAAACTTTTTATTTATTTTTATGTTCAACATTATAACCAGAAAGACACTTCTAGAATATTCATTAGTGTACCCAAATGCGCGAAATGCGTTATTTGAATGGTACCATGAATTTCAAAAATTAGAAATATCCTCTTTTAATGAGTTAAAAGAGATTTATGGAAATGCTAGTATTGTTAAAGATGACCGCGTTGTTTTCAATATCATGGGTAACAAATTTCGTTTGGTTGTGAGAATTGTTTTCGATTACAAAACAGTTCAAATCAAGTGGTTTGGAACACATCAAGAATATGATAAAATCGATGTAGCCTCTATATCATTTAAAAAATAGACATGGAACTTTCAGTAATAAAATCGGAAGAGGAGTATCAAAACCTACTCAATTGGGTTGATGAGCAATTTGATAAAAAGATACATCCCAATACCCCAGAGGGTAAAAAATTAGAGGTAGCCTTAGTTCTAATTAAAAATTATGAGGATCAATTTTACCCCATACCATTACCCGATCCTATTGAAACCATCAAACTTAGAATGAAGGAATTAGGCATCAAAAATCAAGACTTCGTTGGAAAAATTGGAAGTAAAGGATATATATCATCGGTTCTCAATAAAAGAAAACCTCTTACTCTTGAAATGGCCAAAATTTTCCATAAGGAGTTAAGAATTCCAGCGGAAGTTCTGCTTTCTTAAGATTATCAAAAAGGTGTCAAGTGCAATCCTTTTGAAGTTTGTACAGGTCACTACCAGACAGTTTTTTCAAAATCTGGGGCCATCTTTTTAAATTAATGGAATCAAATACCCCATTTCCGCTCAACCATGCACTATTTACTTATTTTAGTTATCCTCACTTCCCTTGGAGGTGAGGATTTTTTATCTGAAAAACCCCAGCCAAAAATCCTGAAATCTGGATTTATCTACGAATCGGCACCGTTTCCTTCCTGCCATGCCTCTACACTGGTCGAAACTCCAGAAGGAATTCTTGCCGCGTGGTTTGGAGGCACTTACGAAAAACACCCGGATGTAAGCATCTATACTGCCTTGTTGAAAAACGACAAGTGGTCTTCTCCAACTTTGGCCGCGGATGGAATCGAAAATCAAACCTTCAGAAATCCAACCTGGAATCCTGTCCTACATCAAAAAGAGGACGGAACCCTGATACTTTTTTACAAAGAAGGCCCAAATCCACGGGAGTGGTGGGGCTTGTATAAAACCTCCAAAGACCAAGGAAAAAGCTGGTCCAAAGAAGTCCAAATCCCTCCGGGATTTTTGGGTCCGGTCAAAAACAAAGCCGTCGTGCTGTCCGATGGCCGACTTCTTCATCCCAGTAGTTTTGAGGTCAACGGCGTATGGAATTCCCATGTGGAATTCACTGATCCCGATCTGAAAAACTGGGAAAAATCAACCATAGCAGGATCCTTCAGTGCTATCCAGCCTACTGTTCTCTTTCATCCGAAAGAAAAAATCCAGCTTCTTTTCCGAACCCGAGAAGGAGAGATCGCCACCTCTTGGTCTTCTGACCAGGGGAAAAGCTGGAGCAAAATGGAAGGTACGGGATTGATTCACAACAATTCGGGGATAGATGCAGTCACCCTCAAAAGCGGCTATCATTTACTGCTTTGCAATCCTATTCAAAAAGGCAGAAACAAGATTAGTCTTTTTGGCTCAACTGACGGTATTAGTTGGGAAGAGTTGCTGGTATTGGAGGACGAAAAAGAAGGAGAGTTCAGCTATCCGGCCATCATTGAGGCCCAAGACGGAACAGTCCACCTGACCTACACTTACCATCGGACCAAGATTAAGTACATTCATTTAACGCTGTAACCTAACCCCTATCCCAAGCCTATGAAGAACCCAGTAGAATTTCATGGAATCATACCGCCCATGATCACTCCTTTAAATGCGGATTATTCGCTGGACGTGGCACATACCATCCGGATAGTCGATCATTTGCTGGAAGGAGGAGTTCATGGAATTTTCATTTTGGGAACCACCGGAGAATCTGCGAGTTTAAGTTCAGATGTAAAAAGTGATCTGATCCGGCAAGTTTGCCGTCAGGTCAGCGGAAAAGTACCTGTATTGGTCGGGATCACGGATTGTTCGTTTGTAGAAAGCCTAGACCTGGCTGCAATCGCTGCAGAATCCGGGGCTTCGGCGCTAGTAGCAGCCCCGCCTTTTTATATGAATATCGGTCAGGAAGAGCTTACGGCGTATTACCGTCAATTGGCCGAGGCGGTAACCTTGCCGCTCTTTTTGTATAATATGCCCTCCCACACTAAGATTTTTATAGATCTGCAGACGGTAAAAGACCTCTCAAACCATCCCAATATCATCGGCATCAAAGACAGCAGTGGGGATTTGGGAAATTTTGAAGCCTTATGTTCCACATTTCGCAACCGACAAGAGTTTAGGATTTTTGTAGGTCCGGAGGAAATTCTAACCCAAACCCTGGAAATGGGTGGGCATGGTGGAGTGACCGGAGGAGCCAATCTTTTCCCCGAACTCTATGTCCAAGCTTTTGAAACTTTTCAGACCGGTGAAAGAAGCCGGCTCAAAGAGCTGCAAGACACGATCCTCTTCCTGAGTAAAAATCTTTATGAAAATCAAACTTACAAATCCTGCTATCTCAAGGGACTAAAGGCAGCCTTGGCATTCGAGGGACTGTGCAGAGGAATTTTGGCTCCACCCCTTTCTGCTTACAATGAAGAAGAAAAGAAAGCCTTGCATGAAAAGTACCTTCGTGTAAAAGAAAAAGTATCTTCGACAGTTACTCTTTAAATTCAGCCCGAAGTCACATCTTTTCAAGTTCCCAAAATGCCGATTCTCGACTTATCCATCTTCCTGGTGTACATGCTCGCCATTGTAGGATTTGGGGTTTCTTTTTCGTTCAGAAAACGAAGTGCTTCCGACTTTACCACAGGAGGTGGACGGCTTCCTTCCTGGGCGATTGGCATGTCCATTTTTGCCACGTTTGTGAGTAGCATCAGCTTTCTGGCTTTACCGGGAAATGCCTATGGAGGCAATTGGAACGGGTTTGTATTCAGTCTTTCTATCCCGCTTGCGGCTTGGATAGCTGTGAAATTTTTTGTGCCACTATACCGGAGGCTCCAAAGCGAATCCGCATATTTTTACCTCGAACAGCGATTTGGAGCTTGGGCGAGAATCTATGCATCCCTATGCTACCTCCTTACCCAACTGGCCAGAATGGGAGCAATCATGTACCTCCTGGCCTTACCGATGAACGCGCTCCTAGGCTGGAGTATTCCGATGATTATTGTAATTACCGGGATCAGCGTCGTAGTCTATTCCATGTTTGGGGGCATCGAAGCGGTTGTTTGGACTGATGCTGTGCAGGGAATCATCCTGATTGGAGGCGCCTTGGCTTGCTTGGGAGTGATCTTTCTCAATATTCCCGGAGGACCAAGCGAGCTCATCCGCATCGCTCAGGAGTCGGACAAATTCAGCTTGGGCAGTTTCAACCTGGATTTTACCACCTCTACCTTTTGGATGATTTTGGTATATGGTCTCTTTATCAACCTGCAGAATTTCGGGATTGACCAAAGCTACGTGCAGCGCTACCTGACCGCCCGAACAGAGCAGGAAGCCAAAAAATCCACCTGGTTGGGAAGCTTGCTTTATCTGCCCGTATCCTTTGTCTTTTTCTTTATTGGTACAGCTCTTTTTGCCTTTTACCAAGCCCAGCCGGACCTGCTTCCGGAAGGCATCGCACCGGACAAGGTTTTTCCTCATTTCATCGTCCACCAACTCCCGGTAGGTGTCACCGGATTGTTGATCGCATCCATTTTTGCCGCAGGCATGAGTACCGTATCCACCAGTATCAATAGTTCTGCTACAGTCATTCTTTCCGATCATTTCAAAAAGTACATCCACCCCAATCCTTCCGAAAAGCTTTCGCTTCGGGTGCTTCGGCTTACCTCCCTAGGGATGGGCTTGGCGAGTATTCTGGTCGGCTTGGCTTTCAATGGCGTAACCAGTGCTTTGGATGCCTGGTGGGCACTCTCCTCGATTTTCAGCGGAGGAATTTTGGGATTATTTCTCTTGGGCTTGTTGTCCAAAGCCCAAAAACCACAGGCTGTCTTGGGAGTGATATTGGGCGTGTTGGTCATCGCTTGGATGAGCTTGTCCAGCATCTTAGTCAAAAACGGCATGGACGCTTCCCTTGCCAATCCCCTTCACACCAATATGACGATTGTGATCGGCACAGCGGTGGTGTTTTTGGTGGGATTTGGGTTTGGGAGCTTGGTGAAGGGGAAGTAGGCTGGGGAAATTACTTTTTTTGCATCTCACAGAATAAGCACAAAAACTTTTGCGTCTCATATTTTCCATTTCATCTGTTTATAATTTGATTTTTAATGGCCAGATGGAATGCCCCGGATAATCATTCCCCTGTGTGAGAAGCATTTTCTCATGGGCATTTCATGAGACACAAACAAATTAGCGTATCATGGATGAGACACAAACTTTATAAAAGACATGACCGAATCCGCCCTAATATCAAAAGTCTGGAATTTTGCCAATGTACTCCGGGATTGCTTCTCCCAGAATAAGCAAAAAACTTTTGTGTCTCATATTTTCCATTTCATGAGACACAAAAGATTTAGCATCTCATGGATGAAACGCAAATCTTAAAATCTCCCACTCTTCACCCCACCACCCTACTCTCCAAAAAAGGCAACCACTCCTCCGCCTGACGCTCCGCGTACTCGGCCAGAAAATAAGACAAGGAAGGTTTGAAGGGTTCGCTGCGGAGAATCATACCTGCCTGCTCGGGGGTTTTGTCTCCTTTGCTGACATTACATCGGTTGCAGGCGGTGACGAGATTGGTCCAGGAGGTTTTGCCGCCTTTGGAGCGGGGTACCACGTGGTCGATGGTCAGGTGACGCCGGCTACCACAGTACTGACATTCTCCTTTATCCCTTCGGAAAAGGTTGGCTCGATTGAGCAAGACTCCTTTGAAGGGAATGTTTTTGTATTGGGAAAGGCGAATAACCGCGGGATACTGAAAACTCCGGGAAACGGTTCGGATTTCCAACAGGTCGTAGGTGGAGAGGACGTTGGCTTTCTCCAATAGGACCAAGACAATAGCCTTCTGAACCGGCACCACGGCAACCGGCGAATGATCCAAGTTTAAAACCAACACCCGCTTTTCCATACTAAAAACCTACAATAGACCGAAAATCCAAAACGACCTGTTCACCGGAATTGTTTCTCAAAAAGTCCTCCCACTCATCCACATCAGAGATCTTCATCCGATGATCCATCCAGAGGATTTCTTCGGCCCCCAGGTAAAGACCATAATGGGTTATTTGTTTGTCCAGATCCCTAAAAACAAACAAATCCCCCGATTGAACTTCTTCTGGAGTAACACTTTTTCCGGGTATTTTTCCCGAAACCCAAGAATACCCTCCTATGAAAAAAATCAGGGAAAAGGCATGCGCCTCGTCCAAACCGAAGATGCTCCGGCCTCCCGCCTGAAAAGGGGCATGAAGGTAGCGAATTCCGATTTCGGTGATTTCTTCTCTTGAGGCTTTGGAGGCGTGGGGTCGAAATGTGCCTGCAAAACCGATATGATCCTGCCAGTTGAACAGTTCAAGTTCGGAAAAATGGAGTCGGCTACCGGGAAGTAAATACAGATTAGCACCCAAGTACTCAATCGCTGCAATCGGGCTGGTGATGATCTGAAAATCCTGATTGAGAAACTTCTGGTATTCTTCTGCAGTGATTTCTTTGATCAGCTTGGCCCATACCCATCCTCCTATCCCGGTATCCTCATGATACACCCGAAACCATTGCCTGTCTGAAGTCAACCCGTTGATTTGGTAACATTCCCCGAAAAGCAATTGCGTAACCAAGGCAGAATCAAAAGTCGGCTGGTGATAAACCGGAAGGACTGTCTGCCGACAAATCCCATACGCATCAATCAAAGGCCATTCGCTGGAGCTCCCTTTTTGCATCTTTTTCCTTTAGGTCCTGTCGTTTATCATGGATTTTTTTTCCTCTCGCCAGGGCAATTTCCAATTTGGCTTTGCCTCGGTCATTGATAAATATACGAACCGGAATGATTGCAAGCCCCTTTTCCTGGGACTTAGTTTGGAGCTTCTCCAACTCTTTTTTGTTGAGTAGCAATTTTCGGTCTCTTACTGCTTCATGATTGTAGCTGGAAGCCATGCTGTAGGGAGAGATATGCATTTGCCTTATAAAAAGCTCCCCTTCATAAAATACACAATACGCCTCAGTCAGGGATACTTTTGCCTCGCGGATCGACTTGATCTCGGTACCTTTGAGCATCAGGCCAGCCACATAGGTGTCAATGAACTCAAACTCAAAGCTTGCTTTCTTATTTTTTATGTTGACAACCTTTTCGAAGCGGTTAGACTTAGTAGACATATCAGAATTTCATTTTGGCCAAAGGAGTCACGTCCATTCCGACGAATTCACCCTTGAGATACTTGTAGTGTGCCGCCATAGCAATCATGGCCGCATTGTCAGTGCAGTATTCGAATTTGGGGATATAGAGGTTCCAGCCTTTTCGGCGGGCCAACTCTGTCAAAGTAGCTCTCAAACCTGAGTTGGCAGAAACACCACCGGCAATCGCGATTTCCCTGACCCCGTATTGCTTTACTGCATCTTTCAGCTTGATGAGCAGCATCTCGATCAGCGTGTATTGGATGCTTGCGCAAAGGTCGGGCAGATTTTCCCCGATAAAGTTCGGATTTTCCTGAAGCTGGTCACGAAGAAAGTAAAGCACGGCTGTTTTGATCCCCGAGAAAGAATAATTCAATCCCGGCATCCGGGTGACAGGAAATGCAAATGCTTTTGGATTTCCTTCTTTGGCGTATTGATCCACCAAGGGCCCGCCGGGATAAGGCAAACCGAGTAGCTTGGCGGTCTTGTCAAAAGCTTCCCCCACAGCATCGTCCTGAGTCTCTCCGATCACTTCCATATCCAAATAATCTCTGACCAAAACCAATTGGGTATGACCTCCACTGACCGTAAGGCAGATGAAAGGAAAGCTCGGCTTGGGATCTTCGATAAAATGGGCCAGTACATGGGCCTGCATGTGGTTGACATCGATTAGGGGAATATCCAAAGCCCTTGCAAATGCCTTGGCAAAACTCACTCCGACGAGCAGCGAACCCATCAGGCCAGGACCTCGGGTAAAGGCCACGGCAGTAAGTTGCTCCTTGGAAATACCGGAAGTAGAAATGGCCTCGTGGATGACGGGAATCAGGTTTTCCTGATGGGCACGGGAGGCTAATTCGGGAACTACCCCTCCATATTTTTCGTGTACCGATTGTGTGGCCACAATATTATTGAGTACTTTGCCATTTACTATAATGGAGGCAGAAGTCTCGTCACACGAGGATTCAATTGCTAGTATAGAAATATCGTTTGTACCCATTGGAAAAGAAGGCGAAAGTTACGGATTTTTTGCACAAAGCTTTCCGAGTGATTCTTTGGGTGATTTTTTCTTCCCTTTTGCTTTTGATCGGACTGGCCTTATCCCTGCAGATTACCGGAGTGCAAAATTGGGCAGTGGACAAAGTAGCTGGATACCTAAACGAGCGAACCACTTTCCATACCGAAATCGGAAAAATCCAAATCTCTTGGTGGGATGCCTTGTCTGCTGAAGGGATCAGGATATACGATCACAGAGACAGCCTGATGCTGGCAGCTGATCGGCTCCAAGTGGATTTTGCCATTCTTTCGCTGATTTCTTCGACCGATCCCAAACTTGACGTAGTCCGGTTGGAAAAAGGAGATCTCAACCTAATCACCCATCAGGGAGACTCCATGATCAATATCAACCGATGGATAGGAGAGCTTTCTGATGTATTTGGTTCCTCCACACCCAGTACCCGGGAAAGCCGGTTTTTTATCTCTACGCTCGAACTCCGCCAATCTGAATTTTCAATCAGTGATTTGAACGCAACCCCGGTGGAAGAAGGGTTTGACTACACCAGGATAGATTTCAAAGAAATCACTGCAAATGCAGAAAAATTCAGTTTCATCGGTTCCACTTTAGAATTGGACATCAAGCTCCTTACCGGGGTAGAAACCAACTCAGGACTGAATATCCAAGAATTGAAAACCCAGCTGACCTACCATCCGAAGTTTTTGGAACTGGATCAGCTAAGTCTAAAATCAGAAAAAAGCCATATCAAAAACTACCTTAGAATGGATCTGACAGGACCTCGAGGGTATGCGGATTTTCTCCATCAGGTCAAGCTTACCGCACGAATGGAGGAGACCAAACTACATGTGTCTGATCTGAGACTTTTTGCACCCACTTTGCCCGAAATCGACGATGACATCTACCTCAGCGGGGAAGTGACCGGTTACATTTCTGATATGAAATCGGATGAATTTTTGATCCGGGTTGGAAAAAGAACGGCCCTTTTTGGTTCATTTTTGATTGATGGACTTCCTGATATTGAGCAAACCTATCTCAATTTTTCACTCAAAAATTCGGTCATTGCTGCCAGTGACCTCGCTCCCTATCTTTCACCCCAAATCCAAAAAGAAATCAACAAGTTCAATATCATCCGTTTGGACGCGGACTTTGCGGGACTTCCGACCAGATTTACCACCACAGGAGATTTTCGAACAGGAATCGGAAATATCAGCGGCAGGGTAAATTATGATTTAGTCAAAGACATACCTTCTATCGTTTCCAGGGTGAAAATCCAGAATTTGGATCTGGGAATATTGGCAGAGGATCGGGAGTTGCTGCAAAAGGTATCCCTGGAAGGCAATGTGAATTTCAAAGGATCATCCCTGGAAACCGCCTTGATTGATCTCAACGCCAAAATATCCCAGCTCGGGATCAATCAATATAATTTCACCAATATCCAGACTGATGCCACCTATGGACTTAATCTTTTTAGAGGCAATCTATCCGTCGATGATCCAAATCTCAAAACCCAGGTAAAAGGATATCTGAATCTGGAAGAATCTGTGGATTCGGTCAGACTCGTAGTTGACCTGGACACGCTTTTCCTGGACCGGATCAAGGTCATGGAGACGCCTGCCTTTGTCAGTGGCAAATTGGATATCGACACCAAAGGAATCACCCTAGACGGAATCCAGGGAATCGCGAGATTTACAGATATAAAGGTAGGTTACGAGGATCGCTTCCTGGATGTGGGAAATTTCTTTTTCCAATCCCTCTTTGCAGGAGGCACCCGTACGCTCTCGCTCAACTCAGACTACCTGGTGGTAGCTGCCTCAGGTCAGTTTAACCTGGAACAAATGGGAAGAGATCTGGGAATCTTGGGCAAGCAATACCTGGCCATCATCCTCAATGAGGAACAACCTTTGGCTGATCTGACAGAAAATTTCTCGGAAACTTACAGCCTGGATCTCAATATCCGGATGCCCAATATCAATCCCCTGATTCAGCTGTTTCAACCGGATCTCCGCATCTCCAAAAACAACATCTTGGAAGGGGCATTTTACCAAACCAAGGAAAATACCGTCTTCAACTTTTTCACTTCAATAGATACGATCAGCTACCAGGGAAATACAGCCTTTGGCACCAACATAGACTTCAACACTTCCAAAATCATCAACAGCGAAGATATTTTGGCTTCCTTTTACATCTATTCGAAAGAGCAAAAAGTAGGAGAAAATCTGGGCTTCAAAAACTTAGGACTGGAAGCGATTTGGGACCAAACCAACTTGGATCTTTTGCTGAGTTTGGACCAAGATTCGACCCAAAGTAAGGCAAGGATTGCCGCAGAAACCAAATTTACCTCAGGAGGGACCTTTTTGAAATTCAAACCTTCGCTCCTGCGTGTGCTCAATCGTGAATGGCAATTTGATCCAGAAAACCAGATTTCGCTCTCCCAAGGTGAAGTAACCATCCAAAAACTCAGAATCCAAAATGAAAACCAATCCTTGGGAATCGACGGAAAAATCAGTGATCGGCCGGAGGAAACCCTAGATCTCCTCCTGAATGAAGTGAGTATGGACCTCCTGAATACGGTAACACCTTACAACTTTGGAGGAACTGCCGACGGTTCTTTCCAATTGAACAACCTCCTGGCCGAACCAAGAATACAGGGCAATCTGTCCATCGAGAATTTGGAAATCAACAGTTTCCCGATTGGAGATATTGGGGCAAGAGCAACTTTGGATGAAAACAATCTGGTATTGAAAGTCGAAAACTTTCTCAACGATCAAAAACGGATAGATATCGACGGAATCATTGGGCTCGACTATCAAAATCTGGATCTGGAAGCCAGAATGACTCAGGCCAACCTGGTGATTTTCGAGCCTTTTCTTTCCAAGTACATTTCCAATCTCGGGGGCACAGTCAGCGGAAACCTTCAAATACGAGGCACTACAGCTACTCCTGAGGTCTTGGGAAGCGGAAGAATAGACCAGGGCAAAATACGGATCAACTACCTCAATACTTCCTATCAGATGGATGGAAGCATCCTTTTTAGACCTACCCAAATCAGTTTTCAGGATTTGGTGTTCAGGGATATCAACGGCAACCGGGCCACCTTTACCGGAGGGGTCAATCACCGGGGATTTGACGACATCTTCCTGGACATCAATTCCAGACTGACCAATTTTCAGGTAATGAACACCACCGTAAGGGACAATGAAGTCTTTTACGGCTCGGCATTCGCTACAGGAACCCTGACTGTGAAAGGAAGTACCCGAAACCTCGATGTGGTTGCCCGTGCTACTACTCAGCCCAATACCCGAATTTTTATTCCCCTTACGAGCTCCAATGAACAATACCAGGAGGATTTTATCCAAATCATCAACGTCCAAGACACGGTAAGAATTAAAGCGCTTGCCGAGGAGGTCAACCGTCTGGAAATTGAAAATGTCCGGATGAATTTTATTCTCGACATCACTCCGGATGCTTTTGCAGAGATCATCATCGATCCAAAAACAGAGGAAAGTATTCAGGGGAGAGGACGTGGCGTGCTCAACATGAATATCGATACCCAAGGGAACTTCTCCCTGACCGGCAACTATGAAATTGTGGAAGGAAAATATAATTTCTCCCTCTACAATGTGGTCAAGCGGGAGTTTACGGTGAGACCGGGAGGAAGAATTACCTGGTTTGGTGACCCCTATACCGGTATCATGAACCTCAAGGCGGTCTACGAAGAAAGCGTATCTCTCCAACCGCTAATCAACACAGCCAACGCAGCCCAGGAAAACAGTCAGATGCGCCGGCGTTTCCCTGTCAAAGTTCTGATGGATCTTCAGGGCGAGCTTCTCTCTCCGACCTTTAATTTCAGCTTTGACTTTTCCGAATTCCCCTCAAGCGGTGATGTACAGACTACGATTTCCGCTTTCCAAAACCGGGTTGCGGCAGACGAACAGGAGATGAACCGCCAGGTATTTTCGGTGATCATGACCAAGCAGTTTTCACCGGAAGGACAATTTTCGGGTGTTTCTACCCTCTCTTCCAGCCTCGGCAACCTGCTTTCTTCCCAGCTCAACAGCTTTATCGGGCAGGTCGATAAAAACCTTGAAGTGAATATTGATCTCGCCAGTCTGGACCAAAATACCCTTGAAAATTTCCAACTCAGTGTCGCCTACACCTTTTTGGATGGAAGGCTGAGAGTCTCCCGTGACGGAGGGTTTACGGATAATCGGGGCAATGCCAGTGCAGCCTCCATCATCGGCGATTGGCAAGCTGAATACATGATCACCGAGGATGGGGTATATCGATTACGAATCTTCAACCGAAACAACTTCAACACCTTCACTTCGCTGTCTCTTACCCAAAATGTATTGTCTTACGGTGCTTCCCTGACTCAAAATGTATCTTTCAATTCATTTTCAGAACTATTCAAAAAACTAACCGGCAATCGCACCCAAAAGCTTATTATACAGGATTCGGATGATTTTTTGAGAAACGATTACAACGATCAAGAAAATTGGACACCCATAGACTTGGATAGTCTTCCTCCCCGAAAGGAAGAGCATGAGCTGATCCGAATAGAAAAAGTCCCTCCAAAGGAAGAAAATTAAAACAATTTCCCTTTTCCTGACTTTCTCCAAAAAAGAAGCAGATGAAGAAAATTACCCTGTGCTGGTTTCGTAGAGATCTAAGAACAGATGACCATACCGCCCTCTTTTACGCCCTCCAGCAAGAAAAAGAGGTCCTTCCCCTTTTCATTTTTGACAAGAACATACTTGAACACCTAGAGGAAAAGGCCGATGCCCGTGTCCAGTTTATCCACCGCAAAATCAACGAACTCAAGTCCTTTTTTGAGCAAAAAGGCAGCTCCTTATTGATCAAATACGGCAGGCCGGAGGAAGTGTATGCGGATCTGCTTTCCGAATTTGATATTCAGGGGGTGTATACCAACCGGGACTATGAACCCTACGCCAAGGAAAGGGATGAGAAAATTGAAGCGATGCTTAAGACAAAAAACATTTCTTTGCTCAGCTTCAAAGACCAGGTCATCTTCGAGCCGGGCGAAATTCTGAATGGCTCGGGGGAATTTTACAAAGTCTTCACTCCCTTCAGTAAAAACTGGCTGGAAAAATTCAAACAGACCAAAATCCACCCTCTTTCTGAACCGAACTGGAAAAATCTGGTAAGCACCCAACCCCTTCCCGGTATCTCTTTGGGAGAAATGGGATTCCAACCTTCGCCTATCGAAATCCCTTCGGCCGTAGCCGATCAGGACATCATCCGACACTACGATGAGACGCGAAACTTCCCAGCCCAAAAAGGAACTACCCGACTCGGGATCCACCTCAGATTCGGGACTATTTCGGTAAGAAAACTCGCCCAAGTCGCCTCCCAACTCAATGACACCTATCTTAATGAACTCATTTGGCGGGAGTTTTACATGATGATCCTTGCCTACAATCCTCAGGTGGTGGACAAAGCCTTCAAGCCGGCCTACGACCGTATTCCCTGGAGAAATAACGTGCAGGAATATAAAGCCTGGTGTGAAGGAAAAACCGGCTTTCCAATCGTCGATGCCGGCATGCGTGAGCTCAACGCCACCGGCTACATGCACAATCGGGTACGAATGATCGTCGCCTCCTTTCTCACCAAGCACCTATTGATCGACTGGAGATGGGGGGAAGCCTATTTCGCCAAAAAGCTGTTGGACTTTGAATTGGCCTCCAATAATGGGGGCTGGCAATGGGCTGCAGGCACCGGCACGGATGCTCAGCCCTATTTTCGGGTATTCAATCCCGACTCCCAAACCGAAAAATTTGACAAGGATCTCCGATACATTAAAAAATGGATTCCAGAATTAGGAACAAATTCCTACCCAAAGCCGATTGTAGATCATAAATTTGCCCGGACAAGAGCAATTGAGACCTACAAAAAAGCATTGGAGCAATGAACATCGGAGACAGAGTACGATTACTGCATGGGAAAGAAGAGGGAATCGTCAAAAAAGTATCCTCCGGAGGCAGAATTGAAGTAGAGATCGAAGATGGATTTATTATTCCTGCTTTGAAATCTGAAGTGGTCCTCATTGCCGAAGCCGAAAAAAGCTACTTCGGCGCAGCGCCTGATTCCCAGAAGGAATCCGAATCCCCGCATCCTATCTCAGCGCCAAAAGATCAGGGACTTTATTTGGCTTTTCTGCCGATCAATGACCAAAGCCTGAGTCTCTACCTCATCAATGACAGCCATCAGCCTTACTTGGTCCATACCTCAGAAGTATTTGGGGGGAATCATCGAACCCTTTTTGCCGGGACGCTAAATGGCGGAGAGCACCGGAAATTCGACGATCGACTAATCAAAGACATGGACGAATGGCCGGCTTTTTTGCTTCGTTTCATCCCCATTCAAAACAAACTGGAAAAAGCAATTCCTCCTTTTGAGCGCCAACTGAAGATGAAACCCACGCAGTTTTTCAAGCACCTGAGCAAAGCTCCGATCCTTGGAAAAAATGTGTATCTCTTCGCCATGGAGCGTACCACCAAGGACTTGGACATCAGAAGCCTAAACGCTGAGCTGAACCAAATACAGCCAATTCCCGAAGCGCCTCGTCCGGTCAAGCCTGCCCGTTCGGTCGATCTTCATATTGAAACGCTCCATCCTTCACCTGATCAATTGAGTAATTCCGAAAAAATGCGTATTCAGCTGGAAGCATTTGAGAAAAACCTCAATCAGGCGATTCTTTCGGGAATGGATGAAATCACCTTTATCCACGGGCTTGGAAACGGAGTTTTAAGAAAAGAAATCCACAAGCGATTGAGTCAATTGGGAAATATTAAGTACTTTCAGGACACCCAGAAGGACCAGTGGGGATATGGTGCCACACTGGTGAGAATTTCCTAAACTATGCAGGTCAAAACTTCTCCTGTTTTTCAGATTTTCTTACAGCAGCACCAAGAGGCGAAAGCTCTATTTTTGGACCTGGGAAAGGAAATCAAATCCAAAAAAGCCATTGAACTGCTCGGGCATCTGGAATTTCTGGAACTCTACTCCGACTTACTTTCCAAAATTCACTTTGAAAACGAATACCTTGGGCAGTCAATGTTTTCTTCTTTTAAGAAGTTAAAGAAGTCCCTCAGAAAAATCCAGCATCTCAAATTGGTCGAGAAAAGCCTCAAATTAAGAGAAACTGAATCAGGTCAAAAATTTGAAAGTTTTCGGACCTACCTGTCTTCTCAAAAGCGAATCATGCAAAAAGAGGCCTTTGACTTGATGGTTGGAAGCTCGCTCAAGGCTTGGGATGATTTTTTGGAAAGAGCCCATCAAGCCAGTAAAGGAATCAAGCCGCTGATGATCAGCACCGCAATCCATCAACTGGTGCAGGAGGAACTGGAGCTGGCCACCAATGATGTCAAAACCCCGATGAGTACCCAGAGTTTTAGGGATTTGTTCGAAAGCTTCAAAAAAGTCATCATGCTGGAAAATATCCTACTTCACCTGGGATTTAATTCCATTTTTATCCCTCAAATCCATCAGGAAATCCAACTCGTCAAAAATGGGCTTAAGCCTTGGTATTCCAACCACCTGACTTTCCAGACCATGACTCATTTTCTTTCCGAAAAAGAAGATATTCCCAAAAAATACTTGGATTGGGTGAAAGAACTGAAAGAGGAAAAAAAGAAAATGTCCACTGATATTGAGAAGCAGGCCTTTGAACTGGTGAAAAAGGTGATTTCCTAGTTAAAGATTTAAACTTCAAAACTAATTCCTCTTCGATCCGTGTAGTCGACTAACCCTTTACTGCATCGAATGAATTTCCGCTCCATTTTCCTCCTTTTTCCCGTCTTAGTTATTTTTCTTTTCGGCTGCCAAACCGGGGAAGACCCCTTGTCAAAAGGTGACTTTATTTCATTTAGGTCAGCAGGAAAAGCCTACCTGTTTCAGGAAATCGAAAACACTTCTTGGAACAAATACTTCCGAGGGGAAAGACAAGATCAAATCGGCATTGCCTTTCAAAATCAGGATCAGTCCTTTTTGGCCGGAATCAACATCATTGATTCGTTTATCTGGAGGGAAGCGCTCCCGATGGAAGTATCCGGGCCGATCACCCATCCGATGACCCCGATAGGAGATTTTCAACTCAGGGATCTGAAAAACCAGGTTCCCGTAACCTACGGACCAGAGGATGATGTGAATTTTGTGGGCACTACAACTGCTGATCAAATACAATTTACCCTTGAGAAATACGAAGGTGAAATTTTGGAAGGCCGCTTTTCAGGGACGCTTTACACCCGGACCGGCAGAAGTATGAAAATAGAATCCGGAAAATTCCGGGTCAGGATTCCGGCGGTAGTCAATGAATAGGTCTGCAAAATCAGGACATGAAAAAGCCCTCCATTCAGAGGGCTTTATTTTTAGATTTTAGCCAATGCTTGGGCAATATCATTTTTGAGATCTTCGGCATCCTCCACCCCGACACTCAGTCGGATCAGGGAATCCACCAATCCCACTTTTTCCCGCTCCTCTTTTGGGATCGAGGCATGAGTCATGGTGGCTGGATGTCCGCAGAGTGACTCTACCCCTCCAAGGGATTCTGCAAGAGAAAACAAGTGCATGTTTTCCATCACGGTTTTGGCATCTTCCAACTGATTTCCTACCAAAGTGAAGGAGATCATCCCTCCAAAATCCCGCATCTGACTTTTGGCGATTTCATGGTTAGGATGGTCTTCAAATCCCGGCCAATACACTTTTTCCACCTTGGGGTGATTCTTCAGGTAGGCCGCAATGGTCTTTCCATTTTGACAGTGGCGCTCCATTCTCAGATGGAGGGTTTTGATACCGCGAAGGACCAAAAAGCAGTCCTGAGGCCCAGGAGTAGCCCCACAGGCATTTTGAAGAAATACCAGTCTGGAAGCCAGTTCGTCATCATTGACCACCAAGGCGCCCATCACCACATCGGAGTGCCCTCCGAGGTATTTGGTCACAGAATGCATGACGATATCCGCTCCAAAATCCAGCGGATTCTGCAAAAACGGAGAAGCAAACGTATTGTCTACCGCAAGCAGCAGCCCGTGTTTCTTTGAGAAAGCGGCCATTGCTTTCAGGTCAATGATATTCATCATCGGATTGGTAGGAGTTTCTACCCAGACCATTTTGGTGTGCTCGTTGACGTATGCGGAAAGTTTTTCCGGATCATTCATCGGCACAAAATGGAATTTGATCCCGTATCGCTCAAAAACCTTGGTAAACAGGCGGTAGGTTCCTCCATATAAATCGCTGGTAGAAATAATCTCATCTCCAGGATTGAATAGCTTCACCACCGCATCAATGGCCCCCAATCCGGATGAAAAACAAATGCCATGCTTTCCGTTTTCCAAAGCAGCAATACTGTTTTGCAGGGCTGTCCGGGTAGGGTTATGGGTTCGGCTGTATTCATACCCGAGGTGGTCTCCCGGAGACTTTTGTACGTAGGTTGATGTTTGGAAAATCGGAGTCATAATTGCCCCGGTCGAAGGATCGGGACTTACTCCTGCATGGATGGCTTTGGTACCAAATTTCATGAATCAGTTGGTTAAATATATGGGTAGGAAGTTAAATCGAAAACTGGCAAAGGAACTTAGGGGTAATTCCGATCCCAGGTGCTAAACTTGCCTGCGATTAATCCCAAAAGGACCCAAAGATGACAAAAAAGGGCAGTATTTTCAAAATTTTAGTCGAGTACTTCAAGGCACATCCGGTGGCTGTAATCGGTTGGATCTGGGTAGGAATAATTCCCCTGTTGGGTTCTTTTTGCTTGGTTTCGGAGTACGCTTTAGTGGAAACAATTCCCCTCCAGCGTTTCATGGATCATGCCCTATTGACTATTGCGCTTTCCTGTATCTTGGGCTTGGCTTTACTCCCCACTACCTTGACGGCTTTGGCTTGTGGATTCTTTTGGGGTTGGACAGCATTTCCGGATTTGCTGATTGCCTATATCCTTGCCAACGGGATAGGATATGCCTTGGGAAAAATGCTAAACGCAGACTTCCTGGCACTGGTCTATGCCAGAAATCCGGAATTAGAAAAGGAACTTCAGTCCAGAATCGAGCGACCGTCGGGGTTGGTTTTCTTCATTCGGATCAGTCCTGTGATCCCCTTTGCTATTTCCAATTTCCTTTTTGCAAGTCTGAAGATCCCTTTTCTGAGCATAATTCGGTATGGTGTTCCGGGCATGCTCCCCCGAACTTTTCTTGCATTTGCCACCGGTATGGTAGCCAACAGCTTTTTGGGCGCAAAGGAATCTCTCAATCATCCGGTACAGTGGATTATTTTGATATTTCTGCTGATTCTGAGTGTGGCAGGAATATATCACAGTTGGAAGAAAACAAAACCCTAGCGCAACAGGTACATTTTCCCGTATCCTTTGGTAAATCCTCTGTCTCCGGCAGTGGGACGATGCTCCATGAATTGCCCGTTTTTCCTGACCAACACCCGGTAGATATACACTCCATTCGCTAACTGATCACCAAATTCATCTCTTCCATCCCAGGCATATTCGGTGAGATTATTTCCGATTCGAATGGGGCCCAGTTCAGACTGTAGGATTTCCCTTACTACTCTTCCGGTCACAGTCATGATTTGAATCTTGATTTCATCCGGGACCTCCGAACCTGTAACTGTGAAAACAAATCTCACAGACGTACTAAAGGGATTGGGGTAGGGATAAAAATTGGTAATCTGAGATTCATTGACCACCTCAAAAGTAATTTCATAAGGTTGCTGAGATCCTTCATTGGTAATCCTGAGGGTGTAAATACCATCTTCGAGCGGACCGGGAATAAAAGAGACCCGGAAGTTGTTTCCATCACTGGCAGGAGACCAAGAGACATTGGGATTGGAGAAATTGATCTTGGCAAACTGACACCCCTCACAGTTTTTCTTCAAGAAAATCTCCATACCTACGGTGTCCTTTTTGTAGAGCAAGGTTTGATCATTGATGAGTTGGGCCACTACCATCACATTGGGAGACACCAGATCTCCATCCATGATATAAATTCCGTCAAAATTAACATCCAGCAAGGAGGTAGAATTATCTCCTTCGACCACAAAGGTGGGTCCAAGGTCGATCCGATTATTTCGATAGGTTTGTTCAAGAAGGATCTGAGGATTGGCATACACTTCCAGATGCGTCTCACCGGCTCGACCAATGGTATTAAAGTCCACCGAGAAATCCACTGATTGCCCGGCTCGAACCGGTGCTATTTTTCGGGAGAAATTTTCAGTCTTTTGGGTAGGCACATGAAACATTTTCCAATCCACCCTCACCGAATCTGAAAAATCATAAATGGAGGCATTTTTAAAGGAAAAATCAACCCGACCTGTTTGGCCTTCCCGCAATTGTTGGGGCTGTGCTGCGCTCTTTTGAAGCAACACGCCTTCAGGAACTCCTTCATAATTCACCTGCCAACGATTCAATTGGGATGGGGCGGTCGAATTGGGGTCATTCATGCTGTATCTCAGCCTGAGGTAGGGATAGCTGACCGGGTCCACAAATGAAAGATCCAGCTCACTCTCCAGCCTATTAGCCGCCAATAGCTGCTCTTCCCCTTCCGAAGTGACACCGATGATATCAAAATAGGTAAAGTCCTCCTCATTGATCCACGAGCGTGGATTGACCTTCTGGAAAAAGCGCTCCCAGGAAGAGGCAGGACCGATTCTCGGGGTGATGATGACGCCATTGGTGAGATATCCTTCCAAATCCGATTCAAAACTGAGGGTCTGCTGTCTGGCCGGAGCTTGGAAATTTGGATTACCCACGATTTCAATAGCCTCACCTGCTCGCATCCCTTTTCGCCCATACAAGATGTAGGGATCCCCAGTTTGCAAAGCTCTGAGTGTTGCCTCATTGGCACCAAACTCCCGTAAGCTTTGGTATGCCCGATCGGGCCAAGAGTCAAACGTCACATTTCCCACCGAGAAAATCACCACATAATCTCCCTCCTTCACTCCCCTGACATAGTCTTGTAGGGTGTTGTTTCCAGGCGTGGTGATCCAGGCATTTTGAATACTTTGGATCATTTGAGGAAGTCGACCACAAGATCTGGAATCCAAAATATCAAATCCGGGAACCGGAATAGCCAAATAAGGTATGAGAGTCTTTTGATCTATGGCCACCAATCCCAAAGACCCGTTTGGACAAAGTCTACTGTTGGCATTGTTGACATTGTCAATAATTTGAGGCACCTGATTGAGGTAAAACTGAGTGTTGCGAAAGCTGAGGGAGTCTACTCCTGCACCTACTGTAAACACCTCAATACCAATTTTTTGCCGGATATATTTCCAGGATTTATCCAATTCAAGGTTTTCTGCCTGAGATTGCTTGAGCTGGTCCTCCACGCGCTGAGTCCATCCATTGGAAGTATTGGGGATAAAAGAAAAGCTGCTACTCGTCCAATTGTCAGACTCCCCGGGTAAGGGGTCCTGGTATTTGGACCTCCAGAAATAGGTAGTGGAATCATTTCCGGGCAGGAGTGTGACCGGCCACTCTACCAAGCCGGAGGTCGTCATTCTGACTTCCTTCCTAAATGCCGAATTGAACCTGCTCGTAGTATCCATTTGGAGAATCAAGGTTCGGTTTTCGGCCACTTTTCCGGGAGCTTGGGCAAGTAGTTTCAATTCTTTTTCCCTGACGATTCCAAAATCAACCGGGAACAAATTGATCGTCCCACTCAAAGCAATAAAAGCGGAAAAATTCACCGAATTATTGGCAAAAGTCATCTCCTTGACGACTCGGTCAGGATTCACCGTCAGGGTAAACACATTTTCCCCTGCTGCCTCTACCTGAAAGTTGGGAATCGAAAACGCTAAGGTATCCAACCTGGAAATGGCAGAAATCTGAACCGGATCAAAACTGATCATGGTTCCATCCGGAAGCCTGCGTTCAATCTTATATTTCACAGGCTCTGTATCAGTAATACCGAGGTTTCGGATGACAAAAGAAAGCTTGAGACTGTCAGAAATGGCCGTAAGTGGGCTTCCATCGAAGGTTTCCAGTTTAACCTCGCTTTCCCGGATACTGTAATCGGGTTTGTTGGCAGGAAAAATTTTGGCAGCCGGGTCGCCCAGCATCACCATTTGCTCCATGTGGGAATAATTCAAAGGACTTATTCCATAAGAATTCACAAAAAATTCCTCAGCCCTTCTTTTCACCTCCCCGACAGTCTGATAGATGCTCGAACTATCCGCAAAAGCGAAATGGTAAAACGCATCCGAATACCTTCTGAGAATCACATCCACTCCGATCGAGGTATTTGCCATAATATTGGAGGCTCCTTTCTGAGGCGTGATCACCCAGTCCTCTCCCTGAGTATAAGTCGTCCCAAAGGCACTTCCATAATCACACCCGTTGAAAAGCATCACAGGGTATTTTCCACGATTGGCATATCCCAGCGTAGGATCCGATGCAAAACCGATCTCAATATCAATGACAGTCGGTGAACCATGTCCGAAGAAGGTCAACAAGGACTTTCCGTCATTCAGATCCCCGGAAATATCGATTGTCTCTACCACGGAATTGGAGCGCTTCCGGTAAGTCGTGACCTTGCCTCCCAGGTAAGGCCCTTCTGCGATGGTTTTGAACCCATTCAAGAAATTAAAGTACCGTTCCAGCTCGAATTCGGAAACCCCACCACCCAGATGAATAATCTCTTTTTGCCAAGGTTCAGAAGCCCCGACCAGATCTTTTTCAATCGCTTTTTCCAGGTAATCCGATAGCTGTTGGGAGTTTTTGGCGGGGATCCTACCCACCGCCATGGCAGGAATCAAGGGCTTTTGAGGATCTAATTCCAGCACATACACATTGTCAGAAAAGGGATAACCTCCCACGGGAACTAAATCCTGAAAATCGAAGGCTTGCGGAGCATTGCGATAGTACACATTGAGGTTGCCCAATCTGCCTTGGGAATACACGGCTAGGGACCTTGCCGCCAACAGCAAATGGGAAGGACGATGAACCGGCCAGTACGCTCTTAAAAATTCATATAAGGCAACAGGTGATTTTTCTCCATATCCATACTGATCATAGAGCTCATCCATCTTCACGACCAAGGTATCATATCCTCCACCGGCAGGGGAAGCCCTATGGGCTGCATAACTTTTAAGCGGATTTTGATGGGTTTTACTCGGCTTCTCCAATTCTTTATGGCCAACTAGTATAAAATCCGACTTTTGGGCCAAATAATTCCGGAATTTGACAGGAATGAGCTTTTGAACAGGGGTAACCGTCTTTTCCTGCTGAATCCAAATTTTGCTCGCCCGATCGGTTACTCCTGCCTGAAAACTCATCGTGGTTCCCGATTTCTCAATCGTGACTCTTTGAGCCGAATAGATATCCTGAACATCATATCCCACATACATTTCCTGGGCGAGGTTAATGACCGCTCGCTGATTTCCCTGAAGAAACATCATCGTTTTGGCTCCAAAATCCCCCTGCTCTATCGGTTTTCTAAACTTGATCTTGGCGTACGCAATAGAAATATTGTCTGTAGCTTGAGCACCTTGAGGATTGACCCGGATTACAATTGAACCATTGGGATTGAAATCAGACATCTGAAGAGGGATGCTCAGCTGGGGATACTCAAAGCTGTTGAAATTGGAGGTGGACAGTACCCGCTGGGTAGTGGCGATAGGACCGGCGCTGATTACTGCCGAATGCGGATTTTCCGACCGACCGACCAGCCCGATTTCCAGGGTCGCTGTACCTGCATTGAGCAAGGCGCCCAAATTAGAAAACACCACATCTCTGGGGCTTCCTTTGGTAATGATTGTGCCCATCCAACCTTGTCCTAAATCATAAGAGGATTTTCGGAATCCCAGGGTATAGGCTACTCCCAGAGAGTATTGATCTGAAAATACCTGAAGCTGTTCCGTCTCATAGTTGGAAATCGTCGGCGTGGTGATCGGGGGCGTTGCACGGACTTGCATCCTTTTTCCTTGAACTCCCGGTGTGACCGTCAGGAAAAATGCGGTCGTATCTGTATAGGTATTGAAATAGGGGTTGGGGATTTTATCAAACCCCAGGTAAAGCTTTTTATCCAACTCCGCATCATTCCTGATGCCGTAAAAATCGATAAAATCCGTAGGGTCAAGTTTGCCGTCATTTTCTCCAGACACATGAATCGCAACTTCTTTTCCCCGATGAAATACACGGATATTGCGGGGATCGGTATTTTGGAGATTGATCCCTGAGGACGAAAGTGCTTCTGGAGAAATCCGATAAATACCGTCTTTGGCCGTTGGAATCTTATAATAGGTCAACCCGTAATCATACCATATAGGATCTTGCGCCTGAATCTGAATCCAAGAGGCAAAAAACAACCCTATAGCCAATGCCAATTTCATCCTGCTCATCTTTCCCAGCCTTTAAATTTTCTGAAATCAGGACCCAACTTTTCCAAACTCACTTTGATACTAAATATGTGCGAATAAGGGCTTTCGGACACATCCCCCAAATCAGCCAACGCATAATCGATCTGGAACCTATCGCTGATCACGATACCCAAACCTGCGCTGGGCAGGAAATTGAGCGATTCAGAACCATCAAAATCTTTGATATACTGAAAGTTACTCATGCCAGCTCTGACATAGGCCAATTTTTTAAATCCCAATTCCAGCCCAAAGCGAGGATCAATGCTCAACACCTCAGTGGAGACCAAGGTATTGCGGGGTCCGTCAAAGGTGGTTTCCAAATCCACAGCAGTAACCATGGTGAACTGAGAGCCAATTTTCCAATCATACGCAAGGCCTGCAATTGCCCTGGGCAAGGTGAGCTCTACCGTATTGACCGGGATTTCATTGTTAGTTTGAGCATAGATATCTCTGACTTGATCGGCGTCATGGGTCCAGGCATTGTAGGTGGTGGTGATGTCCCTCAGCGTCAATCCAAAAGTGAGCTGCTTGCTCCGGTAAATCCCTCCCAAATCAAGCCCAAATCCCCAAGCCTGAGCAAACTTGCCCACATTTCGATGAATTATCTTGGCATTCGCTCCAAGTTTGATTTTGTCAGATACCTCTCGGGCAAAGCTGAGTAATAGTGCATAATCAGCGGCATTGAAAAATTGGATATTGTTGTAGTTGAGTGCTCCATTGGCATCATACAAAAACCGGGTGTCCGGGATGTCATCCACACCAAAACGGATAAGCGAAACCGCCACTTGGTTTTGGTTTCCGACAGGGGTAGTAAATCCTAAGTAATCATATTGGGCGATCCCTGCAAAGTATTCGGCATGCATCAGGGAAAACTCATACTTATGCTGTATGGAGGTTAAAGCTGCCGGATTCCAATAGGAAGCGGTCACATCACGGACAGAACCCACTTGAGTTCCTCCCATACCTAAAGCCCTTGCCCCAACTCCAATATTCAGGAATTCATTGGAATACTTGGGAGTCAGGCTCTGCGAAAAAACGGAAGAGACCGAAAGGTTAGTAAGGACTAAAAGGAATAAAACGAATAAAAATCTCACATTCATTGATTTCACTTCTACAAATTAATTCAAAATCAAAAACACCCTACGATTTAGTCCGAATTTAACCTTACTAATTGCATGAAAATGTACATGATCGGACACCTCACTGTCCTGAAGCAGCACATTCCTGGTCTTATTGCCGCAAGGGCAGGAAAAATCCTGCGCTTAAATGAAAAATCAGGCTTTCTTCAGAAAAGCCTTTTCTACCGCGCAAATGCGGTTTTTTAACCTCCACTTTCATACCATTTGATTTTTTTGGCAAGGAATCAGGCAATACAAGGTAGCTTGGAAAAGATTGGTACTACTTTTTCTTTTCCTGTAGCATAAATGGGACTTCCCATTGCCTATCACTTCAAAAATAAACCACCATGAATGTCGCCAACACCCAGATACAGATGCGCAAGGGACTCCTGGAGTTTTGCATTCTGCATATCATCTCCCGAGGCGAGGTTTACACGTCCGATCTGATCGAGGAGCTTACCCAAGCCCAGATGATCGTGGTAGAAGGAACCCTTTACCCCCTTCTCAACCGCCTCAAATCCGCTGAACTGGTCACCTACCGATGGGTAGAATCAGAAGCCGGACCTCCCAGAAAGTATTACTCAATTACCGAGAAAGGTAAAAGTTTCTTAGAAACTTTGGCTGAGACCTGGGCAGCATTGGTCAATTCCACACTCCAAATCACCTCAAAAAACTGATTGGGAAAGACTAAAAAAAAGAACCACCATGAAAAAGACGATAAGCATCAACATCAGCGGCATTCTCTTCCACATCGAAGAAGACGGATACGATACGCTTAGAAAATACCTGGATGCCATCAATAAGCATTTCTCAGGATACAAGGACAGCAAAGAGATTATTTCGGACATCGAAAATCGGATAGCCGAAATTTTCCTTTCCAATCTGAAAAACAACAAGCAGGTCATCACTGCAGAAAATGTCGATAGACTCATTGAAAAAATGGGGACAATCGCAGATTTCAGTACTGTGGAGGAGGAAACTGAGGAAAAAGAACCACAGTCCGCCCAGGATGATTTTTACAAATATGTGACTCCACCTCAAAACGACCGAGGAGGCTATAAAAAGCTGATGCGAATGGAGAGCAAAAAAATCCTCGGAGGCGTATGTGCCGGGATAGCTCATTATTTCTCCATAGACCCGCTTTGGACCCGATTGATCGCCATTTTGCTTTTGTTCAGTGGCAATATCAATCTCAGACCGGGACTCTTGGATATCACTCCATTTGACAACTTTAAATTCAATATGAGCTTCGGGTTCTTCGCGTTGATAGCCTACATCGTTCTTTGGGTTATTTTGCCGGTTTCCTATGAAGTAGTAGAGGATAAGAACATCAAAAAACTGTTCCGAAACCCAGATGACAAAGTTCTAGGGGGTGTGGCAAGTGGATTATCCGCCTATTTCGGAGTAGAAGTTTTGTATGTAAGACTTGCCTTTGTGATCCTCACCTTTGCGGGAGGTTCGGGGCTACTGATATACCTGATCCTCTGGATCATTACTCCGGTGGCAAGTTCGATCACTGAGCGAATCAAAATGAAGGGGGGAGAAATCACCCTGGACAGCATTGATTCTACAATCAAAGAAACGATCAATCCCATTCCCCCTCAGCCGGAATCTACCCTGAAAAAAATCCTGATGACTCCATTTCGGATCTTGGGCAAAATCATTGATGCTTTAGGCTCGGCTTTGGGTCCTTTGGGTAGGTTTTTGGCTCACGTGATCCGGGTGATTTTCGGATTGATCATCTTCATGCTGGGTTTGGCTTTGACCATTGCCCCTCTCCTCTCCCTGGCGGTTTATTTCGGCATCACTGATACCGATTTTAGAACATTCGTGGACAATTTCCCTATTGAGCTGTTTACCGATTTGGTTCCGGTTTGGCTTGTAGTAGCTTCCTTGGGGCTAGTATTTATACCGGGGATTATGATCTTGCTTTTGGGATTGAGTGTTTTGGCCCAAAAGAATCTGATCGGTGGACGATTTGCCTTGGTAGCTTTGGCTCTTTGGTTGCTCTGCATCGGAATTGCCGGTTTCCAGATCCCTAAAATTGTAGCCCAGTTTAAGGAAGAAAATAAAGTGGAAACAAAAGCTGCACTTCCCCTAACTGCCGGAACACTGATCATCAAGGCAAATGATCTGGAGGATGAGGAGCTATTCAATAAGGCTAACCTTCAATTGGTAGGTACGGCAGATTCGGTAGTATCTCTGGTCCAGGAGTTTTCCGCCAGAGGTAGGACTAAAGCGGATGCTTTGGAAAATGCCAAGAAGTTGAACTATTCCTATAGCGTCCAAGATTCCATCATTACCTTCGAGGAAGGTTATGATCTGAATGAATTGAAATCCTTCCGAGACCAACGGATCAACCTCAGACTGGAGATCCCTTACGACAGGCCCTTTATCATGGAGAGGTCATTATTGGAAATTCTGAGAAATACCATCTACAACAATGGCTATAGATCATCGGATGTTCGTCAAGAGGCCGTTTGGGTATTCAATGAGGCCGGATTGATTTGTCTGACCTGCCCCGGAGAAAAGGGAGATCGGAGAAGAGCTTGGGACGAATGGGAAGAAACAAAAAGTACCATGGATTCCCTGACCCGAGCCAAATTAGACAGCTCCAGCAAAGCTAAATTCAAGGAATCTTACTTCATGAAAGAACAATAAGATTTTCAACCCGATAAAAATCAAAGAGACACCGTGGTGGTGTCTCTTTTTTTGTAACTTCTTTTTCAAACCCAAATCCCATGAATGTAACCGCAAAATTTTTAGGTGGATCCGGTGTAGTTACCGGCTCAAAGTACCTTATCGACATCGGAGAATTTGAATTTCTGGTGGATTGTGGGCTGTTTCAAGGCCCTAAAGCGCTCAGACAACAAAACTGGGACAAGTTCCCAATGCCTGTTTCCGATTTGGAAGCCATCATATTGACCCATGCACACCTGGACCACATTGGGTATCTCCCCAAATTGGTCAAACAGGGATTCAACGGACCGATCTATTGTACCGAGGCAACCGCAGAACTTGCCAAGATATTACTTCTCGATTCAGGAAAACTACAAGAAGAAGAAGCAGAATATGCCCGAAAAAAAGGATATTCCAAGCACGAAAATCCTCAGCCCCTCTATACCATGGAAGATGCTGAAGCGGTCTTTCCTCTTCTTTCCCCCCAACCTTTCGAATCTACCTTTGAAATTCATCCCAGAATCAAAGTGACCTATTTTCATGCAGGTCATATTCTTGGTGCGGCCATTGTAAAGGTTGTGATTCAAGGCGACCACCAAAGCAAGAAATTGGTGTTTTCAGGAGATTTGGGAAGATATAAAGACCCGATTCTATATCCTCCATCCCGAATCCCCAAAGCAGATATCGTGTGGATCGAATCCACCTACGGAGACCGAAAAGCTACCGAACAAAAACCCGAGGAAGAATTAGCACGAGCGATCAGAGAAACTTTTGACCGAGGTGGACTGGTCATCATCCCCGCATTTGCGGTAGGCAGAACCCAGCTATTGATGTACCATATCTATCAGCTCATGGAGAAAGGCAAAATCCCGAAAGCGCCGGTTTTTGTAGACAGTCCCATGGCAATAGATGCCACCCGACTTTACCTGGATTTCCATACAGATCACCGACTGACAGCCATGCTTGAAGAAGAGCATCATCCCTTCAAGCATCCCCAGTTACGATACTTTCAAAAACAGGAGCAATCCATGTCCCTTAATGAATTCAGGGGAAATGCAATCATTATTTCAGCCAGTGGAATGGCCACCGGAGGCCGAGTCCTCCACCATCTATTCCACCACCTTCCTCATGAAAAAAACGGGGTAATCATGGTGGGTTTTCAGGCTGAGGAAACGCGCGGAAGAAGGATATTGGAGGGTGAGCCCTCAGTAAGGATCTATGGAAATGAGGTGCCCGTCCGGGCAAAAGTTTATACCGTAGAGGGGCTCTCAGCGCATGCCGACCAAGACGAATTGATGGATTGGGCAGAGGGATTTTGTGAAAAACCGAAAATGACTTTCATCGTCCACGGTGAAAAGAAAAGTGCGGAGGCGCTATCGGTCAAACTCAACGAAGAATTGGGTTGGAATACCATTATCCCCCAATATTTGGAATCTTTTGTGCTATTTGAAGGGATTTAATCCGTCAAAGGCAGGGAATTCCCGTTCAGCTAAACTTGATTTCCGGTATGACAAACCTATTTGCCTTACCTTAAAATCCGGCTTCTACAAACTAATAAAGCCCTGATCACTTTCGCGATCAGGGCTTTTGAATTATTCTTTAAGTCTAAAGCTAGTCAGCTTTTTCTTTCTTTTTCACAGAGATACTCAACTCTGAACCTTCCCCGGAATAATCCGCGGTGATGACATCCCCCTCGGACAAATCTCCTTTGAGGATTTCCTCAGCGATAGCATCCTCGAGGTATTTTTGGATGGCTCTATTTAGAGGTCTGGCACCATACTGCTGGTCATATCCCTTTTCGGCCAAGAATTCTTTTGCCTTTTCGGTCAGTTCGATCTTGTATCCCAACTCGGTAATCCTTCGGAAGAGTTTACCCAAGCTGATGTCAATAATCTTGAAGATGTCTTCTTTGGAAAGTGAGTTAAAGACGACCACATCATCCAATCGATTCAGGAATTCGGGACTGAAGGCCTTTTTGAGGGCAGATTGAATGGTGGATTTCATAATCTCATCCATACTTTCCTGTTTGGCCTTATTGGCAAAACCGATCCCTGCACCGAAATCTTTCAAGTCACGAACGCCAATATTGGAAGTCATGATGATAATGGTATTTCTGAAGTCGACTCTTCTTCCCAAGCCATCCGTCAGGATACCATCATCCAAAACTTGAAGCAGAATATTGAACACATCAGGGTGAGCTTTTTCTATCTCGTCAAGTAGGACTACTGAGTATGGCTTTCTTCTGACCTTTTCGGTCAACTGTCCACCTTCCTCATATCCTACATAGCCCGGAGGCGCTCCGACCAATCGGGATACCGAGAATTTCTCCATGTATTCCGACATATCAATCCGAATCAGGGCATCGTCCTTATCAAATAGGTAGGTGGCAAGTGTCTTGGCCAATTCGGTTTTACCCACACCGGTAGGTCCTAAGAAAATAAAGGAACCGATCGGCTTTTTGGGATCCTTCAATCCTACGCGCGTTCGCTGAATGGCTTTGGTCAGTTTCTTGATGGCCTCTTCCTGTCCGATTACCTTTCCTTTCAGCTCCTCACCCATATTGAGCAATTTATTGCCTTCATTTTGGGCGATTCGCTTGGCCGGAATACCGGTCATCATGGCAATGACTTCAGCCACATTATCCTCCTCTACGGTGAAGCGCTTGGATTTACTTTCATCCTCCCATCGTGCCTTGGCGGCATCCAACTGTTCGAGAAGTTTCTTTTCCTTATCTCTCAATTGAGCTGCCTCCTCATATTTTTGGGATTTCACCACACGGTTTTTCTCCGCCTTGATGTTCTCAACTTCAGCCTCCAGCTTGAGGATATCTTCTGGAACATGAATGTTGTTGATGTGCACTCGAGCTCCGGCTTCATCCAGAATATCAATGGCTTTATCAGGCAAAAACCGATCAGATATATATCTGTCCGACAGCTTCACACAAGCCTCGATAGCCTGGGGAGTATAGATCACATTGTGGTGATCTTCATATTTATCCTTGATGTTGTTAAGGATCTGAATCGTCTCTTCGGGTGAAGTAGCATCCACCATGACCATTTGGAAGCGTCGGGCCAAAGCCCCGTCCTTTTCAATGTATTGCCGGTATTCATCCAGCGTGGTAGCCCCGATGCATTGGATTTCTCCACGGGCCAGTGCGGGTTTGAACATATTGGATGCATCCAGGGAACCGGAAGCTCCGCCTGCACCGACGATGGTATGGAGTTCGTCAATGAAAAGGATGACGTTTGGAGATTTTTCCAGCTCATTCATGACCGCCTTCATCCGCTCTTCAAACTGCCCTCTGTATTTGGTACCCGCAACGAGCGAGGCCAAATCCAAGGTGACCACACGCTTATTGAATAACACACGGGACACTTTCTTCTGAACGATCCGCAGCGCAAGTCCTTCGGCAATAGCCGTTTTACCTACACCGGGTTCACCGATCAGAATCGGGTTGTTTTTCTTCCTTCTGGAAAGAATTTGAGCCACTCGCTCGATTTCTTTTTCCCTGCCAATGATGGGGTCCAACTTATCTTCTTCAGCCATTTTGGTCAAATCCCGACCAAAATTGTCCAATACCGGAGTTCTTGATTTTTCAGCACCTGGCTTGGCAGCTCCTCCCCCTCCGGGATTAGAAGAACCAAACAGTTTGGAACCGTCATCGTCTCCATCCTCAGCTTCTGCGCGGGCTCTTGGAGCAGTACCTGCGTCAGATTGCATTTCCAGCATTTCCTTGATGGTGTCGTATCCCACTTCAAATTTGTTTAAAATCTGTGTAGCAATGTTATCCTCGTCTCGCAGGATAGACAGAAGCAAATGTTCGGTACCGATCAGTTGACTTTTAAATATTTTAGCCTCGAGATAGGTGATCTTCAACACTTTTTCTGACTGACGGGTCAAGGGGATATTGGCCATATTTTTCACATTGTGATTGGCAGTCCCTTTTACAGCCCGTTCGATGGCATTTCGCAATTCATCCAGCGGAATACCCAGCTTTTTAAGAATGGAAACAGCTACACCTTCTCCCTCCCGGATCATTCCAAGCAAGAGGTGCTCTGTGCCTATGTAATCATGTCCCAGACGAAGGGCTTCTTCGCGGCTGAGAGAGATCACCTCTTTGACTCTGTTCGAAAATTTTGCTTCCATTTAAATCCTTTCTGATTATCTAATAAATCTGTACGTATGTTACCGAATTTGTTTTAAAAACACAATCCTTTTAAGCTTTGTTCATGGTTTTTTTAGGGATTGCTTCAGAAGCTCTTCAGCTTGAGGCCCATGGCAAAACAATAAATCCAAGACGCTGAGGTTTGGCTCAAAGTCTACGCCAAAAACCTGGACATAGGGGTGGGCCTGGTAGTATCCATTTTGGGAAAAATGCCTTTTTGGATCAATCAGACCCCTTAAATCCAAAACTTCCTCGGGAATTTGTCCATTTTCAACCACGGTTAGATTGACAGGCCATCTCAGTAATTTCAGACAGATTGTCAGAAGGGAATAATTTAACTCCCAAAGGCTTGCTCCGTGTCCTTCCAATACTTTTTGGAAGTAGGGAAAAAAATATTCGAAAAACGGAGCTTTACCATACGCGCTCTGTATTCCTCGAAGGTGAATTGCCTGCCACTTTTGAGAATAATCGATTTTGACTAGCCTCATCGGGATTTTCGGCCTTCTGCCTTGAATAGGAATGCTCAAGGTTTCCACCTTGTTGGCTAAAAGAATGCGAGTCCGGTTGAGAAAAGACTGTCTTTGGTACAGATCATCGGGAAAAAGCAACAGCTCCTCTGCACCGTAAATCGCGGCAAAAAACTCTAAAGTGGGAAGGTAGTGGAGATCAATGGCGATGCGCTTCAAGGGGAAAAGGGGTTCGGGGGTTGGCGTTCGATGGTCAGGATTCTTCATTCGGTTTTCGGAATATTAAACTATCGAATATGGAATACCGAATGAGGAATATGGATGTCAAATCTAGCTTCTTGTCTCTAGCTTCTAGAATCTTTCAAAGAATTTCCTCCAACTGCCCCAGTCCTTCCCGGACCACGACCACCTCCTCACCGGTGCAGTCCAGAATCGTAGAAGGCACATTGGAGCCATATCCTCCGTCAATAACCACATCTACCAGATTCTGATATTTTTCAAAAATCAACTCAGGGTCTGTACTGTATTCGACAATTTCGTCTTCGTCATAAATCGAAGTGGACAGAATGGGCTGCCCGAGTTCCTCTACTATAGCCCTGGGAACTCCATGGTTGGGCACTCGGATACCGACTGTTTTTTTATTGCTATGCAGGATTTTCGGCACTTGTGAACTCGCTTCCAAAATAAAAGTAAACGGCCCCGGGAGTGCTTTTTTCATCATCTTGAAAACCGGCTTGGTGATGACCCGGGTGTAGTGTGAGATATTGCTCAAATCTGCGCAAACGAAGGAAAAATTATGTTTTTTGGGATTAATCCCCTTGATTTTACAGATTTTTTCTACGGCTTTTTGATTGGTGATATCACAGCCCAAGCCATAGACTGTATCCGTCGGATAGATAATTATCCCTCCGTTTCTGAGTATCTCCACGATCTGACGGACCCTTCTTGGGTCGGGATTTTCCTCATAAAGTCTTATAAAATCAGCCATGGCCTACCTTTGATTTGGTGCTACAAGGTTAACCCATTTTTCTGTCAATTCGTGCACAATTGGAATATCTGCTGGCGCCAAATCCAGCAAAAAAAGCTGATTTTGGTCATACCAACCCACCTGGGCATGCTCTGCAAGGATAATCTCCCCTCCAGTCCAATCCGCAACAAACGGGATCAGCCGGATCTTCTTGGTCGGATAGTCAAAATCCACCGGGGTCAATTCGGTCTTGATCAAAATTTGGATCCCCAATTCTTCTCCGATCTCCCGAATCAGACACGCTTTCGGATCCTCTCCCATTTCCACCTTCCCTCCTGGAAATTCCCATTTGCCGGGTAAATCCATTACCTCTGAGCGCTGGGCTAAAAGAACTTTTCCCTGATGGATGATGATGGCACAGGTGACAGGGATGATTTTCATAAACTTGACAGTTAAAAGAAAACAAGATAGAAATACGGTGGAAATACAACTCGCTTTGCTCGTTGAAATAAGGAAATACCATACTCTCGGTGGTTGAAACAGGATAAAAACAACTCCAGTCGCTTCTTGAAATTAAAGGAGGGGTTTAGGTTATTCCACTGCCGCAGGAAATTTCATTTCCATTTTCTATTTTATGACTATTCGCAATGCTGCACGTATTAAGGAATTTGAAATTATTTCGATGATTTAAATCCCCTAGCCCCCTTAGGGGGAATTTGCCAAAATCCGGCATCAAACCTTTAAATCCTTTGGCTTCGTGCAAGATTGCGGATACTCATTTTCTATTGAAATGACTACTTCTTTCTCAAACGCCTTCTCTCAATTGCTTTCGGTTTTTACCTTTGAATTCAACTTTTGGATCAATTCATCCGAATATCCTTCATCTACAAGTTCAATGGCACCATTTTCATCAATCAGATAAAAGGTGGGGTAACCTCTGACCCCATACGCTTGTCCCACTTCCTTAGCTCCAATCAAGACAGGGAATGGTATCCCTACCCTGGATTGGTATTTTTCCATTTTTCCCGGCTCATCAACCGGATTGATATAAAGTGGAACTACATTTTCAGAAAAGGAAAATGAAGATTTTTTAAATTGGTCGATGGCGATTTTGCACCAGCCACAATGGATCATGGAAAAGTCCAACAATACTTTTTTACCCCTAAAATCACTCAAATTGACCCAATTGCCTTTCAAATCCTTTAGTCTAAAATCGGGAGCTTTTTCCCCGATCGCCAGAAGCTTTGATTCGCTGATCTCCACACCATCAGCTTTGGAAACATACCCTTGAGGTATTTTGGGCTCCAGTGGCTCACTGACTGGATCAAATGAATAATTGGAATAAAAGACCTCGATCAGCTGATTTCTTTTCCCATCATGGTATAGCCTTCTGGAAAGAAACTCAGGCAGAAAATTGGCCGGATTGATAAATAGGTGATTTTCGAGGAACACTTTTTTCTCCATGACCACGGTATCCATTTCCACCCAAACGAACTCCATTAAAGTTTTGCCATTGACTACAGTATCCTTTTTATAATTCAACGGCTCCTGGGCGAGTAAATGGATCGGGCTAAATGATCGGTAGGAATTACTGGAAAGGCGCTCTGTTTCATTCTCCACTACAGTTACTTCCCGATCTTGATGATCCACCCAAAAAGAAACATTACCAACAAACCAAAACTCCCCTTCTCCTCTTTTCCCAAAAAAATCATAACCCAAATCAGCATTTGGATTCTTTTGAAAAAAGGATATGTACAAAGTTGTGTCAAATTCCCCCAGATTTGGATCTTCCCAAACCATGGTTTGATGAAACCCAATTTGCACTGATTCAAGAATTTTCGCTTTTGATTTTTCCAATACCTGATCTGGTGAAAGTGGGGCATCACAGGAAAAACACAAACCCATGAAAGTCAATCCAAAAATTATTTTCTTCATCATCTTGAAACTTACTAAAACAATACTGATCGCTTAAGATAATAGGAGAGGTTTGAATTGAAAAGAAACTAATCAGAAATACCAGGTAAATATTCCGGTTCTCGCTGAGCAAGGAGTTCGGTTGAAAAGACACCTTGAAATGCCTGGCATCGAAGAAAATCATCCTTCTCCATAATCGCTTTGCGAAATATTTTTAAGACAAACTCAAGCAAAATAGGGTTGAATTAAAAAAGTAAAGATCGGGGTTTGAGCACCGCGTCGTAAATCTGAAATCCCAAATCGTAAATTCCCCGGGGTCGACCCACTCTTCACCAAGCACAAAATTTATTTCCTATTTTTGCCCTCTATGCAACTCGAAAAGCGCAAAAAAATCATGCTGGTTCTCCTGATTTCGATCTCGGTACTGGCTATTTCCATGACCTTTTATTTTTATCAGGTCTTCTTCAGTCCTAATACCCTGGTGGAATCCGATCAGCCCTACATGCTGAAAATCCCCACCAACGCGGTGTTTAAAAATGTCAACGATCAGCTTTATACGGATCGGGTGATCAACGATGCCTTGAGCTTTGGTTTCGTGGCCAAAATCCTGGGCTATCAAGAAGGTGTCAAGCCCGGGCTCTATAAAATAGATCCTAAAATGAACAACCTTCAGCTGGTCCGAATGCTGAGATCAGGAGCACAGGTTCCTGTGAAAGTCACCTTTAATAATGTGCGAACCAAAGAGGACTTGGCCGAAAAAATCACGGCAAATCTAGAAGTGACACAAGAGCAGTTTCTCACTTTGATCCAAGACTCTGTCTATATCCGAAAATTTGATTTTGAGGAAGAGACGATCATGAGCATGTTTATTCCCAATACGTATGAGTTTTGGTGGAACACGAGCCCGGAAGCACTTTTTGACAGGATGTATAAGGAATATCAGACTTTTTGGACCGAAGAGCGAAAGCAGAAAGCGCAAGCCCTTGGATTGAGCCAAAAAGAAGTGAGCACGCTGGCATCGATCGTGCAGGCCGAAAGCCAAAAAGCTGATGAACGACCCAAAATAGCCGGAGTTTACCTCAATCGATTAAAAATTGGAATGGCACTTCAGGCCGACCCGACCTTGGTGTATGCCACCGGAGACTTCACGCTGAAGCGAATCCTCAACATCCATAAGGAAATAGACAGCCCGTACAACACGTACAAAAATGCCGGCCTCCCTCCCGGGCCGATCAATCTTCCCGATATCAATTCCCTCAATGCGGTCCTGAATGCCGAGAAACACAGCTACATGTACTTTTGTGCCAAAGAGGACTTCTCGGGGTACCATGCCTTTGCAGTGACCTACACTGAGCACCTCAACAATGCCCGGCGCTATCAGACGGCATTGAATTCCGCCAAAATCTTTTAGCATGTTCCACGCTGAAACCCAAATCCGCGTTAGATACGCCGAAACCGACCAAATGGGATATGTTTACTATGGTAATTATGCGATGTATTTCGAGGTAGCCAGAGTGGAAGCGATGCGATCGGCAGGATTTTCTTATCGGGAAATGGAGGAAAACGGCGTAATGATGCCGGTCTTGGAAAGCCACTTTCGCTACCTCAAGCCGGGTAAATATGACGAGTTGCTCACCATCCGCACCACCATTCCGGAATTTCCCGGTGTGAGAATCCGATTTGAATATCAGGTCCTGAACGAATCCAACGAAGTAATTACGGAGGGTTGGACCACCTTGGCTTTTCTGAAAAAAGACACCCATCAGCCAACCCGGCCACCGGGAAATTTGTTAGCTTTATTAAAACCATTTTTTACTTAAATCAGCATTCTGTGGTCAAGGAGAAAATTTTCAAATGGAGACTTAGAATCCAGCTTAAAGCGAGGCATTTAAAAAAAATCCATTTTGGAAGTCCTGAAAAAAATCTATACGATGTGGTACGGATTTTTATTCAACAACTCAAAAAAGACGACATCAACGAACGTGCCGCTGCCATGGCATTTAGTTATACGCTGGCACTTTTTCCCTTACTTCTTTTCCTACTCAATCTGATTCCTTACCTGCAGGATTTTATCCCATTGGTCACGACAGAAAATATTTTGGCATTTGTCCAAAGTATCATGCCCGAAGACATTTACAAAAATATTGAGACCACACTCATGGATATCGTCTCAAAACCCAGGCAAAGCCTGATCTCTTTCGGTTTTTTCTTTGCGCTGTATGCCTCTACCAATGGGGTAGTGCAAATGATGGTATCGTTTAATTCGGTCTATAAAACCAAAGAAAATCGGGGATACTTTGGTATGAGGGCAATTGCGGTCAGTATCGTATTTGCGTTGGTCTCCACCATCATCGCAGCCAGCTTGGTGATGATTTTCGGAAACCTATTCATCGGCCGACTGACTGAACTCCACCTGTTCAATCATGGATTTTTGATTTTCCTCTTCAATACCCTTAAGTTTTTCATCCTGCTATCGGTCTTTTACCTTACTTCTGCATTTATCTTTCGATTTGCCCCAGCAGTCCATGACAAATGGCGTTTTTTTTCAGCCGGTGCTCAATTGGCTGGACTTTTAATCACCCTGGGTTTTTACGGGTTTATCTTTTACCTGGAGAATTTTGCCAGTTATAACAAACTGTATGGCTCTATAGGTACCCTCATCGCCTTGATGTTTTGGCTTTACATTACTTCTCTGATTGTTTTGGTATGTTTTGAAGTAAATGTGAGTTTGGACTTGGCAGAAGAAAAGCAAAAAGAGCGCGAAAGAAGAAGGAAGGTCTTGTCTGGCAATTTTTCCTCCAATCAAAATTAACGGCTTCATCATAACGCCTTTACACAGATTTTTAATAAGTTTCCTAATTCCTGGACACTTGTTTTACCCTATCCCATACTATGAATAAATCTTTCTCCACAGCAGCCCTACTCTTCGGATTTGCCGCTGTATTGAGTTGTGGCAACCCTACTCCTAAAACAGTGAGCGATGCAGAAATCAACGCTTGGTTTGATGCCGAATACGAAGAACTCCTGCAGATGAGCCCCCTTCAGCTGGCTACGCAAGGCCGCAAAGACAGGTATGATCAAATCGATGACATGAGTGAAGCTGGGGAAGATCAACGTCTCGCCTGGATGGAAGCCAGTGTGGAAGAGATGAAGGAAAAATTCCCTCTTGAATCTCTAAGCCCGGAGGCCCGTGTATCTTACCAACTTTGGGAATATCAATATGAGATGGAAAAATCGGATGTCGCTTTCCGGAGGATGAACTATGTATTCAACCAAATGTCAGGTCCGCATACCATGCTGCCCAACATGCTGATCAATTTTCACCGTGTGGATGAATCCGCAGACATGGAAGCCCTGATCAAACGGTATCAAGAGACCGGTAGAGCGATCACTCAACTTCTGGAACGCGCCAAACTTCAGACAGCAGCCGGAGTGCGACCTCCCAAATTTGCCTATGAATATGTCATCCAGCAGTCCAAGGCTTTGCTCCAAGGTCAGCCTTTCAGCAGCGATGCCGCCGAAGCTCCGCTTTGGAAAGATGCCCTGACCAAAATCGAAAAGTTGGAAAAGGAAGGCAAAATCACAGCAGAACAGGCCGAAACTCTCCGAAGCAATGCGAAAATGGCATTGACCCAAAAGTTTAAACCCGCCTATGAAGAATTGATTGCATGGCTGGAATCCGAACTGCCAAATCTGGAAGAAAAGCCAACGGGAGTCAGCCGACATGAAAAAGGTAATGCATTTTATGCTCACAAACTCAAAAGTTCAACCACCACGGATTTCACCGCGGATCAAATTCACCAGATAGGACTTGATGAAGTCAAACGCATCCAAGGAGAGATGCTCGCGATCAAAGATCAGGTGGGGTTCAAAGGTGATTTGAAAGAGTTTTTTAAATTCATCAACAGTGATCCCCAATTTTTCTTCCCTGATACCGATGAAGGGCGTCAGGCGTATCTGGACGAATCCACTGCTTTTTTGGACGAAATCAAAGCAAAACTTCCCCAATACTTCGGCATCCTTCCCAAGGCAGACCTGGTCGTGAAAAGAGTGGAAGCATTCCGTGAGCAGCCCGGAGCACCCCAACATTACAATCAAGGCACCCCTGACGGAAGCCGTCCCGGCACCTATTATGTCCATCTTTCCGACATGAAGGCGATGCCCAAGTCCACTATGGAAGGAGTGGCCTACCACGAAGGAAACCCAGGCCATCATATGCAAGTCGCCATTGCCCAAGAACTGGAATCGGTGCCCAAATTCCGTACGCAAATGAATTTCAATGCCTATGCCGAAGGTTGGGCCTTATATTCTGAAACACTAGCCAAGGAAATGGGGCAATACCAAAATCCCTATTACGACTTCGGTCGCTTGGTCAATGAAATTTGGAGAGCGATCCGCTTGGTGGTGGACACAGGGATCCATTCCAAAGGCTGGACCGAGGCTGATGCAATCCAATATTTCTCTGAAAATTCCTCCATTGCTCCAGGTGCTATTCAGGCAGAAGTTCGTCGCTACATGGTAATCCCCGGTCAGGCAACCGGATACAAAATCGGGATGCTAAAAATTCAGGAGCTCAGAAAACTGGCAGAAACCGAACTGGGAGACAAGTTTGACATCCGCCGATTCCATGACCGGATTTTGGGTGGTGGGGCTTTGCCTTTGGATATTTTGGAAAAGGAGGTCAAGCGATGGATAGCCGAAGAAAAAGTCCGAGAGCAATAATCGGCAGGAAGTCCCGACGGACCGGGTGTAATTTGAAGGGTTAGTTTTTTTGTGGGTGTGGTAAAAAGTGAGTAGTAAGAAGTGAGTGTAAAAAATTAACCGGAAAAAAATCAGAGACTTAAGAGAAAAAGGCAAAAAGGTCTTGCCCGAGATAGGGAAAGGATATACTTTTGCACACTCGATCTGAAAAGTTCGACAAAGAGGAGTGGCAGAGTGGTCGATCGCGGCGGTCTTGAAAACCGTTGTACCGAGAGGTACCGGGGGTTCGAATCCCTCCTCCTCTGCTTTTAGTTAATCAAAAGTTTCGAAAAGCCCCAAATTTTAGCGATTTGGGGCTTTTTTATTTTTCACCACCTTCGAAAAAACACAGAATATTCGGATATCGGGAGGAAAAATCGAGACCTATTCCATTTACAATCGAGACCTATTTTCTGGTGAGCTTTTTGGTGAATATGGAAATTCGCTGGGTTCTCGGAATCAGCTCCAATAGCTTTGTTCAAAACAAATGACAAGGCTATGAACATACCTACGCTATCTTTTCTACTTCAGGAAAAGAAACTCAAAAAGGACGGGAATGCACCGATCTATCTTCGGATCACCATTAATGGAACCCGATCTGAAGTATCTTCCAAAATTGACATTGCCCCTTCCAAATGGGACTCTAAGAAAGAGCTTATCCGGGGAAAAGAACCGTTGACCATACGGCTTAATCAGCAACTCCAAAACTTTAAGCTGAAAGTCTATGATGTTTTGGAACAGATCAAAATTCAACGGTACGACATCACGGCAAACAATCTGAAACTCGGATTGTCAGGAGAGTTATTCCAAAGTCATACACTGAAACAGGTCTATGCTCTGTTTATAGAAAATCTGGAAAACAGAGTTGGCACAGACTACTCCCCAGCTTCCTTGGAGATTAACAAGACCACCTATGATCACCTGATCGAATTCTTGGATCAAGAAGGAAAAGCTCAATTAAAACCAGAGGAATTTAATAATCAGCAATTCCTGAAGTTTGAGAATTTTCTGAAATCCAAAAAGCAGAACTCGCACAACACAGTCTATAAAAAAATAGAGCGTGTCAAAGCAGTATTCAAGTGGGCTTATGAAATGGATTATATCGAAAAAGATCACAGTAAGAAGTTCAAAATCAAAAAACAGAAGAAGGAAATCATATTCTTGACTCAAGAGGAACTGGACCGCTTAAAAGCTGTAAAGCCTATTGAAAGGCTTGCAATCATCCGTGACGCTTTCCTATTCATGTGCTATACCGGTTTAGCCTTTAATGAAATCGAACGGCTTAGTGAAGAAAATTTATCCAAGAATATTTCAGGAGGGTATGGGATCATTATGACCCGGCAAAAAACCAGCAAAAACATTCCTGAAATACCATTGCTTCCAATGGCTTTGGACCTCATTTCCAAGTATGAAAATCATCCGAAGCGAATCATTGAGAAGAAACTATTCCCAATTCCTGCCAACCAGAATTTCAATGGATACCTAAAGGAACTGGCGGCCTTGGCTAAGATCGACAAGCCAATCTCTACACACACCGCAAGAAAAACCTTCGCCACTACCATCGGCCTTCGAAATGGAATGAGTTTAGAAGTTGTCAGCAAGGCACTTGGCCATAGCAACATCCGAATTACTCAAGAATCCTATGCTGATCTTCAAAATGATCGGATCAGAGAAGAATTTGAAAAATTAGAGAAAAACCTAAATAGCCATGAAAGTAATAAATCCCGTCCTTCGAAAAGTATTGGTTGAACTAAAGGGTCTTGATTCACCTCTGGAATTCTGGTGGGATGATAAAATGATCCTTGGTTTTGATAAAATCCTAATGAACTCAAACGATGTTGTAATTCGGGCACCAAACACCCCAACATCATTGGTTGAATTTCGGCTCGAAAAGTTTAAAAGTTACCATATTACAGAAATGACGGAGATTCTTTTAAAGGAACAAAGCTTCGTCCTCACGAACTTTAACAAGTACTATCAGAGTCTTCGAATTCCAACACCAAGAGAATCATTCAATGATGAATTTGATTTCCCCCTCACCTTAATTTGCCTTTTAAATAACAATTTAAGCCTACCTGTTTCTATCGATTTCTCAAATTATTTGAACTTAGACTATCTCAAAAACAGAAACTTAACCATTGAGGAGGCCTTTTTTGACCAAGAAGAGAAATCCTCTAAATCCCAATTAGAAACAAAAATCCTATTTGCCGAATACATTTCAATATGATATTCTTATGGAAATTTCAATGAAATGCTAAATATTGACAAACTATATGGAAAGCTAACTGCGGTGGACCATGGGGAAATCTTTGATAGGCCAAACTTTAATTTTAAAATCACATCATTTACCGATGATTGGGATTTGGTTCCTTTGAGAAATTGGGGAAAATCTTTAGATGAACTACAAAAAACTATAACTCGAATTCTTGATGAATTGGAAGATTCTGAAAATTACAAGTTCACTTTGTTACCAGAATTTGTTTATTCGAATCCAAACATTGTAATCTATGAATACTTGGATAATGTCTATCCCAAAAAAGCTTCTTTTACTTTTGAAGACGTTATTCTTTTCGGGAAGCAAGATGAATTAATGTTTAGGAGGCAAAATCAATCATTTACACTAAAGAATGATTTAAAGCATTTAAATGCCATTTTAAGGGAATGTCAACAAGTTTACGAGACTCAAAAAGATTCCGAAATTCGTAATCCCACCTATCTGGTCCACGAGAGAATTCCTTTTTTGGGGAATGAGCAACAACTTTCATATTTCTTCAAATTACTCATTGATGGAGGATTCATCCTTTGTTCTGAATCTGATTTTGAAACCCTTAATGCCAATTTTGCGGCTAATGAAACTGAAAATGCCCCTGCAAAAAACAAAAAGGCAGCATTGAAAAAACATCTTATCGAAAAACAAAATCTTGCAAAAAAAGTGGCTGATTATTTTTATTGCATAGCTCCTCAAAATTCCTCAGCCGTAGGTTTTGAAGTTTTAATACCAAAATCTGAAGGTATTTCATCACGAATGAATCAATCCGCAAAAATCAGAATAGCAAAAACAGACCTTGAAAGGTTTCATTCTGGATTTATTAAGATCGTAAAAAATTTGGAATAAAAGTTTCTTTATGAATGTCAAAATGAAAAGCCATCTTCCACCAGATGGCTTTTTTGTTGTCAAAAACTTCCAAAAATCATTCACCAAAACACTCACCAGAACTTTTTAGACTTCCTTCATATGGCTTCCCATTTTTGAAGTCATTATGAAATACGAAAAATTTAATCCCAATCAGATCATTCTGATGAATTCCGAACAACTCGGCGAGTTGATTCAAGGAATCCAAGAAGTTAAAGCCTTGGTCAAAGCCAAGATTTCACAAGATGCCATCCCGGAACTTCTGAGAACCCCAGATGTCAAACGCCTTTTGAAGGTGGGTGAAAGCACTCTTGCTGGACTTCGGCAAAATGGAACACTGCACTTTACAAAAATTGGAGGCAGCATCTACTACTTGAAGAGAGACATCGAAAAAATCATCCTAGAAAACTATTCAGGAAAATGAAAAACAAAAGCGGTTACATCGATCTAAATGCAGCTTCAAGGAAAGTTTTCCAACACTACATCGGCCATTTATTTCCAAATGGATTAGTCACTACGGGCAAAAATATCTCTAACCCGTTTCTCTTGAAGCCTCAAAAAACACCTTCTTTTAATATCCTTCGAGTAAAAGATGGAAGCTTTATTTACAAAGATCATGCTACTGGAGAACTCGGTAACTGCGTATCATTTGTGGCAAAAATGGAAGGCATTAACAGGATTGAGGCAATCAGGAAAATCAGACAAATTGTAACCAATAAATAAAATGAATACACAAATCAATTTTGCTTCAAGTAAGCAACCATTTCAAATGTACTTTCAATTTGAAGGCGTCACAAAGGAGATTTTGGACTTCTTCAATGTCAAAGTCAAAAAAGAAGATTCAACTGATATTGAAATCCATTATCCGTATTTAGATGGTAGCATCAAAGTATGTAAACCTTTTTTAAAAAATAAGTGGTCTTATTTATCTGAGGATCAAGTCAACCCAAATCCGAAAGTTTTTGGCATCAACCAATTACCAGCAAATGGCGAGATGGTGGTTATTGCAGCTGGGGAAAAGGATGTTATGGCGTTGTATACTATAGGGATTCCAGCGATTTGTTTTAATTCCGAAACAACATCACTCGAACCCAAAGTGATTAAGGCGCTTAAAAAGAAGTTCAAAGAAATTGTACTTCTATACGATCGCGATAATACAGGATTTGATAAATCTTCCCAGTTTTCAAAAGAGTTCAAAATTCCCAGTGCCATCTTACCTGCTGGAACCTATGATAAAGACGTCACAGACTTTTTGGCCGCAAAAGGGAGTAAAGAGCAGATTGAATTGTGCCTGAAGAGAGGAATAGCTAAATACTATAGATCGCTGAATTCATTCAAAGCAGGAGAACTCGAAAAAATGAAGTATGAAGACCTTGACTACATTATTCCTGGGATATTATCCTCGGATTCGCTGTGTGCCTTAGTTGGTGGTTCTGATTCGGGCAAAAGCTTACTTACTCTTCAATTTGCAATTTCTTATGTAATAAGTAAGGATTTCATAGGCCACACTGTAAATGGTGGAAAAAAAGTTCTCTATTTATCATTTGAAGACTCGAATGGAACCTTAGCAGGAAGATTTCAAAGGCTTTGTTCGAAATTATCCAAAGAAGAAATAGCATTGGTCAAAGAAAATCTATTCTTCAAAAATCAAAGAGATAATTTTGTTCTGCAAATACTTGATCACTTAAAGAGAAATCCCGACACTGGTGTAATCATAGTTGACACATTCGCCGAGATTGCTTCTGGAAGAGATATAAATAATTCCGGTGAGGTCAGGGACGTCCTTAAACCACTTCAAGAAATCTGTTTCCAAAATCAATTGGCAATTATAACGATTCATCACATTGGCAAGGCTCCTGAAAAAGAAGATAAAATGAGTAAAACAGGAATTGTTGGAAGTCAATCCTTTGAAGCAGCAATGAGAGTAGTGATCCAAATGAATAAATCGAAAAATCAATTCCGATTAGGTATCACGAAAGGCAATGATATTGTTGAAAGTAAAAAAGCTCCAAACTCAACAATTAGCTTAACCCATGATCTTGAAAGTCTTTGGTTTTTCAAAACAATAGCTATTAAATCAGTTTCAGTATCAAAAGGCACCAAACAAGCGAAAAAGGCAGACTGGAAGCAGATCTTTGAAGACGAGAAAGAATTAAGATATGGGGTGATCCTTCAACGACTCATAGAATCAGGATTTACAGAAACTCCGGCAGAAACCCTAATATCTAAGGAGCTCAAGGAACATAAAATCAGTAAAGGCCTCTACCGTAATCCAACACTTCCAGTCGCCGAGGTTGGTGAGGACGATGAGGATGATCACTTTGAGCTGTAATTATTAATTTTTTTTGTTCTCTGCCTCTTTTTTTACCCCTACCCCCTCTCCCTTTTAGGGAGAGAGGGGGTTAGGGGTTCGCAAAAAACAAATAAATTGAAATCTATGAATTAGAAACTGACCTTTACATTGTGCTCCAAGGTTACGTTATTCTGATCAAAAGTAGTTTCTCCTATATACCCTACCCAACTACGTCTATTCTAAGGCTCTATTTCGAATAGTTTCAGGCTCTTTTTCTGAAGGCTTTACCCAAAGAATAGATTCTGAATTTTTCTCGGTGATTATAGCTGGTTCAACTCAGACACTACCCATCGATCCGCCTTTTCAAAACTTTAGGGGATCGATATGTTTCCATATGGGCCGATTACTTCATCAAGGTAAAGGCAGGTAGGTTCTCGACGCTGATCGGCCAAAACCCGAATAGTCTTTTTGGCTTGATTTTCCCTCCAAGTGCCTTGAAAGGAAAATGGAAAAACAGCCAAAAAATCCAGCCTTTGGAGGGGATTCTTATAATGGCAGCCAATCGATTGAAAAAGTAAAGTTTCAGTCATCCATCCCAATCCTGCAAAAAAGACTAAATCCCCATTCAATCCATTGAGGTGATTTTGAATCTCTTGGTTCATCGGTATAACAGGGAAGTACCCATCTTTTGGAAGCCGTCTTTTACCCAATTGTTTACGGATGTAATCCGGGGTTGTAAAAGGAATGAAGGAATCTCCCTTTCTTAAGCTATCTGGTTCTTCCGAATTAATGAATGTGAAGGAATCAAAGTACAATTCACTGGAATGATTTGAAGCCAAATAACAAGCTGAAGTCCCCAGTGCTATCAAATGCCGGCCATTTGCTGTTTGAGGAAATGGAGAAGTTTCAGCCAAGGCCATAGGTGCACCGGCAATTATCGGCAAAGTTTTGAGAAAGTCGCGTCTTTTCATATTAATGGATTTAGTCAATAAGTAATTCGTATATCCATCCTCCTTTGAAGTCAAGCTGGATTTGGTGAGGAAGCCTTGATACCTTCTTGGTCATCCTTGGGTACTGCCTAAATACAGGAAGGAAAAAATCTTCTGCAGCACGATGAAGTTGTGCAGGCCTAAGTTTCTGATAAAAAATATAAGACAGAAAGTATTCCATGGCATTTCTGGTCAGCTTAATCGGGATTCCAATCAGATTTGATCCATTTATTTCCAGTGCTTGGGTTACCTTCTGAAGTTCGATCGCCAAGAGAATCTGAGCGGGTTCATCTTTTGAAAAAAAGACCATTTCATCACGACGGATATATCCATTTTCAAAAAGAGGCTGGGTTTCTTCTGGAATATAATTCTTGCGAATGAAGGTCATATCCCGCTCAGCGTTTTCCCAGAGAAATTGGAACATCAGTCGGCTTCTAACAAAACTGCTTTGATTAAAAACATCCAGATAACTGATCACCAAACTACCGCGGGCGTTCGTAGGTCGAGTTTCAAAATAAGAGAAATCAAGTGATTTTCGTTGAGTAAGAAATTCTTTCAATTTTCCATTTTCATGGAATTCCTGATCCTCATATTCGTATAAATATTCAGTAAAAAAATCAGTGACCACTACTTTGGGAAACACTGCATAAGATTCCTGAAACGCTCGTAATTGAGCAAAAGTAGAAGGCGCATTAATATCCGTAGTCTCCCAAAGGAAAATGGATTCACTTTGTAAATCCAGTATCTCCAAAAGTTCTGTCAGGATTTCCTTTGCTTTTTGTCTTTTCCCGTATCCGATCAAATGAATAAAATGGACTTCCTCGCGGGATTGGACACCCAACCAAAAAGGCTCCAATAAGTCCATCACTTCATCGACAAATAACCGCCAAGAAGGATAAAGTTTTTTCATGGCTTTTCTGGCCATAGAAAAAGGTAGTGATTCGCTCATGTGTCCAAATCTCGACTAAGGCTCTGCCAAACCCTGTCCGACCAAAAGAAATATTTATCTTGTATTGCTAAGACATCTTTTGGCAGAAGCTATCCGTTCCTTTACATCAGATTTACGACCATGAGCAAACTTACTTCCCTTTTTCGCCAACTCGAACTCATCAAACTCGCCAAAAAAGGTCCATTCTCCTGGGATCAAGTAGAAAGCCTTTTGGAGAAAAAATCTGAGGGAAGAGATTTGAATTTGCAGATTTCAAAGCGAACACTAAACCGTGACCTTAGGGAAATCCAGGAGTTATTTGGATTGGTTATCGAATTTGATTTTAAATCGGCACGATACCGTATCAACACTGAAGAAAGCAGCGAAAACCATCTGGAGTTGATAGAATCCTTCGAAACTATCCAAGCTTTTGGCCGGGCAAATCGGCTGAATGGAAAAGTGTTTTTCGAAAAACGTCTGGCAAGAGGAACAGAGTACCTAAAGCCGATTTTGGAGGCAATAGAAAATAAAGAAACTGTTCAGATCGTGTATGAGAAGTATTGGAAATGGGAGACTGAAACCCGCCTCCTTCGACCCATAGCTCTCAAAGAATACCTTCATCGCTGGTATGTGATGGCCTGGACTGAAAAGGATGACCTGCGGTTCTTTGGATTGGATCGAATCAAAAACCTGCAAACTCTTCCCGAAAAAGTCAAGCTCCCTACTGCCCCGGATTTGGAATCCCGTTTCCTGGAAACTATTGGCATCATCAACGATCCTTCCGAACCTGTGGAAACGGTGATTTTGACCTTTACTGAATTCAAAGGTCGGTACATCCAGTCCATGCCACTGCACCCTACCCAGCAGATCTTGGTCAATGATAGCAATATCCTCCGAATCAGCCTTCGGGTGAAAATCAATTATGAATTAGTATCTGCAATTCTAAGCCACGGTGATGAGGTGAGAGTGGAGCATCCGGAAAGGCTGAAAAAGATAGTCAAAGTAAAAGCAGGAAATGTATTCCATCAACATTTAACCCCATGAACATGGAAGTAGCCTTGAGAATCAATCAAGAATCTTTATTCAAGACCATAAGTGAAGTTGCAGAATACTTGGAGAGCGAGCTATACATGAATTATAAAAAGGGGATTTTTTTCGTTCCTGAGCTTCATCTTGCCTTTGAAGTTGGAAAAGCCATTTTCGGGAAAAGAAATGAGATTTTTGGTTTGGAGCAAATTGAATGGCTGAGAGAGACCAATCTTGGAAATGGAGGCCCCAGTGATTTGGTTTTTAAGGTTGGAAAGGAATGGGCTGTATTTGAGTTTAAAATTTCGGATACATGGAAGGCTTATGAAAAAGACATCAAAAAGCTTCAAAAGCTTTCTGAGATCGAAGGATTTAAAGGAGAAAGATACTTTGTCGCTTTGGTAGATGCCTTCCCAGGAAAAACGGATGGGAGAATGGACTATTTGAAAAACTTAGACATGCCTTTGCTTGGTCAAAAATCCATCGAGGTCAATTATTCAAGGTATGTGCAAAAGGTAAGCTGTGAGTTGATTTGCATCCATGTTCACTGAATGAATACCCGAAAACTAAAATTTGTAAATGGAATCCCGATCATCGATCTTCAAGCATCAAGTCCAAAATGTGGTGGATTGGAAGAATTAGTCACAGAAGATTCCGTGGGGGATAACTTTTTCAAAATAGTATACGCGAAGGATATTTTTCCTGAAAACGGAAAGAAACTCATAAAAAAGATTGAATTAGCTGATGATTTTAGGCGATGAGTGAGAATAGAAAATAGCCCACTAATTTTAAAGATATATGAATATTAGAGACAAAGAAAACGAGCTTTTCAAGCGATGGAGATTCCATGCAGGAGCTGATGCGAATACATTTTTTGTTCAAGATGGGACCTTGGATCCTGAAGCATACATTAATTCCAAGGTAAAGATTGGTTCTGTCTTAAAAGAAACGCCATTTGATTCTACTGCGCATCAAGGTTATGTATTTGGACCAGCCTTTGTTGACAGTCTTGAAAAAAATGGCTCGTCAGAATTCCTGAAAAAGAAGGGCACCTTAAGCATATTGGCCAAACGGATCGCAGTGATTTTAAATACGCTTCATCCAAGTGAGTCCCACGACCCAGTCGATTCCCTTAAGCAAACTGCCTACTTAAATCTTAAAAAATACAGAGGCACCAAAACCTCTTCTCAAAAAGACCTTGAGAATGTGGCTATTCGGGATAAAGAGTTTTTAAAAGAGCAGATTGAGGAAATACTAAATCCTGACATTCTTCTCTGTGGAAAAACTCGTCACTATCTTGGATTTATTTATGGAAGGGATATCCATTTCATTGCAGAAGACCCGACAAAAAAAGTGAAACTCTTTCATCTTTTGCAAGACGGAAAACCCACAAGACTCATCATCGAAATGTATCATCCGAGTCACCGAAGTTCTGAAGAGGAACAACTAAAAAAACTTAGGGAAGTATTGGTATCCTACAAGAATTCTGGAGATTTTCTATTTTGAGCCACCATTAAACCCTTAAATCTGTATTTATCAGTTAGAAATAACTAACCAATTTAAATATCCTGGATCGAGGGTGAATATTTCCAAAGTAAAAGGATGAGGGTAAAAATCTTGACTTTACCCTCGTTTCTAATCTTGAATATCAAAATGGGTTAAATAGAATTTGGCTGACAAAACTTGCCCAGATCATGGAATTAAACAATCAACTAATTCATCTCACTTTAAAGATCAGAAAGAAGGATTGCTACAATCTTCGACTGCCTTTTTCATAATCTTTTGAATCCATACCGGCACTAAAGCAATGTCGTGTTTTAGATCTTTCGGATCCTCCTTCCTTAGCAAATCCAATATTTTTTTCTCTTCGGCTTCGGTTACATTTCCGTTGCCAATTTCCTTCAAGGCTTGAATCACCAAGCGACTGATTTTCCCTTTAGCCGTTAAAATCTTTGGCGATGTTTTCTTGAACTTGATGGTACGCTTACCCAATTTGATTAACCGAGGTGAACCATCGGTCAGCAATACGATATTCATGGGTACTTGAGTACTTAGCCCCAAAGCATTTAGCGCATAACTTCCCGTAGGAATAGTCCGTATCCGGTCTCTTTTGACAATGGCCTCTACCACTTCCTCGGCTGAAGGGATAAGCTGTCCAAGCAACTTGCTTATTTTCGGACGAACATAGATTCCCTGCGCGACTCGTATAATCACCCCCCTTTTAACCAAACGCTCCAAAGCTTTTCGGATAGCTTCAGGGGAGCCCAAATCCGAAAAGTCTTTAGCCATAAGCAAAGATCCTTTTGGTTCACTTAAAATTCTTATTTCAATTTGTTTTTCAACATTTTGCACTTTAATCCCCTATCATTTTTGTCACAAAAAATGCAAATATTTGTGACAAAATTATATCAATCTACAATCAAAAACTTTTTTAAATACAGCGGTTGATAATCTACATCATCGTTGTGCCTTATAAAATCGCCAACCATTTCATCCCATATAAATCCCGGCCTAACCAAAATGAGCTCATTATTGCTTGAGATATTTTTAACCTCACAATAACCAAAGTGAGATTTGTAAATGGTTTGGCCCCTTTTAACCTTCGTCTCAAATTCCTGAGAAGACAATTTATGGATTGCTCTTAAAAACAGAGGAATAATCTCATCCAACAGCCATCGATAGTTCTCATTAAGCATATTAGATTGATTATTGACTGAATCCATTCTTACTTCAAGTCTTGATTTTATATGAGGCAATTCAATTCTCCACCATTCATGGCCATTTCCCCCTAAGTAATGTAAACAGTTTAAAATCATAGATTTGGCATATCCCTTCTCGTTCTCTTTCCACTTCATATTTAATATGCATATCAGAGAATCTACTAAAGCGTCAGCCTTTAACTGCTGCATTTTATTCTGGGTATACTCTAATTCGTACTTCTTAAACCCTGCCTTGACAATTAGTAGAAACTCCCCAATGATATAAAATAGCCAACCTTTGACAGAATCACTATGGTAAGGAAGGTCATCTAAAAACTCTAAGTAGGTGAAGTATTCTTCGTCTTCCCCATCTATGTATTTTTCAATTTTTCCCCCATATCCAAGCAACAATTCTATTGCGATCAGGTACTTCGAAAGATCGGTCAATGATACCTTATAATCCTTCGGTTTATTTTTGGAATAGAGCAAAAAATGCTGGTGATCATATGTTTTATTTAAATAAGCCAGAAGTTTTCTTCGCTCAGCATTCAACATCCATAAGGGTGTAATTAATTGGGTCTCTATCCCACCGCCTTCTTTAATGGGTGTCTTATCCAAACTTGCCTCCTGCTCATCTACTTTTAATTCGGATTGATTAGACTGGATAAATTCAACCGAGCTAACGAATCTAAGAGCATCGAGCACTCTCAGAGAATTAGAAAAAATCAAAAGTCCCTTTTCTTGTGATTGATTCTCTTTTGTCTTAAAACCAGATAATTCATAAAGCTTTTCCAGTTCTTCCTTTCCTGCACTTTTGATTTCATTAGGACTTTTCCTGGAGATCAATTTAGAAGAACCCAAACCCTCTGTTTCATCGAGAAGTGCATATTGTAATAAATCAAGGACTTTGGTTAAATCACCTCCTTGAATATCCTGGAAGATCCTTTCAATTTCTTCGGTTTTTGGATTAGGGTGCGTTTTAGCAAGAAGGACATGGTCGGACAGTAATACCTTATTTGACTGAGACGAATTACCAGATTCATCATATAATTCAACATGATTTGCTTCCTTGGGTAAGGTCAATTTTATCCTGATTTCCTCTGAAAAACTATCCAATTCAATTGAATGCAAGACTCTGCCATCTTTATCAAAAATTTTCACAACCAAAGCCCCAGAATAGTTTCCAATGGCATACACGAAAATTTCATCGAATATCACTTCTGCTACCAGCAGATTGATTTTTTTTCGATTACTGGAAACAACGATTTCGAATACAGTCTTAGAACTTTTCACATTAAACTCTGAAAGTCCAACTGGAGATTTCAACTTGATACCAAGATTCTTCAAAAGACCTCCCTCAGGAGATTCAATTAAAAGCGATGCTTCTTCATTTTCCCTTTTCCCCGGAAGTCCCAGCCCTTCTGGGGTAACATTGGCACTTCCAAACAATAAAAACTCCTTTCCCGAATCAACCTTGAAATGGATGATTTTTGCATGAAGTTTCGATAATTCTGAATGCTCGTCTGATTTAGAATAAATGGCTTTACTGATTCCCAGGTCATACCAATTGAAAAAATGAAGGTTTTTTGAAAGCGGAATCTCGTAAGGAACTGTACCTGATTCATCAATCACCACATTGATTTTGGACTCAGGCCATATTTCACTCAATGCCCGAATAGCATTTCCCCTTTTGTCGTAATAGGGAGAAACAGTCGTTATTTCAACAATCCTCTCTTTACCAATGAGATCCGAAAGTTTTTGGAAAATCGTGCCATTGGAAGAGTTATACAAAAACGCCACCTTATCCTTTCCTGATACTTCATAAAAAGAATCCCCATTTGATGGTGGCAAATCTCCAAGCCATTTAGAATTCTCTAAAAGCCAATGATTTGTCTTCTCATAAGTGTATCCCTTTATCGGGGCACATAATTTTTGAACGTAATTCCATGCCGTTGAGAAAATAAGTGCATTTTCCGAACTCCTCGTATCAAAATGAAAAGCTCCCCAAATCTCTTCATTGTTCCCATTCCCAGAATTGGTCAAATTCCCGGATCCGATTACCAACATGCCCTCATTTTTCCCAAATAGCATCCAAATTTTTGGATGAAAAATCGAGGAACCGAAAACAGGATATAGAGAATAGGCCGGAGCTAAATTCATCTCTTCCCCTCCAAGCTGCTGCATCAATTGTGCATAGTAATGGCCGTCTATCAATACATTTACATTCCTTACTCCACATGACCTCAACCACCTCATGGCTTTCATTTCAAAGAAGTAAAAATCAAAACTGAAAGTGGTGAGAATAGCAGAATGGTACCTGCGACTTCCAATAAGGCTTAATATGTTTTCGCGCTGTAACCCCATTACTGTGAAAGGATTATTTCATGTTTTGGAGTCAACATTCCATCCGATCCAATCACTTGTAAATCGGAAAGTAAATTCCCAAGGGCAACCATTCGGGGAGAAGTTGCTCTCGGTGGAAACGTGTCAATAAAGCGAATAAATTGATCCTCAAGAATGAACTTATGGGTAGCTTGAGAACCATTACCCATTTTTCGCAAAGCAACCATTTGGTGCCTGTTGATAATCTTTCGTAGGATAAATTGATAAACAAAGTTTTCCAAGGTTTCGCTTTCTGCTGCCTCGAGATAGAATAATCCGTCGATCATATTTCCTTCCCTGATCATCTCCCGCCGATTCATAAATTCCTTTAAAGCATGAATCGAATCCCTGTTTTCCAGGTATAATCTGAACAATAAAAAAAATCCATTCTTGGCTACTTCCTCGGGATTGCTGTATCCTTTTGTCTCAATATTGTTATATAAATCCTCCTCTTGAAGTTTCTCCGGAATAAAGGATAGGAATTCCTTTAAGGTGTTTCCTGGATTAGTATTTTCCACAGATTTAACCAATTCTTCTATAACAGACTTGGTTAAATCAGTTACAAATTCAGGCAAGTATTCATCATTCTGATTAAGATATAGCTGTTGCAATACTGCCCAAAAAATAGCTCCACAGGCATATTGATAATATTCATTGAATTTATAAGCATACCATCCAACCAGAGTTGCTGAATTTTGGATTTCTGAGTGAACAAGCTTTTTTTCGTAGGCCTGCAAAATAAAAAGATGCCAATCCAACTTATTCCCATTAGACTTAGCAGTCATTAACAGCTCCAAAATGGTATTTCTTCTATGAAAAGTAATTCTATCCTCCAATTCCTGGCTTGGATCATCTTTATCCATCAGCATGGAAACGTAAAGAAGCCATTCAGGAGAGTTAGAATCTATTTTATCGATAGCAAAATATTGGATCAAAACAGGAATATCCAATTCTTGAAGTCTACCCTTTTTGATATTATGGTAAAAAAGATCTCTTACTACCGGGGTCAAAGTCTGGTCAAATGCATCTGCTAATTGTTTGCCTGAAACCTTTTGTCGAGGGTGAGGCAGGCTCACTTTGTAAATTTCTTTACCTTCAGAATTAATCGCCACAGCAACCAAAGCTAAAGCCCGCATTGCTCCAAAGTAATATTGTCCAAATGCTCCCGAAGGGTACTTCCAATAAACAGCTTTATCCCCCTCCTTATCCGCCCCTTTGGCCAAATCAAAAAAATCCTCTGATCGGCTTCCAATCATGGTTGAAGCAAAACTGCTTCCTGTAATTTGAAGGACTTCTTTTCTTTCTGATTGCATCAATATGGCGATCATCAACTCAGCCCTTCGGATAAAATTATATTGCTCGGATGCATTGCCTTTGTCTTCGCGTTGAAAATAGAAATCCAAAAGCCAACAATAAAAGCCAAAATACCTTAACCTATTAGTCAAGTTAGATATTCCAGGAAGCATTGTGGCGTAGGTGGCTTCTGAAGTGGTTTGAAGGCTTAAAGGGTCAAGGCCAGTGATCAAACTAATGGACTCTCCCCAAAACGGGTATATCGATTTACTTTTTTGAAGTACTGCCATAAAAAGATTATTTGAAAAATCCCATCTTTTAAATAATCAAACAAAAAAAGATACTACTTGTAACACAATGATTATCGCACCTATAATTGCCAGAACAGTAAAGTTTGACGTCTGCTTTTTAATTCCTGCCTGAATCGCCTGAGAGTGCGAATCCAATCCATCTGCAACCAAAGAAACCGAATCAGATATTTTATTCAACTTAGAATGGAAATCTACCTGAGCAATTTCAACTTGGAGCTTTCCAATTGCCTGCTTTAATTCCTCGAACTTTAGAAATACTCGATCCAGTTCTTGGTTATGCTTTCCCCATGATGTTTCATATTTCTGAAAGAGCAAGCGATTGGATTCGGACAGGCTTTCCATATTGGAGTCTACATGCTCCTTCAAGGAATCATTCAGCTTGGTCATGTCCTTTACTGCCTCACCAACTTTAATCCCATAGCTTTTAATTGTATCCTTGCCTTCTTTTTCAAAGGCCGACACAGCTCTCTTAAATTCCACCTCAAGGGTTTGGAGCTCTACATCTATCTTCTTAACAACTTTACTTGCCGCATCAATATCTGAATGAGCGAGGCTTCTCATTTCCTTTACAGTCTCATTAGCAGCCTGAATATCCTTCAGGTTTTTTTCTAAGGCCCTTAAGGCCAAATGCAATTCTTCTTTCATCTGGGATTATTATATCAAGTCTTTAGTGAATTTTTCTTTAAATCTTCCCGTCCACTCCACATGAGCCAAAAATTCCAGATCACCCAAGACATCCAGGAACCATTCTTGAGCTGATTTATTCTGCAGCTTGTCCATCATAGCTGCCTTGTAATGAATCATAGCATGGTCCATATCATAATTCTCACCCTCCCTTTCAAACAGGTTTAAGTACCCCCTCTTTAAGTCTTCCAATATTGAAGCCTTAAGATCTGGTTTAAGGTTTTCCTCCTCCAAAACGAGAACGGCGAATGCTTTCAACAGCCTGAACACATAATTATCTGGATTTGCTATTATTAATCTTCTACAAGCACCTAATAAATGTTTAAGATTATCACGCTCGGGATTTGAATTATCAAAACTCATCAAATGCATGAAGTCAATTACATATTCAAATTCCTCACCTTGTCCTTCTTTGGTCCAATCAAATAAAGATGCATTATACTCTCCTGGAGATGTTTCTTTCTCAGGTAATATTGAAAAATGGTTGAGAGTATCATCATCCAGCTTAACAGAATATCCTTTTCTCGCATACTTGGAATTGAAATAGAGGTGAACCCAAGTCTTCATTTCCACATTCCCTCTCTCCAGCCCAACCTGGCAGCATTCCTGCATAAAGCTGATGCTCTCGAATCTTTTCTTAGCAACCTCCTTATATACAAACTCAGTTATAAAATTCAGAATTCGCTGAATTTCAGAATCCCCTTTTCTCTCTGACAAAGAGTTGATAATATTATCAGTCCGTTTTTGGGAGTAATATTTAGATATATAGAATCGAAGCGCAGTATGGTATTCATTACGCTCCTTTTTCCTACCCTTTAGAATATAAGTCTCCTTGGAGTAGTCTACGGTATAATCTTCTATCAAGCCGATCACTGAAAATCTAAAAATTGCCTTTTCTGTATCCTGCTTGTCTCGCTTTCTGTTCAGTCTGCTTTGTACTTTGGATTTGAATTCCTCAACCTGATTAGGATTCTCAATGGCATAAACATCCAATTGTTGAAGAATCCCGATTTCTTTATCCAAATTCTCCAAAAAGTTCTCGTACCGGGGGTGATAATGCTTTCTGCTATACTCGGAAAACAGCTTAATATTTTCTACAGAAAGTTCTTTTCCAAGAATATTAAGTAAGACTAATGCCAGTTTTTGATATACCTCTGAATGATCATTCACAAAAGGAACCAAAACTTCAAATTCATCTCCAATATTTTTTGCTTCAAGGATCTTTTCTATTCCCGGAAGTCTTTCTGTCCCTTGGCTCTCATTAAGCCAAGCCTGCATGTGATCAGGAGAAATATCAATAGCCAAATCTTGGATGATTGACCATAATGCATTTAGTGCTTGATTGGATTTGGTCGTGTCTTCTGTGGCATATTGAATACTGAATTGACCTGTTTTATAATAGATACAACCATAATTTCTCTTATCTGAAGCATTGATATATAACCTGTTAGATGGCTGATGGTGACTCACCCATACATCCAATCCCAAATCCATAATATCCGGATGTTCTTTGAGAATTCGGGTAAGATGCTTGACTCGATCCCTTCCCGGAAAAATGATCTCATTTAATAACTCATACAGAACCCACTTTTCATGATTCTCCCCCTTGAAGGAATTCCAAAAGAAAGCCTCTTGAAGGTCCAGATCATGCTTGTATATTTTATCCTTTTTCATAGGATCCGGAATCTCCTGATCATTGAAAAGAACACAAGCCACAGAGAGCCTTCTGTCACGCCCTCCTCGACCCGCTTCTTGAACAAAACTTTCAATAGAATCAGGAAAGTTGTTATGTATGGTAAACCGGATATTGGGCTTGTCAATACCCATCCCAAAAGCTTTGGTTGCAACCATCAATTGCTGATATCCATTGACAAACTGCTCTTGATTTCTATCATTATCATCTTGGAGCGTTTTGGCTGTAGCCTCATCATCATTATCAACCCCCATGAAAGTTCCAATCTTATCGGTTGGCAGCAATCTGCTTCGCAGGATCGATTCAGTTATCCCTGCATTTCGTTCAAAGGGTTGATACCGATCGGTTACTCCGAAATACCAAGTCTTATGTGGGGCAAAAACTAATGCGGCATTATTATTCCCCTCTCCATCCAGATAGTTCCAAAAATCATCTTCATAAGATCCTTTTGGTAAGCTAATTCGATTATGAATTTCATCTATTAAAGGAGCACTGCCTTCTGGGTAGGTGAGTTTGATAAGCTCATCAGTAATTACTTCATCTTTCTTAACATTGAACTTTCTCAAGAAATGACCAGGATTTGCAAGAAGTTGATTAAGAACCCGCTGTTTCAAAATCCCGAACTCTTGATTTAAATTCTTCCCAAAATTAGTAGCTCCTTTTCTTGTTATTTTTTCTATAGTCTCTTGATCCAGTTCTACTTTTACAATATGATATTGGAGTTCATCTCGATTTGTATTTTCATGCCTCACAATCGCCTCGTCAGGAATCATTTGATTTTCCTTGTTACCGGATAATTCCCGCTGAACATCCGAAAGCACATCAAACGAAGCAGTAGCAGTCAATCCAAATAGTGCGATCTGGCCATCGGCAGCCTTACAGAATTCAAGCAGATTTCTTCCTAAACTCAGATATGGTGTCCGGAAATTATGTCCCCACTCTGAAACACAATGAACTTCATCTATGACACCATAAGAAAAGAAATGATTTTCATTAGCCATGGATGCCAGCGATTCCCTGAAACGCTGGATCATCATCCGCTCTGGAGAAACGAAACAAAACAAAGCCCGCCCATCAGAAAGGACTTTCTGGGCCCTTGTCCTTGCTTCAACATCTTTTAGCGAACTGTTGATAAAGACTGTACCGGTAATTCCAATTTTAGCTAAACTGTCTACCTGGTCTTTCATCAATGATTTGATTGGGTCAATCACAATCACATGGCCAGGCTGTAGGAGCCCGGCAAGTTGATAGGTGAGCGATTTACCACCACCGGTCGGCAAAAGACCGATCACAGTTTGGTTTCGCAATGCCCGATCTAAAATTCGAAGCTGTCCATCCCGAAATGACTTTTTTCTGAAAATATTCTGGATAAAAAACTCCAATGCATTGGAAGTAACTGGATGATCCTCCCATTTATCATCACCTTTTGACACAACCAGATTACCCCAAGTAATGCGAGAGGTAGTCAGAAAAGGCTCAGTAGTTTTAGGAAAATAGTGCGCAGACCGAATCTGAAAATAGGCATCAAAAATTACAGCTTCATGTCTTCTCGTAAGCCCATCTCGCTCCAAAATGGAAATATCAATAAAGACGTCATATGGCTTTTGATTGTCTCCGATTTGAGCAACTGGAATATCTGTCGACTTTCTAAATGCAGAGCCTGAAAACTCAGAAGTGTAATACACATCCAATTCAATTTCCGGGAATTTTCTACCCTGATTCTCTAACTCCGCGAAAGCCTGCAGAAATCGTTTCAAGTCATTGATTGCTAAATGAGCGCAGGCTACATCCCGTTCCAAAACAGCGATATTCCACTTTTCTTCTTCGAAAGACAAGAAACCAGAAATCACTGCTTTGATCAATACCTGCTGAATCCTTGCGACTGCATAGGGAGCCAAAGCCAATTCCAATGCCGCCAAGCCTTCAGCTGTTGAGAAAAGAGGATCCTGGTAATTTTTGAAATAGGTTTGGTAAAAAAACTTTGAAAACTCGCGTTCATTGAGAAATCCGAAGTGATGCCGCAAGCCATTTTCAGTAAAATCTCGGGTCTTCAATCGTAGGGTATTTACCCAGTCTGCCTCAAGTAGTGCATCATCCCGCATTTTATCCAATTGCTGCTGACCTTTCTCCTCATGCTGGGAACCATCGATTTCCACACAGAATCCTCTTCGATTTGTTTCCGTGACGGGAAAGGGATATTCCAAAGAAAAATCAATCCTTTGCTCCGTAAATGATCTTTCCTGGCGTTTGGTATTAATTTGATCAGGAAGGATAGACTGAATTTCTCTTTGGGGCTGAAAGAGCTGGATTAAGAAATCTCCATTTCCATCAAAAGTCCGATTGGGAAGTTCCTGATACAAATAGCGTTCTTCAAAATCACTGCTATGACTTTCCCAACTTTTCAAAAAATGTTCATGAGCAGTTTTTCGACTGATTCTCGGTTCTATTAAGTAAAGAGCCTGAAGCAACCGGTCAGGAGGAACTTCCTCTGAAAGACTATGCTCCAAACTCTTGGTATTGGATTCTCTGAAATTGATCAAACCCAACGCTTGTCGAAATTCCTCCTCCAAACCAAAGGATGCCAAGGTGGGAATTCCACGCATGATCATATTATGAAGCACAAAGGCAAATCGGTTGTCTCGCCCTGCAGGAATGTTATCCAAGGCACAATCTGTCTTCACGATGTAGGAAGACAAAGCCTTCTTTAACCCTTCATATTCTCGCCTTTTGTCGGGAATCTTTTGGAGGCTATCTCGCACGGATTTGAGTTCATAGCCGGCAGAAAAATGGAATTTGTGAGTCATTAATGGGTTAATTGATAATTACTATTTTTCAAGGTAATCAGGCTTCGGGAATTCAATTAATCTTTTTTGAGTAGTGGTTTCATTTAATTGACTTTGGCACTGCCCCGTCTTTCAACTTAGGCAGCCCAAACGCCTCATAAAATTCAAAGCATTCATTATTCTTTGACTTCAAAAGCATTACCTCTGGTTCAGTTTCTGATTTTTCGAGGTAAGGATTAGTGACAAAAACCTGCCTTTTACCCAAAGGTATTTCTTGCCCCAAAAAGAGGTAGCTATTGGAATCATGATCAATTATCAAGTATCCATCTTCCTTCACACCAGCTATCAATGGGATTAACTCATCCTCAGTTTTACCTGTCACGCTTTTGACTGGAAATCCCTGAGAAATATCCCAGTTTACCCTATTGGTTCTGAAAAGGTCGTATCCCTCCGACCAACCCCATATTGCAGAAAAAGTGATTTTTATTTAGGGCGGTATTTGGGCCAGTTGGATGGCAGGAGTTGGTAGAGGTTTTT
>NZ_QKTX01000013.1:73141-137671 GCF_003253485.1 Algoriphagus aquaeductus | reverse complement strand
CCATCCCGAACAGAGAAGTTAAGCCCTGCAGCGCCGATGGTACTGGGGTTACTCCCGGGAGAGTAGGTCGCCGCCACATTATTCAAAGCCTTCAGTTTATCCCTGAAGGCTTTTTTGCGTTTAGCCCCACCTCAATTACCAGCCCTTTCGTATCGGACATAGGCTATCCATTTGCCGTTTGGCCTTAGATTTTTATCCATTCAAAAGTAAAAAGACAACCATGCAAACCTGATTTTTATCATATCTCGCTCTGGAATCCATCACCTGATGTAAGTTTTGATTCCGCTAGTTTTGGATCAGAAATTACTAATAGTATGGAAATCAAGTCCCCGTATTCTTTGAAGTTTGAATTACCTGAATCCTTATTACAGGACTTTTACTGTACTTCTCTTTTAGAATCCTTCAACCCTTCTGATCCTAAAAGCAGTTTTTGTACCTCCAGTGCTGATCCCGGTCTCATTACGGTTGACTTATATAAAACTCTGGATTGGCTTCATTCTCATGAAATGCCTAAATCTCTGGAAAAAGAAGTTTGTCCGATCCCGGTTCTACTTTATGTGCAACATTTTTCTACTAATCACCTTCTTTTTCATTACGATGGCACTCCAACCTCTGCAGAATTGATTAGAAAGTTTATCACACTTTTTGAAAATCTTATTGGTGAAAGTAAAGCGACGATCATTTCACCATCTTTTATTCCCAAATCCAAGATTAAAGAAGAGCAGGAACTGATTCACTTGGTGTCTTCAAAAACACAGGAAACCAGCTTTATAAAATTCAATTTTACTCGTATCGGAGATTTTTGGTCCTATGCTGTCAAACATGATTGTACACTCCTAGTCACCACGAAAAATTACCAAGCCGATCTGGCAAAAGTCCTTTTTCATTTCTATAAAGGTAAAATCTGGAGTGATCAATTGTCCTTTTACCTCAGTCTTTAACTCATGTAATCAACTGATTTTTATCATGTTTTTAAGGATTTGGTCCCATTACCTTTATCAAAATAGTTAGAATGATTACTCCTAATTCTCCGGAAATATCCACGCTTTGCTTTCACTGTGGTGAAAAATGCGATTCTTCGAAGATTCATTTCGATGACAAGGATTTCTGTTGTCAAGGATGTCAGCTGGTGTATGAGGTCCTTGCCAAAAATGATCTTTGTGACTATTATTCTTTAGAGGCCCAGCCTGGTAAGACTCAAAAAAACACTAACCGTTCTTCAATCCAGTTTGATTACCTCGATGATGAGGATGTCAAATCCAAATTATTGGATTTTCAAAATGAACGGGAAAGTCACGTTACTTTCTTTATCCCCCTCATCCATTGTGCTTCTTGTATTTGGCTGCTTGAAAATTTGTTTAAAATCAATGCCTCCATTACTTCCAGTCGTGTAGATTTCATCAAGAAAAAGATTCAAATCAAATTTTTACATGATAAACTTAGTTTAAAAGAGTTGGTTCAGCTGCTCTCCACATTGGGATATGAGCCTAAAATCAACCTTTCTGATTTAGATAAAAAATCAAAGCCAGCTATCGATCGAAAAACATTGACCAAGCTTGGTGTGGCTGGATTCTGTTTTGGAAATATGATGCTCTTCAGTATGCCGGAGTATTTTTCTGAAGTCAAGCTTTTGGGAGATGGATTTAAGCGGCTTTTTGATTACCTCAATGTTGTGTTGGCTCTTCCGATTGTGTTTTATGCAGCTTCCGATTACTATGTTTCGGCTTGGAATGCAGTCCGACAGCGCCGGATAAACATGGACGTTCCGATCGTTCTCGGAATTATTGCTTTCTTTCTGTATTCCCTTTGGGAGATTTTCGCGATGGGAAACGCGGGCTATATGGATAGCCTGGGAGGTCTTCTCTTTTTTCTCCTGCTCGGAAAGATTTATCAACAAAAAACTTTCGCTACCCTAGAGTTTGACCGGGATTACAAGTCTTATTTTCCGATAGCAGTGACTCGTATGGTGCAAAATCGGGAAGAGGTCGTGCCTTTGGTCAACCTTCAGGTGGGGGATGTAATTCTGGTAAGAGACGAGGAATTGATCCCTGCCGATTCACTTTTGCTCAGCGATCAAGCCCATATCGATTACAGTTTCGTGACCGGTGAGGAAGTTCCTGTTCCCAAGCGGAAAGGGGAGTTGATCTACGCCGGTGGGCGGCAAAAAGGAAATGCCATTTTGCTGACCATCCAAAAATCCCCCTCCCAAGGCTATCTGACTGACCTTTGGAATAATGAGTCGTTTGAAAAGCAGGATAAAAAACTGCTCGAACCGCTTGCAAACCGAATCAGTGGTGTATTTACATGGACTGTTTTGACGATTGCTGTTCTGGCTTTTTTCTTTTGGATGGGAAAGGACCTGAACTTGGCTGTCAAGGCATTTACTACGGTTCTCATCGTGGCCTGCCCATGTGCCTTGTCGATGTCGACTCCGTTTACCTTGGGAAATACGCTTCGAATCTTTGGCAGAGGAAAATTTTACCTCAAAAACGCAGCAGTGGTTGAGCGATTAGCCTTGGTGGACACGCTGGTATTTGACAAAACAGGTACCCTAACCGACCCTGCCAATGCGAGCATTCACTATGAAGGAGAAGCACTTTCTGAAGAAAGCAAATCCATCATCAAAGCCATGGTAGGGCGCTCCACGCATCCGCTGAGCAATCGGATTAATCTCTGGCTCGGCCAGCATCCAGCAGCCAAACTTGATCAAGTCGAGGAGAAAAAAGGCCAAGGTATTTGGGCTGTCTATAAAAATCAGGAAGTCAGGCTAGGCTCAGCTTCTTTCGTTGGAGCGAGTGAAAATGATTTTGCTCCAGGAGGAAACTTGGTCTTCTTTCAGGTGGAAGAGGTGGTTTTGGGGTATTTCCACATTCAATCAGGATTACGGGAAAATGCCGATTTGGTGGTCAAGGAACTTGCCGAAGACTTTTCGCTTCATGTTTTGTCCGGAGACCATTCTCATGAAGAGGGATCATTGAAGCGCGCTTTGGTGCCAACTATCCGGTTTAATTTCAACCAAAGTCCGATCAATAAACTGGATTACCTCAAAAGACTGAATCAAAAAGGGGCTAACACGTTGATGGTTGGTGATGGACTCAACGATGCCGGAGCCTTGCAGGAAAGTATGGTGGGGGTTGCCATTACGGATAGGGTAAGTCATTTTTCACCTGCCAGCGATGCCATTCTGGATGCGGAGTCGTTTGGCAAAATCCCCAGTTTCCTAGCCTTTGCCAAGGATAGTCGCAAAATCATCAAAGCCAGTTTTGGACTGAGCTTTCTCTATAATATCGTCGGAATCAGTCTTGCCGTCCAGGGATTACTCAGTCCTGTGCTTTGCGCCATCCTGATGCCTGTAAGTAGTATTTCGGTAGTCATTTTCACTACGCTAGCGACCAATCTGATGGGAGTGCGTAAAGGACTCATTCACCTCAAAGCACCCTGATATGGAAGTCATCTTTGTCCTCATAGCGGTCAGTTTGGTTTTGGCAGTCAGCTTTTTGTTCCTCTTTTTTCGTGCGATGAAAGACGGGCAATTTGATGACGGGGTCACGCCTTCGATCCGCATCCTCTTCGAAAATCAGCCTAAAAAATCCAATAAAGATCAACCTAAAAAATCCAAGTCCTATGAATGATGCTACTTTGGAAAGGTTCCATTACGACAATAAGATTGTCAAGTATTTCGGAGCTGCCACGATTATCTGGGGCATAGTCGGGATGTTGGTGGGCCTTATCGCAGCCACCCAACTTTTCTGGCCTGATGCCAATATGGGTAACCCCTACACGACCTTTGGCCGGATCAGACCGCTGCATACCAATGCAGTGATTTTCGCCTTTGTAGGGAACGCCATTTTCGCAGGGATCTATTACTCGATGCCTCGATTGCTCAAAACTCCCATGTGGAATAAGGCCTTGAGCTGGTTCCATTTCTGGGGTTGGCAATTGATCATTTTGGCTGCTGCCATCACGCTACCTTTGGGTTTGACTACCTCTAAGGAGTATGCCGAACTAGAGTGGCCTATTGACATTGCCATTGCCTTGGTATGGGTGGCTTTTGGTGCCAATATGATCGGAACGCTGATCAAGCGTCGGGAGCGTCATATGTATGTGGCGATTTGGTTTTACTTAGGTTCCTTTGTGACCGTAGCGATTCTTCACATTTTCAACTCATTGGAGCTTCCTGTGACTTTTTGGAAAAGTTACTCAGCCTATGCCGGAGTACAGGACGCTTTGGTGCAGTGGTGGTATGGGCACAATGCCGTTGCATTCTTTCTGACCACTCCTTTCTTGGGATTGATGTACTATTTCCTGCCTAAAGCAGCCAATAGACCGGTTTATTCCTACAAGCTTTCCATCGTCCACTTTTGGTCTTTGATCTTTATTTATATGTGGGCGGGACCGCACCACTTGTTGTACACTGCCTTGCCGGAGTGGGCTCAGGTTTTGGGTACTGTTTTCTCCGTCATGCTCATTGCTCCATCTTGGGGTGGTATGGTCAATGGTTTGTTGACTTTGAGAGGTGCTTGGGACAAAGTCCGTCAGGAACCTGTGTTGAAATTCATGGTGGTTGCCGTGACAGCATACGGTATGGCGACTTTTGAAGGTCCGATGCTTTCGCTGAAAAATGTAAACGCCATTGCTCACTACACCGACTGGATCGTAGGGCACGTGCATATCGGTGGTTTGGGCTGGAATGGGTTCTTGACCTTTGGTATGTTGTACTGGATGTGGCCAAGACTTTTCAAAACCACGATTTATTCCAACAAACTGGCCAATACGCATTTCTGGTTGGGGACCTTGGGGATCATTTTCTATGCCCTTCCGCTCTACGTATCAGGATTGACTCAATTCTTGATGTTGAAGGAGTTTAACGAAGCAGGTCGACTGGCTTACCCTAACTTCCTGGAGACTGTGATCCAGATTGTACCCATGTACATGCTGAGAGCCGTAGGTGGTTTACTTTACTTGACAGGTGCCATCATCATGATGTACAACATGTGGATGACTGCCAAGCAAGGGGTTTTCCAAGAATCAGAGGAAGATCAAGCGCCTGCATTGGTGAAAGCTTACAATCCAAAAGGAGAATTCTGGCATAGAGCCTGGGAAAGAAAACCTGTTTTCTTCACCATTTTGGCTACCATTGCCGTCGCAATTGGCGGGGTGGTTGAAATTATCCCTACCATTCTGGTCAAATCCAACGTGCCGACCATCAGTTCGGTCAAGCCCTACACCCCGCTTGAATTGGAAGGTAGAGACCTGTACATCGCCAACGGTTGCGTGGGTTGCCACTCCCAGATGATCCGGCCTTTCCGATCCGAAACAGAGCGCTACGGTGAATATTCCAAGGCAGGAGAATTTGTCTATGACCGTCCATTCCTTTGGGGATCCAAGCGTACGGGACCAGACTTGCATCGAATCGGTGGGAAATATCCTGACAGCTGGCACTACCATCACATGGTAGATCCTACGTCTATGTCTCCGGGCTCACTCATGCCTCCCTATCCGTGGATGACTACCAATGAATTGAATATTTCTGACTTACCGGCCAAAATCCGAACCCTCCAAAAATTAGGGGTGCCCTATCCAGAAGGTTTTGATCAGGAAGCCACAGCAGATTATGAAGCACAAGCGGCCAAAATCGTGGCCAACTTGAAAGAGGCCGGTGTAGAAGTGGCATCCAATACAGAAATCGTCGCTTTGATTGCCTATTTGCAGCGCTTGGGTACAGATATCAAGCAACCTTCAGCATCCACTAAATAATCCCAGAAGCCATGTATAAGGAAATCCTTCGATCTATTGAGAATATCGAGATCTATCCGATCATCTCACTGCTCATCTTCGTGACCTTCTTTGTAGGGATGTTTATTTGGGTGGTTCGCGTACCAAAAGGCTATGTGGACCATATGAAATCTCTCCCTATGGACGAACAAGAATCAACCCACACCCAGCCATGAACAAGATACTTTCTCTACTCGCACTCTTTGCCATTACCGGAGCGCCGGTGATGGCACAATCCGAACAATCATCCTGGTACACTACACTGAGTGGTATGGATTCCAGCCAGTTGACGCTCTTGGTTATTCTTGGAGTGGTGTTGTTGCTCATCGTACTCTTGCTGATCCTGATGATTTACCTGATGTCTTTCATGACGGCGGTATTTCAAAAGGAGAATCCTTCCCTTGCTCATGAACCATCCTGGTGGGAATCCTTCAAGGAGAAATTCGTCACCGGAAAAATGGACGAAGTGGGAGGAAAAGATGAAAAAGCAAAAGTCATGTCTGACCATTCCTATGATGGAATAACCGAGCTGGACAATTTCATGCCTCCTTGGTTGCAGTGGGTGTTTATCGGGTCGATTGCCTTTGCGGTGATTTACTTTGTCAATTACACGGTTCTCGGTATCGGACCAACGGGCGAAGAGGAATATCAGGAGGAGTTGAGATTGGAAGCAATCGCTGCTGAAACCCGCAAAGCCAATTTGGTGGCTGGAATTGACGAAACCACTGTTGTTTTCGATGAGTCAGCTGCAGCTATTTCTTCCGGAAAATCCATCTTCGAAACCAACTGTGCGGCATGCCATGCAGCCGATGGAGGGGGAGGTGTGGGGCCTAATCTGACTGATGAATATTGGCTTCACGGCGGTTCTATTCAGGACGTATTCAAAGTGGTCAAATACGGAGTGGTTGAAAAAGGGATGATTCCTTGGCAAGATCAGCTTTCTCCAGAGCAAATGCAGCAGGTTTCATCATACATTCTGACGTTGGTTGGGACTACTCCTGCCAATCCAAAGGAACCCCAAGGCGAGCCCTATTCTGCAAGCCCAGCTGCCGAAACTCCGGTAACGGATAGTACAGCTGTGGTCGCGTCGATTCAGTAAATTTTCAAGGCTGGAGCTAGCAAGGTTCCAGCCTATATTTCCCTTGATTATGGCAAAGAAAAATTCTAACCCCAATTTGGATCCCAATGCATTTCGGGATTCGCTGGCAAGTGTCCGAGAGGACGGCAAGCGAATCTGGGTCTATCCTAAGAAGGTTAAAGGCTTTTTTTACACCTATAGAACTTACTTTTCTTGGCTTCTTTTGGCCATTTTGTTTGTAGGTCCATTTATTAAAATTGAGGGTAGACCCTACATGCTCTTCAATATTTTTGAGCGAAAGTTCATCATTTTTGGAGCAGCATTTTGGCCGCAGGACACGCACCTGCTTATCTTTCTCCTGTTGATTTTCTTTGTCTTTATTATACTTTTTACGGTTGTCTTTGGACGGGTTTGGTGCGGATGGGCCTGTCCTCAGACTTTGTTTATGGAGATGGTTTTTCGCAAAATCGAATATGCCATCGAAGGCGATGCTAATCAACAACGAGCCTTAAATGAGGGGCCTTGGACGGGTGAAAAGATTTGGAAAAAGAGTTTAAAACTCAGTGTATTTGCCTTTTTCTCTCTTCTGATCGGACATCTGGTGATGGCATATCTGATCGGGATTGATCAGGTAAAAGAAATCGTGACCCAACCTCCCACTGAGAATATGGCCGGATTTATTGGCTTGGTGGCTTTCTCGGGCATTTTCATGTTTGTTTTTGCCTGGTTCCGAGAGCAGGCCTGCATCGTGGTCTGCCCGTATGGTCGACTTCAAGGCGTGCTTTTGGATGACAACAGCATCAATGTGATGTACGATTATGTGCGTGGAGAACCTCGTGCTCCGATTCGCAAAAATCAAGTGGATGCTGCTCCAAAAGGTGATTGCGTGGATTGCGGGCTTTGTGTGCAGGTTTGTCCTACCGGAATTGATATCCGAAACGGAACTCAAATGGAATGTGTCAATTGCACTGCCTGTATCGATGCCTGTGATGAGGTGATGCTCAAAGTGGAAAGGCCTACCGGACTGATCCGCTATGCTTCAGAAAATAGCATCAAGGAAGGGTTTCAAAAGCTTTTCACGGGAAGGGTGAAAGGCTATACAGTGGTTTTGCTGGTTTTGGTTGCGGCTTTTGTGACCCTGATCGCAACAAGGTCAGATTTGGAGGCCACCATTACCCGATTTCCCGGGATGACTTACCAGGCTAGGCCTGATGGAAAAGTGTCTAATTTGTACAACATCACACTGATCAATAAGACCTTTGAGCCTCAAAGCGTAGAGATTGCTTCTTTGATCGATGGGATTGAAGTAGAAATCGTCGGTGATACCAATTGGGTGCTGGAGCCGCAGACTAAGTTTGAAGGCCGGTTCTTTTTGGTCCAAGAGCAAGAAGAGGTAAAAATACCTCAGCAAAAAGTCCATTTGGTACTGTCCGCTGAAGGAGAAGAATTTGACGATATTGAAACGAACTTTATGGCTCCTGTGGGAGGTAAAAACTAGAAAATCATGGATTGGGGAAAAGGAATTTTATTGACCATCATTGCTTTTGTTGGTTTTATTTTGACACTGGTGGTGATCTCGGTGCGTCAAGATGATATTCATCTGGTGACTGAAAATTACTATGAAAAAGAGATCAAATACCAAGATCACATCGAGCGGGAAAAATCAGCAGCCGCGCTGGATCGGGAGGTATTGGTCTTTGATCTTGCCAGCAAATCAATGATCCTGGATCTGCCGGTAGGTGCCAAAGGAAGTCTTCAGCTCTTTAGACCTTCGGATGCCCGATTGGATCAGATCTTACCTCTGGATATCAAGTCGGAAGGTAAAACTACCATTCCCTTGGAAAAGCTCAAGTCCGGCTATTGGAGAGTCCAACTCACCTGGACTGAAAATGGGGTGGACTTTTATGAAGAAAGCAAAATTACCTTATAAATGCTCTGGACTGCCTTAGTTTTGGGATTTTTGGGTTCATTCCACTGTGTCGGAATGTGCGGTCCGATTGCCTTGGCAGTAGGAGGGAGTTCCTCCAAAAAGTTCCTTTTTAATAAAATCCTGTATAATCTGGGCCGAAGCCTGACTTATGCCATCCTGGGTTTGGTGGTGGGAGGCTTGGGATTTTCTTTGGCTTTGGCAGGAATCCAGCAAGGAATCTCAGTAAGCATGGGAATTTTGGTGGTGTTGCTTTCCCTGAGTTATAAAAAAGCCGATCAATTTCTAGCTATTCCTGCCCTATCAGGAGTGGTCCGATGGATCAAGGCTAAGCTTTCTTTTTTTCTCAAGTCAGGAAGTAAAACAGCCTTTTTCTCCACCGGGCTTATTAATGGACTTCTGCCTTGTGGGATGGTCTATATGGCCTTGGTGGTAGCCATGGGGATGCAGAGTCCTATCCAAGGGGCTTGGTATATGTTATTTTTCGGACTAGGTACTATTCCTATGCTGATGGCCCTGATGGTGTCCGGTAGTTTACTGCCCGCGATCAGACGTCAGCAAATACAGAAAGTAATTCCCTATTTCGGAATAGTGGTTGGGATTCTGATGGTTTTTCGCGGATTGGGTTTGGGAATCCCCGGACTGAGTCCTGAGGTGGCGACTTTTGACTATGGCAATCAACAAGTAGAAATTACCATGTGCCATTGATTAAATGGCTCTGCTGAAAACCGCCTTTTTCTCCTGATTTTCAATCATTCTCAAATCAAAATTGGAACAAATGTTTCTGACCACAGCCATTCCGCTGGAAGAGATGGTTAGATATTGGTTTTGAAGTTTCAAGAGCCCTTCTTTTTCAAAGTCTTCAAGAGCTTGTCTGTTTTTTTGAGGCAGTTTATCCCAAATCCAAAAAGGGACTTCTGCTTTTCCTTTGCAGATCAGGTCGAGAATCAATTTTCGGATTTCTAGGTCTTCCTCATTCAGGATATGTCCTTTGATAAGTGGGAGTTGATGGTTTTTCACCAGGTCTTGATAGGTCTCAATTCGTTTTTCATTTTGGGCAAAACCAATCCAAACATCACTGATACTGCTCGCGCCAAGTCCCAAGAGCATTTTGGCAGGTAAGGTGGTATATCCCATGAAGTTTCTGTGCAATTTTCCGTTTTTCTTGGCCAGGCAAAGCGGATCATTTGGGAGCGCAAAATGGTCCATGCCGACCTCTTCATACCCCATTTCCAATAACTTCGATTTGCCAAATTCATAAAGTGCCCTTTTTTGTTCTTCTTGGGGCAGATGATTTTCGAAACTTTTCTGAGCTGGAAAAGCAGAGGGAAGATGAGCGTAGCTATAAAAAGCAATCCGCTCAGGTCTGAGCTCTTGGACCCGCTTAAAGGTATGGGCCAAGGTGTCTATAGTCTGATGAGGTAAACCGTAAATCAGGTCAAAGTTGATGGAAGTGTAACCCGATTTTCTGGCGTTTTCGGTGGCCTCTTTGACTTTTTCAAAGGGCTGAGTGCGATGGATGGCCTGTTGGACTTTTTCATCAAAATCCTGAATCCCATAACTGACCCTGTCAAACCCCAAAGCGGCTAATTCTTCCAAATGCTCCCAAGTGGTATTGTTGGGATGGCCTTCAAAGCTGAACTCAAAATTCTCTGCCAGATCCGCAGATTTTAGAATCTTTGAAATCAGAAATTCGAGACTTTCGGGAGAAAAAAATGTGGGGGTACCTCCTCCAAGGTGAATCCCTGCAATTTTTGGTGCACTTCCCAATACGCCCAAATAGTGTTCCCACTCTCTTAAAAGGGCCTCAATGTAGGGGTCTTCTACGCGATGGTTTTTGGTAATCCGTTTATTGCAACCACAATAGGTACAGAGGTTTTCGCAGAAAGGCAAGTGAATGTAAAGGCTGATGCCTTCTTCTTTCCCAAACTGTTCAAAGGCTGTTTTAACTGTATTTTCCCAATCTTGGGTACTCAGCTGATTGTCCCAAAGCGGAACTGTCGGGTAGGAGGTATATCTGGGAACGGGTTGATTATATTTTCTAATCAGTTCAGGAGATAGTGCCATGTGATTAATTTTCAGGCAAATTCGCATGCTTTTCCTAAGTATGGTGTGACAAGGAATACATAGAAACCTGATTTTAATCAGGAATTGAGGATTGGCTTGGAATAGGGTGGTGGATTGCAAATGGGCGTTCCTTTGTCTAACTTTTAGAATGATTTTGGTTTTTAATTAGCCGAGAATGAAAAAAATCGGATTCTTCAGTGCTTTGATTTTACCTGCGTTGTTGGTGGGAGGGTTTTATCTGGGAGGGCCTTTGATGTGGTTGATCCACGGGTTTGTATTTATCCTGGTGCCGCTGATGGATTTTGCGATTCAAAAGGATACAACCAATATCCCTGCTGGAGAAATAAGTGCGGTGACCAAGGAGCGGTTTTATCGATTGATCACTTATGCTTGGGTATATGTACAGCTTGGGGTGCTGCTATGGGGATTTTATATAGTGGCTACTTTTACCTTGAGTATACCAGATTGGATGGCATTCATTTCCGGAATGGCTTTGGTCACAGGAGGAATTGGGATCACAGTGGCCCATGAACTAGGACATCGGAAAGATAAACTGGAGCAACGCTATGCCCAAGTCCTGCTGATGACGGTGTGTTACATGCATTTTCTGATCGAGCATAACCGGGGCCATCATGTCCGGGTGGCCACGCCTGAAGATCCCGCCACGAGTCGAAAGGGGGAGAGTTTTTATACTTTTTGGTGGAGATCAGTGAAAGATGGATTCATGAGTGCATGGCAGTTGGAAAATGAACGGCTCAGGAAAAAAGGAATAGTTCCAATATCGCTTCACAATCAGATGATTTGGTACCAACTTCTACCTCTTGCTTTTGTGGGGCTTTGCTTCGGGTTATTCTCAGGGGTTAGCCAGCGACTTGTTTGGGAAATCCCTGTTTTCTTTTTTGCTCAAAGTATCCTTGCCTTTTCCCTATTGGAATTGGTCAATTACTTGGAGCATTATGGGATGGAGCGGAAGAAACTTCCCAATGGCAATTATGAAAAAGTAACCCCCTTACATTCCTGGAATGCCTCTCAGCGGGTGAGTAATTTTCTCCTGTTCCAACTCCAGCGGCATTCAGATCACCATGCCTATGCTCATAAGCGGTATCAGGTCCTTGACCACCAAGAGGAAAGTCCTCAACTGCCTGCCGGATACTCGGCCATGATCTTATTGGCCATGTTTCCGCCACTTTGGTTTGCTGTAATGGACCCCAGGCTGGAAAAATGGAAAAATGTCCAGCTTTCCGAATCAGTCCAGTAAGAAATTGTTGAGGAAGGTACTTTTCAGTCCCAGCCAAACCAAGAAAAACAACATCGCCCAGAAAAGGTAAATCCGGTAATAATCTGCGGTTTCTTTATAGCGGTTTTCTAAAATTTCGGCTTTTTCAAGGGTGTCGATTTGATCAAAAATCTGCTGTAGTGCATTCCCGTCAGAGGCCCTGAAAAACTGCCCGTTTCCGATCCGAGCGATTTCTCTTAGGGTCGTTTCGTCCAGGTAGCTTTCCACCATTTGAGGTCTACCAAAAAAATCGGTCCCATAGGGCACCATTCCATCTTTGCCCACGGCAATGGTGTAAATTTTTATATCGAATGCTGAGGCTAGCTGCGCTGCAAAGAGCGGGTCTACATTGCCTGCATTGCTTTCTCCATCCGAAAGCAGAATCATCACTTTTGAGGGTGTTTCCACATCTTTCATCCGATTGGTCCCTGCGGCAATTGCTGATCCTATCGCTGTGCCTTTTGCCTCAATCATATTGAAATTGATCTCGGCGATCAGGTCAGTCAAAAGCTTGTAATCATTGGTTAAGGGAGAAAGAGAATAGGCTTCTCCTGAGAAAACCACCATTCCAATTCGGTCTCCAAACCTCCCTTCAATAAAGTCAATGGCGGTTTTCTTAGCAGCCTCCAATCGATTGGGTGTAAAATCCTGCAGGTCCATTGACTCTGAAATATCCATGACCAGAAGAATATCAATCCCTTCGGTAAACTGTTCCACACGCTCATTGCTTCGCTGGGGTCTAGCCAAGGCGACCACTATAAAAACCAATGCCATAAAGAAAAAACCCGTCGGCACCAGTCTGAGATAGGTCCAGGGATTGCCTCTTGCTGCTCTTTTGGGCAAGGAGAGCTCTAATACCGGCCTTTTCAAGAATTTGACAAATTTCCGAATCAAAATCAGCACCGGGATTATCCATAGCAAATTGAGCAGGATGGGATTTTCCCACTCATAAGATTTGAAGGTCTCAGGCAAAAACCAATACCAGGTAAAGAACTCAGCGAGTTGCTCTTTCATGTCCGATTTGGTTTAGTTTGTTCAGATAGGTGGCTTTGGCGATGCCAAAAAGGTATGATGTGGCCTCTTCTGTTTTTGCTTCCCGGCCTGCGTAGATAATCATATCGATGGATCGCAAGGCCTTGAAAATTTCGCGATCATCTAAGGCGTCCGCAATTTCACTGGAAGTCCATTCTTGAAACGGTTGATCCGTGAGACTTTCCAAATAACCTTTCCAAAGCCCGATGACTTCATCAGCAAGTTCTTGGTTTGGGTTTTGGCTGAGGAGATTGGCGAGTTTTTTCCACTTTCTTTCAAATTGGATCCAGCGGATTTTTTCACGGTTCTTTTTGAAAATTGCCTTGATTCGATCGGCAAACACAAAAGCCAATATGCCAAAAATAAAAATAACAGCTCCGGCAATTAATCCGATGAGAAGCCAGTTGAAGGACCTTTCTAAGGGTTGGTATACATTGTTTTCCTGAAAGACCAACTGCTCAGGAATCGAGTCCAAGGTGAGCTTGAGCTTGAGTTCTGCCTCGTTTGTAAAATAAGTGATGCTGTCATATCGGCTCAACTCGTAGACCGGCAAGGCAAGGAATACAGAAGGATCGAGCGAGAAATTGGAAAGAAAATAAACCGCGCTGTCTGTGGTGATTCCATCTTGGGTATTGGATATGAAGGTCTTCTTTTCCAGCAAAACCAGAGGAGAGAAATCGTAGGCCGAATCAGGAAAAATCACGTGGGTGGCCTCCGGGTATTTGGCTTTCAAAACAAACCCAACCCGTTCTCCCAATTTGGCAGAGTCCTGGGTAAAGTATCCTGACACTTCTACCTGTTGAGCAGAGGCTTGAAATGCCAAGATTAGGAGGGTGAAGAAAATACCGATTTTACCCACGTTTCATTCTTTTGTTTCGGTACTTAAACAGATCGATTAATGGGGCTACAATATCCTGTCTGGAGTCGATTGCCAAATAATTGATCTGATTTTTTTTGCAGATTTCTTGGAGATTTTCCCGTTCGGAAGTAAAGGTCTCGGATATTTTTTTGGAAAAACTCCCAAAGGCGGTATTAATCCATGTCGTTTTTCCCCGTTCCTTATCATAGATCGGGATGATGCCCAACGAGGGAAGGGCAGATTCCCGAGGATCGGTCAGTTGGATCGCTACTACGTCATGCCGCTCTGCCAGTGCCCTGAAGGAGCGTTCATAATCTGAATCGATAAAATCCGAAATGATGATGAGAATGCTTCGTTTTTTAATCAAGTTGAGTGCAAATGAAAACAAGCCATTTAAGTCTGTTTTCAGACTTTTATTTTGATGGTCAAAAATTCCCCGGATGATTTTCACTCCTTGTTTATTTCCTTTGGCGGGCAAAATCAGTTTTTCCTGTTGATCTGAATAAGAAATCAACCCCACCTGACTTCCTTCATATACTGCCGCAAGTGTCAGGACACCTGCGATCAATTTTCCCTGATCGATTTTCTTTTGACCTTGTTGACCAATGTCTTGACTACCAGAGATGTCAAGGAGAAAATAGACAGATTGCTCTTTTTCTTCCTTGAATGTTTTGACAAAGGTACCATGCCCTTTGGCAGATACTTTCCATTCGATCGTTCTTACGTCATCTCCGTATTGATAGGGTCTGAGATCGTCAAATTCCAGCCCCGAACCTTTGAAAAGTGACTGATACTCCCCTTGAAGGTGGTTGTTTGCCACCTTTCTGATCATGATTTCGTACTTTCTGAGTTTACCAAATAGCTGGTCCATGTGGGGAGTTTGAGCGGCTAAGTTAAAGTCTTAAGCCGAAATTTAAAATTTGACTTCTCCATACCTTGGGGATATTATCCGTTAAAAAAACCTAATTTTGAACTGTGAAAAGAATTCTAATCCTGGTTTTAGTGGTCCAGTTTTTTGCTTCATGCACCTCGGAGTCCATCCCCAATGGGATCCTTTCCGAAGGAGATATGGTCAAGATTCTGGTCGATATCCAATTGACTGAAGGAATGGTGAGCGCTATGCCCATTCCTTATGATTCCTCTCAGGCACTTTATTCCCTGATGGAAAAAGAAGTTTTTATCAAACATGAGGTGACGGATTCTGTTTTCACAAAAAGTATGTTGTATTACCTGGAGGACGCCAAAAAAATGGATCGAATTTACGCCAGAGTCATTGACTCGCTCATGGTGAGAGAGACCAATCCGGGAATTGAGGAGCGATTCTGATGCTATACCCACCCAATCTTGAGCAGAAGATTAATTTCATAAAAATCAAAGATCTCCTAAAAGCAGAGTGTACCTCTACTCTTGGGCAGGATTATGTGGATAAGGTTTCTTTTTCTTCGGACTATAACCTTGTACAGCGGCTGTTGGATCAAACGGAGGAGTTTCGGCAAATCCTGATTTCAGGAGAGAGTTTCCCGTCTTCCCATTTTACCAATCTGACGCCTTACTTGGACAAGGCCAAATTAGAAGGCGCATTTTTGGAGCAGGATGAGTTTTATGAAGTGAAATTAGCCTTACAGACGCTCAGGGGATGTATTTCATTTTTTCAGAAATATGGAGAAAGCTACCCTACGCTGAGTGCCCTCTTGGGGCTCCTGCTTGATCTTGACCTGAATTTGCTGAAGTCTATTGATCAGATCATCGATGAAAAAGGTAAGATCCGGAGCAATGCTTCCAAAGAACTTCAGTTGATCCGCACTCAACTGCTGTATGAGGAAGGCAGGCTGAGGAAAGTAATGGAACGGATTTTCAAAGAGGCGAGAGCGAAAGGCTTGACTCCGGAGGATGCCGCCATGACTATCCGTGGCGGACGGATGGTGATCCCGGTTGCTGCCGAGAATAAGCGAAAACTCAGAGGATTTATCCATGATGAGTCCGCCACCGGACAGACGGTTTTTATGGAGCCCGAAGAGGCCTTGGATATCAACAATGAGATCCGGGACTTGGAATACATGGAAAAGCGGGAGATCATCCGGATTTTGACCCGATTGACGGATCAACTGCGTCCTGCGATTCCAGCCTTGAAGAAAGCGACCAATTTCTTGGGTTTGATGGATTTTATCCGGGCCAAGGCCCGCTTTGCCATGAAGACGGAAAGCCATAAGCCGGAATTGGTTAAGGAAAGAACCCTGTCTTGGACCCGTGCCCGCCATCCACTTCTAGAAATGGCACTCAAAGCCCAAGGAAAGGAAATCGTTCCTTTACATGTCAAATTAGGAGGGCACGAGCGTCTGTTGGTCATTTCAGGACCAAATGCCGGGGGAAAGTCAGTGACGCTAAAGACCGTTGCCTTGCTTCAATACATGCTGCAATGTGGCCTGTTGATACCGGTACACCCTGATTCCAAGAGTTCTCTTTTTGATCATTTTTTTATCGATATCGGGGACGAGCAAAACCTGGAAAATGATCTGAGTACCTACTCTTCGCATTTGATGAGTATGAAGCATTTTACCCAATTTGCCAATAAAAAAACCATTCTGTTTATCGATGAATTTGGAACCGGGACAGAGCCCCAATTTGGAGGAGCAATCGCGGAATCCATTTTGTTGGCGTTGAATAAACTCGGAGCATTTGGTGTAATCACCACGCACTATGGCAACCTAAAACAGGTAGCCAACAAAAACCAAGGCTTGGTCAATGGCGCCATGCGCTACGATGTGGATCGGCTCGAACCCATTTATCAATTGGAAATCGGAAAGCCGGGGTCATCGTTTGCTTTGGAAATTGCTTCCAAAATAGGCCTTTCCAAAGAGATTTTGAACTATGCCAAAGATCATATTGGAGAGGAAAGAGTTCGCTATGATAGGCTTTTGACCCAATTGGAAAATGAAAAAAACCAATACTCGGTCCTGCTCAAGGAAGTCAAGGATAAAGATAAGCTGCTCCAGGCGCGACTCAAGGAGTACAATCAGCTGAAAGAAACCTTGGAGCTGACCAAAAAGCGATACATTCAAGAAGCCAAATTGGAAGCGAAGGCACTGCTGGATCAGACTAACAAAAAAATAGAGTTAGTCATTCGTGAAATCAAGGAGGGAAATGCCGAAAAAGAAGTCACCAAGCAAGTCCGAAAAGAATTGGAAGTATTCAAAGAAACGGTAAAACCGGAGAAGGTTCTCCTTAAAGATCCTGAAATACAGGTAATTGGTGGAGCAATCGCTGTGGGAGATTGGGTTCGGTTGAAAGACAATGGGGCCATAGCCGAGGTGTTGGCCATCAAAAATAAAGATGTGGATATCACCATTGGAGATCTGAAATCCAATGTAAAGCTTTCTAGATTGGAGAAAATCTCCAAAACTGAAGTGAAAAAAGAACTGAAGGCAGTAGAGCGGAGAGGTGGGTACAATACCAATGAGAAAATGATGGATTTCTCCTCCAATCTGGATCTCCGTGGCAAGCGAGGAGAAGAGGTCCTTCCTCTGATCCAAACATTCATCGATGAAGGTTTTATGCTCGGGGTGAAAAACTTGCGAATCGTTCATGGGAAAGGGGATGGGATTCTACGAGAAATCACCCGAAACCTTCTCCGGACCATGCCTCAGGTGGGAAGAATGGAAGATGAACATGCCGATCGTGGTGGGGCAGGAGTCACTTTAGTTACTCTAAAATAGAAACGGGAGCCTTTTGAGCTCCCGTTTTGCATTAAGGTGGTGGAGAATGCACTTATTTTTTCATTAAGACAAAGGTGTAATTTCCCGCTACTGCAAAGGAATTTCCAATGCGGGCGCCCGGTGCGGGGATGGTAAATTCGAGTCTTAGGGTGTTGTTGTTTTGAGTAAAAGAGATTTCTCTTCCGGCCGCAGGTTTTGCGCCAGTCAAGGTGACTTTGTCAAAATTGCTGCCGGCAAAACTCCAGTTGCCGCTGGCATCAAAAAGATCATTGCTGTTTCGTGCGGAGTAGGTTTTGGAATTGCCTGAATTGAACACGAGCTCAAAGGTACTGTAAAGGTCCGTGACTTCACGTCCATCACGAGTGACCGAACCGCCACCGGCAATGCCCCAAGCCTGAGTTCCAGATCCGGAGATTGCTTCTGTTGCGATTTGTTCGGGAGTTTTTTGGGGAGCTGGCCCCGGAGACTCTTTGCAGGCGATAAGGCTCACAAAAATCAAAAAGGCAAAGGCTGTGCTGAAAAAGCGGGTCTTCATATGGTACTAAGTTAGGAGGGTAAAATTAAGCATATCGTGCTAAGATCAAAGTACACTGGCTATTTGTAATCCTCCATTGCAATTTTTTGTAAGCAGAATTCGTATTCTCTTGGTTCATTGGAGCAGATGATGAGGATCCTGTCTTTAGAATATGCTTCAAGAAGGTGTTGGTACCATGCGATCCCTCGCTTGTCCAAATTGGAGGTAGGCTCGTCAAGAAGGATCAATGGCACCTCTGAAAATACCGCCAAGCCGAGTTTTAGCCGCTGCTTCATACCTGAAGAAAATTGGGAAACCGGCTTATTCTGGTGATTTTCCAAATACAGAATCTCCATGATTTCCTGAGAGCTAAGCTTGCTCAATGATTGCTTAAATTTGAAGTGGAATTCAATTACTTCCTGCAGCGTAAATTCCTCTGGCAATTCCAGATAGGGTGCGGCCAGGGAAAGTGAGGTATACCAATGGGATTCGGGAACCAATGCATGGTCAAGTTCAAAAAAGATTTTTCCTCCTGATAAGGGGACTGCACCGGAGAGGCATTTTAATAAGGTAGATTTTCCGGAACCGTTTCCTCCGGTGATCGCCAAGCTGTCACCGGAGGAAAGCTCCAGATTTAGATTTCTGAAAATCCATTCGTATTGAAAGCGTTTCGCGGCTTCCTGTACCCGGATTGCCAGCATATCAGTTAATATATCCTTTCATTACCCCTCTTTCTGATGAACGGATAAAGTTTAAGATTTCATCCCGTTCTTTGGTCGCCGGCAGATTGATTTCAATCTCCTCTAAAGCCCGGCTATTGTTTAAGCTATTGAGAAAGAGGTACCGATAGACTTCCTGGATATGGGAGATGGTCTCGCTGCTGAATCCCCTTCTTCTAAGTCCGAGTGAGTTTACACCGGCATAGGAGAGGGGTTCTCGAGCCGCTTTGGTAAATGGAGGCACGTCTTTTCTTACCAAAGATCCTCCTGATATCATGGCGTGCATTCCGATCTTGACAAATTGGTGGATCGCGCTGGATCCGCCGATAATTGCCCAATCATCAATAGATACATGTCCTGCAATCTGTACTGCATTTGCTATAATGACATGACTTCCGATGACACAATCATGCGCGACATGGACATAGGCCATCAGCAGACAGTTGTTGCCAATGACAGTGGTTTGTTTGTCAACAGTGCCTCTTGAAATCGTGACACATTCTCGGATGGTGGTATTGTCACCGATGACTACGGTGGATTCTTCTCCTTGGAATTTCAAGTCTTGGGGGATGCCTGCGATCACTGCACCGGGAAAAATCTTGCAGTTTTTCCCGATCCTTGCGCCGGGGTAGATGGTGACATTGGATCCGATCCAGGAGTTTTCTCCAATGATCACATTTTCATGAATCATAGTGAAAGGGTCCACTTGGACACCTTGCCCTATTTTTGCTTCGGGGTGAATGGAGGAGAGGGGACTGATCATGCGTCTTTTCTGGTTATGCTTGCTGTCATGATCGCCTCACATACCAAGGTGTTGCCTACATAGGCTTCCCCTTTCATTTTGGCAATTCCTCTGCGGATTGGAGCCAATAGTTCACATTTGAAAACAAGCGTGTCTCCCGGCAGGACCATTTTTCTGAATTTACAATTCTCGATTCCCAAGAAATAGGTCCAGTAATTTTCAGGGTCATCTACAGTGCTAAGGACCAGAATGCCGCCGGTTTGTGCCATGGCTTCTACCTGCAATACACCAGGCATTACCGGGTTTCCCGGAAAATGACCCATGAAAAACGGTTCATTCATGGTCACATTCTTCACACCAGCAACGACCGTCTCATCCAGGTAAATGATTTTGTCAATCAACTGAAAAGGGTAGCGGTGTGGAAGAATGTTGCTGATCTGGTTGATATCCATCACAGGAGGGAGCTTTGGATCATAATGTGGGATATGGGATGCCCCCATTTTTTCCATAGCTCTTTTAAGTTTTTTGGCAAATGCCACGTTGGCGGCATGTCCGGGTCTGGCGGCAAGAATCTGTGCTTTTAACGGTCTGCCTACCAGTGCCAAATCACCCACCACATCCAAAAGTTTATGTCGGGCAGGCTCATTTCGATATCTGAGGTCCACATTATTGAGGATCCCTTCTTTTTTGACTTCTACCGTCTGCTTGTTAAACATTTTGGCCAAGTTGGCCAATTCCTCTTTTTCTACAACCCGATCTACTACCACAATGGCATTATTTAGGTCACCTCCTTTGATCAGGTTGGAATTGTAGAGCATCTCCAGCTCATGCAAGAAACAGAAGGTTCGGCAAGAGGCAATTTCAGTTTTAAACTGACTGATATCCGTGATGGAAGCATGTTGACTTCCCAAAACTGGAGAATTATAGTCAACCATGACAGTTACGCGATAATTGTCGGTAGGCAAGGCAACCATTTCCACTTCTCTTGAAGTGTCTTTGTATTGGATGCTTTCCTGGACTTCAAAAAATCTTCTCAGGGCGTTTTGTTCTTCAAGGCCGGCATGCTCCAATGCCTCGATAAACTGAATCGAAGAGCCGTCCATAATCGGCGGTTCAGGTCCATCCAGTTGGATCAGGACATTGTCTATTTCCATACCCACCAAGGCAGCAAGTACGTGTTCGACAGTATAAACCCGCGCTCCATTTTGCTCTAAAGTGGTACCTCGAGATACGTCTACCACCAAATCACAATCCGCATCCACTGTCGGGCGACCTTCTAGGTCCACCCGTTGAAATTTAATGCCATGGTTGGGAGGTGCTGGCAGGAAGGTCATATGGGATAGGACGCCTGTGTGAAGGCCTACCCCCGAAATTTCCACCTGTTTTTGGATGGTGTGTTGTTTAACTTTCATAAGTTTAAAATTTACTTTTCAAGAGATAAAACAGTTAAAAAAACTGCAACAAGGCTGATTGTCGAGGCGGAAGGGATTCCGGGATCCAGCACACTGTGGTCAGATTTCATTCGTTTATCCTTGCAAAAGATAAGGGGCATAAAATTAGCCCTTTTTTTCCAGTTCTTGGACCCGGCGTTGTAGTTGGTCCAGATTTTTAAATATGGTATAAGACTTAAGAAAATCCTTTACATCCATAGACATGTACCCAAAGAGGGTTTGTCCCGGAGTTTTGATTGTTTTACTGATTCCGGTATTTGCTCCGATCGTGGTGTGATCAGCGATTTTGATGTGTCCTACGATGCCAGCCTTGCCCGCGATCACGCAGTTTTTACCGATCTCTGTGGATCCCGAGATTCCTGTTTGGGCAGCAATCACGGTATTTTCTCCAATGACTACATTGTGTGCGATTTGGACCTGATTGTCAATTTTCGCGCCTTTTCGAATGATGGTCGACCCCATCGTCGCACAGTCAATGGTGGAATTGGCCCCAATACTCACCTGATCTTCCAGAATGACGTTCCCGATTTGCGGGATTGTTTTGTAGGTGCCATCCGCTTGAGGGGCAAATCCAAAACCATCCGAACCAATCACCGCTCCGGGATGGATCTCGCAGTTTTTTCCGATAATGGTGTCTGCACAGATTTTAGCCCCGGGATGAATGATAGTTCCGTCCCCAATCTTTACCCGGTCTCCCACGTAAGCATGACCATGAATCTTGACACCGTCTCCAATCTGACAGTTTTTTCCGATGTAAGAGAAGGCAGCTCGGTATCCATTTGTACCCATGGTGCTACCTGCACCCAAGTAGCTGGGTTCTTCTACCCCGGTTAAGGCAGTCTTATGGAGTTGAGCGTAAGCTTCAAGAAGGGTGGTAAATCCTGAATATGGGTCTTTGACCCGAATAAGATTGGTCTTTATCGCTTTGCCCAGCTTTAATTCTTCCGAGACAATTACCGCAGTAGCGTCAGTATTATAGAGGTAGGGTTCGTACTTTTCATTTGAAAGGAAACTTATACCTCCAGGTTTCCCTTCTTGGATTTTATCCAGCCGATTTACTTTTAAGTTTGGGTCTCCTTCTACAGCTCCGCCTAAAATGGAGGCGATTTGACCAAGTGAAAATTCCATATTTACTCGGATGGGTTAGAGTGGCGAAATTAGCTTTTTGGCCCTGCAAACATAATGTTTCTCCACGATCTTGCTCATTACTTTGATATTAGGTAAATCAGCAGCTTGAGCGACATCGACCACCTCCCCGCTTTTGGTCAAGATGTTGATTCGATCTTTGGCCAAATAGCCGTAGTTACTTACTGTTCCGGATGAAAAAAAGAAAGGCAAGTCCTCTTCGGGTACATCTAGCTTTTTGAGGGTTTCCTGTCTGAGCTTTTCCAGGTCTTTAGGGGAAAATGCTTCATTGACCAAGTTGATTTTATATAGTTTTCGGGTCAAAAACATGTGAGAAATGTTTCTCAGGACATAATCTTCCGCTGTTTTCCACATCTTGATGGCTCCCCAAATGTCAAAGTCATCCAGTTGAAGAAATTTTTCCAGCAGCTCCTTTCTGTTTTTGAAATCGGAAAGCGTGACTTGATTTTTCATAAAGAATTCAAACTCCTCAGTCACAAAGAATTTTTCGCCTGATTGTGCGAGCATCTTGGCCCGTTGAATCAGGTTGATCAGCATTTTTTCTGCACTTACGGTAGTCTTGTGCAGATATACCTGCCAATACATCAGCCTTCTGGCACTCAAAAAATTTTCAATGGAGTAAATTCCTTTTTCCTCGATCACGAGTTGTCCATCTTTGACAGCCATCATTTTAATAATCCGGTCAGCACCGATCGTGCCTTCAGATACTCCCGTGAAAAAGCAATCTCGCTGGAGGTAGTCCAATCGGTCAATGTCGAGTTGGCTGGAGACCAGTTGATTGAGGAATTTTCGTTCGTATTGATTCTTAAAAATCCTTAAGGCTAGATCCAATTTGCCACTAAATTCTTGATTTAGGAGTTCTATTGTCATCAAGGACAGTTCCTCATGGGGAATCCCTGCGAGGAGACTGTATTCTAAAGCATGGGAAAAAGGCCCATGACCGATATCGTGAAGGAGAATTGCTGTCAAGGCCGCCTCATATTCCTCATCCGAGATTTCGGTGCCTTTAATCCGCAGGTTGTCCAAGGTGATGCTCATCAGGTGCATAGCTCCCAAGGCATGATGAAATCGGGTGTGAAGCGCTCCCGGGTAGACAAAATCAGTCAAACCCAATTGCCTGATCCGGCGTAATCTTTGGAAGTAAGGGTGGTCAATAATGGCAAAAATTAACTCACTGGGAATGGTTATAAAACCATAAACCGGGTCGTTGAGGATTTTCTGGCTTTTCAATCCGCACTGATTTGATTGACTCAAAAGTAATTATAATTTTAGAAGAAAAGTAAACTGACATGTCTCAAAAATTCCATATTCTTTGGGCGGATGATGAAATTGATCTGCTTAAACCACATATTCTTTTCCTTAGCGAAAAAGGGTGTGAGATTACAACAGTCAATTCGGGGGTGGATGCCATCGAAGAGGTGGAAGAAAAAAACTTTGATGTGGTGTTTTTGGATGAGATGATGCCGGGAATGACCGGACTGGAAACGCTCCAGCAAATCAAACAAATCAAGCCCCAAATCCCGGTGGTCATGATCACCAAAAGTGAAGAGGAGCACATCATGGATGATGCCATCGGAGGGAAAATTGCCGACTACCTGATCAAGCCGCTCAATCCCAGTCAAATTTGGCTTTCGGTGAAGAAAATTCTTCAAAACAAGCAATTGATCGACACCAAAACTGCCCAGAGTTACCAACAGGAATTCATGCAGATCAGCTATGCCTTAGGTGATGCCCAAACCCATCAAGACTGGGCAGACCTCTATCGGAAATTGACTTTTTGGGAGCTGCAGATAGACGCGACCGAAAACAAAAGCATGCTTGAGGTCTTGGAAACTCAGAAAACCGAGGCAAATGCTTCATTTGCCAAATTTATCAAAGACAATTACCTGGACTGGATGGCTGAATCCAATCCGGAGAGGCCTCTCCTTTCTTACCAGGTAATGAAGGAAAAAGTTTTTCCGGTTTTGCGAAAGAAAAAACCCCTGTTTTTTATTGTCATTGATAATCTCCGCTTGGATCAATGGGAAGAGATAGAATCGCTTATCAATCCCTATTTTCAAGTGGAGGAAAAAACCTCCTATTACAGTATCCTTCCCACAACGACTGCTTTCGCCAGGAATGCTTTGTTTTCAGGGATGATGCCAGCCGATATGGCCAAGTTTTACCCCCAATTTTGGGAAGATGAGGACTCTGATGAAGGAAAAAATAATTTTGAAGAAGACTGGATACGGATCAATTTGGAGAAAAACAGACTCCCGGTGAAGTTTTCTTACCATAAAATCCTTCAAACCCAGCAAGGCAGGACCATTGTCGATCAGTTTAACAATCTTCTTCAAAACGAATTCAATGTCTTGGTATACAATTTTGTGGATATGGTGTCCCATGCCAGGACAGATATGAAAATGATCCGCGAACTAGCTCCGGACGAATCTGCCTATCGTTCACTGACCCGAAGTTGGTTTGAACATTCCTCACTCTTTGAATTATTGAAAAAGATTCAACACGCGGGAGGAGAGGTGATTCTGACTACGGACCATGGTACCAAAAAAGTCAACAAACCCTATCGGATAATCGGCGACAAAAATGTGACGACTAATCTTCGATACAAACAAGGGAAGAACCTGAATTTCGAACCCGGAAAAGTTTTCGAAATCCGAAGGCCTGAGGACGCCAAGCTTCCCAGGCTAAATGTTTCTACGTCATATGTCTTTGCCGTGGAGGATTATTTCTTTGCCTATCCCAACAATTACAATTATTATGTCAACTACTACAAAGATACTTTCCAGCATGGAGGAATTTCTTTGGAGGAAATGATCGTTCCAATCGTACATTTGAAAGCAAAACGATGAAGTAACTTGTTGACAATTTCTTACCAGTTAGAAGATATAGATCAGGTAGCGCAAAAAGTAATCGGGGCTGCTGCTGATCAGAAGATTTGGGTGTTTAAAGGCCAAATGGGAGCGGGAAAAACGACCTTGATTAAGACTATAGCCAAGGCTATGTCGGTCGTGGATCCGGTAAGCAGTCCCACATTTGGCATAGTCAATGAATACCAGACCGAAGAGGGGGAGCAGATTTTTCATTTTGATTTTTATCGTTTGGAAGATCCCAAAGAAGCTTTGGATATTGGAATAGAAGAGTATTTTTATAGTGGAAAAATTTGCTGGTTGGAATGGGCTGAGCGTGTCGCACAGTTTCTTCCCGATGATTTTTTTCTAATTTCGATTGATTCAACTTCTGCTACAGGCAGAACTCTTACCCTTCAACATTCCCAAAATGCCCACTGAACTTTCAGGACTGACCTCTGTCGGATTGATGCCCAAAGAATCTCCATCCTTGGTAAAGAAAGGAAGTAAACCTTTGCACATTGGCTTGCCCAAAGAATCTTCTACTCAGGAAAAGCGAGTGGTGCTGACCCCGGAAGCAGTAGGTCTATTGAGCAACAATGATATAGAAGTGATGGTCGAGTCAGGTGCCGGAGAGCAGGCCAAATTCAAGGACCAGGATTATTCAGATGCAGGGGCTAAAATAGTTTACTCAAAGAAAGAGGTTTTTTCCGCAGACGTAGTTCTGAAAGTAGATGCACCTACCTTGGAAGAGATCAATATGATGTCAAATGGGGCATGCCTGATTTCAGCCCTCCAAATGGAAAAACAAACTCCTGAGTTTATTCAGGCACTCAATGAAAAGAAAATCACCGCAGTTGCCTTTGAATATTTGGAGGATAAAGTAGGAGGAATGCCAGTAGTGCGTGCCATGGCTGAGATTGCCGGCAGCACCGTTATGTTGATCGCAGCAGAATATTTGTCCAGTGTCAATGCCGGAAAAGGCTTGATTTTGGGTGGAATTACCGGCGTCCCCCCTACGCAGGTAGTAATTATCGGAGCGGGTACTGTAGCCGAATATGCTGCCAGAACAGCATTGGGCTTGGGTGCAAGCATTAAGGTTTTTGATAATCACATCTACAAGCTGAGGAGGATCAAACAGCTTCTCGGTCAACAGATTTATACCTCAACCATTGATAATTACAGTCTTTCCCAGGCTTTGGCTGAAGCCGATGTGGTAATCGGGGCCCTTCGTGCTGAAAAGGGCAGAAACAAAATCGTCGTGACGGAAGAAATGGTCGCCAATATGATTCATGGCAGTATCATTATCGATGTAGGGATCGACCAGGGTGGTTGCATAGAGACCGCCCGAATGACTACCCATGATGATCCTGTTTATAAGGTTCATGATATTATCCACTATTGTGTTCCAAACATCGCATCCCGGGTAGCTCGGACAGCTTCCTATTCGCTGAGTAATATTTTTACTCCCATTATTTTGCAAATGAATGACTTGGGTGGGGCTGAAGAGATGATCTTTACCTACAAATGGTTTTTGCGGGGAGTGTACACTTACCGGGGAAGTCTGACCAATGCGTTTTTGGCAAAAAAATTCGGTTTAAATCATAAGGAACTTCAACTTTTGCTGGCAGCCCGCTATTGATTAGGAGAGAAGGTTTTGTCTCAGAAGAAACTCCAACTGTTCATTGGCCTTCAGGAGTGCTTCGGTAAGTCTTTCGTTCTCCCTTCTGAGTGAATAGATTTCAAAAGCATTTTTGATAACTGTTCTCAGGTAATCTTCTTCCCAAGGTTTGGTAAGGTAGTGGTATACTTGGCCTTTGTTGATTGCATCGATGACTGCCTGAATGTCGGTGTAACCAGTGAGGAGGATTCGGATTGGCTTTGGGTACACGGGTATGATGCTTTCCAGAAACTCCACCCCCGTTTTTTCTGGCATTCGTTGATCTGTAATGATGATGTCCACTTCCTCATTTTTCAGGATTTCAACCCCTTCCTTGGCAGAAATGGCCAATAAGATTTTATAATCTCTTCTAAAAGTCGCCTTGAAGGCCTGAAGATTGTTCTCCTCGTCGTCTACATAAAGGATCCTGATTTTATCTTCGGGTTTTGTGTCCATCTTTCAATTCGAAATATCCTACAAATAACTTATTTTGGATTGAATTCACAAATATCAAGTTTGAGCCGAAGTTTTTTAGGCCATGTCAATTAATTTATTAAAACATGCTTTTTGATTACTAAAAAATTTGACTTAATTCCGAATAATTTATCTTTACAAGGCTTTTCACCCCGCGAAACCTTATGATTCTTTCCGAAAAATTTGATCTCAAAGATCAGATTTTGCCATATATTCTTGATCCTGATCATCCCAATGATTGGGGACGTATCCTTGATCTCAGGTCCAATCCCCAAGTCACAGTGAGTGATACGATTCATTCCCAGGTGGAAGATCTCATTAAAGGAAATCATCCTGAGGAACAGTTGTCCAAAGCTCAATTGCAGGAGATGACGGCTAAATTTTTTGAAAATAAGGATTCGGATAAATACGGATGTTGGGTCTATTATCCCTGGAAATACACCTTAGTGCACCTATTACCGGAAAAAGAATTTATCCGGGTGCGAACACTCCGAAACAACTATAAAATCACTCCTTCGGAACAGGAAGAACTGTCCAAGAAAATAGTAGGGATTGTAGGTCTATCAGTAGGACAAAGTGTCGCGTTGGCCATGGCATTGGAAAGAAGTTGTGGGGAGATGAGGCTAGCCGACTTTGATACACTTGAGCTGAGCAATCTCAATCGTATCAAAGCCGGAGTGACAAGTTTAGGCATGGAGAAGTTGGTGATAGCAGCAAGGGAAATCTCAGAAATAGATCCTTTCCTAAAACTAACTCTATTCAGAGAGGGAATAAATGAGTATAACGTCGATGCCTTTATTCATGAAGGCGGAAAATTAGATTTGTTGATTGATGAATGCGATAGTTTTGACATCAAGATTCTGCTAAGGGAAAAATCCCGTGAAAATAGGGTTCCGGTAATGATGGATACCTCAGACCGTGGAATGCTTGATGTAGAACGATTTGATCTGGAGGAAAATAGACCGATTTTTCATGGTTACCTTGGAGAGGTAGATATCCAAACCCTCAAAAACCTCAGTAATACCCAAAGAATTGCCTTCGGTTTGAAAATTACCGGACTAGACACACTTTCTCCACGAATGAAAGCCTCCTTGCTGGAGGTAGGTCAATCGATAACTTCGTGGCCCCAATTAGCTTCCGGGGTATTTTTGGGAGGTGCTTCAGTAGCCCATGTGGGAAGAAAATTATTATTGGGAGAATTGATTCAGTCAGGCAGATACTATGTAGATCTGGATGAATTGATACCGGCAGAATCCGAGGAGTTCAGGCTGGATATAAGCCCTGCTTTTCAATTGGAAGATGGATTGCTCATTCCCAATGGAGTGATGCCATCGAGTTACTTTCCTTCTAAGTCCGAGCTTATGGAAATGGTAGAGGCAGCAAACATGGCACCTTCTGGAGGAAATATGCAACCCTGGATGTGGGTTTATGACAGAAAAGGTGTTCTCCATTTGTTTCATGACCAAGCCAGAAGTCATTCTCTTTTGGATTACAAAGGCACTGGTTCCCTAATTTCGTTTGGTGCAGCCTTGGAAAATCTTCGACTAAAATCAGCTGCACTGGGAATTGAAACTGAAGAAGCTTTTCAAATTAATTCTTTCGGAGAAAATTTGATCGCGAGTATCCGTTTTTTATCCAAGGTCCCACATTCGATTCCTGTACCATTTTCAGAATTGACAGAGGGGATAGGAATGCGATGCACCAACAGGAAAAATGCCAAAAGAAGGTTGCTTAGCCCTGAACATTTTTCTGATATCCAAGAAATGCTTTCGGGCTCAGATTTGATTTTGAAACACATCGATGACCAGGCTAAACTAGATCAATTGGCGGCTATTGTTGGCGGAATGGATCGGATGCGGTTATTTCACCATCAAGGATTGGTGGATTTTATTAAAGAAGTCCGTTGGAATGACCGGGAAGCCAAAGAAACGAGAGACGGTATTGATATTGCCACTTTAGAATTGTCAGGTACTGAACGGGCGGCGATGGGGCTTTTGCGGGATCCTGCTACAGTGAAGTTTTTTAGGAAATTTTTGATGGGGTATGGGTTGACCAAGATCTCAAAAGACACGATCACCACTGCATCTGCTATGTTTGTATTGGGAGCAACCTCCTATAGTCCACAATCATTTTTAGAGGCGGGCAAGGTACTTCAGCGAATATGGATTTGGGCAAATCAGCAGGGATTAAGTTTTCAGCCTGTGACCGCTTCCCTGTTCATTTTTCATCAGGTTTTAAGGGAAAAAAATCACGGGTTTACTTTAGAGGAAGAAAAAACCATTCTACAACTCAAGGAGTCTTTGGATTTTCTTTTCAACAAAGAGCAGAAATTCCAGGAAATTTTTATGTTTAGATTAAACTTTGCCGATGGTCCGAGTATGCGTGCATACCGAAGAGAGGTTTCTGATACCCTTAAATTCCTTGATTGATGTTTAAGTTGATTGCTTTTAAGGCAATAAATGATCCGGAGCGCTGCGCTAAGTTTATAGAAGGGCATAGACAGGTTCTGGAAAGTATAGGAGTGAAAAAAGTAACCTCAGCTAAGGAAGATTGGGTAAAAAATCCCGATGTGATAGTGGTAATAGTAGAGTCAGATGAAGATGGTAAAGTGTACGGAGGGGCTAGAATTCATAAAGCAAATAGGGAGTTTCCTTTACCCATGGTTGAGGCGATTGAAGGTTTGGACAAAAGTATAAAGGATGTAATCAATAAAGACTTGGATGCAGGCACTGGAGAGGTTTGTGGTCTATGGAATTCAAGGCAAATTACAGGTTTGGGAATAGGTGCAATTTTCATGTCAAAAGCTTGTCTGGCGTTAACTCCCAAACTTGGACTTAATTCTCTTTATGCGTTATTTGCCCCGACAACGGTTAAGTTGGGATTGATGATGGGGTATGAGATTCTAACTCAGGTAGGTAACAATGGAACATTTTATTATCCCAAGTTGGATTTGATAGCTACCGCCATGAAACTTCATGATGCCGTAAACCTACCCTTAACATCTGAAGAACATAGAGAGTCTATTTTTAAAATAAGAGAAAATAAAAGGCTTCTTATCAATGAAGATTATAGAGGTAGAGAAGTTAAACTTGAATATACTTCCTATATAGAATGAAAAAAATATATCTTTTTTTAACCCTCATTATTGTTCTGGCTACTTCCTGTAGTGAAAAAGGGGCTGATGGTTTTTCCTTTGTAGGATGGACTACTGATGTTGATCTGAATGGTGATGTTTCGAGGGTGTTAATGATGGAAAATGATCAATTTGTTCAGTCAGAATCAAGTTTTTTGGGCTTAGGATATGCGGATCATAGTTTTTGGATTAAGCTGATTGTAAATCCGGAGTATAAATCAAAACAAAATTTATTTTTAGAAATCAGCAACCCAATGCTCAATGAAATTCAAATTTATTCCTCAAAAGGTCTTTTATTAAAAGAGTTGGGAAGGATAAATTTTGATTGGGAGGAGCCTGCGAAATTTTTTAACAGGTATAGATTACCTCAGAATGGTGAGGATACTTACTATGTTAAAGTAAACAGCTACGGTAACAACAATGTGCCTTTTTACCTGATAGATGACCAAAGTGAAAGTTGGACTATTCATGAGCGGAATCTTTTCTTTGGGATTTATTTTGGGATTATCCTCGCAATGTTTATTTATAATCTATTTCTATGGGTTTCTACTAAGGATAATCTTTATGGACTTTATATAGCCTATATCTTTTTTGTCGGATTGACTCAAGGGATTTTGGGGGGGTATATTGATGCGTTATTGTTTCCTAATAATAGATTTCTTAATGAATATAGCTTTTACCTGAGTACTGTGATGGTAAATATTGTCGGGATTTATTATTCAATCAAGTTTCTAAATATTAAAAAATTCAACCCCAAAATACATAAGATAGGATTGGGGATTATTAGCGTTTATATTTTTATACTTATTGCTTTTTTGGTTGATTTTGGGATAGGCCAATTGAAAATCAGATTGTTGCAGATATTCTTAGGGATTGTTCCTGTATTCTTGCTTTCTATCTCCATCTACAGTCTACGTAAAGGATATCGACCGGCTAAGTTCTTTTTATTTTCTTGGTTTTTGCTGATCTGCAGCATGGTCATTTTTTTGCTGAGCGATTTGAACATCCTGCCTCATAATTTCCTTACAAATTACATTTTCACAATTGGGTCTATTTTCGAGGCACTTTTGCTTTCATTTGCTTTGGCAGATAAGATCAATATTCTTAAGAAGGAAAAGGAGATCGAGCAAGCAGAGAAACTAAAGGTTTTAAGACAAAACGAAGAACTGATCCGTGAGCAGAACACCCTTTTGGAGGAGAAAGTAAGACTAAGGACTGATGAGTTGGAGCAAGCCCTTAGAAATCTCCAAAATACGCAAAGTCAACTTGTCAATCAGGAAAAAATGGCCTCCTTGGGTCAGCTTACAGCCGGTATAGCCCATGAAATCAATAACCCGATCAACTTTGTCAGTTCCAATATCACTCCATTGAAGCGGGATATCAAAGACATCATGGAAGTGATAGATTTTTATCGTGAGTCCGGTGAAAAGGAATTCACACCCGATACCAAGAAAGAAGCAAAAAGGCTTGAAGAAGATCTCGAATTGGATTATGTCCTTGAAGAAGTAGACCAATTACTCAAAGGAATGGAAGACGGAGCCAAGCGTACCGTGGAAATCGTCAAAGGACTTAGGTTATTTTCCCGTGTGGATGAACAGGACGTCAAAAAAGTAGATCTGCATGATGGCATCAACAGCACGATCATTTTGCTAAACAGTTCGATTCCCGGTAAAATCCGGATTATTCGTGAATTTGGAGAACTTCCAATGGTCGAATGCCTTGCGGGCAAGATCAATCAGGTCTTTATGAATATCATCAACAACGCAGTGCATGCCCTATCGGATCATATGGAGAAAATACCAGATCCGGTCATTACCATCCGAACCAAATCCTTGGGGGATTATGTCAAAATCGAAATTGAGGACAATGGACCGGGAATGCCCGAGCATGTAAAGCAGCGTATTTTCGAACCTTTCTTTACCACGAAAGCGGTAGGGAAAGGTACAGGTTTGGGGCTTTCCATAGTTTATTCTATTATTGAAAATCACAAGGGTACTCTGGAGGTTTTGACAGAGGAAGGTCAGGGTACAACTTTTATAATTTCACTTCCTGTTTATCAAAACGCCCCAAAGTATGATTGAAAATAAAATTCATGTACTCTACATTGATGATGAGGACAACAACCTGAAGTCCTTCAGGGCTTCTTTGAGAAAAGATTTTAAGATTTTTACCGCAATCGATGGGGAAGAGGGTCTCAAAATTGCACAGGAAGAAGAGGTCCACGTGGTCATTGCGGATCAGCGAATGCCAGGAATGACTGGAACGGAGTTCTTTGAACAGTTGGTCAAATTTAACCCCGACCCTATCAGGATTTTGTTGACCGGTTATTCAGATATTGCAAGTGTAATCGATGCGATCAATAAAGGTGAGGTCTATCGCTTTATTGACAAGCCTTGGAATATTGAGCAGATCAAAAATTCCATCAAAAATGCTGCGGACATTTTTTTTATGAGGAGAGAGCTTAAAGAGAAGAATCTTAAACTCAAAAAACTTCACTCGGAGATGAACCAGTTTGTCTACAGCTTATCTCATGAATTGAGGGGGCCTTTGATGAGTATCTCCGGCGTATCCAAACTCGCCAAAATGGAGGTTTCTGACCCCAATGTTTTGGAGTATTTTGATATGATCGATTCTGCGACCGGAAAACTCGATGACTTCATCTACAAAATGCTGGATTTCTATCGCTCGACCAAAATCGACCACAAAGTGACAGAAATCCATTTCAATGATGTAGTTAATCAGCAAATGATTGCGTACAGGGAAAAATTTGACCTGACAAGTTTCCATGTGGAAGTACAGGTCAACCAAAGAGATTCATTTTTCTCGGACGAGGCCAAATTGAGAGTTATTCTCAATAATCTATTCAGCAATGCGGTACAGTTTCAAAAAAACACTTCGGGTCAAAAAAGAATCAGTCTGACCGTCGAGGTGTATGATAATCAGGCAGTCCTAGTCTTGGAAGACAATGGGATTGGTATTGAAGAACGTCACCGGGAAGAGGTTTTTAACCTTTTTTCCCGCGCTACTCAGCGAAATGTGGGGACTGGATTGGGGCTTTACATGGTCAAGGAAGCAGTGGAGCAAATGGGCGGAAAAATTCACCTTGAGTCTCAGATACATGAGGGCACGACGGTGACGGTTGTCTTACCAAGCATGAATTAAGATAAATTTTCAAGAGACAAGTTCGCCCTACCTCGTATCTTTGCGACGGCTTTGAGCCATTTTTTAACACAAAGACAAAAAAATATGATCAATCCTTGGCATGACGTCAATATCGGGAAGGAAGCTCCCGAGTATGTAATGGGCGTAATCGAAATCCCAAAAGGAAGTAAGGGAAAGTACGAATTGGATAAGAAAACGGGAATGCTGCTGCTAGACAGGGTTCTCTTTTCAGCGGTACATTATCCTGCAAATTATGGATTTATCCCTCAGACCTTCTGCGAGGACCATGACCCGCTGGATATTCTGATCATTTCCCAAATCGATATTCCATCCATGACTTTGGTAAAGGCCAAAGTGATCGGTGTGATGCGGATGATTGATGGTGGGGAGGCAGATGATAAAATTATCGCTGTAGCTGCAGGTGACCAATCGGTCAACTACATCAACGATATCGACGAACTTCCTCCTCACCTGATGAAAGAAGTGCATCGATTCTTCGAAGACTACAAAAAGCTCGAAAACAAGGAGGTAATCGTGGAAGACTTCCTCGGAAAAGAAGAAGCCATGCGGATCATCAATGAAAGTGTGGAGATGTATGATAAGAATTTCCGAACTGCCCGATAAAACAAAAAGCCTGAGCAATCAGGCTTTTTTCGTTTTGATCTGTTGTTTTTGAGCTTTCTTTTTTAGGTAGTTGACAAACTCGGTATAGGCCTCATGCTCGTGATTGGAGATCGAAATGGACTGCTTGTCCTGAAAAGCAATGGTCACCTGCCGAAACTCCCGCTTGTTTGCAGTCACCACTTCTTCCTCCCAAGCCAAAATTTCTGAAACCGGGTAAGCTTTTGTACTTCCCCGAAGTGGGAGTTTGATTACAATGTGTTCTTTTCCTGCAGAAATAAATCGCCAGCCAGCCATCATTTTCACCAACAGCATTAGCAAAACTAAAGTAATCAGTGTAGATGCAATCAAATAAAACCAAAGTCCAAAACTTCCTTTGTAAGCAAAATCCCTTAAGATCAACACCAGACCCGTCACAAGGATAAGCAGGACGAAGCTGAGAGAAATGTAAGTGGAAATTTTAGGTTTTATGACGACCATGGTTTTGGGTAAGTTCGGTGAGTTTTTGTCGTGCAAAAGTCTCCAAATCTTGGAAGAAAGCGAAAAAAATCAGTTCTAATTCCTGTTCTTTTTCCAGTAAAATCTCCGTTGCCTCATTCATTTTGGAATCAAAGGTAGCTCTTCGCGTCAGTCCGTTCAGTGCTTGCTGGATTCCAGGAATCTCCCGGTAGTGAAACAACCAATTTTGCTTTTGCATCCAATGCAGCATGTGCTGAAAAGATTCGGGAAGATTGCCTTCATCCTTTTTCAATACCGCATAAGTTTCCTGTGCAAATACCTCCAAATCTTGCTTGGAATAGGTAGTCCAGTTTTTTGCCAAAAAATAATCAAACACAATGTCTGTAATCACACTGGAATAATGCCTAAATCTAGGTCGAAAATAGCTTTGCGCGGCTTTCACCAGTGGATGGGTGTCGGTAAACGTATCGATTTCCCGGTGAAGCAAAATCCCGATTTGGACTCCTGTTGAAAATCGCTGAAGTTCTTTTCCCTTGATAAAATCCGCTACAAAGTTTCCCACTAGGACCTCCTCCTGATCAAAAGACAAATAAGCGTGGGCGAGAAAATTCATAGGAATGTAAAAAAGGAAAACCCTTCTTCTTTTGTTTAGTTTGCACCCTAAAATACCGATTGATGTCGAATTACCTCGAAGAATTGAAGCAAGGTCTGAAACTTCTCAAACTGGAGTGGCAGGAAGATCTCGCTCAATACAAGAAAAAGTTTCTCAATACCTCTGTAGCAGACAAAAAGAAAGAAGGAATTACCTGGCATCCGATCCTTCTTAAAAAGACAAAAATCGGCATGGGAGAGCGGCTAATCATCGAGGTAGAACGAACCGATAGCAGCTATCCATCTGCATTTGGGTCTGGGAAATCTGTCACTTTTTATTCGACTCAGGAAGGACACCATGGCTCAGAGTTTCGGGTAAACGGGGTTGTCAATCAGGCTAAAAAGGATACATTGATCGTCACCTTGCAAGCCGATGAAGTTCCTGATTGGATGGATTCGGGGCGATTGGGAGTGGATTTGCTCTTTGATGAGGCAAGCTATCGGGAGATGGAATCGGCTTTGAAAAAAGTCATTTCTCCGGATAACTCCCGACTCACCGAACTCCGGGATATCGCTTATGGAGAGAAAAATCCAAAATTCAAGGAAATACCCACACTCGAGCTGGAAGGTCTGAACTTCTCTCAAAATCTCGCTTGCCAAAAAATTGAATCAGCCCAAGACTTTGCCATCGTGCACGGCCCTCCGGGTACGGGTAAGACCACGACTTTAATCGCGGCGATTCAGCGTGCCGTGGAGCAAAATCAGCGGATTTTGGTCACTGCACCCAGCAATGCTGCAGTCGATCTGTTGGTGGAAAAATTGGTCGATCGGGGTATTTCTACCCTTCGACTTGGACATCCGGCCCGAGTGGAGGAGAAGATTCTCAATCAGACCCTTGATGCCAAAATCGCCTTTCACGACAGCTACCGGGATCTGAAAAAGCTCCGAAAAGAAACCGAATCTTACCTTCGCTTGGCAAAGCAATACAAACGGAACTTTGGCCCAGAAGAACGTGCGCAGCGCAAGTTGATGTATCAGGAGGTGTCCCGAATTCGGGAAGCTGCCGAGCATTTGGAAGATTACATCCGAACGGATATTTACCAGCGAACGCAGGTTTTTGCGAGTACCTTGGTGGGGGCGTCCTCTCACCATTTGAGAGGGATGATTTTTGACCTCGTGTTTATCGATGAAGCGGCGCAAGGATTGGAAGCGGCGACTTGGATTCCCATTTTGAAAGCCAAAAAGGTGGTTTTTGCCGGGGATCATTGTCAACTTCCTCCCACGATCAAGTCATACGAGGCAGCCAAGCAAGGCCTATCGACCACTCTTTTTGAAAAAATCATCCATCGTCAACCCAATACGGCTCAGATGCTTCAAGTGCAATACCGAATGCCTGAGGCGATCATGGGATTTTCCAATCTGCATTTTTACGAAGGAAAACTAGAGGCTGCCGAAAATACGAAAAGCCATGCTTTTTCTACAGATGAACCTGTTCTGGAGTGGATCGATACTGCCGGTTCGGGCTATACGGATCAGACTGAGGAGGAAAGTCTGAGTACTTTTAACCCAGAAGAAGCCCGCTTTGCATGCCGCTATCTGAACGATACCATCAAGCGGATTGGCTTTGGCCAGTTTAAGGAAAAGGGATGGACAATTGGTCTGATTGCGCCGTATTCTGCGCAGGTGCGATACTTAAGGTACCTAATCTTTGAGACCTACGAGTTTCCAAATCTGAAAGCCTTTGCAGATCTCATCACTATTGATACGGTGGACGGATTTCAGGGGCAGGAGCGAGATCTGATGCTGATTTCTTTGACGAGATCGAATGAAAGCGGAGAAATAGGGTTTCTTGCCGATGAGCGAAGAATGAACGTAGCGATCACGAGAGCCAAGCGAAAACTTATTCTGATAGGTGACAGCAGCACCTTAGCCCAACATCCCTTTTTCGATGAATTGCTTCGCTATTTCGAGGAAAAAGAAGCTTATCGGAGTGTATGGGAGTTTATGTAAAAGTTGGGAGGAATGGGGGAATGGGAGTCAGGAAGGAAATGACTATTAGTGTTTTCTAATTGCGTTTTTAATATTCAGGGATAGTTTTAATAGGAATTTGAAGGTTTATTCTGTCCAAGAGTACATCAAAATTCAAATTGAACTATGTTTTTATCACTAAACATGGTGTTGATGGGCGCGGGGGAAGACGCAGCAGCGGGCCAGCGTTCGGCCTTGTGCGGTTGGAGCTTTGCTGCGTCTTGACCTTTTGGTTCTTTTGGGTCAAGCCAAAAGAACAAAGAAAAAGTATTGAATTTGACTAAAAAGCTCCAAGAAGCATTAAGTGCCTAAACAGCAGCGAATTTCGAAATTTTAAAACCTAAATTTCTCTGGCATGATTGCAGATTGATGTTTGGTTGAACGAAGTAGAAACCTCCTCCTAAAATCTTGTCCCTGACTTAGATCGGACTGACAGTCTTGGACGATACTTAAATTCAGAAAAAGTCGAAATAGTATTGAACTGATTTGGTTCTTTTTTGAGGAATAAAATAGAGGAATAATTATTCCTCTGCTTTACCAAAATCCTCCTCATGAATCAACTTCACCCATTTCCCCATTTTCTTTTGGATGACTTTGAAATGATGCATTTCCTCGGGAGTGATCAGGGAGATTGCTTCTCCTTCCATTCCCGCGCGGCCTGTGCGTCCGATTCGATGGATATAATCTTTGGGTGACCTGGGGAGTTCATAATTGATCACCAAAGGCAAAGCCTGAATGTCGATTCCCCGGGCTGCCAAATCTGTTGCTACGAGAACCCTTGTTTTTCCTGATTTGAATTTAGCCAAAGCTTCGGTGCGAGCTCCCTGACTTTTATCTCCATGAAAGGCTACCGCATCGATTCCGTTTTTGACCAGCTTTCCCACCACATTGTCTGCCGTTCGGATCGAGGAAGCAAAGATCAAAATCTGCTTCCAGTCGCCCGATTGGATCAGTTGGCGGAGGAATGGGCCTTTGGTCTCGGGGCTGACGCGATAGGCGCTTTGCTTGATCAGATCCGGCGTGAAATCATCCGCTGCGACCTGAACTCGGACAGGATCATTGAGCAGTTTTTGGATCAACTCTTCGACTTCCCCATCCATAGTTGCCGAAAACATTAGCGTCTGCTTTTTCTTGGGGACATATTCCAAAATATGCTCCATTTCCTCCCGGAAGCCCATTTGCAAAACCTTGTCCGCTTCATCAATCACCAGGGTTTGAATTCGGGAAATGTTCACCGAATTTCTTCCCATCAAGTCAATCAAGCGGCCAGGCGTGGCAATGAGGATTTCCGTTCCTCCAAGTTTCATCATCTGAGGATTGATGGACACTCCACCAAAAATTGCCAAAGATTTAATCCTTCTGGGCAAAAAACGGCTGAAATTTTCCGCCACTTCCGCTACCTGCACCGCCAATTCTCGGGTAGGAACAATTACCAGAACCGGCACAGCACGATCTCGCAGAGCTTCTTTTGAAAGTAATTGCTGAAGGATGGGAAGGATATAGGCAGCCGTCTTTCCTGAACCCGTGGGTGCCAAACCCAACAAATCTTTTCCCTGAAGCAAAGCCGGAATGGCTTCGATTTGGATGGGATAGGGGGCCTCGTAATTGGCTCGCTGAATAGCGGAAAGTAGGGCAGGAGCAAGTCCCAAATTGGCAAAACTCATAGTTTGGATTTTGTACAAAGGTAGGGATGTCAGACGAATGGATTCTTTTTTCTAAGTCAATTGACCGTATTACAGTTGAATTTCAGTCTTTGATCAATTCCTATTGGATTTGAGATCAATAAAAAGCAAATTGGAAATTGCCTATTGAAGGAAAATCAAAACTGGTTAACCTTCTCTCAAACCCTAAAATACCTGTTAAGTATGTATCGAAGTGCGTTGTGGACTGGTGCAGTTGGTTTGTTGACCCTATTTTCTTGTAAGGAGCCGGTACCTCTCCCGGAGACTCCCGACAGTCCGGCCCGGTCACCCGAGGAAGAATTGAGGACTTTCCAGATCGAACCCGGATTTGAAGTTCAGTTGGTGGCCGCTGAGCCTTTGGTGGAGGCGCCGGTGCATATTCAATTTGATGCGGATGGCCGGCTGTGGGTTTTGGAGATGCGAGGCTACATGAACGATATGGAGGGCTCTGAGGAAAAGCTGCCAGTGGGATCGGTGGCTATTTTGGAAGATACCGACGGTGACGGACAAATGGACAAGAGAACAGTCTATTTGGATTCCCTGATCATGCCTCGCTCTCTGGGTTTGCACAAAAATGGAGCGCTTTTGGCGGAAAACGGAGTCCTATGGTGGACCGAAGATACCGATGGAGATTGGATAGCAGATGTGAAGACCCTCGTTGATTCTACCTACTCGGCCAATGGTCTTCCAGAGCACACGGACAATGGCTTTGTTCGAAATGCCGACAACTGGTACTACAGCGCCAAATCCCGGCTTCGCTATCGAAATGTGAAGGGAACTTGGGTTCGGGATTCGACTGAGTTTCGTGGACAGTGGGGCATTACTCAAGATGACAAAGGCCGCTTGATCTATAACTACAATTGGTCTCAACTCCATGGAGATCTGGTTCCTGCGAATTATTTGTCCAGAAACAAAAACCATAAGCCATCTACCGGAATCGATCATGGCTACACAATTGACCGACGTGTATATCCGATTAGATCAAATTTGGCCGTAAATCGAGGCTACGTACCGGGTACTTTGGATTCTGCCAATCGACTCTTGGAATTCACTTCAGCTTGTTCTCCGGTGATTTATCGCAGCCATCTTTTTCCAAAGGAATACCACGGCAATGTCTTCGTGATGGAAAATGCCGGAAATCTGGTGAAGCGAAATGTGGTCAAAGAAAACGGAATTTTGGTGGAAGCTTTTGATCCCAATCCCGGAAGAGAATTTTTGGCTTCGACCGACGAGCGATTCCGGCCGGTTCATGGCACAATCGGACCTGATGGAGGGCTTTATATCGTGGACATGTACCAAGGCATCGTACAGCACGGGGCCTATATGACGGAATATTTGAGAGAAAAGACGCTAGAGCGAAAGCTCGATTCCCCCGGTCACATGGGAAGGATTTGGAGAGTGGTACCCAAGGGTTTTGATTCCCAAAAGTCTCCCAAGCTTTCGGAGAAAAGCGTGGAGGAATTGGTGGATTTTCTTTCCCATTCAGACGGCTGGTATCGGGATATGGCCCAGCGACTGTTGGTCGAAAAAGCCGATCCACCATCCATTTCTCTTTTGGAAAATTTGGTTAAAAGCCAAGTTTCCGAGTTTGCGAAATTCCATGCCTTGTGGGCTTTGGAAGGAATGGGGAAAATGAATCCGGAGGTACTTTTTGCCGCCTTGATGGATCCAAGTGATCTGGTGAAAAGTACTGCGCTACGTCAATTGGAAGCACTGGCGAGTTCGGATCGGGCAGTTTTGGAAAAATTGAGCCAAGAGATGAAGCGTCTTTCCAATTCAGCTTCGGAAGTGTTGGGGCTTCAACTTGCACTCAGTACGTATGTCCTCCCGGAGGAAAGCAAAACTCAGGTGCTCAAGTCCGTTTTGGAGAAATACGGTCGCCAAGCATTGATACGGGATGCGGTGATGAGCAGTGTGGGAGGGATGGAATGGAACCTGTTGCAAACGCTGATGGATGATCCCAATTGGCAAAGCCAAGACGCCAATCGGGAGATTTTCTTGGAGATGTTGGCGGCTTCGATCCTGAAAAAAGGGGATGAGGTAGAGATCTCAAGTCTTCTCGCCAAGATAGATCTTCCTGAATTGACCTGGAAAGAACAGCTTATTCTCAATGCCTTGGCCATCAAAGCCGGAGATATCGAAGAATCCGGAAGTGTCAAACTCTCCTCACGACCGAAACTTCTTTCAAGAACAGATTTGCCTTTGGATGAAACCCGGAAAACCATACTGATGCGTGTTTTTACTTGGCCAGGATTCAAGCCGGCTTTGGTTGCGAATTCGGGTTCTGCATTGGATGAAAACGGTCTCAAACTTTTTGCCGAAGGCCGCCAAAAATACCTCGCTTCCTGTTCCGGTTGCCATGGAAACAACGGGAAAGGTGCCGCTCGCATGGGGCCACCATTGGCGGGTTCGGAGTGGGTGCTCGGCGATGAAACCCGACTCAGTTTGATAATGCTTCATGGTTTGGAAGGCCCGATAGAAGTAGCCGGAAAGAAATACGATGCTCCTGAGATTCTTCCCGTAATGCCAGCTCATTCGACTCTGGATGACCGAAGCATTGCGGCGATTTTGACCTATATTCGGAATGAGTGGGGCAATCAGGCCCCTGCGGTGACGGGTCGCACGGTGGGTACTGTCCGGGTCATGAATCAGGGCCGTGTCTATCCGTGGTCCGCTGCCGAGCTTAATGCGCATATCCAAAAACTCGATTCCGCTCCCAAACCCTAACCCAAAATCCAGCCTATGAAAACCCATTTTCAACCTCATGAATCTGCTTCCGGAAGGAGGGATTTTCTCAAAAAATCAGCCTTGGCTACCGCAGCTTTGGCTTGGCCGTTTTCGGCGTTGCCGGAGAGTTTGAAGGGGGTGCCCATGGGCGTAGTGGTGCATTCTTATGGGATGCGCTGGGGATCAAAAGTGGAAAGCGCCACCTATCCGGGTTTTACCAATGCCATAGACTTGATGCGCCATTGTCACTCCATTGGAGCGGGGGGTATTCAGACTACGGTTGGAGGCTGGGCGGAGGATTTTGCGAAGCAGGTCAGAAATGAACGGGAAAAGCTTGGGATGTATCTGGAGGGAAGTATCGGTTTGCCAAAAGACGCATCCGACTTGGTTCGCTTCGAAAAAGAAGTTCGCTTAGCGAAGGAAGCAGGAGCTACGGTTCTCCGGACCGTTTGCCTAAGTGGAAGGCGGTATGAAAACTTCAAAACCGAGGCGGAGTGGATCACTTTCAAAGAAAACTCAATCAAATCCATTCAACTTGCAGAACCCATCGTCCGAAAGTACCAGGTTCGGCTTGCCATCGAAAATCACAAGGACTGGAAAGCGGCGGAACTGGCTCAACTTATCCAAAACCTAAGCAGTGAGTGGGTTGGGGTAACCTTGGATTTTGGGAATAATGTATCCTTGCTCGAAGAACCCATGGAAGTGATCCGGACTTTGGCGCCTTTTGCCTATTCCACTCACGTGAAAGACATGGGCGTAATGGCCTACGATAAGGGCTTTTTACTCTCCGAAGTGGAGTTGGGAAAAGGAATTGTTGATCTGAAAGAAGCGGTGTCTTTATGCCAAAAATACAATCCTCAAGTCACCTTCAGCTTGGAAATGATTACTCGCGACCCTTTAGAGATTCCCTGTTTGGAGGATAGTTATTGGGTGACTTTTGAGAATGAAAAAGCAAAAGACTTGGCTAAAATTCTCCGCTTGGTTCGTGACCAAGCCTTTTCTGGAGCGTTGCCTTCTGTCAAAAATCTTAATCCCGAACAGCGCCTCGCTTTCGAAGAAGAAAACGTAGTAAAGTGTCTTGCCTATTCCAAAAAAATGATCAATTACCAATAACCAATGGACAATTACCACTGACCTATTTCCAATCTTTGTTTTGATGTCTTTGATCATTGATCATTGAGTTTGAAAATTGATCATTTAAAATCATTCTTAACATCCTATTATAACCAAAAATCCATCATAGAATAATGTCCACCCTCGACTTCTCCCAACTCCCCGGTCTTTCCATTTTTTCACTCAAAGGCAAATCCGCCATCATTACCGGAGGCACCAAAGGCCTTGGTTTGGCGATGGCTGCCGGGCTTGCTTCCGCAGGCGCTAATGTCCTGTTGGTTTCCCGAAAAGCCTCCGATGGAGATCAGGCTGCAGCCGAAATAGCTGAGAAATTTGGAGTGAAAGCCTTGACTTTTTCCGCCGACGTAGCTGACCAGGCGGGAATGGAAGCCATGGCGAAGTTTGCTCATGAAGCGTTTGGAAGCATTGATATCCTGATCAATTCTGCCGGAATCAATATCCGGGGAGCGATTGACGAGCTTACCCATGAGGATTTTACCAAGGTAATGGAGGTCAATGTCAACGGTACTTGGTTGGCTTGCCGGGCCGTAACGCCCTTTATGAAAGAGCAAAAGAAAGGAGCCATCATCAATTTGGCGAGTACCTTGGGTTTGGTCGGACTGGCCAACCGAACGCCTTACACCGCAAGCAAAGGTGCCGTGGTACAGATGACCCGGGCTTTGGCTTTGGAACTCGCCCCATGGAATATCAATGTGAATGCGATCTGCCCGGGGCCGTTTTTGACGGAGATGAACTTGCCAATTGCCGACACCGAGGAGGGGAAAAAGTTTGTCGTTGGCGCCACGGCTTTAGGCCGTTGGGGAGAACTGAAGGAAATTCAAGGAGCTGCTATTTTCTTGGCTTCCTATGCAGCGACCTATATGGTGGGGTCGATGGTGACGGTAGATGGAGGGTGGACGGCGAGGTAGAATCTAGAAACAAGAGGCGAGAAGCAAGATTCAAGAGAGCGTTAGCTGTTTAAACTTTTCCAAAGTATCAAACTTTGGAAAAGCGCTCAACTCGTAAATGTCAATAAGGAAGCAGATCCAAGCGATTCCAATTGAGGACTTGGGCATGGCTTCTCTTCTGAACTTCATCACCTCCATAGATCAAATAGGAGTCTTCTGGACTTGTTCCAGAGGCATTTTGGAAATAGGTCAGGCTGTTGAAAAAGTTAGAATTAATCGTTCTCCCCGATTTGATTTCAGCAGCGATCAGTTTTCCTCCCACTTCCATTACCAAATCAATTTCATGAGATCCGGCAGCATTCCAGAAATAGTTGTTTGTAGGCAGATCTCGGTTGAGTTGATTTTTCATGACTTCATTGAGAATCAGATTTTCAAATAAGGCTCCTTTGGCGAAGTGCCTGTTTAGTTCCTCCACCGTCCTCAGATTCAGCAAAGCACAGGCAAGCCCGGTGTCGTAGAAATAGAGTTTTGGACTTTTGACGATCCTCTTGTTGAAGTTTTTGTGGTAAGGTCTAAGCGTGTAGCAGATAAAACTGGTTTCCAAAATACTGAGCCATTTACTCACGGTCTGATAAGAAATACCCAGTTGATTTCCGATTTCGCTGAAATTGATCAATTGCCCAATTCGTCCGGCACACATCTCAAGAAACTGTCTGAATAACCCCAAATCACCCACGTTCAGCAGTTGCCTTACATCGCGTTCCACATAGGTGCGCAGGTAATCTTGCAGCCATCGATAGGGATCGAGTTCTAGGTCATAAATCCTTGGATAAAAACCCTTAATAATGTATTGTTCATAGGTTTCCATTTCGAACGAAGAGCCTTTGATTTCCTCCAATGAAAAAGGAAGCAAATTGAAAATAGATACCCTTCCGGCCAAGCTTTGAGAAATGCTTTCCATCAACTGGAAATTTTGAGAGCCGGACAAAATGAATTGTCCTGGTATTTTTTCCCGATCCGAAATCACCTGGATATAGGAGAAAAGGTGAGGGACATATTGTACTTCGTCCAAAATCAGATTTCCTTGTTGGGATTGGAGGAAACCTTTGGGGTCAGTCAAGGCAAATTGCCGGAGTTCAGGATCTTCCAGATTGAGATACCGATGATCGGGAAAAAGTGCCTGAATCAGCGTGGATTTTCCACTTTGTCGAGGTCCTGTGATTGCAATGATCGGCATTTTTGAGGCCGATACTTTGATTTTAATTCCTAATTTCCTGTTTAACATAGACTTGCAAATTAGAAGTTCAACTTCTAATTTGCAAGTCTAATTTTTTAATTGATTTTATCCCAGAAAAATACTCAGGATGTAAACCAGACAGATGGCGGTCACTCCGGCGATCAAGGTGCCCATGCTATGCGATTTGTTGCCCTGCTTAGTGCTCATTCCTGAAAGCTGCGTGACCACCCAAAATCCACTGTCGTTGGCATGGGAAATGCCCAGCGCTCCGGCCCCGATAGCCACGCACGTAAACACCTTCATCATTTCAGAATCCAAGCCCAAAGGGCCTAGCATGGGTGCCACGATCGAGGCAGTGGTAATCATAGCCACAGTGGTTGATCCTTGGGCTGTTTTTAATCCAAAAGCAATCAGAAAAGGAAGAAAAATTCCCCAATTGGCATCGCTCATGGAGGCTGTGACCAAGTCTCCGACACCGGAGTTTTGCAGCATTTTGCCAAAGACCGCACCTGCGCCTGTGATCAGAATAACCGGTGCTGAAAGCAAAATCGCTTCTCCAATCCAGCCCGAGGAGGAAAGGAGTTTCCGGTCAAATTTCTTTGGAAGGGTAAAAGACAATATGGCTCCGATCAAAAGTGCAATTACCGGAGTTCCCAAAAACTGAATGGCTTTGATCAACCCTCCTTCTCCAAAAGGTTTGGTGGGATAGTTGGCAATCGAAGCGAGAATGATGAGGATCAAAGGAACCAAAATCGGCAAAAGTGCTGAGATAAATTTTGGACGTTCATGTGCTGGAATCGCTTTTTCGTCTGCCGCAAGCGTAGGTTTTAAGGGGATTTTGGTAACCGCTTTTTGGACGAAAATCAACAGTGGAATCAAGGTTAAGAGCGAGACCAAGCCTCCATAAAAAATCACCAATCCCAAGTCTGCACCTAAAATCCCTGCCGTAGCGATCGGTCCGGGAGTAGGTGGAACCAAGGAATGGCTTGCCATAGCTCCCAAGGAAACTGCGACAATGGTAGCTGCATAGGATAGTGAACTTTTGGAAGCCAAAGACTTGGCAATCGGATTCATCATGATGATCGTGCTATCCCCGAAAACCGGAATGGATAGCACCCAGCTGCTGAGCATCAGCGAAAGATTCACCGACTTTTCTCCGACCCACTTCAAAACCTTTTCGGCAATAACTAAAGCTCCACCAGTCTTTTCCAAAAACGTCCCCAAAATCACACCAAGCAAAATCAACAGCCCCACACTTCCCATCACTCCGCCAAAACCTTCGGAAATCGATTTGATGATCAGTTCGGTATCCATGCCCATCATCAGTCCATAGATGATGGCTCCCAGAAAAAGAGCCAAGAAGGGGTGAATGTCAAATTTGATAATGGAAACTAAAATCAAGGCGAGGGCTGCCAGGATAATCAAAAGTGTGAGCATGGTGGATTTTAGGGTTTATTGAGCAACTTTTTGGATTAGCAAAAAGACGAGTTTAAAAATTAAGGAAAAAAGCCCAAAACCAAAGCCCGTTCTTCAAAAAGCTCTTTTCGCCGTTTAATTGAAGAGGTTTTATACTCATTGCCCTCTTTTTGAAAAGTAGACTTGTTGGCATTATCGTTTAAAAATCCTTCAGGAAAAACCGCCCATCTTCCGATAATTCATCTCATCAAATCATTTATCAAACTTTTGTTTGATATCAGAACATTTTTCAAATACTTGTGTTTTGCTTTTTGTTACACTATCACTAGTTCAATACCAATGAATCCAAACCAATACATAACCGGATTGCACCATCTCACGGTAAGCGTGGGTTGGGCACAAGAAGACATTGATTTCGTGACTCAGGTCATGGGTATGCGAATGATCAAACAAACCGTCCTTTTCGACGGTGCAGCAAGTATTTATCACCTCTATTATTCCAATGCGGATGCCGAGGTGGGATCTGTTTACACCACTTTTCCATTCAAGAAGGCCGGAGTTTATGGCAAAAAAGGCTCTGGACAGATTGAAGTTTCAGGTTTCTCCGTTCACAGTGATTCCCTTGATTTCTGGGCTAAACACCTCAACAAGCATGGGGTGAAAAACACCGGTATTGTGGAGCGATTCGGACAAAAATGCATCCATTTCGAAGATCCATCAGGGATCGGGATAGGTGTTTTTGGCTTTGACAATGATCACCGAAATGCCTGGCAAACCGACCAAATCTCCAAGGATAACGGAATCCGGGGAATCGCCGGTGCGGTACTTTCTTGTAGGGAAATTGAGATGATGGATATTTATCTACGCGAAGTGATGGGCTTCACTAAAGTAGGTCAGGACGGGGATTATCATCGTTACCACATCAAGGATGGAGGACCAAGCCGCGTGATCGAATTGCATCATACTCCGGATTTGCCTCAGGGTTCTTGGACTTTTGGTGTGGGATTGCCGCATCATATCGCGTTTGCCACAGGAAATGACGAGGAAAGCCGTCAGTTGAAAGCTTACATCGAAGGTGTGGGGTATACAGATGTAACCGAGATCAAAGACCGAAATTATTTCCACTCCATCTACACCCGAACTCCAGCTGGTGTGCTGTTTGAGTTTGCTACTTCCGATATCGGATTTGCCGTGGATGAGCCTTTTGATCAATTGGGTCATCAGCTGTTGCTGCCACCGTTCTTCGAAGATCGTCGGGCTGAGATTGTGGCGCCTTTGGAACCTATCCAAGTGCCAACTTACCTTTCCAAGTAAGTCTGAAAACAGATAAAAAAAATCCTCCTTTGCTTTGGCAGAGGAGGATTTTTTTATGTTAACCATTTAGGTGATTAAGGAAATTAAGAACTGTTAGGGAAGCTTATGATTTAAGGTTCTGTATGTTGCTGTTAATTGTAGCTCTTAATTGCCTAAATTTCTTAATGTTTTAAATCAAATCAATTCTCTTTTATATTCTTGAAAATGAAATGTTTATAAATAATTTTTTATGTGTATTCGCATGTTTGCACGTTACTGATTTAAATTAGGTTTTGAGGTTCTAAATAGGCGGATTCCCCCTTACTAAGGGGGCTAGGGGGATTTTTCATATAGGAAAATTCGCTATTCAAGACCTACGTGCATTGTTCTGGATACACATAATAATATTTAATTAAAGGTATTCTAAATCCATTTCTTATGATTTATCAATTGTTAGGCTTTCAAAGCGATTTCGAAAGTAGAGGAAGTCTTTGCTTTCACCGTTTTCAAATCGGAACCCGGCATCAACTCAGTCAGCGTAAGCTTTCCATTGACAAATTCAAAAACCGCCAATTCGGTAATGACCATATCCACTGCCCCGATGGCAGTAAGGGGCAAGGAGCAGTTTTCTACGATTTTGGAGCTGCCGTCAGAGTTGCAATGCTGCATGGTGATGATGAGTTTCTTCGCGCCGGAAGCCAAGTCCATGGCGCCTCCTACTCCGAGTAAAGGCTTACCGGGAACTGCCCAATTGGCCAGGTTGGCTTGCGTATCTACCTCCAATCCTCCCATAATGGCCACGTCCACATGCTTACCTCTGATCATGCCAAAGGAAATCGTGCTGTCAAAGTAGCTAGCTCCCGGAAGTGCGGTCACCGGGATTTTTCCGGCATTTACCGGGTGGTGAAGTGCACCACCACCATCTTCAGGTGCCGGGCCTACACCGAGCATGCCGTTTTCGGTGTGCAGAATGATGCCGTCTTCAGGGCTGATCAGATCGGCTACAAGCGTGGGAATACCAATTCCCAAGTTGACAATATTTCCTTTGCTTAGTTCTTTCAGAGCCCTTTTGGCAATATTCATCCGGTCATCATCGACTTTTTTTAGACTTCCTTTGACCGAGGCGGACGAACCCAAGTCTTCCTCTTTGAGCGTCGCTTGCACTAAGTAATCTATAAAGCAGCCTTGGGTATGAATCTGATTTGGATCAAGCTCTCCCACAGGTACAATTTCTTCTACCTCTGCAATCACCAAATCCGCTGCCGTTGCCATGGCGGGATTGAAGTTTTGCTCGGTCATGCGATAGGTCAGGTTACCGGCGGTGTCGGCCTTCCATGCGCGAATCAACGCTATATTTCCCCGAATGGATGGTACAAAAACCTGGTCAATCCCATTTAGGGTTCTGATTTCCTTGCCTTCCGCCAGCTTTGTGCCTACAGAGGTTGGGGTGAAAAAACCACCAATTCCCATTCCCCCCGCACGGATGGCTTCCCCCAAAGTACCCTGAGGGATCAGTTCGTATTCCACTTCTCCGCTTTGCGCTGCTTTGACTGCATCTGGATTTGAAGTGAAAAAGGAGCCGATCATCTTTCGGATTTGCCCATTTTTCAAAAGTCGTCCTCCTCCCAATCCGGGTTCGCCAACATTGTTACCAATGTAAGTCAGGTTTTTGGTTTGGGTTTCGGCCAGGGCATTGAGGATATGAACGGGATTTCCGGTCATGCCAAATCCTCCGCATAGCAAGGTGTCACCATCTTGGATCAGTTTGGCGGCTTCCTCGACGGTCAATATAGGAACAGTCTTCATTTTTGGTGTAGGTATTCAAGTATTCTTAAAACCATTATAGGCAAACAAATGTTCTATATTTGAACAAATATTCGAAAATGAAGGACGCATTTATTATAGATGGAATCCGTACCCCGATTGCCAAGTTTAGAGGAGGCCTATCTGAGGTTCGTGCCGATGATCTGGCCGCATTGGTGATCAGGGAGTTGGTGAGTCGAAATCCGGATTTGGATCCCGCACTGATCGAAGATGTTATCCTCGGCTGTCACAATCAAGCAGGTGAGGACAATCGAAATGTAGCCCGAATGGCAGCGCTTTTAGCTGGTTTGCCGTTGACAGTTCCGGGAGAAACCGTAAATCGTCTGTGTGCATCCGGAATGTCAGCAGTGATTCATGCCAACCGGGCGATCAAATCAGGAGATGGGGATATTTTCATTGCCGGAGGTGTCGAACACATGACCCGTGCGCCATTGGTGATGTCCAAGTCGGCCCTTCCTTATGGAAATGATGCTCAACTTTTCGACAGCAGCTTTGGCTGGCGCTTTGTCAATCCCAAAATGAAAGCACTTTACGGCACCGAAGCCATGGGAGAGACTGCCGAAAACTTGGTGGACATCCATCACATCAGTCGCGAGGATCAGGATTTATTTGCCTTTCGCAGTCAGATGAAAGCCGCCAATGCCCAGGCTTCCGGAAGATTGGCCAAAGAAATCATGACCGTCTCCATTCCTCAGCGGAAGGGAGATCCTGTACTTTTCTCTCAAGACGAATTTATCCGTCCTGACACGACTTTAGAGGCCTTGGCCAAGTTGAAACCTGCTTTCAGACTTGCTGGAGGCACTGTTACGGCAGGAAATGCTTCTGGGCTGAATGACGGTGCGGCTGCCTTGTTAATCGCTTCGGAAACGGCTGTGAAAAATCACAACCTGAAACCCTTGGCAAGAATCTTGGCCTCTTCAGTAGTAGGCGTCGAGCCGAGAATCATGGGAATCGGTCCGGTGGAGGCGTCTAATCGAGCTTTGGCAAAAGCAGGATTGAGTTTTGAAGAATTGGATGTGATTGAGTTGAATGAGGCTTTTGCTGCGCAAAGCTTGGCCTGTACACGTTCTTGGGGATTGGCAGATGATGATCCGAGAGTGAACCCCAACGGAGGAGCCATTGCTTTGGGACATCCATTGGGCATGTCGGGAGCGAGAATTATTCAAGCTGCTGCCTTGGAATTGGTGGAAAAGAAGAAAAGATATGCCCTCTGCACCATGTGTGTGGGAGTGGGGCAGGGATATGCTGTCGTGATCGAAAATGTGAATTTTTGATAGTTTTGGGGATGGCAGACTCTATTAAAAAATCCGACTTTGTCCAATCCCTGGAAAAGGGCTTGAAGGTGATTTCCATTTTCAATGCCCAAAACGATGAATTGACCCTTACCGAAGTGGCCAAGCAGGTCGAACTCACCCGCGCCAATGCACGCCGAATTTTGCTGACTTTGCTGCATTTGGGCTACGTGACTTCGGCTGATGGGAAATATTTCCGGCTCACGCCAAAGGTGTTGACTTTGGGATATGCCTATCTTTCCTCACTTTCTTTCCGGGAATTGGCAGAGCCATTTCTCAATGAACTGGCTAAAACCGTCAATGAATCCTGCTCACTCTCTGTCTTGGACGGGCATGATATCGTCTATGTCGCACGAGTGCAGACTTCCCGGATTATGACGATTTCCCTTGGTCTGGGTACTCGGCTTCCTGCCTATGCTACCTCGATGGGGAGGGTGTTATTATCCGGCCTTTCTCAGGAAGAAGTGGAAAAATATGCCTCTGAGACTTCTTTTGAGCCATTTACAAACTATACGATCACTGATCCACAGGCTTTTCTGGAGCGGATCAACTTAGTCCGTCAACGAGGCTGGGCTTTGGCCGATCAGGAACTTGAAATCGGTGTTCGCTCTATCGCCTGTCCGATCAAGGACAAAAACGGAAAAACAATCGCTGCCCTTAATATCAGCGGACACGCCTCTCGGGTGAGTCGGGATGAGTTGATCGAAAAATATCTCCCCGAACTCCGAAAGACGGTGGCCCAAATCGAGGCAGCACTTTACAAACGCTAAACCATGGAATTTAACTACCGATCATTTCCCAATCGAATCTATTTTGGAAAAGGAAAAAGAAAGCTTCTTCCCGAATTATTGAAGAACTACAGCAAAGTCTTGGTCTTGGCCACAGGACGCTTGGAGGCAGAGGTGAAAAGTCTACAGGATGCTTTGGGATCGAATCGGGTAGTTCATTTTTCAAAGATTATTCAGCATGTTCCCAAGACCTTGGTTTCGGAGGTCAGAGAATTTCGAGCCAAGCATCAGCCCCAAGTTGTGGTGGCAATCGGTGGAGGTTCGGCAATAGGCTTGGCTAAAGCCTTGGCTTTAGATGAATACCTTCCCCAGATTGCGATTCCTTCGACTTATTCTGGTTCGGAGCAGACCAATATTTTCGGGATTTCCACAGAGGCAGGCAAGACTACCGGTCGGAATGATCAGGTGCTGCCAGGAGTGGTGATTTACGATTCGGAGTTGACGGTCGGTATGCACAAGTTGCTGGCAGCTACCTCCGCCATGAATGCCATGGCTCACCTCATGGAGGCCATCTATTCTCCCACTGCCAATCCGGTGACCCGCTCGATAGCGCTTCAGGGAATGGAGGTGATCAAAAAGGGCATGGAAAATCTCGCTCAGTCCGATTCGCTCACCGAAGAAAGCAATGAAAATTTGTTGCTGGGTGCGTATTTAGCGGGTAAATGCCTGTGTGAAGTGGAAATGTCCCTTCACCACAAAGCCTGTCACACCTTGGGAGGTAGTTTTGGGCTGGATCATGCTTCGGTGCATACCGTGATGCAATCCTATGTGATGGATTTTCAGTGGGATTTCCTTTCGGAAGAAATGAAAAACGATTTTAAAACCGTCTTTCAAAGCGAAAATCCGGCCCTGGAATTAAGGCGATTGGCGGGGAATTGTTGGGCAAAAACAGACCTGCAAAGCCTTGGTTTTGGGGAAGAAAATATTCCCGAAGCAGTCGAGCTGATGTTGGCCAAGCCGTATGCAAATGTGCGTCCTTTGACTCAGGAGAATCTAAGTGAGCTATTGAGAAAAGCCGTTTTGGGCGAATTGGGGTGATTTGTTTAGGTGTTATTTCAAGCTAAATCTTCCTTTTAGCCTCTGAGTTTAGATTTTTCTAAAGGTTTGACCCGTTTTGAACCTCCATTTTCCCTTTGATCTTGGTTTTAATGGGGTTTTTAAGGCTTTATTTCTATTTTATGAGGAAATGCCAGCCTTATGAAAAACTTTATTCCTTTCCTCCTTTTTGGATTCCTGTTGATACTTGGGTCCTGCGAAACTTCCACCAAATCAGAAGCCCGATTTGAGCTTTTGCCTTCTCCCTCCGAAATGACAATCTCTGGCCAATCCAAACTTGAGTTGGAGCAAGTTGAGGCTTCTTTTGAGAAAGCCAAAAAAGCCATGCTTGAAAAAGGGAGTTTGGAAGGAATTGAAAGCTTTCGTTTTACCCTCCAACCGGATTTGGATCTGAAAAAGGAAGGCTACCTGATGGAGATTTCGGTGGATCAGATCAGTATTCAGGCGCCGGCCGAAGCGGGGCTTTGGTATGGATTGATGACTTTGGGACAATTGATCCAAGATGCCAAGGACCAAAATGCCGTTTTGCCTTTGGTGAAAATCAAAGATGAACCTGCCTTGGACTATCGTGCCGTGCACCTCGATGTGAAGCATCATTTGGAGAAAAAGGAGTATTACTTCGAACTCATGGACCGATTTGCTGCGCAAAAAATCAACGCGGTAATCGTGGAGATCGAGGACAAACTCCAATACGAACTTCAGCCGAAGGTGGGCTCCTCCGATGCGTTTAGCATCTCGGAATGGAAAGAGCTCAGCGATTACGCCATGGCCAGACATATTCGGATCAGTCCTTTGGTGCAGGGATTGGGTCATGCGTCTTTTATCCTAAAGCATCCCGAATACATCCCGCTTCGAGACGATCCGGAGAGTGACTGGGCTTTTAATCCGTTGAATGAAGAGACCTACAAAGTTCAATTTGACCTATATGAAGATGCGCTGAAGGCTTTTCCTTATGCGAACTACCTGCATGTGGGAGGGGATGAAGTTCACACGACGGGAAGAAATTCCGGAAAATCGCCTCTCGAACTCCAACTTATCTGGCTCAATCGGGTGAGTGAGTATGCTGCGCAAAAAGGCTTGACGCCGATCTTTTGGGACGATATGCCCCTGAAAAATGCAGAGGTCTATCGCTCCATTTATGATTCCAAATTGACTAAGGCACAGGTGGATAGCATTTGGTCAGCCAACGAGCCCAACCTGAATAAGTACATCGATTTGTTCCCAAAAAACTGCGTCTACATGCGCTGGAACTACGATATGCCCGAGTCGCCGGGGAATAACCGGGCGATCCAATGGTTTACCGACAATGGACTGAAAGTGATGGGGGCCACCGCCGGTCAGACCCGCTGGAATCTCATGCCGCAGGATCAAAGCAATACGAATAACATCCGGGATTTTGCGCTGATCTCGATCCGAAACAAGGCGGATGGATTGCTTCTGACGCTTTGGGACGATGATTCTCCTCACTTTGAATTGTATCAGCGAGGGAATTCCATTTTTGCGGAATACACCTGGGCTGGGGAAAAACGAAGCGTCGATCAGTTGCATCAGGCATACCGTCAGCGGGCATTTGGACCTGAGTTTGCTTCGGCCGAACATGAATTTATCAATGACTTGGAAGGTCCTGTGGCGGATTGGAAAAACCTGCTTTTGGATAATCGAAGAGACCGAAATCGTCTCCGAAAATTGGAAAACCCGATAGATGAGGCGGTGATTCCATTCCCCAACTTGGATTCTGCGGGCAAATGGACAGGAAAATACCAAAGCAAAATCGCTCAGGCTCAAGCCAATCTAGCCAAAGTAGATTCCATACTACAGCAGATTCAGGAGATCAAAAAGTCAGCCTTGAGAAATACTCATCAGCTGGAAGTGTATGAACAAGTGGCCGAAGTGGTGCAGTTTTCCAATCGGGCGATTATCACTTTGGCCGAACTCGACGAACCAAGCGGTGAAAAGCGGGAAGTGGCCAAATCCAAGCTTCAGCAAATGGAAGCCGAATGGACCTCTATCCAAAACAAGGTCGAAGAAGTCTATAGCAAAACCCGCCAACTCAACAAGCCTGATGGCTACATTTTGGATCAAGACCATCACGTCCATTTGGCCAATCAAGCCTTGAAGTTTTCAGACTGGCAGTTTTATGTGGAAGGCTTGTTTTTGGAGAAGGTGAAAAGGGAGGTGAAATGATCCAATATACCTTGCTAGGATTCAAAATTTCACATCTCTCAAATAAGCTTGACAAAGTTGTCTTCAAGCTTTACGTTGAAGTTGATTTCAGCTTTCAAGGCTTTAAATACTTTAAGAATAGTATCAATGGTTGCACTGTTTGCGCTGCTCTCCAGTTTTGAAATTTGCGCTTTCTGAACCCCCACGAGTAGACCGAGTTCTTCTTGAGTCAGATTTCTTTCCAGTCTTGCGGCTTTAATCATTCTCCCTAAGACATCCATTCGGAGTTCATATTCATACTCGTCCCGCGCTGCGGTTCCTACTTCGCCGATATACTTGTCTTTCATCTCGCCAAGAGTGAAAGTCTTTGTTTTTTTGGATGCCATGGGGCTATCTTATTTATTTGCCTTCAAAGTACTTTGTTTTCAATCGTATTGCCCGGTCAATTTCCTGCCCAGGAACTTTATCCACCTTCTTTATAAAGCCATGAGTGGCTATTACCAAGGTTTCCTTTTTATCAGTTTTATCCCAAAATGCCAAAAGCCTAATTTGAAGTCCTCCGAACTTGGTCCGGAATTCCTAAATGTCATTTTGAAGCTTTTTAAACAGTTTTGGGTCATTGGTATGTTCTGCAAGGTTAATGTTGTAGAAGATTTTCTTGATTGTTTTAGGGTCAAGTTGAGCGATGAACTGTTCAGCTTCCTCTAAAAATTTTGTTTCAAAAAATCTCATACAAACTTGATTGAAGAACTCCTCAAAAATAACATTTGTTTCTAAAAATAGAAACTTTTATAAATATCTCCAGAAAACTCACTCATTAAAAAACGGCCGCATCTCCTCGTGGATCTCTTCCCGGAGGGTTTTGAGTTTGAGCGCGTATTCTTGCAGCTTCTTTTCCTGATCGGTTTTCGGTATCCAAGGCTTTACTTTTTTGGGGTTGCCATTTTCGTCCACAGACACAAAAATGATGATGCAATGGGTCTTTTTCTCAAACTTCTTCTGCTCGAAGGTTCGGGAATACACCTCGACCATGATGTGGATACTCGAGCTGCCGGTGTAGATCACCTGAGAATCAATCTTGATCACCTCGCCGATTCCAATAGGTTTGTAAAAGCGGATGCCGCCCACATAGACCGTTACACAGTAGCTTTCTGCCCAGTTTCTCGCACAGGTGTAGGCTGCCTGATCGATCCACTTCATCACGGTGCCGCCATGGACTTTTCCCCCGAAATTCACATCGCCGGGTTCACTGATAAACTGAAAGGTGGTCTTATGAGAAGGCATATGCTTTGAGTTGAATGGTGAGGATTAATTGGTTTTAGATTCCTTGACTACAATTTCTTTTCCCTCCGTCCCGGCATAAAAAACGACAATTTCGACGGGTTCGTCCCCTTCGTTTTTTCCATAATGAACCACATCCACCACTTCGATGATCGGGTCACCGGCCTTGAGATGAAGGGTATTTCCTTTTTCATCAATGACTGTCAGTTCACCTTTCAGCATGAATCCCGCATTGATTACCGGGTGGTAATGTTTGGAAAGTTCCGAATGTGGAGGAATGGTGACTTTGACGATGGATATCTTGGGTTTTCCTTCAGGATAGGAGGGGAGTGAATCTCCGTTCCAGGAAAGATGGGATTCGATCAGTGTTTCGCTGAAAGGAGTTTTGGACGGTGTCTTACCGGTAGAGCAAGACCAAACCATCCCGATTAGCAATCCTAAAAATGATAGATAATAGTTCTTAATCATGGGTTTGACAGGCTTCAAGGACGTTTCCGTCCAAATCGAAAAATTGAAAATAGGTAACGAGGGAATCTGTAATCAAATCTGTGACTTGCACTCCTTTACTGATTAACTCATCTCTGGACTTTGCGGCATTATCTGTTCTGAAAATGGGATACGCACAAGTCGAAGGGGAGTTGTGGATTGGTTCATCGGTTTGCCAAAGAGTTAGGCTGGGTGGGCCTCCGGTGTCCATCACGGTCAACCTGATCTCATCATCTGAAAAGATAGGTGTAAGGCCTAATTTTTCCTGATACCAAACTGCCGAATTTGAATGGTTTTTTACCCTGAGGATCAAGGTGTCGATTCCTTTAAATACCATGGCTGTTTATCTGATTATGAATAAAGCGATAATTCCTGCTCCAAAAACCACCCCGTATCCTAAAATTAACTTTTTCCTTAACTCCATACTTCCGGCATAGATGCCGATGCCCATTTTGACCAGTGTGTTGGAAATGGTAGCAATCAATATCGAGATCCCCGCGATCTGCATGATCAATTGATTCCCTGCGAGTTTGGAAACTGAAATGGTAATGGCGTCAATATCTGAAATCCCTGCAATTGCACTGGAAATGAAAGTGCCCCGTTCGCCAAGATTTTCATTGGCATAACTGACCAAAAGTAAAATGGCAGAATAGATTGCTCCGAATACCAAGGCACTTTTCAAGTCCAAAGGTTTTTTGAGCGGGATGAGCTGATCATCCATGAGTTCTTTTTTCCTTTTGGCAAAAATGTAAACTGTGATTCCCAGTCCTGCAAGAAAAACAATCAGTACAGGGAACAGCAATTTTTCAAAAAGAGCAAGGTTGAAAATAAATGTCCAAATCAAAACCCGAATGGTCATGATGGAGCTAGCCGCCAAAATGGCTGTGGCACAAGAGGATGATAGACTTGGATTTTCCTTGCTTTTTTGGGCAAAAACCCAAGTCACTGCTGTACTCGATACTAATCCCCCCACGAGACCACTGACTAATATTCCCCGATTTGCTCCAAGAAATTTGGTCAAAATATAACCTACTAATCCAAGCCCGGAAGTGAGTAAGACGACCCATCCTATTTCTCTGAAATTCAAGACTTGATATGGTCCAAATGTCTCATCAGGTAAAAAAGGGAAGATCAGTAAGGCCAATACTACGAATCGGATAAAATCATATAGTTCCTCAGCTGTTATCTTTCCTACGATGGTTTTGATTCGGAATTTGGAAGAAAGGACCACGACCAAGATCACGGTTATAAACAGTGAGATTTCAATCAGTCCGTTTAGAACCAGGGTGCCCAGAATAAAGGCAAATACTGAACTCAATTCAGTAGTAAGACCTCGATCGCCCTGCGTAGCAGTATACCAATAAGAGGTAGCCTGGAGAATTACCACCCCGAGAAGAATGACTCCATAGACCCAAGGCGAAAAAACATGATAAAATATTCCGCCTGCAAAACCAAGTAATACCAGAATGCTAAATGTTCGGACTCCGGAAAAACCACTTGAGTTTTCTTTCATCGCACTGTATTGCCTTTCCAAGCCGATCACTCCGCCGATTCCCAATGCCACTGCAATCCGGATTAGGAAATCCATTTGAGAAAGGGAAAATGAAGGTAAATCAATCAGTTGCTGTTCCAAGATGAATTGGGATTATGCCTGAAATTGGGATTGATTGATCATTGGTTTTCTTCTTCCAGAAAGAATTGAATTTCTAAAAATATTCCTTCCTTGGATTTTTGGGACTGATCTATCTCATTCAGTGTGGACAAAATTCCTCCAAGGCGGAGTTTTCTTTCCGGAAGATCATCACTTTCCTTCGGATGTCCTACGAGTACGGTCTCATGAGTATAGTCTGAATGAAGCTCATAGATCACATAAGACTCTGAAATGGGAACCAAGGCAAAGCTTGTTTCTCCACCAACAGCCACCGGTACAAGTACTTTTCCTACGGTCTGTTCACTGATTTTTTTTGGAGTTCCAACTAGCGTTACACTTAGCCCGGGCTTTCCTCTTTCGATCATTTGAGAAATAGTGATGTGTACGGGATGATATTTTTCATAAGTCTCAAATAATTCTCCATCAAGCCGAGCCAGAATTTTCTCCCTACTTCGATTATCCATTTTGCATATGGACATGACCAGAAAAAGGATAAGTTTCTGCTTATCCTGACCGGTGCCTGCTATGATCTCCAATTCGGCCGGGGAAACTACTCCGTCTTTGGCGTGACTGAATAAATTGTAAAAGTGACCTCCGTTGTCAAATTTGGTGATCGCCTCCTGAAAGGAGGAGAAAGGATGGATTTCTTTCATGGATACATTAAGGTGGGCTGGATTTCCTGATTTTGACAAATAAGGTACATATAAAATTGAAGTGATTTTAGGGCTTGAGTTTTTGTTTTTTGATCTGAAAGGCTGAAAATGGACTGGATCAACTTTGCGTTTGCTCCTATTGGTCAATTTGTCGTCCTTGAGTTGGAAAACGATTTAGTTTTTCTGTCTGGTGATTGACTAAGAATCTGATTTTCTGACTCCCGATAATCCCTGCCTTAGTTAGCCCATCGTTTTTTCAATTTCATTTTTTATCCTCAACTTGAAAAAGTATGAAACAGAATTTTTCGGTACTAATCTTTCTGATGATCCTTTTCTCCTGTAGTGGAGGAAGTAAAACCGAAGCTTCTTTCCCACTTCAACCGACTCCTTCCGGACTTTCTGGTGAGGTGCTTGCCAAATCCCATTGTGGGAGTTGCCATGCTTATGTGGAGCCTTCGGCCCTTCCCAAGTTCAGTTGGGAACAGGATGTCCTGCCCTCCATGGGTCATCGGATGGGGATTTTCAAGGGTGACCGGCAACCTGACAGTCTTTTTACCCCTGGGCTGGGAGGAGAAATAGTCAGGCAGGCAAATATTTATCCCGAGCAACCCATGCTTGCCAAGGAGGACTGGGACAAACTTGTGGCCTTTTATCTTCAGGAGGCTCCGGATAGCTTGCCGACTTATAAAAGGAGTCAACAAATCAAGCTGGGATTGAAGCATTTTAAAGTCAGGGAGATAGGGCAAGCCCATCGACCAGCTTTGACTACCATGGTCAAAATCTTGCCCGATTCCAGAGGTTTGGTTTTCGCAGATGGAAAGAGAAACCGTAGCATGCTGACTTTTCTCAACTCAAAGTTGGAATTGGATTACGAACTCGCTTTTTCCAGGGCTCCGGTAGATTTTTATGAAAAAAAAGACGCCCTCATGCTGGCTATTGCAGGAGACGGAGTGTTTCCCAGTGATTTGCCTATTGGATCTATTCAAAAAGTAACCAAAAACGGGATAGAAAAATCCTATAACCAGTCTCGAGAGATCATCTCTAATATGCAGAGGCCGGTGCAGATTTCATGTGGCGATCTGGATGGAGACGGATTGGAAGATCTGGTAGCCAGTGAATTTGGAGACCTAACCGGCAATCTGGCTTGGTATCAAAATCTTGGTAAGGACCGGTACACCAAACATGTGCTAAGACCTAAGCCGGGGGCGATCAAGACGATCTTGAGGGATGTGAATCAAGATGGTCAATTGGATATCCTTTCCCTGATGGCCCAAGGCGATGAAGGAGTCTTTCTGTACACCAACCAAGGCCAGGGTAAGTTTGCTGAAAAGCAACTCCTTGCATTTTCACCCCTGCAAGGTTCTTTGCACATGGAATTGGCGGACTTCAATCAGGATGGCTTTGAAGATTTGATCTATGTCTCGGGGGATAATGCTGATCGTACACCCTTTTTGAAAAACTTTCACGGGATCTATATTTTTCTAAACGACGGCAATTACCAATTTACCCAAGCCTGGTTTTTTCCGCTTCATGGAGCATATAAGGCTATTCCTAGTGACTATGATGGAGATGGGGACTTGGATATTGCGGTGATTTCCCATTTCCCGGATTATGTTCATTCGCCTGAAGAGAGCTTTGTGTATCTGGAAAACAAAGGAAACCTGACTTTTGAAGCCTACACCTTTCCTCAATCCTTCAGGGGGCGCTGGTTTGTCATGGATGCCGGTGATCTGGATGGGGATGGAGACATTGATTTGGCATTGGGTTCATTTGTGCTTTTTGAACCTATGGGAGATCAAACTGGGCTTGGTAAGCGATGGATGGAACAAGGGCCTTCGGTGGTGGTCCTAGAAAATACCATTCGATAAGTAAAAAGTAGCTTTTTGTTTGAATGGGTAAAGCTTTTCCAAAGTCAGAGACCTTGGAAAAGCTAAGGGTGCTATATCACTTCAAATTGGCCTTGAAAAATGCGATGGTCTTATCCCAAGCAGCTTTGGCTGCTGCCTCGTCGTACCTTGGAGTCGTATTGTTGTGGAATCCGTGATTTACACCGGGATAGTTGATCATTTCGTATTTTTTGCCGTTGGCTTTGAGAGCTTCTTCGTAGGCAGGCCAACCCGCATTTACTCGTTCATCTAGTTCGGCGTAGATTACAAGTAGGGGAGCTTTGATTTTTGGCACCTCTGCGAGGTCAGGTTGACCCCCATAGAAAGGTACGGCCGCCTTCAAATCTGGGATTCTCACCGCCATCGTGTTGGAAATCCAACCACCAAAGCAGAAACCGACAACCCCTACATTTCCGTCGCAGTCGGGATGATTTTTTAGGAATTCGTAGGCTGCTATAAAGTCCTCGAGCATTTCGTCCCTGTTTCGCTTGGCTTGCAAGGTACGGCCTTCGTCATCATTGCCGGGATATCCGCCAAGAGGGGTAAGTGCGTCTGGGGCGATAGATATAAACCCGTCTACTGCACATCTTCTGCCTACATCTTCAATATACGGATTGAGTCCGCGGTTTTCGTGGACTACCACAATGCCGGGAAACTTACCTTTACCTGCTGGTTTGGAAAGTAATCCTTTGATCTGTCCGCCTCCTTTGGGGGAGTCGTACATCACATAGTCCGAACTCTGCATGCGCTCGTCAGTAGGCTCGATCGTGCGGGTGTTTACATAGTCCGGCATCATGCTGCTCATCAATGCAGTGACGGTGATGCCACCAACGGCGTAGGCAGATAGCTTTTCTACAAAAGTCCTTCGGTCCAGTTTATTGTGACAGTAGTAATCATAGAGGTCAAAGGCCTCCTGAGGGATATCCTCTTTTCTGAGTTTTTCCATGGTTTGGTTTGGGTTAATGCAGGTAAGTTATTCAAAATCAAGGAAGGGAAAAGAGGGGAATGGTTTGATTGTAGGAATTTGTTTTGAATGGAAGATTTCGGACGATTTTATCTTTGAGCAAAAGGAGGGAGACACAGGTTTTTTTAGAAGGCATGGCTTTAATCTTAAAAAGGCTAACCGAAATCTCGATTAGCCTTTCTTGTTCAGTGTTTGTTTAAATCAGGTAATTAATTTTTGATGATAAGAACTCCTTGCATCAGCTGGTAATCTCCGTATTCATCTTGGAATCTAACTGCGAAGAAGTAAGACCCTGGCGCAAAATAAGGAAGTTGAAGTTCGTTACTCAAGTTGTTTTTCTGATACAACTGGAAGCCATTTTGAGTAAATATGGTCAACTCCTCAATTTGTCCCGGAACATGTTTGACTTTCCAAAGCTCCCCTTGTTTCAAGAGCACTGATACTTTTGGAGCTTTGTCATCGTCCAGGATCAAAACACTGCTGATTGGATTTTCTGGCAGTCGTACATTTATTGGACTTGAGAACTGAATAGCAAACCGCTCGTTGCTTTCTTGTCTCGTATCACCGATAATTCCGATTGAAATTCGACCTGACCGGCTTCCTGTTGGAATGGTCAGCACTCCTGATGTTGCTACATAATCTTCCCCAGCTCTTGCCTGTTCATTGACGGTGGTGTAATTCAACGATACTTCCTGAGTGGCTTCTGAATCCAAAGTAACCTCAAGAACCGCCGGGATGATGCCACGATCTCCCTCTTTAATAGCATAGGTTCGTGTTCTAAGAATTGGTATAACTTCAGAGCAAACGTCATCATCCATACCATTGCAGTTTTCATCTATTCCATTGCCACAGATTTCTATTGCCCCTGGATTGATGGCTGCCAGGAAGTCGTTGCAATCGGTGTTGTTTTCTACATAACCAGTAGGTTTGGTACAGGACTGAATCGATTCTGCTGGGTTACCATATCCATCTCCATCCAAGTCTTGGTAGTAGGTGCTCAAAGGACTAATAGCTATGGTTACAGTATTCGAAGTAGCCGAGGCCGGACTAGCACAAGTAGCGGAAGAAGTCATCACCACAGACACCTGATCACCATTAGCCAAGGCCGCATTGGTGTAAGTAGGAGCGTTGGTTCCCACGTTGTTACCGTTCAGCTTCCACTGATAGACTGGCGCATCTCCTCCGTTGACCGGAGTGGCGGTAAAGGTGACGCTGGTTCCGGTACAGATTTCATTACCCGGATTAGCTGCGATACTGACGGATGGAACCAAAGTGCTGGTCACGGTCATCGTCACGGTATTCGAAGTGGCCGCGGTCGGACTTGCACAAGTTGCGGAAGAAGTCATAACCACAGACACTTGATCCCCATTGGCCAAAGCCGCATTGGTGTAGGTCGCAGAGTTGGTTCCCACATTGTTGCCATTCAACTTCCACTGGTAGACTGGTGCATCTCCTCCGTTGACCGGAGTGGCGGTAAAGGTGACGCTGGTTCCGGTACAGATTTCATTACCCGGATTAGCTGCGATACTGACGGATGGAACCAAAGTGCTGGTCACGGTCATCGTCACGGTATTGGAAGTAGCCAAGCTTGGACTTGCACAAGTTGCGGAGGAAGTCATCACCACAGACACCTGATCACCATTGGCCAAGGATGCATTGGTGTAAGTAGGAGCGTTGGTTCCCACGTTGTTACCGTTCAGCTTCCACTGGTAGACTGGCGCATCGCCTCCGTTGACCGGAGTGGCGGTAAAGGTGACGCTGGTTCCGGTACAAATCTGATTGCCTGGATTTGCCGCAATACTTACCGAAGGAACCAAAGTGCTGGTCACGGTCATGGTTACTGTATTCGAAGTGACTGCACTTGGACTAGCACAAGCTGCGGAAGAAGTCATTACCACAGACACCTGATCACCATTGGCCAAGGCCGCATTGGTGTAAGTAGGTGCGTTGGTTCCCACGTTGTTACCGTTCAGCTTCCACTGATAGACTGGCGCATCTCCTCCGTTGACCGGAGTGGCGGTAAAGGTGACGCTGGTTCCGGTACAGATTTCATTACCCGGATTAGCTGCGATACTTACCGAAGGAACCAAAGTGCTGGTCACGGTCATCGTCACGGTATTCGAAGTGGCCGCGGTCGGACTTGCACAAGCTGCAGAAGAAGTCATCACCACAGACACCTGATCACCATTAGCCAAGGCTGCATTGGTATAGGTAGGAGCGTTCGTTCCCACTGTGTTACCGTTGAGCTTCCACTGGTAGACTGGTGCATCTCCTCCGTTGACCGGAGTGGCGGTAAAGGTGACGCTGGTTCCGGTACAGATTTCATTGCCCGGATTAGCTGCGATACTGACGGATGGAACCAAAGTGCTGGTCACGGTCATCGTCACGGTATTCGAAGTGACTGCACTTGGACTAGCACAGGCAGCGGAGGAAGTCATCACCACAGACACCTGATCACCATTGGCCAAGGATGCATTGGTGTAAGTAGGAGCGTTGGTTCCCACGTTGTTACCGTTCAGCTTCCACTGGTAGACTGGCGCATCGCCTCCGTTGACCGGAGTGGCGGTAAAGGTGACGCTGGTTCCGGTACAAATCTGATTGCCTGGATTTGCCGCAATACTTACCGAAGGAACCAAAGTGCTGGTCACGGTCATGGTTACTGTATTCGAAGTGACTGCACTTGGACTAGCACAAGCTGCGGAAGAAGTCATTACCACAGACACCTGATCACCATTAGCCAAAGCCGCATTGGTATAAGTAGGTGCGTTGGTTCCCACGTTGTTACCGTTCAGCTTCCACTGGTAGACTGGCGCATCTCCTCCGTTGACCGGAGTGGC